>CAVXBM010000016.1:0-311135 GCA_963759965.1 uncultured Actinomycetota bacterium
CGCGCGACCACCGACAGTCCTGACCCGGAAACCGGGGTTTTCCCCAACCCTGGTTGAAGATTCTCCAAGACCTACGATCGTCTCGATCAGTTGTCGGCGCAGAGGCCGTAGTCCGCCGGGTCCGTGCCCGTCATCGCGACGCTGCCGTGGGGCGCTCCCTCGGGCGTGGTGGCGCCGGCGGTGAACTGCCGGTCGAGGACCTTGTCACTCTCGAGCTGGTCCCACATGCGCTGCGCACCGGGCCCGATGGCCAGCCGGTTGGGGTCGGGAGCGTACGGGCCGAACGGCATCGTCAGGAAGTCGATCCGGTCCAGGCCGATGTGGCGGACCGCGCGACCCATGCCGACCAGGTTCGCGATCCTCCCGAGGTCCGGGTCGGTGACGAACGACTTCGTGGCGGCGTCGAGGAACTTGTAGGCCTTCACCGGGTTGCCCAGCGTGCCCAGCGACGTTGCCTTGCGCACCATCGACGCCAGGAAGGCTTGCTGCCGCAGCATCCGGCCGATGTCGCTGCCGTCGCCGACCATGTACCGCGCCCGGACGTAGCTGACCGCGGTCTCGCCCGTCGCGTCGTACCTGCCGGCCGGGAGATAGATCTTGTGCACGGGGTCGTCGATGGTCTTCGGCACGCACACGGGGACCCCGCCGAGCGCGTTGGCCACGTCCCTGAAGGCCTGGAACTTCACCACCACGAAGTGGTTCACGAGGATCCCCGTCATGTGCTCGAACTGCGCCACCGTGCATGCTGAGCCGCCGAGGGTGTACGCCGCGTTCCACATCACCGGCCCGGTCTCGGGGGACGTCGAACCCGAGCTCAGGTCCTTGCACGCCGGCCGGTCGACCATGAGGTCGCGCGGGACGCTCACGCCGTACGCGCGCTCCCGGTCAGCCGAGAGATGCAGCAGGATCGTGGTGTCCGAGCGGCCAGGATCAGCGCCGCCGCGAAAGTCGACCCCGAGGATCAAGACGTTCACCGGCTTGCCGCCGTCGGGGTCCACGTACTGCCTCGGCCGATCGCCCAGGATGTCCTTGAACGCGTCATCGGTCTGGATCTGGTCGTTCAGCTTCACGCCCGCAACGACCAACGTCGCGATCACGAGTCCGAGCAGGACGACGAAGACGATCACGACGTACTTGAGATGGATGCGACGGGTCCGTGTCTCCTTGACCGTCGACTCGACCTCACTCACCGTTCGAGGGTAACCGCGACAACAGAGCACCGGAGTGGCGCGGCAGCAGAACCTTCCCGCCGCGAACCTCCACCGGCGTGGGCGTGGTCCACAGCAGGTCGATCCCGGCGTCCCCGAGGTCGATCTCCACCTCCTCGTCGCCGAAGGCGGCGACCACGACGAGCGAGCCGCGCCGCATCACGATCCAGCGCGCGTCCTCGTCGACCGTGCAGCGGGTGGCCCGCATGTCGGGGTCGGTGAGCTCAGGGAGACGACGCCGCAGCTCGGCGAGCTCGCGGTAGACGCGCAGCACGGTGGCGTGCCGTCCCGACTCCAGCTCGCTCCAGTCCAGCTTGGCCGCCGCGAACGTGCCCGGGTCCTGAGGATCGGGCACGGTGCTCACGTCCCAGGCCATCCGCTCGAACTCGCGCACGCGCCCTTCGCTCACCGCGCGGGCGAGGTCGGGCTCGGGGTGGCTGGTGAAGAACGGGAACGGCGACGACGACGCCCACTCCTCGCCCTGGAAGAGCATCGGCGTGAACGGCCCGGTCAGCGTGAACAGCGCCGCGAGTGCGAGCTGGTCGTCGTCGAGCTGCTCGGGGAAGCGGTCGCCGCGCGCCCGGTTGCCCACCTGGTCGTGGTTCTGCGCGCTGACGACGAGCCGCCAGGCCGGCACGCGGTCGATGTCGAGGGGACGCCCGTGCTCGCGCTCACGGAAGGAGGACCACGTGCCGTCGTGGAAGAAGCCCTTCTCCGCGACCTTGGCCAACGCGGACAACGGGGCGAAGTCGGCGTAGTAGCCGTCGGTCTCGCCGGTCAGCGCGACGTGCAGCGCGTGGTGGTAGTCGTCGCTCCACTGGGCGTCGAGCCCGTAGCCTCCCGCCTCCCGCGGCGTGATCAGGTGCGGGTCGTTGAGGTCCGACTCCGCGATCACGGTGAGCGGACGACGCAGGTGCGCGGAGAGTGAACCGGCCAGCAGCGCGATCTCCTCGAGCAGGTGCACCTCGGAGGAGTCCACGAGCGCGTGCACGGCGTCGAGGCGGAGCCCGTCGACGTGGAAGTCCTCGAACCACATCCGCACGTTGTCCAGCACGTAGCGGCGGACCTCCGCACTGCCGTCACCGTCGAGGTTCACGTGCGAGCCCCAGGGCCCGTCACCGTCCGCGAGGTAGGGGCCGAGCTGCGGCAGGTAGTTGCCCGAGGGCCCGAAGTGGTTGTGCACGACGTCCTGCACGACTCCGAGGCCGGCGCGGTGGGCGGCGTCGACGAAGCGCTGGTACGCCGCAGGCCCGCCGTACGGCTCGTGCACCGCGAACCAGCCGACCCCGTCGTAGCCCCAGTTGTGGTCACCGTTGACGGAGTTGACCGGCATCAGCTCGACGAGGTCGACGCCGATCGAACGGAGGTGGTCGAGCTTGTCGATCGCCGCGTCGAGGGTGCCTTCAGGGGTGAAGGTGCCGACGTGCAGCTCGTAGAGGACCGACCCGGCGAGCTGTCGCCCGGTCCAGTCGCTGTCGCCCCAGACGTAGGCCGAGGGGTCGAAGGTGCGCGAGCGTCCGTGAACGCCCTGCGGCTGCCGCCGCGACCGCGGATCCGGTACGACGGTGTCGCCCACCACGAAGCCGTAGTCCACCTCGCCCAGCGGCTCCGGCCCGATCGGCCGCCACCACCCGGCGTCGTCGCGCTCCATCGGGACCACCCGGTCACCGGACGGGGTCGCGACGCTCAGCGCCACCGACTCCGGCAGCGGGGCCCACACGTCGAAGCGGCCGAGCGTCCGGCCGGCCGACGGCTCCTCGCGGACCAGCAGTGCGACCGGGTAGTCGGACAGCAGGTCGGCCACGGCCACCGTGCCGTCGAACCGGCGCGAGGTCATCAGGTCGATCCAGCCTCCGAACGGGAGGTCGAGCGTCGTGCCACCCCAGCCGCCGCGTGACTCGAGGCCGACGGGCAGGCGGGTCGCGACCGCGACGGCCCGTCCGCGGTCGAAGGCGAGAAGGTGCTGGGCCGCAGGCCCGTGTGCGACGAGGGGCTCGTAGCGGTCGAGGAGCTCCGGCCGGTCGCGACGGACACTGAGGGCGAGGTGCGTCAGCAGCAGCTTCACCGCACCGGGATCGTCGAGCTCGCCGGTGAGCGGGGGCCGCTCGCCGGCGCGGAGCCGCGCGAGCCAGTCCTGCCGCACCGAGAAGTCGACCGGTCGCCGGTTGTCGGGGTCGACCAGGCTCTGCTCCCAGAGCTCACTGCCCTGGTAGACGTCGGGAACGCCCGGCATCGTCAGCGAGACGAGGGTCGCGGCCAGAGCGTTGCTCCAGCCGGCGCGCGTCACCCGGATCGCGAGGTCGTCGAGGACCTCTCCCACCGCGGGCACGTCGAAGGCGGCGTCGACAGCCGCGTGCACAGCTCGTTCGTAGTCCTCGTCGGGGGCGGTCCACGTGGTGCGGTCGCCGGCCTCGCGCATCGCCTTCTCGGCGTACGCGTGGAAACGCTCGCGGTCGCCGTCGGTCTGGCCGCGCCAGGCACCGAGAATCGCCTGCCACAGCAGGGATCCGAAGCCGGGGTCCGGCAACGGGACGAGCTCGAGCAGGCGACCCAGCGCCTCCGCCCAGACCTCCGGGAGCTCGGCGAGCACGCTGATGCGGGCCCGCACGTCCTCGCTGCGCTTCGTGTCGTGCGTCGACGAGGCGGTCATCGCGTCGGGCCACGTGGAGAGGCGCTCGGTCATGGCTGCGTGGAACTCGTCGGCACTCACCGCGAACACCGACGGGTCTCCGCCGACCTCGTTGAGCGAGGTCAGTCGCGACCAGCGGTAGAACGCGCAGTCCTCCACGCCCTTGGCCATCACCATGCCGCTGGTCTGCTGGAACCGCTGGGCCGCCGACGACGACCCGTCGTGGAGCACGGGCGCGACGGCGTCGAGCGCGTCCGCCAGGTCGGGCCGGTGCGCGCGGGCCCGGGTGAAGGCTTCCTCCAGGTGCTCGCGACCCTCGGGGAGGTAGGACCGGTAGACGGGGAAGCACGCCAGGAGCTCGGCGACGACGTCCTCCACCCACTCGGTGGTCGAGTGCGCCGAGCTCGCGAGGCGTGTGTCGAGACCGGCGAGGTCGGTCGCGAGCTCCCGGGCGATGCGCCTGGTCTCGCTGCGCAGGATCGTGTCGGCGACGGTGCGCTTGGTGCCGTGGATCATCGACTCCCAGTCGACGGCACCGCCGCGGAGCCGGGCCTCGAGGTCGTCGAGCGGCTTCTGGCCGGCCGGGTCGACGAGCACCCGGTCGACGAGCGCCATCGCGTCGTACCCGGTGGTGCCGGCGGTCGCCCACGACGTGGGCAGTGCCTCCCCGGGCTCCAGGATCTTCTCGACGAGCACGTAGGCGCCGTCGGTGAGCACGGCGAGGTCGTCGAGGTACTTCACCGGGTCGAGCAGACCGTCCGGGTGGTCGATCCGCAGCCCGTCGACGAGGTCCTCGTCGAACCACCGCTTGACCTGCTCGTGCGACCGGTTGAACCACTCGGGGTCCTCGACCCGGATCGCGACGAGCGTGTTGACCGCGAAGAACCGGCGGTAGTTGAGGTCGTCGTCCGCACGGCGCCACGAGACCAGCTCGTAGTGCTGCCGCGCGTGCACCTCGTTGGCGTCCTCGTCGGGCCCGCGGTCCGCGCTTCCAGGAGCGAGCGGGAAGCGGTTGTCGTGGTAGTGCAGCTCTCCCGCGAGCACGCGCAGGTTGGCGATCGAGCCGGGGTCGTCACCGAGGTCGTCGTCGCCGACGACGGGGATGCGCACGCGTCCACCGGCGAGCTCCCAGTCGATGTCGAAGGCAGAGGCGTACGGCGACTCCTGCCCGTGGGTGAGCACGTGCCACCACCACTCGTTCTCCCACGGCCGGGCGATGCCCACGTGGTTGGGCACGATGTCGACGAGCACGCCCATGCCGAGCCGCGACGCCTCGTTGGCCAGCGCGCTCAGCCCCGAGATGCGACCTCGCGACGGGTCGATCGACGAGTGGTCGGCGACGTCGTAGCCGTGGTCGCTCCCGGACTCCGAGGCCAGCAGTGGCGAGAGGTAGACCCAGTCGACCCCGAGCTCGTGCAGGTAGGCCAGTGTCTTCGCGGCCTCGAGCAGGTCGAAGCTCTCCGTGACCTGGAGGCGGTACGTGCTCGTGGGAGCAGGACGCGGCACCGTCAGGACTTCCTGGCCCGCGAACGCTTGACCGGCTGCCCGTGCTGCTCGGCCTGCGCGACGAGCGACGCGGCGACCGAGCTCTCCGGGTCGCTGTCGTCCTCGCGGTACTCGCAGAGGACCAGGACGCTCCGCTGCTCGAGGGTCACCTGCTCCGAGGCCTTGTGCGGCTCGTCATCGAGACGCGCGGCTGCGGTGTCGATGACGACGTACCACGCCTCGGCGTACTCCTCCGGCGGGAGCGTCAGCCGGACCGGCTCGGAACTGGCGTTGAAGTAGAGCAGGAAGTGGTCGTCCTTGACCGGTCCGCCGCGTGGCGTCCGTCCCCGGGATGCCGTGACCGTTGAGGTACATGCCGAGCACGCGACCGTCCCGCCAGTCTCCCTCCTCCATCGGGCGGCCGTCAGGGTGCAACCACACGATGTCGTTGAGGCGATCACCGCCCTCGGTGTCGCCGGTGCGCACGGTGTTGCCGGTGAAGAACCGCTTGCGGCGGAAGATCGGGTGGGCCGCTCGAAGGCGCGACACCGCAGCCGTGAACTCCACCAGCGGGCCGTCGACCTGGTCCCAGTGCACCCAGCTGAGGTCACTGTCCTGCGCGTAGGTGTTGTTGTTCCCCTGCTGGGTGCGGCCCATCTCGTCACCGTGGAGCAGCATCGGGACGCCCTGGCTCAGCAGGAGCGTCGTGATGAAGTTGCGCTGCGCCCGCGCCCGGAGGGCAAGCACCTCGATGTCGTCGGTGGGGCCTTCGGCGCCGTGGTTCCAGGAGCGGTTGTGGCTCTCGCCGTCGTTGCCGTCCTCGCCGTTGGCGTCGTTGCGCTTCTCGTTGTAGGACACGAGGTCGCGCAGCGTGAAGCCGTCGTGGGCGGTCACGAAGTTGATGCTGGCGAAGGGCCGGCGGCCGGACTGCTCGTAGAGGTCGGAGGACCCCGACAGCCGGCTCGCGAACTCGCCGAGGGTCGGCTCACCGCGCCAGAAGTCGCGGACGGTGTCGCGGTACTTGCCGTTCCACTCGGTCCACTGCGGCGGGAAGTTGCCGACCTGGTAGCCACCCGGGCCGACGTCCCACGGCTCCGCGATCAGCTTGACCTGGCTGACCACCGGGTCCTGCTGCACGAGCTCGAAGAAGGTCGACAGGCGGTCGACGTCGTAGAACTCCCGCGCCAGCGTCGAGGCGAGGTCGAACCGGAAGCCGTCGACGTGCATCTCGGTGACCCAGTAGCGCAGCGAGTCCATGATCAGCTGCAGCGAGTGCGGGTGCCGGACGTTGAGGGAGTTCCCGGTGCCCGTGTAGTCCATGTAGTAGCGGTTGTCGTCGTCGACGACGCGGTAGTACGCCGCGTTGTCGATGCCCTTGAAGCTCAGCGTCGGCCCGAGGTGGTTGCCCTCCGCGGTGTGGTTGTAGACGACGTCGAGGATGACCTCGATGCCGGCGACGTGCATCGCCTTCACCATCGCCTTGAACTCCTGCACCTGCTGCCCGGCAGCGGGGTTGGAGGCGTACTCGGCGTGCGGCGCGAGGAAGGCCAGGGTGTTGTAGCCCCAGTAGTTGCGCAGTCCCTTGTCGAGCAGGGTGCTGTCCTGGATGAACTGGTGGACCGGCATGAGCTCGATCGCGGTGACGCCGAGTCGGCCCAGGTGGTCGGTGACGACGGGATGGGCGAGCCCGGCGTACGTCCCGCGCAGCTCCTCCGGCACGTCCGGGTGCAGGTGCGTGAGGCCCTTGACGTGCGCCTCGTAGACGAACGTCTCGTTGTAGGGGATCGCGAGCCGCCGGTCGCCCTCCCAGTCGAAGTACGGGTTGATGACGACGGCCTTCGTCATGTGCGCGGCCGAGTCGTCGTCGTTGCGCGAGTCGGGGTCGCCGAAGTCGTAGCCGAACAGCGACTGGTCCCAGTCGATGTCGCCCTCGGTCGCCTTGGCATAGGGGTCGAGGAGCAGCTTGTTCGGGTTGCAGCGGACGCCGTGCCTCGGGCTCGTAGGCCCCGTGCACGCGGTAGCCGTAGCGCTGCCCGGGCTGCACCGAGGGGAGGTAGCAGTGCCAGACGAAGGCGTCGACCTCCGTCATCTCGATGCGCGACTCCTTGCCCCGGCTCGTGAAGAGGCAGAGCTCGACACGCTCCGCGGCTTCGCTGAAGAGGGCGAAGTTGGTGCCGGAGCCGTCGTACGTCGCCCCGAGGGGGTACGGCGATCCGGGCCAGACGTTGACGGGGATGGTGTGCTCCTTGCGCGCATCGGCTTGAACGATCCAACGCTACCGGGGGCGGACAGGCTGCCAGGGTGGAAGTACCCCCTCGGGTGAGCAACAACACTCCGCTGGTGCGGGACCGTTAAGGTTCTCGGACGTCTGGAGGAGGGCAGGTGACCGACCGGTGACCAGCAGCAACGCGGCGGCCGTGGGGGCCGACGCGTCGTTCGACCGGTACGCCCGGATGGTGCGTCGCGCCCTCTCGGTGCCGGTGGGCCTGGTCACCCTCGCTCGAGTCGGACCGGCAGGTGTTCAGCGGCCTCGCCGGCGAGCTGCCGGAGCCCTGGGGGACCAAGCGGGAGACCCCGCTGACCCACTCCTTCTGCCAGTACGTCGTGGCCGACGCCGCACCCCTCGTGATCTCCGACGCCCGCAAGGACGACCGGCTCCGGGACAACCTGGCGATCCCCGACCTCCGCGTCGTGGCCTACGCCGGGTGGCCGATCACCGACTCCGCCGGCGCCGTCGTCGGCTCGCTCTGCGCGATCGACAGCGAGCCCCGGGAGTGGGACGAGGAGGAGCTCGCCACCCTGGAGGACCTCGCCCAGGCCTGCTCCACGGAGCTGGCCCAGCGCGAGCTGTCCTACCGCAGCCGCGTGCTCCTGGAGCTGAGCCAGGGCCTCGCCGACACCAACGACCTCGGCGAGGTGGCGGCCGCCCTCGAGAAGGTGACGCTCGACCAGCTCGGCTGCCTGCGCGCCGGCATCTGGCTGCGCGACCCGGAGCGGGCGTTGTCCCGTGTCCCGGTCAGGGCGCGGACCGACGACGAGGACGTCGAGAGCCTCACGTTCGTCGACCCGTCCGGTCGCCCGTGGGAGGCGGCGCACATCTACAACGTGCACCGGATGGCCCACGACAGCCCGATCGGCGACGCGGTGCTGCGCGGCGAGCCGGTCTACTACCGCAGCAAGCACGAGCAGGACGAGATGTTCCCCCAGTTCACCAGCGCCAGCAGGATCGGCGAGTCACGGGCGTTCGTGCCTCTCGGTGACGCGGAGCGCACGTACGGCGTGCTCGTGCTGCTCTGGGACGAGATCGGCGACATCCCCCTCGACCGTCGCATCACGCTGAGCGCGCTCGGCGTCTACACCTCCCAGGCCATCCAGCGCGGGCTGCTCAACCAGCAGCGCCTGCAGGCCCTGGTCACGCTCCAGAACGCGCTGATGCCGAAGCTCCCCGAGCCGGACATGCTCGAGCTCGCGGCGCGCTACCTCCCGGCGGCGCGGCAGAGCCAGATCGGCGGCGACTGGTACGACGCGGTGATCATGCCGTCCGGCGACACCGCCCTCATGGTCGGTGACGTGGTCGGCCACGACATCAGCGCCGCCGCGCAGATGGGGCAGATCCGCAACACCCTCCGCGCCTTCGCCTGGGCGGTCGACGACACCCCGGCCTCCAACGTGACGCGCCTCGACCAGGCGATGGACGACCTCGACGTCGAGGGCCTCGCCACGTTGGTCTTCGCCCGCATCGAGCAGAGCGACGAGGACCTCGCTGCCGGCAGGCACACGCTGCGGTGGACCAACGCCGGCCACCCGCCCATGCTCGTCGTCGCGCGCGACGGCACCGTGCAGTGGTTGACGAGCGAGGAACCCGACTCGATGCTCGGGCTCGGCGACCCCACGCAGCGCACGGACAACCGCTCGTCCATCCCTCCGGGCGCGACGCTGCTGCTCTACACCGACGGCCTGGTGGAGCGACGCGACGAGGACCTCGACGTCGGGCTCGACCGGCTCGCGGCCGCCGCCGCACGCCACCGCGAGCGCTCGCTCGAGGCCTTCCTCGAGGGCGTCCTGGAGGACCTTCTCGACCCGATGCTGCGCGACGACGTCGCCGTGCTCGCGGTGCGGTTCCAGAGCCCCTAGCGTCCGTGCAGCGCGGCGAGCGCGGAGGCGACGTCCCACTCGCCCGGGTCGCGCGTCGACGCCCATTGGTCGAGGGCCGCGCGAGCCCAGTCCGCCCACTCCACGATCGCGCGCTCCTGCTGGACCTGCAGGGTGAGGGTGAGGGCACTCAGGTGTCGCCGCTCCGGGAAGGCGTGCGGCTCGAGGGCCATGGCACCCAGGGTGTCGATCCGCTCCTGCGCCTCGGCCGCGACACGGTCCACGTTGACCCGCATCTGCTCGAGGGTCCCGGCGTCACCGAAGAACACCTTGAGCATCCCCTCGAACTCCGTGGACCGGGGCGCCGGCTCCTCGTCGAGCCATGCCTCCAGGGCGCTCGTGCCGACCTCGGTGATGGCGTACTCGCGGCTGCGGCGCTTCCCGGTCCACCGGTCCTCGACGTCGACGAGGCCCTGTGAGGCCAACAGCTTGGGCTCGTCGTAGAGCCTCCGCTCGGCCCGCGGCCAGAACCAGTTCAGGCTGCGCTGCACCTGTTTGGCCAGCTCGTAGGTGGTCCAGGGACGGAGGTGCAAGAGGCCCAGCAGGGCGTACGACGTGGTGGTCAGGGGTGCGGGCACGTCGGCATCTTGACATACTGCCCGGTGCAGTATCAAATACTGCCTGTTGCAGTATTGCTTACGGACGAGGAGGTCCCGATGTTCCCGCTGAGCATGGGCCGGACCCTGGCCTCCGGCCGCTGTCCCCGGGTGCAGCTGCTGGTCACGCATCCCCTCGAGGCCACGCTCGTCGGCGGCCCGCTGCTCCTCCACGCCGCCGGGGCGGGCGCGGCGACCGCCGTCCTGGCCGTGACCCCCGGACCGGACGCGGCGCTCGCCGCGGTGCGGGCCGAGGAGCTTCGCCGGGCAGCACGGCGGTGCTGGGTGTCGCGGGTCGAGGTGCTCGAGCGGCCCGGTGGGTTCGACGACGGAGCCGGCGAGGCCGCGATCGCCGCCTTCGACGCGGAGGTGGTCGTCGTGGTGGGCGGCACGACACCGCTGCACCACGCGCTGCTCCGCGTCGCCGGCAGGGCCCACGGACGGGTGCACGTCCTGACGCGTGGCGCCGCCGCCGGTGCCCGTGCGCCGTCGGGTTTCGTGCTGCCCACGGCAGACCTCGCCTTCGCCTGGGGAAGGCTCCTGGCCGAGCACGTGTCGGAGACCGACGTACCCCGGGTCGACGACGCTCCGCTGGTGCTCACCCGGGTCGACGTCCTGCGGGTGGTGCGCCAGACTCAGCGACAGTCTTCGACCCGGCTCGGGCCGGTCCCTCCTCTCGAGGCCAGGAGCGCGTGATGTTCCCCCTGTCCCCACGTCCTGACACGGAGCCGCCGTTGCGCCTGCAGGTCGTCGTGGCGCACCCCGACGACGAGACCTTCGGCTGTGGGTCCCTGCTCATGCACGCGGCGGCCACCGGGGCGGTCACCAGCGTCGTGTGCGCGACACGGGGGGAGGCGGGCGAGACCACCGACGAGACCGTCGTACCCGCCGGGGGACTGGGAGAGCTCCGCGAAGGAGAGCTGCGCGAGGCCGCCCGGCTCATGGACGTGACCGACGTGCGCGTGCTCGGCTTCGGGGACTCCGACATGACCGGCGACATCGCTCCCGGCACGCTCTGCGCGGTCGACCTCGACGAGGTCGTCCGGGGAGTCCAGGCAGCCGCCGAGGACTTCCGTGCCGACGTGCTGGTCACCCTCGACGGCACCGACCACCGCGACCACCGGCGGGTGCGCGAGGCGTCGGAGGTGGTCGCCGAGCGCCTCGACCTCCCGCTGTACGCCGTCGCCATCCCGCGCTCGCTGCTCCAGGCCTGGGTCGACCACCAGCGCCAGGTCGACCCCGCCTCGGCGTACCTCGGCATCGTCGAGCTCGGCACCCCTGACGAGCAGCTCACCCACGTCTTCGACTCCGGGGAGCTCTACGAGCGCCGGTGGGAGGCGATGCGCGCGCACCGCTCGCAGACGGGTCCGTTCGCCGGCCTCCCCGACGACCTGGCCCGGGCGTTCCTGACCCGCGAGTACCTCGTCGAGCTGCGGCGCCCGTGATGGTGGCGCCCTCAGCCCGAGCGTGGCGCGGAGTCCTGACGCCGAGCACGGGAAAGTCTCAGGTCGCCCGGGTAGCGTCCGGCAGATGGAGGAGATGAAGGCGCGCCGCGTCGTCGACGCCCTGCGCGACCGGGGGACCGAGGCAGACCTCGCGAGGGTCGGTGTCTACCAGTTCGGCATCGACATCAAGCTCCCGGACGGCCGCGTCGCGACCTGGGACTCCGACGGCACCGCTGCCCTCGAGGCGCAGGTGATGCGCAACGGCATGCTCGTCGGCTTCGTCCCCGCGATCGACGGCTCCGAGGACTACGACGAGCAGCAGATCATCGACGCGATCGTCCGGACCGACTACGACGCCCCGATCGCCACCCGCAAGCCGACCGCACCTCCGCCCACCGAGGCCCTCCCCCGCCGCGGCGGCCTCTTCCGCCGCTTCCGCGACGGCTTCCGCTACCGCTAGCCGCCCCTAGGAGTGGTCCTCGCGCTCCAGGTGGAGGTCGAGCCAGGCGGCGAGCGAGGTGAGCTCGGCGTCGACGGCGTCGCGGGTCGTGTCGTCGAGCGGCTCGTCCTCGTGGAGGGCGTGCACGGTGAGGACCCCGCGCTCGCGGTCAGCGGTGACGTCGAGCTTGCCGACGAACCGGTCCCCGTCGAGCAACGGCATCGCCCAGACGCCCCAGCGGCGCTTGGCCTTCGGCTTGTACATCTCGAGGATGTACTCGAACTCGAACAGGTCGGCCAGGCGCTTCCGGTCGGCGACGAGCCGGTCGAGCGGGGACAGCATCACCACGCGGCCCTCGAAGGGCTGGTCGAGCTGGTCCGGGTCGACCCGCCACGTGCCGCGGACGCCCTCGATGCGGGCCGGTTCGCCGAGGTCACCGACACCCTGCTGCTCGCCGTACCCGTCCTTGCGCCTGGGCCGCTCGATCCCCGACGAGACGAGACGCCGACGGGCGCGCTCGGCCGCGGCTTCCTCGAGCGACAGTGCGGGGACCTCGGGGTAGACCCGGTCGGCAAGGTCCCACAGTGCCTCCTTGTCCTCGCGCGAGGACACCGCCACCTCGCCGCGCTGCGCCAGCAGGCCGAGCAGCCGGTTGACGTTCTTGCCGTGCGTCCAGCCGCTCGAGCGCCAGGACACCTCGCACGTGTCGGGAAGCTCGCGCACCGGGAGCGGTCCCTCGGTGCGCAGCCGCTCGAGGATGTCGTCACGACACACGTGGTTGGCCTCCACCCACTGCTGGAGGTAGACCTCCCAGTCCGTGAGCTCACCGGCGCCGGGCCACGCGTCCATCTCGGGCCGGTAGAGCGCGATGTCGGCGCCGGGCCGCAGCATCATCTGCAGCTCGACGACGTCGCGCGAGACGAGCAGGTCCTCCAGGTCGTCCGGGGAGTACGCCGGACCCAGGCGGCTGCGCAGGACCAGGTGGTGGCTCGGGGCCACGATCGTGGTGACGTCGTACTGCACCCGTGTGAGGTGCTCGAACACCCCGAGCACGTCGGTCGGCTGAGGACGGGCGAGCAGCTGCGCGCGCACCGCGATGCGCCGCGCCTCCTGCCGGCTCAGCTCGTGCACCACGGGCCGACCCTAGGCCAGCCCGCCGACGGTCGATTGTCGGTGGCCGCTGCCTACGGTGGGCGCATGGTTGCTGACTTCCCGCCCTGGGAGCCCCCGTTCGCCGGCACCGAGGCCGAGCACCTGCTTGCCGCCTGGGACCGGCTCCGCGTGACGTTCCGCTGGAAGGCCGACGGCCTCGACAGCCCCGGTCTCGCCGCGACGCTCGGGCCGTCCACCCTCACCCTGGGCGGGCTGCTCAAGCACCTCGCGGTGCAGGAGGACCACAACTCGACGGTCAAGCTCACCGGCGACCCGCTCCACGCGACCTGGGACGACAACGGCTGGGACGAGGACGACGACTGGGAGTTCACCTCCGCCGCGGACGACAGCCCTGAGCAGCTCTACGCGTACTTCGACGACGCGGTGCTCCGGGCCCGCGCGCGCTGGAATGCGGTCATCGAGCGCGTCGGGCTCGACGGCGAGGTGGCCGCGAGCTTCGGGGAGGGCAAGCACGCCAACGTCCGGCGCCTGCTCTGCGACATGCTCGAGGAGTACGGCCGCCACACCGGCCAGGCCGACATGCTCCGCGAGGCCGTCGACGGCCGGACCGGCGAGGACCCGCCCTCCGACTGGCGGTCCGCGATCGTCCCGTGACCTAGACGTCGAGGCGCATGGTCACGTCCACGACGTCACCGACGTCGATGCCCTCGGCGCGACGGACCGCGACCTTGATCGGCAGCAGGAACACGCCGTCCTTCGGGAAGAGCGACGTCGTGAACTCCGTCTCGCCGATCTGCGCGCTCACCGGGATGACGCCCCAGCCGTAGGTCAGCATCGACTTCATCGCCTCGATGGTGTCGCTCTCCTCCTCGGGGAGCGGCACGAAGACGTGGGGTGCCGGGCCGCGCCACTCGAAGGCCCGTCCGGCGAAGGACATCTCCATCAGAGGTGCAGGCCCTCGGGCGCCATCAGCGGCGGGACCCCGCCGAGGCGCTTCTGGTAGCGGACGTGCTGCTCGAACTCCGCGAGCGCGTCCCACAGCGCCTCGTGCGCCGACCACGGCAACGGCTCGTCACCACGCCGCCAGGAGGCGCCGAAGCCGATCCACACCGGGGTCCACTCCAGGGCGTCGTCCCATGCGCCTCGCTTCGCCATGAGCAGCCGGCGGCGTACCTGGAAGGCCATCCGCTCGCCGTCGACGCAGATGGGCGCCGTGCGCACCGGCCACACGTGGAGGTCGAGCGCCATCATCTCGAGCTCGAGGTCACCCAGGACCCCCGGCTCGACGAGGACGGTCGCGACGTTCTCGTGCGGCTCGCGCTTCACGGGACCGCCCTCACGACTGCGGGCCCGCCTTCAGCTCCGGGAACTGGTCGTCGCGCCACTCGCCGTCGATGCGCTCGCTCGGCCTTCTCGTCCTCGCGGCCCCGGAGCTCGACGCGCCTGATCTTGCCGCTGATGGTCTTCGGCAGCTCGGCGAACTCGAGGCGACGCACCCGGAGGTACGGCGGCAGGTGCTCGCGGGCGTAGGCGAGGATCGACCGGGCCGTCTCCTCGGTGGGCTCGTGGCCGGGCGCGAGCACGACGTACGCCTTCGGCACCGCGAGGCGCACCGGGTCGGGCGCCGGCACGACCGCGGCCTCGGCGACGGCGGGGTGCTCGATGAGCACGCTCTCGAGCTCGAACGGGCTGACCTTGTAGTCGCTGGCCTTGAACACGTCGTCGGTGCGTCCGACGTAGGTGATGTAGCCCTCGTCGTCGCGGGTCGCGACGTCACCGGTGTGGTAGAAACCGCCGGCCATCGCCTCGTCGTTGCGCTCCTGGTCGCCCTGGTAACCGGTCATCAGCGTCAGCGGTGACACCCCCAGGTCGAGGCAGATCTCGCCCTCCCCCGGGCCCTCGACGAGCTCGCCGCTGGCGGGGTCGACGAGGACGACCGGGACACCCGGCAGCGCGCGACCCATCGAGCCGGGCTTCACCGGCTGACCCGGGGTGTTCGCGACCGAGGCCGTCGTCTCGGTCTGCCCGAAGCCGTCCCGGATCGTGAGGCCCCAGTGCTTGTCGACCTGCGCGATCACCTCGGGGTTGAGCGGCTCGCCGGCGGCGATCGCCTCGCGCAGCCCGCCCGGGCCTCCGGTGAGGTCGGAGTTGATGAGCATCCGCCACACGGTCGGCGGTGCACAGAAGGTGGTCACCCCTTCGCGACGGATCTGCTCGAGCAGGACCGCTGGGTCGAAGCGCGCGTAGTTGCACACGAGCACGGTGGCCTCGGCCAGCCACGGGGCGAAGAAGTTCGACCAGGCGTGCTTGGCCCAGCCGGGCGAGGAGATGTTGAGGTGCACGTCGCCGGGCTCGAGACCGAGCCAGTACATCGTCGAGAGGTGCCCGACCGGATAGGTCCGGTGCGTGTGCTCGACGAGCTTGGGCCGGCTCGTCGTCCCGCTCGTGAAGTAGAGGAGCATCCGATCGCTGGTGGCGTTGCCCGGGTGCGGCAACGGCACCACCGGCCGGTCGTACGCCGAGGCGTAGGACTGCGCTCCCTCGTCACCGCTGGTCGAGCGTGTCGAGACCTCCCCCACGACGAACCGGAGGTAGTCGCCGGGCACCTGGTCGAGCTTCGCGGCGTCAGCGGCGTTGCAGAGCACCGCCTTGGCGTCGCCGCGGGTCACCCGGTCGACGAGCTCGGTCGGCCCGACGGCCGTGGTGGTCGGCATGACCACCGCGCCGAGCTTGATGATCGCGAGCATCGACTCCCAGAGCTCGACCTGGTTGCCGAGCATCACGATGACGCTGTCGCCCTTGCGCACGCCGGCGTCGGCGAGCATGCCCGCGACCTGGTCGGAACGGTCGGACAGCTCGGCGAACGAGAACTCCGCACGGCTGCCGTCCTCCTCGACGACGACCAGGCCGGGCGCGTCGTTGCCCCGCGCCCAGGTGTCGAACCAGTCGTGCGCCCAGTTGAACGTCTCCCCGACGTCGGGCCACCGGAAGGTCTCGACGGCCTTGGCGTAGTCGGTGCGCAGCGAGGTGAGGTGGTCGCGCGCCGCCCGGAGGTTGGCCGTGGCGGTCCCGGAGCCGTCAGTCATGGCTCCCATCCTGCGCGGCGGAGGCGGCAACTTCCAGAGCCTCCTTCTGACATATACCCCTAGGGGGTATCATCGGAGTATGGATCTCTGGCGCACCGCTGTCTCCGCTACCCTGCACTGCCTCACCGGCTGTGCCCTCGGCGAGGTGCTCGGCATGGTCATCGGCACGGCGCTCGGCTGGCACGACGCCGCGACGGTCGTGCTCTCGATCGCCCTCGCGTTCGGGTTCGGCTACGCGCTGACCATGCGCGCCGGGCTGCACTCAGGCCTGGGCCTCGCGGCGGCGTTCCAGCTCGCGCTCGCCGCCGACACCGTCTCGATCCTGGTGATGGAGGTCGTCGACAACGCGATCATCGTGCTGGTCCCGGGCGCCATGGGCGCGGGGCTCGCCAGCCCGCTGTTCTGGGGAAGCCTGGCCGCCGCGCTCGCCATCGCCTTCGTGGCCACGGTCCCGGTGAACCGGTGGATGATCGCCCGTGGCCGCGGCCACGCGGTGGTGCACGAGATGCACCACTGAGGGGTCTACTCCCCGGCGGTGCCGTCGATCAGCTCGCGGTGGACGTCGAGGTGGCCGACGTGACGCGCGTACTCCTGCAGCAGGTGGAACAGCACCCGCTCCAGGGTCGGCGGGTCGTCGTCGTCCCAGCGCTCGCCCGGCACTCCCACCTCGTCGAGCGCGTGACGCTCGACGACGGCCCGGGTGCGGGCGGCCTGGTCGTCGAGCGCGGCCAGCAGGTCCTCGAGGGACTCGTCGGGACCGACGTGCCACCGATGCGTCTCGTGGTCGTGGTCCGCCCACGGGTCTCCGACCTCACGTCCCTCGAAGCCCCACTCCAGCCAGCGCATCTCGACGTGCTGCAGGTGCTTGAGCAGCTCGACCGGCGCCCACCCCGTGGGCAGCCTGCTGCCGCGCAGGTCCTCGTCGGAGAGGCCCTGGACCTTCTCGACGAGGACCGCGCGGTAGTAGGCGAGGTAGCGGAGGAACACCTCCGCCCGCGAGGCACCCGGGTCCTTGGTCGGCTCCGGGAAGTCGCGGTCGGCGCGTCAGGACTGGCCGCCCGCGATGTTGACCATCCACTGGATGCCGAACTTGTCGACACCATGCCGAACTCGTCGCCCCACATCTGCTTCTCCAGCGGCACGGACACGTTGCCGCCGTCGGCGAGGCCTTCCCAGTAGCCGCGCAGGGCGTCCGCGTCGTCACCGCTGAGGCTGACGCTGATGTTGTCGCCCACGTTGATCTCGGTCTGCGCGGCGTCGGAGACCATGATCGTGTAGCCGGCCGGGGTCTCGAGCTGGCCGTGCATGATCCACTCCGGGTCGAGGCCCTCGTGCGTCGCGTTGTAGTCGCCGTACGTGTTGACGTTGAGCTCGCCGCCGAAGACGGACTGGTAGAACTCCGCCGCGGCGCGTGCCTTGCCCTCGCGGAACGCGATGTACGGGTTGAGGATGGAACCCATCTGCCCACTCCTTCGTGGTTGTCGACGGCCCGGTCAGGGTCGTCCTGTCGCAACCTAGGAGGGGTCGCCGACAGAGGTCGAGAGGGTTTCCCGAGCGGCCACCCGGAGGTCGTCCCACAGCCGCTCGACGTGACGGCTCTCCGTCGCGAGCGCGCCGATCGCCACCCGGATCGTGTAGTGCCCGTCGACCACGGTGTGGGTGAGGAAGGACCGGCCGCCGGCGTTGACCGCCGCCATCGCGGCCCGGGTGGTCTCGTCGTCCGGCTCGCCGTCGGCGACCGGTGGCCTGGAGGCACACGAGCGCCAGCGAGGGCTCGACCGGGAGCCGCCAGCCGGCGGTCGCGCGGACCTGGTCGGCGAGCCAGCGGGCCAGGTCGACGTGCTTCCGGATCGTCGCGCGCAGGCCCTCGAGCCCGACCGCGTGCACCACCGACCAGAGCTTGAGCGCGCGCATCCGCCGGCCGAGCGGCACCTGCCAGTCGCGGTAGTCCACGACCTGCCCGGACTCGGTGGCCGCGTTGCGGAGGTACTCCGGGGTGATCGAGAGCGCGGCCGGCAGCGCGGCCCCGTCGCGCACCCAGAGAAACGACGCGTCGAAGGCCGTGAAGAGCCACTTGTGGGCGTCGGTGCAGAAGGAGTCGACGAGGTCGGTGCCGTCGACGACGTCGCGGTGCTCCGGACAGAGAGCGGCGACACCGGCCCAGGCGGCGTCGACGTGCACCCAGACGCCGTGCTCGCGGGCGGCGGCTGCCACGGCGCGCACCGGGTCGACGGAGCCGGTGCCGGTGGTGCCGACCGTGGGGCAGACCAGCGTCGGCACCAGGCCGTCGGCCTCGTCCATCGCGAGCATCTCGGCGAACGCCTCGGGGTCCATCGACAGGGTCCCGTCCGCGAACGGCACGACGCGGAGCGCCTCCTCACCCAGTCCTGCGACCCGGACGGCCTTGGCCAGCGAGGAGTGCGTCTCCGCGGAGACGTAGACGCGTTCGCGGCCGGACACGCCCGACACGCGCCACTGCGGCGTACGGCGGTGCAGCGCCGCGAGCAGGGCCACGAGCGCAGCCGACGAGGCGGAGTCCTGGAGCGACCCGCCCCCGCCGCCGGCGAACGTGAAGTCGGTGCCGAGGCCCAGCGCGTCGGCGAACCCGTCGAGCAGCACCTGCTCGAGCTCGGTCCCCGCGGGCGAGGTCGACCAGAGCATCCCCTGGGCACCGATGGCGCCCGAGGCGAGGTCGCCGAGCAGCGAGGCGAGGGAGGCATGGGCGGGGAAGTAGCCGTAGAAGCCGGGGTGCTGCCAGTGCAGGCTCCCCGGCACCACCACGTCGTCGAGGAGGCCGGCGAGCGCGTCGCCCACGTCCTCGACGGGCGCCTCGGGCAGCGACGTCGGGAGCTGGGCGCGGATCGACCCGGGCTCGACGACCGGGGCGACCGGCAGCTTCTCGATGCCGGCGCGGTGGTCGGCGACCCAGTCGACGAGCCGGTGACCTTGACGGCGGAACTCCTCGGGGTCGAGGTCGCTCACCGCACCACCTTGATGTTGAAGGCCGAGCCGCCGACGGCTCCCCAGGCCCGCAGCCAGAAGGCGACGTACATCTCCGCGCCGCGCGCCGTCGTGATGTCGCCGAGGTCGAGCACGTCGGTGTGGCCGAACGACGTGAGCATCTCGGTGACGACCCCCTTCGCGTCGGCGTCGTCGCCGGACACGAAGACCGACGTGCCCTCGGGCAGGGTGCCGGGACGGACCATGAGCGCGGCGTTCATCGTGTTGAGCGTCTTGACCACGCGGGCACCCGGGAACGCGCGCTGGATCTGCTCGGCGAGCGAGTCGTCGTCCTTCACGAACAGCTGTGGCAGCCCGCCCCTGCTGAAGTCGAGGGGGTTGGAGACGTCGACGAGCACCTTGCCCTCGAGGGAGCCGGCACCCGCCGCACCGAGGATCTCGAGCGCCGCGCCACCGTTCCCGGCGAAGACCACGACCTCCGCCCCCGCGGCTGCGTCGGTGAACGTCTTGAGCGCCACGCCGCCGTGCGCCTCCGCCCAGGCTCCGGGCTCTCCCTCGCCGGTGCGGGCACGGGTGGCGTCGGGGTCGCGGGTGCCGAGGGACACCTCGTGCCCGAGCTCGTCGAGACGGTCGGCGATCGCCTGGCCCACCATGCCGGTGCCGAGGACTGCGTACTTCATGGCTGCTCCTGTCGTGTGACAGGACAGTTCTACGCCCTCACCTGCTCCCGGGGCGCGGCCAGGCCCGACCGTTCCCATGCCTCCTCGGGCGTGACGACGACCGGGTCGAGCGGCGGGACACCGAGGAGCACCGGCGCCATCACCGGGTACGTCGACGGGGAGATGGTGCGGAGCAGCGAGGCGAGCGCCGGGGGCCGGCGGGCCAGGAGCGCGAGCCCAGGCCTGAGCAGGGCGACCACGACGGCATCCTGGACCCGCCCCTGGCGGACCCCGGCGACCCTGCGGAGCCAGCGCGGGAGGGTGGCGATCGTGCCCTTGCGCATGGCGACCCGGAGCAGCGGCGCGCAGAGGCGGAGGTGCCAGGGCCCCTTCTCGACCAGCGTGCCTCCGGCGTCGAGGATCCCGGCCGCGAGCTGTTGAGCGGTCTCGGTCCCGGCCAACCGGGGACGGATCCGCTCGTAGTAGGCCCGCATCTCCGCCCGGTCGCGGGGCACGTCGTCGGGGTCGATCGTCTGGAAGGCCGCGGCCCGGCGGCACTCGGCCCAGTACTGCCGGTCCTCCTCCGGCGTCAGCGGCCCCGGGCCCGAGGAGCTCGTAGGTCAGCAGCAGCGAGTGCCACTGGGTCAGCAGGATCCACAGCTGCGAGTCGGGGTCGTTCCCGTCGTACGTCGTGCCGCTGACCGGCTCGACGCCCACGATGCGCCGGTGGATCTTCACGAGCACGTCGGACGCCGCCACCACGGAGGCGCTGTCGCCGAAGGCGACCGTCGCGACGTACTCCAGCGTCCGGTCGTAGCGCAGCGCCGGCCGCTTCGTGATCGACCCGGTCGCCGCCACCGACGCCGCGAGCTCCGGCAGCAGCACCTCGGTCAGCACCGTGCGCTGGAACGCCACCGTCACCGAAGCCGGGTGCGTGAACACCTTCCACGTCACCGAGCCGGGCCCGAAGAACCCGTAGTCCTGCGCCGGACTGACGTCGGAACTGACAACGGGCCTTGTCCTCATAGCCCGAGGCTAGGCCTGGGGGGTGTGCCCGGTCGAGAACCGCGCACAAGACCGGTCAGAAGGCGGATTCGGACCTCAGGACGACGAATGACCGGTCTTGTGCGCGATCTTGTCGCGCACCGGACCGGTCACGGGTCGTGGCTGGGGCTCAGGCGGCCTTGCGCTTGTCGATCGCCTTCTCGATGTCGCCGGAGAGCTTCTCGGGGGCGGTGGTCGGGGCGTAACGCTTCACGACCTCGCCGTCGGGGGCGACCAGGAACTTCGTGAAGTTCCACTTGATCGCGTCGCCGAGCAGGCCGCCCTTCTCCTGGCGGAGCCACTGGTAGAGCGGGTGGGCGCCGTCGCCGTTGACCTCGATCTTCTCGAACATCGGGAAGGAGACGCCGTAGTTGCGCTGGCAGAACGAGCCGATCTCCTCGGCGGTGCCGGGCTCCTGCGCACCGAACTGGTTGCAGGGGAAGCCGAGCACCACGAAGTCGTCGTCGCCGTACTCCTGGAAGAGGCTCTCGAGGCCCTCGAACTGCGGGGTGAGCCCGCACTGTGACGCGGTGTTCACGACGAGCACGACCTTGCCTGCGTACTCCGACAGCGAGCGCTCCTGGCCCTCGAGCGTGGTCATGGTGAAGTCGTGCAGGGTCGTCACAGGGGTCCTCCATGGGGTGCGACAGGTGTCGGTTCAAGTGTGCCGCCGAGGGGGCGGCGGCAAACGTCAGAACGCCGCGGATGAGACCAACGTCTCGGCGAGCAGCGCGACGGTGCGCTCCCGGTTCTCGGAGCGCCGCGGGTCGTCGCCCTCGAGGGCGCCGGCGACCGGGTGGACCATCACCTCGTCGACGCCGTACGTCGACGCCAGCTCGGCGATCTGGTCCCGCGCCTCGTCGGGCGTGCCGACCACCCACCGACGACGCATCGAGGCCGCGAGCGCCTCGTGCTCCTCGGGGAGCACCGTGGCGGCGGCCTCCTCGACCGACGGCTGCGCGATCAGCGGCTGACCCGTGCGCAGGCGCACCATCGCGAGCTGGTTGGGACGAGCGAGCCGCTCCGCCTCCTCGGTGGTGTCGGCGACGACGACGTTGACCGTGAGGAACGTGGTGGGCTGCTCGACCTCGCCGGGCCGGAAGCCGTCGCGGTAGAGCGCGAGCGCCTCGGCGGTGCCGTGGCCCGAGAAGTGGTGGGCGAACACGTACGGCAGGCCGAGCCGGGCGGCGAGCTGAGCCGAGTAGTCGCTCGAGCCGAGCAGCCAGACCGGTGGCGTGGATCGGGCCTGCGGGGTGGCGCGCAGCTCGTAGTCACGGCCGCCGAGGGCGAGCCCGACACCGGCCGGGCTCATCATCGCCAGGATGTTCTGCAGGTGCTCGGGGAAGCGGTTGACGACGTCCATGTCGCCGCCGTCGGCCGCCGGGCCCCCGTGACGCAGCGCCCAGCTCGTGACCGGGTCGCTGCCGGGAGCGCGCCCGATGCCCAGGTCGATGCGGCCCGGGTGCGCGGCCTCGAGCAGCGCGAACTGCTCGGCCACGACGAGGGGCGCGTGGTTCGGCAGCATGACGCCTCCCGAGCCGACCCGGATGCGCTCGGTCGCGCCGGCCACCATGGCGATCACGACCGGCGGGTTGGTCGCCGCGACGGCCGGCATGTTGTGGTGCTCGGCCACCCAGTAGCGGCGGTAACCGGCCCGGTCGGCGACCTGGGCCAGGGCGATGCCGGCAGCGAGCGCGTCCCCGCTGGTCTGTCCGCTGCGCACCGGCAGCAGGTCGAGCACGGAGAGGGCAGGGCCGGAGCGGGGTGCGGAGGTCACCCGAGGTGAACACGGACGGCCCCGCCGGGATTCCGGTTTGCCCCCAGGGCACCCGGGTAGGTTGAAACTTGAACCTTGAACTTTCCCCTTCTGAAGGAGACACCCACCCGTGTCCCGTGCATTCGACGCCGTCACCATCGGCCGCTGGTCGCTCCCGCAACGCTTCGTGATGGCCCCGCTCACCCGCAACCGCGCCGCCGAGGGCATGGTGCCCTCCGACCTCGCGGTCGAGTACTACCGCCAGCGCGCCGGCGCCGGCCTGATCATCAGCGAGGGCACGCAGCCCAGCGCTGTCGGGCAGGGCTACCTCAACACCCCCGGCATCCACGACGCCGCGCAGGTCGAGGGCTGGCGCCGGGTCGCCGACGCCGTGCACGCGGAGGGCGGCCACATCGTGGTCCAGCTCATGCACGCCGGCCGGGTCGCGCACCCCGACAACAAGGGTGGCCTCGAGTCCGTGGCACCGAGCGCGATCGCCCCGGACGCCACGATGGTCACGTCCGAGGGCCAGGTCGACATCCCGGCCCCCCGTGCACTCGGGACCGACGAGGTCCCCGGCATCGTCGAGGACTTCGTGCAGGCCGCCCGCAACGCGGTCGCCGCAGGCCTCGACGGGGTGGAGGTCCACTCGGCGAACGGCTACCTGCTCCACCAGTTCCTCTCCCCGGCCAGCAACCACCGCACCGACGCGTACGGCGGTTCGCCCGAGGCCCGGGCCCGGCTGACCGTCGAGGTCACCCGCGCCGTCGCCGAGGCCGTCGGAGCCGACCGGGTCGGCATCCGGATCTCCCCCGGCAACGGAGCCCAGGGCTGCATCGAGGACGATGCGGCCGACCTGTCCGCGACGTACCGCACGGTCGTCGACGGCATCGGCGACCTCGGCCTGGCTTACCTCAGCGTGCTCGCCGAGCCGGGCTCGGAGATCGTCGCCGAGATCCGCGGGCACTGGGACGGCCCGCTGCTGCTCAACTCCGGCTTCGCGGAGGTCACCGACCTCGACGCGGTCGAGCAGATCATCGACCGCCGCCTCGCCGACGTCGTGGTGGTCGGTCGGCAGTTCATCGCCAACCCGGACCTGCCCGAGCGCTGGCGTCGAGGGGCCGAGCTCAACGAGCCCGACCCCTCGACGTTCTACGGCGGCGGCGCGGAGGGCTACACGGACTACCCCCCGATGGCCTCCTGACCCGGGGGCTCAGCCCTTGGCGGACCGGGACGGCGTCACGAAGCCGACGACCGTCCCGGTGCCGCTGAAGGTCAGCGTGCCGAGCTCCGGGTCCTCGAAGGTCTCGCCGAAGGTGTACGAGCAGGTGGTCTGCGTCTTGCGCTGCTTCTTGCTCGCCTTGCCCTTCGCGGAGGCCGGGTCGGTGAACGAGTCGACGACGTTGCCGTCGGCGTCCGTGACCGTCCCGTTGAACTCCCCGAAGGACAGGGGGACCAGGATCGCGTTGCTGTTGACGTCGTGGGCCGGCGTGAAGTCGCCGTTGCCGTTGACCACGGCGTCGTAGGTGTGGCCGTTGTCGCAGGTGATCGGCACCCGCGTGGCCTCTGGTGCATTGACGGGATCGGCGCCCGCCGGTGCGGTGGCGGCGACCACCGCGAGAACGGCGACGGGCATGACGAGTCGAGCTGTTCGGTGCATGGTGTCTCCAAGGTGTGCGTTGGCGTCTGACGACGCGCCCTTGGTCGCCAACCTCGTCCATGGAGGTGCACCTGCCCAGGGACCTCCGGTCCCACTTCCGGTCGACGCCGGCGCCGACCGGTGCGACTAGGTCTCCGTGTCCCCCGGCGCGAGCCACGCGTGCACGAGGGGTACGACGCTCGCGCCCTCGCCGGAGGCCGAGGCGACGCGTTTCATCGACCCGGCCCGCACGTCGCCGGCCGCGAAGACGCCCGGCACGGTCGTGCTCAGGTTGGACGGCGGAAGGCCTTCGGCCCACTTGTGCTTGGGGACGTCACGACCGGTGAGCACGAAGCCGCGCTCGTCGAGGAGCACCTCGGGCGGCAGCCACGTGCAATGCGGCTCGGCTCCGAGCATGAGGAACAGCCCGACGGTCTGCTGCCGTGCGACCTCGTCGGTGTCGAGGTCGCGGACGTCGATCCACTCGAGGCGGCCCTCACCGCCGCCGTCGACGATGGTCGAGCACGGCTGCACGGAGATCCGGGGCTGGAACTTGATCTCCTTGATGAGGTACTGCGACATCGTCTCGGCGAGGTCACGCCGGCGGATCATGATCGTCACCGACGCCGCGAACTTCGCGAGGTGCAGAGCCGCCTGGCCGGCCGAGTTGCCACCTCCCACCACCACGACGTGCTGGCCGTCGAGCTCGCGGGCGACGCTCATCGCGCTGCCGTAGAAGACACCGAGCCCGACGAGCTCCTCGATCGCCGGGACCTCGAGGCGCCGGTACCGGACGCCGCTCGAGACGACCACCGCACGCGCATGGATGTCGCCGCCGTCGGTGCGCAGCACGTGCGGCCCGCCGTCGTCCGAGGCGTCGAGCCCCGTGACGTCCCAGCCGGTGAAGAAGCGGGTGCCGAAGCGGATCGCCTGGTTGCGGGCGCGCTGGGCGAGCCGCATCCCGGAGATGCCTCGGGGGAAGCCGAGGTAGTTGCGGATCATCGAGCTCGTGCCGGCCTGCCCGCCGATGGCCTCGGCCTCGACCACCACCGTCGACAGTCCCTCGGACGCGCCGTACACCGCGGCCGCGAGGCCGGCAGGACCGGCGCCGACGATGCAGAGGTCGACGACCTCCTCGAGATCGATGTCGTCGGGCCGGCCGTAGATGTTGGCCGCCACGTCGCGCACCGACCGGGCCACGATCGTGCGGCGGTTGAGCGCCTGGACGATCGGGAACTCCTCGGCCTCCTGGAGCCTGAGGTTCACGTCCGCCCGGATCGCCTCGCCCTCGACCGAGTCGGGGGCGTAGATCCCCGACGACATACCCATCCGGTCCAGGAAGTCGCGGACCTGAAGGGTGAGTCCGTCGACCACGGGCGTGATGATGCGCACCGCCTCGACGACCGGGGTGCCGACGGTCGAGCCCCAGTCGGAGAGCAGCTCGATGATCGCGTAGTGGAACTCCTCGTCGCGGGGCCCGCTCGGCATGAGGAGGTAGGCGTCGTACTTCCCGGTCGCGAGGCCGTGCCGCAGCGGCGGCCCGTCCTCGACGAATCGAGAGCGGTGCGCGGCGATCACCCGACGCGAGGTCGGGAAGGCCTCGCGCAGGTAGTACATCGCCTCCATCGGGTGCTTGTCCGCGGGGAGCGAGTCGCTCACGAACAGGGCCACCTGGCCGTCGGCCTCGCAGTGCTCGTGGGCGACGCGCTCGGCCTCGGCGACCGACCCGGCGGTGAGCACGGTGTACTCGTGCTCGTAGCGACGGAACTGCGGGCGCAGGTCATCGAGGTGCTCGCTCGACACGAGGACGATGGCGGGGTCCGACACGGGGTCAGCCTAGGGCGGGCCCCGCAATCACGCGCCGGTCAGCAAGGACGCAGCAGCACCCGGAACGTGCTGCCGACGCCGACCTCGGAGTCGACGAGCAGCTCGGCACCGTGGCGCTCGGCGATCCGGCGCACGATCGCCAGGCCGAGGCCGGAGCCCGACTCGGCCCGCGCATCGGGGTTCGAGGACCGCTCGAACTCGTCGAAGAGCGTGAGCTTGTCCTCCGGACTGATGCCGAGTCCGGTGTCGGTGCACGAGAACACGACGTGGCCCTGGTCGGCGTGCACCCGCAACGTGGCGGAGCCCCCGGTCGGGGTGTACTTCACGGCATTGCTCACGATGTTGGTCACCAGCCGGGTGATCTCCGTGCGCTCTCCCCACGCGTCGAGCGGGGCGACCCCGGTGCGATCGAGCCGGATGCCCTTGCGTTGCGCCTGGACCGAGAGTGCGTCGCAGACCTCGTCGACCACGGAGGACATCGAGACGGCGCCGGGCAGGAAGTCGCGGTGCGGGTCGCTCACCTTGGCGAGCACGAGGAGGTCGTCGATCAGGGTGGTCATGCGGTGCACGTTGCGTTGGATGGCGGCCACGCTGAGCGGCGATCCCTTCCCGTCGGCCATCAGCTCGACATGGCCGCGGATCGAGGTGAGCGGGTTCTTCAGCTCGTGGGTGATCGTGTTGATCATCTCGCCCTTGGTCCGGTCGAGCTCCTGCAGCTCGGCGACGAGCTCGCGCTCGCGGGCGTAGACGTGGGCCCGGTGCACGGCCCGGCCCATCTCGCGGCCGACCTCGAGGGCGGCGTCGCCCTCGGCCTCGGTCCAGGCGGCGGCGTGCTCCTCGCGCAGCAGCAGCACGTGGCCGAGGCACTGCGGCCCGGAGCCGAGCGGCACGAGCATCGCGCTCTTCACCTGCGCGACGTCCATGAACGCGCGCATGGACGCGAGGTCCTCTGCCGACACCAGGTCCTCACCCGGCTCCTCGAGCGGGTCGAGCACGGCGGTGCGGCTCTTGTCCCAGCAGCGCACGGCGACCCAGTCGGTGATGCCGAGCATCGCCAGCGCCTCGTCCTCGTGGTCCGGCCACGGGGTCAGGTCCCCGGGCGCAGGCGGCGGGTGTACGGCGGTCAGCGCGGTGACCGAGGCGTCGACCCGGTCCTCGCCGGGATCGGGCCACACCTGGAGCACGACGCGCTCGCACCGGAAGCCGGCGGCGAGGGGCTGGAACGCGCCGGCCATCACGGCGGCGAGGTCGAGCTCGTGCGTCGCGGTCTCGACGACGGCCCGGACCGCCGAGGCGAGCCGGACCCGCTCGTTGAGCCGGGCCCGCTCCTGCGCGTGGTGGATCGCGAGACCGGCCTGCACGGCGTACATCTCGAGGACCTGGCGGCCCAGGACGCCGGGCCGGCGCCGGTCGATGGGGACGTCGACGCTGAGCACCCCGAGCAGGTCGCCGTTGGGTCCGTGCAGCGGGGCGTAGAGAGCGTCGAGGGGGTGCCACGCATCAGGCGTGTCGAGCGGCACCATGTCGGGCACCCAGCTGGCGGTCGCGTCGGGCTCGAGACGGTCGTGGGGCACGAAGCGGAGCCGGCCCCACTCGTCGGCGATGTCGAACTCGCTGAGGATCTCGGTGAGCGGGATGCGCCGCGCCTTCATGGTCTGGCAGGCGTCCTCGTCGCCGGCGACGGCGAGCGCCTCGACGAACCCGTGGTCGTCCACGCAGTCGATGACGGCAACCTCGAACCCCAGGACGTCGACGACGCCCTGCGCTGCGGTCTGCAGCACCTCCTCGAGGTCCTGGCCGGAGTGCACGGCGGTGATCACGTCGTGCAGGTTCCGTAGCGCCAGCACCTCGCGTGAGCTGCTGCCCGAGTCGGTCATTCCCGTGACCCCCTTGTGACCTTTCGAGGGTAGGTCCCCGAGGGGTCCCGAGACTCACATTTGGCCCAGACAACGAATCGGGTCACGTAGCCCGCCGAGGCGACGCTCGTTGTTCCGGGCACCTGACGACGGAGGACCCGTGACGACCCATGCGCGCGCCCGCACGATCGCGCCCCTGCTGACCGCCCTGGCGCTCGCCGTCACCGGCGTGCTCACGGCCGGCACCGCTGCCCCGGCCGCGGCGGCCAAGGCGACGAAGCCGCTGACCGTGGAGGTGCTGTCCAACCGCGCCGACCTGGTCTCCGCGGGCGACGCGCTGGTGGCCGTGGCCCTTCCCACCGGGGTGTCCGGGTCCGCGGTCAAGGTCACCGTCGGCAGCCGCGACGTCACCGGCCAGTTCAAGGTCCGTCCCGACGGACACTTCGAGGCGCTGCTCACCGGCCTGGTGCTCGGCCCCAACGTCGTGAAGGCGACCGCGCCGGGCTACGCCGGCCAGCAGACGATCACCAACCACCCCAACGGCGGTCCGGTCTTCGCGGGTCCGCAGCTCGGTCCGTACCAGTGCCAGGCCACCGCGCTCGACGGCCAGTGCAACGAGGCGCCGACGTACACCTATCTCTACAAGTCGACCGACCCGACCAAGGCCGGGCTCCAGCCCTACGACCCGGCGAACCCGCCGTCGGACGTCGCGACCACGACGACCGACCAGGGAAAGACGGTGCCGTTCGTGGTCCGCCGCGAGGACGGCTACCAGGACCGCGACCGCTACTCGATCCTCACGCTCTTCCAGCCCGGCAAGGACTGGAAGCCCTGGGCCGCCCAGCCGCAGTGGAACCACAAGGTGCTCGCCACGCACGGTGGCGGCTGCGGCGCGTCGTACGCCCCGGGGACCCCGCGGACCGACGACTACTCCGGCACCATCCCGTCGCTGCCCGGCTTCGAGCAGAGCTACGTCACCAGCCTCGGCAAGGGCTTCGCGGTGGTGTCCACGGCGCTCAACAACACCGGCCACCAGTGCAACCTCCCGCAGGAGGCCGAGTCGATGATGATGGCGAAGGAGCGGGTCGTCGAGCAGTACGGCCCGATCCGCTACACCATCGGCACCGGCTGCTCGGGCGGCTCGATCGCGCAGCACACGATCGCCAACGCCTACCCCGGCATCTACCAGGGGCTGGTCACCACCTGCTCCTACCCGGACACCCTGACCGCCGGTGCGCAGTTCGCCGACTACCACTTGCTGCGGCTCTACTTCGAGGACCCGTCGCACTGGGGCACCGGCGTGCTCTGGTCGCCCACGCAGTTCGGTGACGTCGAGGGACACCTGTCGCACATGAACGCCGTGGTTGCCGACGAGGGTCTGTTCAAGGCCGCCCTGAACCCGGAGGAGGCCTGCGACGGCACCAAGGAGCCGGTGGCGGGCGACCGCTCCACGCGCTTCGACTCCGAGACCAACCCCGGCGGGGTCCGCTGCTCGGTCCTCGACATGATGATCAACACCCTGGGGCCTCGCCTGCAGTCGGCGTGGAGCTCGTGGGAGAAGCAGGCCGGCCACGGCTTCGCGGGCGTGCCGTTCGCCAACGCGGGCGTGCAGTACGGCCTCGAGGCACTGAAGAAGGGCCAGATCACCGTCGACCAGTTCGTCGACCTCAACGCCAAGATCGGCGGGCTCGACATCAACGCCGACCCCGTCGCGCAGCGCATCCAGGGCGACCCGCTCGCGATCACCAACGTCTACCGGTCCGGGCTGGTCAACGAGACGAACAACATGAGCCAGGTCGCGATGATCAACCACGGCGGGCCGGACCCGGGCATCGCGCACGACTACGCGCACGCCTTCTGGACCGAGGACAGGCTCATGAAGGCACAGGGCCACACCGACAACCGCGTGATGTGGTTCGGCAACAGCCCGCTCATCGGTGATCCGCGCTGGGCCAAGGAGGCGTTCCTCGCGATGGACCGCTGGCTCGCCGCGGTCGAGAAGGACGGTTCCACCAAGCCACTCGCGCAGAAGATCGTCGACGACAAGCCGGCGGACATCACGGACCGATGCGAGGACGTGCCGGGGATCAACCTCGTCGGCGCGCCCGGTGAGCAGGTCTGCCGGATGCCGCAGCTCCAGCTTCACCTCGGCACCCCGCGCCAGGTGGCCGGGGACGACCCGCGCAACGACCGGGTCGCCTGCCAGCTGAGGCCGATCGCCCGCGCCGACTACTCGTTCCTGCCGCTCGGCCTGACCGACGCGCAGTGGACGACGCTGCAGCAGACCTTCCCGCGAGGCGTGTGCGACTACAGCAAGCCGGGCCAGGGCCAGGCAGGCGCCCAGACGTGGCTGCAGTACGGCGACGCCCGGACCCCCGTCTACGGCGGCAAGAACCTCCCCGCCGTCCCGGCCCACTCCGGCACCGGCTGGGCGAGCTCGTCCTTCAGGAGCCTCCTGCTCCAGTGATCAGGGCCTCCATCGCCCGGATCGACTCGGGCGTGGACTCGTGCAGCACGGCCTGCCACCCACAGGCCCGAGCGGCCTCGACGTTGGCGGGCACGTCGTCGAGGAACGCGATCGCCTCCGGTCGTACGCCGAGGCGCTCGGCCGTGAGGGCGTAGATCCTGGGGTCCGGCTTGGCCAGGCCGACCTCGTGGGAGTAGACGATGTCGTCGGTCATCGCCTCGAAGCCCCAGTGCCGCTCGGCCTCGCGGGCCCCGCTGCACGAGTTGCTGAGGATCCCCACCGTGAGGCCCCGGTCCCGGAGCCCGGCGAACCACGTGGTGAGCTCGACGTCGAGCTCACCGACGTACCAGCGCCAGAAGGTGGCCATCAGCTCGTCGGCGTCGTCGTCGGAGAGCCCGAACGACTGCTGCCACGCGGTCCTGATCTCGCCTTCGGTGATCTCGCCGAGCCCCGGGTTGCCGGGCAGGTCGTCGAGGCGTCGCACCAGCTCCTCGCGCGGCAGGCCGAGCCGTTCGACCCACGGGCCGGGGAACACAGCGTCGTCGACGACCTCGAGCACCGAGCCGATGTCGAGCACGACTGCCCGCACGCGAGAACCCACCCCGGGAGGCTAGTCCCGGGGTGGGTTCGCGGTGTCGTGCGTCAGACCGCCTGCGGCACGACCTCCTCACCACAACCCTCGTCGGAGCCCTCCTCGGAGCCCGTGGCGTCGAACTTCGGCTGCTTCACGACCACCGCGGCGACCACGACGGCCACGGCGACCAGCACGGCAGCCAGCCGGAAGCCGGCGTGGAAGCCGCCGACCGCAGCGGTGGCCTCGTCGAAGCCTCCGGCGACCAGGTCAGCGGTGCGGCCGCTGGACAGGGTGGCGAGCACGGCGAGCCCGAGGGCGGCGCCGACCTGGCAGGTCGTGTTCACCAGGCCCGAGGCCAGCCCGGCCTCCTCGGGACGGACGCCGCTCATCGCGAGCATCATCAGGCCCGGGAACGAGACACCCATGCCGGCGCCGATGAGCAGCGTGGCGGGCAGCACGTCGAGGACGAACGAGCCGTCGACCGGGATGCGGGCGAAGAGCGCCAGGCCCACGGTGGCGAGCACCAGCCCGGCCACGAGGACGCGCTGCGCGCCGTACCGGTTGATGAAGCGCTCGGCGTAGCGGACGGACAGCACCGCCATCACGATCGTGCAGGGCAGGTTCGCGAGACCGGTCTCGAGGGCGTCGTAGCCCAGCACCTGCTGCATGTAGAGCACGCCGAGGAAGAACATCCCGAACATGCCCGCGACGGTCAGCGCCTGGATGATGTTCGCGCCGGCGACGTTGCGACTGCGCAGGATCCGCAGCGGCATCAGCGGCTGGGCAGCAGTGGCCTGACGGACCACGAAGGCGACCAGCAGCGCGACCGACACCAGGCCGAGGGCCTGCGTACGACCGGCCGACCAGCCGAGCTCGGCCGCCGGGGAGACGATCGTGTAGACAGCCAGCATCAGCGCCGAGGTGACCAGCAGCGCGCCGAGCACGTCGGCGCCACGACGCCAGCCGATGCCCGCGGTCTCCGGGACCCAGCGGCGGGTCAGCGCGTAGACCGCGACGCCGATCGGGGCGTTCACGATGAAGATCCAGTGCCAGCTGAGCAGCTGGGTGAGCACACCGCCGGCGAGCAGGCCGACCGAGCCGCCCGACGAGGCGACGAAGCCGAAGACGCCCATCGCCTTCGCCTGCTCCTTCGGCTCGGGGAACATCGTGACGATCATGCCGAGCGTCACGGCGGTGGTCATCGCGCCGCCGACGCCCTGCACGAAGCGGGAGACGACGAGTGCGGTCTGGTCCTGGGCGAGCCCGCAGGCGATGCTGGAGACGGTGAAGAGCACCAAGCCGCCGAGGAAGACCTTGCGGGAGCCCAGCAGGTCACCGAGGCGGCCGGAGATCAGCAGCAGACCGCCGAACGAGACGAGGTAGCCGTTGACCACCCAGGCGAGGCCGGACTGGCTGAACCCGAGGTCGAGCTGGATGGCCGGCAGCGCCACGTTCACGACGGTGGCGTCGAGGACCATCATGAGCATGCCGGCGCAGAGCACGAGCAGTGCGCGCCAGCGGGCGTCGTTCCCGGCCGGGGGAGTCTGGGTGGACGTGGACATGGTGTGCCTTTCGTCGTACGTGCGGTCACCAAGATGGACCCCGGAGAAAACCCGAAGTCATCGTCGGATCGCCGATGAGTTCCGGCCGCGAGACCGGTCGACACGTGTGAGAGGGACTGCCCGATGACCGAAGCACCCGAGAGGAACGCGATGACCGAGCTGGCCGCTGACCGTGAGGCGCCGCCTGCGAAGGACGCCTTCCCGGAGCTGACCGCCCCCTACCGCCGTGAGCTGACCGCGCACTGCTACCGCATGACCGGGTCCGTGCACGACGCCGAGGACCTGGTGCAGGAGACGTTCCTGCGCGCCTGGAAGTCCTACGAGTCCTACGAGGGCCGCGCCTCGCTGCGCACCTGGCTCTACCGGATCGCCACCAATGTCTGTCTCACCGCGCTCGAGGGCGACAAGCGTCGCCCGCTGCCGACCGGGCTCGGCACCAGCAGCTCCGAGGCCGGCGACCCGCTGGTGTCCAACGACGAGATCCTCTGGCTCGAGCCCGCTCCCGACGCCGAGGTGCTCGACCCCGCCGACATCGCGGCCGGTCGCTCGTCGGTCCGCCTGGCGTTCGTCGCCGCGCTCCAGCACCTGCCGGCCCGCCAGCGCGCGGTGCTCGTGCTCCGCGAGGTGCTCGCCTGGTCGGCCGCCGAGGTGGCCGAGGAGCTCGACATGACCGTGGCCGCGGTCAACTCCGCGCTGCAGCGCGCCCGCGAGCGCATGGGCAGCGTGTCCCTCGACGAGGGTGCCTTGCGCGACCCCGAGGACGCCGAGACCAAGCAGCTGCTCGACGAGTACGTCGACGCCTTCTGGGCCAAGGACATCACGCGCATCGTCTCGCTGCTGTCGAAGGACGCGGTCTGGGAGATGCCCCCCTTCGTCTCCTGGTACGTCGGTGCCGAGAACATCGGCAGGCTCGTGGAGCGCCAGTGCCCCGGCGGTGTCCACGAGATGCGGATGCTGCCGACCGCGGCGAACGGCCAGCCTGCGTTCGGCCTCTACATGCGTCGGCCCGACGGCACGTTCACGCCGTTCCACCTCCAGGTGCTCACCCTCGGCGAGACGTCCGAGGGCAAGCCGGTCGTGGACCACGTGGCCGCCTTCTTCGACGTCGCGCTGTTCAAGGACTTCGGGCTGCCCGCGCTGCTCGCCGCCGACTACGGCAGCTGACGTGCCCGTGACCTCCGCGCCGTCGAGCTGCCCCCGGGCGGTGGAGCTGCTCGAGGGCGGTGTGGCCTGCCTGGTCCCTGTCCTCGCCGGCGTCACACCCGACCACCTGGGCCGCCCGACGCCGTGCGAGGACTGGGACCTTGCCACCGTGCTCCTGCACGTCGCCGAGGGCGTGGACACCCTGATGACCTGCCTGCCGGACGAGTACCCGTGCGAGGACCCGGGGCCGCTGCGCTCCGTGGCCGACCTCCGCGACCGCTGCCAGCTGATGCTCGCGGCCTGGTCCCGCGCCGTCGACGACCGGTCCGGGGAGCGCGACGAGGTGCCGTGCGCCTGGGGCGGCGTCACGCTCCCGCACCGGGTGGTCGCCCTCGTCGGCGGGCTCGAGCTCACGGTGCACGCGTGGGACATCGCCCGGGCCATCGGTTCACCCGGGCCCTACGCCGAGGCGCTCGCCGCCGACCTCCTCCCGTGGACCCCGCTCCTGCTCGAGGAGACGGCCGCCTTCACCCCGCCCCGGGCCTGGCCGGACGGCGCGCCGCCGCTCGAGCGGCTCGTGGCGGCCACCGGTCGCGACCCGCTCTGGCGACCGGGGCGCGGGAAAGTTCACGCGCGTGTCACACCGGGTGTCCCTCCGGGGTCATAGAGTCGCCACGCCCCGTCCGGGGCGCTGCTGAAGGGACTGGGAGACTCCGATGCGCAGATGGGCAGAGATCGTCCTTCGCCACCGACGGATCGTCATGGTGTTCTGGGCCGTCGTCTTCGTGGCCGGAGTCTCGGTCACCCAGACGGTGAGCGACCGGATGACCATCGACTTCGGGCTGCCGGGCCAGCCCGGCACCGACACCGCCAACGCGATCATCAAGACCGTCCACAACGGCGGCAACACCTCGCCGCTGCTGGTGACCGTGACGCTGCCCGAGGGCCAGGAGGTGGGCGACAGCGGGAGCGCGGTCGCCGACGCCTTCGCCGCCATCGAGAAGGACGACCCGAGGCTCCGCGTCCTCGACGAGGCCACCACCGGTGACGACGCCTTCCGCACCGAGGACGGCCGCACGGCGTACGCCATGGTCTTCTACCCCTTCCCTCAGAGCGTCGCCGACGTGCTGCCGACCGAGGCCGTGCAGAAGTCCGTCGAGGCGGCGGCGCCCGACGGGGCCGAGGTCGGGGTCACGGGCATCGACCCCCTGGCGGTCGGTGACGAGACGGGCGGTCCCGGCGTGCTGGGCGAGACCCTGCTCGGGGCGCTCGGCGCCCTCGTCGTGCTGCTCTTCGTCTTCGCGTCGTTCTTGTCGCTGCTGCCGCTCCTCGTGGCCGCGGTGTCGATCCTCACGACGTTCCTGCTCCTGCTGCCGATCACCTACGTCAGCGACGTCTCCTTCATCGTCCAGTTCCTCGTCGCCCTCATCGGGCTGGGAGTCGCGATCGACTACTCCCTGCTCTTCGTCACCCGCTGGCGCGAGGAACGAGACCACGGGCGCGACAACCACGACGCGGTGATCGAGGCGATGGCCACCGCTGGGCACGCGGTCCTGTTCAGCGGCATCACGGTCGCGATCGGCCTGCTCGCGCTCGTCGTGATCCCGGTGCCGTTCATGCGCAGCATCGGCATCGGCGGCGCCCTCATCCCGTTCGCCAGCGTCCTGGTCACGCTGACCCTCACGCCCGCGATCCTCGGCGGCATCGGGCCCCGGGTCGACTGGCCGAAGATCCGCCACGAGAACACTGCGAGCCGTTTCTGGACCGCCTGGGCACGCGGGATCGTCAAGCACCGCGTGGTCGCCGCCGCCGGGGCGCTGATCCTGCTCGGCGCCCTGTTCGTGGCGTTCCTCGACATCAAGATCGGCGCCGCGTCCTCGGAGTCTCTCGCCAAGAGCGGCCCTGCGTACGACACCCTCCAGGTGCTGGAGGACGGCGGCGTGACCGACGGGATCCTCACGCCGCTCGAGGTCCTCGTGTCGAAGGACCAGGCCCAGCAGGCCGCCGACGAGCTCGGCGGGATCGACGGCATCGAGCACGCCTTCATCTCCGACGCGCCGAGCAGCGGGGCGGACGACCTCACCGTGGTCGTGCTGGTGCCGCAGTACGAGACCGTCAACTCGCAGAGCGTCGGGGTCGTCCGCGACGTCACCGCCGCGGCGGAGGACGTCCCCGGGGTGGTCGGGGTCACCGGCCTGGGCAACGCCCAGGTCGACTTCCTGCACGCGGTCTACGGCAAGTTCCCGCTGATGCTCTCGATCATCGCGCTGCTGACGTTCGTGCTGCTGGTGCGGGCGTTCCGGTCGGTGCTGCTGCCGGTCAAGGCGGTGCTGCTCAACCTGGTGTCCCTGGCTGCCGTGTTCGGCTCGATGGTGCTGTTCTGGCAGCTCGGCCACGGCTCGGAGCAGCTCTTCGGGATCGCCGCCACAGGTGCGGTCACCTTCTGGGTGCCGATGATGGTCTTCGCGTTCCTCTTCGGGCTGTCGATGGACTACGAGGTGTTCATCCTGTCCCGCATCCGGGAGGAGTACGACGACGGCCTCTCGACCGACGAGGCCGTCATCGAGGGCATCGGGCGAACCGGACGTCTGGTCACCAGCGCGGCGCTGATCCTGTTCCTCGCCTTCGCGGCGCTGGCCTCGGGACCCAACACCGACCTCAAGATCATGGCCACCGGCCTGGGCTTCGGCATCCTGCTCGATGCGACGATCGTCCGCTCCCTGCTGGTGCCGTCCCTCGTGTCCCTGTTCGGCCGCTGGAACTGGTGGCTCCCCGACTGGCTCGCCAGGCTCCTCCGCGTCGAGCCCTCCCACCCCCACCCCGAGCGCTCCCTCCGCTCCTGACCCCGATTCGTCTGCGGTCGTCAGGCTCAGGTTCTTGATCCTCCGCTAGACGAATCGGGGGATGGGCCACACTGGGGCCGTGCCTGAGGAGATCGGCGGGGTCCGCGACCACCTCGCCAACGAGCGGACGCAGCTGGCGTGGCTGCGCAGCGGCGCCAACGTGATGGTGGTCGGCCTCGCGGTCGCCCGCTTCGGCGGGGACGGCGACCTCACCCCGGCCAGCCTCGCCGCCGGTGGCGTGCTCGTGCTGGCCGGCGTCTTCCTGGTCGCGTTCGGGACCTACCGCTACCGCTGGGTGGCCCGTGAGCTCAACGAGGGCGTCGTGCTCACCGCGACCATGACCCGTGGCCCGACCTGGGCCGCCGCGGCGCTGCTCTCCGCGATGCTGATCGCCGGCCTGCTGCTGATGTTCGCCTAGCGCCAGACGACGTCGGGGGCGCGGCCGAGGAAGGCCCCGTAGCGGGTGGCGGCCTCGTCGAGGACGCCGCGTTCGGCGTCGGTGACGGGACGGTACGCCGCCAGCTCGAAGGCCACGCGGGTGTCGGTGACCGTCCGCTTCATCGCGGCCACCATCTGGCCGTCGACCAGGGCCATGCCGGTCGACGTCTCGCGGCCGCCCGGGACGTGGCCGTCGGCGTCGAGGACCAGCCGGCTGTCCTGGTAGCCGCGGTAGGTCTCGTCGAGGATCTGCAGCAGGTGACCGGCGGGCTCGAGCTCTCCGACGGGTGGCTCCTCGCCCGGTCGGTGCCAGTACGTGCGGCCGTCGTGCTCGAACGAGGCGAGCTCGCCGGCCACCGCCGCGATGCCGGCCCGGACGTCACCGAGCGTCAGGGTCGCCCAGTAGGCGAGGTCGCGCTCGGTCGCCGGCCCGTGGCTCGTGAAGTACCGACGGGCGATCTCCGCCAGCGCCGCCTCGCGGTCGAGCCGCCGCAGGCTCGGCACCCGACCGGCCGTCGCGGCGTAGGTGTGCACGCCGTCGGCCGGCGCCCCGCTGCAGATGTCGAGGTGCAGCTCCACGTGGGCGAGCACCAGCATCAGCGTCTGCCCGTCGAGCGCGTGGCCGCGCTCGCGCAGTCCGGCGTCGAGCTGCGGTCGGGTCAGGTGGTCCTCCCCGAGCACGTCGACCACGGCTGCCGTCAGCTCCTCGAACCGCGCCGCGTCGTACCCGTGCTGCTTGGCGGGCTGCTGGTCGACCTGCCGCAGGATCCGCGGCGCCGTCAGCTCCACCAGCCAGCCGAGGTCGTCCGCCGCGACGTAGTGCCAGGTGGGTCGGAGCACGTGCGTGCGGATCACCGCCCCGGACGCGAGCAGCAACGCGAGGTCGTCCTCGCGCGGCTCCGCGGTGCGGCAAGCGACGGCCCATGCCGACTGCGACGGGTTCTCCGCCTGCACGGCCAGCAGGGAGCCCACGACCTCTGCGGCACTGACGGCGTGCGGGGAGACGAGGCCCTGGCTGCGCAGCCTCCAGCGCGCGACGTCGCGATCGGTGACCACCGGTCGTCCTCAGGTGAGGGGGCGGTAGTTCAGGTAGATCACGCCGTTCTCGAACGGCTGGGCTGCCGCGAGCGCGAGCTTCGACACGTCGGCGGTCTCGGGGAAGAGGCGGGGACCGGGTCCTCGCGTGGTCGGGAAGACGACGAGGTGCAGCGCGTCGACGAGGCCGTCGGCGAGCATCGCGCGCACCAGGGTGCCGCTGCCGCTGACGTAGAGGTCGCCGACCTCGTCCTTGAGCCTCCGGATCGCGGCGGGGTCGTAGCCGGGCACGATCTCGGAGTTGCTCCAGGTCGCCTCGGTCAGCGTCGAGGACACGACGTACTTCATCGTGTCGTTGAAGAACGGCGCCCCGGGGTCGTCCTCCGCGGTGCGTGACGACCACGCCGGCTCGAACATCTGGTACGTCGTGCGGCCGAGCAGGATGCCCTGGGCACGGCTGGTCACCGAGGCGAGCACGTCGCCCAGCGCCGGGTCGAAGCCGTACTCGAAGGTCCACACCGGTGCGTCGATGACGCCGTCGAGGCTCATGAACTCGTGGACGTGGATCTCACCCATCCGCACACCCTAGGGGCGCATGTGTCCGTCGTCACAGAAGGGGGTAGGGGTCCAGACGGCCGCTACAACGGAGGTGCAAACCCATGTCCTCGTCGGACGGACGCTCGGGCCTTTCAGGGCCCTGGATCCTGGTGCTGGTCCTGCTGGCTCCGGCGGTGGTGCTGCCGCTGCTGGTCAGCTCCTACGCGAAGACGGAGCCCACGCTCTTCGACTTCCCGTTCTACTTCTGGTTCCAGTTCGCGCTGATCATCATCGCCACGATCCTCACGTCGCTGGCCTTCGCGGTGTCCTCACGGGCCGACCGACGGTCCCGCGAGGCGCGCGGCCTGCCCGCCCAGCCGGGTGCACCGTCCGGCAAGGAGGGCTGACATGGACGGCGTGGCAGTAGGCGTCTTCGTCTTCTTCTTCCTCCTCGTCACCGTCCTCGGCTTCGCGGCCGCACGGTGGCGGCGCGCGGCGGCGCTGGACAACCTCGACGAGTGGGGCCTGGCCGGGCGCGGCTTCGGCAGCTTCATCGCCTGGTTCCTCATCGGCGGCGACATCTACACCGCCTACACGTTCATCGCGGTGCCCGCGACGCTCTACGCCGGCAGCGCGGTCGGCTTCTTCGCGGTGCCGTACACGATCGTCGTCTACCCGATCATCTTCCTGTTCCTCCCGCGGCTCTGGTCGGTGTCGCACCGGCACGGCTACGTCACCCCGGCGGACTTCGTCGAGGGCCGCTACGACTCGCGCCCGCTCGCGACCGCCGTCGCCGTCACCGGCCTGCTCGCGACGATGCCCTACATCGCGCTGCAGCTCGTCGGCATCGAGGTCGTGCTCCAGGTGCTCGGCCTCCAGTCCGGTGAGGACACGTCGTGGTGGCTGCAGCACCTGCCGCTCTTCGTCGCGTTCGGCGTGCTTGCGGCCTACACCTACTCCAGCGGCCTCCGGGCCCCGGCGCTCATCGCGTTCGTCAAGGACCTGCTCATCTACGTCGTGATCCTGGTCGCCGTGTTCTACCTGCCGAGCAAGGTCGGCGGCTGGGACTCGATCTTCGCCGCGGCGGGCAACAGCTTCGACACCTTCAACAAGGACAACGCCGACGCGATCGCGGCCGGGTCGGTGCCGGGCAAGGCGCTGATCCCGCCACCTCCGGCGCAGTGGGCCTACGCCTCGCTCGCCCTGGGCTCGGCGCTCGCGCTGTTCATGTACCCGCACTCCATCACCGGCGTGCTCTCCACCCGGAGCCGGTCCGTGATCCGTCGCAACGCGGCGCTGCTGCCGGCGTACTCCTTCCTGCTCGGGCTGCTCGCCCTCCTCGGCTTCGTCGCGATCGCCGCGGGCGTGAAGGTGGAGAACCCGCAGCAGTCGGTGCCGCAGCTGTTCGAGAACGAGTTCTCCGGCTGGTTCGCCGGCATCGCCCTGGCGGCGATCGCGATCGGTGCGCTCGTGCCGGCGGCGATCATGTCGATCGCGGCCGCGAACCTCTGGACGCGCAACATCTACCGCGCCTACATCAACCGGGATGCGACGCCGCAGCAGGAGGCCAAGCAGAGCAAGGTCGTCTCGCTGGTCGTGAAGCTGGGGGCGCTGGTGTTCGTGCTCGCGTTCTCCAAGCAGTTCGCGATCAACCTGCAGCTGCTCGGCGGCGTCTGGATCCTGCAGACCCTGCCGACCATCGTCTTCGGCCTCTACACACGGTGGTTCCACCGATGGGCGCTGCTTCGTGGGCTGGGCGGTCGGCATGGCCTACGGCACCTGGCTGGCGTACGGCGTTCCGCTGCCCGGTGATCCCGACAGCCACTTCGGCGGGCCGCTCGTGGTGTTCCCGGGCACGGAGACGAAGGTCTACATCGCGCTCGTCGCGTTCCTGGTCAACCTCGTCATCGCCGTCGTGCTCACCGTGGTGCTCCGCGCCGCCGGCGTGCCCGAGGGCACCGACCGCACGCACCCCTCGGACTACGAGGCGGACGCGGGCGACCCGGGCGTCGAGGAGGAGCTCGACCCGCACGCGGCCACGCACGCCTGAGCCGCCCGACCCGGAAACTGGTGCCACTTTCCCTGCTGAGGCGGCCCGGGCACGAAACTGGTGCCACTTTCCTTACCCGGCGATGTCGAGAACCGTGGGCCCGCTCCGTCCCAGGTCCTGAATGCGGCCAAGATGGTTGCACCGTCACGAGGAGACACACCATGAAGTACCTGCTGCTGAAGCACTACCGCGGCGGCCCGACCCCGCTGTTCGACACCCCGATGGACCAGTGGGCCCCGGACGACGTCGACGCGCACATCCAGTTCATGCGCGACTTCGCCGCCAAGCTCGAGGAGTCCGGCGAGTTCGTGGGCGCCGAGGGCCTCTCCCCGGAGGGCACCTTCGTCCGGTACGACGGCGAGGGCCGGCCGCCGGTCACCGACGGACCGTTCGCGGAGACGAAGGACCTCATCGCCGGCTGGATGGTCATCGACGTCGACTCCTACGACCGGGCTCTCGAGCTGGCGTCCGAGCTGTCCGCGGCACCGGGCCGCGGCGGTGAGCCGCTGAAGGAGTGGCTCGAGGTCCGCCAGGTCATGGCGGTCCCGGGCTCCGACCACGCGGACTGCGTCTCCGACGCCTGAGCCCGTGGACGAAACCCTGCTGCGGGAGCTGACCCCCGCGGTCATCGGCATCGTCGTCCGTCGCGGAGCCGACTTCGCGACGGCGGAGGACGCCGTGCAGGAGGCCCTGGTGGAGGCGGTCCGCACGTGGGACGACGACCCGCCGCGCGACCCCAAGGGCTGGCTCGTGACCGTGGCCTGGCGGCGCTTCCTCGACCTCACCCGGTCGGAGGCGTCGCGGGCCCGGCGCGAGGTGGCCGTGGAGCTCACCCCGGAGCCGGGCACGGTGACCGAGCGCGACGAGACCCTGTCGCTGTACTTCCTCTGCGCCCACCCGTCCCTGAGTCCCACCTCGGCCGTCGCGCTCACCCTGCGCGCGGTCGGCGGCCTCACCACCCGGCAGATCGCGCAGGCCTACCTGGTCCCCGAAGCCACGATGGCGCAGCGGATCAGCCGCGCGAAGCGCACGGTGTCCGACGTCCGGCTCGACCAGCCCGGCGACCTCGCCACGGTGCTGCGGGTGCTCTACCTCGTGTTCAACGAGGGGTACTCCGGTGACGTCGACCTCGCCGCCGAGGCGATCCGGCTGACCCGCCAGCTCGCGGCCGCGACCGACGAGCCCGAGGTCTCCGGCCTGCTGGCGCTGATGCTGCTCCACCACGCACGCCGGGCCGCCCGCACCCGCGCCAACGGGTCGCTGGTCACGCTGGCGGAGCAGGACCGGTCGCTGTGGGACACCGCCCTCATCGCCGAGGGCGTCGAGGTCCTGCAGGCGGCGCTCGCCCAGGACCGGCTCGGCGACTTCCAGGCCCAGGCCGCCATCGCCGCGTTGCACGCGGACGCGCAGCGGTCCGAGGAGACCGACTGGGTCCAGGTCGTCGAGCTGGTACGACGAGCTCGTCGCCCTCAACGGCTCCCCCGTCGTCCGGCTCAACCGCGCGGTTGCCGTGGCCGAGGCCGACGGGCGCGCAGGCGGGCTTCGCGGCCCTGGCCGGCCTCGACCCGGACCTCCCGCGGTTCCGCGCGGTCACGGCGTACCTCCACGAGAAGGCGGGTGATCCGCGCACCGCCGCCACCGCCTACGCCGAGGCGGCACGCCTGGCGACGAACACCGCCGAGCGCGACCACCTCACCCGCGAGTCGGCTCGCCTCCACCAGGCCCTCCGCGCCTGACCCCCAGGACGTCATGCGATGTGGTCGCTCCAGCAGCCAGAACGCATGACGTCCCGGGCTGCGGCGTCCCGGACGTCATGCGATGTGGTCGCCATCAGAGCCAGCACGCATGACGTCCCGGGTGGATCGGGTCAAGGCCGGGCAGCGGGTGCCCGCTCGATGCGGCTCCAGCCGGTCCAGCCGCGCTCCGCCATCAGCTCCTGGAGGCGTTCGACCATCGGGTGCGCGTCGGCGGCGAACGAGTCGAGCAGCGCGACGAACGCGTCGTCGCCCAGGTCGAGCTCCTGGCTGTCCATGTCGCCGGCGGCCTCCGACTCCTCGGACAGCTCCACGATCAGGTCCGCCATCTCGACCAGCCGGGCCTCGTCCATCCCGACCTCGAGGAGCTCACCGATCAGCGCGTTGAGCCGGACCGTCCGCGGGTCGGCGAGGCGGGCGACCTTGTCCTCCATGAACGCCGGGATCCGCTCCGGCCAGCGCGCGGCCATGAGGATCCAGCCGTCGCTCTCGCCCTGCACGAGCGCCTCGGGTGCGCCGGTCTCCCGGAGCTTGTCGAGGTAGGCGACGACCTCGGACGGCAGCGCCAGCGAGTCGCCCGCGGCCAGCCGCGCGATCCGCCGCCGGTGCTCCTGGAGCTCGCGGACCTCGGCCCGCAGCCGGCGGTCGATGTCGGCGACCGCCGCCGCGAACTCGTCCTCGTCGGCCTCGAGCAGCTGCTGCACGCGGGCGAGCGGCACGCCGGCCTCGGCCAAGGTCCGGACCTTGATGAGACGGACGACGTCGGCGGCGCTGTAGCTGCGGTAGCCCGAGCCGTCCCGCTCGGGCTCCGGCATCAGCCCGACGTGGTGGTAGTGGCGCACCGCGCGCACCGTCACCCCGGCGTACGCCGCGAGCTGGCTGATCGTGAGCACAGGGTCAGCCTGCCTCAGCCTGCCCGGACCCGACCGAAGAGCCGACCGGCCCACCAGAAGCACACCGCGGAGATCGCGACGCACCAGCCGACGGTCCAGAGGAGGTCCGACCCGGGGTCGCGGCCCTCGAGGAAGGCGCGGAGCGTGTCGATGATCGGCGTGAACGGCTGGTGCTCCGCGACCCAGGCCAGCACGGTCGGCATCGAGTCGGTCGGCACGAAGCCACTGGACAGGAACGGCAGCAGGATCAGCGGCATCGGAGCGTTGCTCGCCGCCTCGACGCTGCCGCTGGCCAGCCCGAGGGCGACCGACGAGCCAGGTCATCGCCCAGCCCATCAGCGCCAGGGTGACCGCGGCGCCGGCCCAGCCGGCCACCGACGACCCGGCCCGGTAGCCGAGCAGCACCGCGAGCGCCAGCACGACCACCACGCCCACGACCGTCTGCGCCATCGCGGCGAGCACGTGGCCGGTCAGCGGCGCCGAGCGGGCGATCGGCATCGTCCGGAAGCGGTCGATGATGCCCTCGGTGGCGTCCTTGGCCACCAGGATCGCGGTGCTGTTGGCGACCGACGCGACGGTCATCACGAGGATCGCGGGCGTGACGTAGTGGAGGTAGGCACTTCTGGCGTCCCGAGGCACTCGATTCGGTGCCTCCACCCACGTGAGCGGCGCCGGGGAGACCGGCGCCCATGGTGCCGCCGAAGACGTAGACGAAGAGCAGCAGGAAGACCAGCGGCATCCCGATGATCATCAGCGTGAGCGACGGGTAGCGCACCAGGTGCTTCAGGTTGCGCCGCAGCATCGTGAACGAGTCGGTGGCGGTGTAGGTGAGGGCGGTCATCGGGTCGGCTCCGTCCGTGTCCTGGGCGGCGTGCCCGGTGAGGGCGAGGAAGACGTCGTCGAGGGTCTCGCCGCCGGCCATCGCCTTCAGCTCGGCCGGGGTCCCGGTCGCGACGAGCCGTCCGTCGTCGAGCAGCCCGACGGTGTGGGCGAGCTGGTCGGCCTCCTCGAGGTACTGCGTGGTGAGCAGGATCGTCACCCCGTCGGCGAGGAGCTCGCGCACGATCTCCCACAGGTCGCGCCGGCTGCGCGGGTCGAGGCCGGTCGTCGGCTCGTCGAGGAAGATGGTCCGGGGCCGGCTCACCAGCGTCATCGCGAGGTCGAGGCGGCGCCTCATGCCGCCCGAGTACGTCGCGGCGCGCCGGTCGGCTGCCTCGGCCAGCCCGAACCGCGCGAGCAGGTCGTCCACCCGCGCGGCCGCCTCCCGCGAGCGCAGGTGGGCGAGGTCGGCCATCAGGCGGAGGTTCTCGCGCCCGGTCAGGAGCTCGTCGATCGCCGAGAACTGACCGGTGACGCCGATGGAGCGACGGACGCCGTCGGCCTCGGACGCGACGTCGAAGCCGGCGACCCGAGCGGTGCCGGCGTCGGCCGCGACCAGGGTCGAGAGGATGCGGACGAGGGTGGTCTTGCCGGCCCCGTTGGGACCGAGCAGGGCGTAGACCGTCCCCGTCGGGACGGTGAGGTCGATGCCGCGGAGGACGACGTGGTCGCCGTACGCCTTGGTGATGCCGGCGACCTCGAGGGCGGCGGCTGGTTCGTGTGTTCGTGCTGTCATGCGGACAGCGTGAAGGGTTGACGCTGCGTCAAGGTCAAGCCCGCAGCGCCAACCCGCCAGGATCGATCCGGATCAGTCGGCGAGCACCTCGCGGAGACGGGCCCCGAACTCGTCCGGCTTGCCCGTCTGGCCGTACTCGCCGCCCAGGAACCCTCCGTGGCCGCTGGGGAAGACCGTCGGCTCCAGACCCAGCGCGGCGGCCACGGCGTAGGAGGCCCGGCCGGCGAGCTCGCCGTCGGTGGTGCTGGTGGCGGACTCCTCGCCCACCGCCACCACGACCCGCGTCGGCGCGGCCTTGATCGCCTCGACGTCGGGCATCTCGTCGACGCCACCGCCACGCATGTTGGCCATCAGCGGGTCGTCCCGGCTGCCGTTGTCCTCGGAGCTCATGCCGAACATCGCGGGGTCGGGCGCCGGCTGCTCGAGGTACTCCTCCGTCAGCAGACCGCGGTGCATGACCAGCGCGATGAACTTCGCCATCGCCGGGCCGATGCCCTCCTTGTCGTAGGTCGCGACCATGTCCTCGCCGACGGCCTTGATCATCTCGGCGTCCGGCAGCAGGGCGCCGATCGGGGGCTCGTGAGCGACGAGGAGGCGGACGTCGTCCGGGTGACCGGCGACCAGGTGCAGTGCGTTGAGAGCGCCGCCGGAGCTGCCGAACAGGTCGACCGGTCCCGCTCCCAGCGCCTCGATGAGCGCGTGCAGGTCGTCGGCGTGCTGCACCTCGGTGACGGCGGACTCGGCGTCCTCCCGGGTGCTGCGACCGGTGTTGCGCGGGTCGACGGTCACGACGACCCGGTCGGGGAAGTGGGAGCGGAGGGTGGCGAAGCCGACGGAGTCCATCGGCGACCCCACGAGCAGCAGCGGCGTGACGCCCGGGGCGAGGTCGCCGTGGACGTCGTAGACGAGGGTGGCGCCGGGTACGGCGACGGTGTGTTCACTCATGCTGGTCAGACTCCTCGTCGGTCCGGAACTCATCGGACGCGAAGCTCGCGATCTCGTCGGCGAGCAGGGCGGGCTGGTCCAGGGCCACGAAGGTCATCGCGTCCTCGACCTCGATCAGCCTCGCGTCGGGGAAGGTCTGCTCGAGCCGCTGGGCGAGTGCGAGCTTGAAGAACGGGTCCTTCGGAGCCCACACCAGCAGGACCGGCTTCTCGAAGGCGCGCAGCCACGACGCCGAGCCGGCGAGCTCCTTGCCGGTCCAGCCCCGGGCGAAGGTGGCGACGTCCCGGCGTACGTCAGCGTCCTCGAGGTAGGGCCGCACCCAGCCCAGCGTCTCCTCGCCGGTCAGCCGCCGGTGCACGAGCCAGCCGAAGCCCAGCCGGCTGGTGCGCAGCCGCGAGGACCGCATGGTCTGCAGCAGCGCACGTCCGACCCCGGGCCGGCGGGCGGCCCGGAAGAGCACGTCGAACGGGAAAGGCGGGAAGGTGTCGAAGGCGTCGCAGTTCGTCAACACCAGCCGCGCGACGCGCGTCGGATCCTCGTCGAGCAACAGCTGCGAGACCGCGCCGCCGGTGTCGCTCGCGACGAGCACGACGTCGTGCAGGTCGAGTGTGTCGAGGAAGGACAGCACGACCCGGGCGACGCCCCGGGGTGAGAGGTCCGCGCCGTCGCGCATGGCCCGGCGGTGCGAGCCCAGCGGCCAGGTCGGCGCGAAGCAGTGGAAGCCGCGCTCGGCGAGACGTTCGGGCACGTCGCCCCACAGCCGGTCGTCGACGAGGAAGCCGTGGACGAGGACGACGACGGGACCGTCCGCCGGACCGGTCTCGCGGTAGTCGACGACGCCCGCGGGCAGCTCGATGCTCGGGCCGGTCATGCGGGCTTGCGGGAGAACAGCAGGTGGGTGACGCCACTCGGCGACGGGACCGCCTCGATGTCGAAGGTGTCCTCGAGCGCCTCGAGGCCGTCCCAGACGCGGACCCCGCGGCCGAGCACGATCGGCACCTGCACCAGGTGCATCTGGTCGACGAGGCCGGCGGCGAGGTAGTCGCGGACCACGGTGGAGCCTCCGCCGATCCGGACGTCCTTGCCGTCCGCGGCCGCCCGGGCCGTCTCGAGGGCCTCGGCGGGCGTCGCCTCGAGGAAGTGGAAGGTGGTGCCGCCCTCCATCTCCAGCGGCGGACGCGGGCGGTGGGTCAGCACGAAGGTGGGCGTGTGGAACGGCGGGTTCTCCCCCCACCAGCCCTTCCAGTCCTCGTCGTCCTGCCAGCCGGGCGGGCCGAACTTGTTCGAGCCCATGATCTCGGCGCCGAACCCCAGCTCGTGGCGCTGGGCGAGGAAGAGGTCGATCCCGGAGGTCCCCGCCGGGTCCCAGAAGCTCGTGGCCATCAGCCACTGGTGCAGGCGGTCGCCGGCATGGCCGAAGGGGGTCTCGAGGGACTGGGGCTCGCCGCTGCCGAAGCCGTCGAGCGAGATCGAGAAGTTGTGGATCCGGACGAGGGACATCGCGGCGCTCCTGGGTCGGTGGTGTCGGTTCTACCAGGAGGACTGACCCGGACGGCGGCCGGATCTCATCGGTGTCAGGGCCGGGCGACCGCCCGGAGCCGCAGCCGGGCGTCGACGTCGGCGGGCTCGGGGTCGAGCACCGCCTGGGCGAGGATGAACTGGTCCTCGAGGATCGCGGCGAGCAGCCGCTGCTCGTCGGCGTGCGGACCGACGTACCCCACGACCTCGGGCTCGGTCGCCCGCAGGAAGTCGCGCCAGGCGAGGTCGTCGCCCTGGAGCACGAGGTCCTCGATCCGGGTCGCCTCGCCCGTCTCGTCGCGGCCGGTCAGCAGCGCGAGCAGACGGGGCGCGAGGGCCTCGACCTCCGGCGGGAGGAAGAGCCAGCGGTCAGCGGTCGGCATCGGAGGCCGCCGCGCTGTGAGCCGCCCTGCCCTGCCAGCGCTCGGAGAGGGGTCGGGTCTCGAGCTCCTCGATCCGCGGCAGCAGCTCTCGCAGCTTGGTGTGGAACCGGACGACCGACGGCTCCTGCTCGTCGTTGAGGATGCCGCCGTGGTACGACGGCGCCTGCACCCCACGCTGCACCCGGGTGGTGATCTCGACGTCCTCCGCCATCACGTCGACCATCAGCTCGTGCATCAGGTCGCGGGCCAGGGCGGCCTCCGGGCCGGCGTCCGGGTGGATGAGCGTCAAGGTGCGCGCGCGGGTCGAGCCGAGGCTCAGCGGGTCGAGCTGCCAGGTGTCGATGTGGTGCGGGTAGAGCTCCATGAAGGTGCCGGGCCAGATGCAGATGTGTCCCCAGCGCTTCTCCATGATGTCGGGCATGCCGGGCGCCCGGCGGACGATCTCCTGGTAGCGCCGCTCGGTCTCGTCGCGGGACGGCTTGGTGCGCATCGGCAGGACCGACCACTCCGACCACTCGTTGGACTCACCGAAGGTCTGCTTCACGTCGAGCAGCCGCACGAGGGCCGGGTGTGCCACCGGGACGTGGTAGTCCTCGAGGTAGTTGTCGGCCAGGATCTTCCAGTTCTCCGTGAAGACCTCGTCCTTGCGCGGGCCGTGCCCGGGCCACTGGTAGACCTCCAGCTTGTCGAGGCCGAAGGTCTCGAGGAACGGCTTGACCGGCCCCAAGAGGTCGTCGAGGGACATGGCCGGGTCGGTGCCGCAGAAGACGAGGCCGGCCCACTCCTCGACCTTGAACTGGGGCAGCGCGATCGAGTCGCGGTCGAGGCACGCGAAGCCCCGGGCCTGCGGGGCGGCCGCGAGCTGTCCGTCGAGGTCGTAGGTCCAGGCGTGGTACGGGCAGCGCATCACCCGCTTCACGTGTCCCGCGCCCTCGAGGATCGTGGACGCGCGGTGCCGGCAGACGTTGCTCATGGCGCGCAGCACCCCGTCGTACCCGCGGACGACGACGACCGGCTCCAGGCCGATGTCGAGGGTCAGGTACTGCCCCGGCTGGGCGAGCTCCGAGGCGTGCCCGACGAGGATCCAGGACCGTCCGTAGACCTCGGCCAGCTCCTGCTCGTACAGCAGCGGATCGGTGTACGCCGCGGGCGGCAGGCTCGGCATGGCGACGCCTTGCCTGGAGGTCGTGGGCGGGATCGTTGTCGCTGACATGTGCCAGACTCCTGACTGACTGTTCAGTCCACCCTAGTCGGAGGGCAGGGCATGTGCTACTACTCGACCGTGCTGGAGCTCGGCGACGACCACCTGACGCTCACGGCTGGGGCGGGCCCGTCCTCGTTCCACTACGTGTGGCTGCGCGACAACTGTGGGTGCCCGGAGTGCCGGATCGTGCAGTCCGGCGAGCGCGCGCTGTTCACCGCAACGATCCGTGACGACATCGCGCCGACCCGGGCCGAGGTCAGGGACGGCGCCGACGGGGCCCACCTCGACCTCGACTGGAACGACGGCCACGCCACGACGTACTCCGTGTCCTGGCTGCTGGACCACTCCTACTCCGCCCCGGTCGCGCAGGACGCCGACCCGGTGCTGTGGGACGCGACGCTCGCCGCCGTGCCGACCTTCGAGCACGACGACGTCGTCGAGACCGCCGAGGGCCAGCTCGCCTACCTGGAGGCGGTGCAGACCTACGGCGTCGCGGTCGTGCGGCACACGCCGTCGGTCGAGGGCGAGGTCGAGCGGTTCGCGGAGAAGATCGGCCACGTCCGGGAGACCGCCTTCGAGCGCATCCACAACGTGCGCCACGACCCGGCCGGCTACAACGTCGCGCACACCCCCGTCGAGCTGAAGCCGCACACCGACCTGCCGAGCTACCACTGGCCGCCGAGCATCCAGCTGTTGCACTTCGTGGTCAACGAGGCCACCGGCGGCGAGAGCACGGTCACCGACGGGTGGCGGATCGCCGACGACCTCCGGCGGACGGACCCCGCTGCGTTCGAGGTGCTCACCCGCGTGCCGGTGACGTTCCAGCTGTTCAGCAGCACCGAGGACACCGTCGCCACGGCGCCGATCATCCAGCTCGACCCTGCCGGCCGGGTCCGGACGTTCCGGTTCTCCAACCAGCTCGCCCAGCCGCTTCGGGCGTCGTTCGACGACGTGGGTGCCTTCTACCGCGCGTACCGCCTGCTCGGCCGGATGATCGACGGACCCGACTACAAGGTCGCCTTCAAAGCCCGCACCGGTGACCTGGTCACGGTGCACGGCCACCGGGTCATGCACGGGCGGCTGGCCTTCGACCCGTCGAGCGGCGGCCGTCATCTCCAGGACGTCTACATGGAGTACGACGACCTCGTGGCGCGGCGACGCGTCCTGCTCGGCACGCACATCCCCGCACCGGCGACAGGAGCCCCGGCATGAGCCCAGAGACCAGCACCGGCCAGGTCGTGTCGTTCACCGCGATGGAGGACGGGACCGCCGAGGACTACGAGCTGCTCGCGAAGCTCGAGCTCGAGGAGCTGCGGACGTTCCCCGACCGGGTGCTCGGCTGGCTCGGGACGATGGAGGACTCGGCGGGCTACCAGGTGAGCCGGCTCGAGCACTCGCTCCAGGCGGCCACCCGCGCCCACCGGGCAGGCGAGGACGAGGAGACGGTGGTGTGCGTGCTCCTGCACGACATCGGCGACCACCTCGCGCCGGCCAACCACTCCGAGGTCGCGGCTGCCGTGCTGCGCCCCTACGTCAGCGAGCGGAACTACTGGATCGTCAAGCACCACGGGCTGTTCCAGGGCTTCTACTACTTCCACCACTACGGCCAGGACCCCGCCGCGCGCGAGCAGTTCCGCGACCACCCGCACTACCAGGCGACCGTGGACTTCTGCGCGCTCTACGACCAGAACTCCTTCGACCCGGAGTACGACAGCGAGCCGCTGGGCTTCTTCGAGCCGATGGTCCGCCGGGTGCTCGACCCGGACCACCGGCACGGCTTCGCCTGAGGTCGTCGGCACCGTGGCTGTCGTCGACGACGTGCGTGCGCTGGGCAGCGAGCTCGAGCGCTCGTACGAGGTGTTCGTCCGCGGACGGCTGAAGTTCCGCGTGAAGCAGATCGTCTACGTGGCGTTCTCGCTCGACGAGACCGTGATGGAGTTCGCCTTCCCGAAGGAGGAGCGGGACGCCCTCGTCGGCGGTGATCCGGTGAAGTTCTCGCTGCCCGCGGAGTCGGACCTGCGGTTCCACTGGGTCCGCTCGGACCTCGGGGCGCTCGACCCGGTGGAGGCCCGCGAGCTCGTCGTCGACGCCTGGCGGATGGTGGTGCCGCAGAAGGTCTCCCGCGCCTACGACCTCACGCACCCCGACGGCCCCGGCTGACGGCGACGTAACTCGGTGGACACGGCGGGCCACCCCCCGCAACGGTTGAGGCATGGCCTGCCTCGTCTCGCACACGACCATCGACTGTCACGACGCCTATGCGCTCTCCGAGTGGTGGAAGGAGCTGCTCGGGTACGTCGACATCGAGGGCGACCCCAACCTCCCCGGCCACGTCGAGTGCATGATCCTCGACCCCGACACCGCGCACCGGCTGCTGTTCATCGAGGTGCCCGACGAGGAGCTCCCCGCGAAGCGGATCCACTTCGACATCCGGCCGCGCACCGGCACCCGCGACGAGGAGGTGGACCGGCTGCTGGCGCAGGGCGTCACCCAGCTGGACGACCAGCGGGGGATCCACGGCCCCGGCAGCGGGTGGGTCGTCTTCGCCGACCCCGAGGGCAACCAGTTCTGCGTCCTCCGCGGCCCCGACGAGCGCTAGCCGGCGATTCAGTCCGAATCCGTCGGGTTCTTGCCTCCAGGACGACGAGCTGGAACTGAATCGCCAAGGGACAGGGCGGCGTCGCAGGCCATGGCGAGGAGGTTGTCGCGCACCTCGGCGTGGGTCTGCCACGACCGGTGGTCCCAGGTCTCGCCGGAGAGGTCGTCGCCGCCGTAGACGACCTGCGCCAGCGGAACCCCGCGGAACCGCGCCACGGCGATGAGCGCTGCCGCCTCCATCTCGACGGTCAGGCAACCCTCGGCGACCCGTGCCCGGATCTTGTCGGGCGTCTCGCGGTAGGGAGCGTCGGTGGTCCAGGTGCGGCCGGTGACGAACGGGACGCCGTGCTCGGCCAGGACCTGCTCGAGGACCGACCGGGCCGCGCCGTCCGCCTCGACCACGCGGCTCGGCGGCAGGTAGTGGTGCGACGTCCCCTCGTCGCGCACCGCGGAGTCGACGACCACGAGGTGGCCGCGGGTGATCTCCTGGCGGAGCGCCCCGGCGCCGCCACAGACGACGAAGGCGCGGCACCCCGTCGCGATCACCTCCTCGAGCAGGCCTCCGGCCAGCGGAGCGCCGACACCGCAGCGCAGGACGGCCACCGTCCGGTCACCGTGCCCGACCTCGAAGAGCGGGTGCGGCCCGTCCTCCCAGACCTTCTCGACGAGGAGCGTCGCACGCCCGTCGTCGACCAGGCGTTGCACCGAGTCGCCGAAGAAGGTCACGACGCACGCGGCCGGGACGTCGAGTCGAGAGACCTGCTCGGACGGCTCGATGAGGGCGCGCCGAGTCGGGTCGAACTCCAGGAGCGGGCTCAGGGGCAGGTCGTCCGGCACTCAGCCGGCCGCCATGTCGACGAAGCGGGAGTAGTGGCCCTGGAAGGCGACGACGACGTCGCGGGTCGGTCCGTTGCGGTGCTTGGCCACGATCAGGTCGGCCTCGCCGGGACGGGTCGACTCCTTCTCGTAGACGTCCTCGCGGTGCAGCAGGATCACCATGTCCGCGTCCTGCTCGAGGCTGCCCGATTCGCGCAGGTCGCTCAGCATCGGGCGCTTGTCGCTGCGCTGCTCCGGACCACGGTTGAGCTGCGAGAGCGCCACGACCGGGAGGTCGAGCTCCTTGGCGAGCAGCTTGATCTGCCGGGAGAACTCCGAGACCTCGACCTGGCGGGACTCGACCTTCTTGCCCGAGGTCATCAGCTGCATGTAGTCGATGATGATCAGCCGCAGGTCGTGGCGCTGCTTGAGCCGCCGGGCCTTCGCCCGGATCTCCATCATCGTCATGTTGGGGCTGTCGTCGATGAACAGCGGCGCGGAGGAGACCTCGGCGGTCTTGCGGGCGAGCTTCTGCCAGTCCTCGTCGGTCATGTGGCCGTTGCGCATGTGGTTGAGCGGGATCTTCGCCTCGGCGGACAGCAGCCGCATGGTGATCTCGTTGCGCGACATCTCCAGGCTGAAGATCACCGAGGTCATCTGGTGGTGGATGCTCGCGGCCCGGCAGAGGTCGAGGGCCAGCGTCGAGTTGTGCGTCGGGATGCCTGACGGGCCGGCGAGGTAGAGGTGCTCCTCGTTGTCGACCTGCACGCACCGCACCGGCACCGACGGCACGGCGACGACCTGGGTGACCTTGACGGCGTCACCGTCGGGCATCGCGATCCGGTGCTCGAGGTCGAGGCTCTTCGCGAGCTCCCCCGTCGTCACCGTGATGACGTCGTCGGAGCCGACCGGGGAGGTACGCCACAGGTGCTGCCAGTCGGCGACGATCGTGCCGCCGTCCGAGAACGTCAGCTCGTAGCAGGGGCGCCGCAGCATCACCTCGGTCGCCGCGACCACCCTGGTGGGCCTGCCGTCGGCGTCCAGCAGCAGGTCGCCCACGACGACGTCACGCATGGTCGTCCAGCCGGTCGGCGTCGGCAGCGGGGTGTCGAGCGCGAGCGCCTTGCCCACGGCCGGACGCGCCGCGACGATCACCATCTGGCCGCCGTGCAGGCCGTTGGTCAGCTCGTCGAGGTCCTGGAAACCGGTCGGCACGCCACTCATCTCACCGTCGCGGTTGGAGATCGCCTCGATCTCGTCGAGCGTGCCCTCCATGATCTGGCTCAGCGGCGCGTAGTCCTCGCTGTTGCGCCGGTCGGTGACGGCGTACACCTCCTGCTGCGCCTCGTCGACGACGTCGTCGACCAGGCCCTCGCCGGCGTAGCCCATCTGCACGATGCGGGTGCCGGCGTTGACCAGGCGCCGCAGGATCGCCTTCTCGCGCACGATCTGCGCGTAGTAGCTGGCGTTGGCCGCGATCGGCACCGAGGCCGCCAGCGTGTGGAGGTACGGCGCTCCGCCGATCCGGACGAGCTCGCCGCGTCGGCCGAGCTCCGCGGCGGTGGTGACCGGGTCCACCGGCTCGCCGCGCCCGTAGAGGTCGAGCATCGCGTCGAAGATGGTCTCGTGGGCGGGCCGGTAGAAGTCGGCGCCCCGGACGGTGTCGGTGACGTCGGCGATGGCGTCCTTGGACAGCAGCATCGACCCCATGACGGACTGCTCCGCGTCGTTGTCCTGGGGCGGCATGCGGTCGGAGTAGCCCCCGGAGGGCCCGGCCGCGGAGAACGAGCCCCCGAAGTCGGGATCCCAGGGCTCCGCCCCGAAGGCGCCGCCCGACTGCTCGGTCACGCTCATCCGCCACCCCTCTCAGCCGTCCCGGGTCGCTCCCGGACGACGGTAGGGTCGGGCTCCGACACTTCCGGGGCCATCGCCGACGGTGACCGTAGCCCGGTCTCCCGGCGGGCCCCAAGCCCGTCATCCACACGCCCTGTGGATAAAGTGGGCCGCCGTGTGGAACACGCCGCCGAAGGTGTGCACAGCCTGTTGACAAGGCTGTGGACGGGGCGGCGTGAACGCCGCTCACATGGCCTCTGACCTGCAGGAACACGATCCACCCATGTGAGTAAAAGAAATCCGGCGACATCTTCAGTTCATCTGCTGGTCACCGGGCCCAAGGTCCCTTGAGCGTGTTCCCCGAGGTCCGTTACAGCGCTATCCACAGGAGGGGCCTGGTTGTGCACAGGGACCCCGCTGAAGCCCCGGTCCCGGACGCCGGCACAGGGCTCGACCGACGCATCGTCGCGCTCGCCGTCCCGGCCTTCTTCGCGCTGGTCACCGAGCCCCTGTTCCTGCTCGCCGACTCCGCGATCGTCGGCCACCTCGGCACCCCCGAGCTGGCCGGGCTCGGGGTCGCCTCGGTGGTGCTCCGGTCCGCGGTGGGGATGTGCGTGTTCCTCGCCTACGGGACCACCGCGGCGGTGGCGCGCGAGGTCGGTGCAGGTCAGCAGGGCCGCGCGCTCACGCAGGGCGTGGACGGCCTCTGGCTCGCGGTCCTGGTCGGGGTGGTCGGCACCGTCGTCGGGGTCGCGCTCAGCGGTCCGCTGGTCGGCCTGTTCGACACCGACGCGGAGGTGGCCGACCAGGCCACGACGTACCTCCGGCTCGGCTGGCTGGGCCTCACCCCCATGCTGCTGGTGCTCGCCGCGACCGGTGTGCTGCGCGGCCTGCACGACACCCGCACGCCGCTGGTCGTCGCGGTGGCCGCCAACCTCGCCAACATCGCGTTCAACGTCCTGCTCGTCTACGGCCTCGACCTCGGCATCGCCGGCTCCGCGATCGGCACCGACCTCGCCCAGCTCGCGGCGGCGGTGGCCCTCGTCGTCGTGGTGGTCCGAGGCGCCCGCCGCGAGGGCGCGTCACTGCGCCCCGACCTGCCCGGCGTACGGCGGTCCGCCCGCGCCGGGGGCCCGCTCATCGTCCGCACCCTGAGCCTGCAGGCCTGCCTCGTCGCGATGACCTGGGCGGCCGCCGACCTCGGGTCCACGGCCGTCGCCACCCACCAGCTGGCTCTGACGGTGTGGCTGTTCCTCGCCTTCGCCCTCGACGCCCTGGCCATCGCGGCGCAGGCCATCACCGGGACCGCCCTCGGGGCAGGAGACCGGGACCTCGTCCGTCGCGCCACCGACCGGATCATCCGGATCGGCCTGGTGGCGGGCGTCGCGACCGGGGTGCTGCTCGCCCTGGCGGCGCCCGTGCTGGGTCACCTGTTCACCGACGACCAGGGCGTCGTCTCGCTGCTGACGCGCGTGCTGCTCGTCGCGGCGGTGTTCCAGCCGGTCGCCGGGGTGGTCTTCGTGCTCGACGGGGTGCTCATCGGGGCCGGCGACGGCCGCTACCTCGCGATCGGCGGCAGCGTCGTGACGGTGCTGTTCGTGCCCGTGGTGCTCCTCCTGGGCGCCCGGGACGCGACGGCGCACCTCACCTGGCTGTGGTGCGCGTTCGGAGCGGTCTTCCTCGGCGGACGCGCGCTCGTGCTCGTGACCCGTGCCCGCGGCGATCGTTGGATGGTCGTCGGATCCGGGGCGGCACGGGCGACGGATCCGTAGCCTGGGACACGGAAGGCGGTGAGACGGTGCAGACCATCGCGATGGGGCTGCTCATCATCGTCCTCGACGTGCCGGCGACCGGCTGGGACTGGATCGCGGACCCGCTCGGCTGGGTGCTCGTCCTGCTCGGGCTCAGCGCCGTGCGCGAGATGGTGCCGAACCACCGCGGGCTCAGCATCACCGCCTGGGTCTGCCTGGCCGTGTCGGTGATCATCTACCCGCCCGACTCCGTGGCGACCCTCGACGACAGCCTCGGCTGGGTCTTCAGCGTGCCGACCGTCGCCTGGTGCTTCCTGGCCAGCGACGCGCTGCACGACATCGCCGAGGGCGGCCGCCGCACGACCCTGCTGTGGCTGCGCAACGTGTTCGTCGCCGTCGGCGTGCTGCCGCTGCTCGTCTACCTCGCCGGGCTGGACTGGCTCACGGTTCCGACGGCCGCCCTCGCCGTGGCCGCCAACGTCGCGCTGCTCTACCTCCTGTGGACCACCGAGGACGAGGAGGAGCCCGCGCCGGTCCCCCGGAAGGGGAACCAACGCCCCGCCACGACGACGGCGACGGCCACGGCCACGCCCCCAGCGAAGAAGCCGGCGGCCGAGGGCGCCGCGAAGGGCGCAACGCAGCAGATCACCGGGGCCGAGGTCGTCGCCCGGGTTCGGAAAAGACGCAAATCCACCTAAACTGCCACTCAGGGTGCCACAATCGGAGCACCGGGTGGGGTGCCCGGAGACCTGTTTCCCATGCGCTCTCGGAGGGGTCCATGAGCTTGTTGTCGCTGCGTCCTGCCCGCACCCGGGCGGTCCTGGCCGCCGGAGTCGTGGCGGCCGCCCTCGTCTCGCCGGGCGTCACGATGTCGCCGTCGTACGCCGGCATCGCCTGCGACACCGTTCCGGTCCCGGGGGACGACTGCACCGCCCCGACCACCTCGATCTCGACGCACCCCGACGCCGAGACCACTGCGACGACCGCGGCGTTCACCTTCGCTGTGACCTCCACGGAGCTGCTCGGCGTCTCGTTCGAGTGCCGGCTCGAGGGTCCGGGCCAGACACCCACGTGGGTGGACTGCACGGACGCCGGCCAGGCCCCGACGACCGGCGCCGCGTCGTACACCGACCTCGGCGTGGGTTCCTACGTGTTCAGCGTGCGCGCGACCGACAAGGCGCTCGGCACCCCCAACGTCGAGTCGCCGGCGAAGACGTTCGCGTGGCAGGTCGTCACCGGCGACCCGGGCGACCCCGGAGCGCCCGACACCACGATCACCTCGCCGCCCCCGCGCTGGCTGCTGACGCCCTTCGTCCAGGTGGACTACGAGGGCGACGAGCCGCTCGTGTCCGCCGAGTGCAAGCTCAACGGCGTCGACAAGAGCTGCAGCGGGGTCAACGTCGTCATCACGGGCATGGGCCCGGGCGACGACACCCTGACCGTCGCCGGCACCGATGCGGACGGGGACACCGACCCGACGCCCGCCGTGGCCGAGTGGACGCTGCCCTACCGGCTCCGGGCGCTCGCGCTCTCCGACGGGTGGAAGAAGAAGTCCGGCAACGGTTACTACCAGGGCGACTACGCGGTCACGTCGAAGAAGGGCCAGACCGTCAAGCACCGCAGCGGCAGCTTCCGGTCGGCGGTCCTCGTCGCGACGAAGTGCCCGGGCTGCGGCAAGGTCGCGGTCACCCTCGGGAGCACGAAGCTCAAGACGATCGACCTCGACGCACCCGCCACGAAGAAGCGGCAGGCGATCCCGATCGGGTCGTGGGCCCAGGCCAAGAGCGGCACCCTGACGGTCACCACGCTGACCAACGGCAAGAACGTGGTCGTCGAGGGGCTGGGCTTCTCCCACCGCCCCTGAGGGCTCGCGGGCGTGTCCGCTGCGGCAGGCGTCCCCGCTGGCCCACGATGAGCGGATGGTCTCGCCGCTCGGCAGCCCCCGTGCCTCGCTGGCGCTGGAGCGCGCCCGTACGCCGGTGGAGGGACCCACCCTCGAGGAGATCGCGTCGATCCCCGTGCCCGAGCCTCGCGGCACGAGCACGACCGGGGAGCGGATCGCGCGGCGGTTCTTCGCGTTGTGCGAGAACCCCCGCACCCGCGACCGGATGATGCGCTCGCTGCAGTCGAGCGCGCGCAGCGCCGTGGGCGGGCGGCTGCTGGTCGCGCTGCTCAGCCGCACCGTGCTGACGCCGCTGCTGCGGGCGCGCAAGGTCGACGACGCGGCCGCGACCTTCGAGCTGGTCGCCGCGCAGCTGGGCGGGATCGCGGTGCTCCGCTACGTCACGCGCATGGAGCCGATCGCCTCGATGCCGGTCGACGACCTCGTGGAGCTGGTCGCGCCGGGCCTCCAGGCGACCCTGGATGCCCGGCGCGAACGCTCTTCGGTGGTCGAGTAACCGCCTCAGGCGGGGACGACGTGCAGGAGGACCTTGGCCTCGAGCTCGTCGTGGACCCTCACGGTGACCTCGTGGTCGCCGAGCGACTTGATCGGGTTGCCGAGGAGGATCTTGCGCTTGTCGACGGCGTCGCTGCTGCCGCCGGCGGCCTTGTTGATCGCGGCCGCGATGTCGGAGACCGTGACGGCGCCGAAGAGCCGGCCGCCGTCGCCCGCACGGACCGGCACGTCGACCGGGCCGCTCTCGAGCGTCTTCTTGATCTCCTGGGCCTTGTCGAGGTCGTGCAGCGCACGCGCGTTGCGAGCCGACTTGATCGACTCGATCTGCTTCTCGCCGCCCTTGGTCCAGCGGATCGCGAAGCCACGCGGCACGAGGTAGTTGCGGCCGTAGCCGTCCTTGACCTCGACGACGTCGCCGGGAGCGCCGAGGCCGGAGACCTCCTGGGTGAGGATGAGCTTCATCGCAGTGTCTCCCTCGTCAGCGCACGGTCGACGTGTAGGGCAGCAGAGCCACCTCACGTGCGTTCTTCACGGCGATCGCCACGTCACGCTGGTGCTGGACGCAGTTCCCGGTCACCCGGCGAGCGCGGATCTTGCCGCGGTCGGAGATGAACTTGCGCAGCAACGTCGTGTCCTTGTAGTCGACGTACTCCGTCTTGTCCTTGCAGAACTGGCAGACCTTCTTCTTGGGCTTGCGCAGAACCGGCTTGGCCATTGCGGTGCTCCTTGTCTGAGCCCGGGCCCTGCCGATGAGGCGCCCGGAATGGTGTGGGTCGTGCTGGTGTCAGAGCCCCGTCAGAACGGGGGCTCGTCGTTGGACGCCGCCGGCGCAGAGGACGCCCACGGGTCGTTCTGGCCGCCACCCTGGCCGCCACCCTGCTGGCCGCCCCATTCGCCGCCGCCCTGGGCAGGCTGTCCGCCGCCCTGCTGGCCGCCGCCCTGGGGAGCGCCGCCCTGGCCGCCACCCTGGTTGGCCCACGGGTCGTTGCCGCCGCCGAAGCCGCCGCCACCGCCGCCCCCGCCGGAGCGGGTGGTCTTCTGCACCTTGGCGGTGGCGTACTTCAGGCTGGGCCCGACCTCCTGGACGTCGATCTCGAAGACCGTGCGCTTCTCGCCCTCGCGGGTCTCGTAGCTGCGGGCCTTGAGGTTGCCCTGGACGATCACCCGCATGCCGCGCACGAGCGACTCCGCGGCGTTCTCCGCCGCCTGTCGCCAGACGCTGCAGTTGATGAACAGCGCCTCGCCGTCCTTCCACTCGTTCGTCTGCCGGTCGAAGTTCCGCGGCGTCGAGGCCACGGTGAAGTTCGCGACAGCCGCACCGGAAGGGGTGAAGCGCAGCTCGGGGTCGGCGGTCAGGTTGCCGACGACGGTGATCGGGGTTTCGCCTGCCATGGGTTGTCTCTTTCGACGTGGGCCGGGGAGTGTCCCGCCGAACCTAGCCCGGGTCGCCGACGCAGCGGGAGCCCGAGTTCAGGATCGGTGGATCACTGGCGCGATCAGTGGGCGTCGGGCCGGATGACCTTGGTCCGCAGCACCGACTCGTTCAGCGTGAGCTGACGGTCGAGCTCCTTGACCGTGGCGGGATCCGCCTTCAGGTCGACCACGGCGTAGATGCCTTCGGTGTTCTTGTTGATCTCGTAGGCGAGCCGTCGCTTGCCCCACACGTCGACACTCTCCACCTCGCCACCGTCCTGACGGACGACGTTGAGATAGGTGTCGAGGGACGGGGCGACGGTGCGCTCGTCGAGGCTGGGGTCGAGGATGACCATCACTTCATAGGCACGCACAGCAGTCTCCACCTCCTTCGGACTCAGGCGGCCACGGTCGTTCCGTGGCAGGAGGGCTGGTGCGTCCGGTGACCCGTGACGGGCCTCCGGCGTCCTCCGGGCGGCAGCCTCACGTCGGCCATCGGGTCCGGGGGACAGGACAGGCTATCAGCGGAGCGCCCGACCCCTGAAATCGTCGTCCCGCGGGCCTCGAAGGCTGTCCGTGGCCCGTCGTACGCTGACGCGATGAGCACCCTGCCCGAGCCCCTGACCGCCGCGACGCTGCGCATCGGGGCGCACGTCGAGCAGACCGACCCCGTGGCCGAGGCGGTGGCGCGGGACACCACGCTCGTGCAGTTCTTCCTCGGCGACCCGCAGGGCTACAAGGGCCCCGAGGTGCGGTACGCCGGTGGGGCAGCTGCCCTGCGCACGGCGGCCGAGGAGGCCGGCGTCGACCTCTACGTCCACGCGCCGTACATCGTCAACGTGGCCACCACGAACAACCGGATCCGGATCCCCAGCCGCAAGCTGCTCCAGCAGCACATGGACGCGGCCGCCGAGATCGGGGCGAAGGGCCTCATCGTCCACGGCGGCCACGTCAACGCCTCCGACGACCCCGAGAAGGGCTTCGACAACTGGCGCAAGGCGATCGAGGCGACCGACATCAAGATCCCGCTGCTCATCGAGAACACCGCCGGCGGCGGCAACGCGATGGCCCGGCAGACCGACCGCATCGCGCGGGTCTTCGAGGCGGTGCACGCGGCCGAGGGGTCCGACGACGTCGGCTTCTGCCTGGACACCTGTCACGCGCACGCCGGCGGGATCGAGCTGGCGAGCGCGGTCGAGAAGCTGCGGGCGGTCACCGGACGCATCGACCTGGTGCACGCCAACGACAGCCGTGACTCCTTCGACTCGGGAGCGGACCGGCACGCCAACTTCGGCGAGGGGCACGTCGACGAGGAAGGCTTCGTCGAGCTGGTCCGGGCCGCCGGCGCCCCCGTGGTGGTGGAGACGCCGGGCGGGCCCGAGGAGCACCGTGCCGACTTCGCGTGGATGCGCGAGCGGCTCTAGTCCCGTGCCGGCCTAGCCGCCCATCGTGCTGAGGTCGACCACCTCGTCGTCGGCCGGCGGCTGCACGTCGAGGTCCTTGTCGAAGTCGGAGAACGAGATCGTCCCGGGCTCCTTGCCCTCGGTGACCTCCATCTTGAGGATGTAGTGCGGCTCGTCGGTGGCGACCCAGGCCTTGAGCGGGTCGCCGTCGTCGGTCTCCGAGTCGAGGACCACCGCCTCCTGGCCGTCGACCTCCTCGGTCTCGCCGACGTCGGCCTTCTTGTCCTCGCCGTCGTCGCCCAGGTCGTCGAGCAGGCTGTCGAGGTCACAGACGTCGGAGAAGCCGGCGCTCTCGGGAAGCACGACCCACTTGTCACCGATGAGCTGCTCGACCTGCTCGGCCGGGATGCCCGCGGTGGTGGTCCAGAAGTCGCTGTCCGCCTTCATCCAGCTCTGCGTGTCGAGCGCGATGATCTCGGCGGTCCCGGCCTCCTCGAACCCGATCGAGCCCTCGCAGTCGCCGTCCGTGGTCAGAGCCATGTCGATGTTGAGCTTCTGGCCGTCGGTGGTGAGCTCGCCCTTCATGGACAGCGACGACAGGCCCTTCATGTCCTTCTCGGCCGCGCTGGTGATGGTGTCCCCGGACTCGTCCGCGAAGCCGCCTCCGCCGCAGCCGGCGAGCATCAACGCCGTTGCGCCCCCGCCGAGCGTCGCTCCCACTGTTCTGCGCCACGTGCCCATGACTGTGTCCCCTCTGTCCCGAGCCCGGTCGTCGGGCTTCCTGGTCCAAGCATGCCTGCCCGACGGGCTCAGCCGCCGTACTTGCTGAGGTCGACCACCTGGCCGCCGCCGGAGGACGTGGTGGGGCTCGTCTAGGCTCGGGAACCGTGACCGCACCCCCCTCGAGCACGCCCGCCGGGTCCCTGGCCGTGCGGACGATCGACGCGGAGGACCACCTGGCCTTCGTCAGGAGCCGCCGCAGCGCCAGCTTCCTCCAGGTGCCCGCCTGGGGGCGCGTGAAGAGCGAGTGGCGGCGCGAGTCGATCGGCTGGTTCCTCCAGGGCGCGGACGGCGAGGAGCTGGTCGGCGCGGGGCTCGTGCTCTACCGGCAGCTGCCCCGGGTCGCGCGCTTCCTCGCCTACCTCCCCGAGGGGCCGGTGATCGACTGGGAGACCGACGAGCTCGGCGACTGGCTGTCGCCGATGGTCGCGCACCTCAAGGCGCACCAGGCCTTCGGCATCCGGATGGGCCCCCCGGTGGTGACCCGGCGGTGGGACGCGGCCGCGGTGAAGGACGGGGTCGCCGACGCCGGGGTCCGACGACTCGACGACGTCCCCCCGACCGTGCGCGACACGGTCGGCGCGCGGGTGGTGTCCCAGCTCGGTGAGCTCGGCTGGCAGCCCCAGGCCGTCGAGGGCGGCTTCGCGGCCGGGCAGCCGCAGTACAACTTCTGGATCCCGCTGCGCGACGCCGAGGGCGAGGCGCGCACCGAGGACGACGTGCTCAAGGGCATGAACCAGCAGTGGCGCCGCAACATCAAGAAGGCCACCAAGGAAGGCGTCGTGACCGCCCGCGTCGACCCGGACGAGGAGAGCCTGCGCCGCTTCCACGACCTCTACGTGCACACCGCGGAGCGCGACCACTTCACGCCGCGGCCGCTGTCCTACTTCACGACCATGTTCGACGCGCTCGGCTCCGAGGAGCCCGACCGGATCTCGCTGTTCACCGCCGAGCACGAGGGCGATCTCGTCGCAGCCACGGTGCTGGTCCGGGTCGGCGGCCACGTCTGGTACTCCTACGGCGCGTCCTCCACCGACAAGCGCGAGGTCCGCGGCTCCAACGCCGTGCAGTGGGAGATGATCCGGCACGCGCTGTCGGTCGGCGCCGACGTCTACGACCTCCGGGGCATCACCGACACCCTCGACGAGGACGACGAGCACGTCGGGCTGATCCGGTTCAAGGTCGGCACCGGCGGCGAGGCCGTGGAGTACGCCGGCGAGTGGGACCTGCCCGTCAACCGCGTGCTCTACAAGGCGTTCAGCGTCTACATGGCTCGGCGGGGCTGATCTCGTGCTCAGCCTCTACGTCGACGCGGACCGCTGGCACGCCCACCTGGGCGAGGTCGTCCGCGAGCACCCCGGCATCGTCCCGGTGGCCAAGGGCAACGGCTACGGCCTGGGCCTCGGCCGGCTGGCCGAGATCGCCCAGCAGCTCCAGCTCACCGCCGAGGGCCTCGGCATCGACACCCTCGCCGTGGGGACGTACGCCGAGGTGGCCGAGGTCGCGGGCTCCTTCTCGGGCGACCTCCTCGTGCTCACCCCGTGGCGTCCCTCCGAGTGCCGACCGGACTACGACCCCCGGGTCGTCCACACGGTCGGCCGGACGAGCGACCTCGTGGAGCTGGCGGCCACCGGGTCGCCCGAGCACCGACCCCGCGTGGTGCTGGAGCTGCTCACCTCGATGCGCCGGCACGGGTTCACGCCGCGCGAGCTCCGCGAGGCAGCCGACCACGTCGACGGCGTCGTCGTGGAGGGCTTCGCCCTGCACCTGCCGATGGCCACCGGCTCGCACCTCGGCGAGGTGCGGCGGCTGCTGACCGACATGGTCGCCAGCGGTCTGCCGACACGGCGGGTCTACGTCTCCCACCTCACCGGCTCCGAGCTCACGAGCCTCGCCGCGTCGTACGGCGACTTCGAGCTGCGGCCGCGCATCGGCACCCAGCTGTGGCTCGGCGACCGCGGGGCCCTCCAGGTCCGGGCCACCGTGCTCGACGTGCACCCGGTCGAGCGTGGTGACGTGTTCGGCTACCGCGGCCGGTCGGCCCCCAAGCAGGGCCACCTCGTCGTGGTGTCCGGCGGGACCGCGCACGGCATCGGCCTCGAGGCACCGACCGGCGGTGCCACGATCCGCGACCGCGCCGCCCGCGTGGCCAAGGGCGGCCTCGACGCTGCGGGCTTCGTCCGCTCGCCGTTCACGGTCAGCGGCAAGCACCGCTTGTTCGCCGAGCCCCCGCACATGCAGGCCTCGATGCTCTTCCTCCCCCACGGCGCTGCCGTCCCCGCCATCGGCGACGAGGTCGCCGTCCAGGTCCGCTACACCGCCACGTCGTTCGACCGCATCGTCATCGCCTGACCAGGTCTCCCGGCTCGGGGAGCATCGGGTCGTCGTCGAGATGGGCTCGGGCGGGGTCGTGCCAGGGGCGCAGGACGTCGCGGACGACCACGGCGGCGAGGTAGAGCTCGGCGGCGACGCGCACCAGGATCGCCACGGTGTAGGCACTGTCCTGCGCGCCGGAGGTCGCTGACGAGGTGAAGCTGCCGAGGTAGAACCACACCATCACGAAGTAGAGGACCTCGCCGGCCTGCCAGATCATCAGGTCTCGCCACCGTGGCCTGGCGAGCACCGCGACGGGCAGCAGCCACAGGACGTACTGCGGTGAGTAGACCTTGTTGACGACGAGGAAGCCGATGAGCACCAGCAGGGCCAGCTGCGCGATCCGCGGCGGGTGCTTGGCCGCCAGTCCGAGAACGAGCACACCGATGCAGACGGCGAGGAAGAACACCCACGACACCACGTTGATCGTGTGCGGCGTGACCTCGTGGCCGCGCTGCACCCACACCAGCCACAGCGACCCGAGGTCGGCGCCGCGCGCGGAGTTGAACTGCCAGAAGCCCTTCCACGCATCGAGGTCGGACACCATGGCGGGCAGGTTGACCACGAGCCACGCCACCACCGCGCCCGAGCACGCCCAGCCGAAGTCCGGGAGCCGTCGGCGTCGGACCGCCACGACGAGCAGCGCCCCGAGCAGGAACAGCGGGTAGAGCTTGGCCGCGACCCCGAGCCCGACGAACACGCCCCCGACGAGCGGCTTGCCCCGGGCCCAGGACCAGAACGCCCCGGCGACGCAGACGACCGCGACGAGGTCCCAGTTGACCAGCCCCGCGAGCACCAGCACCGGCGACGCCGCGAAGGCCATCGCGTCCCACGGCCTGCCGCGGTGCGCCCCGGCGAGGAAGTACGCCGCCAGCAGCGCCAGCGGTGCCAGGAGCACCGCCGTGACGAGGAAGTACGCGCGGCGCTCCTTCTCCACCTGCGGGTCCTGGCCGAGCGAGGAGACCGGGACCGTGCTCCGGGCAGCGACGTCCTTCGCGCCGGTGACCAGCTGGTCGACCACGGCGGCGCCGTACGCGACGTACCCGATCAGGACGGGGTACTCCAGGTCCGGGTAGCGGCCCCCCGAGTCGGTGAACGGCAGGTGCCGCTCGGCGAACCCCCGGCTGACGTAGAGGTAGGGCAGGTCCGTGTAGCACAGCTGGGCGTAGCGGCTGTTCGCCCCGCCCCACTTGTCGGCGCCGCACGGCGACTTCTGCACCATCGCGAGGCACCAGGCCACGCACGCGACCGCGAGCACGACGCGCACGGGGGTCCACCAGCGGTGGGGACGCGCGTGGCTGCCGACGGGCCCGCCGACGACCTCGCTCGCGTTGCGGACCACGGGGTCCTCGTGCGAGGGCCAGGCTGGGTGCGCGGCCGTGGGGGGCGGGCTGCTCACCCGCTGAACGCTACTCGCGGGCCGGTTCCAGGTGACGTCGACCGGCCGGTGGCCCGTCGCCGGTGTCCCCCGTGCCGCCGTTGTCCCCGGCGCCGCCGGCACCTCCGGCGCCACCACCCCCGCCGCCACCGCCCCCGGGCTGGTCCGGCGTCCCGGTGTCGGTCGGGGTGATCGACGGAGTCTGCGTCGGGGTGTTGGACGGGGTGTTGGACGGGGTGTTGGACGAGGTGTCGCTCGGCGTGGGGGTGTTCGAGGGCTTCGGGGTGTTGGACTGCGTCGGGCTCGGCGTGAACGTCGGCGTCGGCGAGGCCGAGTGGCCCTCGGCGGTCTGCTCGAGGTTGGCCGCCGGCGGGAACTCGAGGATGTCGTCGCCCTCGAGGGCCATCTCCATGACGTTGGCCCAGGTGCGGGCCGGGTGCTCGCCTCCGTAGAACGTGTCGAGGTAGCCGTCCAAGGGCTCGTTGCCGTTGCCCCGGCTGTACATCACCGCGGTGACCAGCTGCGGGGTGTAGCCGACGAACCAGGACGACCGGACGTGGCCGGCGTCCGTCGTGGCGGTGCCGGTCTTGCCCGCGATCGGTCGGCCGATGACGTTGGCGTTCGTGCCGGTGCCGATCCGCGCCGTCTCCTGCAGCGCGAAGGAGGTGTCCGCCGCGACGTCCTCGGAGATCGCCTGCGAGGTCTCCACCTTGTGCTTGTAGTCCTTGCCGCCCTGGGTCGACTTCACCGACTCGACCACGAAGACGTCCTTCGCCAGCCCGCCGTCGTCGATGGTGCCGTAGGCGTTGGCCATGTCGATCGGGCTCACCGTGGCCGAGCCGAGCACGATGCTGAGGCTCGGGTCGAGGCCGGGACTGTTGCGCGGGATGCCCATGCCCACCGCGGTGTCGATGAGCTGGTCCACGCCGTCCGGGATCGAGTCGACGAGGTTGACGTAGGCGGTGTTCACCGAGTCCTCGGTGGCCGTGAGCAGGCTGATGTCGCCGAAGCTCTCACCGCCGGCCTCGCCCTGGTTGCTGAACTCCGTCCCGGCGATCTCCTGCGGCGAGCTCCCGTCGAAGATCGACTTGAGGGAGTAGCCGTAGGTGAGGCCGGTGGCCAGCGAGAAGGGCTTGAAGGTCGAGCCCGGCGCACCTCCGGCCACGGCCCAGTTGATCTGGCTCTTGAGGTAGTCCTGCCCGGCGTACATCCCGCGGAGGGCACCGGTCTGCGGGTCGACGGACGCGACCGCGACGTGCAGCTCCTTGAGGTCCGGCCGCTCGGCGGCGACACCCTTCTCCGCGGCGAGCATCGCCTTGCGGGTGAAGGTCGTCGTGACCCGGAGGCCACCGCCGTCGATCTCGGAGTCGCTGTAGCCGATCTCCTTCAGCTCGGCGCGGACCATGCGCATCACGTGGCCGGTCTGCCCGCCGTTGACGCTGGTCTGGGCGATCTCGGGGAACACCGGCAGCCGGTAGAGCCTCGACGACGACGCGAGCTTCGCCGGGAGCGTGCCCATGTCGTTCATCGAGTCGATGACGTACTTGTAGCGGCTGTGCAGCGCCGCGCTTGGAGGCCTTGCCGTTGGCCGGGTCGTAGTTGTTCGGCGAGTTGATCAGCGCCGCGAGCGCCGCGCCCTCCTGCACCGTGAGCCCGCCGGCCGACTTCTGGAAGTACGCGCGGGCGGCGGCCTCGATGCCGTAGGCGCCGCGGCCGAAGTAGATGGTGTTGAGGTAGCCCTGGAGGATCTCCTCCTTGGACTGCTGCCGCTGGATCTTCAGCGACAGGATCGCCTCCTTGAGCTTGCGGCTCCAGGTGCGCTCCTGGGACAGGTAGAAGACCTTGACGTACTGCTGGGTGATCGTCGACGCGCCCTGGGTGTCCCCGCCGCGGGCGTTGTTGAAGGCGGCCCGGAGGATGCCGCGCGGGTCGATGCCCTTGTTCGTGTAGAAGCTGCGGTCCTCCGCGGCGATCACGGCGTCCTGCACGTGGTCCGGGACGTCGGACAGGTCGATGCTCGTCCGGTTCTGGTCGGCGAACTTCCCGAGCACCGTCTTGCCGTCGGCGTAGTAGACGAAGCTGGTCTGGGTCTCGAAGCCCTCGTTGGGGTCCGGGATGTCGGTCTTGGCGTAGGCGATGGCGAACGCCACCAGCCCGAGAGCGAAGAACGCGAACCCGATCGCCGCCAGCCACTTCACGACCCGGCGCCAGCCCGAGGACCACTTGCCCTTCGGCTTGGCACCCGGCTTCGTGCCCGGCTTGTTGCTGGTCGGCCGGGTCCCCGACGACTTCTTCGCCGGGGGCCTGCCGCTGCGATCGGTCACGAAGGTTGCTCTTTCCGGAGGGCCCCGCGTGTCGGGGAGCTCGTGGGTGCGGATCCGTCCCAGGATGCCCGAAGCGCGGTCACCGCACACGCACACGGGCCGATGTGCGGGGGTGAGTTCGCTCGCACCTCGAGACACACCGACCCCCCGTGAAGATCCCGATCGATATATCGGTACGATACGTCTGTTCGATGTAGCCAGACGACACAAGGTGGATCGCGTGACCAGGCGCGGGGAGACTCTCGAGCTCGCAGTGCTCGGACTGCTGCACGAGTCCCCCATGCACGGCTACGAGCTGCGCAAGCGGCTCAACATCGTCCTCGGCTGGGGCCGGGTGCTGTCCTACGGCAGCCTCTACCCCGCGCTGAAGAAGATGCTGCGGTCCGGCTGGATCAGCGAGTACGTCGCCACGCCCGACCCGGTGACGGCGAAGGCGGCCGGCGTGAGCCGGCGTCAGCGGATCGTCTACGAGCTGACTCCCGAGGGGAACGAACGGTTCGCCGGGCTGATGTCCGACGCCGGCCCGTCCTCCTGGGAGGACGGCGACTTCGACGTCCGCTTCGCCTTCTTCGGGCGTACCGACCGCGAGATCCGCCTGCGGATCCTCGAGGGCCGGCGCACCCGGCTCGAGGAGCGGCTGGCACGCGTCGAGCAGCAGATGGCCCGCCTGCGGGCCGACGACACCTACGCCGCGGAGCTCCAGCGCCACGGCCTGGAGTCGGTGCAGCGGGAGGTCAGCTGGCTCTCGGACATGATCGCCGCCGAGCGCAACGACGCGAGCGGCGACCAGCGTCCCCAGCGGCGCGCCAGACCGACCGAGACAACCTGACAACGACAAGCACTAAGGAGAGCCCGATGGGTTCCGTACGCGTAGCCATCGTGGGCGTGGGCAACTGCGCCACATCCCTCGTCCAAGGGGTCGAGTACTACAAGGACGCCGACCCGGACAGCACCGTCCCGGGCCTGATGCACGTCTCGTTCGGCGACTACCACGTCTCCGACATCGAGTTCGTCGCCGCCTTCGACGTCGACGCCAAGAAGGTCGGCTTCGACCTGGCCGAGGCGATCGGCAACTCGGAGAACAACACGATCCGCATCTGCGACGTCGCGCCGACCGGCGTGACGGTGCAGCGCGGACCGACGTACGACGGTCTCGGGAAGTACTACCTCGAGACCATCGACGAGTCGGACGAGAAGCCCGTGGACGTCGTCCAGGCGCTCAAGGACTCCCGCGCCGACGTGCTCGTGTCCTACCTCCCGGTGGGCTCCGAGGTGGCCGACAAGTTCTACGCCCAGTGCGCGCTCGACGCCGGTGTCGGCTTCGTCAACGCGCTGCCCGTGTTCATCGCCTCCGACCCCGAGTGGGCCAAGAAGTTCGAGGACGCGGGCGTCCCGATCGTCGGCGACGACATCAAGTCCCAGGTCGGCGCGACGATCACGCACCGCGTGATGGCCAAGCTCTTCGAGGACCGCGGCGTCGCGCTGGACCGCACCTACCAGCTCAACGTCGGCGGCAACATGGACTTCAAGAACATGCTCGAGCGCGAGCGCCTCCAGTCCAAGAAGGTGTCGAAGACCCAGTCGGTGACCTCGAACCTCAAGGGCTCGCTGGCCGGCAAGATCGAGGACAAGAACGTCCACATCGGCCCCTCCGACTACGTCGCGTGGCTCGACGACCGCAAGTGGGCCTACGTCCGGCTCGAGGGCCGCGCGTTCGGCGACGTCCCGATCAACCTGGAGTACAAGCTCGAGGTCTGGGACTCCCCCAACAGCGCCGGCATCATCATCGACGCGCTGCGCGCCTGCAAGATCGCCAAGGACCGCGGCATCGGCGGCCCGATCCTGTCGGCGTCGACGTACCTCATGAAGTCGCCGCCCGTGCAGATGCCGGACGACGAGGGCCGCGTGCAGCTCGAGGCGTTCATCCGCGGGGACGTGGAGCGCTGACCGCTCCCCGAAAGGGGATCAGACCGCTGAGTTTCGGTCCGTTGCCGGGCGGGGCATCGTCGCTACTGTTCGCACATGAGCGACTACCCGCCTCCGCCCGGCAACCCGCCGAACGACCCTCCCGAGCAGTCCTCCGCACCCCCGCCGCCTCCTCCGCCCCCACCGGGCGCGAGCTATCCCCCGCCGGGTGGTGACGCGCCTCCGCCGCCGCCTCCGGGCGACGGGTGGGGAAGCCCCCCGCCTCCGCCCCCTCCGGGCGCCCCGGGCGGCTACGCCGCTCCCGGCGGCGTGCCCGGCGGTCCCTACAGCGTCAGCAACGCCTTCAGCTACGCCTGGAACAAGTTCAAGGACAACTGGGGCCCGCTGGTCGTCATCACGGTGCTCATCGTCATCGCGATGGGCATCATCCAGTTCATCGGCCGGCAGATCGTCTCGAGCGCGTTCGACGCGACCCAGGGGACCTCGCTCTTCGGCGGAGCCGCCATCGTGGGGTTCGCGTTCAACGCCATCGGCCTGATCGTCCAGCTGATCGTCCAGTCGGGCATCATCAAGGGCTCGCTGATGCTGACCCGCGGCCAGAAGATCGACGTCGGCCAGGCCTTCAACGGCATCAACTGGGGCCAGGTCATCCTCGCCTCGATCATCACCGGTGTGATGACGTTCATCGGCCTGATCCTCTGCATCCTGCCCGGCCTCGCCGTGCTGTTCTTCACGTCGTACACGCTGTACTTCGTGATCGACCGCGACCTGTCGGCGGTGGACGCGATCAAGGCCAGCTTCAACATGGTCAAGGCGAACGTCGGCACGCTGCTGCTGTTCTGGCTCGCGACGGTGGCCGCCCAGATCGTCGGCCTCTGCGCCTGCCTCGTCGGGCTGCTCGTCGCGATCCCGGTCGTCGTGATCGCCCAGGCCTACACGTTCCGGACCCTCAACGGGGACCCCGTCACCGCCTGAGCCACCTGCCGGACGAGAGGCGCACGAGAGCCGCCGGGCCGCTTGGCCCGGCGGCTCTCCGCTTTCCGGCACCATGACCCCATGTCCTCGGCCTGGCACCACCTGGCGCAGCTCCTGCGCGGACGGTGGTTCCGGCGGCTCTTCGTGGTGCGGCTCTCCAGCCAGCTCAGCGACGGCGTCTTCCAGGTCGCGCTGGCGTCGTACGCCCTCTTCGCCTCCGAGAAGCAGCCCTCACCGGCTGCCATCGCCGCGGCGCTGGCCGTGGTGCTGCTGCCCTTCTCTGTGCTGGGCCCGTTCGCGGGCGTGCTGCTCGACCGCTGGTCGCGGCGGCAGGTCCTGGCCTGGGCGAACTTCGTGCGGGTCGGGATCGCGGCGGTCGTCGCGGCCGTGGTGGCCGCCGACCTCCCGGACCCGGTCTTCTACGGCGTCGTGCTGCTGTGCCTCTCGGTCAACCGCTTCCTGCTCGCCGGGCTCTCGGCCGCGCTGCCGCACACGGTGGCACGCGAGGACCTCGTCACCGCGAACGCGCTGACGCCGACTGCGGGCACGCTCGCCTTCGTCGTCGGGCTGGCTGCCGGCGGCGGTGTCCGGGCAGTCGCCCGCGACAGCGGGCTGGACGGGGACGTGACGGTCCTGCTGGCAGCTGCCGTGCTGTACGGCGTCGCCGGCAGCCTTGCTCTCCGCATCCCCCGCGCCCTGTTGGGACCGGACCTGGCCGACGCGCCACCGCCGGTGCGCGAGGCGGTCCGGTCGGTGGTCGCCGGCCTCGTGGACGGCCTGCGCCACCTCCGCTCCCGGCCGTCGGCCGCGTCCGCCCTCGGGGTGATCGGCGCCCAGCGGTACCTCGTCGGGATCGTGACCGTCGCCCTGGTCCTCGTCTTCCGCAACGACATGCACCCGGACGACGAGGACGCGGCCTTCGCCGAGCTCGCACTCGCCACCTTGGTCAGCGGCGCCGGATTCCTCCTCGCCGCGGTGGTCACCCCGGCCGTCGTGGAGCGCACCGGCCCGCGGACCTGGATCCTGTCCCTGCTCGTCCTCTGCGGCCTGACGCAGCTGCTCCCGGTGGCGCTCGTGACCCAGGGCTCGTTGCTGGTCACCGCGTTCGTGCTCGGCCTGTGCTCCCAGGGCATCAAGATCTGCGTCGACACGCTCGTCCAGACCGGCGTCGACGACGCGTTCCGGGGCCGGGTGTTCTCGCTCTACGACGTGCTGTTCAACGTCGCGTTCGTGGCCGCGGCCGGGACGGGAGCGCTCGTGCTCCCCGACGACGGCCTCTCCACCGTCCTGCTCCTCACGCTCGCCGTCGGCTACGCGGTCGTCGCCGCGGCGTACGCGCGCGTCCCCATTGGTCCCCACTTCCCACGAAGAGCTGGCGCTTCCCACGAGCCGTGACCCGTGGGAAGCGCCAGAACCTCTGCATACCTTGGGGAACCTCGGACGGGTGCCGCTTAGTCCCGTGTGCCGGCGACCTTCTCGACCTGCTCCTTGAGCTGCGCGCTGGAGTGCGCGACGGCCCGCTTGACGAACGGCTCGATGACCTTCCCCATCGCCTTCCCGGCGGGGCCGAAGGGCAGGGAGTAGCTGACCTCGGCGGTGATCAGCGTGCTGGTGTCGCCGGTGCGCTCGAAGTTCCACCGCGAGCTGTTCTTGAAGCCCTTGATCGAGTCGAAGCCGATCAGCCGGCTGTCGACCCAGGCATTGACCTCGATGCGGCTCTTCAGCGTCATCCCGAGGTGCATCGCCGCGTCGAAGACCGCTCCGAGCCCGTGGTCGACATCACCCACGGGCTCGAAGGTCTCCACGCCGAACAGCCAGTCGGGCACGTTGCGGTAGTCGGCGACGTAGTCGAAGACGACGTCCAGCGGGGCCTCGCACGCGGTGGTCTTGACGATCTCGATCGACATGGCCTCGAGGCTAGGCGTACTTGAACGCAGCCCTCGTCCGGCGCTCGTAGCGCGGGACGAACAGCCTGGAGAGCAGCCGGTACGCCGGGCCCGCCATCGCGAACATCCGCTCCCTGCCCTCCTCGGGAAGCTCGTCGAGCACCCACGGGACCAGCGTGGGGACCATCCTCAACGGGTACGCGCGCTGCGCCGCCTCCTCGGTCGCGGCGAACTCCTCGTCGGACATCGTCCGCTGGATCATCGGCAGCGCCTCGGTCTCCTCGTGCTGCATGTGGGCGAGGAGACCCTCGCGCAGTGCGGTGAGCCGGATGTCGAGAGCGTTGCGGTGGTCCTCGTCGCCGTCGGCGAGCACCTGGGCGAACGCCGTGCGGACCCCGGCGAGTCCCGGGTCGATGGTGGCGTGCTCGGCCTCCATGTCCTCGAGGGTCTGCAGGTCGGCCTCGTGGCCGGTGGTCCGCGCGTGCTCGAGCAGGGTGGGCCAGATCGAGGAGTCCTCGACGGCGTGGTGGTGGTGCAGCGTCTCGTCGACGAACGACCACCGTTCGTGCAGCGCCCGCCACACGTCGCGGTCGCCCAGGGGCGTCTTCCGCACGGCGCCCACGAGACGGTCGAGGTCGCGCCGGAAGGCGTGGTGCATGACGTACATGCCGGTCTGGTCGTGCGGACCTTCCGCGGTGTGGGTCTGGCGCGGGAGCGTGAGCTGGCCAGGGCGTACGGCGGGCGCGGGTGCTGGTCATCGGTTCCTCCGGGGTGGTCTCGATCGGTGTGGGACCACCGTCGCGGGACGACCTTGGGTGCGGGTTGGACCCTCCTTGGGAGCCGGGCTGGCCCTAGGCTCTCCCGCGTGCGAGTGCGCGTGCTCGGGCCGAGCCGGCTGGAGGCCGCGGGGGGCGACCAGGTCGACCTCGGGGCCCGTCGGCCGCGCTCGATCCTGGCGGCGCTGGCGCTGAGGCGCGGCACCGAGGTTGCCGCGGAGTCCCTCGTCGACCTCGTGTGGGGGGACACGGCCCCGCCCGGCGCGCACGGCACGCTGCACTCCTACATCTCGGGGCTGCGCCGTTCCCTCGAGCCCGAGCTGAAGCCGCGGGAGAAGCCGACGGCGCTCGTCACCACGGACCGCGGCTACCGCCTCGCCCTGCCCGTGGAGGCCGTGGACAGCGCCGCCTTCGCCGACGCGGTCCGGGCACGGCACCGGGACCTGGCACCCCTCACCGGCCTGCTCACCGGGGAGGGCGCCGAGGCGTGGCCCGACCGGTCCTCGGTGTCCGGGTGGGTCGACGAGCTCGAGGGGCTCCTCGGCTGGTGGACCGGTGAGGCGTACGCCGACCTGCCCGACCATCCCGAGGTCGACGCAGCACGGGCCGGCCTGGAGCAGCTGCGGCTGCAGGCCGAGGACGACCGGGACCTGGGGCTGCTGGCGCTCGGCGACCACGCGACCGTGGTGGCTGCGACCGAGCAGAACACCGCCCGCAACCCGCTGCGGGAGTCGACCTGGGCCCTGCACGCCCTGGCGCTGACCCGCTCGGGCCGGCAGGCGGACGCGTTGGAGGCGCTCCGGCAGGTGCGCTCGGTGCTCGCCGAGGAGCTCGGCATCGACCCCGGCCAGGAGCTGCGCGACCTCGAGCAGAAGGTGCTGGAGCAGGATCCGCTCCTGCTCCGCCGCCTCCCGGACACGGTGGCCGTGCCGGACGTCGCGCCTGCCGTGACCAGCGCACCGCTGGCCCCGGCGCGGAGGGCGGGCGGAAGCCCCTGGACCACGGTGGGGCGCGCCAAGGAGGAGCTCGCGCTGCGCGAGGTGCTCGACCTCGCCGACGCCGGCACTCCCGCGTGCGCACTGCTCGTCGGCGAGGCGGGCATCGGCAAGACCCGCCTGGTGGAGGATCTGGCCGCGGAGGCGATCGCCCGCGGCTTCGCCGTCGGCGTCGGGAGGTGCTCCTCCGACGAGGGGGCCCCGCCCCTGTGGCCCTGGGTCGGTCTCCTGCAGGACCTGGCGTCGCACGAGGGGACCGCGCTCACCGCTAGCGTGCGCGAGGTCCTCGCCGGCGTGGAGAGCGGCTCGGACGACCCGTCGGCCGACCCGACGGAAGACGCGTTCCGCACCTGGGAGGCGCTGGGCCGCGAGGTCACCGACCGGTCGCTGCACCGTCCGGTGCTCGTCGTGCTCGACGACCTGCACTGGGCCGACGCGACCAGCCTGCGCGTGCTCGCCCACCTGCTGAACGCGTTGAGCACCCGGCAGCGGCTCGCCGTCGTGGCGACCCGGCGCGCGTGGCCGGGTGCCTCCCTCGCCGGGCCGGAGGTCGACGAGTCGTTCGCGCGCCGCCACGTCGCGCGGCTCGACCTCACGGGGCTCGCGGAGGACGACACCCTCGCGCTGGTGTCAGCCGTCAGAGGGACCGACGTGCCCACCGAGACGGCCGAAGCGTGGCGGACCCGCGCCGCGGGCAACCCGTTCTTCCTCGTCGAGCTGGCCCGGGCCTCGGGCTCGGATGCCGACGGCGCGCTGCCGACGACCGTGCGGGACGTGGTGCTGCGCCGGGTCGGCGCTCTTCCCGAGCAGACCCGGGACCTCCTGCTCGACGCCGCCGTCCTGGGCCGTCGCTTCTCCGTGGAGGTGCTCGCCCGGGTGGTCGAGCGGGACGTCGGCGCGGTCGACACGGACCTGCAGCCGGCGCGAGACGCAGGTCTCGTGATCGACGTCGACGAGCAGACCGTGACCTTCTCTCACGCCCTGACCCGTGACGCGGTGGCCGGCTCCACCTCGGCACTGCGCCTGGCCCGGCGGCACGCGCGCGTGGCGCACGTGCTCGAGCACGACGAGGAGGTCCTCGCCCTCCTCCAGCCCGAGGAGCGCACCGCGGAGCTCGCCCGGCACTGGCTGGCCGCAGGCCCGACGCACGTGGGCCGGGCCTGGCGGGCCGCCGCCGAGGCCGCGGCGCAGGCGCGACGCTCGTTCTCCCACGAGGAGGCGGCGGCGCTGCTCGGCGGCGCCGTCGAGGCGCACCGTCGGGACCCCCAGGGCACCCCCGAGGAGCACTTCGACCTGCTCCTCGCCAAGGCGCGCGACCACCAGAGCTACGCCGACTGGGCGAGCGTCGTCGCCTGCGCCTTCGAGGCGGTCGCGCTCGCGCGGCACGAAGGCGATCCCGTGCGCATGGCGCGGGCTGCGGCCGCGTTGACCGACCGGACGATGTGGCTCGCCCACGGGTGGAACCAGGTGCACGAGGACGCGATCGACGACCTGCGGTGGGGGATGCGTGAGCTGGCCGCCCACGACTCCCCCGAACGTTGTCAGCTGATGCTCGCGCTGGCCGTCGAGCTCTACTACGACCCGACCGCGACCGCGGAGCGCGCGGCCCTCGTGGACGAGGGGCTCGCGATCGCGCACCGGATCGACGACGACCGGCTGACCGTCTGGGCCTCCCGCACCGCGTGGCTCGCTCTCTGGAACCCCTGGCAGCTGACCGAGCGCACCGCCCTGTCGACGGCTGCGTTGGACGCGGCTCGACGCGCCGGCGACCCGGACCTCGTCGCCGTGAGCCTCGCCAACGCCGCCGCGGACGCGATGGAGGCGGGTGACCGTGCCGGGTTCGAGCGGCTGGCGGGGGAGGCGACACGGCAGGCCCGTCGGCGGCGGCTGCTGTACGTCAACCTGGCTCTCGGCTGGGTGGAGCTGCACCTGGCGTCGCTCCGGGACGACGAGGACTGGCTCGAGGGCTGCGTGGCGGCGCTCCGCCCCCTGATCGCGAGCACCACGGTGATCGACGTGGACGTGCAGCTCGCGGCGCTCGAGGTGGTCCCGTTCGTGTGGCGCGAGCAGAGGCTGGTCCCGATCCTCGACATGCTCGTCGCCGTGGTGTCCGAGACGCCCGAGGAGATGGCCCTCGACCTGCTCCACACGATCCTTCCGCGGCTCGACCGGATGGACGACGCCCGGCGTGTGCTCGACGCCTGGGTCCCGCACCGGGTGCCCAACTGGACGTCGGCCTCGACGCTCGCCTCGCTCGCGGAGTCCGCGCACGCGCTCGGCGACCGCGCCAAGGCGCAGCTGGTCCGCGACGGGCTGCTCCCCCTGAGCGGCCGGATGGCCCTCGCCGGGATCTCCGCCGTGCAGGGTCCGGTCGACGGCTACCTCGCACTCGCCGAGGCGACCCTCGGCGAGCTCACGGCGGCCCGCGGGCACGCCGACCAGGCTCTCGTGGACGCGGAGAAGTGGGAGCTGCCGCGCTACGCCCGGTGGCTCACCGAGCTGCGCACCCGCGGCGGCTTCTGACCGCCCTGACCGCCGTCAGCCGTTGAGCAGGTTGCCCATCAGACCGCCGCCACCGCCGCCGCTCCCGCCGCCGGCGGGGTCGCCTGCCCACTCCGAGGGCTGGACGACGACGAACCCCGGGCCGTGGAAGGCGTACTGGAACGCCTCGCCGCTGCCGCCCCGGAGCATCGACTTCATGTTCATGCTGTTGACGACCTGCGGCACCAGGCCGGCCGACCAGGCGACGGCCGCCTGCACGTCGACGTACGTCGGCTGCTGCGTGCAGTCGAGGACCACGGGGTGACCCACGGTGCACAGCGCCACGGACCCGGTCCCGGTGACCGTGGTGTTGAACAGGCCGCCGGCCATCATCCCGGCGCCCTTCACCCGGTTGATGTCCCAGGTCATCGCGGCGTCGAAGGCCAGCAGGTTGCGTCCGTTGACGCTGAGGCCGTCGCCGTCGAGCTCCAGCAGGTAGACGTAGCCGGCGGAGTTGGCGAAGAAGACCTCGCCCTGGCCGCTGACCCGCATCAGCGGGATGTCCTCGGAGGTGAGCACCTTCTTCAACAGCTTGCCCATGCTGCCCGAGCCCTCGTGGTCGAAGCGGACCTGGCCCTGGAAGGCCACCATCGCTCCCTTGACCGCGAGCACGTCCGGGCCGAGGGAGACCCGGAGGAGCTGGGAGTTCTGCAGCGCGAACCGCTGCTGCGTCTCGTTCTCGAGGTTGCCCTGGGCGAACAGCTCACTCTTCATGGCTCCACCCTAGGAGACGGCGGAGGGCCGGTCGCCTGGGCGACCGGCCCTCGTGGCTGCGCGACTGTCGTCGCTCAGGTCACTTCTTGACGACCAGGCGGAACGACTTCGAGCCGCCGATCACGTCACCCTGCGGCGCACTGACCGTCGGGTCCGAGGCCTGGCCGGTCTCGAAGCTGAACAGCGTCGCGGAGACCTGGTCGTTGCGCGGAGCGTCCTGGATCGAGTCGATCAGCGAGTCGAACGACCCGGCCCGACGTGCCTGGGCCTTGGCCGCGCTGCGAGCAGCGCCCTTGAAGAAGAACTCGCCGAAGTCGCCGCTGCCGACGACGACCTCGCCGACCTCGCCCTGGCCCCAGGTCACCGGGACGTTGAGCGGGACGACCTTCTCGGGCAGCTCGTCGCGGAACGAGCCCAGGGTGGCCCGCAGCTTGAGCACCTGGCCCGGGTGCGCGACGACCTTGGTGCGCCGGGTCACGCGGGTCCAGGAGCTGCCCTGCTTCACCTCGACGTAGCTGATCGTGTAGCGGCTGTAGTCGGGTGACAGCTCGCCGTCGAAGGTGACGCTGTCGATGTCCACGGCCGTGTACTTGTTGCTCTGCAGGCGGTAGAGCACGTCGTACAGCTCGTAGGGCGCCATGTAGGCGATGTCCCAGCTGTCGGCCATGACGTTGTCGCGCTGCACCGTGAAGGGGTCGCCGGCCTTGGTGGTGCCGGTGATCGTGAAGCCGTAGTCCGCCGTGCCGTCGGTCACCGCGTCGAGGACCTTGGCGCCGTTGGCGACGACGCCGAGAGCGGCGAGGTCGGGCAGGAAGTCCGGCATCGACACGTAGGTGTGGCCGGTGCGGCTGCCGCCCTCGGTGCTCTCGATCGTCGAGGTCACGTCGGTCGTGTCGGGGATCTCGCCGCCGAAGCCGGCGATGCCGACCTGCCGGTCCTGGTCGATGGTGCCGACCGGGCCCGTCGGGTTGGACACCTTGTACGGCGCGCCCAGGGAGTCCTCCTGGATGTACAGCGCGTCCGCGTCGTGCAGCGTGAGCGAGGTCTTGCCCTTCCAGTCGAACGGATGGCCGAACCCGACGACGTCGTCGCCGCAGACCATCGTGACGGTGCCCGTGCCGACGGCGGAGAAGTCGCCGTACGACAGGGAGGCGGCGAGGTTGCCACCCGGGACGAGTCCCCCGGCGGCGGCCGCGCGCTGCGCGGGTGCGGCGCCGGAGCGGTAGACCTTCACGTTCTTGAGCCCGAGCCGCTTCGTGGCCTTGTTGAGCCGCTTCGTCGTGCTCATCCCGGAGACGGCGAGCGGGGTGGCGAGCTGCTTCATGCCGCCGTCGGCCTCGGCCCGGGTCAGCGTGCCGCGGGCGACCAGCCGGTCTGCGGTGCGCTTCGGGATCGCGACCTTCTGCGCGGCCTGCCGCGCCGGCGCCTCGAGGTCGAGCAGCTTCTGCATGTCCTCGGCGGGCGTGATGCCGGCGACCGGCGACGGGCCGTAGGACAGGCCGTACGCCACGGCGCCGATGAGCGTGCCGTCCTCGGCGTAGACCGGCGAGCCGGACATGCCGGCCCAGATGCCCCCGACGCGGTCGATCTCGTCCGAGGTCAGCCGCATCATGATCATGTCGACGTCGGGTGCGATGCCGTCCTGCAGGACACCGATCACCTTTCCGGTGAACGGCTCGGGCGTGGCGCCCTCGCTCACGGTGAGCCCGTCGACCGGTTGGTCACGGACCAGGTCGGCAGAGGGGAACGCCTCGGGGCAGGTGTCGAGCGGAGCCGAGGTGGCGGAGCCGCCGGGGGCCGAGGTCATGGCCGCGGTCACCGCCAGCGTGGCGAGGGACGCGACCAGCGCGGAGCGCTTGGTGCGTGCGGGGGGCAAGGACGGTCGGAACATGGGGTGTTCCCCTCCGGAACGGGGCCGAGATGGCCGGCTGCGAGCCGTCACGAGCGTGACTCTCGCACCTCTGACGCTCGGGGCGCGTCAGTGGTTGCCTGACTCTAGGAGGGGTTTTCCTCGGCCGCGGGGATTTGGCCCTCACGCGCGGACCACCAGGTGCGCAGCTCGGCCTCGGCCTCCTCCGGGGCGAGGGGACCGCGCTCCATCCTCAGCTCGAGCAGGAACGCGTAGGCCTGCCCGACGACCCGTCCGGGGCCGACGCCGAGGACCTCCATGATCCGGTTGCCGTCGAGGTCGGGCCGGATCGCGTCGAGCTCCTCCTGCTCGGCCAGCCGGCTGATGCGCACCTCGAGGTCGTCGTAGGTGCGGCGCAGCCGGTCGGCCTTGCGCTTGTTGCGCGTCGTGCAGTCGGCCCGCGTCAGCACGTGCAGGCGGGCCAGCTGGTCCCCGGCGTCGCGCACGTAGCGGCGGACCGCGGCGTCGGTCCACTCCCCCGAGCCGTAGCCGTGGAACCGAAGGTGCAGCTCGACCAGCTTGGCCACCGCCTCGGTGACCTCGTTGGAGAAGCGCAGGGCCTTCATCCGCTTGCGGGTGAGCTTCGCCCCGACCACGTCGTGGTGGTGGAAGGTGACCGTGCCGTCGTCCTGGAACCGTCGGGTGCGCGGCTTGCCCACGTCGTGCATCAGCGAGGCGAAGCGCGTCACGAAGTCGGGGCCGTCCCCACCGAGGCGGCCCTCCATGTCGATGGCCTGCTCGAGCACGGTCAGGGTGTGCTCGTAGACGTCCTTGTGCCGGTGGTGCTCGTCGCGCTCCAGGGAGAGCGCGGGCAGCTCGGGGAGGACGCGCTCGGCCAGCCCGGTCTCGACCAGCAGGGTCAGGCCGCGACGGGGTCGGGGCGCGCAGACCAGCTTCACCAGCTCGTCACGGACCCGCTCCGCGGACACGATGCCGATCCGGTCCGCCATGCCCGTCATCGCCTCGACGACCTCGGGAGCCACGGTGAAACCGAGCTGGGCCGCGAACCGGGCGGCACGCATCATCCGCAGCGGGTCGTCGGAGAACGAGTCCTCCGGCCGTCCCGGCGTGCGGAGCACCTGGTGCGCGAGGTCGACCACACCGCCGTACGGGTCGACGAAGGTGCGGTCGGGAAGCGCCACGGCCATCGCGTTGACGGTGAAGTCGCGGCGGCCCAGGTCGACCTCGAGCGAGTCGCCGTAGACCACGGCAGGCTTGCGGGAGCCCGGGTCGTAGTGCTCCGAGCGGTACGTCGTGATCTCGACCGTCCAGGGCCCCTTGCGACATCCGATGGTCCCGAAGTCACGCCCCATGTCCCAGGTGGCGTCGGCCCAGCCGTCGACGAGCCGCTCGGTCTCGTCGGGCGTCGCGGACGTCGTCAGGTCGAGGTCCTGGTGGGCACGTCCGAGCATCGCGTCGCGGACCGGGCCCCCGACGAGCGCCAGCTCGTGCCCGGCACCGGTGAAGATCGCTCCCAGCTCGTCGAGCACCGGGCCCAGCCGGTCGAGCTCGGCGGCGACACGCGCCTGCACCTCCACCATGGAGAGGGAAGACGAGGGTCCGGGCACGGGACACCACTGTAGAGACCGAGGCGGAGGACGTCCGCATCGCTAGCCTGACGTGGTGAACCCGCCAGCGACCCGACGTCTCGTCGTGGCCACGCTGGTGGCGCTGCTGATGGGGCTGGTCCTCGCGGTCCTGCCCGTGGCCGGCACGCAGGCGGCCGTGGCGCCCGGGACCGCGACGAACGGCCGCACCCGGGCCGAGGCGGCTGCGCGGGTCGTCGACGAGAGCGATCCGCTCGAGGTCGTCATCCGTCGGCTCACGCCCAGCACGATCCCCGACCGCGGCAAGGACGAGATCACCGTCTCAGGACGGATAGTCAACCGGTCCGACTCCACCTGGAGCGGGCTCAGCGTCTACCTGCTCACCTCGTTCGCGCCGATCACCACCCCGACCGACCTCCTGGCCGCGCAGCAGTCCGACCCACGCCTCGAGCTCGGCGGCGACCGGCTGATCACGCCCGGTCTGTACGAGGAGGTCCCCGACCTCGCGCCGGGCGACTCGACGAGGTTCACGATCACGGTCACCCGCGACGACCTCGAGATCTCGGGCGACTCCGGGGTCTACTGGCTCAGCGTCCAGGTGCTCGGCTCCGGTGACGAGGGGCGCCTCGAGGGTGCCGACGGACGCGCTCGTACGTTCATCCCGCTGGTGCCCGAGGACACGCCGACGACGTCGCTCGCGCTCGGCCTGCAGTTCCGCAACCACGTGGTGCGCGCCCCCACCGGCGAGCTGCAGTTCCTGCCGACGTGGCAGCAGACCTTCACCAAGGACGGCCGGTTCGGGCGGCTGGTCCGGATGAGCCGGACGTCCGGGGAGTTCCCCCTGACCTGGGTCGTGGACCCGGCGGTGCTCCAGGCAGCGGAGTCGGTCGCGCAGGGCAACCCGGCGACCACGCTCACCGCCGACCCGGGCCAGACCGCCGAGGAGAAGGCCTCCGCCGCGGGTGACGACGCGCCGACCGACGAGGCCGACCTCCCCGCCGAGGCTCGCATCGCGGCGAGGTGGCTGCAGGACTTCGACCGCGACGCGAACGGGCACACGGTGCTCGGTCTCCCCTTCGCGGACCTCGACGTGAGCGCCGCCGATCGCGCCGGCGCCGACGCCCTCGTCTCGCGGTCGCTGCAGCAGAGCACCGACGTGCTCGACGCCCGCGGCATCTCGTCGCGGCCCGTCGTCTCCCCGCTCAGCGGCTACCTGTCCCCCCAGGCCGCCACCGACCTCGACCCACGCGTGCCGGCGCTGTTGTCGACCAGCGCCGCCCCGGACGTCGCGGCGACCGGGGCGCCCGTCGCGGAGCGCACGACCGGCGGCCGGGTGGTCGTGGTCCCGAGCAGGACCTCGCTGTTCCAGCCGCAGCCCTCCGACGAGACCTCGGCCCTCGGGGTCCGGCAGAGCCTCCTCGCGCAGGTCGCGCTCCATGCCCTCTCACCCGTGGCCGCCGAGCAGCCGATGGCCGTGCTGCTGCCCCCGAGCTGGGACCCGGGGAGCGCGTGGCGAGAGGCGAAGTTCTTCCGGGGCCTCGACCTGCCGTGGATCCAGCCGGGCTCGCTCACCGGCCTGCTCGACCGCGAGACCGGCGACGTGCAGGTCGACCCGGAGCGGCTGGTCATCCCCGACTCGGAGGTCGAGAGGGAGCTCCCGGCGTACCTCGTGGCCTCCGTGCAACGGGTGCTGTCCGCCACGGTGACCCTGCAGGAGCTCCTCACCGAGGAGTCCACCATCGGCGACCGTCTCGACGAGATGGCCCTGCTCGGCACCTCGTCCTGGAGCCGGCGCTTCCCCGGGGTCGCCGCAGAACGCGCCCGTGCCGTCCGCGGGCAGATCCGCTCATGGCTCGGTCAGGTCCAGGTGCGGGGGCCGTCCTTCGTCACCATGTCGAGCGAGACGGGACGGTTCCCGATCACCATCGTCAACGGTCTCGACCAACCGGTCACCGTGGGCCTGCGGACGTCGGTCTCCGGCGGCTCGCTCGAGGTCGTGACCCCCGGCCCCGTCGAGCTCGCACCGGGCGGACGCCAGGCGCTGCGCATCGAGGCCACGTCGTCGGACATCGGCATCCACCAGGTGCGGATCCAGCCGGTCACCAGCAGCGGGAAGGTGCTCGGCCAGGGCACGACCCTCAGCGTCCGCAGCAGCAGGGTCGGGCTCATCGTCTGGGTCATCATGGCCGTCGGCGCCGGCTTCCTCTTCATCGCGATCGCGATCCGGCTGACCCGGCGGATCAGCCGGCACCTGCGACGGCAGCGCTCCGGAGCAGCGGCGTGAGCGAGCCGGGTGCAGGGAGCTCCGGGACGGGCAGCTCCGTCCTCTCGTCGAGCGCGGTGATGGCGGCCGGCACCGCGGTGTCCCGGGTCAGTGGCTACGCGCGCTCGCTGCTGCTCGCCGCGGCGCTCGGCACCCAGCTGCACGCCGACGTGTTCACCATCGCGAACACCGTGCCGAACATGCTCTACATCCTGCTCGCCGGCGGGGTGTTCAACGCCGTCCTCGTGCCGCAGCTGGTCCGGGCGATGAAGACCGACGCGGACGGCGGGGAGGCCTACACCAACCGCATCGTCACGCTCGCGGGCCTCTTCCTGGCCGGCACCACGGCCGTCCTGGTCATCGCGGCGCCTGTGCTGATGCGGCTCTACCTCGACGACGCCTTCTTCGGTCCCGGCCTCGCTGCGCAGCGCGACTCCGTCATCGACTTCGCACGGTTCTGCCTTCCGCAGATCTTCTTCTACGGGATGTTCGTGCTGGTCGGCCAGGTGCTCAACGCCCGCAACAGGTTCGGGCCGATGATGTGGGCGCCGATCGCCAACAACGTCATCTCCGTGGCGGTGCTGCTCGTCTACCTCGTCAGCTACGGCGCCGCCAGCGGCGACGAGCTCTGCGGCGGCTACGCCCCCGGCCAGGAGTGGCTGCTCGGTCTGGGCTCGACCATCGGCATCGTCGCGCAGTTCTGCGTGCTGCTTCCGTACCTGCGGGCGGCCGGCTTCCACTACCGTCCGCGGTTCGACTTCCGCGGCACCGGCCTCGGGCACACGCTGCAGCTGGGGATCTGGACCCTCGGCTTCGTCATCGTCAACCAGGTCGCGTACACGGTGGTGGTGCGGCTGGCCTCCAGCGGCACGGCGCTCGCAGTGGCCGGGTGCGGGACGGGGTCCTCCGGGGACGCCGGCACGGGCTACACGATCTACTCCGGCGCCTTCCTGCTGGTGATGGCACCGCACTCGATCGCGACGGTCTCGCTGGCGACCGCGACCCTGCCGTTGCTGTCCCGGCACGCCGCCGACGGCGACACCGACGGCGTGGCCCGCCAGGTCGCGGCGACGACCCGCACCGCGCTCGCCCTCATCCTCCCGTTCGCCGCCGTCCTGCCGCTGATCGCGCTGCCCCTGTCCAACATCGTGTGGGGCTACGCCGCCGCCTCGGAGACCTACCGCGACTTCGCGGTCTCGCTCGCCCTCTTCGCACCCGGGCTGTTGTTCTTCACCGTCCACTACCTCATGCTCCGCGGCTTCTACTCCCTCGAGCGGACCCGGACGGTCTTCTACGTCCAGTGCGTCATCGCGGCCACGAACATCGCGCTCGCGATCGCCGTCACCTCGGCGACCGACCCGCAGGACACCGCCCCGGGGCTCGTGCTCGCCTACGACGGGTCGTACGCCGTGGGCGCGCTGCTGTCCTACCTGGTGCTCCGCCGGGTCCTGGGCGGCCTCGACACCTCGGTGACGTTGCGCTTCCTGGTGCGGATGATGATCGCCTCCGCGGTCGCCGCCGGCGTGGCCTGGGCGTTCCGGGCCGGGCTCCTGTCGGTGTGGGAGCTCGGCGACGGCAAGCTGCAGGCCGTCGTGCTCCTGGTCGGCATCGGGGCGGTCGACCTGGTCGCGCTCCTGCTCCTCGCCCGGGCGATGCGCATCCGTGAGGTCAACGACGTGGTGAGCCTGGTCACCAGCAGGCTGCCCGGGAGGGCTGCGGGCAGGCGCACCGGCCGCGACTGAGTTCGTCGTACTCTCGCGCCCGACCTCGGGGGAGCCCTTGCTGCACCTACGATGGAGGGCGACCGAGCCGAGTCTGCGACGGGAGCCGTGTGGCACACCAGGCCATCGGGCCAGGGAGCGTGGTCGCTTCCCGGTTCCGTCTTGAGGACCTGCTGGACGAGCACTCCGGTGCCAGGTTCTGGCGTGCTACCGACCTCACGCTCGCGCGCAACGTGGCCATCCACATCGTCTCCGTCGACGACCCGCGGGCCGCAGCCCTGCTCACCGCCGCGAGGACCTCGGCGACCGTGGCCGACGCGCACCTGCTGCGCGTCCTCGACGCCGTGGAGGAGGGCGACCTCGTGCACGTGGTGCACGAATGGGGCTCGGGCGTCTCGCTGGACCGGATGCTGTCCGAGGAGACCCTCGACCCGCGTCGCGCCGCCTGGCTGGTCCGCGAGGTCGCCGAGGCGCTCACCGTCGCGCACCGCCACGGCATCGCCCACGGGCGGCTGCTCCCCGAGAACGTGATGGTCACCGACGCCGGCGCCGTGAAGCTCATCGGCTTCGTGGTCGACGCCGTGCTGCACGGCCGTCAGCACCGGCCCACCGACACGCTCCCTGCTCCCACCGAGCACGAGTCCGACGTGCTCAACCTCGGCGCGCTGCTCTACGCCGCCCTCACCGGCAAGTGGGCGGGCTTCCCGGAGTCGGTCCTCCCCGACGCCCCCTTCGACCACACCCACGTCTACCGCCCCCGCCGGGTCCGGGCAGGCATCCCGAAGGCCCTCGACGCGCTGTGCGACGAGATCCTCAACGGCGACCCGCACGCCCACGGCCCCCTCGAGAGCGCGGCCGGGATCGCTGCGGCCCTCGGGGAGTTCCTCGGCGAGGGGCCCGGTCCCGCGTTCGCGCTGACCTCACCCGACGCGTTCCTCGACCTCGACGCCGTCGAGCGCCCGACGGCTCCCGGCACCCTCGGCTCGTTCGACGGCATCCCCGACCCGGAGGCCACCCAGGCGGGCGTGCCGATGTGGACCGACCACGGCACCGGTCGTGCGGTGACCGACGACGCCTCGGATGACGACAGCGAGGACACCGCCGACCACAGCGACCTCCAGGCCACCCAGGCCGCGCCGGTGGTGGCTCGGGCCACTCCCCGCGACGACGCCGACGTCGAGACGACGCGGCGCAGCCCCGTGGTCGCCCCGGTGTCTCCCGAGTCCGGCACTGACCCCGACCCGGCCCCCGAGTCCGGCACCGACACGGACCGGCACCGGGTGCTGGGCACGGGCATGGGCGGCGGTGTGGTGCCGCCGTACTGGGGGCCGGACTCGCCGGAGGACTCGGGCACCTGGCCGGCGCAGGACCAGCACACGGACGCACCTGGCTCGACGTGGTTGCGCCTGGGCGTGCTGGTGGGCGCGATCGTGCTGGTCGTGCTCGCCGCGATCGTCGCGCTCAGCCTGGCCGGGCGCGACATCGTCCCGGGGACCGGTGGTGACTCCGACGAGCCGACGACCAGCCCCTCCCCCGCACCCACACCCGTGCAGGCGACGGTGAGCGACTTCGACCCGTCCGACCAGTCCGGGTCGGGCCCGTCGGAGAACCCCGAGCTCGTCCCGCTGGCCACCGACGGCGACAAGTCCACGGCCTGGACGACGTCGCAGTACTTCGACGGGCCGAAGCTCGCGCCGTACAAGCCCGGGGTGGGTCTCCTCCTCGACCTCGGCGACGACGTGGCCGTCACCGACGTGGTCACCGATCTCGTCGGGCAGGGGTACTCCGTGCAGCTGCTTGCGGCACCGGAAGGCACCACCGCGGCGCCGACGTCCACCGAGGGCCTCACCACGGTCACGAGCCGCCAGGGCGTCGGGGGCCGCGTCGTCCTCGCCGGCGACGAGCCGGTGACCACCCGCTACCTCGTGCTGTGGCTGACCGCCCTCCCGGAGACGTCCAGCGGACGCTTCCAGGGCTCCGTGGCCGAGGTCGCCGCCCGGTCGTGAGCGCTCCCGACGGCGACGACCGCGACGACCGCGCCCTGCTCCGCGCGCACGTCGACGGCGACGCAGCGGCGTTCGGGATCCTCTTCGGCCGGCACCGCGACCGGCTGTGGGCCGTCGCCCTGCGCACGTGCGGCGACCCGGAGGACGCGGCCGACGCGCTCCAGGAGGGCATGATCGCCGCCTTCCGTCGCGCCGGCTCGTTCCGCGGCGACGCAGCCGTCACCACCTGGCTGCACCGCGTCGTCGTCAACGCCTCGCTCGACCGGCTCCGTCGCAAGAAGGTCCGTGCAGCGGACGCGCTCCCCGACGACCTCGACGACCACGCCAGCCGTGGGTCCACCCTGACCAGCAGCAGCGACGACGAGGACCCGGTGCTGCGCAGCGAGCGGGCGGAGGTTCAGCAGCAGGTGCTCGCGGCGCTGCGCGAGCTCCCCGAGGAGCAGCGGGCCGCCCTCGTGCTGGTCGACATGGAGGGCTACTCCGTCGAGGACACCGCCGCGATCCTCGGCGTCGCCGTCGGGACGGTGAAGAGCCGGTGCTCGCGAGGACGGGCGCGCCTCGCGCCGCTGCTGTCGGCGTTGCGTACGTCACGTGCGAGCCCGCCCGGGAACGCTGACGGCGCTGCGCGCGTCCCACCTGAGCACCCCGACGACCCCGCGAGCCCCGACCCCGGAGGAGGTGAGCACCCATGACCGACGACCACGACGAGACCCCGCAGCCCCAGGACCTCTCCCCCGAGGAGGAGGCCGAGGTGCGCCGCCTCCTGACCGAGGCGGGCGGCCCGCTGACGACCCCCGCCGACGTCGTCGCCCGGCTCGACGAGACACTCGCCGGGCTCGTCGCCGAGCGCGTCCAGGAGGCCGACGGTGACGGGCCGCCCGCGACCGTGACCCACCTCGCCACCCGTCGGCGGCGCTGGCCGACCGCACTCCTGGCGGCCGCAGCCGTCGTCGTGGTCGGCTACGGCCTCGGCAACGTGGTGAACGGCGACATGGCGGGCAGCGACGCGGGGTCCGCCGGCGGCGGGTCCGCCGACAGTGCGGAGTCCGAACCCGAGGCGGCCGCCGACGACGCCGGTGGCGGCGACAACCTCGCCGCCCTCCCCCGCGACGGTGAGCTGACCTACAGCAGCACCCCGAGGCTCCGCCTCTCGTCCGACGACTTCGACGCCGGGGTACGGAGGGCCGTCGGCAACGCTGACGACGTGAGCCTGACGGACGACACCTCAGGGCAGGCCGCGAGCCAGAACGCACGCAAGCAGGAGCTCCGGAAGCTGCGGTCGGCCCTCGGCCGCTGCGCCGAGCCGCCGTCCGAGCGCCGGGACCGGTGGTTCGTGGTCCGTTACGACGGCAAGGTGGCCACGCTCGTCGTCGGGCCGCGCCGCCAGGGCGCCGTCGACGCGCGCGTGTACAGCTGTGACGGCACCACGCTCCTCCGCGCCAGCACCGTCGACCTCGACTGACGGGTCCCGGCGCGCACGTGGCCCGGGAATGCGGGGGCACCTAGGATCTGTTGACCAGACAGTGGTTCAGCGGCCCTGGCCGCCCCGAGCGCACCGCGTGTCCCGGGAGCCACACCAGTTCCACCCATCGTCGTGAGAAGGGTTTCCATGGCCACCGACGTCCGTCAGGTCATCATCATCGGCTCGGGTCCGGCCGGCTACACCGCCGCCGTCTACGCCGCCCGCGCCAGCCTCCACCCGCTGCAGTTCGAGGGTGCCGTCACCGCCGGTGGCGCGCTCATGAACACCACGGAGGTCGAGAACTTCCCCGGTTTCCGCGACGGGATCATGGGTCCCCAGCTCATGGACGAGATGCGCGCCCAGGCCGAGCGCTTCGGCGCCGAGATCGTCACCGACGACGTCACGGAGGTCGACCTGACCGGTGACGTCAAGCGGGTGGTCGACGGCGACGGCAACGAGCACTTCGCGCACACCGTCATCCTGGCCACCGGCTCGGGCTACAAGAAGCTCGACATCCCCGACGAGGACCGGCTGTCCGGTCACGGCGTCTCGTGGTGCGCCACCTGTGACGGGTTCTTCTTCCGCGAGCAGGAGATCGCCGTGGTCGGCGGAGGCGACTCCGCCGTCGAGGAGGCCACCTTCCTCACGCGCTTCGCGAAGAAGGTGTACCTCATCCACCGCCGCGACGAGCTGCGCGCCTCGAAGATCATGCAGGAGCGCGCGTTCGCCGACGAGAAGCTCGAGATGGTCTGGAACAGCACCGTCTCCGCGCTGCAGGGCGACGAGAAGCTGAGCTCGGTCACGCTGACCGACACGGTGAACGGCGCGACCCGGCAGCTTCCGGTGACCGGCCTCTTCATCGCGATCGGCCACGACCCGCGCTCGGAGCTGCTGACCGGCCAGGTCGACCTCGACGACGACGGCTACGTCCTCGTGGACCACCCGTCGACGAAGACCAACCTCAAGGGGGTCTTCGCGGCCGGCGACCTCGTCGACCACCACTACCGCCAGGCCATCACCGCGGCAGGCACCGGCTGCGCCGCCGCGCTGGACGCCGAGAAGTACCTCGCGATGCTGCACCACGCCGGCATCGTCGAGCACGACCCGGCGCACAGCGGCGCGAACGCGTCGCAGACCGAGCCCGCCGCGGTCTGACCACCGGGACGACCGGGCGGCAGGAACAAACTGTCCGTCCCCTGGTGTTCACTGGACAGACGCCGACCCCCCTCCACCCTGCAACCGAACGGAGCTCCCTGTGGGCGACATGAAGGCCGTGACCGACGCCGACTTCGAGACCGAGGTGCTCAAGTCAGACAAGCCCGTCCTCGTGGACTTCTGGGCCGAGTGGTGCGGACCGTGCCGCCAGGTCGCGCCGATCCTCCAGGAGCTCGACAAGGAGCACGGCGACAAGATCACGTTCGTGAAGATGAACGTCGACGAGAACCCCGTGGTGCCCTCGACGTACCGCGTGGCCGGCATCCCGACGATCAACGTCTACCACAACGGCGAGGTCGTGAAGCAGATCGTCGGCGCCCGCCCGAAGTCGGCGATCCTCAAGGAGATCGCCGAGTTCATCGACTGATCCGACACAGGTCGGCAGCCCGACGCAACCTGCGGGCGCCCTGTGACGTCTCACCATCGGGACCAACCCAGAGGGGTCGGTCCCGATGGCGCTTTCCGGCCCCGTCCGGGGCTTGAGGTGCTGGGCCGACCCGGGCACGATGCAAGGACTCGGACCACCCCCGCGCACGAGCCAGGAGGACGTCGATGCCCGACCCCGCCACCGCTCCCGCTGCCTTCCGGCTCGGTGACCGCGGCGAGGTGGTCGCCGACATCCGGGAGCGGCTCGGCCGGCTCGAGCTCCTCGAGGACGCGCTCGGCTCCGACGAGTACGACGCGGCCGTGGAGCGCGCAGTGCGCGCCTTCCAGCAGCAGCGGGGGCTCACCGCCGACGGGATCGTGGGCCGGGCCACCTGGCGCGCGCTCGACGAGGCCAGCTGGCGCCTCGGCGACCGGGTGCTGGTGCACCTCCCGGGCACCTGGCAGACCGGTGACGACGTGATCTCGCTGCAGCGACGTCTGCTCGACCTCGGCTTCAAGACCGGCCGCGTCGACGGCCGCTTCGGTCCGGTGACCGAGGGTGCCGTCCAGGAGTTCCAGCGCAACATCGGCATCCCGCCCGACGGCACCTGCGGCCCGGCCACCCTGAAGGCCCTGAGCCGGCTCGCCCCCATGGTCAAGGGCGGCAGCCCCAACGCGATGCGGGCCGAGGAGCGGATCCGCCGCGAGGGCCCCCACCTCACGGGCAAGATCGTCGTGATCGATGCGTCCGCCCCGACCGTGGAAGACCCCTCGCTGCGCGAGCTGGCCGACAGCGTCACCACCGACCTGGCCCGCCGGGTCGAGGGCCGCCTGGTGGCCACCGGGGTCCAGGCCTACCTCACCCGCGCCAGGCCCGCCGACACCGACGACACCACCCAGGTGGCCGACTTCGCCAACCGCGCCGGCGCGCACCTGTGCATCTCCCTCCAGGTCGACGCCTCCGAGCGCCCCACCACCCGCGGCGTCTCGACGTACTACTACGGCATCGAGGCCCACGGCGTCCGCTCCTGGGTCGGCGAGCGCTTCGCCGGCCTCGTCCAGCGCGAGATCGTGGCCCGCACCGACCTCCCCGACCTCCGCAGCCACGCCCGCTCCTGGGAGCTCCTCCGCCTCACCCAGATGCCCGCCGTCTGCGTCGAGGTCGGCTACGTCACCAACCCCGACGACGCCGCCCGCCTCGCCGACCCCGCCTTCCGCGACGTCGTCGCCGAGGCCATCGTCATCGCCGTCCAGCGCCTCTACCTCGCCCCCGAGTCCGACCCCCACACCGGCGTCCTCCGCATCGACCAGATCCGCGCCCTCCGCCACCTCCCCCAGCCCTAGAGCGCCGAGGAGCGCCCGCCGAGTCCGATCGGTGGCGACCTGAGCGCAAAGGTGCGGCGCCGGACGGGGCCTGCCCGGGCAGGCTAAAAGAGGCGTGGACGGCGTAGCGAGACGCAAGCAGGCAGAGAGCGACCGGCCGACACGGCGACATGTCCTGCCCGGGTAGGTCACGGCAGGTGCCGCGCCGTGGTGACCACGGCGACCGGGCGTGGTCTCGACGGGCGTTCCTCGGCTAGCGCCTCGTCACTGCTCGACCAACGTGGGCGGCCTCGTCACTGCTCGACCAACGACACCTACTGCAACGACCAACGGGCTTGGCGTTGAGCGGCCGGCGCGGTCCGACCCGGCCGGACGACTCCGAGCAGCCGCTCCAACGCCGACTCGACCTCTTCCCTCCACGTCAGCACCGACCGCAGCTCCAACCGCATCCGCGGATGCCGCGCATGCCCGCGCACGGTCCGGAACCCCACCCGCTGCAGGAACTCCACCGGCAACGGACACCCCTCGGTCGGCCCACCCACGACCCCCACGCACTCCACGGCCTTGATCCCACCCCGCTGCAGGAGGTCCTTGACCATCACCTGCATCAGCACCCGTCCGAGACCCGCACCCTGGAACCCCTCGAAGACCTGTGCGGTCGCCAGCTGCACGGCGTCCTCGCCGAGGGGCGCGGAGGGGTACGACGCGGTGCCGGCGAAGAAGGAGACGGGGCCGTAGAGCACGAACCCGGCAGCCTCGTCGTCGACGTACGCCACCCTCCCGCACGAGCCCCACTCGAGGAGCGTGTGCGAGAGCCAGGCCTCCTTCTCGGCGACCGAGGCGCCGGCACGCTCGACACGAGCCCGCTCGACGGGGTCGAGCTCCCAGTGGAGGCAGCTTCTGACGTCGTCGGGCAGGTCCGCCAGGGTGTCCACCGTGAGTCGGGACAGGCGTCGAGCCATACCATGAGGGTAATCACCCACCAGGAGCGCAAGCCACATGTCCGAGGTCCCCGACAGCAGCCTGCCCGCGGCCCGCGGCCGGAGCAGCACCCGGCTCGACCACTACGTCGACCGCTATGCCGCACGCACCAAGGGGATGACGGCCTCGGAGATTCGCGCACTGTTCTCGGTGGCGAGCCGGCCCGAGGTGGTCAGCCTCGCCGGGGGCATGCCGAACATCTCAGGCCTCCCCCTCGACGTCGTCGGCACCGCGATCAGCGACCTGGTGGCGACGAACGGCGCGGTGGCGATGCAGTACGGCTCCGGGCAGGGCGACCCGACGCTGCGCGAGCAGATCTGCGACGTGATGCGGTTCGAGGGCATCGAGGCACACCCCGACGACGTGGTGGTGACGGTCGGGTCGCAGCAGGCGGTCGACCTGGTGACCCGCATCTTCTGCGACCCGGGTGACGTGGTGATCTGCGAGGCCCCGTCGTACGTCGGTGCGCTCGGTGTCTTCCGCGCCTACGAGGTCGACGTGGTGCACGTCGAGATGGACGCGCACGGGCTGGTGCCGTCGGCGCTGCGCGAGGCGATCGCGTCGGTGCAGGCGAGCGGCCGGACCATCAAGTTCGTCTACACGATCCCGAACTTCCACAACCCCGCCGGCGTGACGCTGAGCGAGGAGCGCCGCCCGGAGATCCTGGAGATCTGCCGCGAGGCCGACGTGCTGGTGCTCGAGGACAACCCGTACGGCCTGCTGGGCTTCGAGGGTGAGCCGATGCGGGCGCTGCGGGCGGACGAGCCGGACGGCGTGATCTACCTCGGGTCGTTCTCGAAGACGTTCGCGCCGGGCTTCCGGGTGGGCTGGGCGCTGGCACCGCACGCGGTCCGCGAGAAGCTCGTGCTGGCCCAGGAGTCCGCGACGCTGTGCCCGCCGGCGTTCAGCCAGATGGCCGTCTCGGCGTACCTCTCCACCCACGACTGGCAGGGGCAGGTGAAGCAGTTCCGCGAGATGTACCGCGAGCGGCGCGACGCCATGGTCGAGGCGCTGGCGGACCTGATGCCGGCGACGGCGCGGTGGAACGTCCCCGACGGCGGGTTCTACGTGTGGCTGACGCTGCCGGAAGGACTCGACGCGAAGGCGATGCTGCCGCGGGCGGTGACCGCGCGGGTGGCGTACGTCCCCGGGACGGCGTTCTTCGCCGACGGCTTCGGCTCGCGGTCGATGCGCCTGTCCTACTGCTACCCGACCCCCGAGCGCATCCGCGAGGGCGTCCGGCGCCTGACCGGCGTCATCGAGGACGAGCTGGAGCTGCGCACGACGTTCGGCGCCGCCGGCGGCGCGGCGCTGCTGGAGCGCGGCTACGAGGCACCGAACACCGACCTGACCTGACACACCCGAGATCGACCCGAGGAGAGCTGTGACCGGACGCGTGCTGGTGCTCGCCGGCGGACTGTCCCACGAGCGGGACGTGTCGCTGCGCTCCGGTCGTCGGATCTCCGAGGCGCTCCGCGACGTGGGATACGACGTCGAGGAGAGCGACGTCGGCGCCTCGCTGCTGGCCCGGCTCGCCGACGACCCACCGTCGTGCGTGCTCCCCGTGCTGCACGGTGAGTCCGGCGAGGACGGCGCGATCCGGGAGGTGCTCGAGCTGCTCGGCGTCCCGTACGTCGGGTCGCGGCCCGCGGCGTGCCGGATGGCCTTCGACAAGCCGGTCGCGAAGACCGTCGTCGGTCGTGCGGGGGTGCGCTCCCCCGAGGGTGTCTCGCTCCCGGCGGAGACCTTCCGCGAGCTCGGTGCGGCCGCGGTCATGGAGGGCATGGTGGCCGGGCTCGGCCTGCCGCTCATCGTGAAGCCGACCCGCGGCGGCTCGGCCCTCGGCTGCACGGTGGTCCGCGACGCCGCAGAGCTGCCTGGCGCGATGGTCGGCGCGTTCGCGTACGGCGACACCGCACTGGCCGAGCGCTTCGTCACCGGCCTCGAGGTCGTCGTGCCGGTCGTCGACACCGGCGACGGGCCGCGTGCGCTGCCGGTGGTGTCCATCGAGCCGGACGGAGGGGTCTACGACTACACCGCCCGCTACACCGCCGGGTCCACCGAGTTCATGGTCCCCGCGAAGCTCGACGACGACGTCGCCGCGGCCTGCGCCCAGGTCGCCCTCGACGTCCACGAGGCCCTCGGCCTCCGCGACTACTCGCGCTCCGACCTGATCGTCGGCGACGACGGCGAGGTGTGGTTCCTCGAGGTCAACGTGGCACCCGGGCTCACCGAGACCTCCACGGTGCCACTGTCCGTCGGGGCGGCGGGCCTGGAGCTCGGCCGCCTCATGGCCGACCTCGTCGAGGCGGCGGTGGCCCGATGACCGACATCACCTACTACTCGATCATCGGCGCGGCCCACGGCTGGTTCAAGGCCATGGACTTCCGCTTCCACGTCACCGGCCAGGAGAACATCCCCCACGACGGCGGAGCCGTCATCGCGGTCAACCACATCTCCTACGTGGACTTCATCATGGCCGGCTACGGCGCCCGCTGGTCCAAGCGCCTGATCCGGTTCATGGCCAAGCGCGAGACCTTCGACCACAAGGTCACCGGTCCGATCATGCGCAACTGCAAGCACATCAGCGTCGACCGGTCCGACGGGCTCGCGTCCTACGACGAGGCCGTGCGCCGTCTCCGGGCCGGCGACATCGTCGGGGTCTTCCCCGAGGCCACGATCTCGCGCAGCTTCCTCATCAAGGACCTCAAGACGGGTGCGGTCCGCATGGCGGCCGACGCCGACGTCCCCCTGGTGCCGATGGTCCTCTGGGGCACGCAGCGCCTCATGACCAAGGACCACCCGCGCGACCTCTCGCGGCACAAGACCATCACCGTGACCATCGGCGAGCCGATCGACCCCCAGGGCGCCACCGCGGCCGACAAGACCAAGGACCTCCACCGCGCGATGTCCTCGATGCTCGACAAGGCCATCTCCGAGTACCCCGCCGACGAGCAGCCCCCCGGGTCCTGGTGGTTGCCGGCGTCGTACGGCGGCTCGGCTCCCACGCCCGAGGAGGCCACCGCGATGGATCGCGAGGAGATGCGGTTGCGCGCCGAGAAGCGGCGGGCGGCGAAGAAGGCCGAGTCGGAGTGACCCGTCGCCCGTAGGTCACGGCGCCGGTGACGCCGTCCCGCCCACTACCCCGGCGAGGACATGTCGCCGTGTCGGCCGGTGGCCACGTGCCTGGTTGCGTCCAGCGACGCCGTCCACGCCTCTTTTAGCCTCGCCGGGGCAGCGTTCGGGCCGACACCCCCGTCACCGCGCGGTGCGTCCGACGGGTCACTCCGGCTTGGCGTGAGGTGGGGCTTGGTCGAGCTCTTCATGGGAGAGGTGGAGGCCGAGGCCGTCGCGGCAGAAGTCCTCGCCGAAGGGGGTGAGGTGGATGGACCTGCGGACCACCTTGGAGCGGCGCACGGAGTGGCGCGCCTCGGTGACGTCGGGCTGGGCCTCGAGGACCTGGTACTCCATGGGGTCGCGCAGGGTCTCGCGGGAGAACCAGATGAGGCCGAGACGTTCGAGGTTGTGGAGGTACGACGGGACGCGGTCGACGTAGCGGCAGCCGGCGAGGGCGCCGATCATGTTGAGGTTCGCCTGGACGAGGTTCGAGGACACGCTGCCCACGAGGCCGCCGGTGCGGACGTCGACGGTCGCCTGGGGGCCCTTGCGCAGCAGCAGCAGGAGGATGCGGCCCTCGTCGGGCGCGAGCTCGCCGATGATGCGGGCGTAGGCGGGGTGACTGGTCTCGTCGGACCAGACGTCGCGGGAGCGGCGCAGCAGGTCGCGGCCCGCGGCGTGCAAGGGGTTCTCCGGCTCGTCGTCGACCTGGGAGGGCGAGACGGTCTCGATCGTCTCGGCCATGACCCGGATCACGGGGTTGTGCGACGCCGCGGCGCGCATGCCGTCGACCTGGTCGCCGAGGAGCGCCCGGGAGATCGCGCCGGCCGCGAAGCGGAGGTCCTCGGCGAGCTCGCCGGCGTGCTCGGGATGGATCGCGACGTCGAGGACGCGGCGGCCCGCGTTGACGCCGGTGGCGGCTGCCCAGGCCCCGATCCTCAACGAGGACAGGGCTGCGACCTTCGCGAGGCCGGTGAGGTCGCCGCTGCTGAGGGGCCTGGATCCGTTCACCGGGCGGGGCTCGAGCTCGCTCACCGGGCACCCCCGCTGCCGAAGATCAGGACGTGCGCGACCCCGCCCGCGAAGCCCATGACCGCGCCGTGGGCGTAGAGCATCCACTCGTCTTCCTTGATCGCAGCGCGGAGCATCTCGACGAAGTCGCGCGACGGGAGGTCGCGGATGCGGTCGGTGAAGAGGATGCGGATCTTGTCGCTCTGCTTCGCGGAGAAGCCCGGGTCGCGAAACGGTGTGATGGTGTGGCGTGCGGACTCGTGGGCGACCTGGTCGCGGATCGCGTCGAACTCGCGAGTGCCGACCGCGACGCGCAGTGCGGCGCGCGCCGGTCCGGCCGCTCGGTCGATGGCCGGGCCCATCGCGTCCTCGAGCATCTGCCGGGTGCGGTCCCCTCGTGGCCCGTAGAGCAGGAAGTCGCCGATGTTCTCCAGCGTGATGACGTCGTCGGCGATGATCCGGGCGTAGACGTCGGCCACCTCGTCCTGGCGGCGCAGGAAGAGCCCGTGCAGCTTCACGCCGAGGACCCGTCGCTCGTCGACGGGCTCGAAGATCAGTGCCATGCCGAGGAGGTTGGTCACCCAGCCGACGATGACACCCATGAACGGCAGCAGCCACCAGAGGCCGACGACGTGGTCGACCACAGCCACCGGGATGCCGAGGACGAAGCCGAACACGAAGCCGAAGTTGACCATCAGCTTCAGCTCGCGGCTGCCGATGTCGTAGAAGATCCGGTTCACGAGTGCCGGGTTGCTGCGGAAGTGCTCGATGACCATGATCTTCGGGTCGAGGAGCTGGTCGATGTGCTCGCCGATCTCGGTGGTGATCCCCTCGATGATCTCGGGCAGCTGGAGGGTGACCCGCTCGAAGACCGCGTCCTTGATGCGCGGCGGCAGGTTCGCCCAGAGGGTCGGGTGCTGGCGCTCCATCACCTCTCCGACGATCTCGGGCACCTTCGGCCCCATGATCGAGACGATGTGCTCGGCGATGGCCGGCGGGTCGAGCTGCTCGTAGAACTCCTTGGGCGTGCCGATCTTGGCGATCACCTTGTCGACGGCGATCGAACCCATCTTGGCGGCCCTGCCCGGGACGATGCCCTGCCAGCCGATGACGCCGTGCAGCAGGCCGGGGATCTCCTGGACCTTGTGCGGGGCGAGGCGCGCGAGCTCGGCGAGACCGGAGACGCGCTTGCCGTGCAGGCGCACCGGGTTGAAGAGCATGATCACGCCGGTCCAGTTGATCAGGTAGCCGACGACAGCCGTGAAGATCGGGATGGTCCAGAAGACCACCCACTCGTTCTGGAAGAACTCACTCACGGGACGGGGGTTCCCCTCGGTCGACGCAGCTCCGGGGCGGCGTACTGAGGGTATCCGGATTGCCCGATTCGCGGACCGGGATCACCGTGTGATCTCGGGCTCCCCCGGGCTCGAAGTCGACGTGTCGGCGAGTGGTTTAAGCGACTTCTCGCTTTGTCGACAAATCGATGAATCGCTACATCGATGTGTCGATCAATCGTTGTGGCGACTTTCGGCGTGCCGGGCGGTGTACGACGGGTCCATGGCGGCCACGATCCGCTCCAGGTCGCCCAGCGAGGCGAATTCGATGGTGATCTTGCCCTTGGCCCGGCCCAGGTCGACCTTGACCCGGGTGTCGTAGAGGTCGGAGAGGCGCTCCGCGAGCTCCACGGCCGCCGGCGCCACCGGCTTCGCGCGTCGACGACGCTCCGGCCGGCCGTCCTCGACGTCACCGACGGCGACGATCTCCTCGAGTCCCCGTACCGAGATGCCCTCGGCGACGACGCGGGCCGCCAGTCGGTCCTGCGCCGGCTCGCCCTCGACTCCGAGCAACGCGCGGGCGTGCCCGGCGGACAGCACGCCGGCGGCGACCCGGCGCTGGACCGGCGGCGAGAGCCGCAGCAGCCGCAGGGTGTTGCTGATCTGGGGTCGGCTGCGTCCGATCCGACCCGCCAGCTCCTCGTGGGTGCACCCGAAGTCGTCGAGCAGCTGCTGGTAGGCGGCTGCCTCCTCCAGCGGGTTGAGCTGGGAGCGGTGCAGGTTCTCCAGGAGGGCGTCACGCAGCAGCGCGTCGTCCTCGGTGGCGCGCACGATCGCCGGGATGGCCTCCAGGCCGGCCTGCTGCGACGCGCGCCAGCGGCGCTCGCCCATGACCAGCTCGTACTGACCGTCCTCGACGGGGCGCACGACGACGGGCTGGAGCAGCCCGACCTCGCGGATCGAGTGGACGAGCTCGGCCATCGCCTCCTCGTCGAAGACCTGCCGCGGCTGGCGCGGGTTGGGCCGCACGGACCCGATCGGCACCTCCGCGAAGAACGCTCCCTCGACCGCGACCAGCCCCTCGACCTCGTCCGGGCCGGCGTCGGCAGGGTCCCCCGGGGAGGAGGGTGCGGGGATGCGGCCGATCCAGTCCGCCGTCACAGGCGTCGCGGTGACCGTCGCGACGGACCCGTGCTCCTCGGCGGTCTCCGTGGCCGGGGCGGTCGGGATGAGCGAGCCGAGCCCGCGGCCCAGTCCGCGTCGGGGGAGGGGCTTCTCGCTCATGCGGGCACGTCCTTCGTCGACATCTCGCGCGCGGCCTCGAGGTAGCTCAGCGCGCCGGGGCTGGTCGGGTCGTAGGTGACGACGCTCTGGCCGTAGCTGGGCGCCTCGGAAACACGGACAGACCGGGGGATAGCGGTGCGAAGCACCCGGTCTCCGAAGTGCTCGCGGACCTCGTCGGCCACGGCGGAGGACAGCCGGGTGCGGGCGTCGTACATGGTGAGGAGGACGGTGCTGATCCGCAGATCGGGGTTGAGGTTGGCCCGGACGAGCTCGACGGTCTCCAGGAGCTGGCCCACCCCCTCGAGCGCGTAGTACTCCGACTGGATCGGCAGCAGCAGCTCGTCGGCGGCCACCAGGGCGTTGAGCGTCAGCAGGCCGAGCGACGGGGGACAGTCGACCAGGACGTAGTCGAAGCGGTCGTCGGAGTCGCCGTAGACGAGGTCGTAGCCGCGCAAGGCCTTGCGGAGCCGGTTCTCACGAGCGACCACGCTGACCAGCTCGATCTCCGCCCCGGCAAGGTCGATGGTCGCCGGCACCACCATGAGCCCTGGCGCCTCGCCGCTCTCCTGGGCGATCTCGGCGAAGGGTGTGCCGTCGACCAGCGCTTCGTACGTCGACGGGGTGCCGCGTCCGTGCTCGACCGCGAGCGCCGTGGAGGCGTTGCCCTGCGGGTCCAGGTCGACGACCAGCACCCGGAGACCGCCCTGGGCCAGCGCCACGGCGATGTTGACCGCGGTCGTGGTCTTGCCGACACCGCCCTTCTGGTTCGCCACCACCATGACGCGCGTGTGAGCGGGACGCGGCAACGGCTCACGGCGGAGGAGCCCGGCGCGGAGGAGCAGCGACTGCTCCACCGCATGCGCGAGCGGGGTGTCGTCCGAGGCGGGCGGCTCGGCCGTCAGCACGGCCGTTTCACGTGAAACAGGACCTGGTGCCTGGTCTAGGTGGGCCGTTTCCCTCCTGTGGGGAAAAGCCTGTGGATAACTCGCCGCTTGTGGGGAAACCGCAGGTGAGGACCCCTGAGGCCCGGGCCAGCCCAGCCGGTCCAGAGGGCTCGTGCGGGCGACGAAGGGCCACCCGAGGCCGCCCGAGACCCTGTCAGGATCCTGAGACCAACGACCCGACAAGACGGGCTCCTTAACGACGTGACCGGCGCGGACGCTGCGACCTTAACGTCGGGTCAGCGCCCGCCTCCACTCGCACCACCGTGGTCGGGAAAGTCAGTGAACTCGATCCGATGTGGACCACTTCCGGCGCGCGGCCGCCCAGCCTGGCGACCGTCGACCGGACGGACTCGAGCTCGTCCGAGGCTGAGCTGCCCTTCATCGCCAGCACCACTCCACCGCTGCGCGCCAGGGGGAGCGACCACGGCAGCAGACGCTCGAGGGGGGCCACCGCCCGCGAGGTCACGACGTCGAAGGCGCGGGTGCCGGCCACCTCCTCGGCCCGGCCGCGGAGGACCTCGACCTGGTCCTCGAGGCCGAGGATGCTCACCGCCTCCTCGAGGAAGCGGGTACGACGGAGCAGCGGCTCGAGCAGTGTCACGGTCAGGTCGGGACGACGTACCGCGAGCACCAGACCGGGCAGTCCGGCCCCGCTGCCCACGTCGACGACCGAGGCGCCCTCGGGCACCAGGTCCGCCACGACCGCGCAGTTGAGGAGGTGACGGTCCCAGAGCCGGGGCACCTCACGCGGACCGAGCAGCCCTCGTTCCGTCCCCGGTCCGGCGAGCAGCTCGGCGTAGCGGACCGCGAGGGGGAGCCGAGCAGCGAAAACCCCCGCTGCCTCGGGAGGCGGCGGGGGTGTTTCACGTGAAACGTCGCTCATCGGAGCGTCACGAAGGCCGGACCACCACGAACCGACGGGGCTCGACGCCCTCGGAGTCCGAGACGAGGCCGGCGCCGGCGACGACGTCGTGGACGACCTTGCGCTCGAACGGCGTCATCGGCTTCATCGACACGGGCTCGCCGGACGACGTGGCCTCCTGCACCGCGTCGCGGGCCAGGCCCTCGAGCACCTTGCGGCGCTCGGCGCGGTGCCCGCCGATGTCCAGCATCAGGCGGGAACGCTCCCCGGTCTCCCGGAGCACGGCCAGCCTGGTCAGCTCCTGCAGCGCGTCGAGCACCTCGCCGTTGCGGCCCACGAGCCGGTCCAGGTCACCGCCGACGATGGACACCGAGGCGCGGTCGCCCTCGACGTCCATGTCCAGGTCGCCGTCCAGGTCCGCGATGTCGAGGAGCTCCTCGAGGTAGTCCGCGGCGATGTCGCCCTCGCGCTCGAGGATCCCGACGTGCTCGCCGTCGTCCTCCTCGTCCGCCTCGTCCTCCTGGTCCTGGTCCTCCTGGTCCTCGTCCTCGGCGGGCGCGGGCTCCTCGGCGGCTTCCTCGAGCGTCGCCTCCGGGGCCTCCGCCGGGGCGCTCTCCGGCGCCTCCGGGGTCTCGGTCACGTCGTCGGTGGTCTCGGTCACGGGTGTCTCCTGCTTCCTCGGTGTCTCAGGTCGGGGGTGGGCTCAGCCGCCGGCGGCGGCGGGACCGCCGCTCTCGTCCGGCTTCGGCTTGCCCTGGGGTGGGCGGCCCTGGCCCTTCTTGCGCTGCTCGCGGGACTGCTTCTTGGGCTGCTGGCGTCGCGCCGCCGGGGGCGGGGTGTCGACGGCCGTGGTCGTGGTGCCCGTCTCGGCCTGCGGCTCGGGCTCGCCGCGGCGGACGCGGCGGTCCTTGTCGCGCTGCTCCTTCGCCTTGAACGCCGGGGTGCCCGGCGCCGGGTTGCGTCGGATCACGTAGAACTGCTGGCCCATGGTCCACAGGTTCGAGGTGGTCCAGTAGAGGAGCACGCCGATCGGGAAGGCGATGCCGCCGATCGCGAAGACCACGGGCAGGATGTACAGCAACATCTTCTGCTGCTGGGCGTACTGACCAGTCATCGCGTCCGCAGGCATGTTCTTCGTCATCAGCTGGCGCTGTGTGAGGAAGGTCGTCGCGGTCATCGCGATCACCAGGGTGGCCGCCAGGATCTGCACGTTGGTGCTGGTCGCGCCGGTGAACGTGTCCGCGATCCGCGCCCCGAAGATCCGCGCGCTGGACAGCTGGTCGACCTGGGTCTGGGTCAGGACGCCTCGGGTGTTGCCGTTCGCCGCCTGGTCGATGAGGCGGAACAGCGCGATGAAGATCGGCATCTGCAGCAGCAGCGGCATGCACGAGGCCAGCGGGTTGGTGCCCGAGTCCTTGAAGAGCTTCATCTGCTCCTGGGCGAAGCGCTCCCGGTCGTGGCCGTACTTCTCGCGCAGCTCCTTGAGCTTGGGCTGCAGCAGCTGCATGTTGCGGCTGGACTTGATCTGCTTCACGAACAGCGGGATGAGCGCGGCCCGGATGGTGGCCGTGAGGCCGATGATCGAGAGCGCCCAGGAGGCCCCGGACTTGGGCCCGAACACCGAGCCGAAGACCATGTGGAAGCCGGACAGGATGACGGAGGTCACGAAGTACAGCGGCGTCATGATGATGCCGCCGAGATCTCCGAGGAAGGAAAACACTCAGGCTCCTTGGGTCCGGGTCACACGGTCGGCCGACCGCGGCTGGAGTCGGGTGCGCCACCACGGACGCGTGGCGGGCGGGACCGGGTCGACGCCGCCCTCGGCCCACGGGTGGCAACGGCCGAGCCGGCGCACCGCCAGCCAGCTGCCCTTGACGGCGCCGTGCGTGCTCACCGCCTCGAGCGCGTAGGCCGAGCAGGACGGGTAGTAGCGGCACACGTCGCCGTACAACGGGCTGATGGCGAACCGGTACACCTTGAGCAGCCCGATCAGGACGTACTTCACCGATGACCCCCTCGCGCGGCCAGCCTACGCACCGATCGGGCGAGTGCCCGGTCGAGCTCCTCGCCGAGCACGGCGGACGAGGCGCCCGCGGCAGGCGGCAGGGCCCTGATCACGAGCACACTGCCGTCCGGGACGGAGCTGAGTCTGTCCCGGACGAGGTGGCGCAATCGTCTCTTCACCTGGTTGCGGATGACGGCATTGCCCACGGCGCGTCCCACCACGAGCCCGACCCGCACCGGCGACGGCTCCCCGGGTGACTCCGGCTCCGCGGAGCCGAGGTGCACCACCAGGGTCGTCGACCCGGTGCGGACCCCACCCCGCAGCGCGGTGGTGAAGTCCTGGGACCGGGTCAGCCGGTGCGACCGGTCGAGCATGTCCGGACCGGATCGGTCAGGAGAGGCGAGCGACCGTGGACACCGTCAGACGGCGAGACGCTTGCGGCCCTTGGTGCGGCGCGAGGAGAGGATGGAACGGCCGGCGCGGGTGCGCATACGCAGGCGGAAGCCGTGCGTCTTGGCGCGGCGGCGGTTGTTCGGCTGGTACGTACGCTTGCTCACGAGCTTCTCCGGAGGTCGGTGATGGGGAGTCGGTGGCGACCAGGGGGTGCTCAGCACTCCGAATGTGGAGGTCCGGACAGGCGGCACCGGCCGACCCGGTCGACCTCCCTACGGTACGGGAGCGGTCTGAGCAGGGTCAAACCGGACCGATCCGGACCTGCAGCCGTGTGTCGGACCCCCTCGTCGGCGTGCCGCCCCGCCGGCCCGGACACATGGGGGAAATAGGGCTTTCAGGACCCTTCTAGCCTGTGGAGAACTCCTTGATCCACAGGCTGGAGGCTTGTTAGCGTCAGCCTCTCCCGAGGTTCCCCCACGGTTTTCCCCACGTCCACGACACCGTGCTTCGGGCGGTCCTTTACCAGACGTCCCACACCGTGCACAACCTGTGGATAAAGGTGTGGAGGACCACCATCTCTGGCCCTGGGCCACGGGATCGACCATGCATGCGACGGGGCCGGCGACGGCCCAGACAGGACACCTGGTGACCTTCGGAGGAGATGCGGCCGCGGCACGACCTCGCGACCCGGACGACCTGCCCACGCTCTGGCGTCAGCTCCTCGACGACCTGCCTCCTGCCCAGCGCGCCTGGCTCGAGGCCAGCGTCCCGCGGGGGGTCCACGAGAGCACGGTCCTGGTGGCCGTCGGCGACGAGTTCACCCGCTCGAGGATCGACGGCCGGGTTCGCACCCGGCTCGAGGACGCCCTCAGCACCGCGTTCGGCACCTCGCTGCGCCTCACGTTCACCGTGGAGCCGGGGCTGCCGGTCCGCACCGCCGAGGAGGTCGAGGGGTTCACCGCCGAGTCGTCGTACACCCCGGATGTCGACAAATCGACAGATACCTTTCCCGACTCGTCGACAAAGCGACTTGTGCAGGGATCCCCGACCGCGCCGACGTTCGGCGCCCGGCCCACCTCGAGCGCCGTCGAGACCCGGCTGAACCCGAAGTACGTCTTCGAGACCTTCGTCATCGGCTCGTCCAACCGCTTCGCGCACGCGGCGGCCGTCGCCGCGGCCGAGGCACCGGGCAAGGCCTACAACCCGCTGCTCATCTACGGCGACAGCGGGCTGGGCAAGACCCACCTGCTGCACGCGATCGGCCACTACGTCCGCAGCCTGGTGCCGGGCGCCCGGGTCCGCTACGTCTCCAGCGAGGAGTTCACGAACGAGTTCATCAACTCGATCCGTGACGACAAGACCTCGACGTTCCACCGCCGCTACCGCGAGGTCGACGTCCTGCTGATCGACGACATCCAGTTCCTGGAAGGCAAGATCCAGACGCAGGAGGAGTTCTTCCACACGTTCAACACGCTCCACAACGCGAGCAAGCAGATCGTGATCACCTCCGACCGCCCGCCCAAGCGGCTCGAGGCGCTCGAGGACCGGCTCCGCAACCGGTTCGAGTGGGGCCTGATCACCGACGTGCAGCCGCCGGACCTCGAGACCCGCATCGCGATCCTGCGCAAGAAGGCCGCCCTGGAGCGGCTGACCGCGCCGCCGGACGTGCTGGAGTTCATCGCCTCGAAGATCCAGACGAACATCCGCGAGCTCGAGGGCGCCCTCATCCGGGTCACCGCCTTCGCCAGCCTCAACGACCAGCCGGTCGACCTCACGCTCACCGAGATCGTGCTCAAGGACCTCATCCCCGAGGGCACCGAGCCCGAGATCACCGCGAGCCTGATCATCGCCCAGACCTCGTCGTACTTCGGGCTCTCGATCGACGACCTCTGCGGCCCGAGCCGGTCGCGCAACCTCGTGGCCGGTCGCCAGATCGCGATGTACCTGTGCCGTGAGCTGACCGACCTCTCCCTGCCCAAGATCGGACAGCAGTTCGGCGGCCGCGACCACACCACGGTCATGTACGCCAACAACCGCATCCGGGCCGAGCTCGCCGAGCGTCGCAGCACCTTCAACCAGGTCACCGAGCTGACGAACCGGATCAAGCAGCAGGCCCGTCAGGGATGACGAATTCCTGGGGAGCACGCTGTGCACGAACCGGCTCCACCTCGGGACGGGCTGTGGAGAACTACAGCAACCCGGTCGGAACGTGTCGTTCGCTCCCCAGGTCCGCCGTCACGACGGGGCGGTCGTCCACACCCCCGGTGGACACGAATTCGGGGGCTGACCTGGGCGGACACCGGTTGTCCACAGTTTCCACCGTTGCTACGACTACGACGAGAATTCAACTCTCCGGATCACTCGTGAATTCGTCCTGGGCGCCCTTCCTGGGGACAACGCCTCGAGCACAGGCGTGCGCTCTCCCGATTGTCCGGGCCTCGTGGCAGGATTCAGGTCCGCACGCGCGTGCGGCGTTCGTCCCATCACCGGGTGTCCGCGTGCCCCGGTCGAGCAGGAGGCACCTCCCGTGAAGTTCCGCGTCGAGCGCGACGTCCTCACCGACGCCGTGGCCTGGGCTGCCCGCAGCCTCCCGGTCCGTCCGAGCGTCCCCGTGCTGGCCGGCCTCATGATCGAGACGGCTGACAGCGGCGACGGGCTGGTGCTGTCCACGTTCGACTACGAGACCTCCGCGCGTGCCTCGATCCCGGCCTCCGTCCAGGACGAGGGGCGGGCCCTGGTCTCCGGCCGGCTGCTCGCCGACATCTGCCGCAGCCTGCCCGCCAAGCCCGTGGACATGGCGATCGACGGCTCCAAGGTGGTGCTGACCTGCGGGTCTGCCAAGTTCACCCTCCAGACGATGCCCGTCGACGAGTACCCCACCCTCCCGGCGATGCCGGAGGCGACGGGGTCGGTGAGCAGCGACGCCTTCGCCCAGGCGGTCGCCCAGGCGGTGACCGCTGCGGGCCGCGACGACATGCTCCCCGTGCTGACCGGTGTGCGCATCGAGATCCAGGGCAGCGACCTGTCGCTGCTCGCCACCGACCGGTTCCGGCTCTCCCTGCGCGAGCTGGTCTGGGACCCGCAGCCGACCGACGTCGAGGCCAACGCGCTCGTGCCGGCCCGGGTGCTCGCCGACACGGCGAAGGCACTCACGGCGGGCTCGCGCGTCACCATCGCGCTGGCCGGCTCGGGCGCGGGTGACGGGATCATCGGCTTCGAGGGCGAGGTGGCCGGCGGCTACCGCCGTACGACCACACGACTGCTCGACGGCGAGTTCCCCCGCGTGCGGACCCTCTTCCCGGCGGAGCACGCGACCACGGCCCGGCTCAACCGCACCGAGCTCGTCGAGGCGGTCAAGCGCGTCTCGCTGGTCGCCGAGCGCAACACCGCGGTCCAGCTGAAGTTCGACGACAACGGTCTCACCCTCGACGCCGGCCACGGCGACGAGGCGCTGGCGACCGAGCTGATCGACGCCCAGGTCAAGGGCGAGGGCATCACGACGGGTTTCAACCCGCAGTTCCTGCTCGACGGCCTGACCGCGATCGAGGCGCCGGTGGTCGAGCTGGCCTTCACGCAGGCGTCGAAGCCTGCCGTCATCACCGGCGTGCCGGACCTCGACGGGGAGAAGGACACGGACTTCCAGTACCTCCTCATGCCGCGCCGCCTGCTCAGCTGACCTGAGCAGCTCCAGGCTCCACACCCTCAGAAGGGCAGCACATGGACATCGGGCTCGTCGGTCTCGGCAAGATGGGCGGCAACATGCGGGAGCGCATCCGCCGCGGTGGTCACACGGTGCTGGGCTTCGACCGCAACCCCGACCTGCGTGACGTCGAGTCGCTCGAGGCGATGGTCGAGCAGCTGCCGAGCCCCAAGGTCGTCTGGGTGATGGTCCCGGCCGGTGGCCCGACCCACGAGACCATCGCGACGCTCGGTGACCTGCTCGGCGAGGGTGACGTCGTCATCGACGGCGGCAACTCGCGCTGGACCGACGACGAGGCGCACGCGGCCCACCTGAAGGAGAAGGGCATCGGCTTCGTCGACTGCGGCGTCTCCGGCGGCGTGTGGGGCCTCGACAACGGCTACGCGCTCATGGCCGGCGGCTCCGAGGAGGACATCGCCAAGGTCCAGCCCGTCTTCGACGCGCTCCGCCCCGAGGGCGACTTCGGGTGGGTGCACGCCGGCCCGGTCGGCGCCGGCCACTTCTCCAAGATGGTGCACAACGGCATCGAGTACGCCGTGATGCAGGCCTACGCCGAGGGCTACGAGCTGCTCCAGGCCGTGGACAACGTCGAGAACGTCACCGAGGTCTTCCGCTCGTGGCGCCAGGGCACCGTGATCCGCTCCTGGCTGCTCGACCTGCTCGTCAACGCGCTCGACGAGGACGAGGGTCTCGAGAAGATCCGCGGCTACGCCGAGGACTCCGGCGAGGGCCGGTGGACCGTCGAGGCCGCGATCGACCACGCCGTCCCCGCGCCGGCGATCGCCTCGTCGCTGTTCGCGCGCTTCGCCTCCCGCCAGGACGACAGCCCGGCGATGAAGGCGGTCGCCGCGATGCGCAACCAGTTCGGTGGCCACGCGGTCCACGCCGACGCCCGCGGAGGCGAGGAGAAGGCCGCGAAGCCGATGGACGACCACCACGACTGAGCAGTCCTCGACCGCGGTGTACGTCTCCCACCTGACCCTGCACTCCTTCCGCTCCTACGACAGCCTGGACGTGCCGCTCGGCCCCGGGGTCACCGCGTTCCTGGGCAGCAACGGCCAGGGGAAGACCAACATCGTCGAGGCCGTCGACTACCTCGCCCGCCTCACCTCGCACCGGGTGGCCTCCGACGCGCCGCTGGTCAAGCAGGGTGCGGCGCAGGCGGTGGTCAGGGCAGCAGTCGTCAAGGACGGCCGCACCGCGGTCCTCGAGGTCGAGATCAACCCGGGCCGGTCCAACCGGGCGCGGGTGAACAAGGCGCAGCTCCCCCGGGCGCGGGAGCTGGTCGGCCTGGTGCGCACGGTGCTGTTCTCGCCCGAGGACCTCGCCCTGGTCAAGGGCGACCCGTCGGAGCGGCGACGGTTCCTCGACGACCTCATGGTGCTGCGCACGCCCCGGCTGGCCGGGGTGAAGGCGGACTACGAGCGGGTGCTCAAGCAGCGCAACGCCCTGCTCAAGAACGCGTCCGGGCCCGACCGCCGCCGCGCCCCTGACGAGCACTTCGCCGCCACGCTGGCGGTGTGGGACGACCAGCTGGTCCGCCTGGGCAGCGAGATCGTCCGGGTCCGCGCCGGTCTCACCGAGGAGATCGGCCCGCTGCTGGCCGATGCCTACGCCGCGGTGGCCAAGGACGCCGCCAACACCGAGGCGACGATCCGCTACCAGCCGTCGGTCCCGCTGGGTGACGACGAGCCGGTCGGCGTGCCCGACCAGGAGACCGTCGAGGGGGCCTTCCGCGCCGAGCTCGAGCGGCGCCGGCGCGAGGAGACCCAGCGCGGCCTCACGCTCGTCGGGCCGCACCGTGACGAGCTGGCCCTGGCCGTCGGCACGCTGCCGGTCAAGGGCTACGCGTCCCACGGGGAGTCGTGGTCGTTCGCCCTCGCCCTGCGACTCGCGTCCTACGACCTCCTGCGTCGTGACGGCGACGACCCGATCCTCATCCTCGACGACGTCTTCGCCGAGCTCGACGCGGACCGGCGCGAGCGGCTCGCCGAGATGGTGGCCGACGCCGAGCAGGTGCTCGTCACCGCCGCGGTCGCCGCCGACGTCCCGTCCGTGCTCCACGGGGCGCGCATCGACGTACGACGGGAGCCGGAGGCATGAGCGACGAGGCACCCGAGGACCGCCCGCCCGAGACGCCGGGGCCGGAGGAGCAACCGCACGAGGAGACCGGGCTCGACCTGGCCCGGAGCATCGCCCGCTCGATGGCCGGTCGCGGCCCGGCCGCCCGCAAGCGCGCTGCCGCCCGCCGCAAGCGGGCCGAGCCTCGGGCGACCGGTGCCCACCCCGACGACCGCGACCCGCAGACCCTCGACGCCACGATCGGACGCCTGGTCAGCGAGCAGGGCTGGAACCGCGACCTGCGCATGCACGCCGTGTTCTCCCGCTGGGAGCTGATCGTCGGGCGCGAGGTGGCCCAGCACGCGACCCCGGTGTCGTTCGTGCCGGGGGAACAGGAGGCCGGGTCGGAGGGCGAGGGCGGTCACGTCGTCGTGCAGACCGACTCGACCGCGTGGGCGACCCAGATGCGGCTGCTCGCGGCGACGGTCGTGCGGCGGCTGAACGAGGAGCTCGGTCACGGCACCGTCGCCCGGATCGAGGTGCGTGGCCCGGCCGCGCCGAGCTGGAGCAAGGGCCGCCGTTCGGTCCGGGACGGGCGCGGTCCCCGGGACACCTACGGCTGACCCCTGGGCAGGCGCCTACGCTCCTCCCGTGAACGGATCGGTCACCACCGCAGTCGTCGTGTACGTCGGTGTGGTCGCCCTCCTGGCCCTGGCGGCCGCACTGGGCGCCCCGGTGGAGGCGGCCGCCCGGTCGGGCTTCGTCATCGCCCAGCTGGGTGTCGCGCTGCTCGTGATCGTCGACCTGGCCACCCTGGTCGGGGGTCACCGCCCCGAGGAGATGGTCACGCACATCGGCTACGCGCTGGCCGCTCCCGCGGTGCCGCTCGTCGTGGTGGGCCCACGCCGGGACGAGCCCACACCGCTCCCCCTCGTGGCCCTGGCGATGCTCGTGGTCGGCGTGGTCGTCGTCCGACTGGGACAGACATGGGGCTGAGCACGGGCGGTCGCGTCCTGGTCGCGATGTACGCCGTCTTCGCGCTGGCGGCGGGTGCCCGGTCGCTCGTGCAGCTCACCACGAAGCTCGACGAGGCACCGGTCGCCTACCTGCTGTCGTTCCTCGCCGCGGTCGTCTACCTGGTCGCCACCCTGGCCCTCCGTCGGTCGAGCCCTCGGGCCCACCGGGTCGCCGTCACCGCGTGCACCGTGGAGCTCGTCGGGGTGGTGGTCGTCGGCACCCTCTCGCTGGTCGACACCGACCTGTTCCCCGACCAGACCGTGTGGTCGGACTTCGGGATCGGGTACGGCTTCGTGCCCCTCGTGCTCCCGGTGGTCGGCCTGCTGTGGCTGTCTCGTCACCGGCCCGCGGAAGCCCGGGGCGAGGCGCCGCAGGAGCCGTTCTGAGGGCCGTTCCCCGGTACAGGGACTAGGACGACCCCCTGCGCGTGCCCCTGAACGGCCCTCACGGGCCGGGAATCGGGCACATTCGGGCCCTCCTCGGGCTTTTCCCAGGCCCCGGAACTCCGTTTCGCGGCCCTGAGCCGGTACCATGGACACTGAGGTCGTTCCCCGTCAGAGACCTGAGAGGGACGACCTTCGCCGTGCACACCGCACGTGACGTCCACCTCGCGTCGACGCCGTTCGACACCGCAAGCGACAGGATGGTCTGTGTCCGAAGAGACGACGCCCATGCCCGACACCCCCGTTCCGGACCTGACCGACCCCACCTCGTACGACGCCTCCGCCATCCAGGTGCTCGAAGGCCTCGAGGCGGTCCGCAAGCGCCCCGGCATGTACATCGGCTCGACCGGTGAGCGCGGCCTGCACCACCTCATCTGGGAGGTCGTCGACAACTCCGTCGACGAGGCCATGGCCGGTCACTGCGACCGGATCGTGGTCACGATCCTCGAGAACGGCGGGGTCGAGGTCATCGACAACGGTCGCGGGATCCCCGTCGACATCGCGCCGGGCCAGGAGCTCCCCGCAGTCACGATCGTGCTCACCGTGCTGCACGCCGGTGGCAAGTTCGGTGGCGGTGGCTACAAGGTCTCCGGCGGCCTGCACGGCGTCGGCATCTCGGTGGTCAACGCACTGAGCCAACGGGTCGAGGTGGACATCCGCCGCGACGGCTACCGCTGGACCCAGTCCTTCACCTACGGCGTGCCCGACGGCCAGCTCGAGCGTCACGAGGCCACCGACGAGACCGGCACCACGACCCGGTTCTGGCCCGGCGAGGACATCTTCGAGACCACCAACTACAACTTCGAGACGATCACGACCCGCTTCCGGGAGATGGCCTTCCTCAACAAGGGCCTCGAGATCGTCGTGCGCGACCGCCGAAGCCACGTCGAGGAGATCGTCGACGCCGTCGAGGACGCGACCGTCGACAACAGGCTCGACCAGGCGGACGCGGCCGACGTCCACGCCGGCTCCCACGGCGAGATGGAGCGCACCTTCAAGTACGAGCGCGGGCTCGTCGACTACGTCGAGCACCTCAACAAGCGCCGCGACCCGGCCCACCCGAGCATCATCAGCTTCGAGGCGGAGACGGAGTCGCAGGACGGCGGCGCCCTGAGCGTCGAGATCGCCATGCAGTGGAACACCGGCTACAACGAGTCGGTCCACACGTTCGCCAACGCGATCAACACCCACGAGGGCGGCACCCACGAGGAGGGCTTCCGCGCCTCGCTCACCACGCTCATGAACAACTGGGGCGAGGAGTGGGGCCTGATCAAGAAGCGCGAGGACCGGGTCTCCGGCGACGACGTGCGCGAGGGCCTGACCGCGATCGTGTCGATCAAGCTCAGCGAGCCGCAGTTCGAGGGCCAGACGAAGACCAAGCTCGGCAACACCGAGGCGAAGGGCTTCGTGCAGCGGGTGGTCAACGACCAGCTCGGCGCCTGGCTCGAGCAGAACCCCTCGGAGGGCAAGGACATCGTCCGCAAGGCGATGTCGGCCGCCCAGGCGCGCGTCGCGGCCCGCAAGGCGCGTGAGCTCGCCCGGTCCCGCAAGGGTCTGCTCGGTGGCGGCGGCCTCCCCGGCAAGCTCGCGGACTGCCAGTCCACGAACCCCGAGGAGTGCGAGATCTTCATCGTCGAGGGCGACTCCGCGGGCGGCTCGGCCAAGGGTGGCCGCGACCCGCGGATCCAGGCGATTCTCCCGATCCGGGGCAAGATCCTCAACGTCGAGAAGGCCCGGATCGACAAGGTCCTCCAGAACAACGAGGTCCAGGCGATCATCTCCGCGCTCGGCACCGGCATCCACGAAGAGTTCGACATCGAGAAGGTCCGCTACCACAAGATCGTGATGATGGCCGACGCCGACGTCGACGGTCACCACATCCGGACCCTGCTGCTGACGCTGCTGTTCCGCTTCATGAAGCCGCTCATCGAGCACGGCTACGTCTACCTCGCGCAGCCGCCCCTCTACCGGCTGCGGTGGAACAAGCCCCACGAGCACGAGTTCGTCTACTCCGACGCCGAGCGTCAGGCCGTGCAGCGGGCCGGCATCGAGGCCGGCAAGAAGCTGCCGAAGGAGAACCCCGTCCAGCGCTACAAGGGCCTCGGCGAGATGAACCCCGACGAGCTGTGGGACACCACGCTCGACCCGGACAACCGGCTGCTCCTCCAGGTGCAGCTCGAGGACGCCGCCCAGGCCGACGAGATGTTCTCGGTGCTCATGGGCGAGGACGTCGAGCAGCGGCGCTCGTTCATCCAGCGCAACGCCAAGGACGTCCGGTTCCTCGACATCTGAGGACCCACCCCGTCGTACCGACGAGAGAGATGACTTTCTTCCATGACTGAGATCGACAACCCGGGTCCCGGGGGACGCATCGAGCCTGTCGAGCTGCAGGTCGAGATGCAGCGGTCGTACATCGACTACGCCATGACCGTCATCGTCGGGCGCGCACTGCCCGACGTGCGTGATGGCCTGAAGCCGGTGCACCGCCGCGTGCTCTACGCGATGTACGACGGTGGCTACCGACCCGACCGCGGCTTCTCGAAGTGCGCGCGCGTGGTCGGCGAGGTCATGGGTCAGTACCACCCCCACGGCGACAGCGCGATCTACGACACCTTGGTCCGGCTCGCGCAGCCCTGGGTGATGCGGGCGCCGCTCGTCGACAGCCAGGGCAACTTCGGCTCGCCGGGCAACGACCCCGCGGCCGCGATGCGCTACACCGAGTGCAAGATGGCGCCGCTGGCCATGGAGATGGTCCGCGACATCGACGAGGACACCGTCGACTTCACGCCGAACTACGACGGCCGCTCCGAGGAGCCCGCCATCCTGCCGGCGCGGTTCCCGAACCTCCTCGTCAACGGCAGTGCCGGCATCGCGGTCGGCATGGCGACGAACATCCCGCCGCACAACCTGGGCGAGGTGGCCGACGGCGTCCAGTGGCTGCTGTCGAACCCGGAAGCCACCCGTGAGGAGCTCCAGGAGGCGCTGCTCGAGCGGGTCAAGGGCCCCGACTTCCCGACCCGGGCGCTCATCGTCGGCCGGCACGGCATCGAGCAGGCCTACCGCACCGGCCGCGGCTCGGTCACGATGCGCGCGGTCGTCGACATCGACGAGGACAGCAAGGGCCGCACCACGCTGGTCATCACCGAGCTGCCGTACCAGGTGAACCCCGACAACCTCGCGATGAAGATCGCCGAGCTCGCGGACACCGGCAAGGTCCAGGGCATCGCCGACGTCAAGGACAACACCTCGGCGCGCACCGGGCAGCAGCTGATCGTCGTGCTCAAGCGCGACGCCGTCGCGCGCGTGGTCCTCAACAACCTGTTCAAGCACACCGAGCTGCAGTCGAACTTCGCCTGCAACATGCTGGCCCTCGTCGACGGCGTGCCCCGCACCCTGACGATCGACCAGTTCGTCTCCCACTGGGTGACCCACCAGATCGAGGTCATCCAGCGACGCACCCGCTACCGCCTCCGCAAGGCCGAGGAGCAGGCGCACATCTTCCGCGGCCTGGTGAAGGCGCTCGACGCGCTCGACGAGGTCATCGCCCTCATCCGGCGCAGCCCGGACGTCAACGACGCCCGCACCGGCCTGATGGAGCTCCTCGACATCGACGAGCTGCAGGCCACGGCGATCCTCGACATGCAGCTGCGGCGCCTGGCCGCCCTGGAGCGGCAGAAGATCGTCGACGAGCTGGCCCGGCTCGAGCTGGTCATCGCAGACCTGCAGAGCATCCTCGACAGCCCGGACAAGCAGCGGCAGATCATCTCGGAGGAGCTCGCCGCGATCGTCGCCAAGTTCGGCAACGACCGGCGCTCGCAGATCATCGCCGCCGACGGCGACCTGTCCATGGAGGACCTGATCCCCGACGAGGACCTCGTCGTGTCGATCACCCGTGGCGGCTACGCCAAGCGCACCCGCGCCGACCTCTACCGCACGCAGCGACGCGGCGGGAAGGGCGTCCGTGGCGCCACCCTGCGCGGCGACGACGTCGTCCAGCACTTCATGGCGACCAGCAACCACCACTGGCTGCTGTTCTTCACCACCGCGGGTCGGGTCTACCGGACCAAGGCGTACAACCTGCCGGAGTCGTCACGCGACGCCAAGGGCGGCCACGTCGCCGGCCTGCTGAGCTTCCAGCCGGACGAGCAGATCGCCCAGGTCCTCGCCATCCGTGACTACGAGCAGGCGCCGTACCTCGTCCTCGCGACGCGCACGGGCCTGGTCAAGAAGACCCGGCTCGGGGACTACAACAGCCCGCGCCAGGCAGGCGTCATCGCGATCAACTTCCGCGACGACGACGACGAGCTGATCGGCGCGGAGCTGGTCGGTCCCGACGACGACATCCTGCTGATCTCGCGCAAGGGCCAGTCGATCCGGTTCCGGGCCGACGACGGCCAGCTGCGGCCGATGGGCCGGGCGACCTCCGGCGTGACCGGCATGAAGTTCCGCGACGGCGACAGCATGCTGTCGATGTCCGTGATCAGGCCGCACGGCGCGGACGTCGCTCCGTCGTCGATCGAGCCGGGCGCGGAGGTCGACGAGGCGGTGGCCGCCGTGGTCGCGCCGTCGGACGCCGCCCAGTACGTCTTCACCATCACCGACGGCGGCTTCGCGAAGCGCACCGCCATCGAGGAGTACCGCCTGCAGTCCCGCGGCGGCCTCGGCATCAAGACCATGAAGCAGGACGACGACCGGGGCAGCCTGGTCGGCGGCTTCATCGTGGTCGACGGCGACGAGGTGCTGGCGATCAAGCAGTCCGGCCAGGTCACCCGCAGTGCCGTCGACGAGCACCTCCGTCCCACCAGCCGGGACACCAAGGGAGTGAAGTTCGTCGGCGTCAAGGAAGGGGATGCTGTCGCCGTGGTGGCACGCAGCATCGAGTCCACGCTGGACAGCGTGAACGGTGACGCGGACGGGGATGCCACAATCGAGGACGACGCCGCGGGGGACGTCGCGGACGACGCGACGGTTGACGAGACGGGCGCCGACGACCAGCAGACCGACGAGACGACCGCGGAGACGGAGGAGTCCTGATGGCCGACCGACGTTCCGACGAGTCGCCTGTGGTCCCGCCCCGCTCGCTCAAGCGGGCCGGGACGTCGACAGACGACCGCGACGCCACTCAGAGCAGCATGCCGATCCTTCCCCCGCCTCCGGCGACGGAGGAGAAGCCGAAGTCGAAGGGCGCCGAGCGCATCGCCGCCATCGTCTCGGCGTCGAAGACGGGCGACACCTCGAAGTCGCAGGCGGGGCGGGTCCCTCGCCGCGTCCGCCGCGCACGGCTCCGGCTGACCCACATCGACCCCTGGTCGGTGATGAAGACGTCGTTCCTGCTGTCCATCGCCGTCGGCATCGTGACCGTCGTCGCGGTGGCCATCGTCTGGACCGTGCTGGGCGCCGCCGGCGTGTGGAGCTCGATCGACTCGACGGTCACCGACGTGGTCGGCGACAACGGCTCGACGTTCTCGATCGAGGACTACCTCGGGATGAGCCGGGTGATGGGCTTCACGATGATCATCGCGGTCATCGACGTCGTGCTCGTGACCGTCATCGCGACCCTCGGCGCCTTCCTCTACAACCTCTCCGCAGCCCTCCTCGGAGGCATCGAGGTGGTCCTCGCGGAGGAGGAGCGCTGAGCCTGCGGCTGGGCCCGTTCCGGTTTGGGAGGGGCTCCGGCGGTGCGGTAACCTTCCTCCTCGGCCAGGCTTGCACGTCGAGCCCGGCCGTGCTTCATGAGGGCCTATAGCTCAGACGGTTAGAGCGCTTCCCTGATAAGGAAGAGGTCACAGGTTCAAGTCCTGTTAGGCCCACCAGCCGCCCTCCACCGGAAGGATCACCGCCATGAAGAAGATCGTTCTCCTCGCGGTCGCAGCAGCCGGCGGAGTCCTCGCCGCGAGGAAGGCCAAGGCCGCCCAGCACGAGCAGGCGCTCTGGGCCGAGGCCACCGACAAGGTCAAGCGCAGCTGACCACCCGGCCGCACGCGCGGCCACCAGGGGCCATGGCGCAATTGGTAGCGCACCTGCTTTGCAAGCAGGGGGTTAGGGGTTCGAGTCCCCTTGGCTCCACCACACACCGTGCCGACTCGGCGGTCGGCTGTTTCCGTGAGCCGGGGTGGGAGAGGCTGAGCACATGCGCGTGCTGGTGACCGGGGCCGGGGGGTACGTCGGGGGACGGCTCGTCCCGGTCCTGCTCGACCGTGGGCACGAGGTCGTGGCGACCTACTCCCGCGCCGTCCCGGAGGCTCAGGAGCGGGGCAAGGCACGGACCGGGCAGTGGTGGCTCGACCGGGTGGAGACCCGGGTCATGGACGTGCTCGACCGGGCGCAGGTCGAGAAGGCGTTGTCCGACGTCGACGCGGTGTTCTACCTCGTCCACGGGATGGGCGGCCCGGAGTTCCGGGCCCGCGACGCCGAGGGTGCCCGCCACGTGGCGGAGGCCGCGGCGGCCGTCGGCGTCGATCGCATCGTCTACCTGTCGGGCATCATCCCCGACATCCCCGAGGACCGGCTCAGCGAGCACTTGTCGTCCCGGCTCGAGGTCGAGCGGCTGCTCGGGTCGACCGGCGTCCCCACCATCACGCTGCGTGCCGCCGTCGTCCTCGGCAGCGGCTCCACCTCGTTCGAGGTGATCCGGCAGGTCTCCGAGCGGTTGCCCGTCCAGACGCTGCCGCAGTGGATGACCTCGCTCGTCCAGCCCATCGCCGTCGTCGACGTGCTCGAGGCCCTGGCCGGTGCCCTCGACCTCCCCGCTGAGACGCGGTGGTTCGACGTCGGGGGCCCCGAGCAGCTGAAGTACTCGGCCATGCTGCGCCGCTACGCCGCGGTGGCACGCCTGGTGCGCCCGCAGCTGCCGTTGCTCACCGCGCCGCGCCACCTCGTCGGCAGGATGGCCGGGCTGCTCACCGGGGCACCCAGCTCGACGGTCGCGGCCCTCGTCGAGAGCCTGCCGCACGACATGGTGTGCCACGACGACAGCTTCCGCGCGGCGCTGCTGCCCGACGGCTACGAGCTCCTCGGGGTCCGCGACTCGATCGCCCGCGCGCTGGTCCGGCCTCGCGCCGGCATCCGTCCCGAGGACCGCGACCCGATGGGTCCGCTGCCGGGCGACCCCAGCTGGGCCGGCGGTGAGGTGTACCTCTTCGACGGCCAGGCGCGACGTCGTCCGCGCTCGAAGCTCGCCGGACTGCTGCTCGGTGTGCCGCGGCCCGGTCGATAGCCGGACGTCATTCTCAGCGGTCGCTCGAGCGACCCCTCGGTATGACGTCCCCGGCTAGACCGCGTCGCGCTCCGGGTGGATGCGCACGCGGTCGGGGGAGAAGCCGCGCTCGAGTCCCCAGAGCACCGCGTTGGTGCGGCTGGTGACGCCCATCTTGCGGTAGCTGGTGCGGATGTAGGACTTCACCGAGTTGATCGACAGCGACGCCCGGTCGGCGATCTCGTTGTTGCTCAGCCCCTGGGTGATCAGCGCGATCACCTCGGCCTCACGCGCGGTGAGCCCCTCGGAGCGGCCCGGCCAGTCCCCGCCGACCAGCGGTGCGCCGCCCGGGTCGGGTGAGATCACGCGCTCGCCGGCGTGCACGGCTCGCAGGGCGATGAACAGGTCCTCGCCGGACAGCGTCTTCGAGAGGTACGCCGAGGCGCCACGCGCGAGCGTGCCCTCGATGAGTCGCGCCTGGATGTTCCACGTGTAGACCACCACCCGGCGGACCAGCGGGTTGTGGATGAGGTCCTCGACGTCGGGGCTGTCGCCCTGGGTCTGGGCGAAGGTGTCGTAGAGCGCGATGTCGACCGGCACCGACACGGGCACCTGGCTGTCGAGCTCGACGATCTCGAGCTCCCCGGTGTACGGCGACAGCATGTCCGCCAGGCCACGGACGACGACCTCGTAGTCGTTCACGATCGCGAGGCGGAGGGTCATGCGCCCACCCTAGGCAGCGGATCGCCCGCCGACGGCCCGGAAGACCGAGAACGGACCTGCAGCACCCCTGTTCGGTCCGATCGTCCCGAGTCGTCAGACCAGGGGGCGGCCCAGGCGGCGCCGGGTGCGGAAGTCGAGGAGCATCGCGTTGAACGGGAAGTTGCGCACCGTGCGCGGCATCCTCCGGTTGCGCCGACCGACCTTGGCGCAGTGCGTCTCGAACTTCGCCTGGTCCGCCGGTGTCCAGGTCAGGCCGAGCGCGTCGCGGAACTCCGGGGGAAGGAAGCCGGTGTTGATCCACCGGTGGAAGCCGGCCAACCGCTTGCGCTGGTGCTCGGGGAGCTGCTTGAGGTCCAGCAGGTCGTGCAGGTAGCGGGTCAGCGTCTCGTCGTACGACACCCGGGTCAGGCCCGACGCCCAGTAGTCGTCGAAGTCGGCGAGCGTCGCCGGCCAGGCGTCCTCCGGCACCTGCAGTGTCGTGCCCAGCCGCGAGGTCTGCCGGTAGAGCCACTCGGCGACCTCCGGGTCGTCGTGCGGGCCGTGCAGGCGCTCGTAGAAGTCCCGCGCGCCGAACGCCAGGCACGCCGCGACCCACAGCTGGAGGTCGCGGTCGAAGGCGTTGTAGCGCACCGGGCTCCGCTCGTCGGAGCGCACCTGCACGTGCTGCTTGTCCACCGCGCGGCGGAAGGCGAGGCGTTCGTCGTCGCTGCCCAGGAGGGCCACGGCGAGGTAGGTGATCGTCGTGCGCGCCCGCTTGCGCGGCACCAGGCGTACGTCGCCGCTGGGGACCCGGCTCTCGTAGACGCCGTAGCCGACCTCGGGCCGGCCGAGCTGCATGATCACGTTCGCGGTGCCGGCGTAGAAGGGTGCCTGCCCGTCGATGTAGTCGCGCACGTCGAGGCCGGTGAGCTCGCCGCGGGTCTCGGTCACGGGCACCTTCCTGGCATGCACTGCCCCCACAGGTGATGATGGCACCGGGGGTGTCCTGCAGAATAGGGACTGACAACAACTGTAGTCAATCTGAGGGAGAGCCCGTGACCACCACGGAGCCGACGGCCGAGGGGGCCAGGATCTGGGGAGGGACCACGCTCGACGAGCGTCGCGCCGCGCGCCGACGACAGCTCGTCGAGACCGGCCTCGACCTGCTCGGGGGTGACACGACCGGGGCCGTCTCGGTCCGGGCCGCCTGCCGGGGGGCCAAGCTCACCGAGAGGTACTTCTACGAGAGCTTCGCCGACCGCGACGCGCTCGTGCTCGCGGTCTACGAGGACGTCGCCGACGAGGCCCGTTCCGCGCTCGAGGCGGCCACCCGCACGGCGAAGGACCCGGTCGACGTCGCCCGGCGCTCGGTCGAGGCGATGGTGAGCCTCATGGTCGACGACCCCCGCAAGGGCCGGGTGCTGCTCGTCGCCCCGATCACGGAGACCGTCCTGGCCAGCCGCACCATGGAGCTCGCCCCCGTCGTCACCGCGATGATCCGGTCCCAGCTGCCTCCCGGGACCTCCGAGCGCACCCGCACGCTCATCGCCACCGGCCTGCTGGGCGCGCTGATGAGCCTCTTCTCCTCCTACCTCCAGGGCACCCTCGCGGTCAGCCGGGAGGCCTTCGTGGAGCACTGCGTCTCGTGGCTGCTCAACGTCGACAAGCTGCGCTGAGCGAGCCGGCCCGGACCCGTACGCTCGACGGCATGACCGGCTCGCCTGCGCACCCCTCGGTGCTGCGCGTGCTCACCCGGTCGCACATGCTCCTGCTGCACGCCGCCGCGGTGGCCGCGGTGGCCGCGGCGTACCTCCTCGGCTGGTGGCAGGTCGACGCCTGGAAGGAGCACCGCGCGGACACCGGCAACCGCCTCGCCCACGAGGCGCCGCAGCCGCTCGACTCCGTCATCGGTCCCGACGACGCCTTCCCGAAGGACGACGTGGGCCGCCCCGTCGAGCTCGACGGCACCTGGCTTCCCGACCGCAGCGTGTACGTCGACGGGCGGCTGCGAGGGGGGCCGCACCGGCTTCTGGCTGGTCACCCCCGTCGCCGTGTGCACCGCCGGTGAGGACTGTGACGCCGCCTCGGCCGTGCCTGTCGTCGTCGGCTGGACGCCCGAGGCGGACTCGACCCCACCCTCAGGACGGGTGGACCTCATCGGCTGGCTGCAGCCCCCCGAGCAGGCCGACGGCGTCGACGAGGACCCCGGCGACGACGTCCTCCCGCAGCTGCGGATCGCCGACCTCCTCGACCGGGTCGACCACGACCTCTACAGCGGCTACGTCATCCTCGACACCCCCGCCTCCGCCCGCGCAGGCATCTCCGCGGTCACCCCCGACTCGCTGCCCAAGGCGCCGGCGTCGACCGCGCTGCGCAACCTGCTCTACGGCATCCAGTGGTGGATCTTCGGCGGCTTCGCCGCCTTCATCTGGTGGCGCTGGTGCCGCGACGAGATCCTCGAGTCACGGGGCCTCCGCAGCAGCCGGAGCGCCGCCCACGATGTAGGGGAGCCTCGGCTACCGTCGGGCGCGTGAGAGCCCACCTGACCGCCTACCGCACGATGGCCACCGTGGTCGGGGTGCTCCTCATCGTCCTCTGCCTCGTCGGCCTCCCGCTCAACGAGGCCCACCTCGTCGACCCGGCCTGGTTCCCGGTCGGCAGCGACGCCCAGCAGCTCGGCGACGACATCTCGAAGTACCTCGGCGTGGCCCATGGCTGGCTCTACATGATCTTCCTGGTGGTCGCCTTCACGCTCTCCCGTCGCGCCGGCTGGGACCTCCGCTTCACGATCACCACGCTTCTCAGCGGGACGATCCCCATCCTGAGCTTCTGGGCGGAGCGGCGAGCCACCCGTCGCGTCCAGTCCGAGCACGCCGCCGCCCTGACCTAGCCAAGAGCGAAGGCGGGGTGCGGTCTTGTCCGGCTCAGCGTCAGACGCGGCGTCGACCGGAGGCGCGCCCCGACGAGGCTAAAAGAGGCGTGGACGGCGTCGCCGGACGCGACCACGCAGTGAGCCACCGGCCGACACGGCGACATGTCCTCGTCGGGGTGTGCAGCCGGGCGGCGCCGGGGCGGAGGCAACCACGGGACATGAAGGTGCCCCGACCGGAGCAACGCTCCGACCGGGGCAACCGAGACCTCAGTCCTTGTTGGTGAGATCCACCTTCTCGGCGGGGTCGTCGGGCGTCGTCGGCTCGTGGGCGGTCTCGACCTCGTCCGCGGCGGCCTCGTCGGGGCCGCTGCCGCCGGCGTCGTCGGGCTGCGGGGCAGCCGGGGTGACGGGGGTGGAAGCGGCGGGTGCTGCGGCCGGAGCCGCGGCGGGGGCCGGACGCGGCGGGGTGGCGCTCTGCCAGGTCGGCTCGCTCTTCCCACGGACCCTCTTGGCGACCGCGGCGGCCACGGCGCCGAGGCCCAGGACCACGAGGAGCTTCTTGAGCTTGCCGCCGCCGTTGGAGGAGCGCTCCTTGACGAGCGCCGGCGTCTTGTCGTCCGGCAGCGCGTCGTCGAGCTTGGTGGCGACGGTCTCGGTCAGGTCCGCGAGACGGCTCTTGGCGTCGTCGACGACCGGGCCGAGCCGGTCGGCGGCGTCGGAAGCGGCGTCGGCGGCACGGTCGCGGGCCTCCCCGAGCGCCGGACCGAGCTTCTCGGCGGCGTCGGAGGCACGCTCCTTCGCGGCGTCGGCGAGCGGACCCAGGCGGTCCCTGGCGTCCTCGACGGCGGGCCCGATGCGCTCGCCGATGTCCGCGGCCTGCGCCTTCACCTCGTCCAGCGCGGTGGCCAGCTTGGACTTGCTCGACCTCATCAGGTGTTCCCTCTTTCGGCTTCGGTGTGCCCGAGCGGCACCTGCCACTCGGGGCGTACATGCCCATCCTTCCCCGACCCGCGCGTGGAGAAAACCCTGGTCCGGCGCGGTTTCGGTGGCATGGGAGGATCGTGCGGACGATTCACGAACGGAAAGGCGGCCCCCCGTGGGCGACACCTACGCAACCCTGAAGACCAACCGCGGCGACATCGCGATCCAGCTGTTCCCCGACCACGCTCCGGCGACGGTGGACAACTTCGTGGGTCTCGCGACCGGGAAGAAGGAGTTCGTCGACGCCACCAGCGGTGAGACGAAGACCGGCAACTTCTACGACGGCCTGACCTTCCACCGGGTGATCCAGGGCTTCATGATCCAGGGTGGCTGCCCCCGCGGCGACGGGCGTGGTGGCCCGGGCTTCCAGTTCAAGGACGAGTTCCACCCCGAGCTGCAGTTCGACCGCCCGTACCTCCTCGCGATGGCCAACGCCGGACCGGGCACCAACGGGTCGCAGTTCTTCATCACGGTGGGCCCGACCCCGCACCTGAACCGCAAGCACACGATCTTCGGCGAGGTCAAGGACGCGACGTCGCAGCAGGTCGTGGACGCGATCGCGACGACGCAGGTCGGGCCGATGGACCAGCCGGCCGAGCCGGTGGTCATCGAGTCGGTCACCGTCGAGGAGCGCTGACCCTCCCGGTGCCGGGTCGGCCGGACGTGCGATGAGCGAGGAGCCCACCGAGGTCCGCGCGGACCCGGCCGTGCCGATGTGCTACCGGCACCCCGACCGGGAGACGCACATCCGCTGCCAGCGGTGCGACCGCCCGATCTGCCCCGACTGCATGAGCTCGGCGTCGGTGGGCTTCCAGTGCCCGGAGTGCGTCAAGGAAGGTGCCAAGACCACCCGCCAGGGACGCACGGCGTACGGCGGTCGCCGACCGACCGGGGCCACGGCCACGCTGGCGCTCATCGGCATCAACGTCGTGGTCTACCTGCTCGTCGTCGGCACCGGGGGCGGGAGCGGCAGCGTGCTCTCGAAGCTCGCCCTGATCCCGGAGACCACGCCGTACCTCATCAACGGCCGGCCCGAGCTGGTCGAGGGTGTCGCCGACGGGGCGTACTGGCAGCTGGTCACGGTGATGTTCACCCACGTCGAGCTGTGGCACATCGGCTTCAACATGCTCGCCCTCTACATCCTCGGGCCGCAGCTCGAGCTCATGCTCGGCCGCGTCCGGTTCCTCGCGCTCTACCTGCTCTCCGGGCTGGTCGGCAGCGCCGCCGTCTTCTGGCTGTCCGACCCCGGCTCGGTCACGGTGGGTGCCTCGGGCTCCCTGTTCGGGCTGATGGCCGCGCTGCTCGTCGTCGCGGTGAAGGTCCGTGGCGACGTGCAGGGCCTGCTCGGCCTGATCGCGGTCAACGTGGTCATCACGGTGATCGGGGCCGGCTACATCTCGTGGCAGGGCCACCTCGGCGGCTTCGTCGGAGGCCTGGTGATCGGCGCGATCCTGGTCTACGCGCCTCGGGAGCGCCGGACGCTGTGGCAGGTCGCGGGTCTCGGCCTGGTCGCGCTGGCGACGCTCGCGGTCGTCGCGGCCCGCGTCGCCGCACTCTCCTGAGGTCCCTCCGCCCGGACGAAGCGATGGCGGTCCCGACCCTTCCGGAGGGGCACCGGGAGGGACAGGACCGCCATGCATGGTCACCGAGCAGGGTCACCTGATGTGGAGTGCTTCACCGTCGCCGTGGCCTTGTCCGGTCCCGGGGGAGTTTCCACATTGGGGATAACTCCTGGGGATAACTACAGCGGTGTGATTTACCCACAGAGCACTCCACAGGTGTGGACTGCGTGACCTGGTTCTGCCCAGGCTCGGAAGGGTCGAAACTCCACCGGGTGTCTGGACCAGACCAGCGCACGTTCGTGCCGACTCGGCGGGAGTGGGTGCACGTTCCTGCCGACTCGGCAGCGGGGGCTACTCCCAGTGGGTGGCGTAGACGAAGCCCACGGCCATGAAGCCGATGCCGACCAGGAGGTTGTTGTTGCCGAGGTCCTGGATGACCGGGATGTTCGCGCTCTGGCTGGTCATGTAGTAGACGACGATCCAGACCAGGCCGACGAGGAACGAGCCGAGCATGCCGACCACGACCCCGCGGCCCTGGCCGAGCGGGGTGCCGGGGTTCGCGGCGAGGATCAGGCCGAGGAAGATCGCGCCGAAGCCGATCAGGAAGTTCCAGTCGCCGAGGTCGCCGAGCAGCTTCGGGGTGCCGTCGTCCATCACGGCCGACAGGTAGTAGGCGACGTACGCGATCCCGACGACGGCCAGGACCAGGCACAGCGCGGTCCGCGGGACGGAGAGCCGTCCTCCGTGGGCCTCGGCCTGCTGCCGGGTGGCGGCGCTGCGGGGCTTGCTCACGACGTGCTCCTCGGGGACTTCGACGGGGACCGTTCGGCCGACTTTCGTCGGCTAGCGTAGTCGGGACCCTCTGATTCTCAGGCAGGAGCACCGTGGGCGACACGACCGACGACGGTCACGAGCCGACCTCGCACCGGCTGCCACGACCAGCCTGGTGGCGACGCGTGGTCCGCGCGGAGGAGCGCCGCGCCGGTCAGCGGGGACTGCGGTCGTGGACCTGGCGCGTCGCGACGCCGGTGGCGTTCATCGCCGCCGGGGCTCTGCTGGTCGCCAGCCAGATCAACGCCGGGGGCACCGACCTCCGGCCCGGGCGGTACGACGACCTGGCGGACCTGGCCAAGGAGCAGAGCGCCCGGCTCCAGGGGCTCCGCACGGAGGTCGCCGGGCTCAACCACGAGATCGAGGGCCTCACCGCCGGTCTCGGCAACACCGGGCTCGCCAACGCGCAGGCCCGCATCGACCGGCTCAAGGGCCCGGCGGGACTGACGGCGGTCAACGGGCCGGGACTGACGGTCACCCTCGACGACGCACCGAAGTCCATCCGCGCGTCGGTCAGCGAGGAGGACCAGCGTGAGGTGATCGTCCACCAGCAGGACATCCAGGCCGTCGCCAACGCCCTGTGGGCCGGCGGAGCCGAGGCGATGACCATCCAGGGCCAGCGGATGGTCTCCACGACCGGGATCAAGTGCGTCGGCAACACCGTGATCCTGCACGGCATCCCCTACTCCCCGCCGTACGTCATCTCGGCGATCGGCGACCAGGACTCCCTGGGCCGCAGCCTCGACGCCAGCGGCTACGTGCAGGCCTACCTCCAGGACGTCGACGCCTACCAGCTCGGCTGGGAGGTCGACAGCGAGGACGACCTGGCCATGCCGGCCTACGAGGGCAGCATGGAGATGCGCTACGCCCGCCCCGCCACGGGGTCCTAGAGCGGTCGGTCGCCGGTCAGCCCTCGTCCGGACCGACGGTGCCGCCGATCCCGTCGGGTGACTCCGTCGGTGTGCCGGTCGGTGTCTCCGTCGGCGTCTCGGTCGGTGTCTCCGTCGGGGTCTCCGACGGCTCCTCGTAGCTCGACACCGTGATCGTCACCGTCGAGCCGCGGGGTGCCTCGGTGAGGCCCTCGGGATCCTGCTCGAGGACCGTCCCGCTCTCGGACGGTGTCTGGTCGTCGAACTCCACCGCGACCTCGAAGCCTGCTCTCCGGAGCTTCGCCTCGGCCTCGTCCTGCTGGAGGCCGACGACATTGGGCACCTCGACCGGCCCGTTCGAGAGGAGACGGTCACCGACGACCCGGTGGCCACCGAGCTCGCCGGCGACGGGGTTCTGAGTCGATCGCGGTCCCGCGCGGCTCGTCGGAGTCGACGTTGCGGAACTCGGCGACGAGGCCCGCGTCGTCGAGCTTCTGCGGACGCCTCGGCCCGCGTGGACCCGACGACGTAGGGCACCACCGACTGCTTCGAGCCCGCGGAGACCTCGACGTCGACGGTCGAGTCGACGGCCACCGTCTCGCCCGGCTTCGGTGACTGGGACACGATGCGTCCGGTCGGGACGGTGTCGGAGTTGACGCGGTCGACCTCTCCGATCTTGAGGTTCTCCTGCTCGAGGCGGTCCGTGGCGGCTCGCAAGGTCATGTTCGTGACCTGCGGGACCTGCGTCTCCTTCTCGCCACCGAACAGCTGCAGGCCCACGGCGATCGCCGCAGCGAGGAGGGCCAGGATCACGAGCACGAGGACGACGAGCGGCCAGCGTCGACGCCGCTCCTCCTCGGGCTCGTCCTCCGTGTCCGTCGTCGACCGGAAGATCGAGGTCTGCGGCTCCTCGGCCGCGACGACAGGGGCGGCCACGACGGTGGGGGCGTCCAGAGGCTGCCCGTCGAGGTAGCGCTGGATGTCGGTCCGCATCTCCGCGGCGCTCTGGTAGCGGTCGTCGACCTTCTTGGCGAGCGCCTTCATCACGATCGCGTCGAGCTCGACGGGGAGCTCCGGGTTGTGCGTGCGCGGGGGGTCGGCCTGCTCGCGGACGTGCTGGTAGGCCACCGAGAACGGGCTGTCACCGACGAACGGCGGGCGCCCGGTGAGCAGCTCGTAGAGCAGGCAGCCGGTGGAGTAGACGTCGCTGCGGGAGTCGACGGTCTCGCCACGCGCCTGCTCGGGGGAGAGGTACTGCGCGGTGCCGACCACGGCGGAGGTCTGGGTCATCGTCGAGGTGCCGTCGGCGATCGCGCGGGCGATGCCGAAGTCCATGACCTTGACCTCGCCGCTCGGGGTGAGCATCACGTTGGCGGGCTTGATGTCGCGGTGGATGATCCCGGCGCGGTGGCTGTAGTCGAGGGCGGCGAGCACGCCGCTGGTGATCTCCAGGGCCCGCTCCGGGAGGAGCTTGCGTCCGTCGTTGAGCACGTCTCGCAGGGTCCGCCCCGCGACGTACTCCATGACGATGTAGGGCTGGACGTGCGTGCCGTCCGGCGCCATCTCCTCGCCCGTGTCGTAGACCGAGACGATGTTCGGGTGGTTGAGCCCGGCAGCTGCCTGGGCCTCGCGGCGGAAGCGCGCCTGGAAGGTCGGGTCGGTCGCGAGGTCGGTCCGCAGCCGCTTGATCGCGACGGTCCGGCCGAGCCGGATGTCGGTGCCGCGCCTGACCTCGGCCATGCCGCCGCGACCGAGGAGGTCGGCGATCTCGTAGCGTCCGCCGACGCGCGGCTTGCCGCTGTTGGTCGTGTCGTCCATGCTCCCAGCCCCTACCCTCGACCGCGCTTGTCGTGGCCCTTGCCGTCCTTGCCGGGACCCTTGCCCGGCTTCTCCTCCTTGGGCGCCTTGCCCCACACCTCGACGGTGACGTCCGAGCCACGCTCGACCTCGCCCGTCGGGCTCACCGCCGCGACGGTGCCGTCCTTCTCGTCGCCCGGGTTCTCCCGCTCGGTGAGCACGGGGTTCAGCCCCGCCTCCCGCAGCTGCTTCTCCGCTTCGGGCGCCTTGAGCCCGACGTACGTCGCCGGGTCGACCGTCACGGTGTCGGCCGCCGGCGACTCCTCGTCCGACGTGTTCGAGGCGGCGCCGGTCGTGGTCGTGCTGGACGCACCGGCCGACGGCCCTGAGGTCGGTCCCGCCGACGGCCCGGCGCTGGTGTCGTCGTCGTTGCCCGACAGCAGCTGTCCGGCTGCGAACGCGACCACGACGAGCGCGAGCACGGCGAGCCCGCCGAGCAGGACGCCTCGCGGCACGGGCTGCCGGGGTGTCGTCGTCGCCGGTCCGATGGTCGTGGGCGGGCCGTCGACGGCCGTCGTCGCGGGCATGACCGTGGTGCGCACGTCGGCGGCCTCGCCGCGCAGGGCGGCCGCCATCTCGGCGGCGCTCGCGAAGCGCTGGTCCGGGTCCTTCTCGGTGGCCCGCGCCGCGATGTCGCGCAAGTGCTGGGGGACGTCGTCGGGGATCGGCGGGAGCGGGTCGCGGACCTGCATGAGCGCGGTGGCGACCGGGGACTCCCCGACGAACGGCTTGTGGCCGGTGAGGCACTCGAAGAGCACGATGCCGAGGGAGTAGACGTCGCTCGCCGGGATCGAGCCCTTGCCCTCCGCCTGCTCAGGGGCGAGGTAGTGCGGGGTGCCGACGAGGTGACCGGTGACGGTGAGCGGCAACGCGTCGGCGGCGCGGGCGATGCCGAAGTCGGTGACCTTGACCCGGCCCTCGGGCGTCACCAGGAGGTTGCCGGGCTTGACGTCGCGGTGCACGATCCCGAGCACGTGGGCAGCCTCGATGCCCTCGGCCGCCTGGGCGATGAGGTCGGCCGCGACCTGCGGCTCGAGCGGTCGCTGGTCGACGAGCAGCGCGGACAGCGGCTGACCGTGCACCCGCTCCATCACCAGGTACGGCTGCGGAGACCCGTCCTCCTCGTCGCGGCGGGGGAGCTCGCCGTAGTCGAGGACGGCGGCGACGTGCGGGTGGCTGAGGGCCGCGGCGTGGCGCGCCTCGGCGGCGAATCGGGCGCGGAACACCGGGTCGTCGGCGTGCTCGCGCTTGAGCACCTTCACCGCGACCTCGCGCTCCAGCACCGTGTCCGTGGCCGACCACACCTCACCCATGCCGCCGACCGCGATGAGGCTGTCCAGCTGGTAGCGGGGGTGCTGGAGCGGTGCGGTGCCGCCGGGGCTCATGGGTTGATCACGGCTTCCATCACCCGCTTGGCGATCGGTGCGGCGAGGCCGCTGCCGGAGATCGCGTCGCGGTCGACGCCCGCGTCCTGGACGAGGACCGCCACCGCGACCTGCGGGTCGTCGGCGGGTGCGAAGGACACGAACCATGCGTACGGCGCGCGGGACGGGGTGCTCTGCGCGGTGCCGGTCTTGCCGGCGACCTTGATGCCGGGGATCTGTGCCGTCGTGCCGGTGCCCTGGTCGACGACCTCGACCATCATCTGGGTCAGCAGGCTCGCCGACGTCGAGGACATCGCCCTGTCCGGCATCTCCTCCTCCGACGTCTTGTCCAGGACGCTGAGGTCAGGTGCCCGCACCTCGTCGACGAGGTAGGGACGCATGCCCTGGCCACCGTTGGCGATGGTCGACCCGACGAGCGCCATCTGGAGCGGCGTCGACCGCACGTCGAACTGGCCGATCGCGGAGAGGGCGGTGTTGGGCTCGTTGAGGTCGTCGGGGAAGACGCTCACCGCCTGGCCGCCGAGGCCGGCGAGGTAGCGCTGCCCGAAGCCGAACTTCTTCGCCTGCTCCGCCAGCGCATCGGCCCCGAGGTCGTTGCCGACCGAGGCGAAGGCGACGTTGCACGACACCATGAGAGCCTGGGTCAGGGTGATCTTGTCTGCGCCACAAGAACCACCGCTCTCGTTGGGCAGGTCGGTCTCCGTGCCGGGCAGGCGGTAGGACGCCCGGCCGTCGACGAGGGTGTCCGGGTCGTAGTCGCCGCTCTCGAGGGCCGCGGCCGAGGTGACCAGCTTGAAGGTCGACCCGGGTGGATAGGTCTCCTGGATGCCCCGGTTGAACATCGGCTTGCCGGGGGCGTTGATCAGCCGCTCGTAGCTGCGCTGGCTGGCCCCGAGGTCGTGGCTGGCGATGAGGTTCGGGTCGTACGTCGGGTTCGACGTCATCGCGAGGATCTTGCCCGTGGAGGGCTCGATCGCGACGACCGCGGCCTGCGCCTGGGAGCCGAGGGCCTGGATCCCGTCGTACGCCGCCTGCTGCGCCGCGGGGTCGAGGGTGAGCGCCACCGAACCGCCCTCGGGCTGGGTGTTGCTGACCAGGTCGACGAGACGGTTCACGAAGAGCCGGGGGTCGCTCCCGGACAGGATCTGGTTCTGGTTCGACTCCACGCCCGTGGAGCCGTAGATGTAGGAGAAGAACCCGGAGACGTGGGCGTAGCGCAACGGCGCGGGGTAGCGACGCTGGTACTTGTACTGGTCGTCGACCGGGACGCTCTGCGCGATCGGCTTGCCGTCGACGAGGATCGCACCCCGCTTGCGGGAGAACTCCGCGTCGCGGACCCGACGGTTGTCGTTGTGGTCGTTGAGGCTGCTCGAGCTGACGTACTGCACGTAGGTCGCGTTGAGCAGCAGGCACAGGAACAGGACCATGCAGAACACGGACATGGTGCGGATCGGCTTGTTCACGGGCGGATCACCCTCCGGCCCGAGGTCCGACGCGGGGGACGACCTGCGTGGCATCGTCCTCGTCGGAGGCCTGCACGTCCGGGGCCGGTCGTCGCGCGTGGTCGCTGATCCGCAGCAGCAGCCCGATGACCATCCAGTTGGCGACCATCGACGAGCCGCCGTACGACATGAACGGCGTGGTGAGGCCGGTCAGCGGGATCAGGCGGGTGACCCCTCCGACGACGACGAAGACCTGGAGCGCGAAGGCCACGCCGAAGCCGACGGCCATGAGCTTGCCGAAGCCGTCCTTGCAGATCAGTGCGGTGCGCAGCGCCCGCTCGACGATGAGCCCGAAGAGGAGCAGCAGCGCGATCAGGCCGGTGAGGCCGAGCTCCTCGCCGATCGCCGCGACGATGAAGTCCGAGTAGGAGAAGGGGATCCGCCACGGCTCGCCCTGGCCGAGGCCACGGCCGACCAGCCCGCCCCAGGCCATGCCGTAGAGGCCTTCGACGATCTGGCCGAACCGGTCGGTGTCGCTGAACGGGTCGAGCCAGCCCTCGACGCGCGTCTGCACGTGGCTGAACAGCGCGTAGGCGAGGAACGAGCCGCCGAGGAACATCACCGACCCGACCGCGAGCCAGCCGGGCCGCTCGGTGGCGACGTAGAGCATGACGAGGAACAGGCCGAAGAACAGCAGGCTGGACCCGAGGTCGCGCTGGAAGATGAGGATGCCGAGGCTGATCAACCACATCGCGAGGATCGGCCCGAGGTCGCGGCCGCGCGGCAGGTCGATGCCGGCGACCCGTCGCCCCGCGAGGGCGAGTGCGTCCCGGTGCAGGACGAGGTAGCCGGCGAACGCGATGACCAGGGCCAGCTTGGCGAGCTCGCCCGGCTGGAAGGAGAAGCCGCCGATGCCGATCCAGATCTTCGCGCCGTTGATCTCCTTGCCGAGCCCCGGGACCATCGGCAGCAGCAGGAGCACGATCGCGGCCAGGCCGATCGTGTAGGTGAACGCCTGCAGCCGGCGGTGGTCGCGCACGAAGAAGAGGACGGCGGCGAACAGCACCGTGCCGAGCGTGGTCCACATGAGCTGCTTGGCGGACAACGTCGTGTCCTGCGCCAGGTCGATCCGGTAGATCATCGCCAGGCCCAGGCCGTTGAGCGCGGTCACCACCGGGAGCAGCACGGGGTCGGCGTACGGCGCGGTGAAGCGGACCACGAGGTGGGCGCCGACGGCCAGGGCGGCGAGCCAGAAGGAGTAGCCGATCATGTCGGCGGGCAGCTCGTCGCGCACCCCGAGGCCGACGGCGGCGTAGGCGCCGATGCCGACGGCGAGACCCATGATGAGCAGGACCAGCTCGGCGCCGCGGCGCTGGCGGTGCACGAACTCCGACGGGCTCCAGCCGCTCACGGGAGGTCCTTGCACGAGGCCGGGATGTCGGTGGTCGTGCCGTTGTCGGCACTGTCGGCGGTGCTGCTGTCGCTCCCGGGGGTCTGGTTCTTGCCCGTGTCCTTTGTGTTGTTGTCCTGCTCGCGCTGCCGCTCGGCCTTGCGCTCGGCCTTGCGCTCGGCCTTCCGCTCGGCCTTCTGGGCGGCCTCGGCCGCGGCGCACTTCTCCTTGAGCTGGTCCTCGAGGTTGCCCACGATGCGCTGCGCGTCGGCGTAGCTGTCGGCCACGATGCCGTCGCGCACCTGCTCCTGGTTGAACTCGGGGAGGTCGGCGACCTTGAGGGTGTCGGTCTCGTGGACCGACGACAGCTCGATGCCGGGGAGATCCATCTGGACCCCCTGGTAGATCGCGACGAAATCCCCGTCGTCGGAGACGTAGTACTGGTTCTGGGTCCACGTGTAGGCGCCTGCCAGCGCGCCCGCCAGCACCAGCAGCGGGACCAGGACGAGCAGGGCGCGGCGGAGCCCGCCGCGACGGCGGGGCGCGCGGGGGAGGTAGCGCAGCTCCTCCGGGTCGAGGGGCTCGTCGGTGACCGCCTCGAGCTCCCCGGTGTCGCTCGTCCGCCGGAAGAGCGCGCGGCTGAGCATCCCTCCGCGGCGTGGCTGCGCCGCGGCGGACCCGACGATCGCGGGGTGGACGCCGTCGGCGTCGGCCACGGGTGCCGACCCGACCGTGGCTTCGGCGACCACCACGGTGACGTTGTCGGTGGTCCCGTTGTCGAGGGCCGCGTGGACCAGGTCGCGGGCGGCCGCCTCCACCGATCCGGCGCCGAGCAGCTCTCCGATGGCGGCGTCGTCGAGGACGCCGGAACAGCCGTCCGAGCAGAGCATCACGCGGTCGCCGGGCTCGAGCGGGACGTGGAACAGGTCCGGCTCGGCGTCGCGGACGCCGTCGACGGCCCGCAGGATGATGTTGCGGTGCGGGTGGACCCGCGCCTCGTCCTCGCTGATCCGGCCCTCGTCGATCAGGGTCTGGACGAACGTGTGGTCGTGGGTGATCTGCTCGACGCGGCCCTGGCGCAGGAGGTAGGCCCGGCTGTCGCCGACGTGGGCGAAGCCCAGGCGGTGGCCGTCGAAGAGCGCCGCCGTCACCGTGGTGCTGGTGCCGTCGAGCTCGTGGTCCTGCTCGACCATCTCGGCCAGCTTGTCGTGCACGCGGTGCACCGCGCCGGCCAGCGCCGAGAGCATCTCGTCGCCGTTCTGCCCCGGCTGGGTCTCGTCGAGGCGACGCAGGAGGTGCACGGCCGTGGCGCTCGCCACGTCGCCGTACGCCGCTCCGCCGACGCCGTCGGCGATGACGAGCAGCTTGCCGCTGGCGTAGCCGGAGTCCTGGTTCTCCTTGCGGTGCCGTCCGACGTCGGACACGGCGGCGAACTGCAGCCGCAGTGGCTGGTCGTCCGCGTCCTGGCCGTGCGCTCCCGGGCCGGCGGTGGTGTCGTCCACGGCTGCTACTTCTTCAGCTCGATGGTCGTCTTGCCGACGCGGACCTGGGTCCCGAGCTGGATGGCGGTCGCCTGGGTGAGGCGCTGCGAGCCGATGTAGGTGCCGTTGGTCGAGCCGAGGTCCTCGACGTACCAGGTGTCGCCGGAGGAGCCGATGCGGGCGTGGCGCGTGGAGACGTAGTCGTCGTCGAGGCGGATCGCGGCGTCCGGACCGCGGCCGATGAGGATCGGGGCCTCGTCGAGGGAGACGGTGACGCCGGCGCTGGGGCCGTCCATGATCACGACCTGGCTCGGGGTGCCACGGGGCGTGCGCGCAGGCTTGCGGCCACCGCGCCCGGCCTTCTGCTGGGACTTCTGGGCTGCCTTCTGCTCACGTCGGCTCGCGACGGCGGGGGTCTCGACGCGCGCCCCGATCATGTCGGAGCGGATCACCGAGATCGCGCCGAGCACGAAGATCCAGAGGATCGCCAGGTAGGCGAACCGGATGAGGATGAGGGTCAGCTCCTGCACGGGCTCACGCCTCCTCGGTGAACCGGAGCACCAGGTCGGTGTTGCCGATCCGCACCGTCGCACCGTCGTCGAGGCGGGCCTGGTCCACGCGGCGACCCTCGAGGAGGGTGCCGTTGGTCGAGCCGAGGTCGACGACGGTGACCTCCGGGAGCCCCCGCGTGCGGGCCACCCGGAACTCCGCGTGCCGCCGGCTCACCCCGGGATCGTTGATGCGCAGGTCGGCCTCCGACCCGCGACCGACGACGAGGCCGGGCGGGGTGAGGGCGTGCGTGCTGCCGTTGACCGTGAGGGAGGCCCCGGCTCGGCGTACGGCGGTGTCGGTGCTGCTCTGGTGCGAGGAGACCTGCGCCGCTGCATGGCTGCGCACACGGAAGCGGCCGGTGCTGAGGTCGTCCTCCTCCGTGAAGGCGATGGAGACAGGACCGGCGAAGACGTAGTGCTGCTCGTCGGCGTGCTCACGCAGCATGTCGACCAGCTCGGTGGACAGCGTGTGGGAGTAGGGCTGGAGGCGCTCGTAGTCGAGGGAGGACAGCTCGACCTCGAACGTGTTGGGCACCAGGCGCCGGTTGCGGGAGAGGATCTGGGCGGAGTTGTCGACCTCACGCTGGAGCGCGGCGGCCACCTCGACCGGCTGCACGGCACTCCGGAAGGCCTTCGCGAAGGCCCCCGACACGGCCTGCTCCAAGCGGTTCTCGAACCGCTGCAGCATGCCCATGCCGCCTCCTTCGTCTCGACGTGTCCTCATCCGGGAGTCCGGCTTCACCAGCAGGACCTTGCCCCTGGGGGCAGGCCGACAACCGCCACGAGGCTATGACCGGGCTCACCTGGGATCGTATCGGCCCGGGCCCGGCGAGTCGGGACCGCCGAACCGGTTTGGGCGGGCCTGACCAGGTGCGTTAGCCTTGCCAGGCTTCTGGCGCGAGTGGCGGAATAGGCAGACGCGCACGGTTCAGGTCCGTGTGCCCGAAAGGGCGTGGGGGTTCAACTCCCCCCTCGCGCACCAGCAGGTGACCCGGCGTCCGCGACTGACCGGTCAGCCACCCCGAGACCGGACGGCCTCGGCGCCGCCGTAGCGCGCGGGGTCCGAGCCGGTAGTCGGGCGAGCGCATTGCTCGGCGGGGAACGGCTTTCGTCGGCGGTCTGCACAAGTACGCCCGTTGCTGGCACGATGCCGGGATGGCACACACCCTGTCGGGACGGGCCGAGACCGCATACCAGTCACGGATCCTGCGCCACCTCCGTGACGACGGGCCGCTGTCCCGCGTGGAGCTCGCGTCCCGGCTCGACGTCTCGCGGACGACCGTCGCCGCCGAGGTCGGCCGACTGACCGAGCTGGGACTCGTCGCCGACGCCGGACCGGCGGCCTCCCGCGGCGGGCGGCGGTCGACCCTCGTCGACCTCGACGCCGGCATCCGCTTCGTCGGCATCGACGCCGGCGCCACCTCGATGCGGGTCGCGGTCACCGACGGACGGCTCCAGGTGCTCGCCCGCGAGGTGCTGCCCGACTCCGACATCCGCCGCGGCCCCGAGGCGGTGCTCGCCGACGCGCTGACGATGACCCGCAAGCTGCTGGCCGAGCAGGGTGTCGAGCGTCCGGCGGGGATCGGCATCGGCGTACCCGGTCCGGTGGACTTCCAGGCCGGTGTGCCGGTGGCGCCGCCGATCATGCCGGGCTGGGACGGCTACCCGGTCCGGGACGCCCTCTCGCGCGAGCTCGGCTGCCCGGTGCTGCTCGACAACGACGTCAACGTGATGGCCCTGGGCGAGCAGCACAACGGCGTCGCTCGCTCCGCCCGGGACTTCCTCTTCGTCAAGATCGGCACCGGCATCGGGTGCGGGATCGTCGTCGACCGGCACCTCTACCGCGGCGCCGACGGGTGCGCCGGCGACATCGGGCACATCCGGGTTGAGTCCGACGGCCCGGTCTGCGTGTGCGGCAACGTCGGCTGCCTCGAGGCCTTCTTCGGAGGCGCGGCCCTCGCCCGGGACGCGACGGCGGCGGCGCGCAGCGGCCGCTCCGACGTGCTGGCCCACCTGCTCGCGGAGCACGGTCGGATCAGCGCTGCCCAGGTGGCGGTCGCCATGGCTCAGGGAGACCCGGCCAGCCAGCAGCTCGTCCGCGACGGGGGCCGGCGCGTGGGCTCGGTGCTCGCGGGGCTGGTCTCCTTCTTCAACCCCGGGCTCATCGTCATCGGCGGCGGCCTGTCCCGGCTGGGGCACAGCCTGCTCGCGGAGGTGCGCAGCGTCGTCTACCGGCAGTCGCTGCCGCTGGCCACGGGGAACCTCCCGGTGGTGCTGAGCGAGCTGGGCGAGGACGCCGGCGTGGTCGGCGCCGTACGCCTGATCAGTGACGCGGTCTACGCGGCGGACTAGAACTTTCGCAACTAACTTGCGTTTGACTCTTGCCAACTTTCGTTTCCCGGCCGTAGGTTGATCGAACGCGGTGACAGCCGTCACACGCGCGTCGGTCGAGGGAGTGCCGTTCCGTGCCGGAGAGCCAGCCGCTGCTGCGCATGACGGGGATCGTGAAGACCTTCCCCGGTGTCCGGGCGCTCGGTGGCGTGGACCTCGACGTCCGTGCGGGCGAGGTGCACTGCCTGCTGGGCCAGAACGGTGCCGGCAAGTCCACCCTGATCAAGGTCCTCGCCGGCGCGCACCGGCCGGACGAGGGGACGATCGCCTGGCAGGGCGAGGACGTCACCCTGGCCACCCCGCAGGCGGCGATCACCCGCGGCATCTCCACGATCTACCAGGAGCTCGACCTCGTGCCCGGGCTCACGGTCACCGAGAACATCTTCCTCGGCCACGAGCTCTCGACGTCCGGCTTCACCCGCCGGATCGAGGGTCGCCGTGTCGCCCGCAGCCTGCTCGCCCGCCTCGGCCACGAGGAGATCCGCCCCGACCGCGAGGTCGGCCAGCTCTCGGCCGCCGGCCAGCAGGTGGTCAGCATGGCGCGCGCCCTGTCGCACGACGCGCGGCTGATCATCATGGACGAGCCCTCGGCGGTCCTGGACCAGAACGAGGTGCAGAACCTCTTCCGGGTCATCCGCGGGCTCACGGCCGAGGGCGTGGCCGTCGTCTACATCTCGCACCGCCTCGAGGAGATCCGTCAGATCGGTGACCGGGTCACCGTGCTCAAGGACGGCCGCACCGTCGCCACGGGCCTGCCGGCCGCGTCGACGCCGACCTCGGAGCTGATCCGGCTGATGACCGGCCGCGACATCGAGTACGTCTTCCCGCAGCGCCGCACGCCGGACGCCACCGCGGACGTGCTGCTGGACGTCGAGGGCCTCGGGCTCGGCAGCACCTTCTCCGACGTCTCCTTCCGGGTCCGCGCCGGCGAGATCGTCGGCCTCGCCGGCCTGGTCGGTTCCGGGCGGTCCGAGATCCTCGAGTCGGTGTACGGCGCCCGCCGCGCTGACCGCGGCTCGGTGACCGTGGCCGGCCGTCGGCTGCGGTCAGGTTCCGTGGGCGCTGCCGTGAAGGCGGGCGTGGGCCTCGCCCCGGAGGAGCGCAAGAGCCAGGGGCTGCTGCTCGACCACGCCGTCTACCAGAACGTCACCGTCTCGAGCATGAACCGCTTCGCGAAGGCCGGCTTCCTCGACCGGGCGGCCGAGCGACGGGAGGCGGAGCGGCTCTCCGAGGCGCTCGACGTCCGCCCGACGGGGGTCGACCGCCCCGTGCGCAACCTGTCGGGCGGCAACCAGCAGAAGGTCGTCCTGGCCCGCTGGCTGCTGCGCGACTGCAAGGTGCTGCTGCTCGACGAGCCGACGCGCGGCGTCGACGTGGGAGCGCGCAGCGAGATCTACCAGCTGGTCCACTCGCTCGCCGAGCGCGGCGTCGCGGTGGTCATGGTCTCGAGCGAGGTGCCCGAGGTGCTGGGCCTGGCCGACCGGGTCCTGGTGATCCGTGAGGGCGTGGTCGTCCACGAGGGACCGTCCGAGGAGATCGACGAGGGTCGGGTCCTGGACCTGGTCATGGAGGGGAGCGCGGCGTGAGCGAGGAACAGACCGAGACCACAGGGGCCACGCAGGCCACCCTGGCCGAGCAGCCACAGGCCCGCAGCGGTCGCCTGGGCGAGCTGATGGGCACCTCCTTCGGGCGCAACCTCGGCCTGGTGGTGGCCCTGGTGATCCTCTGCGTCGTGGGCATCGCCACGGCGGGGGACAACTTCGCCAGCAGCGCCAACGTGCTGACGATCCTGCGCCTGGCCGCGACGATCGGCGTGGTCAGCATCGGCATGACCTTCGTCATCACCGGCGGCGGCATCGACCTCTCCGTCGGGGCCATCGCCGCCCTGGCGTCGGTGTGGTCGACCACCCTGGCGACCCAGACCATGGCCGAGGACGCGCACTGGCTGATCATCGTTCTCACGGCGGTCGCGGTCGGCGCTGGCTGCGGCCTCGTCAACGGTCTGCTCGTGGCCTACGGCAACGTGGTGCCCTTCATCGCGACGCTCGCGATGCTGGCCGGCGCCCGCGGCCTGGCCGAGCTCATCGCGAACCGACGCACCCAGATCGTCACGGTCACGGAGTTCAAGGACTTCTTCCAGGGCTCGGTGGCCGGGATCCCCGTGCTCGTCGTCATCTTCGCGCTGGTCGCGGTCATCGGCTGGGTCGTGCTCAACCGGACCACCTTCGGCCGCAGGACCTTCGCCGTCGGCGGCAACCCCGAGGCCGCCCGCCTCGCCGGCATCAACGTCCGGCGCCACACGGTGATGCTCTACGTCGTCGTCGGCCTCTGCTGCGGCATTGCCGCGGTGATGATCACCGCCCGCACCGGCACCGGGTCGTCGACGCACGGCACGCTGTGGGAGCTCGACGCGATCGCCGCCGTGGTCATCGGCGGCACCCTGCTCACCGGCGGGCGCGGCACCATCACCGGCACCGTGCTCGGCGTCCTCATCTTCACGACGCTCTCGAACGTCTTCACGCAGAACAACCTGTCCAGCTCGGCACAGTCCGTTGCCAAGGGCCTGATCATCGTCGTCGCCGTCCTGCTCCAGCAGCGGTTGGCGAGAAGCAGCAACACGTCCGGCTAGCCCCCCCGCACCTTCTTCACGAGCAGCACCGCCGCAACGACCTGGCACGACCAAGAGGAGACACGATGTCCAAGAACCCGAAGATCCGCAGATTCCGGTGGACGAGCACGGCGGCGGTCGCCCTGGTGCTCGTCGTCACCGGCTGCACGAGCAACAGCCCCGACGAGGAGGAGGGCTCGGGAGACGCCGGGACCACCGCGACCAGCGAGAACGACGACCCCGGCGACACCGTCACGATCGGCTTCTCCGGCCCGGCGGCCGACCACGGCTGGCTCGGCGCCATCAACAGCTCGGCTCTCGACGAGGCCAAGAAGTACGACGACATCGAACTGAAGACGGCCGAGGGCACCAACGACGCCAACCTGCAGATCAGCCAGGTCGAGACCTTCATCAACGACAAGGTCGACGCGATCGTGCTGCTGCCCACCGACGGTGCGGCCCTGACCGACGTCGCCACCAAGGCGATGGAAGCCGGGATCCCCGTCGTCAACGTCGACCGGGAGTTCTCCGACCCGTTCGCCGCACGCACCACGATCCTCGGTGACAACTACGGCATGGGCGTCTCGGCCGGCACGTACGCCTGCGACCTGATCGCGGAGAACGACATCGCCGACCCGGTCATCGCCGAGATCGCCGGCATCGACTCGCTGCAGCTGACCCAGGACCGTTCGCAGGGCTTCAAGGACGCGCTCAAGGCGTGCGACCAGGACGTCGACCGTCGCGTGGCAGCGGAATTCACGGTCGAGTCCGGTGAGGAGCAGGCCTCCAACCTGCTTCAGTCCGAGGACAAGATCGACATCATCTGGAACCACGACGACGACCAGGGCATCGGCGTCAAGCAGGCCTTCGAGAACGCCGGCCGCGACGAGTTCTTCTTCATCGGCGGCGCCGGCTCCTGCAACGCGATGGACTGGATCGAGGACGGCTCGATGGAGGCCACCGTCATCTACCCGCCGACCCAGGCGGCCGACGGCATCCGCCTCGCCCGGCTCATCGCGCAGAACAAGGGCATGTCGGACCTGGTCCAGGTCGAGGTGCCGAAGCGGGTCGTGCTCAACGCCCCGGTGGTGTCGAAGGACAACGTCGACGAGTACCGGGACCTCTGCTTCAAGTCCTGACCGTCGCACCGGGTCGCTCGCCGGCCTCGCACCCGTCGGCGAGCGACCCACCCACCCGGACCGGCTCGGACTGAGGACACCTCGATGAACAGCTCACCCACCCTCGGGGTGGGGATGGTCGGCTACGCCTTCATGGGCGCCGCCCACTCCCACGCCTGGCGCACCGCCCCACGCTTCTTCGACCTGCCGTTGCACCCGCTGATGCGGGCCGTCGTCGGCCGGGACGCCGCCCGCGTCGCGGCCGCCGCGGCCCAGCAGGGCTGGGAGTCGGCGGAGACCGACTGGCGCCGCCTCCTCGAGCGCGACGACATCGACCTGGTCGACGTCTGCACCCCGGGCGACACGCACGCGGAGATCGCCATCGCCGCGCTCGACGCGGGCAAGCACGTGCTCTGCGAGAAGCCTCTCGCGAACACCGTCGCCGAGGCGCGCGCGATGGCCGACGCGGCGGACCGGGCCGCCGGCCGCGGGATCGTGGCCATGGTCGGCTTCACCTACCGTCGCGTGCCCGCGATCGCGCTCGCTCGTCGGCTCGTCGCAGAAGGGCGGATCGGAACGCTGCGTCACGTGCGCGCGCAGTACCTCCAGGACTGGATCGCCGATCCTGCCGCTGCGATGACGTGGCGGCTCGACAAGGACAAGGCGGGCTCCGGAGCGCTGGGCGACATCGGCGCGCACGTCGTGGACCTCGCCCAGTTCATCACCGGCGACCTGGTCGCGTCGGTCACCGGGATGCTCGAGACGTTCGTGCACGAGCGCCCGTTGCCCGACGGAGGCACCGGGCGGGTGACGGTCGACGACGCGGCAGCCTTCCTCGCGCGTTTCGACAGCGGCGCGATGGGCGTCTTCGAGGCGACCCGGTTCGCATCCGGGCGCAAGAACGCGATCCGCATCGAGGTGAACGGCTCGGCGGGCAGCCTCGCCTTCGACTTCGAGGACATGAACGTCCTGCACCTGTACGACGCGCAGGAACCGTCCTCGACGGCCGGCTTCCGCCGGATCCTGGCCACCGAGGCCGACCACCCGTACGTCGGGGCGTGGTGGCCGCCGGGCCACCTGCTCGGCTACGAGCACGGCTTCACGCACCAGGTCGTCGACCTCGTCCGCGCCATCGGGGCCGGCGAGCAACCGTCGCCGTCCTTCGCCGACGGGCTGCAGGTCCAGACGGTGCTCGACGCGGTCGAGCGGAGCTCCGACTCCGGATCCTGGACCCCGGTGGGCACTGACGTGCGCGAGCCGCTCGGGGCAGCATGAGCCCCATGACTACTCCCACCCCCGAGGACCGCTTCTCCTTCGGACTCTGGACCGTCGGCTGGCGGGGCGTCGACGTGTTCGGCGGTCCCGTGCGCCCTCCGATGGACCCCGTCTATGCCGTCGAGCGCCTGGCGGCCCTCGGTGCCGCGGCCGTGTCGTTCCACGACGACGACCTCGTGCCGGTCGACGCCGAGCGCGAGGCCACCCTCACGCGGTTCCGCGAGGCCTTGGACTCGACCGGTCTCGTCGTCGAGATGGCGACCACCAACCTCTTCAGCCATGCGGTCTTCAAGGACGGCGGCTTCACCGCCAACGACCGCCGGGTGCGCCGGCTCGCGGTCGCCAAGGTGCTGCGCAACATCGACCTCGCCGCCGAGCTCGGGGCGAGCACCTACGTGCTCTGGGGCGGACGGGAGGGCGCCGAGTCCGGCGGCTCCAAGGACGTGGCCGCCGCGCTGGACCGCTACCGCGAGGCCATGGACCTGCTCTGCAGCTACGTCGTGGAGCAGGGCTACGACCTCCGCTTCGCCCTGGAGCCCAAGCCCAACGAGCCGCGCGGAGACATCCTGCTCCCCACGATCGGGCACGCCCTCGCCTTCATCGGCTCGCTCGAGCACTCCGACATGGTCGGCCTCAACCCGGAGGTCGGGCACGAGGAGATGGCCGGGCTCAACTTCGCGGCGGGCATCGCCCAGGCGCTCTGGCACGACAAGCTGTTCCACGTCGACCTCAACGGTCAGCACGGCCCGCGCTTCGACCAGGACCTGCGCTTCGGTGCCGGCAACCTGCGGGGTGCCTTCTGGACCGTCGACGTCCTGGAGGGGGCGGGAACCGGTCGTGCCTACGACGGCTACCGGCACTTCGACTACAAGCCCCCGCGCACCGAGGACGACGAAGGCGTCTGGCTGACCGCCGACGCCTGCATCCGCAACTACCTGCTGCTCCGTGACCGGGTCCGCGCCTTCCGGGCAGACCCCGAGGTGCAGCAGGCGATCGAGGCGGCGAAGGTGACCGAGCTGGCCCAGCCGACGCTGGGCGACGGCGAGAGCCTCGTGGACCTGCGCGCCGAGCACCCCGACCTGGTCGGCACCGCGGACGCGCTCGCTCCGCGGGGGCTCGCCTTCGAGGCCCTCGACCAGCTCGCCATGGAGCACCTGCTCGGAGCCCGCTGACCACCACCGACGTACCGCCGTACTCAGGGAAGAGGAGAGGCGTCATGACCCGACCGATCACGCTGTTCACCGGACAGTGGGCGGACCTGCCGTTCGAGGAGATGTGCCGGCTCGCGTCGGAGTGGGGCTACGACGGCCTCGAGATCGCCTGCTGGGGCGACCACTTCGACGTGTGGCAGGCGGTCGAGGACGACGGATACGTCAAGGCGAAGCTCGAGACGCTCGACCGGTTCGGCCTGAAGGTCTGGACGATCTCCAACCACCTCAAGGGCCAGGCGGTCTGCGACGACCCGATCGACGAGCGGCACCGCGACATCCTGTCCCCGCGGATCTGGGGCGACGGCGACCCTGAGGGCGTCCGACAGCGCGCCGCGGAGGAGATGAAGCAGACCGCGGTCGCAGCCCGCAAGCTCGGCGTCGACACCGTGGTCGGCTTCACCGGCTCCTCGATCTGGAAGTACGTCGCGATGTTCCCGCCGGCGACTCAGGCGATGGTCGACGCCGGTTACGAGGACTTCGCCACCCGGTGGAACCCGATCCTCGACGTCTTCGACTCCGAGGGCGTGCGCTTCGCCCACGAGGTGCACCCGTCGGAGATCGCCTACGACTACTGGACGACGACCCGTGCGTTGGAGGCGGTCGACCACCGCGAGGCGTTCGGGCTCAACTGGGACCCGTCGCACTTCGTCTGGCAGGACCTCGACCCGGTGTCGTTCCTGTGGGACTTCCAGGACCGGATCTACCACGTGGACTGCAAGGACACGAAGCTCCAGGTCGGCAACGGCCGCAACGGCCGGCTCGGCTCGCACCTCGCCTGGGCGGACCCGCGCCGCGGCTGGGACTTCGTCTCGACCGGCCACGGCGACGTGCCGTGGGAGCGCTGCTTCCGGATGCTCAACACGATCGGGTACGACGGCCCGATCAGCGTCGAGTGGGAGGACGCCGGGATGGACCGGCTGGTCGGGGCGCCCGAGGCGCTCGACTTCGTGCGTCGCCTCGCCTTCGACCCGCCGTCGGCCGCGTTCGACGCGGCGTTCTCCTCGTCGAGCTGAGGTCGGCGCGGCCGGAGCAGCCCTAGAGCTTCTCGAGCTGGTGGAAGGGACTGACGATGCGGACCGTTCGGTTGCCGAAGTCCACAGTCACCGCCGCGCTCTCGGCTCCCACCACGCGCCCGAGCCCGTAGGCCTGGTGGCAGACCCTGTCGTGGAGCTCGAAAAGGTCGATCTCCGGCTCGGCCTCCGGCTTGAAGGGGCTGCTTGCAAGGTGGCGCCGCTGAGCGCCGGATCGAGTTGTCATCACTGCCAGTATGCGCCCTCGAGGGCCATGCGGGTGACGCTCTGCAGGTCGGAGGGCCTCCGGAGCAGCACGCGGCCGCCTTGGTCATGTCGATTCGGTCACCGGAATGCGCAGGCTCGCGGTGCCGGCGAGGTCGAGCCATACCGCGTCGTCGGTCCGCACCAGGCGCAGCATCACGTCCGAACAGCCGGGGCAGCGCGCGACCAGCCCCGGGTCGGGGCCGTAGACCGCGAGCGTCGCCACCACGGACTCCGCGCCGCAGCCGCCGCAGCGGGCGATCGCGGTCGTCACCTCGGCGGTGAACACCTCGGTCAGCGGCCCGGCCAGCAGGTTGCCGTCGTACGTCATGGTCGTCTCCTCATCTCGTCAGCCGAACCGCTCGGTCCTGATGCGCGTCGTCTCGTGCCCGAGGTCGACGAGCAGGTCCGCCACCGTCTCGACGAAGCCCGTCGGCCCGCACACGTAGACGGTCGGCTCGAAGTCCGGTGGCCACCCGTGGGCCACCAGGTCGGCGCGCGTGATGCGGCCTGGCGGACGCGGGTCGCCTTCGGGTGCGCTGCGGGTGTGCACCCAGGTCACGTCGAGCCCTTGGTCGCTGCCACGCCGGCGGCGCAGCTCGTCGAGGTAGATCCGGTCCTCGGGAGTACGCACGGAGTGGAGCAGCCGGAACGGCGTCCGGGACCCGGCGAGCCCCCGCGCGCGGATCATCGCCATCAGCGGCACGACCCCCGAGCCGCCCGCGACGAGGAGCACGGGAGCCGTGTCCTCAGGACGCCACACGAACCACCCGCCGAGCGGACCGCGCACCTCGACCCTGTCGCCGACGGCGAGCTCGTCCGCGAGGTACGGCGACACCTCGCCGTCGTCGACGCGTTGCACGGTGATCTCGAGGTGAGACCCGTCGGCGGGCCCGGCGAGCGAGTAGCTCCGCGTCGCCTGGTAGCCGTCCTCGGCGGTGAGCCGGACGTCGACGTGCTGGCCGCCGAGGTGGCCGTCCCACGCGTCGAGCCCGAGCACGAGCGTGGCCGCGCCGGGGGTCTCGACCCTGCGGTCCACGAGCGTCGCAGGTCGCCAGGACCGGCCGGAGACCATCAGTCGCCCTGGTAGCGCTGCTCGCGCCAGGGGTCGCCGTAGTCGTGGTAGCCGAGCTGCTCCCAGAAGCCCGGTTCGTCCTGCACGAGGAGGTCGATGCCACGCACCCACTTCGCCGACTTCCAGAGGTAGAGGTGCGGCACCAGCAGCCGGGCCGGGCCGCCGTGCTCCGCCGCCAGGTCGTCACCGTCGTACTCGAACGCGACCCAGGCCTGGCCGTCGAGCAGGTCCTCGAGCGGGAGGTTGGTGGTGTAGCCGCCGTAGCTGTGCACCAGCGCGAAGTCGGCGGCTGTCTCGACGTCCTCGAGCAGCACGTCGAGCGAGACCCCGCGCCAGGACGTGTCGAGCTTGCTCCACCGCGTCACGCAGTGGATGTCGACGGTGACGTCCTCGGACGGCAGGGCCCGCAGCTCTGCCCACGTCCACTCGCGTGCCTCGTCGGTCTCGGTGCGGACGGTGAAGCGCCACGCGTCCAGCGGTACGGACGGTGTAGGTCCGGCGGAGAGCACCGGGAAGTCGTGTGTCTCGTACTGCCCCGGAGGGATCCGGCCGTCGTCCGAGCGGCGGCGTCCGTGGAAGCCCTTGCTGATGATGCTCATCGGTCTTCTCGCCTCGCTTGTCCGGCCCCGTCTAGGTCCCGTCGATGGTGGTGAGGACGTACCTCGCCGTGTAGCGGCGCTGCGGGTCCAGGATCTTGATGAGCTCGAGCAGCTCGGCGTGGATCTCGATGAGACGGGTGTTGTCGCCCGTCTCGAGCCCCAGGAGGCCGGCGGCCACCGGGTCGAACCACGACCGGAAATGGAGGTCGGTTCGCCACCGCTCCATGAACGCCGCGTAGCCGTCGACGTGCGGCAGTCGCTTGCCGTCGGGGGCGGCCTCCCAGCGGAACATGAGCTCGCCGATGGCCCGCTGCTCGACGTTGAGGAACTGGAAGCTCTCGTCGTGCGAGCTCTCGCGCAGCGTCTGCCGCACCGCGTTGATGGCGTGCTGGACGTCCGTGTCGCGGCGACCCTCGCCGCTCGAGGTCAGCACGGCCTGGCGCCGGGCCTCGATCCAGCCGAAGTAGTGGGCGAAGAGGAACGCCGTGCTGGTGGCCGCGTAGTCGCCGTGGCCCTGGTAGCGGGCGACCAGGCCGACCCACCCGGTCTTCACGACGTTGTAGATGCGCGCTTGGAGCTCGGCCGCCGCCTGCGCGAGCGGCTCGTAGATCCGGCTCGCCGCCTCGATGGCCGAACGCTGCTCGGACTGCCGGCGGCGCTCGTCCTCGAGCTCGTGGGAGATGCGCACGGTTCTCGCCGAGAAGAGCCCGGAGACCACGACGCTGAGGATGCTGAGGGCCATGGCCCCCACCGCCAGGGCGGTCTCGCTCGACATGGCCGGATCGTAGGCCCTGGATCGGGCGGATGTCCGGTTGAATGCGCGCATGGGAGTACGGCGGTCCGGCTGGCCGGTGGTCATGGCGTACTGCCTCGTGGGCGCCGCCAACCAGCTGGTGTGGCTGACCTACGCCCCGGTGACCACGGTCGCGGCCGACCGGTTCGGGGTGTCGGAGACCGCGGTCGGCTGGCTGGCCAACCTCTTCCCGCTGCTCTACCTCCCGATCGCGATCCCCGCCGGGCTGGCCCTGGACCGGTGGTTCCGGCCGACGCTGCTGTTCGGCGCGGTGCTGACGGCCGTCGGTGCCCTGGTGCGTCTCGTCGACGAGACGTTCGCCTGGGCCCTCGTCGGCCAGGTGCTCGTGGCCGTCGCGCAGCCGTTCGTGCTCAACGCGGTGACGAGCGTGACCGGGCACTACCTCGACGAGGAGGACCGTCCGAAGGGCATCGCGGTCGCGACGGCGTCGACCTTCGCCGGCTTCGTGGTCGCCTTCGTCCTCGGCGCGCTGCTCGCCGATGCCGACCAGCTGCGCACGCTGGTGCTGGTCGGTTCGCTCGTCGCCGTGGCCGGTGCCGTCGCGCTGGGAGTCGCGCTCCGGCGCCCACCGACCGTGGCGCGCGCCGAGTCCGGTCGGATCGAGTGGTCCCAGGTGCGCGTGACGCTGAGCGACCCGGTGCTGCGCCGCGTCGTGCTCGTGGTCGCCTTCCCGTTCGGCACCTTCGTCGCCCTCAGCACCTGGGGACAGGCGCTCCTCGAGCCCGCCGGTGTCGACGCCGACACCGCGAGCCTGATGCTCCTGCTCACCGTCGTGCTCGGGGTCGTCGGCTGCGCCGTCGTCCCCGTCCTGGCCGCCCGGCGGCACGCGGAGGTGGCCACGATGGCCGGCGTCCTCGTGGTCAGCGGCGTCGCGTGCGTTGCCCTGGCAGCGGCCCCCGGCGTCGGTGTGGGGTTCGCCGGCTTCTCCCTCGTCGGGCTCGCGCTGCTGCCGGCGATGCCGATCGTGCTCGAGATCGTCGAGCGTCGCGCCGGGTCGGCGGAAGGCACGGCTGCCGGGCTGGTCTGGCTCAGCGGCAACCTCGGCGGCCTCGTCGTGGCCGGCGTGGTCGGGCTGCTGCTCGACGCGCCTGCCCTCGGTTTCCTGATCTGCGCGGCCGCGTCGTTCGGGGCGGTGCCCCTGGTGCGCGGCCTCAGGCGGGCCGACGGGCTGCGCGCACCAGACCACCCAGCAGCACCCGGGTGACCACGGCCACCGGCAGCTTCTCGACCAGGGGCAGCCGCGGCTCGTACCGCAGCGTGTAGGACACCTTGGTGCCGTCATGGGTCGGCGTGAGCAGCACCTCACCGCCGTACTTCTTGAACGGGACGCCCGAGATCGCCTCGTAGCCCAGCCTCCGGCTCGGCTCGAAGGCCACGATCCGCTCGACGATCGCCGGTGCCGGGCCGGGGGCCTCGATGCGGCGTACGGCGCCGACGCCGTTCCTGTCCTCGGTGCCCTGCTGGTCGAGGCGCACCTTCAGGCCCGGAGCCCAGGAGGCCATGCCCTCGTGGTCGACGAGCACCGACCAGACGTGCTCGATCGGGGCCTGCACGGTCGCGGTCGCAGTGCTCTTCACGGGTACGGGCACGGGTGTTCCTTCCGATGGTCCAGCGGGTTCACCCGGTCAACGAGCGAGAGGCCTCAGCGGTACTCCGGGTTCTCGAAGTCGAAGCGCGTGCCAGCCTGCCAGGCCCCCGGCATGTTGCCCCAGGTGGGGATGCCGCCGGCGTCCTTCAGGATCCGCGCGGTGTGCATGAGGTTCCAGGTCATGAACGTCGTGTTGCGGTTGGTGAAGTCGTTGTCGGGTCCGCCGGAGCCCTCGTCGAGGTACGACGGTCCGGGACCCGCCTCGCCGATCCAGCCGGCGTCGGCCTGCGGCGGGATGGTGTAACCGATGTGCTGCAGCGTGTAGAGCACGTTCTGCGCACAGTGCTTGATCCCGTCCTCGTTGCCCGTGATCAGGCAGCCCCCGACGCGGCCGTAGTAGAGGTACTGGCCCTGGTCGTTGGTCAGGTGCGAGCCGCCGTACAGCCGCTCGTGCACCTGCTTCATGACCGAGGAGTTGTCGCCGAGCCAGATCGGCCCGGCGAGCACCAGGATGTCCGCGGCCAGGACCGTCTCGAAGATGGCCGGCCAGTCGTCGGTGGCAGCGCCGTGCTCGCGCATGTCCGGCCAGACGCCGGTCGCGATGTCGTGGTCGATCGCGCGGACCACGTCGACGTGGACTCCGTGCGCCTCCATGATGTGCCGGCTGATGTCGACGAGTCCCTCGGTGTGGCTGACCTCCGGGGAGCGCTTCAACGTGCAGTTGATGAAGAGTGCCCGGAGGTCGTCGAGCTTCGGCAGCTCGGGGGCGCTGGTGGTCTCGGTCATGGGTCCTCCCTGGTGGTCGTCCGCCAGTCTCGACCCCCCGGGACACGCCGCGGGAGTCCGAACCATGACGGGACGGTGACGGTCTGGTCCGGCGGACAGGGAAGATGGGGGCATGCACTACGTCGGGATCGACCTCGCCTGGGGCCAGCGCAACCCCACGGGCGTCGCCGTCCTCGACGACGAGGGACGGCTGGTGCACGTCTCCCAGCAGCAGACCGACGACCAGATCCTCGACGCCGTCCGGGAGCACGTCGAGGGCCCGTGCCTGGTCGCGTTCGACGCGCCGCTGGTGGTGCGGAACGAGACGGGGAACCGGCCCGCGGAGGCTGCCCTGAACGCCGACTTCGCGCGCTTCGACGCCGGGGCGCACCCCTCGAACACCGGGAAGAAGGAGTTCCGCGCCGGCACCCGTGGCGGCCGGCTGGCGGACGTCCTCGGGCTCGACCTGGACCCGCGCTCGACGGCGGACAGGCGCGCGCTCGAGGTCTACCCGCACGCGGCCAACGTCGCCCTCTTCCGCCTCGGCCGGATCCTCCGCTACAAGAACCGCACCGGCCGCACGCTCGACTTCCTCCGCTCGGAGCTGCTCCGGCTCACCGCATTGCTGGAGTCCCTGGCCGACGCCTCGCCCCGCATGGACGTCACCGGCAACCCCGACTGGAAGGCGCTCGTGGCCGCCGCCGAGGGAGCCGCGCGCAAGAGCGAGCTGAGGTTCGTCGAGGACCAGGTCGATGCCGTCGTCTGCGCCTACGTCGCGCTGCTCGCGGGGACCCAGCCCGAGCGGCTGACCGTGTACGGCGACGCCGAGAACGGAGCCATCGTGACCCCGACGCTGCCTGCCGACCACGGACCGGGCGAGGACCGGACCCCCGAGCCGTCGTCGTGGTCGCCGTCGTCGGTCGACCGGGTCGACCGGGTGCGCGCCGCGGTCGCCGACTTCGCGGCCGGCCACGCCGACCTCGAGGCGACGACCGAGGAGTACGTCGCGCTGGTCCGTGGCCTGCTCGACGACGCCGGCATCAACTACCTGACCGTCACCGGGCGCGCCAAGAGCGTGGCGTCGTTCGCGATCAAGGCGCAGCGGGAGACCGACGGGCGTCCTGCGTTCCCCGACCCGCTCCGCGACATCGCGGACCAGGTCGGCCTGCGCGTCATCACCTACCTGCACCGCGACGTGGCCGCGGTGGCCGAGCTGCTCGCCGACCAGTTCACGGTCCTCGACGACCGCGACCTCGGCAAGGAGACCGCGAGCCAGGGGCGGTTCGGCTACGCCAGCCGGCACGTGCAGATCGCCGTACCCGAGGACGGGCCGGCCGCGTCCGACCTCGTCCGGGCACGGGACGCCCAGGTGCAGGTCCGCACCGTGCTCCAGCACGCCTGGGCGGAGTTCGAGCACGCGACGCGCTACAAGGGCTCCATCCCGGCTGCCGACGTGTCCGACCTGGATCGGCGCTTCACGCTCGCGGCCGGTCTGCTCGAGATGGCGGACAAGGAGTTCTCCGCGATCCACGAGCGGCTCCGCGCCACCGGGTCCGACCGCCGCGTCGGCTCGGTGTCCGACGCACCACGCGTGGAGGCTGAGGACCTGGCGATCTTCCTCACCGAGCGGTACGCCGAGGCCGGCTGGTCCCGTCCCGACCACTACGCCTGGATGTCGGGGCTGCTGCTCGAGCTGGGCATCACCTCGGTCGAGGCACTGGGCTCGCTGCTCGAGACGGTCGATGCCGAGGGGATCACCGCCCGGATGGGCTACCGCTACCCGCCCGGCGCCGTCCGTCGTCTCGACGACGCCCTGCTCGATGTCTACGGCCCGCGCTACCTCGCCCTGCCCGGCAACGAGAAACGCGTCGACGCCCTCAAGGCCCGCCTCGCCAAGCTCCGCGCCGACGACGACTAGCCCGACCCCGGTGGTCGAGCCCCCTCGCCGCTCGAGCAGCGACGAGCCGCTAGGCGAGGAGTGCCCGTCGAGACCCGGTGATCGTCGGCACGGTGTCTCCACGGGCGGCGCTCGCCCAGGGCCGCGCCTGCTCGACCGGCGGTGGTCCTGGTGTCAGTCGGTGTTCCCGAGGACCTCGTCGAGGAGCTGACGCTGCCAGGCGACGCAGTCCTGCATCTGGTCGCCGAGGCGGGTGCGGTCCTCGGGGACCAGGGCGACCACGCGGGCGGCGTCGTCGGCCGGCAGGTCGTCGAGGTAACGCAGCCCGAAGTCCCAGCGGGCGCGGGCGAGTGGAGGGTGCGCAGCAGCTGGACGACCGGCTCGGACGCCCAGGCGGAGGTAGTAGGCGTAGGCCTCGGGCCAGTGCCCGCGCCGCACCGCCTTCATGACCAGCCACTCGGCGGTGGGCAGCTGCCCGCGATCTGGCGCGCGGACTCCAGGGCGTCGCTGCGGAGCTTCTCGTCGTCGTCGTGGACGGGGTGGACCCGGGAGCCCGGGTCGTGCAGCACGATGACGTGGCCGTGCCGACGCTCGTCGACCTCGAGCCAGCGCGGACCGGCATCGGCGACGAGCAGGTCCACCCACAGCGGGTCGGCGCTCCCGTCGGTCACCATCGCGAACAGCTGGACGCCGCCGTGCCAGGCGGGCGTCGGCACCAGGTAGAGACCGGACACCTCCCAGTCCGAGCGGAGCGCCGCGAGCATCGCGTCGAAGACCTCCTGGGCACGGCCCTCCTCGACCATCATCTGGCCGTCGAGGTCGGAGTCGTCGTCGACCCGGTCGGTGGCGAGCGAGCCGCCGAGGTAGGCGGCCACCACGCCCGGCGTACCGGCGGCGAAGTCCCGGAACCAGCCGGCCGTCGCACGGAAGCGCTCGGGGAGCGCGGACAGGTCGCTCACGACATCGCTCATGACGGCGCCACGAAGCGCGGGTCGTTCGCGGCGACCTCCTCGAGCCACTTCCGCGAGCGGGTCGGCGAGGCGCGGCAGAGCCAGGCGTCCTGCACGACCTCCGCGAGCTCGTCGCGGGTCAGCTCGCCGACGCGGCTCGCACGCAGCAGCACGGAGAGGTGTCCCCGGAAGTGCGGCGTCGTGAACCACGGTGTCGTCGGGTCCTGCACGAGCGCGTCCTTGGTCTGCTCGTCGGCCACCCAGAAGACGATGACGTCCTTGAGCCGCTCGCCCGTCACCTCGTCGACGGCGTCGGGCCGCTCGCTGCGGAAGAAGATGAAGGACTTGCCGCCCACCTGGTAGATCGGCCGGTCCGCGGTGTGGCAGTTCACCGTGTGCGGCATCGCGAGCGCGACGTCGTGGACGTCCTGCACGCGGGCCTTGCGAGGGCGGGCCATCCCTCGATCGTAAGCGTGGTCTCGACGGGCGCTCGCACGCTCGCTGCTCGACCAGCGGGAGAGGATGAGCGCATGACGGACGCGCGGTTCGAGGCCTACGGCACGCCGCACCTCGTCGTGCTCGGCGTGTTCGTGGTCGGCCTGGTCGTCATGCCGCTCTGGGGTCGTTCCCACCGTGGACACGGAGCGGAGCAGCCGATCAGGCGGGCGTACGCCGTCGTGGTCGGGGCCGTCGCGGTGGGGATGCAGGCGTTCCAGCTGACGCCCGGCGACTACGACGTCGACTCGTCGCTGCCCTTCCAGCTGTCCGACCTCAGCTACGTCGCTGCGGTCGTCGCCCTGTGGACCCGGTCGCCGCGGGCCACGGCGTTCACCTACTACGTCGGGCTGACGCTCACGATCCAGGCGCTGCTGACCCCGTCGCTCGCCGAGGGATTCCCGCACCCAGGTTCTTCGGGTTCTTCGTGCTGCACGGCGCCGTCGTGTGGAGCGCGGTCTACCTCGTGTGGGGTCTCGGCATCCGCCCGACGTGGCGGCTCTTCCGGTGGACCGTCGTCGTCACGGCGTTGTGGGCGGTCGCGGCGTACCTGTTCAACCTGCTGGCGGACACCAACTACGGCTACCTCAACGCGAAGCCGTCGTCGGGCTCGGGCCTGGACTACCTGGGCCCGTGGCCGGTCTACGTTTTCGCGACGATCGGGATCCTGGTGACCGGGTGGGCGTTGGTGCTGACCCTGCCGTGGACGAGTGCTGAGCGCCGTTCGCGGAGCCGTTCCGGGACAGCGTGAGGGCCGCGTCCGCGAAGGCGCCGGCCGCGTCCTGGGCGGCCATCGTCGCGGCCACCCGAGCAGCGCCCTCGCGCATGCCCCGTGCGGTGCGCACGGCCTCGCGCAGCCGCGCCGGCGTGACCTTGCGGGCCTTCACGCTGACCCCCGACCCGCTCTCGACGACACGGCGGGCGATCTCCGGTTGGTCCCGTCCGAAGGGCACCGTCACGATCGGGACCCCCGCCGCCATCGCCTTCCCGACGATGCCCATCCCTCCGTGGCAGACCACCGCGTCGACGTGCGGCAGCACCGCCGAGTGGGAGACGAAGCGCTCGACGTGCAGCCCGGGTCGTGCGGGGACCGCTGCCTGGTCATAGGCGTCGGCCAGGGTCATGAGCACCCGCACCGGCTCGCCGGCCAGCGCCTCGGCGGCGACCCGGGCGAGGTCCTCGTCTCCCTGGTAGTCCGTGGAGCAGGTGACGAGCACCCACGGGTCACCGGGCTCGTCGAGGTACGCCGGAGCCTGGCCGGCGGTGTCCCACGGCTGCGCCCCGACGAGGTGCACGTGCTCGGGAAGGTCGTTGCGTGGGTACTCGATCGGCTCTCCGGCGAGGACGATGACCGCGTCCAGGGCGTCGTACTGGTCGAGCGGCGAGCGGAAGGGCGCGAGGCCCGCCTCTGTGCGGAGCTCGTTGAGCCCCGGCAGCATCGCCTTGCCGAAGGCGCGCTCGACGACCTTCCAGAGAACGGCGTCACGGAGCCGTCCGACCGGCCCGCTCATCGGGCGCAGGCCCAGGCCGTACGGCGGGATGCCCTGTCCGGGGATCGGCACGACGGACGGGCTCACCAGCGCGGTTGGGATGCCGGAGGCCTCGGCCCGGGTCAGGGCGCCGTAGGTGATCGCGTCGACGAGCAAGGCGTCCGGCCGGACCTCCGCGATGGCTCGTTCGAGGTCGGGACCGTCGTGACGCCCCCGCTCGACCAGGTCGACCTGTCCACGCGTGAGCCGGTCGGTGTCGGTGGTGGCCTGGTAGTCGGTGACCTCGACGCCCGCCACCTCGGCGGAGACGGGGGAGGCCTCGAGCCCGAGGGCACGCAGCGGCTCGACCATCGACGCGAGCGTGCGTACGTGCACCTCGTGGCCGCGTCGGCGCAGCTCGAGCAGCCCGGGCACGAGCGGGTTCACGTGCCCGGTGGCGGGCGCGGTGTAGGCGAGGAAGCGAGTCATGGTGACCTCCCAGGTCGGTGAACTTCTGTTAGTATGGCGTTCTAATCATTTGTGTCAAGAGCAAATGAATCAGGAGGTAGACCGGTGACGACGCGGGCGTACGACATGTCGGCTCGGGAGCAGGCGATGCGACGGACCCGCGAGACGATCCTCGACGCGGCCGAGCTGCTCTTCGGCGAGCGGTGGTACGACGCGGTGACGCTGGGCGACGTGGCACGGGAAGCCGGTGTCTCGCAACAGACCGTGGTGAACCACTTCGGCACCAAGATCGGTCTCTACGTCGCCGGCGTCCACGAGAGGTCGGTGCCGAGGATCGAGGCCGTGCGACGTCAGGTGGTCGTCGGTGACGTGCGCTCCGTCGTCGCGGTGGTGATGGAGCACTACGAGCTCGGAGGCGACTCGACCGCGCGCATGATCGCGCTCGCGGACCGCGAGCCGGACCTCCGCCCGGTCGTCCAGGGCGGCCTCGCGGCGCACCGGGACTGGGTGTCGCGGGTCCTGGCGCCCCAGCTGTCCCGCCGACGCGGCCGGCGGCGTGAGGAGCTGGCGACCCTGCTGACCGCTGCGCTCGACGTGGCGACCTGGAAGCACCTGCGTCGCGAGGTCGGCCTCGACGTCCCGGCGACCGAGAGGCACCTCACCTCCTGGTCGAGGCCCTCGTCGCCTGAAACCCCACCCCACACCGATTCGTCTAGCGGAGGATCAAGACCTCACGCCTGACGACCGCAGACGAAGGGGGGCTCAGGCGGGAGCGATCCCGACGTACTTGACCGAGAGGTACTCCTCGATGCCCTCGGGACCGCCCTCGCGGCCGAAGCCGGACTGCTTCACGCCCCCGAACGGCGCGGCGGGGTTGGACACGATGCCCTGGTTGATGCCGACCATGCCGAACTCGAGGCCCTCGCTGACCTTGATCGTGCGGTTGAGGTCGGAGGTGAAGGCGTAGGCGACGAGGCCGTACTCGGTGTCGTTGGCCATCTGCAGCGCCTTGTCGTCGTCGCTGAAGGTGGTGATCGGTGCGACCGGTCCGAAGATCTCCTCGCGGGACAGGTCGGCGTCGACGGGGACGTCGGTGAGGACCGTCGGCGAGTAGAAGTAGCCGGCTCTGGGTCCGCCGGTCGACGAGCCGCCGGTGACGACGCTGGCGCCTCGGCCGGTGGCGTCCTCGACGAGCTCGGAGACCTTGTCGAGCGCCTTCTGGTCGATGAGGGGGCCGACGGTGACGCCGTCCTCGGTGCCGCGCCCGACGACTTCGGCGGCCATCCGGTCGGCGAACTTCTTCGCGAAGTCGTCGGCCACCGACTCGTGGACGAGGAAGCGGTTGGCGGCCGTGCAGGCCTCGCCCATGTTGCGCATCTTGGCGAGCATCGCTCCGTCGACGGCCTTGTCGAGGTCGGCGTCGGCGAAGACCAGGAACGGTGCGTTGCCGCCGAGCTCCATCGAGACGCGGAGCAGCTGGTCGGCGGACTGCTTGACCAGCTGCTTGCCGATCGGCGTGGAGCCGGTGAAGGTCAGCTTGCGCAGCCGCGCGTCGCCGATGAGCGGTCCCATCACGTCGCCGGTGTGGTGCGTGGAGATGACGTTGACGACACCCGGCGGGACGCCGACCTCCTCGAGCAGCGCGGCGAGCGCGAGCATGGTGAGCGGCGTCTGGCTGGCGGGCTTGACCACCATCGTGCAGCCGGCGGCGATCGCGGGCCCGATCTTGCGGGTGCCCATCGCGAGAGGGAAGTTCCAGGGCGTGATCATCAGCACCGGTCCGACCGGCTGCTTCATCGTCATCAGCCGGGTGTTGCCGTCGGGGCTGGTGGCCCAGCGGCCGGCGATGCGCACGACCTCCTCGGAGAACCACCGGAAGAACTCGGCGCCGTAGGTCACCTCGCCCTTGCTCTGCGCGAGCGGCTTGCCCATCTCGAGCGTCATGAGCATCGCGAACTCGTCGGCCCGCTCGGTGATCAGCTCGAACGCGGAGCGCAGCAGCTCGGCGCGCTCGCGGGGTGCGGTCGCCGCCCAGCCGGCCTGGGCCTCGACTGCGGCGTCGAGCGCGGCGGTGCCGTCGGCGACGGTCGCGCCGGCGACGCTGGTGAGGACCTTGCCGGTGGCGGGGTCCTCGACGTCGATGGTGTCCCCGTCGCCGCCGTCGCGCCAGGAGCCGCCGATGTAGAGGCCGGTCGGGGTCTTGTCGAGGACGGACTTCTCGAGGTCGCTCATGGTGTCCAATCTAGGTCGGCGGTGGTCGAGCCTCGACCAGGCGAGTCAGGGCTCGACAGCAGAGGCGGTGGCGCGGGCGAAGGCGTCCTCGAAGATGTCGAGGCCCTCCTCCAGCAGGTGGTCGGGGGACGACAGCGGCGGCAGGAAGCGGAAGACGTTGCCGAACGTGCCGCAGGTCAGCGTGACCAGCCCCTGCTCGTGGCAGTGCTTGTTGATCGCGCCGGTGAGGGCGGCGTTCGGGGTGAGGTCGCCGGCGCCCGCGGTGAGCTCCACGGCGAGCATGGCGCCACGCCCCCGGATGTCGGCGATGACGTCGTACTTCGCGCGGAGCTGCTCGAGGCGGTTGACGAAGATCGACTCGACCTCCTTCGCCCGGCCCTTCAGGTCCTGCTCGCGCATCGTGCGGATCGCACCGAGGGCCGCGGCGCAGGCGACCGGGTTGCCGCCGTAGGTGCCGCCGAGGCCGCCGGAGTGGACCGAGTCCATGATGTCCGCGCGCCCGGTGAGGCCGGCCAGCGGCAGTCCGCCGGCGATGCCCTTCGCGGTGGTGATGATGTCCGGCACCACGCCCTCGTGGTCGCAGGCGAACCAGTCGCCGGTGCGGCAGAACCCGGTCTGGATCTCGTCGGCGATGAGCACGATGCCGTGCTCGGTGCAGAAGTCCGCCACCTGGCGCAGCCACCCCGGCGGGGGTACGACGAACCCGCCCTCGCCCTGGATCGGCTCGATGATGACGGCCGCCGTGTTGGACTCGCCGACCTGCGTGTGGACCATGTCGACGAACGCCTGGAAGGCCTCCTCGGCACACCGCTCGGCACCGCCGGGCCAGCGCAGGGGGTAGGCCATGGGTGCCCGGTAGATCTCGGGCGCGAACGGGCCGAAGCCGTGCTTGTAGGGCATGCTCTTCGCGGTCAGGCCCATGGTGAGGTTCGTCCGGCCGTGGTAGCCGTGCTCGAACGCGACCACCGCGTCACGACCGGTGAAGGTGCGCGCGACCTTGACCGCGTTCTCCACCGACTCGGCGCCGGAGTTGAACAACGCCGACCGCTTCTCGTGGTCGCCCGGGGTGAGGTCGGTCAGCTCCTCACACACCGCGATGTACTCCTCGTACGGCGTGACCATGAAGCACGTGTGCGTGAAGTCGGCGACCTGCTCCTGCACGCTCGCCACGACGGCGGGCGCGCTGTTGCCCACGCTGGTCACGGCGATGCCGGAGCCGAAGTCGATGAGGTGGTTCCCGTCGACGTCGACGAGGATCCCGCCGCCGGCGCGCTCGACGTACGCCGGCAGCCCCACACCGACGCCGGAGGACACCGCGGAGGCCTTGCGGGCGTGCAGCTCCTGGCTCCGCGGGCCGGGGATCGCGGTGACGAGCTTCCGCTGCTGGTCGATCGGGGTGGAGGTCATGCGCCTATCGTCGTTTCCGGGGGCTCGACCTGTCCAGTCGGGAGGATTCCGTCGCGATATCCGGGGTTCACCACCGGATCCGAAGCAAAACGACACCGACCCCGGTCCTTGTCGGACCGGGGTCGGTGTGTTGAGCGTGAGGCGTCTGCCGTCACATCTTCGGCATCAGCACCGAGTCGATGAGGTAGACGGTCGCGTTCGCGGTCTGGACGCCACCGCAGATCACGGAGGTGGAGCCGTTGACCTTGATGTCGTCGCCCGAGCCGGTCACCTTGACGGTGCCGCCCTGGACGGTCTTGTGCTTGCCGTCGATCTGGTCGGGAGCGATCTGGCCGGGGATCACGTGGTAGGTGAGCACCGTGCTCAGGGTCTCGGCGCCCGAGGGCTTCGAGAGCGCCGCGACGGTCGACTTCGGCAGCTTCGCGAAGGCGCTGTCCACCGGGGCGAAGACCGTGAACTCGTCACCGTTGAGGGTGTCGACCAGGTTGACCTTCGGGTTCAGCTTGCCGGACACGGCAGCCACGAGGGTCTTGAGGAGCGGGTTGTTGCTGGCGGCGACCGCGACCGGGTCCTGGGCCATGCCGGCGACCGAGCCCGCACCGTCCGGGACAGCCTTGGCGTAGTCCGCGCAGCCTGAGCCGACGAGGTTGGCGGCGGGGTCGGCGGCGTCGCTCGAAGGCGACTCGTCAGGCGTGCTGCTGCTGTTGCTGCCGCTGCCGGTTCCGGTGGTCTTGGCGTCGCCGTCGTCGCTGCCGCAAGCGGCCGTCATGCCGAGTGCCGACACCACGGCCACGGTGGCAACGAGCTTCTTCACTGTGCGCATGGTGGAGCGGTCCCTTCGATTGGGGTGATCAGGGGGAGGATTTCCCCTTGTCTGCTTGGTGTTCGCTTGCCACGCCTGGCCGGATTGGTCGAGATCGGGACCAATCGCCTGTCTGTTCTTGTCTAGGTGACAATCACGCTGACGCTGTCCCAGCCGGTCGAGCCGTTGGGAGCGATGGGGGCACGCTTGGAGGTCTGGGTGTAGCCCGTCGCGTCGGTGGCGCGGACCTCGATCTGGTGCGTGCCGGCAGCCGGGTCGTCCCAGTACCAGACCCACTGTCGCCAGGTGTCGACGCCGTCGGCCTCGGCCAGGGTCACGTTCTGCCAGTCGCCCTGGTCGACGCGGAGCTCGACCTTGTCGACCCCGCGGTCCTGCGACCACGCGACGCCCGCGACGGGCGTCCGCTGACCCGACTTCACCTTCGCGAAGGAACGGGGCACGTCGATCCGGCTCGAGGTCTTGATCGGAGCCTCGGCCGAGTAGCCACGGGTCGTCCAGTACGCCTTGAAGTCCGCGAACCTCGTGACCTCGAGGTCGACGAGCCACTTGGTCGCCGAGACGTAGCCGTAGAGGCCGGGCGTCACCATCCGTGCCGGGAAGCCGTGCTCGAGGGGCAGCGGCTCGCCGTTCATGCCGACCGCGACCATCGCGCCGCGCTTCTCGTCCATGAGGGCCGAGAGCGGCGTGCCCGAGGTGAAGTCGTCGGCGCTCGTCGACTTCACGGCGTCGGCGCCGTCCTGCACGCCGGCCTCGTTGAGCAGCTCGTGCATGGGCACGCCCAGCCAGGTCGCGTTGCCGAGGTAGTCGCCGCCCACCGGGTTGGACACGCAGGTGAGGGTGATCCGCTTCTCGACGAGGCCGCGGTCGAGGAGGTCCTGGAAGGAGAGGTTCAGCTCCTTGTCGACCATGCCGTGGATGCGCAGCGTCCAGCCGTCGACCGGCACGTCCGGCACCCGGAGCGCGGTGTCGACGCGGTAGAAGTCCGCGTTGTCCGTCAGGAACGGCGTGATGCCGTCGACGTCGAGGACGGTTCCCTTCGGCACGGCCGGGGCCTTCGTCTTCGCACCGGGAAGGTTGATGCCCGCACGGGACGCCGAGGCGGCGAGACCGCCGTACAGACGGGAGACCACGGCACCGACGGCGGCGACGCCGGCCACGGCCGCGGCGCCGACGAGGAACCCGCGCCGGCTGGTCGGGGTGCCCTGGGCGGACAGCATCGGGTGCGGTGCCGCCTGCTTCTCCGGGGCGCTCGCCTGGGCCCTCTCCTGGCTGTCGCGCCCAGCCCCCGACCCCCGTACGGGGACCGAGAGGCGCAGGAGCCAGGACAGGGCCAGGAGGCCGACGACGACGAGCGCGAGCACGGGAAGCAGGCGGGGCAGCACGGAGGCGGTGGCGGCGCGGTCCGTGACCGCGGCCGCCCCGGCGACGACGGAGAGTCCGAGGAAGCCGCCGATCGCCAGCCGGGGTCGCCGGGACCCCAGGGCCCCCGCCAGGATGGCGAGGACGGTCACGGTGCCGACGACGCCGCCGATGAGGACCGGCTTGTCGTTGGTGCCGAACGTCTCGATGGCCCACTCCTTGACGGGCCGCGGGGCCGCGTCGACCGCGCGGTTCCCGACCGCGAGCAGCGGGCTGGTCACCCCGTCGAGCACGGCAGCGACGCCCTCGCTCACGGCGACGGCAGCGGCTCCGGCGAGCAGGCCGGCCAGGGCCCCGCGCAGGAGCGATCCACGCTCGACGGGCTGGGTGTCCTGGTTGTCCGACATGGTGGGGGTTCGCGTGGACCCCCCTGACCGGATGGGTCAGCCGCCGTCGATGCCCTGCTGCGCGAAGGTCTTCGGCCGGTCGAGGACGTCGAACCGGTCGAGCGGCCAGACGATCGCCCAGACCTTGCCGACCACGTCGTCGACGGAGATCGTGCCGCCGCCGGGGAGGCGCTGGTGGTAGCGCGAGTCCTCGCTGTTGCCGCGGTTGTCACCCATCACCCAGAGCCGGCCGTCGGGGATCTTGACGTCGAACTTCCGGTCCGACGGGGAGGACCCCTTCTTGACGTAGCTCGTCTCCTGGAGCGGCACGCCGTTGACCGTGACGTGGCCCTCGGCGTCGCAGCAGCGGACCTCGTCGCCGCCGACGCCGATCACGCGCTTCACCAGGTGGCCGCCGGTGGGGTAGAGACCCACGGTCGACAGCGCCTTCTGGAGCGGGTTCAGCGGAGGCTGCGGCCCGAGCCAGCCGCCGGGATCGCGGAACACGATGACGTCGCCCCGCTGCACCTCGCCCCTCCAGTAGCTGAGCTTCTGCACGAGGATCCGGTCGTCCTTGACGAGCAGCGGCTCCATCGACTCCGACGGCACGAAGAACATCTGGACGAAGAACGTCTTGATGAGCAGCGACAGGCCCAGGGCGGTCACCAGCAGGAGGACAAGCTCGAGCCAGCCCGGGATGCGCCGCTGCTTGCTGGTCTCCTCCGCGGCCGTCGTCGTCGCCATGAACCGGACTGTAACCGGGGGACCCGCACGGTCAGGCAGCAACGTGCGAGGTGACGACCCGGTGACGGTTTCGGAGGTTCCCGGGCGGCAGTTGGGGGTAAAAGCGACGATGGGACGGAAGGGCACCTCGTCGCGTCTTCGGACGCTCGGCGGTGGTGGACGGGGAAGAGGACTGGGAGAGCGTCATGCGGCGTCGAGCCGGTGCGTCCCGCGCCTTGCGCGGGATCGCTGCAGCAGCGACCCTGGCCGCGCTGTGCGCGAGCCTGGCCGGCTGCCGCGGTGACGGCATCATCGACGACGACGCGAGCCCCGCCGCCGACGGCTCCACGAGCGCCGACCCGGACGGCTCGGACGGCTCGGACGACCCGGGCGACGTCGCCGGCGACGGCGGCACCACGGCGTACGCCGTCGACGCACCAGGCCCGCTGAACGACCGGCTCTACCGCGCCGACGTCCTCATCCGCTCGGCCGACACCCTTCCGCAGTCCCTCGTCGACCGGGTCAAGAAGATCAAGGACGTCCAGGCCGCGCTGCCGATCTCCCTCGCGTCCGCCTCCATCGAGGGCCGCACGCTCCAGGTCGCCGCCGTCGACCCCGCGCAGTTCCGCAGGTTCACCCCCGACGCCTCGGCCCGCGCCGGCTTCGTCTGGAAGCGGCTCGCCGGCGGCGAGGTCGTCGTGGACCCCGGGGTCGACAAGAAGCTGGTCGGCAAGGACGACACGATGCAGCTCGGCACCCGTGAGGACAGCCCGACCGTGCACGTCGGCGCCTACGCGCCGCTGATCTCGAAGAGCAAGGGACTGCAGACCTTCCCCGCCGTGTCCGCGGCCGTGAACGTCAAGCGCGGCGAGCAGCTCGGGATCCCGAAGAACAACGCGATGCTGGTCTCCACCGGGTCGACGACGCCGTCGCAGCTGAAGAAGGCCTTCGAGAAGGCGCTCGGGAAGAAGGCGACCTACGACGTCCTCGCCCTCGAGCTCAAGAACGTCACCGAGCAGGCCGTGCTGACCGGGATGAGCGTCACCGACGCGGTCGGCACGTTCAAGTACCGCGACAACGGCGACGGCACCATCACGCCTGAGTCCGGCTGGGTCAACTCCTACATCCGCACCGAGGAGGTCCCCATCCTCGGCACCGTCACCTGCAACAAGGGCATGCTTCCGCAGCTGCGGGGGGCCCTGACCGAGGTCGTGCAGATGGGGCTGTCCAGCTCGATCCACGCCGACGAGTACGCCGGCTGCTACTACCCGCGCTACATCAACCGGAACCCGGCGGACGGCCTCTCGCTGCACTCGTGGGGCATCGCGGTCGACCTCAACGTTCCCGGGAACCAGCGGGGGACGGCGGGGGAGATGGATCGCCGGGTCGTGGCGATCTTCAAGAACTGGGGGTTTGCGTGGGGTGGGGACTGGAACTACACCGACCCCATGCACTTCGAGATGGACGCGTCGTCGTCAGGTGATCCCTCCGCACTGCTCGGCTGCGCCGGTGCCGGCGCCGCCGCTGCGCGGCGACGGCGTCCACGCTCTTGTAGCCTCGCGCAGGGCTCCGCCGCCGCCCGGCAGGGTCGACCTCAACTCCTGAAGACCGCGGGTACCGTTCTTGGCATGACAGAGCGCACGGCATCGACCCGGAGCGGTTTCGCTCTTGCCGGAGCCGGTGGGCTCGAGAACACGATCACGTCGCAGGACACGGTGGTGGTCGAGTCGGCTGACGATGAGCTGCGCGAGGTAACTGGCTGCTGCGCTCGGCCGGCTGAACGTCTGCCGCGACGACCCCCGGCATACTCGCTGGGCATGCGCTCGATCCAGGTGACCTCCCTCGACGGTCCTCGCTCCGCGTGCGGTGGCGGAGGTGCCGGAGCCGACGCCAGGCCGAGGGCCAGGTGCTGGTCGAGGTGAAGGCGGTGGGGATCTCGTGGCCGGACCTGCTGCAGACGCGGGGGGAGTACCAGCTCAAGCCGGAGCTGCCGTTCCAGCTCGGGGTCGACTTCGCCGGCGTCGTGCGGTCGGCGCCCGAGGGCGCCCGGTTTCGCGCCGGGCGAGCGGGTCGCCTGCGTCCTGCCGTACGGCGGTGGGGCGGACCTCGTGGCGCTCGGCCCGGACTCGGTGTTCCCGCTGCCGGACGGTGTCCTTCGAGAAGGGCGCCGCGCTGCCCATGAACTACCTGACCGCCGACTTCGCGCTGGCCGAGCGCGGCCGGCTCCAGGAGGGCGAGACCGTGCTCGTGCACGGCGCGGCCGGCGGTGTCGGCACGGCGACCATCCAGGTCGCGAAGGGCATGGGCGCCCGGGTCATCGCCGTGACGTCCACCGAGGAGAAGGCCCAGGTCGCCCGTGAGGCCGGGGCGGACCAGGCGGTGCTGGTCGACGGCTTCCGCGACGCGGTGAAGGAGCTCACCGGCGGCCGGGCGTCGACGTGGTCATGGACGTCGTCGGCGGGGACCTGATGACCGACTCGCTGCGCTCGCTCGGCACCCAGGGCCGGCTGCTGGTCGTCGGCTTCACCGGCGGCACCATCCCCGAGGTCAAGGTCAACCGGCTGCTGCTCAACAACGTCGACGTGCGCGGGGTGGGCTGGGGCGCGTTCGCCATGACCCGCGCCGGCTACATGCAGCGAGCAGTGGCAGCGGACCTGCCGATGCTCGAGTCGGGGGTCGTCGACCCGCCGATCGGCCGCACGTACCCCGTCGAGGAGGTGGCGGACGCGCTCGCCGAGATGGAGGACCGCAAGACCCTCGGGAAGTCCGTCCTCACGCTCTGACGACGACGTCCTCCGCCTCCGGGTGGCGGGCCAGCCACGCCTGGATGAACTCGCAGTCGGGGCGGAGCTTCTCGCCCGTCTCGCGGACCAGCGCGACGACGCCCTCGGCGATCTGACCACCGATGCCCTGGCCCTCGAACGCGGGGTCCACCTCGGTGTGGACCGCGACGAGGACGCCGCCACCGATCCGGACGTAGTCGAGCCACCCGGCGACGGTGCCGTCCTCGGTCACCGCCTCCAGCGCGTGCTGGTCGACGTTCTCGCGGAGGGTGACCTGGGTGCGCGCCATGGCGCCGATGCTGCCAGGGCCGAAAATCCCTCGCCGGGAGGGCCCTGGTCGCGGTTCACTTCCGGCCATGCCCGACACGTCCCCCCGGTCCACGGGCCTTCCCGAGGGCCTGACCCAGCGCCCCCTCGTCTTGACGACTCCCGCGCGGTCTTCGAGGTGATGGCAGCCCAGGAGCAGCACGACCTCGGCTCGGTGGAGATCGAGGAGGCCGACATCGTCGGCGACTGGCAGCAGCCCAGCTTCGACATCGCCAGAACGACGTCGGGGTCTTCGAGGGCGACACGATGGTCGCCTACGCCGAGGCCGCCACCAACCTCCGCGGCGACGCCGCGGTCCACCCCGACTACCGCGGTCGCGGCATCGGCACGGCGCTGGCCCAGTGGACCCAGGCCGTCGGCCGCAGCCGGGGCTGGAAGAACGTCGGGATGCCGGTGCCCGAGGGCTCGGCAGGCGACCGGCTGCTCACCGCGCTCGGCTACCACGTCCGCTGGAACTCGTGGGTGCTGCAGATGCCGCCCGGCACAGGCGATCGTGCCGCAGCCGATGCCCGACGGGTACGCCGTCCGGGCCGCCGAGCCGGACGAGTACCCCGCCGTCCACGACATCATCGAGGACGCCTTCCTCGAGTGGTCCGAGCGTGACCGCCGCTCCTACGAGGACTTCGAGGGGCACACGTTGCGACGCCCCGGGTTCCAGCCGTGGTACCTCCGGGTGGCGGTCGACCCGGAGGGGACCGTCGTCGGGGTCTCCGACCTCTCGATCGCCGGCGAGTGCGTCTTCGTCAGCCAGCTCGCCGTACGCCGGGACCAGCGGCACAAGGGCTTGGCCCGCGCCCTGCTCGTCGACTCGTTCGAGGTCGGCCGCGCGCACGGGCCCCGTCGCGGAGCTGTTGACGGACTCGCGGACCGGCGCTCTCGGGCTCTACGAGAAGGTCGGCATGGTCACCACCAGCACCTGGGTCAACCGCGGCATCGACCTCCCGGCGGTCGAGTAGCCGCGAGGCACGAGAGGCGCACCGAGGCCCGTAGGCTGCCTGCATGACGATGCTCGACGACGCTCGCGCGGGGATGGACAACGGCGTCCGCCCCCAGGACGACCTGTTCGGCCACGTCAACGGCCGCTGGCTCGGCGACCGAGGAGATCCCCTCCGACCTGTCCGCGTGGGGCGCGGCTCGACCTGGTCCTGGAGGCCGAGGACGTGGTCGGCACATCCTCGAGGAGGCCGCCGGCGCCGGCCGGCGACGGGCGCGCCCGCCAGCAGATCGGTGACCTGTTCGCCAGCTTCCTCGACGAGGCCGGATCGAGGCCCTCGGCGCCGAGCCGCTGGCGGACGACCTGGCCGCGATCGCCGCGGTGGCCGAGCCCGCCGAGCTCGTCGCCTTCGTCGGCCGCTTCGAGCGCGAGCGGCATGCGGCGGCTTGGTCGGCGCCTACGTCGACACCGACGACCGCAACTCCGACCGCTACATCGTCAACATGGTGCAGGGCGGCCTCGGCCTGCCCGACGAGTCGTACTACCGCGAGGACGAGTTCGCCGAGATCCGGGCGGCCTACGTCGCGCACGTGGCGGATGCTCGGCCTGGCCGGCTACCCCGACCAGCCGCGGCGAGCCGCCGACCGCGTGGTGGCCGCTCGAGACCCGCCTGGCCGCAGGGCCACTGGGACGCGCGCCACCCGCGACGTCCTCAAGGCCTACAACCTGACGACCTTCGCCGAGCTCGAGGCGCTGGCGCCGGCCTTCGACTGGGCGCGGCTACGTCGCCGCGATGGGCGCGCACCGAGGAGACCCTCGCCGAGGTCGTCGTCCGCCAGCCCAGCTACCTCGGCCCTGTCGGCGCGCGCTCGACGAGGTGCCGCTCGAGGACTGGAAGGCTGGCTGGCGTTCACTGCGTCGCGCGGCCGCGCCGTACCTCTCCTCGCGCCTTCGTCGAGGAGAACTTCGACTTCTACGGCCGCACCCTGACCGGCACGCCGGAGCTGCGGGACCGGTGGAAGCGCGGCGTCGCCTTCGTCGAGGGCCCTCGGCGAGGCCGTCGGCAAGCAGTACGTCGAGCGGCACTTCCCGCCCGAGGCCAAGGCGCGGATGGACGAGCTGGTGGCCAACCTGGTCGAGGCGTACCGGCAGAGCATCGACCGGCTCGACTGGATGAGCGAGGAGACCCGGGAGCGGGCGCTCGCCAAGCTGGGCAAGTTCCGGCCGAAGATCGGCTACCCGAGCAAGTGCCGCGACTACTCGCGCTCGGCGATCGCGGCCGACGACCTGCTCGGCAACGTGCGCCGCGGCCGTCGGCGTTCGAGACCGACCGCCAGCTCGGCCAAGATCGGCGCGCCCGTCGACCGCGACGAGTGGCTCATGACGCCGCAGACGGTCAACGCCTACTACAACCCCGGCATCAACGAGATCTGCTTCCCGGCGGCGCATCCTGCAGCCGCCGTTCTTCGACGCCGACGCCGACCCCGCGCTCAACTACGGCGGCATCGGCGCGGTGATCGGCCACGAGATCGGCCACGGCTTCGACGACCAGGGCTCGGAGTACGACGGCGAGGGCAACCTCGACAACTGGTGGACCGACGACGACCGGGCGGCGTTCGACGAGCGCGGCCGACAAGCTGATCGCCCAGTACGACGGCTTCGAGCCCCGCGACCTGCCCGGGCCACCACGTCAACGGCGCGCTCACCGTCGGCGAGAACATCGGCGACCTCGGCGGCCTGACCATCGGGCTGCTGGCCTACCTGCTCAGCCTGGCGGCGACGAGGCGCCGGACGGTCGACGGGCTCACCGGCGCGCCAGCGGCTGTTCTACAACTGGGCGCAGATGTGGCGGACCAAGCGCGCGCAACGAGCTCGCCCAGCAGCTGCTGTCGGTCGACCCGCACTCGCCCGCCGAGTTCCGGGCCAACATCGTGCGCAACCTCGACGAGTTCCACGAGGCCTTCGGCACCGCGCCCGGCGACGGCCTGTGGCTCGACCCCGAGGACCGCGTCCGCATCTGGTAAACGCCGAGTCGGGAGAAAAACGAACGAACAACGACGCCGAGTGGAGAAAAGCAACGCGTCCGTGCTGCTTTTCTCCCGACTCGGCCTCGTTCTTTGCTTGCTTTTCTCCCGACTCGGCTGGCTCGAGGGGGGTCAGGGTGAGGCCGTGCTCGTTGCCCTCGACGAGGACTCCCTGGGGGACCTCGCGCCAGTCGGGGTCCTCGTCATAGGGCTCGCTGGCCACGCTGATCCCGGTGTCCTTCTCGAGGACGAAGAGCCGCTCGCCGTACGTCGTCCCGGCGATGCTCGAGCCGTCCACGGCGAGCATGTTGAGGTGGCCGCCGCCGACCTTGTCGACCTCGCGGATCACCTCGACGAGCGCCTTGCCGAGCGGCGTACCGGCCGTCCAGCGTGACGCCGCCAGCCCGAACATCAGGGCCGAGTCGACGGGCGCTCCGGCCTCGGGGATGTCGAGGGTGCAGTAGAACAGGGTGCGGCGGGCGCTGCGCCAGTCGGCCACGGCGCCGTTGTGGCTCAACAGCCACCGGCCCTGGGCGAACGGCGCCACCACCGACTCGTCGTGGGCGAACGTGGTCGTGTCGGAGCGGACCGCGCCGAGGATGCAGCTGCTCTGGATCGTCGGGGCCAGCGACGCGAACGACGCGTCGGTCCAGATGGGCTGGGCACGCCGGTAGCGGACGGGCTCCGGGCGCCCGAAGGCGTACCACCCGGCCCCGAAGCCGTCGGCGTTGACGACGCCGTGCAGCTGGAGGTTCGGGTCGCCGACTGGGCGGCCAAGGAGTGCGACGGGTCGAGCAGCAGAGACTGGAGGGTCAGGGGCTCGCCGACGTCGCGGGTGCCGGGAAGCCATGGGCCTCAGGCTAGGCGAGGCCGAGGGCTCCCGGCGGCCATGTCCTCGAGGAGGGAGGACATGGCGGGCTCGTCGAGGAAGGTGCTGTGCGGGGTGGAGTTGATGAGGCCGAAGGCCGCGTGCGCCATCGTCCGGCCATGGGCGGCGTCGAGGTCGGGGTGCACCTGGCACAGCGAGCCCCACCCACAGCTCGACGTACTCCCGCTGCAACGGCACGCACCCGCTCGCGTGCCTGCCTCGGGCAGCGAGGACCAGTCACGGTCCTGGACGATGATCAGCGCCTTGTGGTGCAGGGCGAAGTCGATGTGCCAGCGGACCAGGGCGGCGAGCGCGTCGACGGGGTTCGACGCAGCATGCGCACGGGTCCGTCCCTCGTCGAGGAGGAGCTCGCTGATCGAGACGAGCATCTCGGCGAGCATCGTGTCCTTCGACGCGAAGTGCCGGTAGAGCGCCGGGCCACTGATCCCGCACGCCGCGCCGACGTCTCCGACGGAGACGCCGTGGAAGCCTCGGCCGCGAACAGCCCGCCGCCGCGGCGAGGATCTGCTGCCGGCGCTCCATCGATCAAGTTAACCATCGTTAACCGGGGTCCGGGTTGCGAGAGTGGCGCCATGGTGACGGCAGCGACGCGGCGGACAGGCTTCGTGTGCGACGAGCGGTACTTCGCCCACCGGACCGACGAGGGCCTGGGTCCCTGGGTCGCGCCGGGACCGGCCTTCGAGACCCCGGCCGGGAAGCGTCGCATCCGCGACCTGGTCCGCGACACCGGGCTGATGGCCGAGCGTCGAGATCGAGCCGGTGCCGCTGACGCGCGAGGACGCGCTGCGCTTCCACACCGCGGACTACCTCGACTCCCTCGTCGCGATGTCGGGAGCGGAGGGCGGCGACGCCGGGGCGGACGCCTGTTCGGTCCGGGCGGCTAGGAGATCGCGCTGCTCGCCGCGGGCGGCGCGCGGCCGCCGCGGTGCGGGCGGTCCTGACGGGCGAGGTCGACAACGCCTACGCGCTGGTCCGCCCGCCCGGCCACCACGCCTGCCCGACCAGGCCGTGGGCTTCTGCCTCTTCGCCAACGTCGCGCATCGCGGTCGAGGCGGCGCTCGCGACGGAGCTCGGCGGGCCGGGTCGCGATCCTCGACTGGGACGTCCACCACGGCAACGGCACCGAGGCGTCTTCGTCGAGCGGCCCGAGGTCCTGACGGTCTCGATCCACCAGGAGGCAACTTCCCGCTCGACACCGGCGGCGTCGAGGACGCGCGGCGCGGGCGCCGGCGTCGGCGCCAACCTCAACGTGCCGCTGCCGGCGGGCTCGGGCGACGGGCGCTACCTCGCGGCGATGGACCGCGTCGTGGCCCCCGCGATCCGCGCGGTTCCGGCCCGACCTGATCGTCGTCGCCTGCGGCTTCGACGCCGGCGGCCTACGACCCGCTCGGGCGGATGATGCACCGGCCGAGACCTTCCGCGCGATGACCCGGACGGGTGATGGACGCTGGCCGACGAGCTCTGCGGCGGCCGGCTCGCGATGGTCCACGAGGGCGGCTACTCCGAGACCTACGTGCCCTTCTGCGGCCACGCGGTGCTCGAGGAGCTGTCGGGGGCGTCGGCGGAGGTCGAGGACCCCTTCGCGTTCATCGACGAGTACGGCGCCCAGGTCCTCACCCCGCACCAGCGCGACGTCGTCGACGCCGTCGTCGCGCGGCACGGGCTGTGACCCGGTGGGGACCCGGCGTGCGTGGGCCGGAGCAGCGCTGGCGGCTCTGCTCGTGACGGGCTGCTCCGGGAACGACCGAACCGGATCGGACGTCGCCCCCGACCCCGGGTCGCAGACGTCGCGACCGACCGGGAAACCGACCCCGCAGCCCACGGACCACCCCACGGACCACCCCACGGAGGACGGCGCATCCCTCCACGACGTGCTGCCCGACTTCACGTCGTCGGTGCAGCCCGTGGGACCTGAGGTGCGGGCCAGGATGACCAGCAGCCATCGCACCGGGTGCCCGGTCACGCTGGACGAGCTGCGCTACCTCACCGTGCGCTACGTCGGCTTCGACGGCCGGGGCACACCTCGGTGAGCTGGTGGTCCACCGGCGTCATGCCGCCGAGGTCACCCGCGTCTTCGCGTCGCTCTACGAGGCGCGCTTCCCGATCGAGCGCATGCAGCTGGTCGACGAGTACGGCGGTGACGACGACGCCTCGATGGCGGCCAACAACACCTCGGCGTACAACTGCCGTCCCGTCGCCGGCACGGACCGCTGGTCCGAACCACGCCTACGGCTCCGCGATCGACATCAACCCGATCCAGAACCCTTACGTGCAAGGGGATCGGGTCGATCCGCCGGCCGGATCGTCGTTCGCCGGGATCGACCGGGGCGCGGGCGCCCGCGTGCCTCGCGGCGTGATCGCCGACGACGACGTCGTGGTCCGGGCGTTCGCAGCCGTGGGCTGGGAGTGGGGCGGCCACTGGCGGTCCTCGAAGGACTACCAGCACTTCTCCGCGGCCGGCGGATGATGGCCGCTCGCTGTCAGCGCCCTGCGTCGGTCAGGCCGGTGCACGCGCGCAGCCGCTCCCACGACTGCAGTGCGTCCGTGCGCTGCGGACCGCGCAGCAGCGACGGGCGCCCGAAGGTCGAGATCTCTGCCGGGGCGAACCTGTCGCCCACCACCTCGCCGTCCTCGATGTCGACCCGGAGCACGCCGGTGCTGCTCACCCGGTTGTGGTACCAGAGGAAGTTGCCCAGCCCGTACGCGACGTAGGTGTCACCGCGGAACCCCGCACCCTGGAGCACGTGCGCGTGCGACCCCACGACCACGTCCGCCCCGGCCCGGGAGAGAGTCGACGCGAGGCGGCGCTGGGTCGGGTCGGGGCATCGTCGGTTCTCGGTCCCCCAGTGCAGGTAGACGACCACCACGTCCGAGGTCCGACCGGCCGCCCGGACCGCGGCGACGAGCGCGCGCGGGTCCTCGCGCGCCCTGGCGATGCCGGGGTCGGACGGGCCGGCCGACCAGACGCTGCTCGACCCCTCGCGAGGGGAGGCGTCCGCCGCCAGGAAGGCGATCCGCGTCCCACGCACGTCGACGCGGTACGGCGCCAGCGCGCTCGCCTTGTCGCGGCCGATCCCGACGACGCCCACCCGACTGGTCCGGATCGCCCGGAGGGTGTCGGCAAGGCCCGTCGGCCCGTAGTCGGCGCCGTGGTTGTTCGCCATGGTCACGACGTCGATGCCGGCCTGGTCAAGGACGTCGAACGCGGCCGGGGACGCGCGGAACCAGTAGCGCTCTCCGGGGTTCTCGAGCTCCTTGGCCTCGAGCGTGCCGCCCTCGGTCACGGCCGACTCGAGGTTCGCCATCGTGACGTCGGCGGCGCCGAGTGCGCGCGCGATCGGGCCCAGGGCGCCGCGGGGGTGGGTGAGGAGTCCGGCCAGCTGGATCTGGAAGTGCATGTCCCCGACGAAGGCGAGGGTGACGCGGCCCCGGGGCTGCCGGTCGTGACCGGTCGGCTCCGTGGGCTCGGCCGGCTCGGTGTCCTCCTCGGCGGCCGTCGTCTCCGGGACGGTGGTTCCCTGCGTCGTGCAGCCGAGACAGAGCAGGGCCACGAGTGCTGTCGCGCAGGCCCGGGACGCGCGTCGACGCGAGTGCGGGGCACGTCGCACGGTGACCACCTCCGGGCGGGGGCTTCCCCCGTTCTTGATGACGAAGCCTGAGCGGCGTCCGCGGTTCCCTCCTCCGGGTCCTGTTCTTCCTACGCACGAGCCACCGCGGAAGGTTGCACAGCGGGCCTGGCAGGCCCGGCGGGGCGGCGGGCGGCGGCGTGGGACGCCGTCACAGGACCGCGGTGGTCAGCCCGCTCGCGGGCAGCCACTCCTCGACGGTCGCCCAGGAGCCGCGTCGGAGCTCGACGGGGTAGACCACCCTGCCCTCCCACTCGTCGCCGGGCCGCCGGCGCCACTCGAGGAGGAGACCGGGTCGGGGCGGCCCGCCGTCGACGGGCCGGGACACCCAGCAGTGCCTCGCCGGGCACGGGTCGACCGGGGCGGCGTCGGTCACCCGCTCGGGAGGTGCCAACGACGGGGCGTGGTCGGGGTCGGCGCCGCGTGACCGGGCGTGCAACGGCAGCCCCTGACCGCCGTACCCACCGCGTGCCATCAACCGATCATACGTTCGACACGGCGCGCGGTCAGGGTTGGCCGAACTTCGCGGCGGGTACCACTCTCCTGCGGAGCGAGTCCAGCGCCCCGCCGACGCACCTGGAGGAATCCGCTCATGACCGTCCGACTCGGCATCGTCCTGCTCGTGATCGGGGCGATCTGCGCCTTCGCCCTCACCGTCGTCGTCCCGGGCGTCGCCCTCCAGACGGTCGGCTGGATCCTCATGGTCGCCGGCATCCTCGTCGCCGTGCTGGCCTACGTGCCGGGACAACCAGACCGCGGCGCACGGCCCACGTCGCCCGCACCGAGCACGTCGACGGCACCGAGACCGTCACCGAGCGACGCTCCGCACGTCGAGGCGGACCGCGCCGTCTGACCCCTACGTTGGGCGCGTGATCCGACGCGCCGTGACGCCGCGAGCCCTGGTGGGCGTCGTGGTGGCGCTGGCCCTCGGGGCCGGCGGACGGCCTGGCTCGTGCTGCGTGGCGGCGACGTCGACTGCGCGCTGCCCACGCAGTCCCGCGACGACGACGTGCCCGCCTTCGTCGGGCCGCAGCGCGCTGGTGCCCACCGGGTCCGTCGGAGACGAGCGCGCGCCGGTGGTCGAGGCAGCGGACGACCTGCCTGCGCCCTTCGGCGAGGTGGTGGCCGGTCGCTTCTACGGCAGCGAGGAGCGGGTGCCCCAGCTGGTCGGCGACGGCGGCGACGTGGTGCTCGCGGTGCCGCCCCGGACACCCGGAGGGCCGACGACACTGCAGGAGGTCGTGCCTCCCGAGGGCGAGCCGGCATGGACGCGGACGTACGCCGGGGGGCGGTGCCTCGGGCGGCCCGGTCGGCGACCTCTTCGTCACCGCCGTGGGCGGGTCGCGCCCGACGCTGCTCAGCATCGACGCGGGGTCCGGCGAGCTGGTCGGGTGCCGTTCCGGTCCCGGTCGCGAAGGGCGCCGGCGACGTCACCGTGCTCACCGACCAGGCCGCGAGCGACGTGGTGCTGGCGGCGACGCGGCCGGGTTCGCCGTCGACGCTGAGCGTCGTCGACCCGGCCGACGGCACCGTGCGGCTCGAGTCGACGCTCGAGGGTCCGGGCGAGGTGGGCAGCGTCTCCGCGATCCCGGGACAGGCCGTGGTCAGTCGGGTGACCCGTGACCCGGTCCGGCTGGCGGAGATGGCGGAGGCGGGAGGCATCGAGCGGCCGATGGTCACGGCGTACTCCCTCGACGACGGGTCGCCGACCTGGACCTACCCCCGTGGCAAGCGGGCGCCGCTGACAGCGGCGGCGGTGCTCGACTCGGACCCGGCGACCGGGGAGACCTACGTGCTCGCGGTGAGCGGCCCCGGCCGCGCGGGCACGGCGAGCACGCTGGTCGCTCTCGACGCCGACGGCCGGGTGCGAGTGGAGCCATTCCTCGGAGCGGGGTACTGGGACGCGAGCATCGCGGACGACCTGCTCCTCGTGCAGGGTCCGGCGTCGGGAGGAGGCGCTCTGCTCAGGGCCCTTCACCGTGAGGACGGGTCGCGAGCCTGGACGCTCGTCAGCCGCGACTACCCGGCAGCGAGGCAGGCGCTGCAGCGGTTCGGCCCCGCCGACGTCCATCGACGGCAGCCTGGTGATGACCGCGCCGGGTGGGCTCGCGGTCGTCGACCCGGCGTCCGGCGAGGACGACCCGCGTGCGCACGACGTTGCGCGTCGACCAGGTGCTGCCGGTCGGCGGCCACGTGCTGCTCAAGGCGGGTGCCGCGCTGCTCGTGCTGGACGGGTGCCGGCTGAGCCAGGTCACCCGGAGGAGGCGGTGCCGATCCGTCGGCGGTTGCGTGTAGGAAGGAGCCCATGGCTCTCGCGACCTACAAGGACCTCGTCATCGACGCCGCCGACCCGGCGGTGCTCGGCCGTTTCTGGGCGTCGGCGCTGCACCTGCGCTTCGAGCGTCTCGACGACGGCGACGCGGTGCTGCGCGGCACCCGCTCCGAGCACACCGTGTGGGTCAACAAGGTGCCCGAGCCGCAGAGCGTGAAGCAGCGCATGCACCTCGACATCCGGGCCGAGTCGGTCGCCGCGATCGAGGAGCTCGGGGCGACGATGGTCGATCCGGACACCTTCCCGTGGGCGGTGATGAAGGACCCCGAGGGTGGTGAGCTCTGCGTCTTCGGCACCCACACCAACGACGGTGTCGACCACGGTGTCGGCTTCATGGAGATCGTCGTCGACACGACCGAGGACCACGCCGCCATCGCCGGGTGGTGGGGCGACCTGCTCGGGATGCAGGCCAAGACCCACGAGCACGGCTTCTCCTACCTCGAGAACCCACCGCACTGCCCGTGGGACGACATCGTCTTCGTGCCGGTCCCCGAGCCGAAGACGGTCAAGAACCGCATCCACATCGACGTCACCACCGCCGACCTGCAGGCCGTGGTCGACCACGGCGCCACCCTGCTCCGCGCGCAGGACGACACGATCGGGTGGACGGTGCTGGCCGACCCGGAGGGCAACGAGTTCTGCGCCTTCGTCTCGGGTTCCGCCTAGGTGACCACCCGACGGGACCACCATGAGTCTTGACTTGCACCACGGGCCGGGGACCGGGCCTCTCGCCGACGCCCTGGGTCGGCTGCTCGCCGAGCCGCTCGACGACCCCTTCGCCGAGGAGGTCGTGGTGGTGCCCGCGAAGGGCGTGGAGCGCTGGCTCACCCAGCGGCTGTCGCACCACCTCGGTGCGGGTCCGCGCGGAGGGGACGGGATCTGCGCGGGGGTGCGTTTCCTCAACCCTCGTTCGCTCGTCGCGCTCCTGACCGGCACCGAGGACGACGACCCGTGGGACCCCGACCGGATGGTGTGGCCGCTGCTCGAGGTCATCGACGAGTCCCTCGGCGAGCCCTGGTGCAAGACCCTGGCCTGGCACCTCGGTCACGGGGAGGACACCGAGGACGGCGCGCTCCGGCGCGACCGGCGCTGGTCGGTCGCCCGTCGCCTCGCCGGTCTCCTCGCGTCGTACGCCGTGCAGCGACCGACCGTGCTCACCGACTGGCGAGAAGGTCGGGCCACCGACGGTGCCGGCGGCACGCTCGCGGACGACCTGGCCTGGCAGCCCCACCTGTGGCGCGCCCTGGTCGAGCGTGTGCCCGCGCCTCCGCCCGACGTGCGCCACACCCAGACGGTGCAGGCGATCCGGGACGGCAAGCCGCTCGCCCTGCCGGCCAGGCTGTCGATGTTCGGCCACACCCGGCTGCCGGTCACCGAGCTGGAGCTGCTGCGCGCGGTCGGCGAGGTCCGCGACGTCCACCTCTGGCTGCCGCAGGTCTCCGAGGCCGCGTGGTCGCAGCTGCGGGACGTCGTGGCGAGCGGGCCGGTGCGACGACTCGACGACGACTCCGCGCGTGTCGTCGAGCACCCGCTGCTCGCCTCGCTCGGACGTGACTCGCGTGAGCTCCAGCGGTCGCTGACGTTGCTGGGGTCGTTCGAGGAGGACGTGGTCGAGGAGGGCTCGGCCGGCGGATCACTTCTCGGGTGGCTGCAGGAGGACCTGCGCGGCGATCGCACCGGGGTGGAGGGCCGCACCGTCGCGTCGGACGACCGGACCGTCCAGGTGCACGCCTGCCACGGCGCCACCCGTCAGGTCGAGGTGCTGCGCGAGGTGCTCGTCGGGCTGATGGAGGACGACCCGACCCTGGAGCCGCGCGACGTCCTCGTCATGTGCCCGGACATCGAGGCGTACGCCCCGCTCTTCTCTGCGACCTTCGGGCTCGGCGAGGCGGGCGGCGCCGACGCCCACCCCGGTCACCGGTTGCGGGTGCGCCTGGCCGACCGCGGCCTGAGCAGCACCAACCCGCTGCTGGCGACGGCCGGCACGCTGGTCGAGATCGCCGGCGGGCGAGGCAAGGCCAGCGAGGTCCTCGACCTGGTCAGCTCGCCTCCCGTGCGGGAGCGGTTCGGCCTCACCGACGACGAGGTGGCGACCCTGACCCGGTGGGTCGAGCAGTCGGCGATCCGCTGGGGACTGACCGGAGCGCTGCGGGCGGACTACCGGCTCGAGGAGTTCCGGCAGAACACCTGGGAGGCCGGGCTCGACCGGGTCCTCGTCGGCGTCGGGCTGGCGGAGGACGGCGGGCTCCACCTCGGCGGCACGCTGCCCCTCGACGACGTGGGCAGCACCTCGATCGACCTCGCCGGACGGTTCGCCGAGATCGTGGACCGACTCGAGGCCACCGTCGAGCGGCTGCGGTCCGCCTCGGCGCTGGCCGACTGGGTGGCCGCGCTGCGCGACGGTGTGCTGTCCCTCGGCGCGGTGCCGCGGGACGACGCGTGGCAGGTCGCCCAGCTCGAGCGCGAGCTCGACCGGCTGGCCGACGCCGGACGCGGCCGGGGGACGGAGCTCCGGCTCGCCGACGTCCGGGCGCTGCTCGAGGCCACCACCCGGCCCCGGCCGACCCGGGCGAACTTCCGCACCGGCAACGTCACCGTGGCGACCCTCGTGCCGATGCGCTCGGTGCCGCACCGCGTCGTGTGCCTGGTCGGCCTCGACGACGGCGTCTTCCCGCGCAGCACCGTCACCGACGGCGACGACGTGCTCGCACGTGACCCGGTGACCGGCGAGCGGGATCCTCGGAGCGAGGACCGCCAGCTCCTCCTCGACGCGGTGCTCGCCGCCCGCGAGCAGCTCGTCGTGACCTACACCGGTGCCAACGAGCACAGCGGTCAGACCCGTCCGCCGGCCGTCCCGCTCGGCGAGCTGCTCGACGCGGTGGACCGCACCGCCGCGGGGGCGCGCGACCACGTGCTCGTCCGGCACCCCCTCCAGCCCTTCGACGAGCTGAACTTCCGGCCCGGCTCGCTCGGGGCCTCGCACTCCTTCTCCTTCGACGACGCGGCACGAGCCGGTGCCGTCGCGGTCACCCGCGAACGCGTCCCGGCGCCCCCGCTGGTCGCGGGTCCGCTGCCCGCGCGCTCGGGGCAGGACGTCGAGCTCGCCGACCTGCGTGCCTTGCTCGTGCACCCGGTCCGCTCGTTCCTCCGTCGCCGCCTCGACGTCGGCGTGCCCCGGGAGTACGACGAGGTCGACGACGCCCTTCCCGTGGAGATCGACGCCCTCGAGGCCTGGAAGATCGGCGACCGGGTGCTCCGCGACGTCATCGCGGGGGCGGACCCCGAGGGCATCCTGCTGGCCGAGCAGCTGCGTGGTGACCTCCCGCCGCTGCGGCTGGGTGAGCGGCAGCTCAAGGTGATCACCGAGCGCGCCGGCAAGCTGTTCGCCGAGACCGGCAACCTCCGCACCATGGAACCCCGCGCTGTCGACGTGACCGTCGACCTCGGTGGCGGGCGTCGCCTCACCGGCGCGGTGCCCGACGTACGCGGGGACAGCATCCTGCGGGTCAACTACGGCTCGCTGTCTCCCCGGCACCGGCTCGAGGCGTGGGTGGACCTCCTCGCCCTGTGCGCGTCCGACCCCGACCGGTCCTGGAACGCGCGCACCGTGGGGTGGTACCGCAAGGCCCCGCGCATGTCGATGCTCGGACCGGTCGACCACACCGCGCTCGACCTGCTCCGCTCGCTCGTGGACGTCCTCGACCGCGGGACGCGCGAGCCGCTGCCCGTGCCCCTGCGGACCGGCTTCGCCTGGGCCGACGCCGTGGCGTCGCGACGCGACCCGCAGTGGAAGGCGAAGGACGCGTGGGAGTCGTCGAACAACAGCCCGGTGCCGGGTGAGCAGGACGACGCGTCCCACGTGCGCGTCTTCGGCCGACGGGCGCCGCTCGACGTCCTCACCACGCCGCCGGCGCAGGGCGAGGACTGGAACAGCGAGCGCACCCGGCTGGGGCAGTACGCCCTGCGCATCTGGGAGCCGCTCTTCGCCCACGAACGGGTGGTCACCGCATGAGCCGCACGACCGCACCGGCCGACCCACCCGTCTTCGACATCACCGGCGAGCTGCCCGCCCCGGGCACGACCACCTTGCTCGAGGCGTCCGCCGGCACCGGCAAGACCTGGACCATCGGCGCGCTCGTGACCCGGCTGGTCGCCGAGGGCCAGGGCCGGCTCGACGAGATGCTCATCGTCACCTTCGGTCGCGCCGCGAGCCAGGAGCTGCGCGAGCGCGTGCGGGCCCAGCTCGTCGCGAGCCAGGCGTACCTCGACGGCGCGGTCTCGGGCGAGACGCCGCCCGCCGACGACGCCCTCGCCACCCTGCTCTGCGACGCGCCCCACGACGAGCTGCGGCTCCGCCGCGACCGGCTGCGGGTCGCCCTCACCGGTTTCGACGCGGCGACGATCGCGACCACCCACCAGTTCTGCCAGCTCGTCCTGCGCAGCCTCGGCGTCGCGGGCGACACCGACGCGGGCGCGACCCTCGTGGAGAACCTCGACGACCTGCTGGTCGAGGTCGTCGACGACCTCTACGTCCGTGGGTTCGCCCGGTCCGAGGACGACCCGGTCTTCGACCGCCGTACGGCGCTGGCGCTGGCCCGCCAGGCGGTGGGCGACCCGCAGGCCACCCTGGTCGAGCCACCGGGCGTGGCGGACGGCGCGGACGACGGCCCGCACCGACGGTGGCGCTTCGCCTGCGCGGTGCGCGCCGAGATGGAGGTGCGCAAGCGGCGGCTCGGCGTGCTCAGCTACGACGACCTGCTGTCCCGCCTCGCCCAGGCGCTCGAGAAGCACGACGCCCCGGCCCGGGAGCGGATGCGCGGCCGGTGGCGGTTCGTCCTGGTCGACGAGTTCCAGGACACCGACCCGGTGCAGTGGCAGGTGCTCGACTCAGCCTTCAGCGGCCACGCCACGATGGTGCTGATCGGCGACCCCAAGCAGGCGATCTACGCGTTCCGCGGCGGCGACGTCGTCACCTACCTCGCGGCAGGCGAGACCGCGTCGACCACCAAGACGCTGGGCACCAACTTCCGCAGCGACGAGGCGCTGCTCGCCTCGGTGCAGGCGCTCTTGCGCGGAGCCGCGCTCGGTGACGAGCGCATCGTGGTCCGCGACGTGGCCGCGCACCACACCGGCCGTCGCCTCGTCGGGGCCCCGCACGACGAGCCCTTCCGGCTGCGGCTCGTCGATCGCGCCCGTTTCGGCGTACCCCAGGGCAAGGGGGTCTCCATCGGCCGCCTCCGCGAGCTCGTCGACGCCGACCTGGGTCGTGACGTGCGCGCCCTGCTGACCAGCGGTGCGACGTACGACGGCCGCAAGCTCGTGGCGGGCGACGTCGCCGTGCTCTGCGAGACCCGCGCGCAGTGCGAGCAGGCGCGGTCCGGACTGGTTGCCGCCGGCGTCGACGCGGTGATCGCGGGGAGCGGCAGCGTCTTCGCGACCGAGGGTGCCGACGAGTGGCTCTGCCTGCTCGAGGCCATGGAGCAGCCGCACCGCAGCGAGCGCATCCGGGCGGCCGCGCTGACCTCGTTCTTCGGGCTCACGGCGGTCGCCCTCGACGAGGACGGCGAGACGCTCACCGACGAGGTCGGCGAGACCGTGCGCGCGTGGGCCGACGTGCTGCGCAGCCGCGGTGTGGCCGCGGTGCACGAGTCGGCGGTGGCCGGGCACAACCTGTTCGCCCGGGTGCTGTCACGTCCCCGCGGGGAGCGGCTCATGACCGACCTCCGGCATGTCGGCGAGGCGTTGCACGACGTCGCGTCTCGTGAGCACCTCGGCCTCCCGGCGCTGCTCACCTGGATCCGGCAGCGGGTCGAGGAGACGCGCAAGGACGGTGCCGAGGAGCGCACCCGCCGGCTCGACAGCGACGCGGCAGCGGTGCAGGTGCTCACGATCCACGGCAGCAAGGGGCTGCAGTTCCCCGTCGTCTATCTCCCCTTCGTGGCGGACCTGTGGCCGCGCCCGCCGGAGTACCCGCTCTTCCACGACGAGGACGGCCGCCGCTGCCTCGACGTGTCCGGGTCCGGTGCATTCACCGACGCCGCCGTGGCCGAGGAGTCCGGCGAGGACCTGCGGCTGCTCTACGTGGCCATGACCCGCGCCCAGTCCCAGCTGGTCACGTGGTGGTTCCCCAGCGACCGCAACACCCGCACCGCCCCGCTGCACCGGATGCTCATGGGGCGTGCCGCCGGCCAGCCCGACGTGCCCGCGAACGTCGCGCTGCCGCAGGACGACACGGCGCGAGAGCGAGCCGACCTGTGGGCGTCGGTCGGCGGGCCGGTGGTCGAGACCATCGACGCGGTCCTCGCGACGACCACCCCGATCGAGCGGGAGGTGCACGACCTCGAGGCGAGGGTCTGGACGCGCGAGGTCGACCAGGCCTGGCGCCGCACCTCCTACACCGGCCTGTCGTCGGCGGCCGAGGCCATGACCGCGCCGGCGGACGCGTTCGGCAGTGAGCCCGAGGCGGTGCCCAAGACCGACGAGCCCGAGATCCCGGAGCTGGAGACCACGACCGACGGGCCGGACATGCCCTCGCCGATGGCGGACCTGCCGGTCGGAGCGACGTTCGGCTCCCTGGTCCACGCGGTGCTCGAGCACACCGACCCGGCGGCCCCCGACCGCGGCGGTGACCTGCGCGCGGAGCTGCTGCACCACATCGCGCAGCAACGGCTGCGCTGGCCCGTCGAGCTCGATGCCGAGGAGCTCGCCGACGCCCTGGTCGCGGTGTGCGACACCCCGCTCGGACCTCTGGCCGGTGACGTCACGCTGCGGCAGGTCGGTCTCGTCGACCGGCTCTGCGAGCTCGACTTCGAGCTGCCCCTGACCGGCGGTGACACCTGGCGCACCGGCGATCCCGAGCCCACGCTGGCCGACCTGGCACCGGTGCTGCGCCGGCACCTGGGCCCGGGCGACCCGCTGCTGCCCTACGCCGACGTGCTCGAGACCCGGGGCTACGCCGCCCAGGAGCTCCGGGGCTATCTCGCAGGCTCCGTCGACGTCGTGCTCAGAGCGCCGGGCGGTCGCTACCTCGTCGTGGACTACAAGACCAACCACCTCGGGCCGCTGACCGATCCGCCGACGCCGTTGACGGCCGGGCACTACACGCCGGAGCGGCTCGCCGAGGCGATGACGCACTCGTCGTACCCCCTCCAGGCGCTGCTGTACGCCGTGGTGGCGCACCGGTTCCTGCGGTGGCGGCTCCGGGGCTACGACCCGGAGCAGCACCTCGGCGGGGTGCTGTACCTCTACCTCCGCGGCATGTGCGGACCCGACACCCCGGTCGTGGACGGGCAGCCGTGCGGGGTGTTCTCGTGGCGACCTCCTGTGGCGCTCGTCGTCGCGGTCTCCGACCTGCTCGACGGGCAGGAGGTGGCGGCATGACCGATCCCTTCGCTGGTCGAGCCGCGGTGAGGAACGAGCCGCGCGTCGAGACCGTCCGTGAGCCCGAGGACCCGCGCGTCGCCGCCCGGGCGTCGGGGACCCTGCACGCCCTCAACGTCGCCGGCCTGCTCGATGCGGCCGACGTGCACGTCGCGCGTCGGCTCTCCCGCCTCGGCGGCGAGTCCGACGAGCGGGTGCTGCTGGCCGCTGCGCTCGCCGTGCGTGCCGTCCGCGGGGGATCGCTGTGCCTCGAGCTCGACTCCGTGCCGGCCCTCGACCCGGCGCTGTCCGACGTGGATGCAGCGGCCTGGTCGACCGCGCTGACCGTGAGCCCTCTCGTCGAGGCGGGGGTGCTGCACCTGGACGGCGGGCGGCTCTACCTCGGTCGCTACTGGCAGGAGGAGACGCAGGTCGTCGAGGACCTCACCGCCCGCGACGTGGCGGCCCCGCCGGTCGACGACGCGGCCCTGGTGGCCGCCCTCGCGGCGTACTTCCCGGACGAGGCGTCCGCCGACCAGCGCGACGCGGCCGAGGTCGCCTGCCGGCGCTGGACCAGTGTCGTCACCGGAGGCCCGGGCACCGGCAAGACCACCACGATCGCCCGGCTGCTCGGGGTGCTGATGTCGCTCGAGGGCGACCAGCCGCTGCGCGTCGCGCTCGCCGCCCCGACCGGAAAGGCTGCCGCGCGCATGGGCCAGGCGCTGCGCGCCGCGACGAACCGCCCCGAGTTCCCGGGCGGCGAGGGGGCCGACGACGCCGCGGTCGACCGGCGTGAGCGCATCCGTGCCCTCGACGCCGGCACGCTGCACCGGCTGCTCGGGTGGCGTCCGGACAGCTCGACGCGGTTCCGGCACAACCGGTCCAACCCGCTGCCGTACGACGTCGTGGTCGTCGACGAGACCTCGATGATGTCGCTGACGCTGGCCTCCCGGCTGCTCGAGGCGATGCGCCCGCAGGCGCGGCTGGTGCTCGTCGGCGACGCCCACCAGCTCGCCTCGGTCGAGGCCGGGGCGGTGCTCGGCGACATCGTCGACGGCTGGGCGGGCCACGGTCCCGTGCAGCAGCTCGGCCTCACGCGACGGTTCGGCGCCAACGTCCGCGAGCTCGCCGAGGCCATCAACGAGGGGCGGGCCGACGACGTGGTCGCGCTGCTCAGCGAGGGCCGGGGCAGCGAGGGCGACGAGGACGGCTGGGTGCTGCGCGACGGAGGAGGGCCCGGGGCTCGACGGCCTGCTGCGCGAGCACGCGCTCGCGACGCAGCGGGCGGCGCTGGCCCGCGACGTGCCGGGCATGCTCGCGGCGTTCGAGGCGCACCGGCTGCTCTGCGCGCACCGCGAGGGTCCGGCGGGTGCCGCCTGGTGGAACCGCCACGTCGAGCGGCTGCTCATGGAGGCGACCGGGCACGAGTGGTGGGACGAGTGGTACTCCGGCCGCCCCTTCATCGTGAACACCAACGACCGCGGCCTGCGCCTCTGGAACGGCGACACCGGGGTGGCGATGCCCCGCGACGCCGGTGCGAGCCACCCGCTGGTGGGTGTCGTCGGCGACACGGCGTCGGTGTCGGCGACGTACCCCGTGGCCAGGCTGGCCGACGTCTCGACCGCCCACGCGATGACCGTGCACCGCGCCCAGGGCAGCCAGTTCGGCGCCGTCACCGTGCTGCTCCCCGAGCCCGAGTCGCGGATCCTGACCCGCGAGCTCTTCTACACCGCGGTGACCCGGGCGACCTCGGTCGTCCGCGTGGTCGGCACCGACGACGCCATCCGGGCCGCCGTCACCCGCCGCGCCCAGCGCGCCACCGGCCTCGCCTCCCGCCTCGCCTCCCGCTGACGCCTCGGACGTCATACCTAGCGGCTGTCCGGACGACCAGAGCGCATGACGTCCCCGGGGTCAGCGGCGGAGGAGGGTGACGAGGCGGCGGGTGGCGAGGACGGCCACGACGGCGAGGGTGAGGACCAGGGCGAGCTGGAGGGCGCGCTCAGCGGTGGTGAACCGGTCCTCGGCGTAGCCGCCGTCGAAGAACCCGGACACCACGCCCGCGGTGGTGGCCAGGGCGACGAAGCCGGAGCCGACGATGGCCGGCCATCGGCGGGTCGACGCGGCGGCGGTAGCCGCGAGCAGCTGGGCGCAGACCATCGGCCACGGCACCGAGAGGCGCCCGGTCGGGCCGAGCGCCTCGCCGAGGTCGTCGGCGAGACCGCTGCGGATCGACACGACGGCGCCGACGAGGCTCAGGGTGGCGAGCAGGACCACGCCGGCCAGGACGGTCCAGCGGCCGCGGTCCGTCGTACGAGCGTGGTGGACGGTGGCGAGGTGGTGGAGCGAGGTCTCGGTCATGGGACCAGAGGACACCGCCCCGCTTGGAAGCCGCTTGAAGCCCGCTTGGGCTGTCGGACGTCATGCGAGGTGGTCGTCATGGCGACCACAACGCATGACGTCCCGGGGACGTCAGGCGACGGGGGTGAGGGCGGGGGCGTCGGCCACGTCGGTGAGGGCGGGGCGGATCCGGCCGGGGAGGGCGAAGACCGACACCGCGGCCCCGACGAGGCAGAGCAGCCCGATCACGATGCACGAGGTCTGCAGGCCCGCCAGGAACGCGTCCTGCATCGCGCTCGTCAGGGCGGGCGAGGAGGCGGCGACCGAGTGCGCGACGCCGACCGAGTCCTCCGCCTGCTGCAGCGGTACGCCGGGCGTGCGGCCGAACAGGCCGTCCGCGAGGTGCGAGCCGAAGACGCTCGAGAAGATCGAGCCCACCACGGCCACACCGAGGGTGCCTCCGAGCTCGCGGGTGGCGTCGTTGACGGCGGAGCCGACGCCGGCGCGAGCGGGCGGGAGCACCAAGAGGATCGACTCGGTCGCCGGCGTCGAGATCAGGCCCATCCCGAGGCCCATCATGATCATCTGCGGCACGATCACCGCCGGGTAGGAGACGTCCACCGACACCGTCGAGATCCACAGGAACGCCGCCCCGAACAGCACCATCCCGGTGGTCACGACCGACTTCGTCCCGATCCGCGGGGCGAGGGCAGCGCCGACGACGGAGGCCACCGCGATGCTCAGCGCGACCGGCAGGATCCGGGCACCGGTCGACAGGGTGCCGTAGCCGCGGATGAACTGGAAGTACTGAGTGATCAGGAAGATGAACCCCGACAGAGCGAAGAAGGTCACCGTCACCGCGCCGCTGGCCGCGCTGAAGCGGCGGTCCTTGAACAGCGTGATGTCGAGCATCGGGTGCTCCACACGGCGCTCCCAGGCGACGAAGGCGACGAGCAGCGCAGCCGCGACGGCGAAACCGCCGGTCGTCCAGGCCGAGGTCCAGCCGTGCTCGGGGGCCTCGATGATCGTGTAGGTCAGCGAGCTCAGCAGCCCGACCGAGAGCACGAGGCCGGTCTTGTCGAGCGAGGGGACCGACCGGTCACGCGACTCGGGCACGACGGCGAAGGTCAGGGCAGCGGCGAGGAGGGCCAGCGGCACCAGGGCGAGGAACACGCTGCCCCAGTAGTAGTGCTCGAGCAGCACCCCGCCGGTCACCGGGCCGGCCGCGACGCCGACGCCGACGACGGCGCCCCAGACGCCGAGGGCGGCCGCGCGCTCGCGCCGCTCGGTGAAGGTGTTGCTGATGATCGACAGCGTCGTCGGGAAGATGAGCGCTGCGAAGGTGCCCATCGCGAACCGCCACACGACCAGCTCGCCGGCGGTGTCGGCGAGCGCACCGCCGATGCTCGCACCGGCGAAGCCGACCAGGCCGAGGACGAGGGCGGGGCGCCGGCCGTAGCGGTCCGACAGGCTGCCCGCCGCCAGCACCAACGCCGCGAAGGCGAGGTTGTAGCCGTCGACGATCCACTGCAGGTCGCGCGTGCCGGCGTCGAGCTCTCGGGCGAGGCTCGGGAGCGCCACGTTGACGATCGTGATGTCGAGGTTGATGGCGAGCACCGCCGCGCAGATGGTGCCGAGGATCGCGAGCTTGCGGGTCCGGGTCATGGGAGTCTCCGATGTGGACAGTGACAACATTACCAGTGCAACACTCAATGTGGTCAGTGTCAACATTCGGGTTAGGATCAGCACGTGAACCGCGCGTACCACCACGGCAACCTGCGGCACGCCCTCGTCGAGGCGGCCGCAGACCTCGCGCGCGACAAGGGCCCCGACGGCGTCGTCCTCCGCGAGGTCGCCCGGCGCACCGGGGTCTCGCACAACGCCGCCTACCGGCACTTCTCCGACCGCGAGCAGCTGCTCGCCGAGGTGGCCCAGCTCGCCATGGACCGTCTCGAGCAGGCGATGCTCGACCAGATGGCCACGGTGCGCACCCGCGACCCCGTCCGCCGGGCGGTGCGCCGGCTGCGCGAGACGGGGCGGGCGTACGTGCGCTTCGCCCTCGCCGAGCCCGGGCTGTTCACCGTCGCGTTCTCGACGCCGTTCGAGGAGCACGGCGACGGCGGTCCCTACGTCCTGCTCAACCAGGTGCTCGACGACCTGGTCGAGGTCGGCGCGATGCCGCGCGAGCGACGCGCGGGCGCCGACGTCATGTGTTGGTCCGGCGTGCACGGGTTCGCGATGCTGCACCTGTCCGGGCCGCTCCGCGACGTCCCCGAGGCGGAGCGCGAGCCGTTGCTCGACCGGTGCCTCGACCTGGTCCAGATGGCCTTGGTGCCCTGATCGCTGGACGTGGCATGTTAATGATCATTAACCTGGCGCGATGGACATGCGCGACCTCGTCGACGAGCTCCGCGAGCGCCTCGCGGTGGCGCGGCAGGGCGGCTCCGCGTCGGCCCGCGACAAGCACACCGCCCGCGGCAAGCTGCTGGTCCGGGACCGGGTGGACCGGCTGCTCGACGCCGGCAGCCCCTTCCTCGAGCTGAGCCCGCTCGCGGCCTACGACATGTACGGCGGTGACATCAACAGCGCCGGCATCGTGACCGGCATCGGCCGGGTGTCGGGGCGCGAGTGCGTGGTCGTCGCCAACGACGCGACGGTCAAGGGCGGCACGTACTACCCGATGACGGTCAAGAAGCACCTCCGCGCCCAGGAGGTCGCCCGGGCGAACAAGCTGCCGTGCGTCTACCTCGTCGACTCCGGCGGTGCGTTCCTGCCGATGCAGGACGAGGTGTTCCCCGACCGCGAGCACTTCGGCCGGATCTTCTTCAACCAGGCCAACCTCTCCGCCGAGGGCATCCCGCAGATCGCCTCGGTGATGGGGTCGTGCACCGCCGGCGGCGCCTACGTCCCGGCGATGTCCGACGAGACCGTCATCGTCCGCAACCAGGGCACGATCTTCCTGGGGGGCCCGCCGCTGGTGAAGGCGGCGACCGGCGAGGTCGTCACTGCCGAGGAGCTCGGCGGCGGTGAGGTGCACGCGCGGACCTCCGGGGTGGTGGACCACCTGGCCGAGGACGACGCGCACGCGCTGCAGATCGTCAGGTCGATCGTGGACACGCTGCCCGCCACCGGGTCTCGACGTGGTCTCGACACGCCGCTCGTTCCTCGCGGCTGCTCGACCAGCGATGTGGTCGAGGAGCCGTGGGAGTCACCGGAGACGTTGTACGACGTGGTGCCGCCGGACACCCGCACGCCCTACGACGTGCGCGAGGTGATCAGGCGGGTCGTCGACGGCAGCCGGACGCACGAGTTCAAGAAGCTGTACGGCGAGACGCTGGTCTGCGCCTTCGCGAAGATCTGGGGCCACGAGGTCGGCATCGTCGCGAACAACGGCATCCTCTTCAGCGAGTCGGCCCTCAAGGGCGCTCACTTCATCGAGCTCTGCAACCAGCGCGGCATCCCGCTGGTGTTCCTGCAGAACATCACCGGCTTCATGGTCGGTCGCGAGTACGAGAACGGTGGCATCGCCCGCGACGGCGCGAAGCTCGTCACCGCGGTGGCCTGCTCGGTGGTGCCGAAGTTCACCGTCGTCATCGGCGGCTCGTTCGGTGCCGGCAACTACGGCATGTGCGGCCGCGCGTACGACCCGCGCTTCCTCTGGATGTGGCCGAACGCCCGGATCTCCGTGATGGGCGGTGAGCAGGCCGCGTCGGTCCTCGCGACCGTGCGCCGCGACGGGATCGAGGGGCGCGGCGAGGAGTGGAGCGCCGACGACGAGGAGTCGTTCAAGGCGCCGATCCGCGACCAGTACGAGAGCCAGGGCTCCCCGTACTACGCCACCGCCCGCCTCTGGGACGACGGGGTCATCGACCCCGCGGACACGCGCCGCGTGCTGGGCATGGGCCTGGCCGCCGCGTCGCACGCGCCGATCCCCGAGCCCTCCTACGGCATCTTCCGGATGTGACATGAAGACCCTGCTGATCGCGAACCGGGGCGAGATCGCGCTGCGCGTCATGCGCACCGCGCGACGCCTCGGCATCCACACCGTCGCCGTCTTCACCGACCTCGACGCCGAGGCCCCGCACGCCCACGCGGCCGACGAGGCGGTGCGGGTGCCGTCCTACCTCGACATCGACGCCGTCGTCGCGGCCGCCGTCGACAGCGGTGCCGACGCGGTCCACCCCGGCTACGGCTTCCTCTCCGAGCGCGCCCCGTTCGCCGCCGCCCTCGAGGCCGCGGGCATCGCCCTGGTCGGTCCCTCGTCGAAGGTCATGGAGCTGATGGGGCGCAAGGACGCGGCTCGTGAGGTCGCGGTCGCGGCCGGCGTGCCCGTCGTGCCGAGAGGCGAGGACGCGGGCTTCCCGGTTCTCGTGAAGGCCGCCGCCGGTGGCGGCGGCAAGGGCATGCGCGTGGTGCGCTCCGAGGCCGAGATGGACGAGGCGATGGCCGCCGCCAAGCGTGAGGCGAGCAGCGCCTTCGGTGACGACGCGATGCTCGTCGAGAAGTACGTCGAGCGCGGCCGCCACATCGAGGTGCAGGTCATCGGCGACACCCACGGCACCGTCTTGCACCTGTTCGAGCGCGACTGCTCCACCCAGCGGCGTCACCAGAAGGTCCTGGAGGAGGCGCCGGCCCCGACGATCAGCCCCGAGGTGCGCGACGCCGTCACCTCGTCGGCCGTCGCGCTGGCCCAGCACGTCGGCTACGTCAACGCCGGCACCGTGGAGTTCCTCCTCGACGACGAGACCGGCGAGGCCTACTTCCTGGAGATGAACACCCGGCTCCAGGTGGAGCACCCGGTCACCGAGGCAGTGGTCTCGACGAGCTCGACCGGCGACCGCGTCGACCTCGTCGAGCTCCAGCTCAAGGTCGCTGCGGGTGAGCCGCTCGGGATCGCCCAGGACGAGATCTCCGTGCAGGGACACGCGATCGAGGCCCGCGTCTACGCCGAGGACTCCTTCGGTGGCTTCCTCCCGCAGGCCGGCACCGCGAGCATCGTCCGCTGGCCGACGACGGTGCGGGTCGACCAGGCGCTGGAGCCCGGCCAGACCGTGTCGACGTCGTACGACCCGATGCTCGGCAAGGTGATCGCCCACGGGCCCGACCGGGAGTCGGCACGGCAGGCACTCGTCGACGCGCTCGACGAGACCGCGATCCTCGGGCTGACCACGAACACCGGTTTCCTACGCGCTCTCGTGGCCTCCGACGAGTTCCGGGACGCCACGATCGACACGGCCTGGCTGGACCGCAACGACGTCGCCGCCCCGGACGCCGACCTGCCGCGCCTGCTCGGGGCCTGGACCTCGGCGATGGTCTCCGCAGCCGACACAGGACACCCGTTCCAGGCCGACGGCTTCCGGCTCGGATCCGCTCCTGCCCCCACCCTGGTCGAGCTGGACCAGGACGTGTGGGTGGACCGGGCGAACGGCACCGTCGACGGCGTGCCGGTGCGACAGGTCAGCGCGGCGGACCACGTGCTCGAGCTCGTCGTCGACGGGCACCGGGTCCGCGCGGTCGTCAACGCGCAACGCGACTTCGTCGACGTCTCGCTGCACGGACAGCGGCACCTGTTCCGCCGTCCCGACCGGCTCGCCGGCGGGCCTGAGACCACCGACGGCTCGATCGTCGCCCCGATGCCCGGCACCGTGCTCGAGATCCGCGTCGCGCAGGGCGACACCGTGGAGGAGGGCCAGGTCCTCGGCGTCCTCGAGGCGATGAAGATGGAGCTCTCGCTCAAGGCACCGCGCGCCGGCACGGGTCGCCCGGGTCGGCGCGGAAGCGGGGGCCCAGGTGGCTCTCGGTGCCGAGCTGTTCCACGTCGAGCAGGAGGACGACGCATGAGCCTTCCGATGACGGTCCCGGACCCGCGACTGCCGACGAGCGTGACGATCTACGAGGTCGGCCCTCGTGACGGTCTGCAGAACGAGGAGACCGTGGTCCCGGTCGAGGTGAAGGCCGAGCTGATCGAGCGCCTCGTCGCCGCCGGCCTCCCTGTCGTCGAGGCCACGAGCTTCGTGCACCCGAGGTGGGTCCCCCAGCTCGCCGACGCCGAGGAGCTGTTGAAGCGCCTCGACCCTTCGACAAGCTCAGGACACCGCCCCGCGCGGTTGCCCGTGCTGGTGCCCAACGAGCGCGGGCTCGACCGGGCGCTGGCCGCCGGGGTCCGCCACATCGCGATCTTCGGCAGCGCGACCGAGACCTTCGCGCAGAAGAACCTGAACCGGTCGCTCGACGAGCAGTTCGCGATGTTCGAGCCCACCGTCCAGCGTGCGCTCGCCGAGGGCATGGACGTCCGCGCCTATGTCTCCATGTGCTTCGGCGACCCGTGGGAGGGCGCCGTGCCCGTGGAGCAGGTGGTCTCGGTCGGGAAGCGCCTGCTCGACCTGGGCTGCTACCAGCTCTCCCTGGGCGACACCATCGGCGTCGCCACCACCGGGCACGTGGGCGCGCTGCTCGACGGCTTCAACGCCGCGGGTGTGGCCGACGACCGGCTCGCGATGCACTTCCACGACACCTACGGCCAGGCGCTCGCCAACACCCATGCGGCTCTCCAGCACGGCGTCACGACGTACGACGCGAGCGCCGGCGGCCTCGGCGGCTGTCCTTATGCAGAGTCGGCCACCGGGAACCTCGCGACCGAGGACCTCGTCTGGATGCTCGACGGCCTCGGCATCGAGCACGGCGTCGACCTCGCCGCGCTGGTCGCGACCAGCACCTGGCTGGCCGGTCACCTGGGGCGTCCGAGCCCCAGCCGGGTCGTCAACGCCCTCGCCTGAGCGCCCGCCGCGAGGTGCGGCACACTGACGCCATGGCGGACGTCGTGTACCTGCACGTGGGCGCGCCGAAGACCGGCACGACGTACCTCCAGGAGCGGCTGCGCATCAACCGCCAGAACCTCGCCGAGCACGACGTGCACTACCCGGTCGGGCTGCGCCACGACATGTTCGGGCCGGCGCTGGACCTGATCGGGGAGTCCTGGGGCGGCCAGGGCGAGGCCTTCCGAGGCGAGTGGGACAACCTCGTCGGGCGGGTACGCCGGGCGAAGGGGACCGCGCTCGTCACGCACGAGGTCCTCGCCGCGGCCCGGACCGAGCAGGTGGCACGCGCGATGCGTGACCTCGCGGGGGCGGAGGTGCACCTGGTCTACAGCGCACGCGACCTGGCCCGGCAGGTGCCCGCCGAGTGGCAGGAGTCGGTCAAGCACGGGAACCACCGGCCGTTCAAGCGCTACCTCGACCGGGTCATGACGGCGAAGCGGCTCGACTCGAAGCTGTGGTTCTGGCGGGCCCACGGGCTTCCGGACGTGCTCGCCCGCTGGTCGGCGGGGATGCCGCCCGAGCGCGTGCACCTCGTGACCGTGCCGCAGCGCGACGCGCCCCGGGACGAGCTGTGGCTCCGCTACTGCAGGGCCCTCGCCGTCGACCCTGCGCTGGCCCCGGAGGACGAGGTCTTCAGCAACCCGTCGCTCGGCATCGACGAGAGCGTGGCCCTGCGTCGGCTGAACCGTCGGCTCAAGCGAGCCGGCCTCGACGACGACTCCTACCGCAGGATCGTCCGGCAGGTCCTGGTCCACGAGACCCTCGCGCAGCGACCCCGGATGCGCCGCGTCACGCTGCCCCCGCGGGCGCGCGACTGGGCCGAGGAGGTCGCCGAGGAATGGGTCGAGTGGGTCCAGGGCGCGGGGATCGACGTGGTGGGGGACCTCGGCGACCTGCGTCCGGTGTTCCCCGCGGACGACGAGCGCTGGGTCGACCCGGACCGGCCGCGCAACCGCCGCGTGGCGGACGCGACGCTGGACGCGCTCGTCGTCGCTGTCCTCGAGCTCTCCGAGCGCCCGGACCCCGCGGACGGCACCGTGGCCAGGATCGGCCGGGCTGCCCGGCGGTTGCGCGGCCAGTGACGCCTCAGGCAGGCGAGCGCCGTCCTCGTGCGTCCTTGAGGGCCGCCTGCCCCCGGGGCTTGAGCTCCCGGGCGGCGTACTTCCCGACCTGCCAGGTGGCATAGGCGTCGGCGCTGCCGCTCCACACCCCGCCCGCCAGCGGGACCCGGCGGATCACGGTGCCGGCGGCACGCTTGCCGACGACCCGGCCGATCAGGGCCGAGGTCACCTCGCCGGCCACCACGCCGTCGAGCTCGGGGTCGTGGGTCGGCGCGGTCGCGAGCACCATCGGCCCGCCGGGGACGGTCTTGTGCTTGACGAGGCCCTTCACGGCGTCCTCGCCGAGCGTGCACAGCACGATCGCGTTGCGGACACGCGGGTCGTCGAGGTCGTACCCCCGGAGGTAGGCGATCCCCGCCACCATCCGGCACTGGAGCAGCGCGAGCCCGGCGATGTTGGCCGGGATCGTGGCCGCCGCCGTGGTGATGCCTCCCAGGTTGGCGACGAACCCCTGGGCCGCCGCCATCGTGGTGTGGCCCTGCACGACGTCGTTGATCGCCTGGTCGACCAGGCCGTCGTTGTCGTCGAGATGGTTCTGCGCTGCCTTCGCTGCCGGGGGCAGCGGCCGCACGCCCTTGATCGCCAGCGCGACCGTCCGGTGGATGAACCCGCTGTTCAGCCCCGGCGCGACCTTGTGCACGTCCGGCGCCACCCTCTTGGCGATCTCGCTACGGATTCCCATGCCCCCATCCTGCCGGGTCGTGCCACGCGCCCGGTCCGACACAATGGCGGCATGCCCGTCGAGCCGCCTCGGTCAGCGTGGCTGTTCCCGGACCTCGAGGACCCCGTCGAGGAGCGCGAGCTGCCCGACGACCTCATCGGCAGGGGCGCGGACCTGCGGCCGGGCACGATCCTCGCCGCCTACCGCGCAGGTCTCTTCCCGATGGCCGAGCTCGACCTCGACCCGTCCCGGGAGGACGCGCTGTCGTGGTGGTCGCCCCGGGCCCGCGGTGTGCTGCCGCTGGACGACGTCCGGGTGACGCGGTCGCTGGCGAAGTCGTGCCGCTCGATGGAGGTGCGCGTCGACACCGCGTTCCCGGAGGTCGTGCACGCCTGCGCGTCCCCGAACCGCGACGGAGGCTGGATCTCGCCGGAGATCGAGGCGGCGTACGTCGACCTGCACCGCCTCGGCTGGGCGCACTCCGTCGAGGCCTGGCGCGGGGACGAGCTCGTCGGAGGGCTGTACGGCGTCGCCATCGGCGGTCTCTTCGCGGGCGAGTCGATGTTCCACCGGGCCCGGGACGCCTCGAAGGTGGCGCTCGTCGGCCTCGTCGACCTGCTGCGCGACGAGTTCGCGGCCCAGCGACTGCTCGACGTGCAGTGGGAGACGCCCCACCTCGCCTCGCTCGGCGTCCGGTCCTGGTCGCGGCCGCGCTACCTCCGCACCCTGCGCCGCGCGCTGGCCCTCCCGCTGCCGGAGCCCTGGCGCTGAGGAGCCCCTACTTCAGGAACTTGGAGGTCCGCCGGTCCGCGAGCGGCTTGCCGCCGGTCTGGCAGGTCGCGCAGTACTGCAGGGACGAGTCGGCGAAGGACACCTCGCGCACGATGTCCCCGCACACCGGGCACGTCTCGCCCGTGCGACCGTGCACGGCCATGTGCGACTTCTTCTCGCCCTTGAGCTCGGACGCGGCCAGTCCCTCGCTCCGGCGTACGGCGTCGCCGAGGGTGTCGCGGATCGCGGAGTAGAGGGTCTGCAGCTCCTCGGGCGACTCGGCGACGGTGAGCGCCGGCTTGAAGGGAGACATCTTCGCGGCGTGCAGGAGCTCGTCGGAGTAGGCGTTGCCGATGCCCGCGATGATCGACTGCTGCCGGAGAACGCCCTTGAGCTGGGCCCGGCCGGCGTCGCGGAGGATCTGCTCGAAGACGTCGACGGTGAACTCGTCGGCCAGCGGGTCGGGCCCGAGGCGTTCGATGCCGGGGACGTCGTCGGGGGAGCGGACCAGGTAGATCGCGAGGCTCTTCTTCGTCCCGGCCTCGGTGATGTCCAGCCCCGAGTACGTCGCCTGTCCTGAGCCCGTCGAAGGGTCGAGCACCACGCGCGCGGCGAGTGGCGACTTGTTGCTCGGGCGGGGCGGCAGCGTCGGCACCTCGTCCTTCCACCTGATCCAGCCGGCACGGGCCAGGTGGATGACCAGGTGCAGCCCGGAGGTGGTGATGTCGAGGAACTTCCCGTGCCGTTGCACGTCCTCGACGAGCGTCCCGTTGAGCGCGGAGAGCGGCGGGTCATAGGTCTTGAGCGCGCTGAACGCCGCGATGTCGACGCGGACGATCGCGCGGTCGGCGAGACGCCGGCGCAGGTCCTGGACCAGCGCCTCGACCTCGGGCAGCTCGGGCATGCCTCCAGTCTAGGAAAACGCGAGGTCAGGGACGAGAATGGAGGCATGGCCGGAGTCCTCCCGCTCCCGACGCACGGCGGCGTGTTCCTCGACGACCGCGGTGAGGAGCGGAGCCTGCGCGTCTCGTGGCACCCGGAGGCCGGCGACGAGGGCCTCGTCGTGCTGTCGCTGTGGCGGGTCGGTGCCTGCGTCGCGACGTTCCGGCTGGCGCCCGAGGAGGTCGAGGGCCTCATCTCCGCGCTTCGTGCCTCCCTGGTCGACCCTTCGACAAGCTCAGGACAGGCGGCGCGCGCCGGGTCGCGACACGATCGGGCTTGCTAGGCACGTCTACGGAAAAACCTAGACAGCCCGATACCCTCGAATCGTGGACCCTGTCAGGAACCCCTACGCCCCCGGCGCCGGCCAGCGCCCGCCCGACCTCGCCGGGCGCGACAAGGAGCTCGCGCAGTTCGAGGTGACCCTGGAACGCGTCGCCGCCGGCCGCCCCGAGCGCAGCATGGTGCTCTCCGGTCTCCGCGGCGTCGGCAAGACCGTGCTCCTCAACGCGCTGCGGGGCCAGGCCGTCCAGCGGGCGTGGGGGACCGGCAAGATCGAGGCCCGTCCCGACCGCTCGGTGCGGCTGCCGGTCGCGCAGGCCGTGCACGCGGCGGTCCGCGACGTCGCCCACCGGCACCGGGACCCCGACCGCGTCGACGCCGTCGCGGGCGTCGTGAAGTCGTTCGCGATGCGCACCGAGCTCAAGGACCGCAAGGGCCTCGGGTGGTCGCCGCCCACCGACGTCGCCGCGACCAAGGGGCGCGCCGACTCCGGCGACCTCGAGCTGGACCTCGTCGAGCTCTTCACCGACGTCGGCGAGCTGGCCGGCGACCTCGGCGTCGGCCTCGGCCTGTTCGTCGACGAGATGCAGGACATCGCCGCGCCCGAGCTCGCCGCGATCTGCGGGGCCGTCCACGAGATCAGCCAGCGCTCGACACCGGTCGTGGTCGTCGGCGCCGGCCTGCCGCACCTGCCCGTCGCGCTGGCCTCGGCCAAGTCGTACGCCGAGCGGCTCTTCCGCTACGTCTCGGTCGACCGGCTTCCCCGGGAGATGGCGCTCCGGGCCTGGTCGCGGCCGGCCGTCGAGGAGGGCGTGGACTTCGACGACGCCGCACTCGAGCTGCTCTACGAGCTGACCGACGGCTACCCGTACTTCGTCCAGGCCTACGGCAAGGTCACCTGGGACGTCGCCGTCGCCAGCCCGATCCAGGTGAGCGACGTCCGGGAGGCGGCGCCCGAGGCCGAGGCCGAGCTCGCGGTCGGCTTCTTCGGTGCGCGGTACGAACGCGCGACGCCCTCCGAGCGCGACTACATGCGCACCATGGCCGACCTGGGCGCCGATGCCCCGGGCGTGACCACGGCCGAGGTCGCTCACGCCCTCGGCCGCAAGCCGCAGTCGCTGAGCCCCGCCCGGGACGGGCTGATCAAGAAGGGTCTCGTCTACTCCGCCGAGCGCGGTGCCGTCGCCTTCACGGTCCCGCACTTCGGGAAGTTCCTGAGGGCGCAGAGCTGAGGTCTCAGCGGCGCTGGACGAGGCCCTTGAGGTAGGCGGCCTGGCCGACGTGCTGGAGCGTGTCGCCGACGACGGACACGAGCCGGACGGCGACGGTGACCGGCGGGTCCCAGCGGTCGTCGACGACCCGGCCGAGGTCGTCCTCGGCCTGCACCTTCTCGGTGACCCGCAGGGTCATGGCGTGCACGGCGGCGTGGTAGCCGGTGAGCAGCGCCGGGTCGTCGAGCACGAACGCACCGACCTCGTCGGAGGACTGGCCGTAGCCCAGGGCGGAGTGGTCGTAGGGCAGGCCGAACCGGTCGGCCCACCCCTCCGCGGTGTAGACCTGCTCGATCCCGCCGACCCCGGCCAGGTGGTCGTCCTGGACGCGGGTCAGGTGCCAGACCAGCCAGGCGATCGAGTTGGCGTCCTCGTCCGCTCGCCACAGGAGGTCGTCGGTGGAGAGGCCGTCGACGACACCGGGCACGAGCCCGGCGACCCGGCCGTAGGAGTCGGCGAGGATGTCGCCCGCAGTCGTGGAAGTCATCCCGCCAGTGTGCCCCCCGCTCCGACGGCGTGCTCCGAGGAGCGTCACGGTGCGACGATGACGCGATGGCGGGCTCCGACGATCGCGTCGCCCGGGCCTTCGAGGCCGTGCCTCGGACCGGGTTCCTCCCGGAAGGGGAGCGCCGTCGCACGGGGTACGACGGTCCGCTGCCGATCGGGCACGGGCAGACCAACTCGCAGCCGAGGACCGTGGCCGACATGCTCCGGCTGCTCGACGTGCCTCTCGGCGCGACCGTGCTCGACGTCGGGTCGGGTTCGGGATGGACCACCGCCCTGCTCGCGCACCTGGTGGGCCCGGACGGGCGGGTCGACGGCGTGGAGATCGAGCCGGAGCTCGTCGCCTTCGGCTCGACCAACCTCGCCGCGACCGGGCAGCCCTGGGCCTCGATCCGGCTCGCCGAGCCCGGTGCCCTCGGCCTGCCGGCCGGAGCGCCGTACGACCGGGTGCTGGTGTCGGCCGAGGCACGCGAGCTCCCGATCGCCCTCGTCGACCAGGTGGTGGCCGGTGGCGTCCTGGTGGGTCCGGTCCGGGGCACGATGCTCCGGGTGGCCAAGGACGCCGAGGGGGTGACCACGGTGACCAGGCATGGCGGCTACCGCTTCGTCCCCCTGAGGTGATGACCGAGCGCGCTGGCTAGTGTCGGCAGATGCGCATCGCGGTCTTCTTCCTCGGCGGCACCATCGGGATGAGCGCCGGCACCGACCGGAGCCAGGGCGCCGTCCCGTGGCTGGACGGAGCGGCTCTGCTCGAGGGCGTCCCCGGGGCCGACGTGCTCGACCTCCAGGTGCACGACCTGATGAAGAAGAGCAGCGCCCACCTGACGTTCGCCGACGTCCTCACCGTGCGCGCCGAGGCCGAGCACGCCGTCGCCGAGGGCGCCGGGGGCGTGGTCGTCGTCCAGGGCACCGACTCGCTGGAGGAGACGTCGTACCTCCTCGACCTCCTCTGGGACCGACCGGAGCCGGTCGTGGTGACGGGCGCGATGCGGAACCCGTCGCTCCCGGGGCCCGACGGTCCCGGCAACCTCGCCGCAGCTCTCGCCGTCGCCGCCGACGAGAAGGCTCGCGACCTCGGCGTGCTCGTGGTCTTCGCGGACGAGGTGCACGCCGCCCGCGGGGTGGCGAAGAAGCACACGAGCGCCCCCGACGCCTTCCTCTCGATCGCCACCGGTCCGCTCGGACGGATGCTCGAGGGGCGGCCGATGCTGCACACCCGCGTGCCCCGTCGTACCCCCCTGCCCGTGCCCGGCGCGGTGACCGTCACGGTGCCGCTCCTCACCACCACGCTCGAGGACGACCCGGCGGTCGTGGAGGCCGTCGGTGCGCTCGCCGACGGCCTCGTCGTCGCCGCGTTCGGCGCCGGGCACCTGCGCCCACCGGTGGCCGACGCGGTCGCTGCCCTCGTGCCGCGGATGCCGGTCGTCCTCTCGTCGCGGACCGGCAGCGGGTCGGTGCACACGCACACGTACGGCGGGCCCGGGCTCGGAGGTCGACCTCCTCGGCCGCGGCCTGGTCAACGCCGGTCACCTCGACGGCCTCAAGAGCCGGCTGCTGCTCGCGGTGCTGCTGGCCACCGGTGCGGACCGGGAGCGGGTCGCCGACGCGTTCGAGGAGCACGGCGGAGCCTGACCCACAGTCGTGCCTCGGACTGCCACCATGGAGCCATGCTCAAGCCCGAGGGCAGACCTCAGGTCGTCGCGCACCGGGGGTCGTCCGACTCCAAGGCGGAGCACACGCTGGGGGCGTACGTCGCTGCTCTCAACGAAGGAGCCGAGGCCCTCGAGTGCGACGTCCGCTTGACCGCTGACGGACACCTGGTCTGCGTGCACGACCGCAAGGTGGACCGCACCACCAACGCCCGCGGCGTGGTCTCCACGATGAGCCTGCAGCAGCTCGACGACCTCGATGCCGCGTCCTGGAAGAACCCCTGGGCCGACCTCGACGACGAGGCCGACGTCCCGGACCGCGACGAGAGCAAGGTGCTGACCCTGCGGCGACTCCTCGAGGTCGCCAGGGACTACGAACGGCACGTCGACCTGGCCATCGAGACCAAGCACCCGACGCGCTTCGGCGGACTCGTCGAGCGCCGGCTCGTCGAGACGCTCGACGAGTTCGGGTGGGCCGGGCCGCGGTCGCCGGCGCGGATCATGAGCTTCTCGGGCGTCGCCCTCACCCGGGTGCAGAAGCTGGCACCTGCCCTGGAAGTGGTGCTCCTCATAGAGGGAACCGTTTCGTGGCAGGTGACCAAGGGAATGTTGTCACCAGGTTGGATTGCCGGACCAGGTGTCAACGAGCTGAGGGAGAGACCCCGCCTCGGCCGTAGGCTTCGTGACAAGGGCCACCGCATCCATGTGTGGACCGTCAACACGGTCGACGATCTCGACCTCTGTCTGGGCCTCGGTGTCGAGGCCGTCATCACCGACAGACCTGCTCGGATCCTCTCCCTCATGGCGTGAGGCCGGACCGTAGTTTCAGGTCCCCACCGATGGGCAGCATTCGTATCGGACGACCAGGCTTTTTTGGAGGCGGAAACGTGGGGGCGACGATGCAGGCTGAGCCTGACTCGGTGAACCTGAGAGTGCCTTTCCAGGCACCCTCGGCCTCCGTGGTGCGCCGTGAGCTGCGCGACTGGCTCGAGGAGCGCGGCTTCGAGGGTGAGACGGTGGACGACGCTCGCGTCGTCGTCTCCGAGCTCGTCGGCAACAGCGTCCGGCACGCCGCCCCGCTCCCGGTCAACGACCTCGTCGTGACCTGGGCGCTGGAGGACGGCGACCTCGTCATCTCCGTCAGCGACGGGGGCAGCGGCTCCACGAGCCCGCACCGCGTCGAGGCCGGCCGCTCCGCGGTCTCCGGCCGGGGGCTCAGCATCGTCCAGGCGCTCACCGACCGCTGGTGGGTCGAGGACGGCGGCGCGACCTCCACGGTGCACGTCCGCATCCCGCTGGACTGACCTGCGGGTCGCCCTCGCTAGCCTTCCCCCATGGGGAAGCGCTCTCGCGTCAAGGCTCGTGACCGGGTCGGCACGCCGGCCAAGGCCCACCGCACTCGTGTGCTGCGGCCGTTCGACGGCCTGAGGTCCGAGGCCGACATCGTCGCGATGCGGGAGATCGTTCCGTCCGCGACGGCCCGGCTGTCCCTCACCGACGCCGCCGGCGCCGACCGCGACGTCGTGCTGTGCACGTTGCTGCCGATGGCCGCCCCCGCACTGGTGCGCCAGGACGGCACGGTGTGGCTCGGGCTCCAGGTGCAGCACTCCTTCGGCGACCCGAGCCGGGAGCTGGCGGCTGTCCTCCTCGACGCGCTCGGCGCCGAGCCCGGCGAGATGGTGGGCCTGACCGACGACCCCGGCGAGGGTCCGCGGCTGCAGGACCTCCTGGCCGACGAGCCGCTCGCGATCGAGGTGCACGAGGGCTTCGACTTCTGGATCGCCGACCTCGGTGACGACGCCGCCGGGGCGGCCGCGTCGCTCGAGCAGGCCAACGCCGCGGTGTCGCCGACCGCCCGCCTGACCAGTGTCGAGGCGGCGTACTGGACCGACGTCGGCAGCAAGGAGCACCTGCGCTGGGTCCTCCCGGACGACGAGGACGCCGGGCTCACGGCGCTGGCCCGGCTGCACGTGGCCGGCGCGGACGCCTTGGTCGACGGCTCGCGCCTGGTCGGCATGTTCCGCGCGCAGGGCCTGCTCGTGCCGGTCTGGGACCTCCCGGTGGGCACCGGCGCCGAGGCCCTCGAGGAGCCCGTGGACGCCGTGGCCGCCGCGCTGCGCTCGGCCCTGGCCGACACCTCCCCGCTGTCGGGCGAGGAGCGGTCCGCGCGGGCCGGACTAGCCAACCGACAGGTCACGATCCGCTGACCCGTGGGTCAGCAAGGACCGACTTGACGACGTGCGCGGGAAGTTGTGTGAACGAGAACTGGCTCTCTATACTTCGGATGCCCGGTCGTTGTTGTATCCCCCGTCAGCAACGGCCGGGTTTTTCACGCCCGGACCCGTCTGGACCGGGGGAATTCTTGCGGTCCGAGCGCGGACCCTGGTCGAGACCACTCACTCTTTGTCCGGTTCGTCCGGTCCCCTTTCCGGAGGTCGCGAAGATCGCCGGGATCGTCAAGGTTTTGACTTCGTGACCTTTCCGAACGCCTCAACGTCGGACCGTTGTGGTTGGGTTTCCGCATGATCCGCTTCGAGGGCGTGACCAAGGAGTACCCCGACGGCACCGTGGCGGTGGGTGGTCTGGACCTCGAAGCCCCCAACGGCCGGATCACGGTCCTGGTCGGACCCTCCGGCTGCGGCAAGACGACGTCGCTCCGCATGGTCAACCGGATGATCGAGCCGACCGCGGGCCGGATCACGATCGACGACCAGGACACCGCGCGCATGGACGAGGCCGAGCTGCGCCGCGGCATCGGCTACGTCATCCAGCACGCCGGACTGTTCCCGCACCGCACGGTCGCCGACAACATCGGCACCGTGCCGCGGCTCCTGGGCTGGGACAAGAAGAAGACGCGCGACGGCAGCCTCGAGCTCCTCGAGCGGGTCGGGCTGCCGCAGGAGTTCGCGGAGCGCTACCCCCACCAGCTGTCGGGCGGCCAGCAGCAGCGCGTCGGCGTGGCCAGGGCGCTCGCCGCGGACCCGCCGGTGATGCTCATGGACGAGCCGTTCAGCGCCGTCGACCCGATCGTCCGTGAACAGCTCCAGGACGAGTTCCTGCGGCTCCAGAACGACCTGGGCAAGACCATCCTGTTCGTCACCCACGACATCGACGAGGCGGTGAAGCTCGGCGACCAGGTCGCGGTGCTGCGGGTGGGCGGCAAGCTCGCCCAGCTGGCCGACCCGGCCACCCTGCTCGGCGACCCGCAGGACGACTTCGTGGCCGACTTCGTGGGCCGCGACCGCGGCTACCGCGGCCTCGGCTTCCGCTCCGCCCCGTCGCTGTCCACCAACGACGAGCCGTCGGTGCGGCTCGGTGCCTCGGCCGACGAGGCGCGCGGCACCGGGGGAGCCTGGGTGCTGGTCACCGACGACGACGGCAAGCCCGTGGGCTGGGTCGAGCCGGCGCGCATCGAGGGCAGCGTCGACCGCGACGACCTGCACCGCGGCGGCACCGTCGCCAGCATCGAGGGGTCCTCGCGCGCCGTCCTCGACGCCGCGCTCTCGTCCCCGAGCGGTCGCGGCGTGATCGTCGACGGCGCCGGCAAGCTGCTCGGCACGGTCACCGCCGCCGAGGTGGTGGCCGCCCTGGAGGAGGCCCGCGTCGCCGGTCGACGTCGCGCGGACGCCCGAGGGCCAGGACGGCTGATGGACCTGGATCCTCGACCACCTCGACGACATCGGGTACCTCACCCGTCAGCACGCCTGGCTCGTCTGCGGTCCCGACGGTGCTCGGCCTGGTCATCGCCATCCCGCTGGGCTGGATCGCCCGGCGCTACCGCTTCCTCTACACCACGATCGTGGTCGGCACGGGCCTGCTCTACACGATCCCGTCGCTCGCGCTGTTCATCCTGATGCCGCTCTTCCTCGGCACCCGGATCCTCGACCCGGTCAACGTCGTCGTCGCGATGACGATCTACACGATCGCCCTGCTGACCCGCACGGTCGCCGACGCGCTCGGCTCGGTGCCCGACTCCGTCACCGCCTCGGCCACGGCGATGGGCTTCGGAGCGCTGCGCCGGCTGTTCACCGTCGAGCTCCCGCTCGCGATCCCGGTCATCGCCGCGGGCCTCCGGGTCGCTGCGGTCAGCAACGTCAGCATCGTCAGCGTGGCTGCCCTGATCGGCGTACCCCAGCTCGGGTCGCTGTTCACCGACGGCTTCATCCGCGACTTCACCGACCCGATCGTGGCCGGGCCTCGTCGCGTGCGTGGTCCTCGCGCTCGTCTTCGACCTGGTCATCGTCGCCGATCTCGCGATGGCTCACGCCCTGGCAGCGGGCGGGGGCGAGCGCATGAACGACGTGCTCAGCTGGCTCACCGACGGCATCAACTGGTCCGGCGCCGACGGCATCCCGATCCGGGTCCTGGAGCACCTCAAGTACTCCCTGCTCTCGCTGGGCATCGCGGCCCTGATCGCGGTCCCGGTCGGCCTGTGGGTCGGGCACACCGGGCGCGGGAAGTTCGCTGGCGGTCAACCTCACCGGCGCTCTGCGCGCGGTGCCCGAGCCTCGGGCTGCTGTTCCTCGCGCTCATGGTGCTCGGGCCGAGGCTGCCCGGACAGGTGAGCGACTTCGTGCCGACGATCATCGTCCTCGTGGTGCTCGCGATCCCGCCGATCCTGGCCGGGGCGTACGCCGGTGTGGAGCAGGTGGAGGCCGCTGCGAGGGACGCCGCCCGCGGCATGGGGATGCGCGGCAGCGAGGTGCTGTGGCAGGTCGAGATCCCGTGCGCCCTGCCGCTCGTCCTGTCCGGCATCCGCTCCGCGGCCCTCCAGGTCGTGGCCACCGCGACGCTGGCCGCGACCGTCGGGCTGGGCGGGCTGGGCCGGTTCCTCATCGACGGGCTGTCGGTCCGTGACTACGGACAGATGGCCGGCGGCGCGATCCTCATCGCGGTGCTCGCCCTGCTCGTCGACTTCGTCTTCGCCACGCTGCAACGCGTCGTGGTCTCCCCAGGTCTCACCGGCAAGACTGCCGGGAGGAAGCAAACCCAAGACACCATCCAGCGCACACAACTGCGGGCCTCGGGGTCCTGACGAAAGGCAAGTCATGAAGCGCATCCCTCTCATCGCGTCCCTGGCGGTCATCGCCGCGACGGCGCTGGCCGGTTGTGGCGGGGGCGACGACGCCCTCAAGACCGACACGGGCGGTGACTCCGGCAGCTCCAGCGGCGACGCCCTCGTCGTCGGTTCGGCGAACTTCCCGGAGAACGCCCTGCTGGCCGAGATCTACGCCGGCGCCCTCAACGGCGCCGGCATCGAGGCCGAGACCAAGCTCAACATCGGCTCCCGCGAGACCTACCTCCCGGGCATGCAGGACGGCTCCCTCGACGTCTTCCCGGAGTACACCGGTGTGCTCCGCGACTACTTCGCCGCCGCGGACGGCACCAAGGTCAGCGCGTCGGACTCCGACGGCGTCTTCGAGGAGCTCAAGAGCGTCCTGCCCGACGACCTCGTGGTGCTGCCGTACTCCGAGGCGGAGGACAAGGACGGCGTCGTGGTCACCAGCGACACCGCCGAGAAGTACAGCCTGTCCAGCATCGGCGACCTGGCCGACGTGGCCGGCGACCTCACCCTCGCCGGGCCGCCCGAGTGGAAGACCCGTCAGACCGGTCTGCCGGGGCTCAAGGACGTCTACGGCGTCGAGTTCGGCACCTACCTCCCGAAGGACGCGGGTGGCCCGCTGACCCTCAAGGCGATCCTCAACGACCAGGCGCAGGCCGGCAACCTGTTCACGACCGACCCGAACATCGCGGCCAACGACCTCGTCGTCCTCGAGGACCCGGAGTCGCTGTTCGCAGCACAGAACGTCGTGCCGCTGGTCACCAAGGACGCCGACTCCCCGGAGCTCCAGGACGCGCTCAACGCGGTGTCCGAGGCGCTCGACACGGCGAAGCTCGGCGACCTGGTCACGCGGGTCGTCATCGACAAGGAGGACCCGGAGGACGTCGCCGCGGACTTCCTGGACGAGAACAACCTCAGCTGATTCCGACGGAGTCGGAAGACGCCGAGTCGGGAGAAATGCCGGCGGCGAGCCCGCATTTCTCCCGGCTCGCGCTTCGTGGGCGCCGGCATTTCTCCCGACTCGGCGAGACTCGAGGGACATGACGACGCTGACAGTGCCTGCGCGCTTCAAGGGTCCCCCACGTTCCGGCAACGGCGGCTGGGTGAGCGGGGCGCTGGCGGAGGCGTCCGGGCTCGACCCGGTCTCCGTGCGGCTCCAGGCACCGCCGCCCCTCGACGTCCCCCTCGATCTCGTGCCGGCCGACGGCGCCGTGGAGCTCCGGTCCGGCGACACCACCGTGGCGGTCGCGCTCCCTCGGGCCCCCGAGGCCTGGACGGACTGGTCCGGCCTCGAGCCGGTCGACCTGGAGCAGGCGCGGGCCGCTGAGCCGTCGTACCCCGGGCGCACGGCGCACCCCTTCCCGACCTGCTTCGTCTGCGGTCCCGCGCGAGCTGCCGGCGACGGGCTCTGCATCTTCCCCGGCCGGATCGGGGACGGCCTGGTCGCGGCGACCTGGACCCCGGACCCCTCGGTCGCCGGCCCCGACGGGACGGTCGGCACCGCCGTCGCGTGGGCCGCGCTGGACTGCGTCGGCGGCTGGTCCTCCGACCTCGAGCACCGTCCGATGGTGCTCGCCCAGATGTCCGCCCGTCTCGAGCACCCGCCGGTGGCGGGCACGCCGTACGTCGTGCGCGGACTGCTCCTGCGCACCGACGGCCGCAAGACCTGGACCGCCAGCGCCCTCCTCGACCCCACCGGACCCGACGGTGGCACCCTCGTCGGTCAGGCCGAGCACCTCTGGATCGAGGTCGACTGGGCCACCGTCCACCACCTGCAGGAGCACTGACGCCGAGTCGGCAGAAACGCGCCCGAGAACGACGTCGAGTCGGCAGAAACGTGCCCCGGGCGGGCGCGTTTCTGCCGACTCGGCGCGTAGATGGGGTCCCTGCTGATGGGGCAGGACATGCAGCGGGGGCCGCCGCGGCCGGAGCCGAGCTCGGAGCCGCGAGATCGCGACCACCTCGATGCCGGCCTCCTCGAGGCGGGCGTTGGTCTCGGTGTTGCGCTCGTAGGCGACCGCGACCCGTGGCGCGAGGGCGAGGGTGTTGTTGCCGTCGTCCCACTGCTCGCGCTCGGCGGTGACGGGGTCGAGGCCGGTGTCGATCTGGTGGAGCGTGTCGATGCCCATCGCCTTGGCGGCGGCGACCAGGAACGGCTCGGCCGGGGCCACGTCGAGGAGCAGGTCGAGGTCCTCGTCGCCGGTCCGCTCGGCGACCGTGACGGCGTAGGCCTGGAGGTGGTCGGCGACGTTCGGGTACATCACGATCTTGTCGACGTCGACCATCGTGCAGACGGTGTCGAGGTGCATGGTCGCGCGTTCCTGGGCGATCGGCACGGCGAGCACCGTCTCGGCCAGGTTCTTGGCGAACATCTGCCGCGCCAGCCGCTCCGCACCGGCCGGGGTGGTGCGCTCGCCGACGCCGATGGCCACGACGCCAGGGGCGAGCAGCAGCACGTCGCCGCCCTCGACGGACTCGCGGTGCCAACCGTGGATGTCCGGGGTGCCCGCGAAGCGGGGGTGCAGCGAGTAGATGAGCTCGGTCAGCTGGGTCTCGCGCTCGCGCGCCGGCATCGCCAGCGAGGTGATCGTGACGTGGTCGCGCACCCACACGCTGGAGTCGCGGGTGAAGAGCAGGTTCGGCAGCGGCTCGACCAGGAAGTCGTCGGGCTGCAGCAGGCTGGTGACCAGGCCGAAGCCGCCGCGCACCTCGTCGTTGCGGATGCCTTCGCAGAGGGTGTGCGCGAGGGTCTCCGGGTCCATGTCGCCGAGGACCTCGGTGAGGTGGACGCGGAGGGTGTCGCCGAGGTGGAGGTTCCACATCGCGCTGTGGATCGCCCGCTCGCGGGCCTCCTCCGCCTCGAGGGTCTCGCGCAGCAGCTCCACGAGGTAGAGCACCTCGACGTCGCGGTCGCGCAGCGCCTGCGCGAAGGCGTCGTGCTCGTCCTGGGCGCGGTCGACCCACGGGATGCCGTCGAACAACAGCTTGTCGTTGTTGCGCGGCGTGAGGCGTTTCAGCTCGGCGCCGGGGCGGTGCAGCATCACCGTCCGCAGCCGACCGACCTCACTGGTGACACCGAGCGACTCTCCGGGTGTGGCCATGCCTCACCCTAGTGAATGCGCCTCCGCAGCGGCCTGGGCCAGCACGTCCTTGACCGGACGGCCGAGGGCCCGGGCGGCGGCGACGACGTCGTCGTACTCCGGCTGGACGTTCATCACCTCGCCGTCGAGGGAGGCCACCTTCACCCGGACCTCGTGACCGTCGACGGTGACGCTGCGGGTCTGGCGGTCGAGCGCGGTCTTGTCGTACGCCGTCTCCCGGACCCCGATCGTCGAGGTCTGCTCGAAGACGACGCGGCGTACGGCGACCAGTCGCTCCTCCGAGACGAGCACGGACAGCGTGTGTGCGGGCCGGCCCTTCTTCATGAGGATCGGGGTCAGCCACGCGTCCGAGGCGCCGGCCGCCAGCAGGGCCGCGATGACGTCGGGCCAGAGCCGCGGGTCGAGGTCGTCGACGTTGGTCTCGATGACGCGGGCGAGCGTTCCTGCCGACTCGGCGGGGGTGCCGAGGAGGAGGCGGACGACGTTGGCGTGGGTGTCGGGGTCACGTCCACCGGCGCCGACGCCGACGGTCTCGACGACCATCGGGGGCTGCGGGCCGAAGTCGGTCGCAAGGGTGCGGAGCAGGGCCGCGCCGGTCGGGGTGCAGGCCTCGCCGGTCCCCGGTCCGGCGTACGACGGGATCCCGCGCAGCAGCGCGGCGACCGCCGGGACCGGGACGGGCAGGGAGCCGTGCGTGGCCGTGACGCGTCCGGAGCCGACGGCGACCGGGGACACCACGACCTCGTCGAGTCCCAGGTGGGCGAACCCGGCGCAGACCCCGACGATGTCGGCGATCGCGTCGAGCGCGCCGACCTCGTGGAAGTGCACGTCGCCGACGTCGATGCCGTGCACCTCGGCCTCCGCGGTCGCCAGCCGTTCGAACGCCTCGTGCGCCAGGGCGTGGACCGGAGCACGCAGGGCGGCGTTCCCGAGCAGCACCGACACGTCGGACCAGGTGCGGTGGGTGCTGCTGTCGGCGACGTCGACGACCGCGCGGGTCGCGGCCAGGCCACCGCGGTGCACCAGCGCGGTCTCGACGACGGCCCGCTCCGGAGCGACCGCGCCGATGGCCTCGAGCATCACGTCGGAGGGGACTCCGGCGCCGAGCAGGGCGCCGAGGAGCATGTCGCCGGAGGCGCCGGCGGAGGCGTCGACCCAGCCGATCACGAGGGGTCCGACCGGGGTGCCGCTCGTCGGGCCACCCGGGCCGCGAAGACCCCGGCGCCGTACCCGTTGTCGATGTTCACGACCGTCACGCCGGGGGCACAGGAGTTGAGCATCGCGAGCAGCGCGGCGAGCCCGCCGAACGAGGCGCCGTAGCCCACCGATGTCGGCACCGCGACCAGCGGCACCCCGACCAGCCCTCCGACGACGCTCGGCAGCGCGCCCTCCATGCCGGCCACGACGACGAGGCAGTCGGCGCTCATCAGCTCGGGGCGCACCGACAGCAGGCGGTGCAGGCCGGACACGCCGACGTCCTGGATCAGCCGCACGCCGGCGCCGTGCACGCGCGCGGTCAGCGCGGCCTCGGCGGCCACCGGGGCGTCCGAGGTCCCGGCCGACACGACGGCGACGGTGCCGACCGCAGCCGGGGGCTCGCCGAGGGTGGCGCACCTGGCCACGTCGTCGACCTCGGCGCCCGGCAGGGCCGCGCGGACGGCGGCCCGGGCCTCGTCGTCGAGCCGGGTCGCGAGCACGGCCCGGGTCGGGTGCGCGTCGTGGAGCCGGGTCAGGATCGCGACGACCTGGTCGGGCGTCTTGCCGGCGCCGTACACGACCTCGGGGTCGCCGGTGCGCAGCTCGCGCTCGAGGTCGAGCCGGGCGAACCCGAGGTCCGCGGCGCGGGGGTCCTCCGCAGGTCCGCTCACGGGCGAGACCCCAGCAGGGCGCTCAGGGTGCCGCGCGTGGCCCGGCCGCGAAGGTACGAACGGCCCGGCGAGGAGCCGAACTCGACGGTGATCGCGGTGCCGGTGTGGTTCGCGTTGTACCAGCTCGTCATCGTCCCGTGGCACACGCCGGTGCAGTTGAAGGGCTTGATCCGCAGGCCCAGGCCGCGGGCGAGCCGGCGCTGGAACGGCCGCCGCTCGTTGTCGCTGCCGACACCGTTCAGCGGCTGGTGGAAGGAGACGACGTACGTCGGGCGCACGCGGTCGAGGAACCGCGACAGGGCCCGGGACTCCGGCTCGGACAACGGCCCGGTGCCGGAGTAGTACGAGCCGGTCAGCGCCGCCCAGTGGTGCGCGAAGTTGCGGTTGAGGTCGACGCCGTGCGCGTTGCCGCGCTGGTTGCGTGCGACGCCGTCGGGGTTGACGGTCGGGATGACCCAGAGGTCCACGTCGACGACGGGTCGGCCCTTGCGCAGCGCGTCGACGACCTGCATCCCGGCCTTCTCGTTGCCGTGCATGGACCCGATGACGACGGCCTTGGTCTTCCCCGGCTCGCCGAGGTGGTACGCGCGGATCGCCCGGCCGTTGACGCTGCGCCCGATGCGCTCGCTCCCGATCACGGTCGGCACCTGGGGGGTGGTCGCCTCGAAGTCCCCGTCCCCGTCCCCGGCTGACGCGGGAGCGGCCAGCGCGGCGAGGCTGCCGGCGAGCACGAGCACGAGGGCCGTGACGCCTCCGGCCAGGGAACGCCCTCGTCTCGTCATGCCGGTCATCGTAAGCATCTAGATTGTTCGGCCATGAAGTACTTCGTGACCGGGGGCTCCGGCTTCATCGGGCGGTACCTCCTGCTCAAGCTCCTCGCCGACGGTCACGTGGTGCGTGCGCTGGCCCGGTCCGACGAGTCGGCGCGGGCGGTCGAGGCGCTCGGGGCGACGCCGGTCCGGGGCGACCTGGGCGACCTCCGCTCGGTCATCGGCGAGATCGAGGGCGTCGGTGTGGTGGTGCACGCGGCGGCCGACACCCGTCCGTGGGGGCGGCCCGGTGACTTCGAGCGGGTCAACGTGGACGGCACCCGGGACCTGCTGGCGGTGGCCGAGGAGGCCGGGGTCAAGCGGTTCGTGCACGTGAGCACCGAGGCGGTGCTGGCCGACGGCGGTCCGCTGCGCCACGTCGACGAGACGGCGCCGTACCCGAAGAGGCACGCGGGGGAGTACCCCCGGACCAAGGCGATCGCCGAGCAGCTCGTCCTCGCCGCCAACGGCCAGGAGATGCGCACCGTCGCGGTCCGGCCGCGGATGGTGTGGGGGCCGGGGGACACGACGTTGATGCCCCTGATCCTCGAGGCCGCCCAGCAGGGCAAGTGGGCCTGGGTCGGTGGCGGGGACTACCTCACCTCCACCTGCCACGTCCTCAACGTCTGCGAGGGCATCGAGTGCGCGGCCGAGCGGGGCAAGGGCGGCCAGACCTACTTCCTCACCGACGGCGCCCCGGTGAAGTTCCGCGACTTCATCACCCGCCAGGCCGCCGCGCACGGCGTCGAGATGCCGGACCGCAGCATCCCCTACCGGGTCGCGAAGACCGCGGCCGTCGCGGTGGACCGGAGCTGGCGGGTGCTGCACCTCAAGGGCGAGCCCCCGGTCAGCGAGGTCGCGGTCGCCCTGGGCGGCCACGAGGTGACGGTGAACGACCTGAAGGCTCGCCAGGACCTGCACTACGCGCCGGTGATCGGGATCGACGAGGGACTCGAGGACCTGGCCGCGGAGATGTCCCAGCAGTGAGGAACCAGCTGTGAAGGTCCTCCTCACCGGCGGCACCGGTTTCGTCGGGTCCTGGACCGCACGTGCCGTCGTCGACGCCGGCCACGAGGTGCGCTACCTCGTCCGCGACCCGGCCCGGCTCGAGCCCGTCGCGAAGGCCCTGGACCTCGACGTCAGCGACCACGTCGTCGGTGACATCACCGACCGCGACGCGGTGCGCGCGGCCCTCGAGGGCTGCGACGGGGTCGTGCACTGCGCCGCCGTCGTGCTGATCGGCCCGGGCGCCGCGGAGCGGATGTCGCGGACCAACCTCGAGGGTGCCCGCAACGTGATCGGGCAGGCCGTCGAGCTCGGCCTCGACCCGATCGTCTACGTCTCCAGCCTCGCCGCGGTCTTCCGGCCCGGGCTCGAGACGCTCACCGCCGACCTCCCGGTGCTGGGCGGGGTCGACGAGTACGGCCGGTCCAAGGGTGAGGTCGAGGAGTACGTCCGCGGGCTGCAGGCCGACGGAGCGCCGATCGCGACGACGTACCCGGGGATGGTGATCGGACCTCCGGTCGGGACCCAGGTCGGCGAGGGCACCGAGGGGATGCTCAAGGCGCTGCGCCTGCACGTCATCCCCGGCATCGACGCCGCGTGGACGGTCTGCGACGTGCGGGACCTGGCGAGCATCCATGCCGCTCTGCTCGAGCCGGGCCGCGGTCCGAGCCGTTGGGCGGCCGGCGGCATCCAGGTCAAGGCCCGTGAGATCGCCCGGCTGCTTCGACGGGCCACCGGGCGGCGGCTGGCCTACGTGCCGGTCCCCGACGCCCTGCTCCGCACCTTCGGCCGGGTCAGCGACCGGCTGCACCTGCCGGGGCCGATGACGGCCGCGGCGATGGAGTACTGGACGCGGATGCCGGACTCGGACAACGCCCCGGTCCGGGACGAGCTGGGGGTGGAGTTCCGCGACCCCTACGTCACGTTCTCGGACTCGGTGGCGGGGTTGCGGGCCGCCGGAAAGCTCTGACTCCCGGGAGGCGCGGTCGGCGGGGTCGGTGCGGGGTCGGGCGTGCCCGGGGAGCCGAGCGCGACGCCTCGCATGGCCAGGCGTGAGACGACCTCGGTGTACGACGCCTCGGGCAGGCCGATCGTGGGCTCGACGCTCTCGGAGAAGTCGTGGGTGGTCTCGGAGTACTGCCTGATGTTGCCCGGCTGGTACTTCGTCCGGTCCGGGGCCGAGGGCGCGGCGAGCGGGGCGCCGCCGGCCGGCACGAACGGCGGGCTGTCGTCGCGGTAGTGGTCCGCGGCGGCCTCCGCGATCCGCACGGAGACGCAGTCGCCGCGGTCGAGGCGACGCTGACGGCCGAGGAACGCCGCACCGCTGGCCCGGCCGAGCCGGATCTTGGCGCGGATGACGAGGTCGAGGATGCGGTACATCGGCTTCGAGGGGTCGTGGCGCTTCGGCGACGAGCCGCTGCAGATGTAGCGCTGGAGGAGCTCCTCGTCGAAGACCAGGCCGCGCTTGTTGGCCTCGGAGACCATCCACAGCAAGGACGTGTCGGGCAGCCCGGTCGGGGAGACGCCACCGCCGACGTCGGAGTGCGCGCCCTCGAACCAGACCTGGCGCACCCGCTCGCGTTCGCCCTCGGCGCCCGTGTCCTCCCAGAGGCACGGCTCGAACTTCATCCGCGGCTCGTCGATCGCCAGCGCCTGCCGCGCGCACAGCACGGCCTTGCTGAGCTTGACGTCGTGGAACTGGTGACGACGGCGCATCGCGCCGGGCACACCGAGGGCACCGACGGTGTCGAAGACGCCGAGGAAGTGGATCGGGGTGTCCGGGTGGCAGTAGTCGCGCTTGAACTCCGCGTCGCTCTGGCCGCTCTTGGTGTCCAGTCGCTTGTAGCGCGCGACCGCCTCCGGGAGCTTCTCGTCGACCAGCGCCTTGCGGGTCAGCAGGCCGGCCTTGCCGATCATCCCGCCGAGCGAGCGGGCGGTGTAGGCGCCGCGGCTGAAGCCGAAGACGTAGATCTCGTCGCCGGGCTCGTAGTTCGAGGCGAGGAAGCGGTAGCCGGCGAGCACGTTGTTGAACAGGCCGAAGCCGAAGGCACCGCCGAGGATCCTGTCGACGCCGTAGCCGACGCCGACCCCGCTGAGGTAGAGCACCGACTGCTGGACTCCCGCCTCGACCGAGGTGGAGTCGATCTGGACGGTGCGTGCGATCTTCTCGATGTTCGTGACGTGCTGGCTGTCGGGGCGGTTCCAGGTGCCGTCGCAGCAGATGACGAGGCGCTTCATCCCTCCAGGCTGGCGCAGTGTGGGGCCTATGTCACGGGTGGGAAACGAGTGCCTTTCGGACCTGACCCGTTCGGACTACCCGCGACTAGGTTCTTCCTCATGACGACCGAGGACCAGGTGGGGGACCTCAACGTCCTCGGTGAACCACTCCAACCGTGCGGCACGCGGCCCATGACCGGCTACTACCGCGACGGAACCTGCACCTCCGGTCCCGACGACGTCGGCAGCCATTCCGTGTGCGCGGTGGTGACCCGCGAGTTCCTCGAGCACCAACGACAGCTGGGCAACGACCTGGTCACCCCGCGTCTGGAGCTCGCCTTCGCCGGCCTCGTCCCGGGCGACCGCTGGTGCGTCGTGGCTGCCCGCTGGCTGCAGTCGCTGCAGGCCGGCTACCCGGCGCCGGTGGTGCTCGGCGCCACGAACGCCCGCGCCCTCGAGGTCATCCCGCTGGAGTCGCTCAGCGAGCACGCGGTCGACGTACCGGACGACCCCGGAGCCCTGCTCGACTGAGGGTTGAGTACGCCGACTCATGTGTCGCGGGCGGTCCTGCTGCGACGCTGGACGCATGAGCACCTCCGCCGGCACGCCCACGCGTCCGCACCGTCCGACACCCGCCGACCGCGTCGTCGAGGACCTCGTCGACTCCGGCCTGGTCCACGCCGAACGACGCGACGAGGCACGCGAGGTCGTGGCCCGCGCCCTGGGCACCTCGGGCGCGACGACCAACGCACGGGGACGCCTGGTCGAGGTTGCCGGCTACCTCGGTGGCTCCCTGGTGATCGCGGCGCTCGGGCTTTTCCTCGCCGACAACTGGGCCGACCTCGGCGACAGCGGACAGGTGTCCGTGCTCGTGGTCATCACCCTGCTGCTCGGTGTCGCTGGCGGCGTGGTCGCCGCGATCGGCCACGGGGGGTACGACGCCATCCGGGCAGGCCGTGACGAGGCGCGCCGACGGCTGTCGTCGGCACTGCTCGTCGGGACCGCCTTCGCCGGCGCGTGCACCGTCGGTCGGGTGGCCGACATCGCGGAGGTCGGCGGCCAGGACTACTCGTCGTGGCCGTGGCTCCTCGCCGGACTGACCATGGTCGGCCTCGGCGTCGCTGCCTACCGACTGGCTCCGTCGGCCGCCGTCGTCGTCGGTCTCGCGGGGGGAGCACTGACCGCCCTCTTCGCGGCCGTCGACGTCGTCGACGCGCGCAACGAAGAGGTCACCACCGGCATCTTCCTGCTGCTCCTCGCGCTGGTCTGGCTGGCGGCGACCGAGCTCGGCGCCTTCCGCGAGGACGCGACCGCCCGCAGCCTCGGCGTGGCGATGGCCCTGCTCGGCGCGCAGTTCCCGTTGTTCGACGACCCGCGAGCCCTTGCCTACGTGCTGACCGCGGTGGTGGCCGTCGGCGGGTTCGGGATGTACCTGCAGCGCACCGCGTGGCCCTACCTCGTCGGCGGCGTGGTCGCGGTGACGCTCGTCGTCCCGGAGGCGATCATCGACGGCACCGACGGATCGCTGGGTGCCGGGGGCGCGGTGCTCGTCGCCGGCCTCACCCTGCTCGGGGCGTCCGCTGCCGGGTTCCGGGTGCGGCAGGAAGCCCGCGAGGACTGACCTCGGCAAGAACGCACCACCGGCAAGTGGGGGCATCCAGCCGGTGGCACTCGCAACCTGGCCTGCATGCAAGGGCCCGTCGCTTCTTCTACTGTGCGCGTGCCGGGGCCCACAAGCAAACGTCGTCCGGATGGCGACCCTCCAGCCCCCCGATCACGAGGAGAACGATGCCTGACGAGGACCAGACCGGTGTGCTCACGGTGGGACGGCTGACCACGGTGCCGGTGCTCAGCAGGCTCGACCTGGTCGCCGAACCGGTGGCCGCCGCGCTGTCGGGTTGGGCCGGAGCGTCGGCCGTGGGTGTCGTCGAGATCGACCCCGGGCTCGCCGACACGGCCGCCCTGTCGGACGCCTTCGACCTGCCGCTCGAGGCCAGCGGCAACTGCGTCGTCGTCGGTGGCCGTCGCGACGGGGAGGAGCGGATCGCCGGCTGCGTCGTCCGCGCCGACACCCGCGCCGACGTGAACACCCTGATCCGCAAGCGGCTCGACGTCCGCAAGGCGTCGTTCCTGTCCATGGACCAGGCGGTGAGCGAGTCGGGCATGGAGTACGGCGGCATCACCCCGGTGGGGCTACCCGCCGGCTGGCGGCTGTTCGTCGACGAGGCGCTCCTGAGCCAGCCCGCCGTCGTCGTCGGCAGCGGCCTGCGCCGCTCGAAGCTCTTCATCCCCGGCCCGGTCCTCGCCCAGCTCCCCACCGCCGAGGTCGTCGAGCACCTGGGCAGGTAGACCGCCCAGCTCACGTCCCCACGGGGGCGCCGAGTCGGGAGAAAAGCGCACGCCTCGAGCGCGCGTCACGAGAAGGGCGTGCGCTTTTCTCCCGACTCGGCGTTCAGACCTTCGGTCTGTGCTGGTTGAGGGCGACGAGGCCGGCGAGGACGGCGGCTCCGGCAGCGCCGGCGAGGATCACGCCGGGGACGGTGTCGACCTGCTTCTTCTGCAGGGCGAGGACCGCGGCGCCACCGTCGGCGGCGTCGACGGCCAGGCCGACGCGCAGCAGGGCGGGCTTGAGCTCCGGCTTCGCGAGCAGGGTGATCGCACCGAGGGCGACGTCGCGGGCGCCGAACAGTCGCAGGAGGTACGGCGACTGCGGCGCTGCCGGGTCCAGCTGCGCGTACTTCAGGCCGAGCTCGGGGTTCGCCCACGAGGCGGCACCCACGGCGATGCGGGCGAGGGACAGGGAGGTCGCTTGGTCCAGGGCCATGCTTGACAGTAACGCTGTCAGCGTCAGGGCACCGGGGCGGTCTCGGCGACGACGTCCCGTTCGCGGACCGCGCCGGCCACCAGGAAGCCCACGACGGCCGCGCCGATCGCGACCGTGAGGCTGTCCCGGACACCGACGTGGTCGGCGAGGGTGCCGACGAGGGGCGGCCCGCCGAGGAACGCGGCGTAGCCGATCGAGCTGACCACCGACAGCCGGGCGGCCGCCTTGCGGGGGTCGTCGCCGGCCGCGGTCATCCCCATCGGGAAGCCGAGCGAGGCGCCGAGCCCCCAGATCACCGCACCGACGTACGCCCCCGCCGTGACGGGCGAGAGGACGACGGTCGACGAGCCGATGACCACCAGCACGGCGGTGCCCCGGAGCGTCGCGACCCGGCCGAACCGCGTGGTGATCGCGCCGCCGACGAAACGACCGAGGGTCATCGCGGTGACGAACGTGGCGAAGGCTGCGGAGCCGGCGGCGTGCGGCACGTCGTAGCCGTCGACGAGGGAGAGGGCGAGCCAGTCGTTCGCGATGCCCTCGCAGAGCGCGAAGGACAGCACGACGAGGCCGATGAGCAGGGTCCGGCCCTCCTGCCAGGCGCGGAGCGGCGAGGTCCTCGACTCCTCGTCGTCGTGGACGACGACCGGAAGGAAGCCGCGCAGCGCGAACCAGATGATGACCGTGATGACGGCGCAGGTCGCGGCCAGCTGGGTGGAGAACCCGACGTCGACGTGCGAGCAGAGGGCGGCCAGCGCGGCACCGCCCACGCTGCCGATGCTGAAGCCGGCGTGGAAGCGCGGCATGAGCGGCCGTGCCAGCCGCCGCTCGACGTCGGCGGCCTCGACGTTCATCGAGACGTCCCAGGTGCTGATGCCGATGCCGCCGAAGAACAGGGCGACCGCGGTCATCGGCACCGAGTCAGCGGCCACGCCGGCAGCGATGCACGCATTGGCGACCGCCGCGACGAGCGTGGCGAGCAGCACCGTGCGCCGGGGCCCGAGACGGGAGATGACGAGTCCGGACATGGGCAGCGCGACCAGCGTGCCGCTGGACAGGCAGAGCAGCAGCAGCCCGAGCTGGCCTGGGTCGAGGCCGAGGCCGTCACGCACGTCGGGGAGGCGTGCGAACAGCGTCGCGAACAGGAACCCGTTGACGACGAACACCACCGCGACGGCGCGACGGGCCGCGTCGACGAGGTCGTGGGGGAGGTCGGTGCCGGAGGGGTCGGAGCTCATCGAGGCGACGTGCCGACCTCGAGCGCCCACGCGGCCGCTCCGGCAGCCGCGACCCGGTCGGCCGCCACCATGCCCACGCGGGTACGGCGGTCCAGCAGGTCGTCGACGTCGAGGGCGCCCTCCGCGGTGACGCCCCACAGCAGCTCGGCTCGGGTCACGGGCACTCCTTCGGCAACCGGTGCGGTCAGCTCGGCCTCGGAGGCCCCGCTGCGCTCGATCGCGTTCGCGAGCACCGTCGGCGCCTCCGCCCCGAACCTACGCACCAGACGGGGTGCCGCGTCCACCCGCGCGAGCTCGTCACGGGACGCCGCCCCCACCAGCGGGAGGTTCGTGGTGCGGCACGGCTCGGCGACCAGGCCGCGTCCCGCGACCACGGCGTCGACGGTGTCCTGCGCCATCCGTCGGTACGTCGTGAGCTTGCCGCCGACGATCGTGATGACCCCGGTCTCGCTGGTGAGCACGGCGTGCTTGCGGGAGAGGTCGGACGTGGTGCCCTCCGCCGACAGCAGCGGCCGCAGCCCGCTGTAGGTGCCGACCACGTCCGCGCGGGTCAGCGGCGTCTCGAACGCGCTGCCGATCGTCTCGAGCAGGAAGTCGATCTCCTTCTCGTCGGGGGTCGGCACGTCGGGGACGTCGCCGTCGACGGGCTCGTCGGTGAGGCCGACGTAGACCAGGCCGTCGGACTGGGGCAGCGTGAAGACGAAGCGGTTCATCGAGCCCGGCACGGGAGCGGACACGGCGACGTCGACGCCGGGGAGCCGGTCGGCCCGGACGACCAGGTGGGTTCCCCGGCTGGGGCGCAGCGTCAGGCCCGGCACGACCTGGCCGGCCCAGACGCCGGCCGCGTTGACGACGCTGCGCGCCCGCACGAGCGTGGTGGCGCCAGTCAGCTCGTCGCGGATCGTCGCTCCGTCGCCGGTGACGTCGATCGCCCTGGCCCGGGTGACGACGCGGGCGCCGTGCGACGCGGCGGTGCGTGCCAGGGCGGTGACCAGCCGGGCATCGTCCTCGAGCTGACCGTCGTACGACAGCAGTCCGCCGCGCAGCCCCTCGCGACGCACTCCGGGCACCAGCTCGGTCGTGCGCTCGACGGAGAGACGGGACGGGCGGGGGAGCAGCGACCGCGGCGTGCGGGCCGCCATGCGCAGCGCGTCACCCGCGCGGAGACCCTGCATCGCCAACGCTGCTTGGGGTCTCGCGATCGCAGGGGTCAGCGGGATCACCATCCCCATGGCGTGGGTGAGGTGCGGCGCGGTGCGCGTCATGAGGATGCCGCGCTCCACCGCGCTCTCGTGCGCGACGCCGACCTGGCCCTTGGCGAGGTAGCGCAGCCCGCCGTGGACCAGCTTCGAGCTCCACCGCGAGGTGCCGAAGGCGAGGTCGTGCGCGTCCACGGCGAGCACGCTCAAACCGCGCGACGCCGCGTCGAGCGCGACGCCCGCGCCCGTGACGCCGAGGCCGATCACGAGGACGTCGACGGTCTCGCTCCCCGTCTCGTCGAGAGCCCGGGTGCGGGTGGCGGCAGTGATGCGGTCGTTCATGGGCGGAGGTACCTGTCGATCAGGAGACGGAGCTCGCGGTCGAGGTCCTCGACCGTGGTGGTGCCGTCGGTCATCGTGCCGACGGAGAGGACGGGGCCCTGGAGGGCGAGGAGCAGGCCGCGAGCGAGGTGGCCGGGGTCGCCGTCGCGGACCTCGTCGGCCTGCTGCGCGGCGGTGATCGTGGCGCCGAGGACCGCGAGCACCTGGTCCTGGTTGCGGCCACGGCGCTGCAGGAGGTACGGCAGCAGCAGCTCGGGGTCGACGTCGACGATCTTGCGGAACAGCGGGTTGCCGCGCAGCCCGGACACGGTCCCGAGCACCCCGTCGACGATGCCGGCGCGGTCAGCGGGGCCGCCGACCAGCGCGTCGGCCAGCAGGCCGCCCCACTCGCGGACCAGGAGGTCGGCGAGCAGCGCCTGCATGTCCGGCCAGCGGCGGTAGATCGTCATCCGGGAGACCCCGGCCCGCTTGGCCACGTCGGTGAGCGTCGTGCGTCGCCAGCCCACGGCCAGGATGGTGTCCCGGGCGGCGTCGAGGTAGCCGTCCTCCGGAGCACTCTCCTGCGCGGGGTTGTGACGAATGGACGTCATGTGTCACACTATATCACATGACGCAGGAGCAGACCCCGATCGACCTCCCCTCGGCCATGCACCACGCCCGCTGGGGCGACCCGGCGCAGGCGCACCCCGTGAGCGAGAGCATGCGCGGCCTCATCGAGGCCTTCCTCGGCACGCTCGAGGACCGACCGGCGGTGCCGCGCGCCGACGTCCGGCTGCCCGAGGTCGGCCTCGCCGCCGACCACCTGGCCGCCCTCGGCGGACTCGTCGGGGCGGACCACGTGCACACCGACCACGAGTGGCGGGTCGCCCGCACCCGCGGCAAGTCGACCCCCGACCTGCTCAAGATGCGCGCCGGCGACGGCAGCGACGCCCCGGACGCCGTCGTCCGTCCTGCGTCCCACGACGAGGTCGCCGCGGTGGTCCGCTGGTGCGCCGACGAGCACGTCGCGCTGGTCCCCTTCGGCGGCGGTACGTCGGTGGTGGGCGGTCTCGCAGCCCGCCGCGACGGGTACTCCGGCGTCATCGCCCTCGACCTCCGACGGATGACCAGGCTGGTCTCCGTCGACGAGGTCTCCGGCATGGCCACCCTCGAGGCCGGCCTGCTCGGACCCGAGGCCGAGGCGCTGCTCGCCGAGCACGGCCTGACCATCGGCCACTTCCCGCAGTCGTTCCAGTACGCCTCGATCGGCGGCTTCGCCGCGACCCGCTCGAGCGGCCAGAGCTCGGCGGGCTACGGCCGCTTCGACTCCCTCGTGATGGCCCTCAAGGTCGCCACCCCCCTCGGCGACCTCGAGCTCGGCAGCTCGCCGGCCAACGCCGCCGGTCCCGACCTCCGCGAGCTGGTCATGGGCTCGGAGGGCGCCTTCGGCGTCATCACCGAGGTCACCCTCAAGGTCCGTCCGGCGCCGGTCGTGAAGGTCTACGAGGCCTGGCGCTGGGAGTCCTTCGTCGCCGGCGCCGACGCGATGCGCCGCCTGGCCCAGGGCCGGGTGATGCCGACCGTCCTCCGGCTCTCCGACGAGTCCGAGACCGCCGTCAACCTGGCTCGCCCCGACGCCGTGGGCAGCGAGTCCAGCGGGGGTGCCCTCATGATCACCGGCTACGAGGGGACGCAGGACCAGGTCGACCGGGCCCGTGCCGCCTCGACCGCGCTGCTCGTCGAGCTCGGCGGCGACAACCTCGGCGAGGAGGCCGGTCAGGCCTGGTCCGAGGGTCGCTTCGACGGTCCCTACCTCCGTGACTCGCTGCTCGACGTCGGCGTGCTGGTCGAGACCTTCGAGACGGTGACCTTCTGGTCCAACCTCGACAACCTCTACTCGTCGGTGAAGTCCGCCATCGAGAGCAACCTCACCGAGCAGGGCACCCCGCCGCTCGTGCTCTGCCACATCAGCCACGTCTACGAGACCGGCGCCTCGCTCTACTTCACGGTGGCCGCCAAGGAGCTCGAGGACGGCCTCGCGCAGTGGCTCCCGGCCAAGGCCGCCGCGAGCGACGCGATGATCGCGACCGGCTCCTCGATCACGCACCACCACGCGGTCGGTCGCGACCACAAGCCCTGGCTGGCCGAGGAGATCGGCCCGGTCGGTGTCGAGATGCTCCGCGCGGTGAAGGAGCGGATCGACCCCCAGGGCGTCCTCAACCCGGGCATCCTCGTCCCATGAGCGAGCCCTCCGCACGCCGGTTCCGGATCCTCGTCAACCCGGTGTCCGGTGGGGGTTCCGCACCCGCCGCCGTCGCGAAGGTCGAGCGCCTGCTCGGTGCCGCCGGTGCCGAGGTGGTCGTCGAGCCGAGCATCAGCGCCGAGCAGAGCCGGGCCTCCGTCGCCCGGGCGGTGCCCGAGGGCGAGATCATCGTCGCCGCCGGTGGTGACGGCATGCTGGCGTCGATCGCCGGCACCGTCGTCGAGCACGGCGGCACCCTCGGCATCGTGCCGAGCGGTCGCGGCAACGACTTCGCGCGGATGCTGCGCCTCGACGGCGACCCCGAGAAGCTCGCGCACTGCCTCCTCGAGGGCGACGCCACCCCGGTCGACGTGATCGAGACCCGGCCCACCGGGTCACGCCGCGCGTCCGACGCGACGGTGGTGCTCGGCAGCATGTACGCCGGCGTCGACTCGCTCGCCTCCGAGATCGTCGACCGCTCCCGCCGGCTGCCCTCGGCGGTGCAGTACCCGTACGCCGCGGTCCGCGCCCTGCTGACCTACCGGCCCGCGCCCTTCACCGTCACCGTCGACGGCGTGACCCTGGAGCAGGACGCCTACTCCGTCGTCGTCGCCAACTCCGGCTACTACGGCAAGGGCATGCACATCGCCCCCGGCGCCGACGTCCACGACGGGCTCCTCGACGTGGTCGTGCTGCCGGCGGGCTCCCGCCTCGGGATGGTCCGCCGTCTCCCCAAGGTGTACGACGGCTCGCACGCCGACCTCCCCGAGATCACCATCCTCCGGGGCCGCACGGTCGAGGTGTCCACGACCGACGACGTCCCGGCGTACGGCGACGGCGAGCGCCTCGGCCCGCTGCCCCGCACCGCCACGGTCCTCCCCGGCGCACTCTCGGTCCTGCTGCCGTAGGCGGGGGGTGCCGGAACACCATGGGATGCAGATGTTCTGGCACTTCCCACGGGTTGTAACTCGTGGGAAGTGCCAGTCCTTCTGCATCCCATGGTGTTCTGCACCTGGCCGTTCGGAGGAGGCGTCCCTCAGAAGGACTAGGACCACTGGCCTATGACTTTGGTCCGTCTTGCTGACAAAGCGGACATCGAGCGCCTACCCTTGTGCTCGTGCCCGGGAGGGAGCCAGGTGGTTCTGAGGGGAATCGCCATGGCCGGGGCCCGGACGCTCCTGGCGGCCCCGCGACGAAGCGGACCGCCCGGTAGTACCAGGTCATGAGGGGACCGGGGTGGACGTGTGGATCGGGAGGACCACGTGAACCGTACGTTCCGCTTCGGCTTGGTCGCGTCCGTGCTCGGAGTCGCCGCCGGGAGTGCCTACCGGCACTACCTGACCTCGACCGGCACCTGTGGCGGCCTCTTCGGCGTCGCCCCCACCGACACCGCGTGCACCACGACCGAGTCGTGGACCGCCTTCCTCAACGTCTTCTCGATGGTGACGCTCGCGTTCACCATCGTCTTCGGCCTCATGGCCTCGCGGATCTACCGCGAGAACGAGGGCTACGTCTCCCTCGGTGACTCGTTCCTCGCCATCGGCACGCTCGTGTCGATGATCGAGGTGGTCGTGTTCGCGCTGTTCGGCGCCTACCTCGGCATCGCGTACGGCGTTGCCGCCGTCGCCCTGACCCTCTTCGCCCTCAAGCAGGACCGGCAGACGGCCATGGCCGTCACGTCGGTCATGAGCCTGTTCGTCACGACCTGGATGGTGACCGATCCGTCCAGCCTGCTCCTCGGCGCCACCCCGGTGACGCTGTGGCTCCTCGGCGCGCTGGCGTATGCCAGCAGCCTCAAGCTCGGTGAGTCCCTTGTTGTCGAGTGACCACCGACCCCCGACGTGGGGATGCACTCATCGTGGACCCGGATGCATCTCCCACAGCAGCACTTCAGCCTCGTTCGGTGCGGTGACAAGCTGCCCCCCTGCACCGACCAGGCGTGCTGCATCTCCGGTGTCGAGCTCTCCCAGACTCTCCATCTCGACACCTCCCCGGGCCACGAAGAGGTGGAAGACCGACGACTGTCCGGGCCGAGCTCCGTGCGGTTCGGGCAGTCGCACGGAGCCACCTCGTTGCAGCCGAGCGGCGTGGAGAACCGAGCGGCTGTTGCAGAGGCGGACAGCGGGATCGTCGGCGTAGGCCTGATTCCCGGACGCAAGAGAGACCCAGCCTCCGCGTCCGAGGTCGGCGTCGACGTCCCGCTGTTCGTAGCCCGGCTCCAGCCCCGGCTCGTCGGGGAGGACCCACATCTGCACGAAGTGCACGGGCTCGTCCGGGTCCGGGTTGGTCTCGCTGTGCCGGATCCCGCTCCCGGCTGAGAGGCGCTGCACCGTGCCGGCGCGCAGCTCGCCCGAGTGCCCCGTCGAGTCCTCGTGACGCAACGTCCCGCTGAGCACCCAGGTCACGATCTCGAGGTCGCGGTGCGGGTGCTCGGGGTAGCCGCCTCGCGGCTCCACACGGTCGTCGTTGTGCGCGACGAGGTCTGCCAGGCCGACGTTGTCGGGGTCGTAGTGGCGGCCGAACGAGAACGAGTGCCGCGTCGTCCGCCCCGGCTCCGCGGTGACGAACCGGTCCCCCGCTCGGCGTACTTCCGTGCGCGGAGCGTCGTCGCGGGTCATGCTGGCCCCGGGTGGGCGACCGGGACCGGGGTGAGGAGACGACCATGGGGCGACGCTGGGTGTGGGTCGCCGGCCCGCTCATGATCGTGCTCGGCGTGCTCTGGATGTTCCAGGGCATGGGCTACGTCGACGGCAGCTTCATGACCGGCGAGGGCTTCTGGACCGTCGTCGGCACCGTGGTGGCCGGCGCGGGCATCGTGCTCATGGTCGTGCAGCGCGACCGCCACTAGGTTCACGCAGCCGCCATCCCGAACGGGAAGTCCGCCCGGACGGTCAGGTCGTTCCCGCGTACGACGAGCAGCTGCGCCTCCTGGGCGTAGACGCGCACGCTCCCGTGCTCGGCCCGGTGCGCCTCCACCAGCCGCTCGACGTCCTCGGCCGACTCGCCGTCGAGGACGGGCACGGTGACGTGCGGGACGACTGTCTCGAAGCGACCCTCGTAGGGCGGGTACTCCGGGAAGGCCCTCGCGAGCGCGTGCGTGAGCTGCCGGAACGGCGTGGCCGGCTCGGGGGCGAGGTAGACGATGCCCTCCGGGAACTCGGCGGTCTGGTCGAGGGTGAAGGAGAACGGCACCACGTCGGAGAACAGCGTCTCGAGCTCGCCGAGATGGCCGTCGGAGATCTCGTCGGGCGGCACGAAGGGCGCGATGACGGTGACGTGCGCCGGCACCCGGAGACCGTCCGTCGCGGGCCTGCGGTCCAGCACCAGCCAGTCCATGGAAGGCACCGGCACCACCAGCGCCGAGAAGTCCATGCGTCTTGATAGCACAGCGGAATGCCTACGCTGGCGTGCATGGGACACGGACACGGGCACGCGGCCGGACGCGCGGACGACCGCCGCCGGCTGCGGCTGGTCCTGCTCGTCACCGTCACGGTCCTGGTCGCGGAGCTCGTCGGTGCCTGGCTGAGCGGATCACTGGCCCTGCTGGCCGACGCCGGCCACATGGCCACCGACGCGACGGCTGTGGTGGTCGCGCTGTCGGCGAGCTACGTGGCGACGATGGCGGCCTCGAGCCGACGCTCCTTCGGCCTGCACCGTGCCGAGATCCTCGCCGCGTTCGTCAACGCGGTCGTGCTCCTCGGCGTGTGCGGCTTCCTGGTGTGGAAGAGCGTCGTACGCCTCGGGGACCCGCCCGAGGTCGAGGCCGCGCCGATGCTGCTCTTCGGCCTGGTCGGTCTGGTCGCCAACGCCGTCTCGGTGACGATCCTGCGGGACCGGCGCGACGAGTCGCTGAACATGCGCGGCGCCTACCTCGAGGTCCTCGCCGACCTCCTCGGCTCCTTCGCCGTCGTCGTCGCGGCCGTCGTCGTGATCACCACCGGCCGCGACGTCGCCGACCCGGTGGCGACACTGGCCATCGCGCTGCTGATCCTGCCGCGGTCGGTCTCCCTGCTCCGCGCCGCCGTCGACGTGCTGCTCGAGTCGACGCCCGCGCACCTCGACCCCGACGAGATCCGCGACCACCTGTGCCGCGCCCCCGGGGTCACCGACGTGCACGACCTCCACGTCTGGACGATCACCAGCGGCATGCCGTCGCTCTCCGTCCACGTCACCGTCGACGAGGCCACCCTGGCGGCCCGCGGTGTCGGCGGTGTCCTGGACGAGCTCAGCGCCTGCGTCTCCGACCACTTCGACGTCGAGCACACGACCTTCCAGATCGAGCCCGCCACCCACCGCGAGCACGAGCACCTCGGCGAGGACCACCCCTAGCGCCGGTTCGCGCGTGCTCGACGCCCGGTTCGACTGAGGGGCGGGAGCTCGGCGACGAGGGCGCAGTGGTCGGAGACCGGGAGCAGCCTCACCTCGCCGGTGGTCCCGGGCATGGGCTCGCGCGCGACGACGTGGTCGAGCTGGAGGCGTGGCGCCTCGACGGGGAAGGTGCGTCCCTCGACGAGCGGCACCAGGGAGGTGAGCCGGCGGATCCGGTCGACGCTCATGTTGAGGTCGCCGACGAGGAGCGCCGGTTGTGGCAGCACCTTGAGCGCCTCGGCGAGGAAGCGCAGCTGCTGCCGGTTGACCCATGGCACGAACGAGAGGTGCGTGTTGACGATCGTGTGCGGGCCCTCGGGCGTCTCGACGACAGCGGCCATCGCGACCCGCGGCTCCTCGCGCACCAGGGTCATCCGCTCGCCGGGCGGGCGGTACGGCGCGGGGGCGAACCGGTGCGTCGGCAGCCGCAGCACCTTCCACGAGACCACGGGGTGCCTGCTCACGATCGCGATGCCGTACGCCGGTGAGCCCGCCGGCTCGGAGCCGTCGGCCGCGGACCACCGGGACTCGGGACTGCCCGCGAGGGCGGCGACGAAGCGGTGGTCGGTCGCGCCCATCGCCTCGGCCACCACCCTGGCCTGGTCGACGTCACCGGACCGGGTCAGGTGCCGGTCCACCTCCTGCAGCGCCACGACGTCGGCGTGCAGCGAGGCGACCGAGGCGCCGAGGACGTCGAGGTCGACGTCACCGTCGGCGGACGAGGCCCCGTGCAGGATGTTGAAGGTCGCGACGCGCATGGCGGCACCAGGGTGTCAGAGCCAGCCGCCGGCGCATCCGTCCGCGCGCCGCGGGTCGGTTTTCCTCCACAGGAACACGTTCTCCCTGTGGACAACCTGGCCTTGACGGTGGACAACTCAGGGGTGTCGGTGGACAAGCTGTGGAGGAGCAAAATCTCCGTGAATTAATGTCGACAAGCCCCTTGTGCAGGGTGCCCGCGGGGGCATAGAAATCTCTCACGCACTCCCCTCGGGGAGCGCGGGACGACTCGGAGACGAGGGTCCGCACGGAGGCAGAACCGGCTTGCCGGGGAAGCCACCGCCGCAGCCAGTGACGAGGTTCGCGGGGACCGGAAGATCTGGGACGTCGATCGGGAGCGTCACCGAACGATCAAACCGAAGGGCCCCTGCAACTCATACTTGCGGGGGCCCTTCACCTATGTGACCACCACCTTGGCAGGATCCGCGGACGACCCGCCGGGGAATGTGGAAGGTCTCACGAGGCCGCCGGCTCGTCCGGGACCGATGAGTGGCCCAGCTGTGGACGATCGGCTCTTCCGAATCGCCCGTCGCGGTTCGGATGATGGAGTGCCCGGAATGGTCGGGCACCGGGTCATGTGCGGGGGTGGGATGCGCGTTCGGTTCTCCTTCGTTGCGGCAACCTCAGCACTGGCCCTGCTCACGGCCTGTTCGGGCGGCTCGTCGCCGGACTTACCGCCGAGCGCTCCTGAGGAGACGTCGGCGGTGGAGAGTCCTTCATCGGACATCCGTCCGGAGCCGGCGGAGCCGCTCGACCTGTTTCTGCACATCAACGCCACGGTGATCGTGGGCTGGGACGCCGTAGAAGGTGCTGACCACTACGTGGTGTCGCGCTTCGCCTACGGAGTCAAGACCCTGCCTGCGTCCACGACGAGCTATTCGTGGCCGGACCGGATCGACTTCCTCAGCCATGAGGACACTGTCGTGCACCCCGAGGTCGTCGAGGTCAAGGCCATGCGTGGTGCGGACGTGCTCGAGACGTTCTCGAGCGGCGAGTCCTGCCCGACTCTGATGTTCCTCGCGGCTCGTGGATCCGGCCAGAACGTCCTCGGAGGCTCTTTCGAGAGCTTCGCCGGGGGGTTGGGCTCGCGTGGGGAACGCGTGTGGGACGGCATTGTCGACGGTCTGGAGACCACTCCGATAGACCTCCCCGGGATCGCGGTCGAGTACCCCGCCGTCGCAGTGGCGTTGAAGGGTGGAGTGATCCAGCCGGGCAACGATCCGAGCGTCTACAACGACAGCGTGGGCGAAGGGGTCTCGCGCACGCTGGAGGTCGTCCATTCTTCACTCAAGCTCTGCCCTGACATCGACATCGTGCTCTTCGGGTACTCGCAAGGAGCACAAGTAGTCGGCACCGCATATGCAGCGATGCCTGAATCGGAGCGGTCACACGTCATCCGCTTGGTCTTGTTCGCGGATCCACTGTTCCATCCCGGAGATCCAGGCGTTCGGTATCTCCCGACAACCCTCACGCACCACGGCATCAAGGGTGAGCGAGCTGACTTTCCGCCTGGCGACGCGGTCGTCGAGTCCTGGTGCTGGAGTGGTGATGAGATCTGCCAGCTGCACGTGGGTTTCCCCCACTTCCACGGGCCGATCTACGACGAGTTCGAGAAGCAGGCGGTCGCGTCCGCAGTCGGTGAGCTCGACATGGTCGATCGCACACCGATCAACCAGCGTCACATTCCGACGCTCAAAGAGCGCCTGGACAAGATCCTCCGCGAAGATCACCGCAGCCGGAGACGTGACCGCTAACCAAGTCAGAGCGCGGCGGCCACCTCGGTGCCCTGCTTGATCGCCCGCTTCGCGTCCAGCTCCGCGGCGACGTCCGCGCCGCCGATCAGGTGCACCCGCGGGCCGTCCGTCCGGGCCGCCAGCTCGTCGTACAGGCCGCGGACCGACTCCTGGCCGGCGCACACCACGACGTGGTCCACGGCGAGCACCTGCGGGGACCCGTCGACGGTGACGTGGAGACCCTCGTCGTCGACACGGTCGTAGCCCACGCCGACGACGTGGTGGACGCCGCTGTCCTTGAGGACGATCCGGTGCGCCCAGCCGGACGTCTTGCCGAGGTCCTTGCCGATCGTCGAGGTCTTGCGCTGGAGCAGCCACACCTCCCGGGACGGGGTGCGCGGCTTCTTCTCGGTGAGCCCGCCGCGGTGCAGCGACGGGTCGCCGACGCCCCAGTGCGCGAGCCACTCCTCGAGCGACTCCTCCTCGTGGGTGAGGAAGACGCTGACGTCGACCCCGATGCCTCCGGCGCCGACCACCGCGACGCGTCGGCCGACGGTGACGCGACCGGCGAGCACGTCGGCGTACGACACGACCGAGGGGTGGTCCGCGCCGTCGAAGCGACACCGACCGCGGCTCGACGCCGGTCGCGACGACGACGTCGTCGTGACCGAGCAGGTCGTCGACGCCGGCCCGCGTCCCCAGGCGTACGTCGACGCCGAGCACCTCGAAGCGACGACGGTAGTAGCGCAGCGTCTCGGCGAACTCCTCCTTGCCGGGGATCCGCATCGCGAGCCGGAACTGGCCTCCCAGCTCCTCGCCGGCCTCGAACAAGGTCACCGCGTGGCCGCGCTCGGCGGCGGTCAGCGCCGCCGCGAGTCCGGCCGGTCCGCCGCCCACGACGGCCACGGTGCGCGACCGGGTGCGCGGCACCGGGAGGACCACGAGCTCGGTCTCGTGGCAGGCCCGCGGGTTCACCAGGCACGAGGCCCGCTTGGCCGCGAACGTGTGGTCGAGGCAGGCCTGGTTGCAGGCGATGCAGGTGTTGATCTCGTCGGCCCGACCGTCGGCCGCCTTGGCGACGAGGTGCGGGTCGGCGAGGAACGGGCGCGCCATGGACACCAGGTCGGCGCTGCCGTCGGCCACGAGGGCCTCGGCGTCGTCGGGCGTGTTGATCCGGTTCGAGGCGCACACCGGGATCGAGACCTCGGCACGCAGCCGCTGCGTCGTCCAGGACCAGGCACCGCGCGGGACCTGCGTGAGGATCGTCGGCACCCGCGCCTCGTGCCAGCCGATGCCGGTGTTGATGATCGAGGCGCCGGCGTCCTCGACGCGGTGCGCGAGCTCGACGGTCTCGTCCCACGTCTGTCCCTCGGGCACGAGGTCGAGCAGGGACATGCGGTACATGACGATCATGTCCTCGCCGACGGCCTCGCGGACCGCGCGCACCACCTCGACCGGGAGCCGCATGCGCTTCTCGGACGATGCCGCCCCAGGCGTCGTCGCGGAGATTTGTTCGTGCTGACAAGAACTGGTTGAGGAGGTAGCCCTCCGAGCCCATGATCTCGACGCCGTCGTACCCGGCCTTCTTGGCGAGCCGTGCGGAGCGGGCGAAGTCCTTCACGACCTGCTCGACGCGCTTGGACGACATCGCGCTCGCCTTGAACGGTGTGATCGGAGACTTCGTCGCGCTCGCCGACTCGGAGAACGGCGTGTAGCCGTAGCGGCCGGCGTGCAGCAGCTGCAGCGCGATCGCGCCGCCCTCGGCGTGCACCGCGTCGGTCACCTGTCGGTGCCGCTCGGCCTGGAGCCGCGTCGTCATCTGCGACCCGAAGGGCAGCAGCCAGCCGCGGACGTCGGGGGAGTAGCCGCCGGTGACGATGAGTCCGACACCGCCGCGGGCCCGCTCGGCGACGTACGCCGCGAGGTGCGGAACGTGCCAGGGCCGGTCCTCGAGGCCGGTGTGCATCGACCCCATCACCACGCGGTTGCGCAGCGTGCCGCCGCGCACCTCGAGGGGGGCGAGCAGGTGCGGGTAGTGCCGGTTCGGGGGGTGGTTCATGAGGACGTCCTCTCGTGGGCGTCGAGGTACTCGTCGAGCCACCTCATCCAGAACTGCTCCATGAGCACCCCGCCGCGCAGGACGAGGTACTGGTCGAGGTCGGCGCCGCTCAGCGCCGTCGGGTCGGGGTAGTCGCGCTTCTCCATCTGCTCGTAGAGAGCGAGCCGGGTCGCGTGGTCGGCGCGCAGGGCGGTCAGCTCCTGGAGGAGGACCTCCCGGTCGCCGTACGACGCGGCGCGCAGCTTCACGGCCAGGTCGGACCGGTGCTGCTCGCGGGCCAGGGGCTCGGACAGCCACCGGCGGAGCTCGGCCCGGCCGGTCGCGGTGACGTCGTACACCTTCTTGTCCGGGCGGCCCTGCTGGGCGACCGCCTCGGAGACCACCCAGCCGTCGGACTCCATCCGGCCGAGCACGCGGTAGATCTGCTGGTGCGTGGCGGTCCAGAAGTAGCCGATCGACCGGTCGAAGCGCCGGGTGAGGTCGAGGCCCGAGCCGGCGTGCTCGCTCAGCGAGACGAGGATCGCGTGCTCCAGGGCCATCCGGCGAGTATGCAACGAGTTGCATAGACCCGTCGACCCCTGCTCACGGGACGTCGGTCACACCAGGGAAAGGCCACCGAGCCCCTAGGCTCTCGCCCATGCGTCGTCGCCCGTTGCCCGCCATGGCCCTCGCCGTCCCCCTCCTGCTCGTCGCAGCCGCGTGCGCGCCGGCCGACGAGGAGGCCGACACCGGGTCGGGGTCGGGCGACGAGTCGCCCACCGCCGCCGACTGCGACACCGACAGCCTGTCGCTCTACCAGGACGGCCAGCTGACCATTGCCACCGACAACCCGGCCTTCCCGCCGTGGTTCGTCGACAACGACCCCACCAACGGCAAGGGCTACGAGTCCGCGGTCGCCTACGCGCTCGCCGAGCAGATGGGCTTCACCGACGACCAGGTCGAGTGGGTGAAGGTGAAGTTCAACAACTCGTACAAGCCCGGCGCCAAGGAGTTCGACTTCGACATCAACCAGGTCTCGATCACGCCGGCGCGTGCCAAGGTCGTCACGTTCTCCGACGGGTACTACACGCAGACCCAGGCGCTCATCGCCCTCGACGGGTCGCCGGCTGCCGACGCGGCCGACGTCGACGACCTCAAGTCCCTGCGGCTCGGCGCCCAGACCGGCACCACCTCGCTGACCGCGTTGCGCGACCAGGTCCAGCCCGACACCGACCCGCTCGTCTTTACCGACACGAGCGCGGCGAAGCAGGCGCTCCTCAACGACCAGGTCGACGCGATCGTCGCGGACTTCTACACCGCGAACTACATCACCGCCGTCGAGATCCCCCAGTCCAAGATCGTCGGGCAGTTCGCGTCGCCCGAGGGAGCACAGGAGGAGTTCGGGCTGCTGTTCGAGCAGGACAACCCGCTCGTCACCTGCGTCAACGAGGCGCTCACCGCGCTGAAGGACGACGGCACCATCGACCAGCTCCAGCAGAAGTGGCTCTCCGGCGCCACCGACGTCCCGGTCCTGCAGTAGTCCCCGCTCGCCCGTGACCGACTGGCAGCCGAGCGCCCTCCAGCAGCAACGGCTCCTCACCGCGCAACGGCTCCGTCGTCGCTCGCTCCTCTTGGCGAGCGCGGCGACGGTGCTGGTGTTCGGTGTCGTCATCGCGGTCGTCGTCAGCGCCCCGGGGTGGCAGCGGGTGCAGGAGACCTTCTTCGACTGGGGCTACGCGAAGGACTCGTTCCCCGACGTCGTGAAGGGCTTCTTCAAGTACAACGTCGCGCTGTTCCTCGTCGCCGAGCCGGTGATCCTGCTGCTGGGTCTCGGAGTCGCCCTTGCTCGGTCCACCACGACACCGGTGCTCGCGCCGCTGCGGATCGTGGCAGTCGGCTACACCGACCTCTTCCGCGGCCTGCCCACGATCCTCGTGGTGTTCCTCATCTGCTTCGGCGTCCCCGCCCTCAACCTCACCGGGCTCACCAACTCCTTGTTCTGGCTGGCCCTGACCGGCCTGGTGCTGTCCTACGGCGCCTACGTCGCCGAGGTGTTCCGGGCCGGCATCGACTCCGTGCACCCGTCCCAGGTCGCGTCGGCCACGGCGCTCGGCCTCTCCCACGGCCAGGCGATGCGGCACGTCGTCGTACCCCAGGCGGTGCGGCGGGTGCTGCCGCCGCTCCTCAACGACTTCATCTCGCTGCAGAAGGACACCGCGCTGGTGGCCGCCGTCGGGCTCTCCGACGCGTTGGGCACGGCGTCCGACACCGCGAACTTCACCTTCAACTTCACGCCGTACGTCGTCGCCGCGGCGCTGTTCGTCGCACTCACCGTGCCGCTGGCCCGCTTCACGGACTGGGTCGGCCGGCGGGTTTCCGAGCGGGAGAGGGCGGGTTTCAGGTGACCGTCCTCCACGTGGAGAAGCTGCGGAAGTCGTACGGCGACCGCCTCGTCCTCGACGGCGTCGACCTCACCGTCGAGCCGCACGACGTGGTCTGCCTGATCGGAGCCTCCGGGAGCGGCAAGTCGACGTTGCTGCGGTGCGCCGACCTGCTGGAGCACACCGACGACGGGACCGTGTGGTTCCAGGGCGAGGACGTGTCCGACCCCCGCGTCGACCGCCGCGCGGTGCGCAAGCGGATCGGGATGGTCTTCCAGGCCTACAACCTGTTCCCGCACCTCACCGTCCTCGACAACGTGGTCCTCGCCCCGACGCGCGTGCACGGGGTCTCCCGGGCCGAGGCGGAGGAGAGGGCGCGGTCGTTGCTCGACCAGTTCGGTCTCGCCGAGCACGCCGGCTCCCACCCCGACCGCCTGTCCGGTGGCCAGCAGCAGCGGGTGGCTGTCGTCCGGGCGCTCGCCACCAAGCCGGCCCTGCTGCTGCTCGACGAGGTCACCGCCGCGCTCGACCCCGAGCTCGTGGGGGAGGTGCTCCGCCTGCTCCGCGCCCTTGCCGAGGAGGGCACGACGATGGTGCTCGCGACCCACGAGATGGCCTTCGCCCGCGACGTCGCCTCCAAGGTCTGCTTCCTCGACCAGGGCCGGGTGCTCGAGGAGGGCAGCCCGGCCGAGATGTTCAGCGACCCCAAGGAGGAGCGGACCCGCCAGTTCCTCCGCCGGGTGCTGTGACCGAGCGGTTCAGTCGCAGTAGTCGCAGACCCCGGTGGACGGGACCGCGGTGTAGCAGCGCGGGCACACCCGCGGCGGCGGCGGGGGCGGTGCCGCCACCTTCTTGGGCGCCGCCTTCCGGGTCCTCGGCGCGGCCGCCTTGCTCGTCGCCTTGCCGGCCACCGCGAAGTGGGCCGTGCGCAGGGGCGTCCCACCGTCGCTCGGCAGGCCGGAGGCGTCCCAGTGGCGGTAGCACGCGAGCCGCTCGTGGGCGGCATGGTCGTCGGGGTCGCTCGGCCGCGTGCCCCGGGCTCGCTCGACGGCCTCGGCGTACCCCTTGCCGACGCTGCCCTGGGCGCTCACGCACAGCGCGGAGAGGAGTGGCTCGTCGCGCGACTGGCACTCGTCGCTGACGCGTCCGAGGACGTCGCCGATCCACTGGCCCATCAGCTGCGTGGTCGTGATCCCGGTCGACGCCTGGACGGTCGCCGCGAGCTGGGAGTAGGTCCGGGTGGCGCGGTAGCGGCTCGCCGCCTCGAGAAGCTCCGTGCGGGCAGCCTCCGCCCAGGACGCCCGGGCGACGGACGATCCGACGGTGGAGGCGTCGCGGGGCTCGGGTGCGATGTCGTCGGTCATCCGTCATGTCTACCTCAGTGCGGCCCGATCCTCTGAGCCCGTGTCGAGAATCGCGCCTCCGCTCCGTCCCCGGCTCACCACGACGACAACGAGCACCGGAGGATGACAGACATGGGACACATCAAGACCTTCGACCACATCGGGATCACCGTCGACGACCTGGACCTGGTCGCTGAATTCTTCGTCGGGCTCGGCCTCGAGCTGGAAGGCCGCACCTTCATCGAGGGCGAGTTCCTCGACACGGTCTGCGGCATCCCGGGCGCGCGCACCGAGATCCTCATGCTGAACGCGCCCGGCGGAGGGACCAGCGTCGAGCTCTCGAGCTTCGTCCGACCGGCGCACGAGGCCGGACAGCCGACCGCGATGGCCAACACGACCGGGCTGCGCAGCGTCGCGTTCGTCGTCGACGACCTCGACGCGGTCGTCGCCGAGGTCGCCGAGGCGGGCTACGGCCTCGACGGCGGCGTCGGGGAGTACGAGGGCGTCTGGAAGATGGCCTACGTCCGTGGACCCGAGGGCATCATCGTCGCCCTGGCCGAGCGCCTCGGCTGAGGCCCTCCGGACGTCATGCGTCATGGTCGTCATAGCGACCGGAACGCATGACGTCCCGTCCACGTAGGCTCGCCTGCGTGTCTCGTGCGACGACCCGCCTCCGGACCACGCTGGCCTCCGCTCCCGAGCGGATCGGCCGGCTGTTCCGGCACCGGTTCCCGATGGTGGCCGTGACCGGCATGACGGGGGTGGGCAAGACCCAGCTCGTCGACCGGCTCACCGGCGGTTCCCACGAGGTCGCGGAGGCCGGGTCCGCGGTGATGGAGCGACGGACCCGTCGGTCCCCGCGGCTGCACGGCTTCCGCTTCTTCGTCGTCCCGGGCGACAACGCCGCCACCCGGCTCAGCGCCCTCGACGCGGTCTTCCACGACGAGCCGGTGGACGGCGTGATCCACGTCGTCGCGCACGGTCACGCGACCCCACGACGGGCGGGCGGCACCAGCGGTCCGGCCAGCGCGAGTCGTGAGGAGCAGCTCGCCGCGGAGCTCGAGGACTGGACCGTCACCTCGCACCTGATCGCGTCGATGGCGGTACGTCGCGACAAACCCATCTGGCTGGTCATCGCGGTGACCAAGACCGACCTCTACCCCGACCAGGTCGACGAGGCCGTCCGCTACTACTCGCCGGGCAGCGGCTCGCCGTTCGGCGACAAGGTCGACGCCCTCCGGGCGCTGGCCGGGGGCGCCAAGCTCTCGATCGACGTGCTCCCCGTCGCCAGCCAGGGCGGCGACCGGAAGTCGGTCGTGTCGCCCAAGCGCGCCGAGGCGATGGTCGACGCCCTCGGCACGCGGCTCGCCCAGCTCAGCGGCCACTCCTGAGCCCTCGATGAGCCCGGTCTGGTGACCGTGACAGTCCTACTGTCAGAATCACGCGCATGGCGGGCTACGAGCTGAACCAGGGCAAGGGGCCGCTGCGCGGCGTCAAGGTCGTCGAGATCGCGGGCATCGGGCCGGGCCCGCACGCGGCGACGATCCTGGCCGACCTCGGCGCCGACGTGGTGCGCGTCGAGAAGCCGGGCGGTGCGGCGAGCGCCGGCCCGCGCGAGGCCGACCTGCTCACCCGCGGCCGCCCGAGCGTCGCGATGGACCTCAAGAACCCGGACGCACTCGCGGCCCTCCTCGACCTGATCGCCGAGGCCGACGTGCTCGTCGAGGGGATGCGTCCCGGCGTCACCGAGCGGCTCGGCATCGGCCCCGAGGACTGCTGGGCCCGCAACCCGCGGCTCGTCTACGGCCGGATGACGGGCTGGGGTCAGGACGGCCCCCTCGCGCTGGCAGCCGGGCACGACATGAACTACATCGCCATCGCCGGCGTCCTCCACGGCCTCGGCCAGGACAAGGGCCGCCCGCACTTCCCGAGCAACCTCGTCGGTGACTTCGGCGGCGGATCGACGTACCTCGTGATCGGGGTCCTGGCCGCACTCCTCGAGGCCCGCCTCAGCGGCCAGGGCCAGGTGGTCGACGCCGCGATCGTCGACGGCGCCGCGCACCTCAACCTCATGTGGGCCTCGATGCTGGCCGGCGGCTTCGGCCAGGAGCGCCGTGTGTCGAACCTGCTCGACGGCGGCATCCCCTACTACGAGCTCTACGAGACCTCCGACGGCAAGCACATGAGCGTCGGCCCGCTCGAGCCACAGTTCTACGACGAGCTGGTCGCCAGGCTCGGCATCGAGGACACCGCGCCGGACCGGCACGACTTCGGCAGGCTCGGCGAGCTGAAGGAGCTGCTCACCGCGACGTTCAAGCAGCGCACGCAGGCCGAGTGGGCGGAGGTGTTCGACGGCTCCGACGCCTGCTGCGCGCCGGTGCTCCCGATGACCGAGGCCGCCGAGCACCCGCACATGAAGGCACGCGGGGTGTACGTCGAGCACGAGGGACTGCTCCAACCCGCGCCGGCGCCTCGGTTCTCGCGCACCGAGGTCGGCCTCAGCACGGGGCCGTCCGTGCCCGGCGGCGGCACCCGTGAGGTGCTCGAGGCGTGGGGCGTCGAGGGCGTCGACGGGCTGCTCGAGTCCGGCGCCGTGGTCCAGGCCTAGGCCGTCCGGACACCTCCCGCCTCACAGTGCGACGGGGGTCACACAATCGCCCGCGCCCCGGATGACCGTGACAGTATTGGTGTCAAGATCGGTACTCGCCGGTAACCGGCGTGCCGTCACACCCGAACGTCGAGAGTGGGATCCATGGCTGACGTGCCCCAGGCATACGTGTACGACGCAATCCGAACTCCCCGAGGCAAGGGGAAGAAGGACGGCTCCCTCCACGAGGTGAAGCCCGTCGACCTGGTGGTCACCCTGCTCGACGAGGTGCGCAAGCGCCACGACTCGTTCGACCCGGAGCGCGTCGACGACGTCGTGCTGGGCTGTGTCTCCCCGATCGGCGACCAGGGCGGCGACATCGCCAAGACCGCGGCGCTCGCGGCCGGCTACCCGGAGACCACGAGCGGCGTGCAGCTCAACCGCTTCTGCGCCTCCGGCCTCGAGGCCGTCAACCAGGCCGCGGCCCGGATCCGCTCCGGCTGGGAGGACATGATCCTCGCCGGTGGCGTCGAGTCGATGAGCCGCGTGCCGATGGGCTCCGACGGTGGCTCGTGGGCCTCCGACCCGGCCACCGCGTTCGACACCTCGTTCGTGCCGCAGGGCATCGGCGCCGACCTCATCGCCACCCTGGAGGGCTGGTCACGCGAGGACGTCGACGCCTTCGCCGCCGAGTCCCAGCACCGCGCCGCCAAGGCGCAGGCCAACGGCTTCTTCGACAGCTCGGTCGTCCCGGTGAAGGACGACAACGGCCTCACCGTGCTCGAGCGCGACGAGTTCATCCGTCCCGGCACGACCGTCGAGGGCCTCGCGGGGCTCAAGCCGTCGTTCCAGTTCCACGGCGACCTCGGCTTCGACAACGTGGCGCTCGAGAAGTACCACTGGGTCGAGAAGATCAACCACGTGCACCACGCCGGCAACAGCTCCGGCATCGTCGACGGCGCCGCGCTCGTCGCGATCGGCAGCGAGCAGGTCGGCAAGGACCTCGGCCTCACGCCCCGCGCCCGCTTCGTCTCCGCCGCCGTCAGCGGTGCGGACCCGACGATCATGCTGACCGGCCCGGCGCCGGCCGCCCGCAAGGCGCTCGCCAAGGCCGGCCTGAAGCCTGAGGACATCGACCTCTACGAGATCAACGAGGCGTTCGCCGCCGTCGCCATGCGCTTCACCCGCGACCTCGGCCTCGACCCGGAGATCGTCAACGTCAACGGTGGCGCGATCGCGATGGGCCACCCGCTCGGCGCGACCGGCGCGATGATCCTCGGCACCCTCATCGACGAGCTGGAGCGCCGCGACCTCAAGCGCGGCCTCGCCACCCTCTGCGTCGGCGGCGGCATGGGCATCGCCACCGTCGTCGAGCTCGTCTGACCCGTCCGCCTCAGCAGAACAGCGAAGGAACCTCACCGAACCATGAGCGACAGCAACGCCATCCGCTACGAGAAGGACACGGACGGGATCGTCACGCTGACGATGGACGACCCGACCGCCAGTGCCAACACGATGAACGAGGTCTACAAGGACGCGATGGCCGCGACCGTGGACCGCCTCGAGGCCGAGAAGGACGACATCAAGGGCGTCGTCCTCACCAGCGCGAAGAAGACCTTCTTCGCCGGCGGCAACCTCAAGATGCTCCAGCAGGGCAGCCCCGACGTCGCGCAGCAGCTCTTCGACGAGAGCCAGAACATCAAGAAGCAGCTGCGCCGGCTCGAGACCCTCGGCAAGCCGGTCGTCGCCGCCATCAACGGCGCCGCGCTCGGCGGTGGCCTCGAGATCGCGCTCGCGACGCACCACCGCGTCGCGGCCGAGGGCCGTTACGAGATCGGTCTGCCCGAGGTCACGCTGGGCCTGCTCCCCGGTGGCGGTGGCGTCGTACGCACGGTGCGCATGCTGGGCCTGCAGACCGCGCTCACCGAGGTGCTGCTCCAGGGCCAGCGCTACAAGCCCGAGCAGGCCAAGGAGAAGGGTCTGGTCGACGAGGTCGTCCCCGCCGACCAGGTCGTCGACGCCGCCAAGAAGTGGATCACCGAGCACGCCGACGACGAGAACGCCGCGGTGCAGCCGTGGGACCGGCAGGGCTACAAGATGCCCGGCGGCACCCCGAGCCACCCGAGCCTCGCGCAGATGCTCCCGGTCTTCCCGGCCACGCTCCGCAAGACCCTCAAGGGCGCCGACTACCCCGCGCCGCGGGCGATCATGTCGGCGGCCGTCGAGGGCGCGCAGGTCGACTTCGACACCGCGACCCGCATCGAGGCCCGCTACTTCACCGGTCTGGCCACCGGCCAGAACGCGAAGAACATGATCCAGGCGTTCTTCTTCGACCTCCAGGCGATCAACTCCGGGTCGCTGCGCCCGCAGGGCATCGACACCTGGAAGGCCACCAAGGTCGGCGTCCTCGGCGCCGGGATGATGGGCGCCGGCATCGCCTACGTGTGCGCCCGCTCCGGCATGGACGTCGTGCTCAAGGACGTCAGCCTCGAGTCCGCCGAGCGCGGCAAGGCCTACTCCGCGAAGCTCAACGAGAAGGGCGTCTCGCGCGGCAAGCTCACCCAGGAGAAGTCGGACGAGCTGCTCGCCCGGATCACCCCGACTGACGACCCCCAGGACCTCGCCGGCTGCGACCTCGTCATCGAGGCCGTCTTCGAGGACCCGTCGCTGAAGAACAAGGTCTTCGCCGAGGTGCTGCCCGTCGTGAACAGCGACGCGCTGCTGTGCTCCAACACCTCGACGCTCCCCATCAGCGAGCTCGCGCAGGGCATCGACCGGCCGGCCGACTTCATCGGCCTGCACTTCTTCTCGCCGGTCGACAAGATGCCGCTCGTCGAGATCATCCGGGGCGAGAAGACCTCCGAGGCAGCGGTGGCCAAGGCGATCGACGTCGTCCAGCAGATCCGCAAGACGCCCATCGTCGTCAACGACAGCCGCGGCTTCTACACCTCCCGTGTCATCGGCACCCAGATCAACGAGGGTCTCGCGATGCTCGGCGAGGGCGTCCGCCCGATGAGCATCGAGCGCGCGGCGCTGCAGGCCGGCTACCCGGTCGGCCCGCTGCAGATCAGCGACGAGCTCAACATGGAGCTCATGGTCAAGATCCGCAACGCCACCAAGGCTGCGGTCGAGCGCGACGGTGGCACCTACACCCCGCACCCGGCCGAGAAGGTCATCGACCGGATGATCGAGATCGAGCGCCCGAGCAAGCTCAAGGGTGCCGGCTTCTACACCTACGACGAGGCCGGCAAGCGCGGCGCTCTCTGGGACGGCCTGACCGGCGAGTTCCCGGCCGCCGAGCAGCAGCCCGACCTCGAGGACCTCAAGGAGCGGATGCTCTTCATCGAGGCGATCGAGACCGCCCGCTGCTTCGACGAGGGCGTCATCGGCTCGACGGCCGAGGCCAACATCGGCTCGATCTTCGGCATCGGCTTCCCGGCCAACACCGGTGGCGCGGCGCAGTTCATCGACGGCTACGAAGGCCCCGACGGCACCGGCATCACGGCCTTCGTCGCCCGCGCCCAGGAGCTCGCCGCGGCGTACGGCGAGCGCTTCGAGCCCCCGGCCAGCCTCGTCGAGAAGGCCGACAAGGCCGAGCCCTTCGCCAAGCGCTGAGACCCGCCTCGTCCGATCGGGAGTGCGCCCTGGCGCACTCCCATCCGGACGAGGCGGTCCGCCGGCTGAGCAATCCCGGCAAAGGGGGTCACGGACCGGGCTCCGCCAGTCACACTGGAGCCCATGTCCCCAGCCCTCGTCGAGGTCCAGGCGCTGCACGTGCGCTTCGGACAGGTCGATGCCGTCCGTGGCATCAGCTTCTCCGTCGACCCCGGTGCGGCCACGGCGCTGCTGGGCCGCAACGGTGCTGGCAAGTCCACGACGATGCGCGTGCTGGCCGGGGTCATCCCGCCGACCGACGGCCTCGTGAGGGTGGCCGGTCACGACCTGCGCACGGACACGCTCGCGGTCAAGCGGCTCACCGGTTACTGCCCTGACGTCGGCGGCCTGGTGCCGCGCGCGACCCCCTGGGAGCACCTCCAGCTCGCCGCCCGGCTCCGTCGGCTGACCGACTGGGAGGACCGCGCCCGCGAGCTGCTCGAGCGGTTCGACCTCGGTGCTGCCGCGCACCGGGTGACCGCCGGCTTCAGCCACGGCATGGGCCGGCGCATGTCGGTCATCCTCGCGTCCTTCCACGAGCCCGAGGTGCTGCTGCTCGACGAGCCCTTCGACGGTGTGGACCCGCTCGGTGTCGAGGCCACGATGGACGTGGTCGCCGACGCCCGTGCCCGTGGCGCCGCCGTCCTCGTGTCCACGCACCTGCGCGAGCTGGCCGTCGAGGTCTGCCAGGACGCCATCGTGCTGCGCGGTGGGTCTGCCGTCGCCGAGCTGCCCGCCCAGGAGATGACCGGGGAGAGGGGCGCGGGTGTCTACCGCTCTCTCCTCGACTGACCGTTCCTCGCGCGACCCCGGGTGGTGGACCGAGACCCGCCAGGCGGTCTCCGACCTCGTCCCGCTGCTGCGCTTCCGGACCGCCGGCCTCCGCGGCCGCTCCCGGACCTTCGTGGTCGTCGGCCTCGGGGTCATCCTCGCCATGACGATCCTGGCGGCCTGGCTCCCGGCGTACCTCCCCGAGGGCGAAGGCCGTCGCACCGACGTGCTGTCGCTGCTCCCCAGCGGCCTGTTCGGCGTGCTGCTCATCGCGATCGTCAGCGCGGCGGCGTCCGGCGGCGGTCGCGAGCTCGTGCCGCGCGACCAGGGCGTCGCCTTCCCGATCAGCCCCACCACCGACCACCTCGGCGCACTGCTCATGGCGCCCCTCAACATCGCCTGGCTGCTCCAGTCCTGGGCGCTCCTCGGCGCGATCGCGTACGTCGGCGGACCCACCCCCGGGCTGATCCTGAGCCAGGTGCTCGTCCTGATGTGGCTGGCGGCCGCGACCGCCATCGCCCAGATCGTCGGCTGGTCCGTGGAGTGGCTCCGCCGCACGCGTGGCGGCGTCTGGTCGGTGCGCGCCCTCATGGCCGGCTTCGGCCTCGGCGGGGCCTACCTGATCTCCGCCGGCCTGCTCGTCGGCCTCCTCGAGCAGAGCCCGACGCTCAACATCGTGGTGGCGTCCCTCCAGGCCCGCAACGGCGTCACGCTGCTGTACGTCGAGGTGGCGCTCGTCCTGATCCTCGGGACCCTCGCCGCCGTCGGCGTCGGTGCCGTCGTCGCCGCTGCCGTGACCCGGCGCCCGGCTCGTGACGTGCTGCGCCTGGAGACCTCGACGCACTCGTCGCGCCCCAATCCCGCGTCCGACCTGGCGTCCCTCATGCGCACCGACCGGGTGGGCATCTGGCGCTCGGTGCCGCTACGTCGAGGCCTCGGGGTGCTGGCGGTCATGCCTGGCCTGGTCGCCATCGCCGGCGACCTGCACTGGGACATGCTCACGATCCTCCCGGGGCTCGTCGCGTCCGGTGGTGCGCTCCTCTTCGGCGTGAACTCCTGGTGCCTCGACGGCCGTGGCGCGCTCTGGCGCGACAGCCTGCCGATCGACCCGCGGATGGTGTTCCTCTCCCGCGTGTTCGTGCTCGTCGAGGTGCTCCTCGTCGCGACAGCCGGCACCGTGCTCTTCGCCAGCCTGCGGGCCGGGCTGCCCGACGTCGACGAGCTCGCCGCCGTCCTGTGCGCTGCGGTGGTGGTCGTGCTCCAGGTGGTCTCGGCGTCGCTGCGGTGGTCGGTGCGGCGACCGTTCGCCGTCGACCTGCGCAGCGCCCGCGCGACTCCCGCTCCGCCGCTGGTGATGGTCGGCTACTCGTCCCGGCTGGCGCTCAGCACCACCTGCGTGGGCATCCTCTTCTCCCTGCTGGCGCACGTGTCGTGGGAGTGGTCGGTGCTCTTCGCGCTCCCGTTCGCGCTCGTGTCGGCCTTCCGGCTGGTCCGCACGGCGAACGTCTGGGCCGACCCCGTGACCCGCAGCAACGTCGTCGCCACCGTCGCCAGCTGACGCCGAGGCGGGAGAAACTGCTCCAAAAAGCAGCGAGTCGGGAGAAACGCGGCGCAGTTTCTCCCGACTCGGCGTGGGTCACTGGGTGGGCGTCATGCACTTCACCATGTCGGCCTGGAGGTCCTGACCCAGGTCCGGGGTCTCGCCCTGGAAGGTGGCGGACAGGATGCCCTTGAAGGTCTCGTCGTCGAAGACGTCGGTGACGCACTTCTGCTGGTCCTCGCTGAGCTGGTCGAACTGGTCGCCCATCTGGTCCGCGAGCAGCTCGCCCAGGTCGACACAGTCGACGATGGTGCCGGCCATGGCGTCCGCGTCGTCAGCCGAGAGGTCGTCGGGCTGCGCGTCGGTGTCGACCGTGTTGTCGTCCTTGAGGATCCCGTAGTCCTTGAGCTTGTCGACACCGATGCCGTCGACCATGCCGCCGGCCACGCAGTCCGCCTGGTCGTCCGACAGGCTGGTGTTGCCTGCGAGACCTGTGTCCGCCTTCTTCAGGCTGGAGGCGATGTTGTCCTTCGCCTCGTCGTCACCGCCGCCTCCGCACGCGGTCAAGGTCAGAAGCGCCGCGCACACCACGGCGACGAGCTTGGTCATCTTGGCTCCCTCGTGTCTGCCCACGGCTCACGGGCTGCGGGTCCCTGGAAGCATAGGGCCCGGAGGCGGCCACTAGGGTCGGAGCCGTGTCCTCCCACGGCTTCGACGGCGCACGTGTCCTGGTGACCGGCGCGGCGTCCGGCCTCGGTGCGGCCCTCACGGCACGCTTCCGCGGCGCCGGCGCCCGGGTGCTGGCCACCGACATCGCGCCGGGCGACGAGATCCATCCCCTCGACATCACCTCCGACGACGACTGGGCGACGGCCCGCGCGAAGGTCGAGGACGACTGGGGCGGCCTCGACGTGCTGGTCAACAACGCCGGCGTCGCCGGAGGTGGTCGCATCGACCGCTGCACCCTCGAGGAGTGGCAGTGGATCACGGAGGTCAACCTCTTCGGCGTGGTCCGCGGCACCCGGACGTTCACCCCCGTCTTCAAGGCCCAGCGCTCCGGCCGCGTGGTCAACGTGGCCTCGCTCGCTGGACTGGTCCACCCGGGCGGGATGGGTTCCTACAACGCCGTCAAGGCGGGCGTCGTGGCGTTCACCGAGACCATCGGTCACGAGCTCGCGGGGTACGGCGTGACCGCCCATGTCGTGTGCCCGTCGTACTTCCGCACCCACCTGATGGACTCGCTCCAGGGTGAGGACGAGGCGATCGGCACGGTGATGCGGAGGCTCGTGGACGACTCGACGACGACGGCGGACGACGTGGCCGCGGCGGTGCTCGAGGGTCTCGAGCGCGGTGACGAGCTGATCGTCCCCGACGACGCGGCACGCGCGGCGTACCACCTCAAGACGACCGACCGGCCGGCGTACGACGCACTGATGCGCAGCCAGGCCGCCAAGCTGGAGGCGATGTGACCGACGAGTCCCGCGCGGTGCGCGAGGAGGACGCCTTCGACGTGGCCGCGGTGAGCACGTGGCTGCAGGCCAACGCCGACGAGCGGTTCCGTGACGACGTCGCGGGTGCGCCCGAGGTGCGGCAGTTCCCGGGCGGCGCGTCCAACCTGACGTTCCTGCTGCGGTACCCGACGCGGGAGCTGATCATGCGCACGGCGCCGCGGGGCACCAAGGCCAGGGGCGCGCACGACATGGGCCGCGAGTACCGCATCCAGAAGCAGCTCGCGCCGGTCTTCCCGTACGTCGCGGCCATGGTCGCGTTCTGCGACGACGAAGCCGTGCTCGGCTCCGACTTCTACGTGATGGACCGGCTCGAGGGCCTCATCCCGCGGGCGGACCTGAGCGAGGACGAGCTGACGTCCGAGCAGGCGCGCGGACTGTGCCTGAGCATGGTCGAGGTCCTCGCCGAGCTGCACGCGGTCGACCCCGACGCCGCCGGCCTCACCTCGCTCGGCAAGGGGCTCGGCTACGTCCGCCGCCAGGTCGAGGGCTGGTCGCTGCGCTACCGCAACGCGCGCACCGACGACGCCCCTGACTTCGAGCGCGTGATGGCGTGGCTCGCCGAGCACCAGCCCGACGACGTGGACACCTGCGTGATCCACAACGACTTCAAGATGGACAACCTGGTCTTCGACGCCGACGACCCGACGCGCGTCGTCGGCGTCCTCGACTGGGAGATGGCGACGCTCGGCGACCCGCTCATGGACCTCGGCGGCAACATGGCGTTCTGGGTCGACGCCGCGGACGCCGACCTCGCGAAGTTCCGGCGGGTCCCGACGCACCTGCCCGGCATGCTCACCCGCGCCGAGTTCGTGCAGGCCTACTGCGAGCGGACCGGCCGGTCGCTGAGCGACGAGCAGTGGCGGTTCTACGAGATCTTCGGGCTCTTCCGGCTCGCCGTGATCTCGCAGCAGATCTACTACCGCTTCTTCCACGGGCAGACCACCAACCAGGCGTTCGCCGTCTTCGGCCCCGCGGTGCGGGTGGCCGAGCAGCGGATCGAGAGGCTGCTCGGATGGCGGTGATCTACCTGGTGCGCCACGGTCAGGCCTCGTGGGGTGCCGCCGACTACGACGTGCTCTCCGAGACCGGGCACGCCCAGGGGGCACTGCTGGGGAAGGCGCTCGGCGAGCGCCGGTTGGCCCCGACCCGGCTGCTGGCCGGGACGATGCGCCGGCACCGGGAGACCGCCGACGCGGCCCGCTCCGCTGCCGGGTGGGACCTCGACGTCGAGGTCGACCCGGGGTGGAACGAGTTCGACCACCAGCAGATGCTCGCGGTGCACGGCGACCCCGGATCGACGGACGGCGAGCTGAGCCGGGCGGAGTTCGACGCCTGGTGGGACGCGGCGATGGCGAACTGGATCGCGGGGGAGTCCGAGGACGAGTACGACGAGCCCTTCTCGGCGTTCACCGCGCGCGTCGAGGACGCCTTCGCCCGGCTCGCGGCCGCCGTCGGCCCGGGCGACGTGGCCGTGGTGTTCACCAGCGGCGGGCCGGTCTCCTGGATCGTCGCGCACCTCCTCGGCAGCGGCACCGACATCTCGAACCAGCTCAACCCGGTGACCGCCAACGCGTCGTACGCCAAGGTCGTCGTCGGCGCCCGCGGCACGACCCTCGTCTCCTTCAACGAGCACGGCCACCTCGAGCCCGACCACGTGACCTACCGCTGACCCGACCGTTGGACTCATGACACCGATTCGTCTGTGGTCACCTCGCGTGGAATCTTGATCCTCCGCTAGACGAATCGGTGTGGACGCTCCTACGGAAGGACCCCTGTGCCCCAGACGATCCTCATCACCGGCGCGAGCTCCGGGCTCGGCGCCGAGATGGCTCGCCAGTTCGCCGGCCTCGGCTACGACCTCGCGCTGTGCGCCCGGCGTACCGAGAAGCTCGACGAGCTCAAGAACGAGATCGAGAAGGAGCACGCGGGCCGGCGGGTGGAGGTACGCGCGCTCGACGTGACCGACCACGACCAGGTCTTCGAGGTGTTCCACGCCTTCCACCGCGACTTCGGCCACCTCGACCGGATCGTCGTGAACGCCGGGCTCGGCAAGGGCGCGCCGCTCGGCACCGGGAAGTTCCACGCCAACAAGGAGACCGCCGAGACCAACGTCCTCGGCGCGCTCGCCCAGACCGAGGCGGCCGCGGAGATCTTCCGCGAGCAGGACGCCGGACACCTCGTGATGATCAGCAGCGTCTCCGCCTTGCGCGGCATGCCCGGGAACATCACGACGTACGCCGCGACGAAGGCCGCCGTCGCCCACCTCGCCGAGGGGCTCCGCGTCGACCTGTACAAGACGCCGATCAAGGTGACCGTGCTCTACCCCGGCTACATCCGCTCCGAGATGAGTGCGACCGCCCCGAGCACGCCGCTCATGTCGAGCACCGAGAAGGGCGTGCGCTCGATGGTCGCCGCCATCGAGAAGGAGAAGGCCTCCGCCCGCGTCCCCGGCTGGCCCTGGGAGCCCCTCGGCCTCGTCCTCAAGCTCATGCCCCTCCCGATCGCCCGCCGCCTCATGTGATGCCGACTCGGCGCTAGGAGACTTCCTCCTGGCCCTGCCAGGAGGCGGCGCCGATGACGAGGAAGCGGATCTGCTTCTCGGCGGTGGCGACGACGGCGCGCTCCGCCTCGGGGCGGGGGGAGGTCAGGATCGCCTCGGTGGTGTTCACCATGAGGCCGACGATGAGGTTCGCGAGGACGCGGAGGTCCTCGGTCGACCAGGAGTCGGGGCCGGGGAGCCGGGCGAGGTCGGTGGCCAGCTCGCGCTCGAACAGCTCGAGCTCGTGCCGGATCGCCTCGCGCACCGAGACGATGCCGCTCATCCGCTCGCGGAACATGAAGAGGAAGTACGCGCGGCGGTCGCGCACGTTGCGGGCCAGGATCTCCACCGAGCTCTCGATGACCGCGTCGATGGACACCCAGCTGCGCCGGGCCTCGCGCATCATCAGCCGCAGCGAGGCGAAGGACGCGTCGACCAGGGCGAGCCCGAGCTCCTCGATCGAGGCGAAGTGCCGGTAGAACGCGGTCGGCACGATGCCGACCTCCTTGGCCACCGCCCGCAGCGACAGGCCGGCGAGGCCGGTGCCCTCGGAGAGCTTCAGCGCGGCGTCGAGGATCGACTGCCGGGTGCGCTCCTTGCGCTCCTGGCGGGTGCCGGGTGCGGTGCCCGGCGCTGTCCCCGCGCCCTCGGTGACCACCGCCACACTGTACCCAGGTGAACATCTGACCACTGGCGGACCAAACCCCGGGCGCGGGGTGTCCACGCTCACAGGCGAACCGGTTGACGGTGGGGGAGCCTTCTCGGCACACTTTCAGTGTACGGTCGTTCACCGAAATAGAGGAGCGACGATGTCTCTCACCACCAGTCTTCTCCGGTCGCCCGTCCTGGGCGCCCTCACCCAGCCGCACGGCGTGGACCGCTACCTCGAGATCGTCGACCCGATGTGGGTCGTGAACGAGGTCCGGGCCCGCGTCGTCGACGTCACCCGGGAGACCCGCGCCGGCGAGCCGGTCGCGACGGTCACCCTCGAGCCCAGCCGTGCCTGGCGCGGCCACGAGGCCGGCCAGTACGTCCAGGTCGGCGTCGAGGTCGACGGCGCCCGGCGTACGCGCTGCTTCTCGGTCTCCTCGGCCGAGTCCGGCCCCGGCGACCTGATCACGCTCACGATGCGCGCCAACCCGACCGGCCAGGTGTCCAAGCACCTGGTCAACCACGCCCGGGTGGGCGACGTCATCCAGCTCTCCCAGGCGGAGGGGATGTTCACCCTCCCGAACCCGCTGCCGCCGCGGGTGCTGCTCGTCTCCGGCGGCTCCGGCATCACGCCGGTCATGTCGATCCTGCGCACCCTGCTCCGGCGGGGGTACGGCGGGACCGTCCACTTCCTGCACTACGCGCAGTCGGCCGACCACCAGATCTACGCCGAGGAGCTCGCCGACCTCCCGCCGAACGTGCGGGTGACCCTGCTCTACCCCGAGGCCGGCGACCCGGCGTACACCACCGACGAGCTGGCCCGCCTGCTCCCGGAGTACGCCGACACCGACACCTGGGCGTGCGGGCCGGCCGGGCTCATCGAGAAGGTGCAGGACACCTTCGCCGACAACCCGCGGCTGCGGGTCGAGTACTTCAAGACCTCGACCCTCAAGCCGGTCGAGGGCGCGACGGGCAGCACCCGCTTCGCCCGCGCCGGCCAGGACTCGGAGAACACCGGCGCCACGCTTGCTCGAGCAGGCCGAGGCCCTCGGCCTCACGCCGGCGTACGGCTGCCGGATGGGCATCTGCTTCTCCTGCGTCTCCACCAAGACCGAGGGCACCGTGCGCAACGTGCTCACCGGCGAGGAGTCGTCCCAGCCGGACGAGGACGTCCGGATCTGCGTCTCCGCTCCCGTCGGCGACTGCGCCGTCGACCTCTGATCTCACCCCGATTCGTCTGCGGTCACTCCGCGGCGGATCTTGATCCTCCGCTAGACGAATCCGAAGGAAGGAACGTCATGCCTTACAGCCTCACCCCTGACCAGCTCGACGAGTTCGGCACGGAGCTGGACGCACTGCGCCAGCGCGTCGTCGCCGACCTCGGCCAGGCCGACGCCGACTACATCCGCGGCATCGTCAAGGCCCAGCGCGCGTTCGAGGGCGCCGGTCGTGCGCTCTTCTACCTGCCGCCGGCCTGGCCGCTGGCCGTCGCGAGCCTCAGCATCTCCAAGATCCTCGACAACATGGAGATCGGGCACAACGTGATGCACGGGCAGTACGACTGGATGGGCGACCCGGGCCTCAACTCGCGCATGTACGAGTGGGACACGGTGTGCCCGAGCGAGCAGTGGAAGTACTCGCACAACTACATCCACCACACGTACACGAACATCCTCGGCAAGGACCGCGACATCGGCTACGGCATCCTGCGGATGGACGAGGACCAGAAGTGGCGTCCGCAGCACCTCGCCAACCCGGTCTACGCGTTCCTGCTCATGACGTTCTTCCAGTGGGGCGTGCTGCTGCACGACCTCGAGGTGGAGAACATCATGTCGGGCGAGCGGACCTGGAAGGACACCAAGCACCTGCACCGCGGCATGATCCGCAAGGTGCGTCGCCAGACGCTCAAGGACTACGCGCTGTTCCCGCTGCTGACCGGTCCGTTCTTCCCGCTGACGCTGGCCGGCAACGCGACCGCGAACCTGGTCCGGAACATCTGGGCGTTCAACATCATCTTCTGCGGCCACTTCCCGGCCGGCGTGCAGAGCTTCTCGATGGAGGAGACCGAGAACGAGTCGCGCGGCGCCTGGTACTACCGCCAGCTGCTCGGCTCGGCCAACTTCACCGGCGGCAAGCTGCTGCACCTCATGAGCGGGAACCTGTCGTACCAGATCGAGCACCACCTGTTCCCGGACATCCCGGCCCGCCGCTACCCGGAGATCGCGGTGGAGGTGCGCGAGATCTGCGAGCGCTACGGCCTGCCCTACAACACCGGCAGCCTGCCCAAGCAGCTCGGCAGCGTGTTCGTGAAGATCGCCAAGCTGGCGCTGCCGCCCCGCAAGGGCAAGCGGTACGACGGTGACGGCGACCGCGCGCCCAAGCCGGTCGTCGTGCCGGAGCCGGCGCCCGCCGAGACCGTCGACATCGACACCGCGAAGGTCAGCCGCCAGGTCCGCGAGCGCATCGCGTCCTGACACCGGCCCCACCGGCGTACTGCGAGAGGCCGGTCACATCCCGCGCCGCGCGGGTTGTGGCCGGCCCTCCGGCATCCAAGACTGGTGCCACCGACGAGAGGAACCGACCTGATGGCCGATCAGCTGAGCAGGACCGAGATCACCAAGGACGCGGTCCAGCACACGGTCGAGGCCGGCGCCGAGACCGTGGCCAGCGTCGCCATGATCGTGACCGGGGCCGTCCGCGACATCACCCACGCCCTCGGCGGCTTCGCCACCGAGATGTTCGAGATCCGCGACGCCGCCCGCAGGGCCCGCGCGGAGAACGAGGACGTGGCCTGACAGAACCCCAAGGTATGTCGAGCGACTGGCGCTTCCCATGGGACGTAACCCGTGGGAAGTGCCAGTCTTTCTACATACCCTGGTGCTCGTGCGGCGCTAGAGGCGGACGACCGGCACGCGCCACGTGAGCGTGGTGCCGTGGCCGATGGTGCTGTCGCACTCGAGGAAGCCGCCGTGCTGCTCGGCGCGCTTGGCGAGGTTGCCGAGGCCGCTGCGGCGTGAGCTGGCGATGCCGACGCCGTCGTCGGCGACGCTGAGGGTGAGCTGGCCGAGGTGGACGACGGCCTTCACGATGACCTGGGTCGCATGCGCATGGCGTACGACGTTGGACATCGCCTCGCGGACGCACGCGGCGAGGTCGGAGGCGAGGGCGCCCTTGATGTCGCGCGAGCCCGGGTCGAGCGCGAGGATCGGCGCGTAGCCGAGGAGCCGCTCCGCCTCCATCGCGATGTCGGTGATCATGTCGACGAGCGTCACCGCGTCGTCGCCGGCCGAGCGCAGCGTGAGGATCGTGTTGCGGATCTGACGGATGGTCTCGTCGATCGAGATCATCGCGGACTCGACCCGCTCCTTGCCGGCGCCCTCGAGGTTGGGCACCGCCTGCTGCAGCGAGAGCCCGGTCGCGAAGAGCCGCTGCACGACGTGGTCGTGCAGGTCACGGGCGATGCGGTCGCGCTCCTCCACGAGGAGCAGCGCGTCCTGGAGCTTGCGGGCGGCGACCAGCTCGAGCGCGATCGAGGCCTGGGTGGCGAACGCCGAGGCCATGTCGAGCTCGGCGTGGGTGAACATCGGGGAGTCCTTGTAGCGCCCGAGGAACAGCGTCCCGACCAGCTCGTCCTCGCCGTGCAGCGGGATCATCACGCCCGGCCCGAGCTCGCTGTCGTCGACGTCGTCGAGGGCGTCGCTGCGCTCGAGCGACAGGTCGGCGAAGTTGATCGGCTCGCCGGCCTCGAGGCACCCGCTGGGTGATCGACCCGTCGAGAGGGAAGGAACGACCGCGGAACTGCGCCAGGTGGCTCAGCCCGGTGACGTGCCGGACGACGAGCTGGTCCTCCTGCACGAGGAGGATCGCCGAGACGGTCGCGTCGGCCAGCTCCATCGCTCGCTCGGAGATGACCTTGAGCGGCTCCGGGAAGCTCGTTGGCGAGCAGCTGCTGGGTCAGCGTCGTCGCGGCGCGCATCCAGCGCCGGGCCCGGAGCGCCTCGCGCAGGAGCATCGCGTTGTCGAGGGCGGCGCCGAGGGCGCGTCCGAGCTCGTCGAGGAGGGCTTCGTCCTCCGGCCGGAACGACGGGCCGTCCTTGTCGGCGGCCAGGAAGAGCACGCCGACCGTGCGGGAGCCCGACCGGAGCCGGACGCCGAGCAGGCTGCCGATGAAGGGCCGCGGCCGGGGCATCGTCGTGGACGCCGCGGGGTCGCTCGGGTGCCGGGTCGACGCGGACCGGACCGTCGACGGTGAGCAGGGCGGCGAGCGCGTCGACGATCGCCGGGTGCTGGCGCAGGGCGGGCTCGTCGAGCGCCGAGGCGCCGGAGAAGCCCATCGAGCCGAGGGACCGGTCGTCGTCGAGGAAGGCGGCGACGGCGAGGTGCGTGCCGAAGAGCTCGCGGGCGAGGGTGGCGACCTCGCCGAGGACAGCGGACGGTGCCCGGTCGCTTCGCAGGATGCGGGGAAGTCTGCGAAGAACCTCGTCGATACGGCCGTCGATGCTCTGCACGACCACGCGTCGGCCCCCATCCTGGGTCGGGAGGCGGCGCACACCCCATTGCGCCGAGGCCCTCACGCGCGATTTTAGGCGTGCCTCACTTGAGCGTCGAGTTAAAACGCTCGAATTGGTACGACAAACAATCAGGCTTGACTGTTTGTTTGTACGTCGGCAGAGTGCTGTCGTGACCTCCACAGCCACCCGGGTGCCCCAGGAGGAGCGCACCCGGGCGATGCGGCAGCGACTGCTCGACGCGACCGTCGAGTGCCTCGTGGAGCACGGCTGGAGCGGGACCTCCACCACCCTGGTGTCCCGGCGGGCCGGCGTGAGCCGCGGCGCCCAGCTGCACCACTTCCCGACCAAGAACGACCTGGTCCTGGCGGCGGTCGACCACCTCGGCCACGGTGCGCCACGACGAGATGGTGGCGCGCACCGAGAGGCTGCCGTCCGGTCCGGCCCGCACCCGCGCGGTGCTCGAGGTCCTGGCCGACCTCTTCACCGAGCCGCTGTTCCTCGCGGCCGTCGAGCTCTGGGTGGCGGCCCGCACCGACGAGTCGCTCCGTCAGGCCGTCACCGACCTCGAGAGCCGGGTCGGCCGGGCCACCCACCGACGCACCGTCGAGGCGCTCGGCGTCGACGACCGGGTCCGGGGCAACCGCGAGCTCGTGCAGGCGACCCTCGACATGGTCCGCGGGCTCGGCCTGGCCAACGTGCTCTCCGACGACGCCGCCCGCCGGGCCCGGATCCTCGACCGCTGGTCCGCCACCCTCGACGCTGCCCTCGTGCGCAAGGAGGCCCCATGACCGAGCAGAGCACCGACTCCCGGCTGCTGGGCGTGCTCGCCGACCTCGAGGCGGAGGGCGACGCCCTCGACGGTCTCGTCGCGGACCTCGACGACGCCGGCTGGCGCTCGCCGACCCCGGCGGAGGGCTGGGACGTCGCGACCTCGGTCGCGCACCTCGCGTGGACCGACCAGGCCGCGGTCCTCGCCGCGACGGACAAGACGGGCTGGGACGAGATCGTGCTCCAGGCCATCGCCGATCCGCACGGGTTCGTCGACCAGGCCGCGGCAGCGGCGGCCGCCGTACCCCCGGAGGAGCTGCTGGCCACCTGGCGCACCGGCCGGGTCGACCTCGCACGCGCCCTGACCGCGTTCCCGCCCGGCGACAAGCTGCCGTGGTTCGGCCCGCCGATGAGCCCGACGTCGATGGCGACCGCGCGCTACATGGAGACCTGGGCGCACGGCCTCGACGTCGCCGCGGCGCTGGCGGTCGAGGTCGCCCCGCACGACCGGGTGCGGCACGTGGTCCACATCGGCGTGCGCACGCGCGGCTTCTCGTTCGCGAACGCCGGGTCTCGACGCCCCGACGCGAGGACGTCCACCTCGCGCTGGTCGCGCCCGGCGGCGAGACCTGGGAGTACGGCGACCCGGGCGCCGAGCAGCGGGTGACCGGATCGGCGTGGGACTTCGCGCTGCTCGTCACGCAGCGACGCCACCGCGACGACCTCGACGTGCAGGCCTTCGGCGACCACGCCGACCAGTGGCTCGACCTCGCGCAGGCGTTCGCCGGACCGTCCGGCAACGGCCGCGAGCCGATCGGCGGTGCGTCGTGACCTTCGGTGACGGGGGCGTGCTCCGCGTCGGCAACTGCTCCGGCTTCTACGGCGACCGGCTCTCCGCGATGCGCGAGATGCTCGAGGGCGGCGAGCTCGACGTGCTCACCGGCGACTACCTCGCCGAGCTCACCATGCTCATCCTCGGCCGCGACCAGATGAAGGACCCGGCGCTCGGCTATGCGCGCACCTTCGTCACCCAGCTCACCGACTGCCTGGCCCTCGCCGTCGAGCGCGGGGTGCGGATCGTCGCCAACGCGGGCGGCCTCAACCCGTCCGGGCTCGCCGAGCGGCTGCGCGAGGTGGCGGCCGAGCAGGGCGTCGACGCGAGGATCGCGTACGTCGACGGCGACGCTCTCGTCGATCGTGCCGAGGAGCTCGGGCTGACCGAGGACGGCAAGCCACTGACCGCCAACGCGTACCTCGGCGCCTTCGGCATCGCGGCCGCGCTCTCCGCCGGCGCCGACGTCGTCGTGACCGGCCGTGTCACCGACGCCTCGGTCGTGGTCGGCCCGGCGGCCGCGCACTTCGGCTGGGGCCGCGCGGACCACGACGCCCTCGCAGGCGCGGTGGTCGCCGGACACGTGATCGAGTGCGGGGCGCAGGCGACGGGTGGCAACTTCAGCGGGTTCAAGGCTCTGCTCGACGCGGGGCTCGCCTCGAAGCCGCTCGGGTTCCCGCTCGCGGAGATCCACGCCGACGGCTCGTGCGTGGTCACGAAGCACCCGGGCACGGGCGGGCTGGTGTCGGTGGACACCGTGACCGCGCAGCTGGTCTACGAGATCCAGTCGACGCTCTACCTCGGGCCCGACGTCACCACGCACCTCGACTCGATCGTGCTCTCTCCGGACGGCGACGACCGGGTGCGGGTCAGCGGAGTGCGCGGCTCGGCACCGCCGTCGACCACCAAGGTGTGCCTCAACCACCTCGGCGGCTTCCGCAACCAGATGGAGATCGTGCTCACCGGGCTCGACCTCGACGCGAAGGCCGCGTGGGTGCGAGCCCAGGCCTCGACCGCCTGGGGATCCGACGGACCGGCGTCGCTCGACTGGTCGTTCGCCCGGACCGACCACCCCGATGCCGACACCGAGGAGGCAGCGAGCGCCCGGCTCCGGGTCGTGGTCCGCGACCCGTCGCCCGACAAGGTCGGCAAGAGGTTCACGGCACCGCTGGTCGAGCTCGCCCTCGCGTCCTACCCCGGCTTCACGATGACCGCGCCTCCCGGCCCGGGCACTCCCTACGGCGTCTACCGGGCCGGCTACGTCCCCCAGATCGCCGTACCCCACCGGGTGCACCACGCCGACGGCACCACCGAGGACATCCCCCCACCCGACCAGGTCTCGATACACCCCTCGCAGGCTCGGGGCACTCGACCAGCGAGTGATCGTTCGTCGAGCAGCGGCGACGGAGGAGCCGCGTATCGAGACGTCGCGACGACGAAGGTCCCGTTGGGCACGTTCGTGCACGCCCGGTCGGGCGACAAGGGTGGCGACGCGAACCTCGGCCTCTGGGTGAGCGCGGCGGACGCGAAGGCAGCGGCGCGCGCCGAGTGGCTGCTCGCCACGGTCACGCCGGACTTCGTTCGCGGCCTGCTCCCGGAGGCCGCTGACCTCGACGTCGAGGTGCACCCCCTCCCGAACCTCCACGCGGTCAACGTCGTGATCCACGACCTCCTCGGCGAGGGCGTCGCCGCCTCGGGCCGCTTCGACCCGCAGGCCAAGGGCCTGGGTGAATGGGCCCGGTCGCGCTTCGTCGACGTCCCGGAGGAGCTCCTGTGACGGCATGGACCGAGGAGCAGAAGGCCCTCCGGGAGAGCGCCGGCACCTTCGTGGAACGTGAGGTGCTCCCGAACATCGACGCGTGGGAGGCCGCGCGAAGCCTCCCTCGTGAGCTGCACCGGTCCGCGGCCAAGCAAGGCTTCCTCGGCGTCTCGTTCCCCGAGGACGTCGGTGGCTCCGGCGGCGGGCTGCTCGACTCCGTGTGCCTCACCGAGGCGCTCATGGAAGCCGGCGCCTCGGGTGGCGTCATCGCCGGTCTGCTGACCCACGGCATTGCGCTCCCGCACATCGCCGCGAGCGGCAACGCCGACCTCGTCGACAGGTTCGTGCGACCGACCCTGGCCGGCGAGAAGATCGGAGCCCTCGCGATCACCGAGCCCGACGGCGGCTCCGACGTCGCGAACATCCGCACCAGGGCCGTGCGCGACGGCGACCACTACGTCGTCAACGGGTCGAAGACGTTCATCACCTCGGGGGTGCGCGCCGACTTCGTGACCACCGCCGTGCGCACCGGAGGTCCGGGGCACAAGGGGATCAGCCTCCTCGTGGTCGAGAAGGACACGCCCGGGTTCGAGGTTTCTCGTCAGCTCGACAAGATGGGGTGGCACGCCTCGGACACCGCCGAGCTGTCCTTCAGCGACGCGCGGGTGCCGGCCGAGAACCTCGTCGGCGACGAGGGCACGGGCTTCGTCCAGATCGCGATGGCGTTCGTCACCGAGAGGGTCGGCCTCGCGGTGCAGGGCTACTCGACGGCGGCCCGCTGCCTCGCGCTCACTGTCGACCACGCACGGAGCCGCGAGGCCTTCGGCCAGTCCCTGCTGGGCAACCAGGTCGTCCGCCACAAGCTCGTCGAGATGCACCGTCGCGTCGAGGCGGCCCGCGTCTACACCCGCGAGGTGGCGCGCCGGTACGACGAGGGCGAGCAGCCCCTGGTCGAGGCGCTGCACGCGAAGCGCCTCGGCGTGGATGCCGCGGCGTACTGCACGAACGAGGCGGTGCAGGTCCACGGCGGCACCGGCTACATGCACGGGACCGAGGTGGAGCGTCACTACCGCGACGCCCGCATCCTCGGCATCGGAGGAGGAGCGAACGAAGTGCTCGACGACCTGGCCGCCAAGCTCCTGGGGTTCACGCCATGACCGAGACGATCAGCCGGCGCGAGTCGATGCTCACCAAGCTCGCCGAGCTCGAGGCGGAGCACGCGAAGGCCGTGGACGGCGGCGGTGAGCGCTACAACGAGCGGCACAAGAAGCGTGGCAAGCTCCTCGCCCGCGAGCGCATCGAGCTGCTCCTCGACGAGGGGTCCGCGTTCCTGGAGCTGATGCCGCTGGCCGGCTGGGGCTCGGACTTCACCGTCGGCGCGAGCCTCATCACCGGCATCGGCGTGGTCGAGGGCGTCGAGTGCATGATCGTCGCCAGCGACCCCACGGTGAAGGGCGGCGCGAGCAACCCGTGGACGTTGAAGAAGTCTTTCCGCGCCTCGCAGATCGCCCAGGAGAACAGGCTCCCGACGATCAACCTCGTCGAGTCGGGCGGTGCCGACCTGCCCACGCAGAAGGAGATCTTCATCCCGGGCGGGCGGATCTTCCGCGACATCACCCGGTCCAGTGCCGACAAGCGCCCGACCATCGCGCTGGTCTTCGGCAACTCCACGGCCGGCGGCGCCTACATCCCGGGCATGAGCGACTACGTCGTCATGGTCAAGGAGGGTGCCAAGGTGTTCCTCGGCGGCCCCCCGCTGGTCAAGATGGCGACCGGTGAGGAGTCCGACGACGAGTCGCTCGGCGGTGCCGAGATGCACGCCAAGGTCTCCGGGCTCGCCGACTACCTCGCCGCCGACGAGGCCGACGCCATCCGGATCGGCCGGCGCATCGTGGCGCGGCTCAACCACCGCAAGCACACCGATTCGTCTAGCGGAGGATCAACATCCCAGGCGGGGCGACCGCAGACGAATCGGGGTTGGGCTGAGCCGGATGCGGACGTGGAGGAGCTGCTCGACCTGATCCCGACCGACCTCAAGGAGCCGTTCGACCCGCGGGACGTGATCGTGCGGATCTGTGACGGGAGCGGGCCGGGCAACGAGGTCGTCCTCGACGAGTTCAAGCCGCTCTACGGACCGTCGCTGGTCACCGGGTGGGCGAAGATCCACGGCCGGCAGATCGGCATCCTCGCCAACGCGCAGGGGATCCTCTTCTCCGAGGAGGCCCAGAAGGCGACCCAGTTCATCCAGCTCGCCAACCAGATCGACGTACCGCTCCTGTTCCTGCACAACACCACCGGCTACATGGTCGGCAAGGAGTACGAGCAGGGCGGGATCATCAAGCACGGCGCGCAGATGATCAACGCGGTCAGCAACAGCACGGTGCCGCACCTCGCGATCGTCATGGGTGCGTCGTACGGCGCCGGCAACTACGGCATGAACGGCCGCGCGTACGACCCCCGCTTCCTCTTCACCTGGCCCAGCGCGAAGTCCGCGGTGATGGGTCCGGCGCAGCTCGCCGGCGTGCTGTCCATCGTCGCGAGGGCTGCCGCGGAGTCGAAGGGGAAGCCCTACGACGAGGAGGCCGATGCCGGTCTGAGGACGTACGTCGAGCAGCAGGTCGAGGAGCAGAGCCTGCCGTTCTTCCTCTCGGGGATGGTGTACGACGACGGGGTCATCGACCCTCGCGACACCCGCACCATCCTGGGGATCTGCCTGTCCGTCATCGACAACACGCCGGTCGAGGGCACCGACCGCTTCGGCGTCTTCCGGATGTGAGCCGATGACCATCAAGAGAATGCTCGTGGCCAACCGGGGCGAGATCGCCCGGCGGGTCTTCGCCACCTGTCGCCGGCTCGGCATCGAGACGGTGGCCGTGCACTCCGACGCCGATGCGAGCCTGCCGTTCGTGGCGGAGGCGGACCTCGCGGTCCGGCTCCCGGGTGACGCGCCGGCGGACACCTATCTGCGCGGCGACCTCGTCGTCGCAGCCGCCCTCAAGGCCGGCGCTGACGCCGTCCACCCCGGCTACGGCTTCCTCTCCGAGAACGCCGCCTTCGCCCGCGCAGTCATCGACGCCGGGCTCACCTGGGTCGGCCCGGACCCCGAGTCGATCGAGTCGATGGGCAACAAGGTCGAGGCCAAACGCCTCATGGCCGAGGCCGGTGTCCCGGTGCTCGCCAACCTCGACCCCGGGCAGGTCACCGAGGCCGACCTTCCCGTGCTGGTGAAGGCGTCTGCCGGTGGTGGTGGCCGTGGCATGCGCGTGGTGCACCTGCTCGAGTCACTGCCCGACATGGTCGCCGGCGCCCGGACCGAGGCCGAGTCAGCGTTCGGCGACGGCACCGTCTTCGTGGAGACCTACGTCGAGCGGGGCCGCCACGTCGAGGTCCAGGTCTTCGGCGACGGCAACGCGAACATCTCGATCCTGGGTGACCGCGACTGCTCCGTGCAGCGTCGTCACCAGAAGGTGGTGGAGGAGGCTCCGGCCCCCGGCATCCCGGACGACGTCCGCAAGGAGATGCACGATGCGGCGCGGAAGGCCGCCGAGGCCATCCGCTACCGCAGCACGGGCACCGTGGAGTTCCTCTACGACGAGGAGCGGCAGCAGTTCTTCTTCCTCGAGATGAACACCCGGCTGCAGGTCGAGCACCCGGTCACGGAGTGCGTGACCGGGCTCGACCTCGTCGAGCTCCAGGTCGCCGCGGCCGAGCGGGGACGGGCCCTCGCGATCCACGTCGAGCGGCCGCGTGGGCACGCCGTCGAGGTCCGGCTCTACGCCGAGGACCCCGCGCACGACTGGCAGCCTCAGTCCGGACGGCTCAGCCGCTTCGAGGTTCCCGACGTCGACGTCGAGTTCGGCCGGCTCGCGCAGCACGGCATCCGCCTGGACAGCGGGTTCGGCACGGGCGACGAGGTCGGGACCCACTACGACGCGATGCTGGCCAAGGTCGTCGCCTGGGGACCGAGTCGCGAGGCCGCCCTCCGGCGTCTGGCCGGGGTGCTCCGACGAGCCCGCCTGCACGGCGTACGCACGAACCGGGACCTGCTCGTCGAGATCCTCGGGCACCGCGAGTTCGTCGAGGAGACCCTCTCGACGGCTTTCCTGGACGACGCGCACCTGAGTGCCCTCGAGCCCCGCACCGGGCCTCCGGGCACCGTGGTCGAGCAGGGGCTCGGGTTCATCGCCGCGGCCGTGGCCTGTGCCGAGGAGGCCACGCGCGCACGGTCTGTGCAGAGGGGCATCCCCGCTGGGTGGCGCAACGTGACGTCGGCGCCGCAGGTGACCCGCTTCGACTTCCAGGGCACCGAGGTGGAGGTCGGCTGGTACGGCGGGCGAAACGGCTACGAGGTGCGCGACCTGTACGGCGACGTGCAGGACGTGCGGGCCACGCGCGTCGAGAAGGTCGACGGGACCTGGCGGGTGACCCTTGCGCACGAGGGCATGAGCCGCGTCATCGACGTCGCGATCGACGGCGACCGCATCGACGTGGACTCCCCGGCCGGCCACCTGGCGGCGACGCGGGTGCCGCGGTTCGTCGATCCCGCGGACGCGGTGGCGGCGGGGTCGCTGCTGGCGCCGATGCCGGGGTCGGTCGTCGCGGTCACGGTCGAGCAGGGCGAGCGCGTGACCCGGGGCCAGACGGTCCTGGTTCTCGAGGCCATGAAGATGCAGCACAACGTCTCCGCCCCTCACGACGGAGTGGTCAGCGACCTGCCGGTGGCGGTCGGACAGCAGGTGACGGCCGGGGAGGTCCTGGCCGTCGTGGAGGACGACTCCACACAGGACAACGAGGAAGGCGACGCATGAGCGACGCAGTCACGACCATGTTCACCGAGCCGGAGGAGCGCGGCGCGCTGCGCGAGGCGGTGGCCAAGCTGGCCGCGAGCTACGGCCGCGAGTACATCGAGCGCCAGGCCCGCGAGGGTGGCAAGACCACCGAGCTGTGGAACGACATGGGCAAGCACGGCTACCTCGGAGTCTCCCTGCCCGAGGAGTACGGCGGCGGTGGCGGCGGCATCGCCGATCTCGCGGCGGTGCTCGAGGAGGCCGCGGCCGCGGGCGCTCCGCTGCTGCTCATGGTCGTGTCGCCGGCGATCGTCGGCACGGTCATCGCGCGCTACGGCACCGACGAGCAGAAGAAGCGGTGGGTGCCCGGCATCGCCGACGGCACCATCACGATGGCCTTCGCGATCACGGAGCCCGACGCCGGCTCCAACTCGCACCAGATCACCACCACCGCGACCGTGGACGCCAACGGGGGCTGGGTCCTGAACGGTCGCAAGACCTACATCTCCGGTGTCGACGAGGCCGACGCCGTCCTGGTCGTCGCGCGGATGTCGGACGCCAAGACCGGCAAGCTCAAGCCGGCTCTCTTCGTGGTGCCCACCGACACGAAGGGCTTCGAGTTCCAGCCGATCCCGATGGCCTTCGCGGCGCCGGAGAAGCAGTTCAACGTCTACATCGACGACGTGCACGTCCCGCAGGACGCGTTGGTCGGCGACGAGGACGCGGGGCTCATGCAGCTCTTCGCCGGCCTCAACCCGGAGCGGATCATGGGGGCGGCGTTCTCCAACGGCATCGCCCGCTACGCCCTCGAGAAGGCCGTCGCCTACGCCAAGGAGCGCACCGTCTGGAAGGCGCCGATCGGGTCGCACCAGGGCATCGCGCACCCGCTGGCCAAGGTCAAGATCGAGCTCGAGCAGGCGCGTCTCCTCCAGCAGAAGGCCGCGGCGCTCTACGACGCCGGCGACGACATGGGCGCGGGGGAGTACGCCAACATGGCGAAGTACGCCGCCGGCGAGGTGGCCTGCAACGCCACCGACGTCGCCGTGCACACCCATGGCGGCAACGGCCTGGCCGAGGAGTACGGTCTCGGCGGCATGCTGCTCGCGGCCCGCCTCGGTCGCATCGCCCCCGTCTCGCGGGAGATGATCCTGAACTTCATCGCGATGCACTCGCTCGGCCTGCCGAAGAGCTACTGACCAGCGGACGTCATGCGTTGTGGCTGCCATGGCGACCACAACGCATGACGTCCCCGGACACCAGGAGGAACGATGAGCGAGGTCGTGCACTACGACGTGGCCGACGAGGTCGCGACGATCACCCTCGACAGCCAGGCGAACCGCAACGCGCTGAGCCGGGCCCTGGTCAGCGGTGTGTACGCCGGTGTGGACGCTGCCGAGGCCGACGACTCGGTCAAGGCCGTCGTGATCCGGGCGGAGGGCAGTGTCTTCTGTGCCGGCGCGGACATGTCGGAGGCGACGAGCGACGGCATGGAGGAGGGGGCTCGCACGATCGTCGAGCTCCAGCGCCGCATCGTGGCCTCGCCGAAGCCGTTCGTGGTGCGCGTGCACGGCGCGGTCCGAGCGGGCGGCATCGGCATCGTCGCGGCCTGCGACATCGCGGTGTCCGCCGACAACGCGACGTTCGCCCTCACCGAGGTGCGCCTCGGGCTCGCCGCCTCTGTGATCTCGCTGACCGTGCTGCCGCGGATGACCAGCCGCGCCGCGAGCCGCACCCTGCTCACGGGCGAGACCTTCGACGGCGCGGCCGCGCAGGCGATGGGGCTCGTCACGACCGCGGTGCCCGAGGGCGACCTCGACGCCGAGCTCGACCGTGTCCTCACCGACCTGCGCAAGGGCCACCCGCAGGGCCTCCGCGAGGGCAAGGCACTGCTCAACAAGGACCTGCTGGAGCTCATCGAGTCCCACGGCGAGGAGCGCGCCGCTCTCTCGGCCCGACTCTTCGGCTCCGATGCCGCCCGCGAGGCGATGCTGGCGTTCCTCAACCGCAAGAAGGACTAGCCGCTCACATCATCCGATGGAGGGGCCACCTCCCATGCTGTCGTACTCATTGCCCGACCCGTGTGGGTTGTGGCGGTAGTGAGCCGCTCCGACGTTCTTGCCGTAGCGGCGGTTCGCGACGAAGACCAGCCCGACCACGATGGCGACGATGACGATGAACCAGATCACCTGACCCACCTCCTGGCGGAAAGGTAGCCCTGACACCGGAGTCGGGTGAGGGACCTATGCCCCGTCGTGCACGCTGGGAGCGTGAGGATCGTCAGCGGCGGGCAGACCGGTGTGGACCGGGCTGCGCTCGACGCGGCCGTCGCCCTCGGCATCCGTTACAGCGGGTGGGTGCCGGCCGGTGGACGCGCCGAGGACCTGCCGGATCCGCCGGGTCTGCTGGCGCGCTACCCCGGCCTCCGCGCGACCACGGAGGAGGAGCCCCGGGTCAGGACGATCCGCAACGTGCGCGACAGCGACGCTCTCCTCGTCCTGCGGCTGGCGACGACGAGCTCACCGGGCACCGACCTGACCGTCGCCGAGGCGAGACGCCTCGGCCGGCCGGTGCTCGAAGCGCGCGCCGAGGAGGACGACGCCGTACGAGCCTGGCTCGCGACGCTGCCGCACGACGTGGCGCTCGACGTCGCCGGGCCACGCGAGAGCCAGGACCCGGGCGTGCAGGCCGCGGCGTACCGGACACTCCTCGTGGTGCTGGCCGACCGGGTGCCGAGGCAGGGCAAGGTCGTCGGGATCCAGGTCGCCCCGGGCAGCCGCCTCCCGATGAAGTCCGTCCAGCAGGTCGACATCGAGACGGGCAAGGGCCTCGTCGGGGACCGCTACCACGGCAGCAAGCACCGGCACGTCACGGTGCAGTCGGCCGAGGACCTGGCGACGGCGGAGGAGCGCCTGGGTCGCGCCATCGACCCGGTGCTGACCCGTCGCAACGTCACCGTCTCGGGGGTCGCGCTCCCGACCAGGCCCGGCGAGCGGCTCGGGCTCGGCGACGCGGAGCTCGAGGTGGTCCGGGTCGCGGCGCCGTGCCGCCTGCTCGACGACAACCTCGGGGCCGGCGCCCAACAGGCGCTTCGCCACCTCGGCGGCACCGTGTTCCGCGTGCTCGAGGGAGCGGTGGTGCGGGTGGGCGACCCCGTCAGTCGACCGTGAACTCGCCCAGGTCGTCCCAGCCGTCGCCGGGCATGACCTGGTTGCGGATCTTCGGTGTCTCGGCGACGTACTGCGGCAGGTCGACCTGAGCCTTCTTGAAGTGGGCGGAGGTCACGTGCGCCTCGGCCGCGTCCTCCTTGAAGGCCTCGATGAGCACGTACTGGTCCGGGTCCTCGACGCTGCGTGACCACTCGAAGAACAGGTTCCCGGGCTCGGCACGCGTCGCATCGGTGAACTCCCGGGTCAGCTCGACCCAGTCGTCGGCGTGCTCCGGCTTCACCTTCCACTTCACGCAGATGAAGATCATCGACACGCCTTTCTTGTCAGCACGACTCGAATGGTCCAGGGTTTGCCCGGACCCACCGAGGGTAAACCGCGCAGACATCCTCCGGCCCCTCGGGAAGGACCGTCATGGTCGACCAGGCTGCCCCTCCAGTCTCCGAGCCGGAGCGCGAGTCCGAGCTCAAGCGCTCGATCTCCGGCAAGCTGCTCTTCTTCTACGTGCTCGGCGACGTGCTCGGCTCCGGCATCTACGTGCTGATCGGTCTCGTCGCCGGCGCGGTGGGCGGCGCCTTCTGGCTCGCTTTCGCGGTCGGCGTCTCCGTCGCCACGGTCACCGGACTTGCCTACGCAGAGCTGGTCACGAAGTACCCCCAGGCAGCAGGCGCTGCGTTATACGTGCAGAAGGCCTTCCGCCGGCCGGCGCTGACCTTCCTGGTGACGGTCTGCATGCTGTCGGCGTGCTTCGCCGCGTCGGGCTCGCTGGCCACCGGCTTCTCGGCGTACTTCGCGGAGATCTGGGCCCTGCCGCCGGCCCTGCTGGTCAGCGTCATCTTCGTCGCGATGCTCGCGGTCGTGAACTACATCGGGATCACCGAGTCGGTCGTCGCGAACATGGTGATGACGTTCGTCGAGGTCGCCGGGCTCGTGATCATCATGATCATCGGCATCTGGTACGTCGCCGAGGGCAAGGCCGACTTCGGGACGCTCGGGGAGTTCTCCTCGGAGGACAACCCGGTGATCGCGGTGATCGCCGGCGTGGCCCTGGCGTTCTTCGCGATGACCGGCTTCGAGAACGCCGCCAACGTCGCGGAGGAGACCAAGGACCCGTCGACGACGTTCCCGCGGGCGCTCGTCGGCGGCATGCTCGCCGCCGGGGTCATCTACGTGCTGGTGGCCGTGACCGCCGCCCTCACCGTCCCGACCGACCAGCTCCGGGACTCCGACGCAGCCCTTCTCGAGGTCGTCGAGGCCGGCATCATCCCCGTGCCCGTCGGCTTCCTGTCGATCCTCTTCGCGATCATCGCGATGACGGCGATCACCAACACGACGCTCGTCTCGGTCGTGACCCAGTCGCGGATCCTCTACGGCATGGCCAAGGAGGACGTCGTCCCCGGCGTCTTCGGCAAGATCCACGCCTCGCGGAGGAGTCCGTGGTTCGCCCTGATCTTCGCGGGCGTCGTCGTGATCGGTCTGCTGCTGGTCGGCGGGATCCTGAACAAGATCGGAGTCGGGGTCGACGTCGTCGAGCGGCTCGCCACGGTGACCGTCGTGCTCACGTTGGTGGTCTACGCGCTGGTGATCGTGTCGGCCTTCAAGCTGCGAGGGCAGGACGAGCGCGAGGACACCTACCGCGCGAACACAGCGCTGCTCTGGTTCGGCCTCGTGGGCAACATCGTGCTGCTGGCCTACGTGGTCTGGGACGACCCGCACTCCCTGATCTGGTGCGGGGGGCTCCTCGCACTCGGCGGGGTGCTGTTCGCGACCGAGTACTTCTTCGGCTCGCGGGACCGCTCGTCGGGTCAGGCGCGTGGGGAGCTCGACCTCTGACTCAGTGCGTGGTCGAGCACGCGGTGCAGGGCCGGTGGCACCGCATCGAGGTCGAGCGCCTCGGTGAAGGCGGCGGCATAGCGGATCTTGCGACCTGATCCGCTGCCGATCCACCGGTGCACCTGGGCGTCGGCGGGACGCTCGCGCTGGAAGGGCTGGCGCTGGAAGAGGTCCCAGCCGGCGCCGTCGCCGTGCGCGCGGATCACCTCGTCGCACCGGTCGGGCCCGAGCGCGCGGATGAGCTCGTGCTCCAGGTCCGGGTCGAGGGCGAAGAAGCCCAGCTCGGCCAGCCCGCCGTTCAGGCCGGCGCGCTCGAGCCCGCGCACGAAGAACCGCTGCTCCGCGAGGTCGTAGAGACCCCCGACCCGCACGTCGACGCCGTGCGGTCCGAAGTGCTCGAGGTGCGCGGCGACGTTGGTGGCGCCGCCCATCGGCTGGACCACGACGCCGGCCGCCGCGAGGTCGATGCCGCGCCGCCGGGCGAGCACCTCCACCGCGGCCGCGTCCGAGAGTCCCTCGACCAGGACGACGGCTCGGTCAGCGGAAGGCGGCATGCCCCGTGATCGCCTGGCCGAGCACCAGCGTGTGCATCTCGACGGTGCCCTCGTAGGTCAGCACCGACTCGAGGTTGTTCATGTGCCGGATGACCGGGTACTCGAGCGAGATCCCGTTGGCGCCCAGCACGGTCCGCGCCGTACGGCAGATCTCCAGCGCCTCGCGCACGTTGTTGAGCTTGCCGATGCTGACCTGCTCGGGCCGCAGCAGTCCCTGGTCCTTGAGCCGCCCGAGGTGCAGCGCGAGCAGCACGCCCTTGGAGTACTCCACCGCCATGTCCGCGAGCTTCTGCTGGGTCAGCTGGAAGCCGCCGATGGGCTTGCCGAACTGCTCGCGCTCCTGGGAGTAGCGCACCGCCGTCTGGTACGCCGAGCGGGCCGCACCCATCGAGCCCCAGATGATGCCGAAGCGGGCCTCGTTGAGGCACCCCAGAGGTCCCCGCAGCCCACTGACCTCCGGGAGGACCGCCGAGGACGGCAGCCGCACCCCGTCCAGGACGAGCTCGCTGGTGACCGAGGCGCGCAGCGACATCTTGTGCTCGATCTCGGGGGCCGAGAACCCGGGGGTGTCGGTCGGGACGACGAACCCTTGAATTCTCGCTTGTCCTGAGCCTGTCGAAGGGTCCGTGTGCGCCCACACCACCGCGACGTCGGCGATGGTGCCGTTGGTGATCCACATCTTGCGGCCGTCGAGCACCCAGTCGTCGCCGTCACGACGAGCGCGGGTGCGCATCGACCCGGGGTCCGAGCCGGCGTCCGGCTCGGTCAGGCCGAAGCACCCGACCGCCTCGCCGGCAGCCATCGCGGGCAGCCACTCCTGCTTCTGCTCCTCGGAGCCGTACTTCCAGATCGCGTACATCGCCAGCGACCCCTGCACCGACACCAGCGACCGGATGCCGGAGTCGACGGCCTCGAGCTCGTGGCAGGCGAGGCCGTACTGCACCGACGACATCCCGGCACAGCCGTAGCCCTCGAGGTGCATGCCGAGCAGCCCCATCGCGCCGAACTCCTTGACGAGCCCGCGGATGTCCTCGACGTGGCCGGCCTCGAACCAGCCGGCGACGTGCGGCGCGACGCGGTCCTCGAGAAGCTTGCGGACCGAGGTGCGCACGTCCTTCTCGTCGTCGCTGAGGAACGCGTCGACCCCGGCGGGGTCCATCGGGTCGAAGGCGGGGAGCCCTTGCGTCGGAGCGGCGGAGGAGGCCATGCGCGAAGGCTACGCGCGCCACGACGGGAGCGGCTCTCGCCCGCCGCTCCGGGCAGGTAGAGTGGTCCGTTCTGGTCCTGGGCTTCGGGAGGCTCGGGGAAGGAAGATCGAGGAGCACGGCCGCGGTGACCGAACAAGCCACCACCGACCTCACCACGAGCGAGATCGCGCACGAGCAGCGTTTCGTCGACGACGTCTACCGTCAGCTCGAGCACGCGACGCTCGCGGCGCAGGCGCTGGCCCGTGAGGGGCACGGTCGCGCGCGCCTCGGTCACGAGGGCGGCCTCGTCGAGCGCGACGCCATGGTCTTCCAGGCGGCTCGCCGGATCGCGACGCTCGACGCTGCGCACGAAGGCCTGGTGTTCGGTCGGATCGACCTCAAGGACCCCAGTGAGGACCCGCGCTACATCGGCCGCATCGGCCTGCGCGACGACAACCGCGACTCGATGCTCATCGACTGGCGGGCCCCCGCGGCCGCCGTGTTCTACCAAGCCACTCCCACCGACCCCCAGGGCGTCGTGCGCCGCCGGGTGCTGCGGTGCACCGGCCGACGCGTGGTCGGTGTCGAGGACGACCTGCTCGACCCGGACGCCGGCGAGGACCTGCCCGTGATCGGCGAGGGCGCGCTGCTCGCGCAGCTGTCCCGCGCACGCGACCGGTCGATGCACTCGATCGTCGCGACCATCCAGGCCTCTCAGGACCGTGCGATCCGCGCGCCCGCCAAGGGTGTCGTCGAGATCAGCGGTGGCCCGGGCACGGGCAAGACCGTCGTGGCCCTGCACCGCGCGGCCTTCCTGCTCTACACCGACCGGGCCCGCTACGAGCGCGGCGGCGTGCTGGTCGTCGGCCCGTCGGGGGTCTTCATGCGCTACATCGAGCGCGTCCTGCCGTCGCTCGGCGAGACCGCCGTGGCCCTGCGGTCGCTCGGCCAGGTCGTCGACGGCATCGCGGCCACGCGCCACGACAGCCCACAGGTGGCCGAGGTGAAGGGCGCCGCCCGGATGGCCGAGCTGCTGCGGCGTACCGCCCGACAGGCAGCGCCCGGCTCACCCACCGAGTTCCGGTTCTTCTACCGCGACGACTCGCTCCACCTCACCCCGCGCGACCTCGGCCGCATCCGCCGGGGGCTGCTCGCGCAGGGCCAGCGCAACAAGCAGGTGCGCCGCGTCGCCTCCACGCTGGTCGACGCGCTCTGGCGCCAGGTGCGCGGCGAGCGCGCGCTCGAGCGGAGCCGTGACGAGTTCGCCGAGACGCTGTTGTCCGACGACAAGTTCCTCCTCTTCGTGCACGACTGGTGGCCGGCCTACGACGCGACCGAGGTGCTGTCGTGGCTGCGCGACCCGGAGATGCTGGCCCGCGTCGGCGAGGGCGTGCTCACGCAGCAGGACCTCGAGGTGCTCCGTGCCGGCTGGACGCACGACGACCTCTCCGTCGAGGACGTGCCGCTGGTCGACGAGCTCCGCTACCAGGTGGGCGACGTGCCCGAGGACGTCACGGAGGTCGACGACCCGCTCGCGCACCTCGTCGACGAGAACATGCCGGAGCTCACCACGATCACGGACCGGGAGTTCAGCGGGCCGAGGACGACGGTGCGCACCGACGACGACACCTACGCCCACGTCCTGGTCGACGAGGCGCAGGACCTCTCGCCGATGCAGTGGCGGATGGTCGGACGCCGCGGTCCGTCGGCGACCTGGACCGTCGTCGGCGACCCCGCGCAGTCCTCCTGGCCGCACCCCGGTGAGGCGAAGGAGGAGCGCGACCTCGCGCTCTACGGCGACGAGCGGCAGAAGCGGATCTCGGTGCGTCCGAAGCACGCGTTCCACCTCGACAAGAACTACCGCAACAGCGCGGAGATCTACCGCTACGCCGCCGAGTACGCCGAGCGGGTCGGCCTCGACGCCGACCTGCCGGACGCCGTGCGCACGACCGGGGTCGCCCCGGAGGAGCGGCGTGTGCCCGACATGGCGACCGGGATCCGCGACACCGTCACCGAGCTGCTGGGCGCGGTCGAGGGCACGGTCGGCGTGGTCGTGCCGATCGCCCGGCGCGCGCAGGCCTCAGCCGTGCTGGCCGCCGAGCCGGAGTTCGCCGAGGCGCTGGCCGGCGGAGACGCCGCGCGCCTGGTCGTGCTCACCGGCGTCGACACCAAGGGCCTGGAGTTCGACGCGATCGTCGTCGCGGACCCGCAGGCGATCGAGGACGAGTCGCCGACCGGTCGCGCGACCCTCTACGTCGTGCTCACCCGGGCGACCCAGCGGCTGGTCTGCCTCGGCGTCTGAGCGCAAAAATGCCGACGCCCGCACCGCCTCCACACGGCACGGACATCGGCTGCTCGTGACGACGGGTCGGGCCCCCAAAGCCCGACCCCGCGCCGTCCCCGTCGCGCAGTCCCTCGACCCCGGTCCCCGCCGGAGTCGCCGGGCCCCCCCGGGCCCGGCTCCAGTCCCTCCGTGCTGCTGTGCTGCTGCCCTCGGATCCCCCGACCCGAAGCCCCCGTATCTGGTGTTGCTCCCCCGCTGCGATCCCCCCGGATCCGCAGTCCCCCCGGTCCTTCGTTGACACAAGAATGGCGCACAATCCCGCATGAGTTAAGGGCTGTATGTCCGTTTTCTACGGTCCCCATAGGCCCCGATTCGGCAGGCCACAAGTCCCGGTCACGTCATGGGGCCGCAGGTCCCGGGCGCGGTGGCCGAACGGGCGAGGGCCTGGGGTGGTCGGGGGGTCCCGCAACCGTCCACCAGGGTGGTGCGCACCCCTCGGACAAGCCGCCCCTCCAGGCCAGGCACGTTGGTAGCGTCGGGCCATGTCCTCGCCCGGCCGGCCCGCCGACCCCCGTGCCGCCCTCGAGCAGCTCCTGGGGTGCGAGGCCTGGGCGGTCGTGCGGACGAAGGACGCCGCCACGGTCACGCTCGTCGGGGGCCGCCGTTCCGTGGCCGAGTCGCTGACCGACGTACCCCTGGAGACCGGGGTGCCCGAGCCGGGCCGGCGCTTCGACCGGCTGCTCGCGGTGCCGTTCCGGCAGGTGCGCGAGCGCGGCTTCGAGGCCCACGACGACGGCGCACCGCTCGTGGTCGTCGAGGTCGACGTCGAGCTGGAGGTGCCGCTCGCCGACCTGCTCGCCGTGCTCCCCGAGCAGGACGTCGAGCTCCAGGACCGCGGCGGGTTCGACAGCTCCGACGAGGAGTACGCCGAGGTGGTCCGCCGGATCATCGACGACGAGATCGGCAACGGCGAGGGCGCGAACCTCGTGGTCGGCCGGAAGTACCGCGCCCGGCTCCGGGACTGGGGCCACGACGCCGCGCTGAGCGTGCTGCGCCGACTGCTGGTCCACGAGCAGGGTGCCTACTGGACCTTCTGCTTCTTCACCGGCGACCGCTACCTCGTCGGCGCCAGCCCCGAGCGCCACGTCTCCGTGCACGGGGGCGACGTCCGGATGAACCCGATCAGCGGCACCTTCCGGCTCCGTGGCCTCGCGGAGGCCGAGCGCAAGGCGCGGCTGCTGGAGTTCCTCGCCGACGAGAAGGAGATCTACGAGCTCTTCATGGTCGTCGACGAGGAGCTCAAGATGATGTGCGACATCTGCAACGAGGGCGGCCAGGTGCTCGGGCCGTTCCTCAAGCCGATGACGCACCTCGTGCACACCGAGTACCTCCTCGCCGGGCGCACTGCTCGTGACGTGCGCCAGGTCCTGCGCGACACGATGTACGCCGCGACGGTCACCGGGGCGCCGGTCGAGAACGCCTGCCGGCTGATCAAGGCCTACGAGTCCGAGGGACGGGGCTACTACGGCGCCGCACTCGCCCTGCTGGGCCGCGACAGCGACGGGGCGGCCACGGCGGACAGCCCGATCGTGATCCGCACCGCGGACGTCTCGACCGAGGGCGAGCTGGTCGTCACGGCAGGCGCGACGCTGGTGCGCGACTCGGACCCGGCCTACGAGGTGGCCGAGACCTGGGCCAAGGCCGGCGGCATCCTCACCGCCTTCGGTCTCGCCGAGGCACCGCCTGCGCCGACCGAGGGCATCGCCGAGCTGTCCCGCGACGAGGACGTCCTGATCGCGCTGGCGTCCCGCAACCAGAGGCTCAGCAAGTTCTGGCTCACCGACCAGGGCGACGCCCGCCCGTCGGTCGAGCTCAAGGGACGCACGGCGGCGATCCTCGAGGGAGAGGACGACTTCGTGAACATGCTGCGGCACGTCCTCACCGTCCTCGGCATGACCGCGACCGTGATCGCCCACCAGGACTGGGCTCCGGGCGTGCTCGACGACTACGACCTCGTGATCGTCGGCCCCGGCCCGGGCGACCCGCGCGACGGTGACCACCCGAAGATCGCCACGTTCCGCAGCGCGACCGAGGAGCTGCTGACGACCGGGAAGCCGTTCCTGAGCGTGTGCCTCGGGCACCAGGTGCTGTGCGACCGGCTCGGGATTCCCCTTGCCTACAAGGACATCGTCTTCCAGGGCACGCAGTCGCGGGTGTCGATCGGCGACCGCGACGAGGTCGTGGGCTTCTACAACACGTTCGTCGGGAGGGTCTCGACCGCCGGCACCGCACTCCCCGAAGGGGTCAGTGTCGCGTCCGACCCGACCACCGGCGACATCCACGTGCTCCGTGGCCCGCACTACCGCGGTGTCCAGTTCCACGCCGAGTCGATCCTCACCGAGAACGGCTTCGCGCTGCTGCGCGACCTGGTGCTCGAGCTGTTGGCTTGAAGCCGAACGTCGTCGTCGTCGACCACTACGACTCCTACACCTGGAACCTCGTGCACCTGGTGGCTTCCGTCACCGGCGCGCTCCCGGCGGTCGTGGAGCACGACCAGGTGCAGGCCGACGACCTGGTGGCGTACTCCCACGTCGTGCTCTCGCCCGGCCCGGGCCACCCTGCCGACGACGGCGACTTCGCCGTCGGCCGGGCGCTCGTGCTCGAGGCCACGCGTCCGGTGCTCGGGGTGTGCCTCGGCATGCAGGGCATGGTCGTGGCGTACGGCGGTGTGGTGACCGCCGTGGAGCCGGCCCACGGCGAGGTCGCGGCGGTCAGGCACGTCGGGACAGGGCCGTTCGAGGGGCTGCCGAACCCGTTCCCGGCGGTCCGCTACCACTCGCTGGCCGCCGTCGAGGTCCCCGACGAGTTCGAGGTGCTCGCCGTGTGCGACGGCGACCGACGCGTCGGCGGTGAGGGTGTCGCCGACGTCGTCATGGGCATCGCGCATCGCTCGAAGCCCTTGTGGGGCGTGCAATTCCACCCCGAGTCGATCCTCACCGAGCACGGACGGCAGCTCGTCGCGACCTTCCTGGAGAAGGCATGAACGCGCCCGACCCGGTCGAGGTGTTCCTCGAGACGGCCGCCCGGAGCCCCCGCATGTTCTGGCTCGACGGAGGTGGCGCGACGCCGTGGTCGGGGCCGCGCTCGTGGATCGGCGCGCTCGACGACGACGACGTCTCGATCACCTTCGACGCGACGACGCGGACCGTGCTCCGGCACCAGCACGGCCAGGCCGTGCCCGTCGGTGACGACGTGTTCGAGGTGCTCGAGACCGAGGTCGCCCGCGACGACGGGGACCCGGCGGTCAGCTGGGTCGGCTACCTCGGCTACGCCTGCCGGACCGACCTCCCGGGTCGCCCGTCCGAGCCGGCGGCCGGCGTACCGGATGCGGTGTGGATGCGCGTGCGCGACCCCCTCGAGCTCCTCGGCCCCCCAGCAACGTCATACCCCCTCGTCGCTCGGGCGACCGATGGGTATGACGTCCCCGGGGGGTACACGGAGGGGTTCGCGGAGGTGCAGCGGCAGCTCCGGCTCGGCAACTCCTACGAGGTGAACCTGACCTACCGCGAGTCGATGCTCTCGGCGGGCGACCCGGTGGCGACGTACCTCCGCCTGCGCGGGCTCAACCCCGCGCCCTACGCCGGCTACCTCCAGCACGACGGCGTGCACCTGCTCAGCTCGAGCCCGGAGCGGTTCGCGACCGTCGACCGGCACCGCACCCTCGAGGCGAAGCCGATCAAGGGCACCACCCCGCGCGGCGACACCGAGGAGGAGGACGAGCGGCAGCGCGCCCACCTCGCGAGCGACCCGCGCTTCCGGGCCGAGAACCTCATGATCGTCGACCTGCTGCGCAACGACCTGTCGATGGTCTGTGCGCCCGGCACCGTCGAGGTCCCGTCGCTGATGGAGGTCGAGTCCTACCGCTCGGTGCACCAGCTCGTCTCGACCGTCCGCGGTCGGCTGCGCCCGGAGGTCTCGACGATCAGCGCGCTGCGGGCGCTGTTCCCGGCCGGCTCCATGACCGGGGCCCCGAAGCTCCGGACGATGGAGATCATCGACGCGGTGGAGGCCACGCCGCGCGGTGTCTACGCGGGAGCGTTCGGCTGGCTCGCGGCCGACGGCCGGGCGGACCTCAGTGTGGTCATCCGCAGCCTCGTCGCGACCCGCGAGGCGGACGCGTGGCGGTACTCGTGGGGGACCGGAGGGGGCATCACGGTCCGGTCGACGCCCGAGGAGGAATGGGCCGAGACGCGCTGGAAGGCCGCCCGACTACAGGCGGCCCTCCAGCCCCTCGAAGGATCCCGCGGGGACGACGGCGACGGCTCTTGAAGCGCCGCCCCCACAGGGATCAGGTGCTCTTCGCGTCGCTGTCGAGCGTCGCCTTGAGCGTGAGCGTCTGGTCACCGCGCTTCACGGTGAGCGTGACCTCGTCGCCGGGCCGGTAGCCGCGGATCGTCGCGATCAGCGACTCGGTGCTGGTGATCTGCTCGTCGTCGACCTTGGTGACCACGTCGCCGGACTTGAGCCCGGCCTGCTCACCGGCCGAGCCCGCGCCCACCGACTCGATGGCGGCACCGTCCGTCAGGCCGTCGCTGCCCTGCTGGTTCGAGACCGTGACACCGAGGCGCGCGTGCGTCGGGGTCTCGCCCTGGCGCAGCTGCTCGACGACGGGGAGCACCTTGGAGATCGGGATCGCGAAGCCGAGGCCGATGGAGCCCGACTGGCTGCCCGACAGTCCGTTGGAGCTGGAGTAGATCGACGAGTTGATGCCGACGACCTGGCCCGACATGTTGACCAGCGGACCGCCGGAGTTGCCGGGGTTGATCGCGGCGTCGGTCTGGATCGCGGGGTACGCCGTGTCGGAGCCGCTGGCGCTCTGGGAGGTGTCGCTCACGGTCACCGGGCGGTTCAGCGAGCTCACGATGCCCTCGGTGACGGTCGCGTCGAGGCCGAACGGCGACCCGACCGCGACGACCTCCTCGCCCACGTCGAGCGCGTTGGAGTCGCCGATCTTCGCGGCGGTCAACCCGGAGACGCCCTCGGCCTTGATCACGGCCAGGTCGGTGATCGGGTCGGTGCCCACGATGGTCGCGTCGGCGGTGCTGCCGTCGTTGAAGCTGACCGACATCTTGCCGCCGTTCGCGGCGACCTCGGCGACGTGGTTGTTGGTGAGGATCTCGCCGTCGCTGCTCAAGATGATGCCCGAGCCGGAGCCCTGGCCCTCCTGGCCGGAGACGTTGATCTTCACGACGGAGGGGAGGACGGACTTGGCGACACCCTCGACGGATCCCTTGGCTGCCTGGGTGTCGCTGCTCGAGCTGCCGGTGCTGCTCGTGCTCGAGGTCTGCAGCGGCTCCGAGGCGGAGGAGTCGGACGAGTCGTTGCCGTTGGCCGCGTCGTACCCGACCGCTCCGGCGACACCGCCCGCGGTCCCGACGAGGAGGGCTGCGGCCAGCAGCCCGGCCGTGCGGGACCGCGACCGCGACGGCTCGCGGCTGCTGGGCGGTGCGCCGTAGCCGCCCGGAGGCGGCGGGGGAAGCACGTGGGTCTGGGCGTACGGCGGGACCGCGGTGGTCTCCTCGCGGTCGCCGAAACGGTCGCCGTAGCGATGGGTCGTCCTGGGGTCGTAGCCCCCGGGGGTGCCGGAGCCCTGGTTGAAGCCCTGGCTGCCGCGGTCGTCCCCGGAGTTCTGTTCGGTCATGTGCACCACCATGCGCGGCCAGCCTGAAACCGACCTGAGACGTTTCTAGGCGGTCCCTTTGGTTCTTGCAGGTATCGGCGCGGACCCGCCCGACGCGGGGATCCGCATCCAGAAGGCAGCCCCGCCGCCGGGCGCCGACCCCGCGACGACCGCTCCGCCGTGCCGCTCGGCGACCTTGCGGACGATGGACAGCCCCAGGCCCGAGCCGGGCATGGTCCGCGACTCGGTCGAGCGGTAGAAGCGCTCGAAGACGTGCGGCAGGTCCTCCTCCTCGATGCCGGGCCCCTGGTCGGCGACGTAGAGCGTGCCGTTCTGGAGGCGCACCGTCACGGTGCCCAGGGGAGGGCTCCACTTCGCGGCGTTGTCGAGGAGGTTGGTCGCGGCCCGCTCGAGCGCACCCGCCTCGCCGGTCACCTGCCACGGCTCCAGGTCGGTGTCGAAGCTCAGGTCGGGGGCGCGACGGCGTACCCGGCCCACGGCGTGCTCGACCACGTCGGCGAGGTCCACCGGCTCGAGCTGGAGCGGGATCGGCTCGTCGCGGGCCAGCTCGGTGAGGTCGCCGATCAGCGTGGTCAGCTCGGCGATCTGGAACTGGATGTCGTCCATCAGCTCGACGCGAGAGTCAGGGTCGAGGCCGCCACGGGCATCCGCCTGGCTGAGCAGCTCGAGGTTGGTGCGCAGGCTGGTCAGGGGTGTCCTCAGCTCGTGCCCGGCGTCGGCCACCAGCTGGCGCTGACGGTTCTGCGACGCCGACAACGCGGCGAGCATCGCGTTGAACGACAGGGCCAGCCGGGCGATCTCGTCCTCGCCCTCGACCGTGATCGGGTCGAGCTTCTCGGTCCGGGCGATGTCCTCGACAGCGTCGCTGAGCCGGCGTACCGGCGTCAGGCCGTTGCGCGCCACCGCCCACCCGGCGAAGCCCGCGGCCACCACCCCGAGCAGCCCGAAGAGCGCGAGCACGAAGCCCAGCTTGCCCAGTGCCTCGCGGGTCGGCTCGAGCGACTGGGCGAGGATCAGCGCGGTTCCCTCGTCGTGGCCGGGCACGGCGACCACACGGTAGGGACCGACGTCGGTGACGACCGTCCGGACCGACCACTTCTCGGCTCCTGTGGCGACGGCGAGCTCGGTGTCGGCCAGGGCGATGTCGCCCTTGCCCGGCCCCTGGATGATGTCGCCGTCGGAGGTGAAGACCGCGATCTGGAGGTCGGCCGCACCGAACACCGACGCCGAGACCTTCTGCTGCAGCAGGCGGGTGATCGCGTCGGACTGCGCGGCGGCGTCCGCCCGGTCGTGCAACGAGTTGTCGAGCGAGGCGTAGAGCTCGTGCCGCACCGTCATGTACGCCGCGGCGGCCACACCGGCGACCGAGAGGGCCACCGCGACCGTGACCAGGAGGGCGACCCGGGCCGCGAGCGTCCCGCGGAACCGCATCAGGACTCCTTGAGCACGTACCCGACGCCGCGGACCGTGTGGAGCAGCCGCGACTCACCCTCGGCCTCGGTCTTGCGGCGCAGGTAGCCGACGTAGACCTCGAGCGAGTTGGCGGTGGTCGGGAAGTCGAAGCCCCAGACCTCCTCGAGGATGAACGACCGGTCGAGCACGCGACGGGGCCGGCGCATGAACATCTCCAGCAGCGTGAACTCGGTGCGGGTCAGGTCGATCGCGCGGCTCCCCCGGCGCACCTCGCGGGTGGCCGGGTTGAGGGTCAGGTCCGAGAAGGAGAGCTGCTCGGCCTCGAGCGAGTCCTCCGACGGGACGTGGGTACGGCGGAGCAGCGCGCGCAGCCGGGCCAGCAGCTCCTCGAGGGCGAAGGGCTTGGTGAGGTAGTCGTCGGCGCCGGCGTCGAGGCCGTCGACCCGGTCGCCCACGGAGTCGCGGGCGGTGAGGACGAGGATCGGGAGGTCGTTGCCGGCGGACCGGAGCGCCTTGGTCGCCTCGATGCCGTCGAGCCGCGGCATCATCACGTCCATCACGACGGCGTCGGGGGCGGACTGGCTGATCCCGGCGAGGGCCTCGGCCCCGTCGCTGGCCACGGCGACGTCGTACCCGTTGAACTCCAGGGACCGGCGCAGCGAGTCGCGCACGGCGCGGTCGTCGTCGACCACCAGGACGCGCGGACGCGGAGGGGTCGGCAAGGTGCTCACCGCCCCAGCGTGCCACCCCCGCCTGAAATCGGCCTGAAAGCACCCCGACGGTCCTGCTGAGCGCCAGACTGTGCGCCATGCGCCTGTCCCGGGTCCTCGCCGTCGCGTCCCTCCTGGTCCCCGCCGCCCTCGCCGGCGTCTTCGCCGCGGGCCCTGCCCACGCCCTGATCGCGCCGGAGACGTTCTGGCCGCGCTGGTGCGGCGGAGGCGGTTTCCCCGCCCCGTGCATCGAGTCGGCCACCCGCAACGGGTCGCCCGGTCACCGACGACTCCACGGCCTACGACGTGCGCATGACCGGTGCGCTCGTCGACGGCACCGACAACTACGTCCAGTGGGACGTCGTCGGGATCAACGGCACGAAGCTCACCACCGGTGAGACCTGGTCGGTCACCTTCGACATGGGCACGCTCAACCCGCGCTACACCGAGGCCTACACAGGACGTCCGGAGACGACACGGACCGACGACGGCGACAGCACGTTCCACCTCACCTACGAGGCGAAGCCGGTCGTCACCACGACGGGCTGCGACGACGGCGGCGCCTGGCCGCCCGCGTGCTCGACCACCGCGACGAGCTGGCAGACGCAGCTCTCCGGCGAGGTCCACGACAAGAGCGACTTCGGGAACGGCTACGACCGGTCGCAGAACGCCGACGAGGTCAGCGGCGTGTTCCTCGAGACCGCCCCGGACGGCTCGCCGATGCTGACCAGCGACATGGCGAACTCCCACCGGTACGACGACGGCGGGACGCTCAAGACCTTCGTCGGCCAGGCGAGGTTCCGGCTGCCGTACACCTTCCTCCGCGACGACTTCGGGATCCCGGACCCCGAGACCCTGACGCCCAGCAGCCTCACCGGTGTCGTGAAGAAGCCGGACGGCTCGACCGCGCCCGGCAGCTTCTCGGTCATGCAGGACCCGGGAGGCGGCGCCATCTACGTCGACGCCTCCGGCATCACGTTCTCGGTCAAGCAGCTTCGGGTGCGTGCCGGGACGATCGTGCCGACGAGGCCGACGCAGGTGTCGGCGACGCGGACCGCGCCGGGGCGTGGGTTCGTGGACTTCGAGCCGTCGAAGGCGCGGGGCGCGAACGTGACCGGCTACTCCGGCAGGTGCGTCGTCGGGGAGCCACGTGGTGACCGCCAGCTCCGACAACATCGTGCACTTCACGGGGCTCCGGTCCGGCAAGGCCTACGACTGCAAGGTGCGCGCGAAGTCGAAGGCAGGCCCGGGTCCCTGGAGCGCGGCGGTGCGGATGAGCCGCACGCCGGTCAGCCCCGGCTGAGCACTCCGTCGATCTCCTCTGCCAGCACCTTGCTGGTGCGGGTGACGATGCCGAGGACGTGCTCGAAGCCGTCGTCGGCGCCGTAGTACGGGTCGGGGACGTCGAGGTCGCCGTCGCTCCTCGGGTCGAACGCCCGGAACATCAGGAGCCGCCCACGCTGCTCGTCGTCCGCGAGGTCAGTCAGGTCGGCGTGGTTGTCGGCGTCCATGGCGAGGACGACGTCGCAGTCGTCGTACCAGGACGGGTGGAACTGCTGGGCACGGTGCCGCGACGCGTCGTACCCGTGCGCGGTCAGCGTCGCCGCGGCCCGGCGGTCCATCGGCCTGCCGACGTGCCACCCGCCGGTGCCGGAGCTGATCACCTCGACCCGGTCGTCGAGACCGGCCGAGGCGAGCTCGTCCTCCAGCACCACGTGGGCCATCGGCGAGCGGCAGATGTTGCCCATGCAGACCAGCGCGACCTTGTAGCTCCCGGGCGTCCGGGGCTCCGGCAGCGCCGTCGCGTCAGTCGTCAAGGATCGCGCCGAAGATGGCCGACGCGATCGAGATGACGATCGAGCCGAACACCGCGGTCCAGAACCCGTCGACGTGGAAGCCGAGGTCCAGGGCGCCGGCGATCTTGCTGGTCAGCAGCAGCATGAACGCGTTGATCACGAACAGCAGCAGCCCCAGCGTCAAGATGATGAACGGCAGCGACAGCAGCTTGACGATCGGCGCGACGATCGCGTTGACGATGCCGAACACGACGGCGACGGCGAGGAGGGTCAGCACCTGCTCGCTGCCGTGGCCATTGACGCGGATGCCGTCGAAGAGCCACGCCGCGACCCCGAGAGCGAGGGCGTTGACCACCAGGCGGATGAGGAAGCTCACGCCTCGATAGTGCCAGGGCTGGGGCAGACTTCGCTGGTGCCCGGCCGTCTCGTCCCGTTGTCGTACGTCGTGGCAGCCGCTCTCCTGTTCGTCGTCAACGCCGGAGTCTCCCGGGTCGTGCTGCGCGCCGGGGTGTCCCCGGCGGAGCTCACGCTGTCCCGGATCACGGGCACCGCGGTCGTGCTGCTCCTCGCCGCCCTGCTGTTCCGGCGCCGTGCTCTGAGCCCGCCGCGCGGCCGGCTGGCCGCTCTGCTCGTCCTCCACGGTGTGGTCGGGGTCGCGCTCCTGCAGTGGGTCTACTTCGTCGCCCTCGACCGGCTGCCGGTCGGTCTGGCGCTGCTGCTGGAGTACCTCGCGCCGCTGCTCGTGGTGCTGTGGGCGCGGTTCGTGCAGGGCGAGGCCGTACGCCGCAGCGCCTGGGCCGGCCTCGGCATGGCCCTGCTCGGCCTGGCCATGGCCACCGGGATCGTCAAGGGCGGCCTCGCCTTCGACACGGTCGGCGTCCTGGCCGGCCTCGCCGCGGCGGTCTGCTTCGCGACGTACTTCCTGGTCGGCGAGCACGGCGTCGCGCTGCTCGACCCGCTGCAGGTGGCCCTGTGGTCGTTCGGGATCGCCGCGGTGGCCATGAACGTCGTCTCCCCGGTGACGTCCTTCCCGTGGCAGCTCCTGGGCGACTCGACCACCCTGCTGGGGCGTCTCGACGGGCTCTCCGCCCCGGTCGGGCTGCTCGTGCTGTGGGTGACGGTGCTCGGCACGCTGGCGCCGTTCGCGCTCGCCCTGGCCGCGATGCGCACCCTGTCCGCGTCGACCACGACACAGGTGGCGATGCTCGAGCCGGTCGGGGTCACGATCCTCGGCTACGTGTGGTTCCGGGAGACCCTCGACGCGGTCGCGCTGGCAGGCTGCGTGCTGGTCGTGCTCGGGATCCTCGCTGCTCAGGCGGGTCGGGCCGCGCCCGTCGCGGCCGAGCGGCCGCACCTCGCGGCACCCTGACGCGGGCCCGGTTGTCCTGACGGACGACGCTCGCGACGACGTTCGGCCCCTCGGCCGCTAGTCCGTTCGGACTAACAGGTCCAACCGACTGCGGGAGGCATTTGTCCGATTTGAACCGTAAAGTCTTTGACGTGCCCTGGATCCAACCGGAGTTGGGGGGATCAGGACAACGCAGCGCTGGACGGCCCGTGGGGGCGCGGGCCGTCCGGCCTCAGGCGAACGGTCTGGCGGGGCACACGCAGCCTGTGGGAGCAGGACGCGACACAAGGCTACGACGCTCAATGGGAGGAGCGTCGTAGCCTTTCGCGCGTGACCGACCCCTCCCCTCGCGCCGCCCTCGGCGCCGTCCCGGCCTACGTCGCCGGCAAGCCGCCTGCTCCGCGGGCCGGGCTCCCGACGTACAAGCTCTCCTCGAACGAGAACCCGTACCCGCCGCTCCCCGAGATCGTGGCCGCGGTCGAGGACGCGGCGTCGCGGATGAACCGCTACCCGGACATGGGGTCCGTCGCGCTCTACGAGGCGCTGGCCGACGGCTTCGAGGTGCCGGTGTCGGACCTGGCTGCCGCGACCGGCTCGGTGGCGCTGCTCTACCACCTGGTGCAGGCGTTCTGCGAGGCCGGCGACGAGGTCATCCACGCGTGGCGGTCCTTCGAGGCCTACCCGATCGCGACCGCGATCTGCGGGGTCACCTCGGTGCAGGTCCCGGTCACGGCCGACGGACGGCACGACCTCGACGCGATGGCCGCGGCGGTCACCGAACGCACCCGGATCGTGCTCGTCTGCACGCCCAACAACCCGACCGGCCCGGCGGTGACGCACGCCGAGGTGTCGGCCTTCCTCGCGAAGGTGCCGAGCCACGTGGTGGTCGTGCTCGACGAGGCTTACCGCGAGTTCGTCCGTGGGGACGACCGTCTCGACGCGCTCGCGGTCTACCGCGCGCACCGCAACGTCGTGGTGATGCGCACGTTCGCGAAGGCGTACGGCCTGGCCGGCCTCCGGGTCGGCTACCTGGTCGCGCCCGAGCCGATCGCCACCGCGGTCAAGGCGTGCTCGCTGCCCTTCGGCGTCTCCGCGGTCGCGCAGGCCGCTGCCGTCGCGGCGCTGGGCTGCGAGGACGCGCTCGCCGAGCGGGTCGACGTCATCGTCACCGAGCGTTCGCGTGTCCTGGCCGGCCTGCGCGACCAGGGCTGGACCGTCCCCGATCCCCAGGGCAACTTCGTCTGGCTGGGCCTGGGCGAGCGCACCCCCGCGTTCGCCGCCGCCGCCGAGCAGGAGGGGATCATGGTCCGCCCCTACGGCAGCGACGGTGTCCGCATCACCATCGGCGAGCCCGCTGCCAACGACGTCTTCCTGAGAGTGGCCGCCGCCTTCGAGCCGAAGGTCTAGCCCAACCGCTGCTCGACCAGCGGTCGGTCAGTCGAACCTGCCGTGGCGGCCTTCGCCGCCGGCGAACCTGGCCGCACCGTCGAGGGCATCGGCCCGGAGCGACACCATCCCGTGCCGGAGCTCGTTGGCCATCGCGTCCTCCTCGGACAGCCCGTGCTGCTCGAGGACCGACAGCCGGTCCTGGCGCATCGTCGTCGCCGGGAAGGCCGTGAGCGCGTGTGCCAGCTCCTCGGCGGCCTCGCGGGTGCTGCCGGACGGGACCAACCGGTTGGCGAGGCCGATCCGGACCGCCTCCTCGGCACCGACGGGGCGGCCGGTGAGCACGAGGTCGAGCGCGACGCCCTCGCCGACGATCCGGGGCAGCCGCACCGTGCCGCCGTCGATCAGGGGGACGCCCCATCGCCGGCAGAAGACCCCGAGGACCGCGTCGTCCGCGACCACCCGGAGGTCGCACCAGAGGGCGAGCTCGAGCCCGCCGGCGACGGCGTACCCCTCGATCGCCGCGATGACCGGCTTGCCGAGCCGGAGCCGGGTCGGCCCCATCGGCCCGTCACCGTCGGGCTCGACCCGGTTGCTGTCCGGGCCGCCGATCGCCTTGAGGTCGGCCCCGGCACAGAACGTGCCCCCGTCGCCGTACAGCACCGCGACCGCGGCCGACTCGTCCGCGTCGAACTCGCGGAAGGCGTCGGCCAGCGCCCGGGCGGTGGGGCCGTCGACGGCGTTGCGCTGGTCGGGACGGTGGAGGACCACCGTGGTGACGGGTCCGTCGCGCTCGACGCGCACCGCGGGTTCGGTCATGTCCTGACGCTAGAGGACCCCGCGCCGGGCGGGACTGGTTGCTCGCAGCCCGGCTCGACCGGCGGCATGGGCTCGCGTCCGCGTCTCTCGGAGCTGATCACCACGGCGACCGAGGCGACGACGATCCCGCCGCCGAGCAGCATCGTGCCGGTGACCGACTCGTCGAGGACGGCCCAGCCGAGGAGCACCGCGATGACCGGGTTGACGTAGGCGTAGGTCGCGACGAGCGAGATCGGGGCGTTGGCGACGACCCAGACGTACGCCGAGAAGGCGACCACCGAGCCGAAGACCACGAGGTAGCCGAGAGCCAGCCAGGTCCGGGACGAGTGGTCGAAGGAGAGCTCCTCGCCCGACCCCAGGCCGACGACGAGCAGGATCACGCCACCGCAGACCATCTCGTAGACGGCGACCACGAAGGGGTCCGCGGGCAGCCAGAGCCGTCCCTGGATGTAGGAGCCGAAGGCCCAGCAGGTCGCCGCGAACAGGACGATCAGGGCCGGGAACAGCGGGATGTCGTCACCGGTGTCGCGTCCCAGGACGACGAGCAGAGCGAGGCCGCCGAAGCCGGTCAGCACGCCGACGAGCGTGGGGAGCCGTGGGCGGTCGTGCTCGATCGTCCGGAACACGATGATGGCCAGGGGCGCGAAGGCGATGAGCAGCGCGGTGAAGCCGGAGGTGGCGCCCTTCGACTCCGCGACCGCCACCAGGCCGTTGCCCAGCATCGGCAGCAGCAGGCCGAGGAGCGCGCAGCCCGCGAGCTGGCGCCACGTCACGCGGAGCAGCCGCGGCCCGCGGAACGCCGCGAGCCCGGCGCCCAGCAGGAGGCCGGCCACGAGGTAGCGCTGGCCCATCGAGGTCAGCGGCGGCGCTTCCTCGGTGACGATGCGGATGAAGAGGTACGTCGACCCCCACACGATGTAGACGATGAGGAGCGCCAGGCCGACCTTCAGCCAGCCCGCACGGGTCGTCGGCAGGGCGGGACGGGCAGCACTCATGAGCGCACGCTAACGACCGTCACCGACGGACGTCGCGCCGATTTCCCGGTCCCGTCCGGGGCCGGTACCCTCGACTGACCGGCACTGTGGTGCCGGTCACACACGCCACACCGTGCACACCCAGCCCGGCCGTGTCGTGCCGCTCGACCAAGCCGGTTGCGGAAGACCCCGCGCACCGACCCAGACCGAGGAGACTTGCCGCATGGCGAACGATGATGTCCTGACCAGTGAGTTCGGGCCGCAGCTCGTGCAAGGCCCGGGCCGCGACGGCCCCGGGACAGCCGCTGGAGCCGGCCCCGAGCTGGTGCAGCTCCTCACTCCCGAAGGGGAGCGGGTCGAGCACCCCTCCTTCTCCTTCGACCTCGACGACGAGGCGATCAAGGGCTTCTACCGCGACATGGTCCTGACCCGGCGCATCGACGTCGAGGCGACCGCCCTCCAGCGCCACGGCGAGCTCGGCATCTGGGCCCAGCTCCTCGGCCAGGAGGCCGCGCAGGTCGGCTCCGGTCGCGCCCTGCGCACCCAGGACTTCGTGTTCCCGACCTACCGCGAGCACGGTGTCGCCTGGTGCCGCGGCGTCGACCCGATGCAGCTGCTCGGGCTCTTCCGTGGTGTCGACCAGGGCGCGTGGGACCCCAACGAGAACAACTTCGGGCTCTACACGATCGTGATCGGCGCGCAGACGCTGCACGCGACCGGCTACGCCATGGGCATCCAGCGCGACGGTCACGTCGGCACGGGCGACGACGACCGCGACGCCGCGGTGGTCGCCTACTTCGGTGACGGCGCGAGCAGCCAGGGCGACGTCAACGAGGCGTTCATCTTCGCCGCCTCCTACAACGCCCCGGTCGTGTTCTTCTGCCAGAACAACCAGTGGGCCATCTCCGAGCCGATCGAGCGGCAGAGCCGGATCCCGCTCTACCAAAGGGCTCTCGGCTTCGGCTTCCCCGGTGTCCGGGTCGACGGCAACGACGTGCTCGCGACGTACGCCGTGACGAAGGCCGCCCTGCAGCGGGCACGCACCGGGCAGGGACCGACGTTCGTCGAGGCGTACACCTACCGCATGGGCGCGCACACCACGACCGACGACCCGACGCGCTACCGGCTCAGCTCGGACCTCGAGGCGTGGAAGCTCCGCGACCCGATCCAGCGCGTGAAGGCGTACCTCACCCGCAACGGCGTGGTCGACCAGTCCTTCCTCGACGAGGTCGAGTCAGAGGCGGACAAGCTCGGCGAGGTCCTGCGTGAGGGCTGCCGGACGATGCAGGACCCGCACATCCTCGACGTGTTCGACCGCGTCTACGCCGAGCAGACCGAGGAGCTCGCGCAGCAGAAGGCCGGCTACGCGGCCTATCTCGACACCTTCACTTCGACGGAGCTCAGTACGAGCGAGGAGGCCCACGCATGAGCACCCAGAAGCTCACCCTGGCCAAGGCGCTCAACGCCGGTCTGCGCCGCGCGATGGAGGACGACCCGAAGGTCCTCGTCATGGGCGAGGACGTCGGCAAGCTCGGCGGCGTCTTCCGGATCACCGACGGCCTGCAGAAGGACTTCGGCGAGGACCGGGTCATCGACAGCCCGCTCGCGGAGTCCGGGATCCTCGGCACCGCCGTCGGCCTCGCGATGCGCGGCTACCGGCCCGTGTGCGAGATCCAGTTCGACGGGTTCGTCTACCCGGCGTACGACCAGATCGTCAGCCAGGTCGCGAAGCTGCACTTCCGCAGCCAGGGCAAGGTCAAGATGCCCATGGTCATCCGGATCCCGTTCGGCGGCGGCATCGGTGCGGTCGAGCACCACAGCGAGTCGCCGGAGGCGCAGTTCGCGCACACGCCCGGCCTCAAGGTCGTCGCGGTGTCGAACCCCGTCGACGGCTACTGGATGGTGCAGCAGGCCATCGCCCACGACGACCCGGTCGTGTTCCTCGAGCCGAAGCGGCAGTACCACGCCGACAAGGCCGAGATCGACGACGAGGCGACGCCCGACCCGCTGTTCTCCTCGCGCGTCGTGCGCGCCGGGGACCACGTGACGCTGCTGGCCTACGGCCCGATGGTCAAGGTGTGCCTGCAGTCCGCCGAGGCGGCCGCGACGGAGGGCACCTCGGTCGAGGTGATCGACCTGCGCACGCTCTCGCCGCTCGACATGGGTCCGGTGCTGGAGTCGGTACGCCGCACCGGGCGCGCCGTCGTGGCCCACGAGGCCCACTCGAACCTCGGCATGGGCTCCGAGCTGGCTGCCCGCATCACCGAGGAGTGCTTCTACAACCTCGAGGCCCCGGTGCTGCGCGTCGGTGGCTTCGACACCCCGTACCCGCCCGCGCGGGTCGAGGAGGAGTGGCTCCCCGACCTCGACCGGGTGCTCGACGCCGTCGACCGGTCGCTGGCCTACTGAGGACTGAGATTCATGACTGTCAACGAGTACAAGCTGCCCGACGTCGGTGAGGGTCTCACCGAGGCCGAGATCGTCACCTGGATGGTCAAGGTCGGCGACACCATCAAGGTCAACGACGTCGTCGTCGAGATCGAGACCGCGAAGTCGCTGGTCGAGCTGCCGTCGCCGTACGCCGGCACGATCACCGCGCTCCTCGTCGAGGAGGGCGTGACGATCCCGGTCGGCACCCCGATCATCTCCGTCGACGACGGCAAGGCCGGCTCCGCGCCGGTCGAGCCTGTCGAGACCAAGCCGGCCGCGGAGCTCGACCTGTCCAACCCGGCCGCGGGAGCGGAGAACGCCACGCTCGTCGGCTACGGCCCCAAGTCGGGCTCCGCCCTGCGTCGTGCCCGCCGTGGCCACGCGACCGCCCGCACCGAGGCCGGGTCCGCGACCCAGCTCCAGGTGCAGGGGTCGTTCGGCCTCGGGATGCGCGACACCTCCGAGGTGGTCCCCGCGAACGAGGACCCGGTGCCGTCGGTCGCCGCGCGCAACGGTGACGCGGAGAGCGCGAAGACGGGCAGTGCGTGGTCGGTCGGCAAGGTGCTCGCCAAGCCCCCGGTCCGCAAGCTCGCCCGCGAGCTCGGTGTCGACCTCGCGTCGCTGTCGCCCTCCGGCGTCGGTGGCGTGGTCACCCGCGAGGACGTCGAGTCCGCCGCCGCTGCTCCCGGTGGTCGAGTAGCCGCGAGCGGAGCGAGCGGCGTATCGAGACCGACCGCGACCTCCCTCGAGGACCGTCGCGAGCCCATCAAGGGCGTCCGCAAGATGATGGGCCAGGCGATGGTGCAGTCCGCCTTCACCGTCCCGCACGTCACCGAGTGGATCCGCGTCGACGTCAGCCGCACGATGAAGCTCGTCGAGCGGCTCAAGGCCGACCGCGAGTTCGCCGACGTCCGTGTCTCACCGCTCCTCGTGCTCTCCCGTGCGGTGTGCCTCGCGATGCGTCGTACTCCGGAGATCAACGCGCACTGGGACGACGCCGCGCAGGAGGTCGTCTACAAGGCGCAGGTCAACCTCGGCATCGCCGCGGCGACCCCGCGTGGTCTCGTCGTGCCGAACGTGAAGGGCGCCCAGGGCCTCGGCCTCGTCGACCTCGCGCGCTCGATCAACGAGCTGACCGCGACCGCTCGCGAGGGCAGGACGCAGCCCGCCGAGATGGCCGACGGCACGTTCACGATCACCAACGTGGGTGTGTTCGGGGTCGACAGCGGTACGCCGATCATCAACCCCGGCGAGTCCGCGATCCTGGCCTTCGGGGCGATCCGCAAGGAGCCGTGGGTGCACAAGGGCAAGATCAAGCCCCGCGACATCACCACCCTGGCGCTGTCCTTCGACCACCGCTTCGTCGACGGGGCCCTCGGCTCCCGTTTCCTCGCCGACGTCGCCGCCATCCTCGAGGACCCCGCCGCCTCCCTCCGCTTCTGACGCCGAGACGGGAGAAGCTCGACGCTGCGCGCGCGAGCTTCTCCCGTCTCGGCCCCGTTCTCGCTCGAGCTTCTCCCGACTCGCGCTAGATGCGCGTGAGCAACGTGCGGGAGGTCATGCCGACGGTGTGGCCGAGGGCGGTGAGGTAGCGGCCGAGGAGCAGCTGGGTGTCCCGCAGGGCCCACACGGTCTCGGCGGTGACCCAGGCGAGCTCGCGGGCCTTCTCGATGTTCCACGCGCTGACCAGGTGCACGACGGGCGCGAGGCGGTCGTCGACGTGCTGGCCGACCTCGGTGAGGAAGGTACGCCGGATCTCGGACTCCACCTCGGCGAGCACGACGTTCACGGCGTCGTAGTCGGATCGCACCTCGGACGGCTCGAGGTCGCGGGCCTGGCAGGTCCGCACGACGGCGAGCGGCAGGTCGTGCTCGATGTGGCTGTTCATGCCGGCGACGGCGTACTGGATCGCGAGGCAACCGTCGCCCCGCGCCTCGAAGAGCGGCCCCCAGGCCGAGGGGACGCGGTGGCCGGCCGCCGCGGCGTCGTACGCATGGAGCCAGAAGCCGGCGAACCGCACGTCGAGCTCGGCGATCGTCGCGTCGTCGGCGAACACCGGGTCGGCCGCGTCGAGGCGGGCGGCGATGCGCTCGGTGACGGTGAGGTACATCCGGTTGAACACCGCCACCCCGTCGCCCGGCTCGAGGCTCGCATCGATCTCGCGGAGGCGGTCGATGACGCCGGTGACGGTCGTGGGCTCGCTCATGAGCCCATCGTGGCGAGTCGGCAGAAACGTGCACAAGGACGAGGCCGAGTCGGCGGAAACGTGCCGGAAGTCGGGGACGCTTCTGCCGACTCGGCGGTCAGCGCATGGCGACGCCGATCCGCCAGTAGCCCATGAAGGCGACCACCGGCCACGCGGGTGGGCTCCTCCTCGATCGTGGTCTCGCCGAAGGCGTGCTCGATGGTGACCGGGAAGGCGTCGGCCTCCGCCGACGAGTCCGCGGTCGCGGTGGTGGCCTCGTCTCACTCCGTGGAGCGACGGGCCGATCTCCGCGTCAGCGCGCGGGTGCCGAGGGACATCACGGCCTTGGGCACGTACGCGCCCACCGGCCAGCGCGGCCGCTTCAACGCGTCGGTGCCGCCGTCGGCGAAGACGACCGAGCCGACGAGCAGCGAGGCCTCCTCCGAGAGCAGGAAGCCGATGAGGGCGGCTACCTCCTCGGGGCGTCCCGGCCGGTCGAGCGCGGTCGGGTAGGTGTCCGCGAACCGTCCGAACACCGGGTCCTTGCGCACGCCGTCGGTCATCGCGGTGGCGATGAGGCCCGGCGCCACGGCGTTGACACGGATCCCCGCGCCGGCCCACTCGTCGCGGACGCCTTCGGTGCGCGCCCACCACGCCAGCGCCGCCTTGGTGGCGGGGTACACCGTGACCGCGTCGCGCTTCTCGGCCAGGGCGCGGGCGCGCTCCTCGCCCCCGGTGAGGCAGGCCCGCGCGACCTCGCGGGCCCAGCCGGGCTGGCAGGTCGTCGAGTTGGACGACAGCAGGACGACGGCTGACGGCTCACCCGCCGCGGCCGCCGCCTCGAGCGCGGGGCGTAGCCCGAAGGCGAGCTCGACGGCGCCGAAGTAGTTCACCGACACGAGCAGCCGGCTGTCGCTGTCGCTGAGTCCCGCGAGCCCCGCGCAGGGGACGAACCCGTTGACCCGGTCGCCGGCCAGCTCCAGCACACGCTCGATCGCGGTACGGCGACCGTGGTCGGTCGCCAGGTCCGCCTCGACGTCGGCGGCCGCCCGGTCGACGCCGATGACCCGGTGACCCCGCTCGGTCAGCAGTGCGGAGGTGGCCGCCCCGATCCCCGACGCCGACCCCGTCACGACGTACACACCCATGTCGCTCCTCCGAAGTCCTGCGAACGTCATACCCAACGGTCGCCCGAGCGACCAGTCAGTATGACGTTGCCAGGCCTAGCCGTCCTCGACCTTGACGAGGCCGGAGAGCGTGGCGACGTACGCCGCTCGGTCGGGGCCGAGGTAGATCGCGGCGTAGTGGTTGTTCCACTGGACGCCGGTGCCGGTGAGGCGACGCCAGGCGGTCTTGCCGGTGCGGACGTCGATGGCGGTGAAGTACCACGGGTCCTGCGGGACCCCGGCAGGCTTGGCGTAGACGTAGAGCAGACCGGTCTTCAGCGACACCTTGGGGACCGACGTCGGGGCGATCTCCTTCGACGTCCACATCGTCCCGCAGTTCTTCGCGGTGACGCCGACGCGCTGGACCCCCGGGGTCGTGGAGCGGCCGAGCGTGGTCGTGGACGGGTTCTCGTAGCCGTAGTTGTTCTCCGCGATCACCGAGTCCCGACCGCGACGAGGCTGTTCTCGGTCGCGCTGGCGCCCTTGCCGAACACCGGCTCCCGGCAGACCTCCCGGTCACCGCGCACGGACGCGCCGCGCTCGTAGGAGACGACCTGCATGCGCGGGTCCGCGTTGTCGGTGATGGCGACGAGGTTCTTCCCGATCAGTGTCGGCGTGGTGCCGGAGCCCTGCGAGAGCTGGCCGGGCTTCTGCGCGGCGCCGCGGTCGTAGGGCTCGCGCCAGGTCACCTTCGGGCTGCCGTCGGTCTTCGCGTCGAAGCGGTAGAGCGCGTGGTCGCTGACGATGTAGACGCCGCCGGTCTCGTCGGTGGCGAAGGAGTTCACGATCTTCTCGCCCGGCAGTCGCAGCGACCGGACCTTGCGCGTCGCCGGGTCGACGGTGCCGACGCCGCCGCTCTTCGTGACGAACCAGATGGTGCCGTGCCAGTCCGGCATCAGCGCGATGAGGCAGTCGCCGTCCGGGATGGCCGAGGTGACGTCGTACGTCTTCTTGAGCTCGAAGCCGGACGCGGTCACCTGCACGACGAGGATCGTGCCGTCGGTGGTCTCGACGATCGCGCGGTCGCGGTCGTCGAGGTAGAAGTAGGCGCCGCCGCACAGGTCGTTGAGCGGGTTGGCGCCACTGGTCAGGTCGCGCTCCGAGGTCGTCATCGTGGCCTGCGCGTCGAGCGTGTCCGGGTCGATGAGCATGAGCTGGAAGCCGGGGAGACCGCCGCACAGCCCGACGATGCGGCCGCGGCTGTCGAAGGTGATGGTCGCGCACTCGACGACGCCGTACGTCGCGCTGGTGACCGTGAGGTTCTTGCCCGTCGGACCGCCGCCCTCGTAGGCGTCGGTGGCGTACGCGTCGTTGTGCATGCTGTTCTGCCCGACCGGGGCCATGAAGGGGTGCTCGGGCGGGGTGCGGTGCGCGACCGGGCGGTCCTGGACCGCCGTGCCCTCGAACGTCGGCACGGTCGGGTCGAGCGGGCCGGGCGGGATCGGGGTGGCCGCCTGGGCGGCGCCGCCCGCGAGCGCGACGAGTCCCGCGAGGAGTCCGGCCACGGCGGTACGGCGGTGTCGGTGCATGAGCGGTCAACGCGTCACCCGGCCCGCGGGTTACTCGTTGATCCGTGGTCGAGCACCCTCGTGGGCTGGCTCACAGAGCCGTAACCGCAGGTCAGCGGCAAAGTTGACCAAAGTGCTAGACATTCGTCACACCTCGTCGGAAGGACACCCCGTGCGCCGTGCTGTCGCACCTCTGGCCGCTCTGGCCGTTCTCGTGCTCGGTGCATCGGCGGCGGCAGCCGCGCCCGTCGTACCGATTCCCGAGGGGCCTGCTGCGCAGTCGCCTGCCTTCGTCGGTCACCCGGCGACCGCCCGGCCGATCACGGCCGCGCCCCCGCCGCAGCACCCGTACATGGCGGCGAACCCCGGGAACAACATCCACGACGACGCCTACATGACCGACACCTACCAGGGCAGCGGACCGATGGGGCGTGACCCTGAGGTGAGCTCCACCTTCTACGGGGGTGAGTGCGCGTCGGTGACCTTCGATGCCCAGGGCCGGATCGAGACGGTGTGCGTGAGCGCCGCGACCGTCACGCTGCGGCTGCTCGACCCGGTCTCGCTCGAGGAGCTCGCGTCGTACGACCTCCCGCCGCGCCGCAACAACCCAGGCGGCGGTTTCAACGACTTCACCGGGGGCGGCTACTTCTACCTCGACCACCTGGACCGTGCCGTGGTCCCGACGTCGACGAACCACCTGAACGTCGTCGCGCAGACCGCCGGTCCGGGTTTCCGGCTGGCTCGGGACTACGACCTCACCGGCGCGATCGGGACCGAGGACAAGATCGTCTCGGTCATCCCGGACTGGGCGGGCCGGCTCGTGTTCGTGACCAAGGCCGGCGTCGTGGGCGCCGTGCAGCGCGGTTCCGGCGCGGTGAGGACCGTCGACCTCGGCGAGACCATCGCGAACTCGTTCGCCGTGGACGACGACGGCGGGGTGTACGTCGTGACCGCGAAGGCGCTCTACCGCCTCGACGTGACTGATGCCGGTCGACCGAAGGTCACCTGGCGCGAGGTCTACGACAACAGCGGGGTCGAGAAGCCGGGCCAGGTGTCCGCCGGGTCGGGCACCACACCGACCGTGATGAGTGGTGGCCGGGTGTCGATCACCGACAACGCCGACCCGATGCAGGTCGTGGTCTACAAGCGCGGCGCGTCCGTGCGCGGCAACCGCGAGGTGTGCGAGGTCCCGGTGTTCGAGAAGGGCGCGAGCGCGACCGAGAACTCGCTCGTCGGCGCCGGCCGACGGATCATCGTGACGAACAACCACGGCTACACCGGCCCGACCGCGACGTCCGAAGGTGGCGTGACGACCCCGGGCATCGAGCGCGTCGACGTCGACAAGGACGGCAAGGGCTGCCACAAGGTCTGGGCCAACGACAAGCACCGCTCACCGTCGTCGGTCCCGAAGCTGGCGCTCGGCAACGGGCTGTTCTACACCGTCACCAAGGACCCGGTCTCCCAGGACCCGCTGGGCCTCGAGGACGCGTGGTACCTCTCCGCCTTCGACGCCCGGAACGGCAAGCGTGTCTTCGGGATCCGCTACGGCACCGGCCTCGGCTACAACGTCAACTACGCCCCCGTCACCATCGGCCCCGACGAGAAGACCGCCTACGTCGGTGTCCTCGGCGGCCTCGTCCGCATCACCGACACGAAGTAGGTCGAGACGGGAGAAACTCGACCGAGAAATCAGCCGAGTCGGGAGAAACTCGGCGCGAGCCTTCGAGTTTCTCCCGACTCGGCGTCGTCTCGTCGAGTTTCTCCCGACTCGCCGTTGGGGGCGTCAGAGGCGGGGGCGGGCGCGGGTGGCGAGCAGGCCGCGGACGTCCTGGCGGCGGAGCCAGGCGAGCTCGTGACGCAGCACCTGGCCCACCCGTCGGCAGAACTCCTCCGGTTCGTCCGCAGCGTCCGGGTGCTCGGGCACGATGACGTCGACGATGCCGGCGGCCTTGAGGTCGAGCGCGCGGACCTTCTGCGCGCGTGCCATGTCAGGGGCGTGCTCCAGGTCGCGGTGCACGATCGCGCTGGCCCCTTCAGGCGGCAACGGTGACAGCCACGCGTGCTGCGCGGCGATCACCCGGTCGGCCGGCAGGAGGGCGAGTGCTCCACCGCCCGTGCCCTGGCCGAGCATCAACGACAACGTCGGCGCCTCGAGGGTCACCAGGTCGGCGAGGCAGCGCGCGATCTCGCCGGCGAGCCCGCCCTCCTCGGCCTCCGGGGAAAGGGCCGCCCCCGGGGTGTCGATCATCGTCAGCAGCGGGAGCCGCAGCTCGGCGGCCAGCCGCATCCCTCGACGCGCCTCGCGCAGCGCGCCAGGTCCGAGCGGGTGCAGCTCGGTCTGGCCACGACGGTCCTGGGCGAGCAGCACGCACGGGGTGTCCCCGAAGCGCACCAGCGCGAGCATGAGGCCCGGGTCGGACTCGCCCTCGCCGGTGCCGTTGAGCGGGATCACGTCGGTGGCGGCGTACTTCAGCAACCGCCGCACGCCTGGGCGGTCCTCGCGCCGCGAGCGCGTGATCGAGTCCCAGGTGTCGACGTCCTCGACCTGAGCCAACGGCGCCGCCGGCACGACGGGGTCGCCGGGCGCGAGCAGGATCGAGAGCGCACGGTCGAGCAGGTCGGCGAGGTCCTCGGTCTCCACGATGCCGTCGATGAGGCCGTGGGCGAAGAGGTTCTCCGAGGTCTGCACGCCCTCCGGGAAGGGCTTGCCGTAGATCGCCTCGTAGACCCGCGGCCCGAGGAACCCGACCAGCGCCTCCGGCTCCGCGACCGTCACGTGGCCGAGCGACCCCCACGACGCCATGACGCCGCCGGTGGTGGGGTGCCGGAGGTAGACGAGGTACGGCAGCCCCGCTGCCTTGTGCGCCGCGATCGCCGCGGAGATCTGCACCATCCACACGAAGGCCGGCGTGCCCTCCTGCATCCGGGTGCCACCCGAGATCGGGGCTGCGATCACCGGCAGTCCCTCCGCCGTCGCCCGTCGTACGGCGGAGACGACGCGGCGGGCGGACGCGACTCCGATGGAACCGGCCAGGAACCCGAACTCACCGAGCACGACCGCGATCTGCCGACCGCGCATCGTCCCGGTGCCCGTCACGACGGACTCGTCGGTGCCGCTGCGCTCGGCTGCCTGGGCGAGCTCGGCGGCGTACTCGTCGCTGACCTCGTCGCGCTCGGGCGGGGTGTCCCACGACGTCCACGAGCCCTCGTCGAGCACGAGGTCGACGAGCTGTGACGAAGTCAGTCGTTCCCGTGACGAGCCCACCCGCCTATCCTTCACGAGAACACGTTCTAGTTTCTGCAGGAGGCGTGCGTGAGACACGGCATCGTGCTGTTCACCAGCGACCGCGGGATCACCCCCGCGCAGGCCGCAGCGGCGGGGGAGCGGCTGGGGTTCTCGACGTTCTACGTGCCCGAGCACACCCACATCCCGGTGCGCCGCGACGCCGCCCACCCCGGGACGGGCGACGAGTCACTGCCGGACGACCGCTACCTCCGCACCCTCGACCCCTGGGTCTCGCTGGCGACCGCCGCGCAGGCGACCGAGCGCATCCGGCTGGCCACCGCGGTCGCGCTCCCCGTCGAGTCCGACCCGATCACCCTGGCGAAGTCGATCGCCACCCTCGACCACCTCTCCGGCGGCCGGGTGACCCTCGGCGTCGGCTTCGGGTGGAACACCGACGAGCTCGCCGACCACGGCGTGCCCGGTGAAGCGCCGGCGCACGATGCTGCGCGAGTACCTCGAGGCGATGCGCGCGCTGTGGACCGAGGAGACCGCGGAGTACCACGGCGAGCTGGTGTCCTTCGACGCCTCCTGGGCGTGGCCCAAGCCCGTGCAGCCGCACGTGCCGGTCATCGTCGGTGCCGGCGGGACCGAGAAGACGTTCGCGTGGATCGCCGCGAACGCCGACGGCTGGCTCACGACCCCGATCGAGCAGGACATCGAGGACAAGGTCCAGCTGCTCACCAAGGCCTGGGCGGACGCCGGCCGCGAGGGGTCACCCGAGATCGTGGTGCTCGCCGGCAAGCCCGACGCCGACCAGCTCGCGCGCTGGGAGGAGCTCGGTGTCACCGAGGCGGTGTTCGGGATGCCGGACCGTGAGCCCGACGAGGTGGTCGCCTACCTCGAGCGCCTGGCCGGCAAGCTTCGGCGCTGACCGAGCAGCGCGCGAAGCGACTTGGGTTGCGCAGTCGCGCGAAGTGCGACGCCCGTCGAGGTCACGCTCGCCGCCGAGCTCCTTGACCATCAGCGTGACCAGGTGGTCGGAGTTGCCGATCGTGCCGACCTCGGCGTAGCCGCGGCCGTTGTGGAACGACAGCGACTCCGGGTTCGGCGGCAGCAGGTTGACCTCGAGGCACATCCGTCCGAGAGGCCGCGCGAGGGTCTCCAGCGCGTCGTACACCGTCGTCCCGACGCCGCCGCGACGCATCCGCTTGTCCACCACGATGCGGTCGAGGTAGTAGAAGTGCTTGCCGTACTGCTCGTGGAACCAGCTGTAGTTCTCCGAGTCGTACGCCGTGCCCGCGCGGAACGTGATGACGAAGCCGGCGAACTCCCCGCCCACCTCGATCGCGTCGGCACGGTCGGCCCAGGAGCGGAGCTCGTGCAGCCGATCGGCGCCCAGCGGGGCGAGCTTGATGACGTTGGTCTCGTTGAGGGCGAGCACGGCCTCGTCGTCGGCGTCGGTGAGAGGCCGGAGGCGCACGGCGGGATTCACGACCCCGATCCTGCCATCCTTCGGTGGTCGAGTGCCGAGGTCTCGCTACGCCGCCCCCAAAGCTCACGGCACTCGACCAGCGATTCGGCTCACAGGTTCCACACAGGAAGCACCTAGGAACGGGGCAGGTCACGGCGGCATGATCGGTGCCATGGCCGCCGCTTCACCCCTCACCCGCGCCGACGGGTCGCCCGTCCACGTGCTCGTCGTCGACGACGAGCCGAACATCGCCGAGCTGCTCGGCATGGCGATGCGCTACGAGGGCTGGCAGACCACGCTCGCGCACACCGGGTCCAAGGCGGTGGCCGCGGCCAAGGAGGTCAAGCCCGACGTCGTCGTGCTCGACATGATGCTCCCGGACATCGACGGGATGCAGGTGCTGAAGCGGCTGCGCGAGCACGCGCCCGACGTCCCGGTCCTGTTCCTCACCGCGCGCGACGCCGTCGAGGACCGGGTCGCAGGACTCACCGCCGGAGGCGACGACTACGTCACCAAGCCGTTCTCGCTCGAGGAGGTCGTGGCGCGGCTGCGCGCGCTGATGCGCCGGTCGGTGCCGGTGAAGGCCGCGTCGAGCTCGGTCCTCACGGTCGGTGACCTGTCGCTCGACGAGGACAGCCACGAGGTGGTGCGGGCGGGGGAGGAGATCACCCTCACCGCGACCGAGTTCGAGCTGCTGCGCTACCTCATGCGCAACCCGCGTCGGGTGCTCTCGAAGGCGCAGATCCTCGACCGCGTCTGGAACTACGACTTCGGTGGGCAGGCCAACGTCGTCGAGCTCTACATCTCCTACCTGCGCAAGAAGATCGACGCGGGTCGTGACCCGATGATCCACACGATGCGCGGCGCGGGGTACGTGCTCAAGCCGACGGGATGAAGCTCCGCCCGCCCACCACGCTCACCGGCCGCCTCGTCCTCACGGCGGTCGGCCTCATCGCCGTCGTCGGGATTCTTGTCAGCCTGACCACCACGCTGCTGATGCGGAACTACCTGACCGGGCAGCTCGACGAGAAGGTCCAGGACAACGCCCACCGCGCGATGGCCTTCGACCGCGGACGGCCGCCCGGCGACGACCTGAACCCGAACGACGACGGGCCGTCGGAGGAGTACGGACCGGTGCCCGAGGTCGGGAACCTGGTCGCGGTCCTCTCCGACGAGGGCGATGGCGGCAACGTGGTCGCCCCGACCGACGACGATCTTCGTCACCGGCAGGCGCTCACCGACGGCGAGCTGGACTCGCTCGGCCAGGTGACGGCGGACGGCCGGCCGCACGGCGTCGAGCTCCAGGGCCTGGGTGGCTACCGCGTGGTCGCGACGAGGTCGACGGTGGACGGCGTGCGGGTCACGCTGGTGTCAGGACTGCCGACAGGCGACCTCGACGACGCGGTCCGGAGCATGCTGCTGGTGCAGCTGCTGCTCACCGGTGCCGGGGTCGGCGTCGCCGCCTTCGCCGGTGACCGCCTGGTCCGGCGCAACCTCCGGCCGCTGCGGGAGGTCGCGCGCACCGCGCACGAGGTCAGCGAGCTCCCCCTGGACACCGGTGAGGTGGGTCGGACCGCGCGGGTCCCGGCGAACCTCACGGACCCGGCCACCGAGGTGGGCCAGGTCGGCCTCGCGCTCAACAACCTGCTCGGCCACGTCGAGCGCTCCCTGGATGCGCGTCACCGCCAGGAGCAGCAGGTGCGCCAGTTCGTCGCCGACGCCTCGCACGAGCTGCGCACGCCCCTCGCCACGATCAGGGGGTACGCCGAGCTCGCCCGCCGCTCCCCGGAGTACGACGCCACCGACGCGCTCGCCAAGGTCGAGGAGGAGGGCGTGCGGATGCACGCGCTGGTCGAGGACCTCCTGCTGCTCGCCCGTCTCGACTCCGGGCGGCCGCTCGAGGACGAGGACGTCGACCTCACCATGCTCGCGCTCCAGACCGTCGAGGACGCCCGCGTCGTCGGCCGTGACCACCAGTGGTCCCTCGCCCTCCCCGACGAGCCCGTCCAGGTCACCGGCGACGAGCACCGGCTCCACCAGGTGCTCTCCAACCTGCTCACCAACGCCCGTCGGCACACCCCGGCCGGCACGTCCGTCGAGGTCGCCCTGGCCCGGCAGAACGGCAGCGCCGTACTCTCCGTCACCGACGACGGCCCCGGCATCCCCGAGGACCTCCAGGGCGACGTCTTCGACCGCTTCACCCGCGCCGACGCCTCACGCACCCGCGACTCCGGCGGCGCCGGCCTCGGCCTCGCGCTCGTCCAGGCGATCGTCACCGCCCACGACGGCTCCGTGTCCGTCGAGTCCCGCCCCGGGCACACCCGCTTCACCGTCACGCTGCCCGCGCCCGCCCACTGAACGAAGTCGGCTCCTGACTCGCTGGTAACCCCCGAGACGTGGCAATGTCGCGGAACAGCGCTTCGCAACGCGGTGTCGAGGAGGAAGCCCAGGATGATTCGCCGGCTCGCTGTGGTGAACCGAGGTGAGGCCGCCATGCGGCTGATCCACGCGGTGCGTGACCTCAACGCTGCGGGCGGCGAGCCGATCCGCACGATCGCGCTGTACACCGACCAGGAGCGCACGGCGCTGTTCGCCCGCGAGGCCGACGAGGCGTACGACCTCGGACCGGCCAGCGCTCGCCCGTACCTCGACCTCGCGGTGCTCGAGCGCGTCCTGGTCGCCAGCCGCGCCGACGCGGTGTGGGTCGGCTGGGGCTTCGTGGCCGAGGACCCTGCGTTCGCCGACCTGTGCGACCGGCTCGGCATCACGTTCGTCGGACCCAGCGCCGAGGCGATGCGCAAGCTCGGCGACAAGATCGGCTCGAAGCTCATCGCCGAGGAGGTCGACGTCCCCGTCGCCGCCTGGAGCCGCGGTGGCGTGGACACGCTCGAGGACGCGAAGGCGGCGGCAGCCACGATCGGCTACCCGCTCATGCTCAAGGCGACTGCCGGCGGTGGTGGCCGAGGCATCCGCATGGTCGCCTCGGACGCCGACCTCGAGGACGCCTACGCGCGCACGCGTGACGAGGCCGAGCGGGCCTTCGGCAGCGGCGTGGTCTTCCTCGAGCGCCTCGTGACCGGTGCGCGGCACGTCGAGGTCCAGGTCGTCGCCGACGGTCAGGGCACGGCGTGGGCCGTCGGGGTCCGCGACTGCTCCGTCCAGCGTCGCAACCAGAAGGTCATCGAGGAGTCGGCCTCGCCGCTGCTCGACGAGGCGCAGACCGACGAGCTCAAGGCGTCCGCGGAGAGGCTCGCCCTCGCCGTCGACTACAAGGGCGCCGGCACGGTGGAGTTCCTCTACCACCCCGGGGAGCGGAGCTTCGCCTTCCTCGAGGTCAACACCCGTCTCCAGGTGGAGCACCCGATCACCGAGCTGACCACGGACCTCGACCTGGTCAAGCTCCAGCTGCACGTCGCCGCCGGCGGTCGCCTCGAGGGCGATCGTCCGGTCGAGAAGGGGCATGCCGTCGAGGCGCGGCTCAACGCGGAGGACCCGGACCGCGACTTCGCGCCCTCTCCCGGCCGCATCGCGCTGCTCGAGCTCCCGTCCGGCCCCGGCATCCGCGTGGACACCGGCGTCAGCGAGGGCGACACGATCCCGGCCGACTTCGACTCGATGATCGCGAAGGTCATCGCCTACGGCGCCACCCGTGACGAGGCCCTTGCCCGGCTCCGGCGCGCGATGCGCGAGACCACCGTCGTGATCGAGGGCGGGGCCACGAACAAGAGCTTCATCCTCGACCTGCTCGACCAGTCCGAGGTCGTCGACGGTGAGGCGGGATGGGCGGACACGGGCTGGATCGACCGGGTCCGCGCCGAGGGCCGGCTCGTCTCGTCCGAGCACTCCGGGATCGCCGTGGTCATGGCCGGCATCGAGACCTACGAGGACGAGGCGGGCTCGGAGATCGCGCGCCTGCTCGAGAGCGCGCACGGCGGCCGTCCCCAGGTGCAGCACCAGCAAGGACGCCCGGTCGACTTCAAGCTCCGCGACGCGACGTACCGCGTCACCGTGCTGCAGACCGCACCGCACCGCTTCCGGGTCACCGTCGCGGCCGGCGACGCCCAGCAGACCGTCGACGCGCAGGTCGAGCGGATCGACGAGTTCCACACGCGCCTCACGGTGGGGGACCGGCTGTTCCGCCTGGTCACCGCGACGCACGGACCCGTGCACCTCGTCGAGGTCGACGGGGTCACCCACCGGGTGAGCCAGGACGAGGGCGGTGTCCTGCGCTCGCCCGCGCCGGCACTGGTCGTCGCGACTCCCGTCGCGGTCGGCGACGTCGTGGAGGCGGGTGCGCCCGTGGTCGTGCTCGAGAGCATGAAGATGGAGACGGTCGTACGCGCGCCGTTCGCCGCCCGGATCCGCGAGCTCGTCGTCCTGACCGGCGGCCAGGTCGGCACCGGCGCGCCCCTGGTGCGTCTCGAGGCCGTCGTCGACGACACCGAGGACGCGGCTGCCGCCCCGGCCGGCGAGGGTCCGGAGCTGGACCTCCCGGCGTCCGGCAACGGGTCCGTCGAGGCCCGCATCGACCGGGCGCGGGAGGACCTCGCTGCCCGGATGATGGGCTTCGACGTCGACCCGAGCACGCCCGACGGCGCCCTGCAGGACTACCTCGCCCTCCGTGCCCAGGTCGAGCACGACGACGCCCTCGTCGCGGCCGAGCTCGAGCTGCTGCGTCTGTTCGCGGACCTTGCCGAGCTCAGCCGCAACCGGCCCGCGAGCGAGGAGCTGCACACCGAGCTGCGGGTGCACAGCTCGCGGGAGCACTTCCACACCTACCTGCAGAGCCTCGACGTGGAGCGCGGCGGCCTGCCCGAGGAGTTCCGCGCGCGCCTCGCGCGGGTGCTCGAGCACTACGGCGTCACCGAGTGGGACCGGACCCCCGAGCTCGAGGAGGCGGTGTTCCGCGTCTTCATCGCGCAGACCCGCTCCGCGCCCGACGTCCAGCTGGTGACGGCCCTGCTCCAGCAGTGGCTGGCCCAGGCGCCGCCCTCCGAGGAGCTCGCGTGGACCGCGCGCGAGGTCCTCGAGCGGCTGGTGCGCGTGACGCAGCTGCGGTTCCCCGTGGTCGGCGACCTGGCCCGCAGCGCGCGCTTCGCGTGGTTCGACCAGCCCCTGGTCGACGAGGAGCGCGTCAGCGTGCTCGCCGGCGTCCGCGACGAGGTGGCGGCTCTTGCCGCCGACCAGGACCTGCCGGACCGGGCCGAGCGGCTCGAGAGGCTGGCGGCCATCCCGGAGCAGATCGTCCGCTTCCTCGCGGAGCGGCTGGAGGCCGGGACCGCCCAGCACGACCCGATGCTCGAGGTCCTGATCCGGCGTCACTACCGCGAGCACGACATGCAGGACCTGCGGTCCGAGGAGGCGGCGGGGCGGACCTTCGCGATCGCCGACTACACCCTCGACGACCGACCCACCCATCTCGTCTCCACCACGGGCACCCTCGCCGAGCTCGAGGACGCCGACGGTGAGCTCACCACCGCGCTCGCGCGCGAGGTGGCCGCGCGCGCCGAGGGCCAGCAGTCCGTGGTCGACCTGTACCTGTACTGGCCCGAAGCACCGGAGGCCCCGGACGCCGCGTCCGAGCAGCTCGCCGGGATCGTCGGTGCGCTGCCCTTCGTCGCCGACGTCCGCCGCATCGCGATCGCCGTCGCCCCCGGCGCCGGCCGGCCGGTCGGCTACTTCACCTACCGTCCCTCGCCCGAGGGCGGGGTCTTCGAGGACGACCTGGTGCGCGGCGTGCACCCGATGGTGGGGCGCCGGCTCAACCTCTGGCGGCTCCGGAACTTCGACCTCACCCGGATCGACGGGCCCGAGGACGTGCTGCTCTACGACTGCGTGGCCAAGGACAACCCCCAGGACCGCAGGCTCGTCGCCCTGGCCCAGGTCCGGCAGCTCGCCGTGGTCCGCGACGACAGCGGCGCCGTCGTCGGTCTGCCGCACGCCGAGCGTGCGGTCGAGAACTGCCTCGAGGCGATCCGCCGCGCGCGTACGGCGTTGGGCGCGGCGGGCAACCGGCTGGACTCCAACCACGTGTGGGTGCAGGTCTGGCCGGTCGTGGAGGCCGACGTCGACCAGCTGACCGGTCTGCAGAACAAGATCACGCCGCTCACCGACGGCGCCGGCATCGCCGAGGTCCTTGCCCAGGGCCGCGTGGCCACCCCTGGTGGCGAGGCGGTGCCGATCGCGATCAGGTTCCACGCCCGCCCGGGTGCCGGCGTGAGCGCCTCCATCGAGCCGCAGCCGACCGAGCCGCTCGCGCCTCTCGACGAGTACGCGAGCAAGGTGCTGCGCGCCAGGCGCCGTGGACTCGTCTACCCCTACGAGCTCGCGGAGCTGCTCACGGGTCCCGAGGGCACGCTGGTCGAGCACGACCTCGACGACACCGGCGTCCTCGTGCCGGTCGACCGGGCCCGCGGCCTCAACAAGGCGGGACTGATCGTCGCCGTCGTCACCACGCCGACCGAGCTGCACCCCGAGGGCGTGCAGCGCGTGGTCCTCTGCGGCGACCCGACGAAGGCGCTCGGAGCCGTCTCCGAGCCGGAGTGCTCCCGGCTCGTCGCTGCCCTCGACCTCGCCGAGCGTCTCCGGGTCCCGGTGGAGTGGTTCGCGCTGTCGGCAGGCGCGCGCATCTCGATGGACTCGGGCACCGAGAACATGGACTGGGTGGCGGCCGGCCTCAAGCGGATCATCGAGTTCACCCAGGCGGGTGGCGAGATCAACGTCGTCGTCGCCGGCATCAACGTCGGGGCGCAGCCGTACTGGAACGCCGAGGCCACGATGCTCATGCACACCAAGGGCGTCCTGGTGATGACCCCGGACAGTGCGATGGTCCTCACCGGCAAGCAGTCCCTCGACTTCTCCGGTGGGGTGTCGGCCGAGGACAACTACGGCATCGGCGGCTACGACCGGGTGATGGGGCCGAACGGACAGGCGCAGTACTGGGCCGCCGACCTCGCCGACGCCTTCGCCCTCCTGATGCGGCACTACGACCACACGTACGTCGTGCCCGGGCGAGGACCGGCCGCGCCGCGCCGCGACCACTGACCCGGCCGACCGGGACGTCTCGGACTTCCCGCACGTGATCGCGGACAGCGACTTCACCACCGTCGGCGAGATCTTCTCGGCCACGAGCAACCCGGACCGCAAGAAGGCGTTCGACATCCGCACCGTGATGCGCGCCCTGGCCGACCAGGACCACCCCACCCTCGAGCGCTGGGTGGGCATGGCCGACGCGGACACCGCCGTGGTGCAGGACGCCCACCTCGGCGGCTATCCCGTGTGCCTGCTGGGGATCGAGTCTCGTCCGGTGCCCCGGCACGGGTTCCCGCCCACGGACGGCCCGGACACCTACACCGCGGGCACGCTGTTCCCGCAGTCCTCGAGGAAGGCCGCCCGCGCGATCAACACCGCCAGCGGCAACCGCCCCCTCGTCGTGCTGGCCAACCTGTCCGGGTTCGACGGCTCACCGGAGTCCATGCGCAAGCTGCAGCTCGAGTACGGCGCCGAGATCGGCCGGGCCATCGTCAACTTCGACGGCCCGATCGTCTTCTGCGTGATCTCCCGCTACCACGGTGGCGCCTTCGTCGTGTTCTCCAAGGCGCTGAACCCGAACATGACCGTCCTCGCCCTCGAGGGCTCCTTCGCCTCGGTCATCGGCGGTGCGCCGGCCGCGGCCGTGGTGTTCGCCGGCGAGGTGGAGAAGCGCGTCAGCGCCGACCCACGGCTGCGTGCCCTCGACGAGGAGCTCGGCCGGGCGAGAGGCACGCGGAGGAGCGAGCTGGTCCTCGAGCTCGCCCAGCTCCGCGACGCCGTACGCCCGGAGAAGATCGGCGAGGTCGCCGCGGAGTTCGACCGGGTCCACGACATCCACCGCGCGGTCCGGGTCGGCTCGGTGGACGAGGTGATCACGGTGGCCCGCCTCCGGCCCCGCATCATCGAGGCGATCGAGGCCGGCCTCGGCTAGAAGCTGCCTCGCCGGGGGAGGCCGTGAACTCGGCCTCGGCCTCAGGCGAAGAAGGCGTCGAGGCCTGACTGGTCCGAGCACCAACCCCATGCCTCGACGATGCGCGACTCTGCGTCGAAACGGAGGACGTGACCACCTCTCGTGTCGACCGTTCGGCCGAGCCTCTTTCCCAGGATTCGAGCGACCGAGATCACGATGTCCTGGTTGGCGGCCAGCGACTCGATGCGAAGCTCCAGGTGCTCCAGTGGCTGCATCCGCGCGGGCATGTCGGTGAAGTAGGCATCGCCCGAGTAGTCGCCGGACAGGTCCGTGTCCCCTGGCACGTGCCACACGAACTCGCTCGCGAAGTACTGCCGGCGCTCCTCGTCCGTCGCCGCCGGCCCGGCCGCGTAGAACGCCGCGGCGGCTTCAAGGTTGCTCCGCTGCAACTCACCCATCCCGTCACTATCGAGGGACACGTCTGACATCGCTAGTGGTCCGGCTGGTCGAGCCTCGGTGGCAGGCTCTGGGAATGACACGTGACCAGGCCGGGGACGAGAGCCCGGGTCGGATGGGCGGGACGCCTGAGCGGCCAGCGCGCTTCTTCCAGTCCCCTGAGGAGTTCGGTGCCTGGTTGGCGTTGCACCACGACACCGCGACCGAGCTGTGGATGGGCCTGAAGAAGAAGCACGTCGCCGATCGCGGCCTGACGTGGGAGCAGGCGGTGCCCGAAGCTCTGTGCTGGGGGTGGATCGACTCGGTCGCCCAGCGCATCGACGCCGACACGCGGCGGCAGCGCTGGACCCCTCGCAAGAAGACCTCCCGCTGGAGCAAGGTCAACCTCGACCTTGTCGAGAAGCTGCGCGCCGAGGGGCGGATGCAAGCCAGCGGTCTGGCGATCTGGGAGCAGCGTCGTCTCGACGAAGCGGGCTACAGCCACCAAGGCCCGGGACCCGGGCTCCCCGACGTGTACGCCGCCCTACTGGCGGCGTCTCCCCCGGCAACGGCGTTCTGGGAGGCATCGACCGGGACCTACCGCAAGGTCTGCACTGCGTGGGTGATCTCGGCCAAGCAGGAGTCCACCCGCGACCGCCGGATGACCCAGCTGATCGAGTGCTGCGCCGCCGGCGAGCTCGTGCCGAACCAGCGCTACGGCGACGTCCCGAGCTGGGTGCGGCGGGCCGCGGCAGCCGCCGAGGCGGCGCGCTGACCGTCGTGACCACAGCGCGTCTCCCTCATCGGCCTGCGGCGACACTGTGGAGCGGGATCTACGTGATCGCCTCGCGGTGCATCCAGTCGATGAGCTCGTCGGACGCGAGAGTCCGCACGCGGGCGGCGTAACGGGCGAGGTCGGCGTTGTCGAGGAGGTCGCGCCACTGGCCACTCGTGCCGCGGTGGAAGAAGGCGGCGGGGTCGATCCAATGCTCCCGCCCACCGGCGGGGACCGTTGTCTCGGCTCTGCTGCGCATCGACTCGAACGTTGCCGCTTGGACCAGGTGGGGCCACCTTGGCTCGTCGACATGGATGCCGAGGCGGGCGGCCAGCCGTCGCATCTTTCCCTCGAGGTCGTCCTTCAGGTCGTCGTAGTGCAGGTGCACGACGTCGAGCTGGTCGGAGGCGTCGCGGAACGTCTGCACGTGCTCCACGGTGCGCCGCAGTGACGACCCGACCAGCGTCGACGGCGTCTCGTCGTCGACCCACTGCCAGAAGCGGTCACGCGTTCCGTCGGGGCGCGGCGGCCTTGGTCGCAACGGTCTGAGCTCGATGCCGTCGATCGCTGCCGCCTGCTCGCGCGCTCTCCGGAAGGCGCCGGTGTCCGTGTTGTCGATGTGGTGGTCGATCGACAGGGCTACGTCGCGGGGGTCACGCGCCACGCAGATGTAGGTGACGGTCGGATCGTTCGGTATCCCGTCGAGCGGCGTGTGGGTCTTGATGAACCGGCGGTGCGTCTGGGCCTGCAGGTCCGCGAACACCTCGGAGCGGGCCCGCGTCACCATGTCGATCCACGGCGAGAGCCTGTCCAACGGGAGCGGGAGCTCCGGTTCCTGCAGGACGAGCAGCGCGCAGATCATCTGCATCCACGTGGTCCCGCACTTCGGCGGCGTAGCGATGATGATGTCGCCGGGGCGAAGCTCGAAGCCGTCCCAGCGGTTGCTGTCATAGACAGTGCCCTCGTAGCGGCGCACATTGCCATTCTCGCAGCGGTTCCGGTGCATTGAGACCCAGGCAAACTGCCTCGCCGGATGAGGTATCCGACGCCTCGCAGCCGAATTCGGGTGCAGACGCCTGCGTAGCGTCGGAGAACGCAGCCCTGGTGACTCGCAGTCGCGCGGCGACCAGTTCCGAGTGGTCCGGCCGAGTGCCAGTATGGATCGCATGCATTCCCCGACCGGGGTCCGAAGCGAGCGCGTGGCGGCGATGAAGGTCCGGGAGCTGGCGCGGTTCACGGCCGCCCACTCCCGCTCAGCCAGCCTGCGCGAGCGGGCGAAGGCCAGCATGCCTCGCGGGGTCCCGATGTCGTGGATGGAGAGCCTGTACGAGTACCCGCCCGTGTTCGCCGGGACCGGGTCCGGCTCCAGGTTTCGCGACGTGGACGGGCACGAGTACGTCGACATGTACCTGGGAGACCTGAGCGGGTTCTGCGGTCACGCGCCCACGCCGGTGGTCGAGGCGGTCGGTCGTCGGATGGCGGCGGGCAACCACTTCCTGATGCCGGGGGAGGACGCGATCGTGGTGGCGGAGCATCTGGCCGAGCGCTATCGCCTGCCTCAATGGCAGTTCACGCTTTCCGCAACACAGGCGAACACCGAGGTGATCCGGATCGCGCGCGAGCTCACCGGCCGCGAAGTGGTGCTGATGTTCGACGGCAAGTACCACGGACACGGGGACACGACCCTGGTCGTGCTGGAAGGCGACCGGACGGTCCCCGAGCTGCAGGGCCTGCCCGGTTCGGTGACCGGCCAGGCCAGGTTGGTCCAGTTCAACGACGTCGCGGGACTCGAAGCCGCGCTGGCCCCGCGTGACGTCGCTCTGGTCCTCACTGAGCCGGTGATGACGAACGCCGGGATCATCGCGCCCGCTCCCGGCTTCCACGCGGCCCTGCGCGAGCTCACCGTTGCCGCCGGGACGCTCCTGGCTCTGGACGAGACGCACTCGTTGGTCGGCGCGTACGGCGGCATGGGCGGCGAGCTCGGTCTGTCGTCGGACTTCCTGACGGTGGGCAAGTCGATCGCAGCCGGAGTGCCCTTGGGTGCCTACGGGATGACCGACGAGGTCGCCGCGCGATCCCTGCCGGTCGGCGGCCACCAGCTGGCCTCGGGGGATGCCTTCGCCGAGATCGCGACCGGCGGCACCCTGTTTGCGAACGCGCTGTCGATGGCCGCCGGCCGCGCGGCCCTGACCGAGGTACTGACGCCGCAGGCGTACGACCGCGCCCGCGAGATGGGCACTCGGATGGTGAACGGCCTGCGGGAAGCAATCGCCGCGTCGGCCCTGCCATGGAACGTCGCCCAGATGGGCACCCACGCCTACTACGGGTTCGCCTCGACCCCGGCCGGCAACGGCGCCGAGGCGCGTGGCAACGACGACCCAGACCTGCGCGCACTGATGCGTTTGTGGCTGGTCAACCGCGGGGTGTGGGAGTCGGGGTGGTGGCTCGGCCCGACCGTCTCGGTGGCGCACGACGAAGCAGACGTCGACGAGTACGTCGCCAAGTTCGGGGAGCTGCTCGACGAGCTGACCCGCCCCCCGAACGAGGACACACGCTCATGAGAGACGTGGGTCGAGCTGAACCGGACCAGGCATGGGCGGCTGTTGCCAGCAGATCGGATCCGCCCGCATCCTGACGGAGTGACTCTCAACGGTGGCTACGCCTTGAATCCTGGAGACGCTCTCGAAGAACTCGACATGGGAGGCGGGAGTCTTCTGTCGCTCAAGGTGACCGCCCACCAGTCCATGGGACTCGTCACGGTCCTGGAAGGCGTCGTGCGCGACGGAGGACCCCCGCTCCACGTTCACGAGGCGGAGGACGAGGTTGTCATCGTCCTGGAAGGACACCTCGACTACCAGGTTGGCGAGGAGCGGGGTGCGATCGACGCGGGCGGTCTGCTGTGGTTTCCCCGGCGGGTGCCCCACGCAGTCGCGAACCTGACGGGCACGCCTTGCCGATTTGTCACCGTCGTGACGCCCAGCGGGATCGAAGACTTCTTCCGGGGCCAACGCGACTACCTTGCTTCTCTTGCTCCCGGCGCTGCACCAGACCCTGCAGGTTTCGCAAACGTCCCAGGCGCCGAGCTACGCGAAGTCGTCGGCCCGCCCCTCACCGCGCGCACCTAGCCAGAGAAGAAGAGCCGCCCCTCCCCGGCTTCAAGTGGTCCTGCTCGGCCAGTCAGGCTTCCCGGCTTCTTGAGGTCGGACCCATCACTGGCGTCTGTCGCTACGAACAGCCATCAGGGAACAAAGCGACTCAAGAAGGCAAGATCATGTGGGACACCGCCCAGACCAATGACGTGCATCTCTCGCACGACATGCGGTGCGCGCGATGCGGGCATGACCTCCATACCTTCCTCGCATGCGGCACTCACTGCGCCTGCGAGCCCGTTGCCATGCCCGGCGCATAGGCACCTGCCCCGACCAGCGTCTGCAGGGCTTCTTCACGATTCGCGCGCTCGACGTCTCGACATCGGTGGCGGTGACTACCGTGGCGACATGACGACACTTCCCAGCTTCCGCCTCGATGGACAGGTGGCGCTGATCACCGGGGCCAACCGTGGCATCGGCGCCGGCCTCGCGGAGGCCCTCGGGGAAGCGGGTGCAACCGTGGTGCTCGCGTCGCGTAGGACTGAAGACCTCGACGAGCTTGCGGCGTCCATACCTGGGTCGGCCACGGTGACCATGGATCTGGCAGACGTGGCGTCCATTCGCTCGGCGGTGGCGCAGGTCGAAGCCAGTCACGGGCGGATCGATGTCCTGATCAACAACGCGGGGCTCGGCGCCAACCACCCTGCCCTGGACGTGACCGAGGCCGACTGGGACTCGATGATGGACGTCAATCTCAAGGGTTTGTTCTTCTGCTCGCAGGCCGTGGCCGGCGGGATGATCGAACGCGGGCACGGCCGCATCATCCACATGAGCTCACAAGCCAGCGTCGTTGGGAATCGCGGACCACGCCGTCTACTGCGCATCCAAGGGCGGCGTGAACCAGCTGACACGTGTGATGGCTCTCGAATGGTCCCGCTTCGGCGTGACGACGAATGCCGTCGGACCGACCTTCACGTACACCCCAGGGACGGCAGAGAGACTCGATGATCCGACCTACCGCGACGCCGTGCTCGACCGCATCCCCGCCCATCGCCTTGCCGAGATCTCCGACGTCGCCGGCGCCGTTGTCTACCTGGCGTCGGACGCTGCGCGCATGGTCACCGGAACCCTGCTGCTGGTCGACGGAGGGTGGACCGCCCAGTGACACCTACCTCCGCGCGCTGAGGTTTCAACTGGGCTTGAGTCGCTGTCGGATTCAACCGGAACGTCACAGGCCTCAAGGCTCCTGCGTAGGGAGGCGCCGCTACGCGGCGGTCGCACGGGTGCCACGATGTTCCGGCAGTCAGCGCAGCCTGAGGGCTCGGTCGTTGCGAGTGCCCTCGAGCGGATCACGGCGCCTCGGGGCACCCGCGCGTGCCGGGGATCCGGATCAGCTCGGCGGCAGCCAGCTCTCGCAGATGGCGCTGGAGCAGTCGGGACACCCCAGGTATCGCGAGGTCGGGAAGAGACGCTACGTCCTCACCGCTGATGGCGGCGAAGAGGATCAGCGAAGCCAGGAAGGCGCCCGCCGCCGATGAGTGGTTGCCATCGCTGGCGCGGAGTCTCAACCGGGGATCCTGTGCGTGGGCGAGGTCGAACGCCTCAGGAATCGGCGGAAGACAGGCCGCCGCCACACGGCCGATCGAGCGATACGTGTCGAGGATGATCTCCGTCTCGTCGACATCGCGGCGGGGCCACTCAGCAAACAGGATGGGAACGGCGCCGCGCTTGCGGGCGCTTCGAACCAGCGAGACGGAGCCATCGTTCGGGTAGTCGGTGGACCCGCTGAGGCTGTAGTTCTGTGCCTGCAGTACGACGACGTCCCAGTGCCGTGACTGCAGCAGGCGCTGCGTCGCTGCGTCGGTCGCCCGTTCGTTGAGATGCAGCAGTCCGGGTGCCACTGCCATACGCGCCCGGACAGGAGGACGGCTGGCTCGCAGCATGGCCGCGATCGTTCCAGGCACGTCGTGGCGTCGGGTGTGGCTGTTGCCCAGGAACAGAATGTGGGGCCGGGTAGAGAGGCGCGGCCGGGACGACGGCTTTGTCGCGGCGGACGGAGAAACTTGCACGGGGTCAGTAGGGGACGCAGACCCACCGGCGGGCGCCGTCGGCTTCGTCTCGGGTGTCGTCTGCCGGGTGTTGCAGGCCGCCAGTGCGCACATGCCAAGCAGCAGCACGGCCAGGAACAGGCTCCCCTTCCTTATCCCGCTCGGCGGCACCACAGGCATGACGTGATTCTTGACTCCATACCGACGAGGGACAACGCCTGATGCGGACTGGATCGCGTGGAGACAGGCCGGACCCGGCGCCTGAAGACGACTGCGGATCACTGGCTCACGCGAGTCAATCGGCCCGCGCACACCAGCCGACGCCGTCGCTCAATGCGCGACAGACGCGGCGGTGAGACGCAGGCTGCCGCGCAGACGTGGACGTTGGTCTGTGATGTCAGCGGTCGATCGAGGCCATGTTGGCTTGATCGTGTCGCTCGCCGGCGGCGGGCTCTAGTGAGTCGAGGCGCTGGAGCTGGTCGGCGGTGAGCTCGATGTCCGCAGCTGCGGTGTTCTCCTCGACGCGTGCGATGCGGCGGGTGCCCGGGATGGGGGCGATGTCGTCACCACGGCTGAGGAGCCAGGCCAGCGCGGTCTGGGCCGGAGTGGCGCCGATCTCGGCTCCGATCGCGGTGACCGCATCGACCAGGGCGAGGTTGCGCTGGAAGTTGTCGCCGGTGAAGCGGGGGTTCGTCTTGCGCCAGTCGTCGTCGCTGAAGTCGTCGACGGTGCGGATCTGTCCGGTGAGCAGGCCATGACCGAGAGGTGAGTAGGGCACGAAGCCGATACCGAGCTCACGCAGAAGCGGGCAGGATCTCGTCCTCCACATCGCGGGTCCACAACGAGTACTCGGTCTGCAGCGCGGTCACGGACTGTACGACGTGGGCGCGGCGGATCGTGTCCGGCGCTGCCTCGGAGAGCCCGAAGTGTCGGACCTTGCCTTCGGCGATGAGATCGGCGACGGCTCCCGCTGTCTCTTCGATCGGCGTGTTCGGGTCGACACGGTGCTGGTAGTACAGGTCGATGTAGTCGGTATCGAGACGTCGCAGTGAGCCCTCGACCGCTGCCCGGACGTTCGCCGGGCTGCTGTCAGTGCCGAAGGAGTGCGTGTCGCCGTGGTGCTGCACGAGACCGAACTTGGTCGCGATCCTGACCTCGTCCCGGCGTCCCTTGATGGCACGTCCGACGATCTCTTCGCTGTGGAAGGGTCCGTAGACCTCGGCGGTGTCGATGTGGGTGACGCCAAGCTCGAGGGCGCGGTGGATGGCGCGAACGGACTCGGAGTCATCCAGCGGTCCGCCGGTGGTGTACGTGCCGGCCATGGTCATGGCGCCGAGGCCAATGCGGGAGACCACGAGGTCGCCGAGGTGTGCGTTCTTCATCAGAGCTTTCTCATCGTTGTCGCGGGTGAAGTCGGCGATGATGCGCCGACATCCACCACACAACCAGCGCCTGTCGGCGCCCGGGAGTCCCTGCCGTGGGGGTCACCAGCAGTGACTCCCACGCCGTTCGCGGAGTTCGTACAGTGGCGGCATGAGCGCCCCGGAGCCGAGCCCCCGCGACGCTGCTCGGGCTGAGATCCGGGAGTTCCTTCAGCACCCGTCGGGCACGGATCACCCCGGAGCAGGCGGGCCTTCCGTCGTACGGCGGTGACCGCCGCCGGGTGCCGGGGCTGCGCCGCGAGGAGACCGCCCTGCTGGTCGGGGTGTCCCCGCAGTACTACATCCGCCTCGAGCGAGGCGACGCGACCGGCGTCTCGGAGAGCGTCATCGACGGCATCGCCCACGCCTTGCGGCTCGACGACGCCGAACGGGCGCACCTGCTTGACCTGTTCCGCACCGCAGGCTCGCCCAGCCGCTCCAGGAGACGGCGCGCGTCGGCGCCGACCGGGTACGGCCGACGATCCAGCGTCTGGTCGACGCGATGCCGACCGTGCCAGCCGTCGTGCTCAGTGGCCGACTCGACGTCCTGGCCACCAACCAGCTCGGCCGAGCCCTGTTCCACCCGTTCTACGACACAACCGAACCGGTGAACAACGCCCGCCTCGTGTTCCTCGATCCGCGCGCCACCGCGCTGTTCCGGGAGTGGGAGGTCGTGGCCAACGACACCGTCGCGCTCCTGCGTGCCGAAGCCGGACGTGACCCCTACGACCGAAAGCTGTCCGACCTGGTCGGCGAGCTCTCCACCCGCAGTGACGACTTCCGGGGCCGCTGGGCCGCCCACGACGTCCGCATCCACAGCACGGGCGTGAAGAAGCTGCACCACCCCGTCGTCGGGGACCTCGACCTGCCCTTCGAGTCCTTGCCCCTCGAGGCCGGCGCCACCACGAACCTGGTCACCTACCTCGCCGAACCAGGCAGCCCGTCCCACGACGCGCTCGTCATGCTCGCCAGCTGGGCCGCAACCGGCGCCGGCACGTCACCTGACCGTCCGACCACTCCCTACCGCGAAAGCGGCGCCACCCGGAACTAACGACGGGGGCGGACCTCACCCATCCGTCCGGCGATCGACGACGCGCTCGTCGGCACGCCGGAGGTAGCCGTCAGGCGGCTACTAGACGATTCCCGTTAGGGCCGGCGTCTGGCCAGACTCGGTCCAGGTGTCCGGCGGGAAGCTCTCCATGCGGCTGCCCACCCGCTGAAGGTGTGGCTCACTATCGGTCTGCGTCCCGCCGGTCACCGTGACGAGGCGTGGCTCAAGAAGGGACTGCCCTGCTCGTAGTAGCAATGCCCACCTCGCCGTCCACATCGGAACGAGCACAGGCGGGAGCAGCACATGGAGCACGTCATCATCGGGGTCGATCCCCACAAGCTGTCGGCCACGATCGAGGTCGTCGACGAGCGCGAGCAGCTGCTTGGTTCGGGGCGGTTCACCACCGACCGGGCCGGCTACGCAGCGATGCGAAAGTACGTCGGAGCCTGGCCCGAGCGGGTCTGGGCGGTCGAGGGCAGCAACGGTGCCGGCCGACCGCTCGCGCAGCGACTGCTCGAGGACGGCGAGCACGTGTCGTCGACGTCCCGGCGAAGCTGGCGGCCCGGGTCCGGTTGTTCGACACCGGCCACAACCGCAAGACCGACGCCCACGATGCGCACGCCGTCGCCGTCGTCGCGGTCCGCACCACGACCCTGCGGGTGCTGCAGCTCGACGGCGAGCTCGAGGCCCTGCGGATGCTCACCGACCGCCGCGAAGCACTGACCAGGCGCCGGGTCCAGACCGTCGACCGGCTCCAGGCCCTGCTGGCAGAACTCCTGCCGGGGCAGGCCAAACGCGACATCACCACCGGTCAGGCCAAGGCGATGCTCGCCAGCGTCCGGCCCCGCGACATCGCCGGGAAGACCCGCCGGCGCATCGCCGCCGAGGAGCTGGCCGAGCTGGTCGCGGTCGAGGCCAAGATCAAGAAGGCCACCGCCGAGCTCAAGGCGATCGTGCTCGCCCGCGGCTCCCACCTGATGGACCTCCACGGCGTCGGGCCGGTCGTGGCTGCTCGCGTCCTGGCCGACGTCGGCGACGTGCACCGGTTCGCCGACCGCAACCGGTTCGCGTCCTGGACCGGCACCGCACCACTCGATGCCTCCTCCGGCGAGCAGAACCGTCACCGGCTCTCGCGCGCCGGGAATCGTCGGATGAACCACATGATCCACATCGCCGCGATCAGCCAGATCCGTCTCGACACCGACGGCCGGGCCTACTACCGACGCAAGCGAGCCGAGGGCAAGAAGCCGCTCGAGGCGATCCGTTGTCTCAAGCGCAGGATCTCCGACGCCATCTATCGACAGCTCCTCGACGACGCCAGACCGAGCAGCCAGGCAGCGGGCCCGGGAGGGCACTGCGGGGCGACTCTTCAATCCAGCGCGGTCGACCTGCCCCCGCACATCGACACTTCGGATCAGCCACTTCCCGGACCCGCCCACAAGACGCTACGCCCGACCGGTTGACAACAGAAGGG
>CAVXBM010000017.1:0-21138 GCA_963759965.1 uncultured Actinomycetota bacterium
CATCCCGCCTATTCCTCAGGCTGGGCGAAGCGCGCGTCGGGCGGGTCGACGGTCGTCTTGATCTCCACCGACTCGCTCTCGTTGATGTCCACGCTGCCGCCGACCTCCGAGACCTCCACGACGAAGCCGCCGTCGAACTCCAGAGCCGTGGCGAGGGTGTGCGGGTCGCCGATCGCGTCGATGACGTACGGCGAGCGGACCCGTCGTCCGTCGACGACGAGCCCGCCGTCAGAGGCGTCGGTGATGCCGGTCTGGGCGATCACCCTGACCTCGTCGTTGATCTCGATGGCCTCGGCACCGGCGTCGCGGAGCTCCTCGATGCCGTTGAGCAGCTGGTCGGTCCCGAGCACGCCGGACCGGGCCTCGACGGTGATCCGGACACCGGGTCCGACCACGGGGACGGTGCCGGCCAGGATCCCGAGGGTCTCGGCCTGTCCGCGAGCGACCGTGAGGGCGGTCTCGCTCGAGGCCGCGTCACCGCGCAGGGTGTCGCGGGTGCGCTGGAGGTCGGAGACCTCGGTCCGCGCGCGGTCGGTGGCCAGGGTGATGGAGTTGATGAGCGCGATCAGGTCCCCCTGACGGGCGCCGGTGAAGTTCGCGTCCTCGTCGTTGGCGCGGACCTGCACGACCGAGGCGAAGCCCAGCAGGAAGAGCAGGACGGCGACGACCAGCTGCGAGCGGGGCGTCGGGTGCCGGATGGCCTCGACGAGCCGTGCCCGGCCGCTGCCCGGCTCAGGCGTGGAAGACATGGCGCCGGATCGCGGCGACGTTGGAGAAGATGCGGATCCCGAGCACGACGATGACGCCGGTCGAGAGCTGTCCTCCGACGCCGAGCTGGTCGCCGAGGTAGACGATGAGGCCCGCGATCAGCACGTTGCTCACGAAGGAGACCACGAAGACCTTGTCGTCGAAGATCCCGTCGAGGTAGGCCCGGAGCGCCCCGAACACGGCGTCGAGCGCAGCCACGACGGCGATCGGAAGGTAGGGCTCGAGCCAGATCGGCACGTCGGGCTTCAGGAACAGTCCCATGAGCACCCCGGCGAGCAGGCCGAGTGCGGCGATCATCGGTTTCCCTTCATCGGCTCGATGTTGCGGAGCTGCGGGGCCTCCACGGCCGGCAGCGTGACGGAGTCCTTGCTGGTGAGGTCGAACCTCATGTCGTACAACGACTTGAGATTGAACCACCAGGTGCCACCGTCGGATTCGACGAAACGCGCGGCGAGCTGGTCCGGGTCGCCGATCGCCGTGACGGTGTACGGACGGGTGAGGGACCGGAAGTTCACGGTGATCGCCTCGCTGGCCTCCCGGATCGCGCTCAGCGCGGTCAGTCGCTGGCCGTTGATGGAGATCGCCTCCGCACCGGCTGACCACAGACCGTTGACCAGGATCTGCAGGTCGCGGTCCATCACCTGTGACTTGGGAGTGTCCTCGGGCCCGTCATCGGCGACGATCTCCAGGCCCGGGCCGGTGACCGGCAACGTGCCCGTAGCGACGCCGAGCCGGGTGAGCTGGTCCTGGAGCGCGCGGCCCCGCGTGCTGGTGCTGAGGTAGACCGACCGGATGTCGGCGACCTCCTTCTCGAGGCGGGTCGCGTCCGCGCGTACGTCCGCAAGACCTGCCCGCCCCTCGCGGATCTGGTCGACCAGCGACGCGCGCGAGGTCTGGCGCACGGTCTCCGTGCGGGCGGTCTGGTAGCCGGCGGTCATGAGCAGCAACCCGAAGGCAGCCAGCACCACGAGGGCCGTGGGGCCGGGGCGGCGGGGTCGCTGCGACGGGGTGCGCTCGCGCCGGGCCGACGCCGCGGCGTAGTCCTCGTCGAGCGCGGTCGCGGTGAGGTAGTTGAGCAGGCCCATCGTCGCCTGGGGCGGCAGCGGCCGTCCGGACGGGTCGGTGGCCTGGGGGGTCGACTCAGCCATGAGCAGCCATGGGATCAGCCGTGCGTGGCGACGGAGCGGCGGCGTGGCGTGGTGGCCAGCAGGGTGCGGACCTGCCACGCGTAGAGGATGCCGGCCCACCAGTACATCCCGACGCCCCAGACGGCGAAGGCCCAGCCGAAGACGCGCGCGACGGTGGCGGCGGCGTTGTCGGCGTCCCCGAGCAGGAGCAGCGGGAAGGCGTAGAGCAGCGCCGCAGTGGCGGCCTTGCCCAGGAAGTGCACGGGCAGCGCGCTGTAGCCGCGGGTACGCAGGAACGGCACCAGGCCCCAGAGGAAGAGGTCGCGGGCGGGGAGGATGAGCACCAGCCAGACCGGGATGATCTCGCGGATCCCGAGCCCGATGACGGTCGCCAGGATGTACAGCCGGTCGGCCACCGGGTCGAGGATCGCGCCGAGGCGCGACATCTGGTTCAGCTTCCGGGCGAGGTAGCCGTCGAGGTAGTCGCTGAACCCGCTGAACATGAGCACCAGGACCGCGAAGCCGTCCTCCTCGGGCCCGAGCACGAGCCACAGGAAGAGCGGGAGCAGCGCGAGGCGGAGGAAGCTGAGGAGGTTCGGGATGGTGAGGATGCGGAGCCCCGGGGCTCCCCCGGGACCGCCCTCCGACGACGGGTCCACGTCGTGCGTGTCCACCTGTCCCCTCACCGCGTCCGGCCTCTCGAATGCGCCCTCACCCTAGGCCATCGGGGCACGCGGTTCCGGACCAACGGGCCCGGACGTGATGAGAGTCCGCGCCTTTGGGGGTATGCGCGGACTCTCGGCGCCGCGCGGAGGGGGGATCCGCATCGGCGCGCCGCCGGGACCGGGGAGCACCGACGGAGGTCGACCCGATCTCAGGACTGGTGGATGCTTCGGCCGCAGCGAGGGCAGTGCTGGCGGGTGCAGCAGTCCAGCTGCTGGCCGCACCGGCACGACGTGACTGCTGCCTGCCGGGCCGCCTTCGCCGGATGGCTCCTGCTCCCGTTGCCCATTGCCTTGCTCACCACGATGCCGACCTTCCCCATCAGCCCCCGTGATCGTTCAGTCCCAGTGGAGCAGGACCTTCGCCTCGGGCGCCTCCCATGTGCGTGCTTTAGGCCGAATGTGGGCTGATTTCAGACGATCGGCAACGCGCCGCGCCCGTCGTGACCAGGACCGTTAGTCATATCGGGCCCTTAGTCCCGGTCCGACCGGCCCTTTGTAACCATCCCCGTAGTCCAACGACACCGTTTGGTGCAATATGCCCGATTCGCCTTGTCGGGTTCGGTGCCCCCAGGCGATACTGGAGCAGTGCTCAGGGGTGGGCACGAGCCGGACGGATGAGGGGTCATCCCCGGCGACCAGGGAGAAACAGGGGCGGAACGACACATGGGGATCACCACTCTTCGCCGTCGCGACTTCATGCGCGCGGTGCTGACCAGTGCGCAGAGCACCGGCGACAAGATCGCACCGTGGCAGCGGGTCGGCGACGTCGACCTGCACTTCGACGACGAGGCCGACCTGCTGGTCGAGCTCCACCGCGAGTGGCTGCGGCTGCTCGTCGGCCGGCTGCACCGCGGCGAGATCGTGGCGCAGCGCACCGCGGCCAACGTCCGCGACCTCTACGACGAGATCAGCTCGGACAACCCGACGCTGCGCGGCATCCTCGACACCCACGTCGCCAACCCGGCGCTCTGGGAGCCCACCGCCCGCGAGCACGCCATGCTGGCGCGCATCGCCGGCCTGGTTCCCGACGAGGCCGACGCCGAGCACGCCGCCGTGCTCGGACGCTCGCTCGTCACCCAGCGCATCCCGGTCCAGCGGGGTGCCTTCAGCTGATCTCCCGCCGCTCCGTCTCGGTCGCCGCGCTCGCGCTCGGCCTGACCGGCTGCGCGGCGTCGCACGACCAGCCGGACGCTGCAGCCCTCGCCGCAGCCCCCGTGTCGGGGTGCTCGGTGTTCCCGGCCGACAGCATCTGGCACGCGGACGTGTCCGGGCTCCCGCTGCACGACCGCAGTGCTGCGTGGCTGAGCCACATGTCGACGGGCGTGGACCTCCACCCCGACTTCGGGCCGTCCTTCGGCGACGGGCCGAACTACGGCATCCCGGTCACCGTCGTGGGCAGCGACCACGCCCGCAAGAAGGTGACGTTCCGCTACGCCGGGCAGAGCGACAAGGTCCGGTACCCCCTCGGGGCGGACACCCGGATCGAGGGTGGGCGCGGCTCCGACGGCGACAAGCACGCGGTGATCGTCGACAAGGACGCCTGCCGGCTCTACGAGACGTGGCTGACCCAGCAGAGGTCCGACGGCTGGCACGCCGGGTCGGGCGCGGTCTGGGACCTCGACAGCAACGCACTGCGCCCCGACGGCTGGACCTCCGCCGACGCCGCCGGGCTGCCCATCCTCCCCGGCCTGCTGCGCTGGAAGGAGGTGCGCGACGGCGAGGTCGACCACGCGATCCGCTTCACCACCGACGTCACCAGCACCCACCATCTCTGGCCGGCCCGGCACGACGCGGGGTCGCACGCGAGCCTCGACTTCCCGCCGATGGGCGCGTGGTTCCGTCTCAAGGACTCCTACGACGCGAGCAGCCTCGGCGCCCGGGCCCAGGTCGTCGTCGAGGCCATGAAGACCCACGGCCTGGTGCTCGCGGACAACGGGTCGCCGTGGTTCTTCCAGGGTGAGCAGAACGCCCACTGGCCCATCGGGCTCATCGAGGACCTCAAGGAGATCCCGGCCGACCAGTTCGAGGCGGTCGACGTGTCCGGACTCACGGTCGACGCGGACAGCGGCGCCACTAACGTTCCCTAGGTGACCTCCGCTCCCCCGCGCCGCAACCCGTCCGCCCTCGTCGTCGGCGCCGGCTTCGGCGGCATCGCGGCCGCCGTCGAGCTCCGCAAGCGCGGCCTCGACCTCGTGGTCCTCGAGAAGGCCGAGCGGGTCGGCGGGGTGTGGCGCGACAACACCTACCCCGGCGCGGCCTGCGACGTGCCCTCGTCGCTCTACAGCTACTCGTTCGCGCCGCACGCCGGGTGGCCGCGCCGCTACGCCGGCCAGGCCGACATCCTCGACTACATCGACTCCGTCGTCGCCGAGCACCACCTCGGCGACGCCATCGTCACCGGCACCGAGGTGGTCGATGCCACCTGGGACGAGGCCACCGCCCGCTGGACGGTGCACACGCGCCGAGGTGGTGCGGAGGGACCGACGTACGACGTGGACGTGCTCGTCACCGCGGTCGGGCAGCTGTCGCGCCCCTCGGTGCCGGACCTCCCCGGCATCGACTCGTTCGCAGGACCGGCCTTCCACTCCGCGGAGTGGGACCACGACGTCGACCTGCGTGGCAAGCGCGTCGCCGTCGTCGGCACCGGCGCGAGCGCGATCCAGTTCGTGCCGCACCTGCAGGAGGAGGCCGCCCAGGTCACGGTGTTCCAGCGGTCGGCGCCGTACGTCGTGCCCAAGCCGGATCGTGCGTACACGCGACTGCACCACCGAGCCTTCACCCGCGCACCGAGCACCCAGGGGTTCGGGCGCGAGCTCACCCGCAACCTCAGCGAGCTGCTCAACATGGCGCTGGCCGAGCAGACCGTGGTGACCAAAGCGTTCCTCGCGGCCTTCCACGTGCACCTGCGCCACCAGGTGAAGGACCCGGAGCTGCGCGCGAAGCTCAAGCCGGACTACCCCATCGGCTGCAAGCGGCTGCTGTTCTCCAACGACTGGTACCCCGCCCTCACGAGGCCCAACGTCTCCGTCGTCACCGAGGCCGTGGCCGGCGTGACCACCACCGGGCTCACGACCGCGGACGGGGCAGAGCACCCCGCCGACGTGATCGTCTACGGCACGGGCTTCAAGGCCACGGAGTTCCTGGTGCCGATGACCGTGACCGGACGCGACGGGCGTGACCTGCACCAGCAGTGGAGCGACGGTGCCCGAGCCTTCCTCGGCGTCACGGTGCCCGGCTTCCCGAACTTCTTCGTGATGTACGGCCCCAACACCAACCTCGGCGGCAGCTCGATCCTGCAGATGCTGGAGGGCCAGGCCGGGTACCTCGGACAGGCCGTCGACCTGCTGGCGGCGGGACGCGTCGGCACCGTGGAGGTGCGGCCGGAGGCTGCCGAGCACTACGACCACGAGATGCAGGAGCGTCTCGGCGACAGCGTCTGGTCAGGCGAGTGCCACAGCTGGTACCGCACGGACACCGGCCGGATCACCACGAACTGGCCGGGCCTGGTGAGGGAGTACCGCGAACGGACCGCGACCTTCGAGCCGGCCGACTACGTCCCTGCGTGACGCCTAGTCAGCCGGCCCCTCCGGCCACTGCGCGCAGGTGATCTCGTACGGCCGCTCGGGGTAGTACTCCTCCCACTCCGCCCGGGTGAGGTTCCGACCGGCGACCTCACAGGCCCGGTCCCTCCACGAGCTCCGCCGGGTGTCGAGAGTCCAGGTGCTCCCCTCGATGCCCGCCACCAGCAACCCGCTGCCGTCGGGCAGGTAGCGGATCCGGGCTTCGGGCAAGGGGGTCGGCAGCGGCACGCTGGCCTGACGGGTCCCGGTGGCGGCGTCGTACACGGCAATGGTTGCGGCGTTGACCGAGGCGAACTGGCTGCCGTCCGGCGACAGGTCGAACGTGCCTCCCTGCTCATCCTCGTTCCACGGGGCGGGGTCCCCGACCGGCTCCCAGGTGGTGGTGTCGACCAGCTGCACCGCGGCCTGGTCCCCGCGGGTCGACGGTGCGAGGACCCGGGCGCCGTCCGGGGACAGCGCGACCACCGTCGCGCGCGCCAGCGGGAACGTGCCCGGGGGTGCGACGGTCTCGACCAGGCCGGCGACGACATCGACCTCCAGCACCGCGCCGGTGTGGGAGAAGGCCAGGACCGACCGCTCGTCGGGACGCGGGGCCACCGCGAGGACGCGCTCCCCCAGCTCGACCGGGGGACGAACAGGCTCCAGGGTCGTCGAGTCGAGGACGAGAAGGGTCTGCTCGTCGACGACGTTGACGTACACCCGCTCGGCCGACGAACCGAAGGCAACGAGCCCGGGACCGGCGAGCGTGCGCCGCGCAACCCGCTCCCCGGTCGCGGCGTCCCACAGCCGCAGCACGCCCGAGCCACCCGAGCGGCTCGAGACCAGCAACCACCGTCCGTCGGGCGACCACACGTGGATCGACCCGGGCGCAGCCGCCCTGCGCCGCGGGGTCTCGCGGCCGGTCCGCTCGTCCACGAACCACATGAGGCCGTCCCGCTCCCGCACCAGAGTGCGTCCGTCGGGGCCCGGCGTGGAGACGTCGAACTCAGCAGGGTCCGACGCCTCCCCCGTCGCGAACAGCTCGTGCCGACCCGTGAGGTCCCAGGTCGACACCAGGTCACCGCCGCTGAAGAGCGTCCGGCCGTCGGCCGAGAAGTCGATGGCCGCGACGCCTCCGCTCCCGACGAACTGGTCGACCAGCGCACCTGATGCCCGGTCCCAGACCAGGAGATCACCGTCCGCCGTGGCAGCCGCGAGCCTCGACCCGTCACCGGAGAACTGCAGATGGTCCAGGGTGTCGCCGCGGTCGCCGCGGGGGCCGGGTGTCACCGACCGCAGGTCGGCGGTGTCGACGAGCACGCTCCTGCTGCCGGTGCCGAGGGCGAGGGTCGAGCCGTCCTGGCTGAGGGCACCGGACCCGGGCGTCACGGGGTCGATCGCGCGGTGGCGGACGGCGTCGACCAGCCGGCCCGTGTCGACGTCGTACGCACGCAGCCAACCGTCGGACGACGCGCCGGTCGCCGCGACGTAGAGCCGGCTCCCGTCGGGGCTCAGCTTCAGGACGGGGTACTCGGAGACGCCCTCGACTCGGAGCACCGGCCGTTCCGGGTCCGCGAGGTCCCACACGGTCGCCGTGGTGTCCAGCACGACGCGGCCCTGCCGGTCGAAGCGGTCGACCGCTGCGACCACACGGCGCCCGTCGGCGCTGAAGTCGAGGTCGTACTCGACCGATGCTCCTGCAGGAAAGCCACCCAGCTGGCGCTCGACGCGAGCACCGTCGTCGACGTCGTACAGCCGGACCGGCTGCGCGTCGATCCGAGCGGGCGAGCCGTCGTTGCCGGTCCACTGGTTCACCGCCACCGCGAGCAGCTTCCCGTCCGGGGAGAAGGCGATGGCGCTGGCCGGGGTGTCGTCCGCGAACGGCACCGGCTCGAGGGTGGTGGCATCCAGGAGGAGCACGCCGTCGCCCTCACCGGCTCTGCTGGCCGCGACCAGGTCCCCGGCGGGGCTCACCGCCATGTCCACGGCGCCGGCAGGCCGCGACGCCAGGAGCGACGGAGCCCTCATGAGGACGGCGGCGAGCGTGTCCCACCCACGCGCGGAGCGGTCGATGTCCAACGCGGACAGCGCGAGCAGGAGGGAGCGCGAGAGGTCCTCGTGCTCGAGCGCGACCGCCCCGGCCTGCCGGGCGATCGCGAGATCGGCGAAGGCCTGCGCCTGGTCGCGCTCGTGCTCCGCACGGTCGGAGCTGCGGGCGGCGAGCACTCCTGCGACGACCGCGAGGACGGCCAGCACCGCGACGCCGCTCACCGCGCCACGGAGCCGGCGGTTGACCCGGTGCTCGTGCCGGGCGCGATCCTGCGCGTCGTGCAGCTCCGAGTCGGACAGCGCCGACGAGGCTGCGAGGAACCCCCGCTCGACGTCACTGAGGTCGGGCTGCGCCCGGCGCCGCCACTCCAGCGTCCGGGTGAGACGGGCCCCGCGGTAGAGCTCGCTGTCCGGACGTCCCATGGCATCCCACGCGTCCGCTGCCTGGGCCACGTGGCGGAAGAGCCGCTGCCCGTCGACGTCGTCGTCGAGCCAGCCCCGCAACCGCGGCCAGGCACGGACGAGCGCCTCGTGAGCGATCTGGACGGAGTCGCCGTCGATGCTGACCAGCCGTGCGTCGACCAGCTGCTCGACCAGCCGGGAGTGCGCCTCGTCGACCGCCACCCGCTCCCGCGGCACCCGCGTCCGGACCGGGTCACCTGCCTCCGAGGGCACGACCAGCCGGAGCAGCAGGCCGCGGAGCTGGATGCGCTGCGTCTCGTCCATCGCGTCGTACAGCTGCTCCGCGGACTGGGAGACCGCACGCTGGATCCCACCGGTCCGCTTGTAGCCGTCCACCGTGAGGGTCGCGCCCTCGCGCCGCTCCCAGGTCTTGCGGAGGACGTGCGAGACCATCGGCAGCGCAGCCGGCTCTCCGTCCGCCTCGCGGACCACGAGGTCGACCAGCCCTGGCTCGAGCCGGAGCCCGGCACCCCGGGCCGGTCCCTCGATCGCCCGCCGCAGGTCCGGCTCACGCATCGGGCCGAGAAGGTACAGACCGTCCTCGACGATGCGCGCGACGTCGGGGTAGGCCGCCAGGTCGCCGAGGTGGTCGGCCCGCAGCGAGAGCACGAGGCCTCCCCCGGCGCCCACGTGCGCGGCCAGCGCCGTGAAGTAGCGCTCCCGTTCGACCGTGTCGAGGCAGAGCGTGACCGCCTCCTCGGCCTGGTCCACGACCAGGGTCTGACGGCCGCGTGGCTTCAGCCCCCGTAGCGAGGCCAGCGGCTGCGCACCGGGGCTGGTGACGAGGACGGGCGTGTCGGCGCGGGCGAGGGCGGCCACGACGCCGGCGCGCACCAGCGAGGACTTGCCGACACCCGACGGCCCGGTCACCACGAGCACGCCCGACTCCCGGAGCCGACGGAGGCAGGCGGCCACGTCGTCCTCACGGCCGTGGAACGAGTCGGCGTCGCCGGCGTCGTACGGCAGCAGACCGCGGTAGGGGCACATCGGGCTCGACTCGGCCGGTCCCCCCGGGACGAGCGACGGGTCCTGCCTCAGCAGGCGCTGCTCGAGGTCGACCAGCTCGCGACCGGGGTCCAGCCCGAGCTCGCCGACCAGCATCGTCCGCGCCCGCTGCACCGCGGCGAGGGCCTCGCCCTGCCGGCCGCACTGGTAGAGGGCCGTGGCGAACAACGCCCACCTGCGTTCACGGAACGGTGCCTCCGCGATGAGCACACGGGCCTGCTCCAGGACGGCGGAGGCGTGGCCCGTGCGCACCTCCGCGTCGACGCGCAGCTCCTCGGCGTCCATCCGGAGACCCTCCAGGCGGGTTGCCTCGACCCGGCCCGGCTCCCACTCCTCCACGTCGGCCAGGGCAGGCCCACGCCACAGGCCCAGCGCCTGGTCCACCAGGAACAGGGAGCGCGCAGGATCCTCGTCGGCCAGGGCCTCCCGGCTCCTCTCCACGAGCCGTTCGAACACGCGGTGGTCGAGCTCCTCGTCGCCCAGGCTCAGGCGGTAGCCCGTCGCGACCTTGTCGATGGCAGGCGGGCCCAGCACCTTCCGCAGCCTCCAGACGCAGCCGTACACGACCTTCGCCCACGACGCGGGGAGGTCGTTGCCCCACAGGGCGTCTGCCAGGGCCTCGGTGGTCATCGGCCTGCGGGCGTGCACGACCAGCGCTGACAGCACCACGCGGTCCCTCGGGCTGAGCCCGTCGGGATGGCCGTCGACCTGCAACGGGCCGAGGACGGCGATACCCATGACCCGACTCTCGACCCGCGCGGGAGCGGCGTCAACGACGCCGATACCTCGCTGATACCTCCACGGCAGCGACCTGATAGCCCGGCCGAGCACAACAGGGCCCGAGGCCGCAGGTCGCGGCCACCGAGGAGCCCACCATGAACCGACGTCTCCCCCGCCTCACGACCGTGCTCGCGACCCTCGCCTCCGCCGGCCTGCTCGTCGCCTGCAGCGACGACACCGGCGCCGGCGCGGGTGCCGAGCCCACGACCGACGCGACGAGCGAGTCGCCGCCTCCCTCCGAGACCGCCGCGCAGGACTGGACACGCCTGAGCGAGGTCGAGAAGGAGGCGATTGCGCCAGGGCGCTACGGGCTCACCGTCGCCGAGGACGTGCTGCCCGACCTTCCCGTTGCAGTCATCGACGTCCCCGTCGGGTGCAGCCACTTCGCCGGCTGGATCGTCACCTGCGCGGACCGCGATGACCAGGCCCATGGCGGGGTCGGCTACTGGACCCTCCACGCCGTCTACGAGGACCCGTGCACCTCGAGCGCCGTCGCCGTCGCCACGGTCGAGGACGCCGCGGCCGCCTTCCGCGCCCAGCGACGCTCCGAGGTGACGAAGCCACGCCCGGTGTCGCTCGGTGGCTACGACGGGCTGTACCTCGAGCTCGTGGTCCCCGAGGACACCGACTTCGCAGCCTGCCCGCAGTACCACCCCTGGGACATCGACCCCGCGGGCGGACTGCCCTACCTGCAGAAGCCGGGACGCGAGCGGCTCTGGCTGCTCGAGGTCGACGGTGACACCGTCGTCCTCGACGTGAGCGAGGACAAGGGTGTCTCCGCGCCGACGCGTGCGCAGCTGACCAGCATGGTCGAGGGTCTCGAGTTCGTGCCGAGCACGGCGTGAGCGCCTGAGCGCCTGCTCAGGCGACGAAGATGCAGAACGGGTGGCCGGAGAGGTCGGCGAGGACGTAGAGCGGCTCGTCCTCGTCGTCCGACCGGTCGAGCACCAGGGTCGCGCCCAGCGCGAGCGCCCGGTCGCGCTGCACCTCGAGCTCGTCGATGCTCGGCACGGTGAGGTCGAGGTGCAGCTGCATCGGTACGTCGTGCTCGGGCCAGGTCGTGCGCTCCAGCCGCTCGACCTCCTGGAACGCGAGCTTGCGGACGCCGTCGGCGTCGGTGAGCACCAGCCAGTCCTCGTCGTCCGGGCTCCCGTCCGCCGGCGGCTCGTCGCCCGGCCGGTACTGCAGCCCGAGGAGCTCGCGGTAGAACTCCGCGAGTCCGCGGCAGTCGGTCGTGTCCAGCACGGTGTGCAACAGCTTCGGGTACGTCGCCATGCGGCTCACGCTAGGCGGCTCCTCCGACCACGGCCCGGGGCAGCAGGAGGTTCACCGCCCGGATCGCGCCGGCGTCGTCGATCCACAGCTCGACGGTCCAGTCCTCGCTGCAGTCCGCGGGGTCGGCGGCGAAGAGGGTGATCTGGTCCTCGGTGTCCCCCAGGCCTGACGGCAAACCTCCGAGGTCGGCCATCTCGCACTCGTAGCTGTCGCGCGACTCGTCCGCCTCCACCGCTCCACCCGATGCCGCGGACAACGGCGACACGTCGCAGAGGGACTCGTCAGGGCACAGCGTCCAGGCCTCGCTGTCGTCGGCCTCCTCCGCGCTGATGGCGCCTTGGAGGTCGTACCCGACCAGCTGCTGCACCTCGGGGGCCCAGGCCGGAGGCGGACCTCCCTGCGCGAAGCCGACGAACGCGTCGGCTGCAGCGTCCAGGGCATCGCAGTCACGGGTGGTGTGCGGCACCTCGACGACCAACGTGACGACATGCGTCCAGTCGGGGTCGTCCTCGAAGTCCTCCTCGAGGGCCTGCTGCGTCGGCGCCTGCTCGACCACCCCGTCGCGGGGGCGGCAGGTCTCCTGCTGCTCGACGTGTGCGGTGAAGCCGGCGGCGGTGACCTTGTCGCGGGCCTGGGCGAGGCTCATCCCGACGACGTCCGGCACCGGGTCCTCGTCGGCTCCGACAGGCCGGTGCCGAGCTGTCCACACGGCCACGACGTCGACCGTGCCGCCGGTCCGGTAGACGGAGAGCCGGGCGGGGCACCGCCCCGAGTCGACCGGCAGGGCGATCGTGATGCTCAGAGCCGAGCGCCCGGCGAGCTCGGCGGGGCGAGGGCTCCCGCACACAACGTCGGGCGGCGTCCCGTCGTACGCCTGCAGTGACGGAGTCAGCAGCTCACCGTCCACCCCGACCACCTGCTCGACGGCCTCGCTCAGGACCCTGAGCGCGGAGGGCAGCGAGTCCGCTGGTCTGCCGTCGACGAAGACCTCGACGTGTGCGGCCGTGGAGGGCGCCGGGCCGTGGCCGGTGGCGAAGTCCATGAGCTGCCACGCCTCCTTGCGCCCGCCTGTGCAGTCGGTGTTCGGGCCCTGGCGGGACAACAGCACCGTCACGGTGTCGCCCGGGTCGACGGGCGTCCCCGTGGCCGGTTCGGTTCCCACGGGACGACCTGCCAGCTCGCAGCCGATGTGCTCCCCGAACCGAACCGACAGTCCCAGGTCCTCGAGGAGCTCGGTGGCCGACGCACGCGTGTGCGCGAAGACCGAGGGCACGGTGCCTTCCGGAGCGCCCGGCAGGACGACCCCCTCGGCGGCTCCGATGTCGCCCGCACGGTCGGCGACCCAGGCGGCTCTCAGGCCCACGACACCCAGTGCCGTCACACCAACCGTCACCGCCGCCACGAGAGCGGTCCCCGCCTTCACCGTCACCACGATAGGACGACGAGGCCCCGTCACCGGTTCCCTCGCGACGACACCCTTGTCCCCGCTCGAAGGTTCGGACGAGACTCGGCTCATGAGCGCCTCTCCCGCTGCCCCGGACGACACGAGCCACACGCACGGGGTGTCCTCCCCACCGCTGCTCGACGAGACGATCGGCGACAACCTCGACGCCACGGCGGCTCGGTTCCCGGACAACGAGGCGCTCGTCGACGTCCCGACGGACCGTCGCTGGACCTACGAGCAGCTGGTGGCCGACGTGGACCGGTTGGCTCGCGCCTTCCTGACCCACGGCGTGAACCCCGGTGACCGCGTCGGCATCTGGTCACCCAACTGCGCCGAGTGGGTGCTCGTGCAGTTCGCGACCGCGAAGATCGGGGCGATCCTCGTCAACGTCAACCCGGCCTACCGGACGCACGAGGTCGGCTACGTCATCAACCAGTCCGGGATCTCGGTCATGGTCGCGGCCGAGTCGTTCAAGACCAGCGACTACCCCGCGATGCTCGGCGAGGTCGCCGACGACTGCCCGACCATGACGTCGGTGGTCGTGTTCGGCCAGCAGTCGTGGGACGACCTCCTGGCAGGGGCGGACGACACGACCGTCGAAGCGCTCGCGGAGGTCCAGGCGGGACTGGAGCCGGGCGACGCGATCAACATCCAGTACACCTCCGGCACCACCGGGTTCCCCAAGGGCGCGACCCTCAGTCACCGGAACATCCTCAACAACGGCTACTTCGTCGGCGAGGGCTGTCGTTACACCGACGCCGACCGGATCTGCATCCCGGTGCCCTTCTACCACTGCTTCGGCATGGTGATGGGCAACCTCGCGGCCTCCACGCACGGCGCGTGCATGGTCATCCCGGCGCCTGGGTTCGACCCGGCCGCCACGCTCCACGCGGCGAGCAGCGAGCGCTGCACGTCCCTGTACGGCGTGCCCACGATGTTCATCGCGATGTGGTCGCACCCTGAGTTCGCCGACCACGACCTCTCCGCGGCGCGCACCGGCATCATGGCCGGCTCACCGTGCCCGGCCGAGCTGATGCGCAAGATCATCGACGCGGGCATCGACGAGATGACCATCTGCTACGGCATGACCGAGACCTCGCCCGTGTCGACGCAGACCACCGCCGACGACCCCTTCGACATGAAGGTCGGCACCGTCGGTCGCGTCGGGCCGCACCTCGAGATCAAGGTCGTCGACCCGGAGACGGGCGACACGCTCCCGATCGGCGAGCCCGGCGAGTTCTGCACCAAGGGCTACTCCGTGATGCTCGGCTACTGGGACAACCAGGAGAAGACCGACGAGGTGCTCGTCGACGGCTGGATGCACACCGGGGACATCGCGGTGATGGACGACCAGGGGTACGTCCAGATCACCGGACGCATCAAGGACATGGTGATCAGGGGCGGCGAGAACATCTACCCGCGTGAGATCGAGGAGTTCCTCTACACCCACCCCGACATCCTCGACGCGCAGGTGATCGGGGTCCCCGACGAGAAGTACGGCGAGGAGCTCATGGCCTGGGTCCGGCTCAAGGACGGGGCCACGGAGATCACGGCGGAGTCGCTGCGGGAGTTCTGCAGCGGCAAGCTCGCCCACTACAAGATCCCCCGCTACGTGCACGTGGTCGACGAGTTCCCGATGACCGTCACCGGCAAGGTCCGCAAGGTCGAGATGCGCGAGGAGTCCTTGACCCTGATCAAGGAGTAGACCTTCGGATTCCGGGGTATTTCTCTCCATGGATGGGGGAAACGGTCTGCGTACAGGCCGACCTGACAACGCACTGCCCGGCCACGAGCCGGGCTCAGGAGAGGGAACACCTTGACATTCATTCTGTGGCTGATCGCCGTCGTGCTCGTGATCTGGGGCATCGTGACCCTGATCCGCGGCGGTGTCCTCATGGGAATCGTCCTCATCGTCGTCGGCCTGCTGGTCGGCCCCGGAGGCGTGAGCATCTTCAACAAGTAGCGAGCTGAAACTGGGTCGGACAACCCTGGAGGGCCCCGGGCGACGCCCGGGGCCCTCCGTTTTGCCCGGCCGGTCCCGGGGTATCTCCTGGATCAGGTGAGTGCGCTTCCGACGACTCGGCGAAGGAGGAGTGCGATGCCCCGACTCCGGACGGTGACCACCAACGACCCCGGCTGGAAGCGCGTCAAGCACGGCCGCGGCCACCGCTACCTCGACGTCGACGGCACCACTCCCCTCGCGCCCGAGGACGTCGCCCGGGTCAAGGCCCTCGTCATCCCGCCCGCTTGGAGCGACGTCTGGATCTCGCCGTACCCGAACGCGCACCTGCTCGCCGTCGGCACCGACGACGCCGGCCGGCGGCAGTACCTCTACCACCCGGCCTGGCGGCAGAAGCGCGACGAGCTCAAGTTCGACCGGGTCCTCGAGATGGCCGTCAAGCTGCCGGGCGTGCGCAAGCGCCTCCGCACCGAGCTCGTGGCCGCCGGCGGGCTCGAGCGCACGGCGGCCCTGGCGGCCGCGGTGCGGATGGTCGACCTCGGCTGCTTCCGCCTCGGCGACGACTTCTACACCGAGCAGAACGGCTCGTACGGCCTGACCACGCTCGAGCGCCGGCACGTCCGCCACACCGACGCCGGCTGCGTCTACACGTTCGTCGGCAAGTCGGGCGTGGAGCACGAGATCACGCTCTCCGACGCCCCCCTGTGCCAGGTCGTGCACCTGATGACACGACGACGGGCTCCCGAGTCACGGCTGCTCAGCGTCAAGGTCGGCCGGCGGTGGGTGGCGCTGCAGCCCGAGGACATCAACGACCACATCCGCGAGCTCTTCGGCCTCGAGGTCACCGCCAAGGACTTCCGCACCTGGCACGCCACCGTGCACGTCGCGCGTGAGCTCGGCAGCGCGAAGCCGGCGACGAGCAAGACGGGTCGCGCCAAGGTCGTGCGCGCCGCGATCGTCGGCGCGTCGGAGCTGCTCGGCAACACCCCGACCGTGGCGCGGTCGTCGTACGTCGACCCTCGGGTGATCGACCTCTACGAGTCCGACACGACGATCGCAACACGCCTGGCACGTCTCGACAAGGACGCGGACAAGGCCCGCGACCAGGTCGACCGTGCGGTCGTCAAGCTGCTCACCTCCTGAGGCCCGTCACTGCAACGCCGCCGTCAGGCGCATCACGTTGTCGACGTACTTCTTGCGCGGCTTGCGGCCGTTCCACTCGTCGAGCGTGAGCTCACGCGACATCGCGCGGTAGGAGTCCTCTACCTCTCGCATCCGGGCCACGACCTCGGGCCCGAGCATGAGCAGCGACAGCTCGTAGTTGAGGGCGAACGACCGCATGTCCATGTTGCTCGACCCGATGACGGCGACGTCCTCGTCGACCGTGAAGTGCTTGGCATGCAGGATGAACGGCGCCGGGTAGAGATAGATCCGGACGCCGGCCTCGAGCAGCGCACGGTAGTACGACGCCTGCGCGTGGCCGACCATGAACTGGTCGGACTCCTCGCTCACGAACAGCTCGACGTCGACGCCGCGCTGCGCGGCCGTGGTGACGGCGTAGAGGAGCGACTCGTCGGGGACGAAGTAGGGACTCGCGATGCTGAGCCGCCGCTGGGCCGAGTAGAGCAGCGTCGTGAACATCCGCAGGTTGTTCTCGGTGACGTAGCCCGGACCGCTCGGGACCAGCTGTGCGGCCACGCCCTCGACGGCGCCCGGTTCCGCGTCACCGACGACGCGAGGACTGCCCGGCATGAGCAGCACCTCGTCGGTCTCGGCGTACCAGTCGGAGGCGAACACCGCCTCCAGCGACGTCACCGCAGGCCCCTCCACCCGCACCATGAGCTCGACCCAGGTGCGGCCGAGCTTGTGGTTCTTCGGCTTGTGGTAGCCGGGCTCGGTGAGGTTCTGCGAGCCCGTGAAGCCGACCCGTCCGTCCACGACGAGCAGCTTGCGGTGGTTGCGCAGGTCGGGCCGGCGGAACTTCCGCTTCCGCAGTGAGATGGGCAGCATCGGGTGCCACTCGACACCCGTGCCGCGCAGCCGCTCGAGCATGTCGTCGTAGCTCTTCAGCCCGTGCGAGCCGAGGTGGTCGAAGAGGAACCGCACGGCGACGCCGCGCTCGGCCGCCGCAGCCATCGCCTCGAAGAGCGGCGCGGTCACGTCGTCCCAGGCCGCGATGTAGAACTCGACGTGCACGAAGTCCACGGCCGTCCCGACTGCCTCCGCCATGGACGCGATCGCCGCGTCGTACCCGGGCTCGAGCCGGACCCGGTTGCCGACGGTCACGGGCAGCGCGCCGAGGTTGCGGTTGAGCGTCGCGACCGAGCGGACGTACGGCGGGCCCTCGACGCTGTCCGGGAGCACCGGCCCGTCGAGCAACGCGGCGCGGAGCACCTCGTTGACGCGACCCTGCTTGTCGTGGCGCGCGCGACCGATCCGCGCACTGCCGAAGAACAGGAAGACGACGAGACCGAGGATCGGCGCGAGCAGCACCAGCAGCAGCCACGCCAGGCCGGTCGACGGCTTGCGGTTGCCGGGGATCACCCCGAGAGCGGCGACCCGGATGCCGAGGTCGGCCAGCCACACGACCGACGCCAGCACGGCGCCGAGGACCACGAGCCACTGCGGGACGTCCACACCGGACATGAGTACTCCTCCGGGCGGTTACACCTCGCGCAGCTTGAGGACGTCGAGCAGCGTCGCTGCTGCCTCCCCGGCGTCGGGGCCGCCGCCGAGAGCGTAGGAGACGGCGCCGGTCACGTCGAGGTCGTCGGCGAGGGTGACCAGCGCGTGGCGGGCACCCGCGGAGCCCGCGGGCTCGACCGGCGCGGAGGCGGCGGAGCGGAGGTCGGTGAGCTGCTTGGCCGCGTCCGCGAACACCTCCTCCTCGCAGTCCCAGGGCTCGGCCCACGGCCGGCTGAGCAGGCCGAGGCGGATCGCGGCGGGCTCGTGCCGCTCGAGCAGGTCGCGCACCAGGACCAGGTTGCCGACGGACTTCGCCATCTTGCGCCCGTCCAGCCGCACCTCGCCGACCTGGAGCGCGACGCGTGCGAACGGCGCGACCGCCGTCGCTGCCTCGGCCATCGCGGCCTGGTAAGCCTGGTGCGGGAACGCTAGGTCCGAACCCCCGATGAGAACGTCGACGGTGCTGCCCAGCGTGGTCAGGGCCATCGCGGTGCACTCCGCGTGCCAGCCCGGACGCCCCCAGCCCCATGGCGACGGCCAGGCGGGGTGGTCCTCCGGCGAGGGTCGCCACACGGCCACGTCGAACACGTCCTCACGGCCCGGGACGTCGTCCTGGTCGCCGTACTCCTGCGAGCGCGCCAGCGCACTGTCGTGGTCGAGCCCCAGTCGACCCGGCACGCCGGCGCCCCGGAAGTAGACGTGGCCGTCCGCCTCGTACGCCGCGCCGCTCTCGAGCAGCGCCGTGGCGAGCCGGATGACCGCAGGCACGTGTCCGCGCGCCCGCGGGGTCATCGTCGGCGAGGCGACGGAGAGCGCGCTCATGTCGCGGTCGAAGAGGAACTCCTGGGTGGACGCGAGCTCGTCGTAGCGCCAGCCCTTGGTCTGCGCCGCCCGGGTGAGCACGTCGTCGACGTCGGTCACGTTGCGTGCGGTGACGCTGTCGGAGCCCGACGCGTGCGCCACCGAGCGGACCAGGTCGGCCCAGACGAACGTGGAGGCGTGGCCCACGTGCGTGACGTCGTACGGCGTGATCCCGCACGTGTAGGTCCGGAGCGGACCGACCGGCACCCACCGGACCCCACCGATCCGCAGGGGGAGGGCGGACACCTCACGGAGGGGGTAGCGACCGGGAGACATGGTCCGATGATGCCCCATGCGTGCGCGGGGCTACTCGGGCGCCATCAGGACGGACGGGTCGTCGTCCGGGGTCGCCAGGGCCTCGTCCGGCCGGGTCGCGAGGACCGTGTCGATGTAGTCCTGCCCGGCGTCGAAGATGCCGATGTCGTGGCCGGCCCGCTCGGCGAGCAGCCACCGGTGCACCAGCACCTCGTGGAACAGCTGCGGTCCCTCGAGACGGGCCCGCAGCTCTGCAGGGACCATCCTCACCAGGGGCTCGTAGATCTCGATGACCCACCGCGTCGCCGCTGCCTCGCGCGCCCACTCCCCGAGGTCGTGGTGGGCGATGAACGACGCGATGTCGTTGAGCATCCGCCGGGCCTGCGCCTCCTCGACGTCGAGCCCGGTGAGCGAGCGGAGCTCACGGGAGTGGTGCCCGGCCTCCACGACCCTGGGCTGCAGCCGGATGCGGCGCCCCTCGGGGTCGGGCTGGATGTCCATCTCGTCGACGTCGAAGCCGAGCTCGTTGAGCGACTCCACCCACTGCTGGATGCGCCACTGCTCGCCCTCGCTGGTCTCGAACTCGGCCGTGCTGGTCAGCGCCGCCCAGAGCGCGTCGTAGCGCTCGCTCAGCAGCTCGATCACGTCGGCCGGGTCGGTCCGCGCGTCGACGAACCCCCCGGCCTGGAGGTCGAGCAGCTCGGCGAAGACGTTCTCCGTCGCGACGGTGAGGTCGTGACCGCGCTGGCCGTCGGTGATGCGCTCGTGGAGCTCACCGGTCTCGGCGTCGACGAGGTAGGCGGCGAACTCGCCGGCGCTGCGACGGAACAGCACGTTGGACAACGACACGTCGCCCCAGAAGAACCCGGACAGGTGCAGCCGGACCAGCAGCACGACGAGGGCGTCGACGAGCTGGGGCAGGCTGTCCGCCCGCATCCCGTGCGAGAACAGCGACCGGTAGGGCAGCGAGAACCGCAGGTGCCGGGTGACCAGCGCGCTCGGCAGCCACTCCCCCTGCTTGTCCTTGCGGCCGGTGACCACCGCCTGCGGGACGACGGTGGGCAGCGCCATCTTCTGGAGGTCCCGGAGCAGGTGGTACTCGCGGCGGGCGATCAGCTCGTCGGTCTCCTTGACCGCACAGATGTGCTCGCCGACGCGCACGAAGCGGACCACGTGGCGCGACAGGCCGCGCGGGAGCTGGACGACGAACTTCTCCGGCCACTCCTCGAGAGGGGTGTCCCAGGGCAGCGTCACCAGCTCGGGGTTGGGCTTGGTGGCCAGGATGCGCATGGTCACGGAGCCACCCTAGGGTCTAGCGTCCGGGCCATGCGTCGCGTGCTGATCCCGTTGGTGGCCACCCTCCTCGTCCTGGGCACCTCGCCTGCACGGGCAGGCGATCCGGTGAGTCCGGTCGGGGGCGAGATCCAGCTGGGCAAGGCGGCCGGGCTGAAGTACGTCGCCGAGCAGCTCACCTCGGACGGCAACTTCGAGAACCTGTCGGTTGCCTGCGGCCCCGACAACAGCCCGTGGCACCCGACCGGCGGCGGGGTGCGCATGTCCGACGACCCCGGCGCCAACAGCATCAAGGCGCTGCGCCCGCTCGACCTCGCCGCGCCCTTGGAGTCACCGGACGACCAGGCTCTCGACGACTACTGGGAGTCGTCGGTCGGCGTGGCGGTCGGCACGCAGGTCACGGCGTGGGGCGTCTGCACCAAGCGGTCGACGAGCTACGTGCTCCACGACACGCCCGACGCCAAGACCAACGAGCGCACGGACACCGCGACCTGCCCCACGGGCAAGCACCTCGTCGGCGGCGGGTCCTTCATCGCCACCACCGGCAGCTACGTCAGCTCGTCGTACCCCTCCTCCGGGCAGACCTGGACCACGCGGATCTACGACACGGTCGGCGGCCTCGGGGGCATGCAGGTCTACGCCAGCTGCCGGACCCTCGGGAACGTGAAGATCGTGAAGCATTCAGCCACCGTCGCCGCCGGGGAGACGGCGACGGCCACCGCCGTGTGCCCCGCCTCCCGCCACGTGGTCGGCGGCGGAGGGAGGATCACCGGAGACATCGGTGAGGGCCGCATCGTCGCCAGCCTCCCCCGCGACTCGCTCGACCGAGGTGACGTCCCGGACGACCAGTGGCGCGCCAGCGCCTACAACTCCGGCACCCAGCCCCGGA
>CAVXBM010000018.1:0-6876 GCA_963759965.1 uncultured Actinomycetota bacterium
CTCCTCACAAGGCGTGCCTATTCCCTCGGGAACTCCAGGCGTCCCACCCAGCACGCCGGACCGCACGGACGCGCGCGCCCGGTCCAGCCGCGGGCCCGGAGCAGCAGGTCCATCGCGGCGGCCGTCCAGCAGGGCCGGTCGTAGACCTGGCCGTAGGACAGCCGCACGGTGTCCTTGCCGCCGACAGCCGTGAGGAGGTCCCGGTCCATGTCGCGGTCGCGCTGCTCGGTGGTGTCGTGGAACATCCGGCCGTCGAGCTCCGCCACCATGCCCACGTCGTACTCAACGTCGCGGAAGACCGTGCCTGCCCCGAGCCTGTCGCGCACCTGACGCCTCGCAGGCGCCAGCCCGTGAGGGCGATCGACCAAGGTGAGGTGGCCATGCTCGAGCACGGAGCACGTCCCGGACGCGACGTCCTCGAGGACGCCGAGCATCCAATCGCGCCTCGCGAGCCGCTCGCGCTGTGCGATGGCTTCCGACAGTCGTTGTGCCGTCGTCCGCCTCCCCTGCACCGCTTTGGAGAGCTCGGCGAGCGCCTCGAAGTCCGAGCGCCCGTCCGCTGCCACGTCCACGACGGCTTCCTCGTAGCGCAGTCGCGGCGGCCCGACGTGCCAGAGGGCCCGCTCCTCCAGGTGCCGGTGACGCACGACGGTGAGCCCGGCTCGGCGGATCGGGTGTCGTTCGTGCGCGACGGCGACCTCGATCGGGCTCAGGCGTCTGGTGGAGCCTGGCCCTTCGGCCGCGCGGAGGGCCGACCTCCCGCCCAGTGCCGCCGGCCAGCAGAGGAGCACGGCCGCCCACGCTCGCTGCTGCCAGGTCGGCTCGCCGGTGTGGTCGAGGTACACGCCAGGATGAAGGCGTGTGATCTCGCGACGTCGCACCAGGCGTCGCAGGTCGTTGTCCAGGACACCGACCTCGTGAGCCTGCTGGCGCGAGACGACGCCGTCCTGGTCGACGAGCAGGGGGACGAGTGCCGGGTGCATGCGGTCAGGCTCACAGCGCCCGTCCGCGCCGGCCAGCACGACCTCGCAGTCTGTGGAGAACCGCCAGTCGTTGTCAATGGGACGGATCCCAGTCACCTGGTGACTGGGATCCGACCCATTGAGTCATCTGCCTGGGTCAGGAGCCACCGGGGTGACGGAGGCAGGCGTCGAGAGGGCGGACTCGTTGCCCGACGCGTCGACTGATGAGACGGCGAACCAGTAGGTCGTGCCATTGGTCAAGCCGGACACCGTCGCCGCAGGATCGCTGACCTCGTCCCGGACCAGCGTCCACGGCCCGGTGGCGGAGGCACCCTGGTAGACGCGGTACCCGGCAAGGTCGCCTGCGACCACGGCGTCCCAGGTGAGGGACGCGCTGCCGTCGCCCGGCGACGCGGCGAGCCCGATCGGGACGCCAGGAGCCGTCGTGTCCGGTGGCGGCACGACCGTGATCGTCTGGGTCGCGCTCACCACGGCATCGGCGCCTGCTTGGCGTTCCACGACCGCCCTGAACCGGAAGGTGCCCTCCTGGAGGATCGACACGTCGTACGACGCGTGCCCCTGACCGTTCTCGTCGTCGACGGCGATATCGGCCCAGCTCTGGTCGACTCGCTGCTGGAGGGTGATGCCACGACCGTTCCGCACGGGTGAGGCATCGGCGACCGCCGTGAAGATCTCGTTGGTCTCGACCGTGTCGGGAAGCGTGAGCACGACCGACTGGTCCTGGACTCCGACCGACTCCGGACCGGACATGCCGCCGGTGTAGCGACGGCCGTCGTGACGCATGGTGGAGATCACGGCCCGGTAGACGATGGTCTTGGCAGCGACCTCCCGAGCGAAGACGTGCACGCCCTGGCCGTTCGTCCGCGCCGATGCCACCTTGGCCCAGTGCCCGTCGACCCGGCGCTGGAGCACCACGGGGCGAGCGATGTGCGGCGACACGACCGCACGGAGCTTCACGGCCTCGCCGGTGATGCCCTTGCTCCGGTTGGCGGACAGGCTCACGTCCGACTGCACCGGCGGCCGGGGTGGCGGAGGCGTCGGACCCCCGCCGCCACCACCCGGCGGGTGGGTGCTGTTCAGGCATGGACACGGGTTGGACTCACACGCGATGCCGTCACCGTCAGCGTCGAGGCCGTGCGGGTCGGACTGCGGTCCGCCGTGGTTGAGGAAGAAGATCTGGGCGGCTCGCTGAGTCGCGAAGTCGCCGCAGTCGCGGTCGCCTCCGGCCGAGGCTGAACCAGCCGCGACCGTGGTGAGCAACGAGGTGAGGAGCGCGAGCATGAGCACGCGCAAGGACAGGCCGAGCCGCATAGTGGATCCCCCGATTCGAGCGCGTCCCTCGACGCGCTCGGTCAATCTAGGTACTGGCGCCTGTCAGGTCCAGCCTGACCGATCCCCCGAACGGGTGACGACCAACAGTTCGTCAGAGGCCGCCGTTGGCGTAGGCGCGGCCGATGGTGGTGACGAGCAGGGAGACGGCGTCCTCGTTGGGGGCAAAGGGGCCGGGCTTGAAGTGGGGGCTGCCGAGGCCGCGCTGGACGGACTCACAGGCGCCCCAGTCCTGGCGGTTGGTGATGTCCCAGAACTCGACGGCGCCGGTGGCAGGCGGCACAGAGCCGTCTTCGTCCGGGAGCACGAACCACGAGCACTCGATCCAGGTGCGTCCGGGTGCGAGCGGGACGAGGCGGTGGGTCATCACGTAGTCGGGGTGTGCCGACACCAGGAGGTTCGGCATCAGGTGCAGGTAGTAGACCTTGTCCTGCTCGACGTCCGGGATCCGCGAGGCAGCGAGCGCACCGTCGAGGGTCATGCTCTGCATCCCGCCGCGCAGCGTCATGCTCCCGCCGATGAAGTTGCCCGGCAGGTCGTAGTTGTCACCGGAGTCGGGCGACGAGACCTGGCAGAGCTCCGGGTGGATCAGCGGGCAGTGGTAGCACTCGTGATAGTTCTCCGCGACGACCTTCCAGTTCGCGGCGACCTCGTAGGAGTGCCGGTCGGCGAGGACCAGCCGCTCGGAGCCGTACGGCGAGACCAACCGCTCGAACTCGCCCAGGTGCTCGGTGAACGACGGCACCGCGTCGCTGCCGACCGGGTTGACGGCGTGGCCGAAGAGCCAACCGCCCCACTGCACGACCGGGAGCTCGACGAGGGAGTGCTCGTCCGCGGCGAAGGACTCCTGGTCACGGAAACCCGGGGCCTGGATGAGGTTGCCCTGCAGGTCGTAGGTCCAGGCGTGGTACGGGCAGAGCACGCTGCGCCGCTCCGACGTACCCTCCTCCGGCAGCAGCTCGTGGCCACGGTGCCGGCAGGTGTTGGCGAACATCCGGATCGTCCCGCCGTCCCGGACGAGCATCGCCGCGATGTCGCCCACACGGACGGCGCGCTGGGTGGTCGGCTTGGCGTCGGCCGGCGTCGGGAGCAGCTCGTCCTCGCGGCCGAGGCACGCCCACGACCCGGCGAACAGGTGGCGCTGCTCCCAGGCCATCACCTCGTCGGAGGTGTAGGCCTCGGCAGGGAGCATCCGCGCCGGTTCCCCCTCCGAGGGAACAGCGTGGCGCAACGACTCGGTGAGCTCGGTCATCAAGACCTCCTCGTCATAGGGTGACTGGCCATGGGGCGGCGGGCATGAGCGGGTCGGGGACAGGGCGACGTCGCAGCGTCGACCTCCGCCGCGAGGAGATCCTCACCGCCACCTTGGAGCAGGTGGACCAGCTGGGCCTGGCGGCGACGCGGGTCGCCGACGTGGCGCAGGCGCTGGGCGTCTCTGCGGGCTTGGTGTTCTACCACTTCGGCACCAAGGACCAGCTCCTCGCCGAGGCGTTCGCGTTCGCCGTCGACCGCGACCTCCAGAGGCTGCACACCCGAGCCCGCCGCAGCAGCGACCCGTGCGACCGGCTGCGTCAGGCGGTACGCCGCTACGGGCCCACCGGCTCGGCCGAGGGCTGGCGGCTCTGGATCGACGCGTGGGCGGTCGCGCAGCGCGAGCCGGCCATCCGCGCGGTCCTCAAGGACATGGACAACCGCTGGTGCGCGGCGCTCCGCGAGGTCATCGACGACGGCGTCGCCGCGGGCGTCTTCCGCTGCGCCGACCCGGAGGCCTCGGTGGTGAAGGTGTCCGCGCTGCTCGATGGTCTCTCCGTGGCGACGCTGGTCTACCGCACCGTCTCGCGGCCCCAGCTGCGTCGCTGGGTCGCGGAGGCGGTCGCCCACGAGGTGGGCGTCGACGTCGAGAAGCTGCTCTGAAGGCATCGTCACACCAGCCAGTGCGCGCGGTAGTCGGGGTCGGTGAGCCCGGGACGGTCCATCCCGAAGGCCGACACGTCGCTCGTCGTCGCGCCTGACTCGGCGAGGTCGGCCAGCATCCGCCCGAAGGTCGGGCTGAACTTGAAGCCGTGGCCTGCACCCAGCCCCACGACCACCGACGGGTGACCCGGCACCGGCGCGACGACGAAGTCACGGTCCGGCGTCAGCGTGTACTGGCAGCGCAGCGACCGCACCGGCCGGCCCACCCCGGGCAGCAGCCGCTGCACGTGGTCGGCGAGCAGCGTCCGCATCGCCTCGTCGGGCTCGTGGGTACGTCGGTCGGGGTCGACCCGCGGGCCGCCGCAGTCCTGGGCCGCCTTGACGGTCGCCTCGCCGTACATCGGGAACCCGTAGAACGACGGGTCGTCCATCCAGATCCACAGCGGCAGCGCCTCCGGCCGGAACGGCTCGGTGTCCTCGAGCTCGAAGTAGGTCACCTGCTCGAGAGTCACCTCGAGCGGCACCTCGAAGTCGAGACCGCGGAGCACCTGGTTGGTCCACGCGTCCGCGGTCACCACGAGCCCGCCGCACACGATCGTGCCGTCCGGCGTCGTCACCTCGACCCCGTCGCCGAGGTCGCGCACGTGGGTGACCGGGCTCTGCCCGCGCAGGTCCCCACCGCGACGGCCGGCGAGCGCCTGCATCGTGGCGGTCCCGCGACCGGCGGGCACGATCGAGCCGTCCTCCTGGTAGAGCGCGGTGCTGCCCTCCGGCAGCCGGAACTGCGGCCACCGCTCGGCGACACCGGCGACGTCGAGCACCTCGTGGTCGATGCCGACGGTCTCCAACGACTCGACGTACTCCACGGAGCTGATGGCAGGCTCCGGCGGGAACAGGTCGAGCCCGCCCACTCTCGTGACCAGCTGCTCGCCGCTGTCGCGCTCGAGGCGCGCCCAGTCGCCGTAGGCCTCCTGCGTCAGCCGGACGTACGCCGGCGTGTGGTAGCTGTGCCGCAGGATCCGGCTCGTGTCGTGGCTGGCGCCGTTGCCGTGCCCGAGATCGAACCGCTCGAGGCCGACGACGGAGTGCCCGCGTCCGGCGAGCTCCATCGCGGTGGCGCTGCCGAGGGCGCCGAGGCCGGCGACCACGTAGTCGACGCGCTCGCTCATGCCTCACCCCCTCGTGCCCGGGCTGCCCGGTCCAACCGGGGCAGCAGCCAGCGGCGGATGTCGAGGCTGTCGTCCTCCATCGGCGCGAACCAGCCACCGCGGTAGCCGCGCGACGTCATCCCACGCTGCACGGACTCGCAGATCGCCCAGTCCTGGCGGTTCACCAGGTCCCACAGGTCGGCTGCGTCGGCGGGGTCGAAGCCGGCGCTCGCCACCTCGTCGGAGGCGAAGAGCAGGTCGCAGCGCACCGTGGTCCGGTCGGCCGCGCGCGGGCTGAGCGTGAACGAGGCGACGTGATCGGCAGACGCCGAGACCATGAGGTTGGGGTAGGTGAGGTCGCCCTTGTGCCGGGTGCGCTCCGCCTCGGTGAGGCCGGGGAGCGCGGCACGGGTGGTGGTGCCCGTCATCGTGAAGGTCCACGCACCGTCGCGGTGCGGGATGCCCTCGTCCCAGTCGAGGGCGCTGCCTCCACCGGCGAAGGACGGGACCAGCCTGCTCAGCTCGGGGTGCACAGGGCCGCAGTGGTAGCACTCGTTGTAGTTCTCGAGCAGCACCTTGTAGTTCGCGGCGACCTCGTAGGTCATCGTGCGCCCCGTCACCAGTGAGTCGAGGCCGTAGTTGCCGAGAGTGCTGTCGAGGCGCTCCACCGAGTCGGCCAGCGGCTCCGCGCGGCCGGGCGTGAGGTGCACGAACACGAAGCCGCCCCAGCTGTCGGCGCCGACGCCCGTGAGCGAGAACGCGGCGGGGTCGTCGAGGTCGGCGTGCGGTGCCTTGAGCAGCCGCCCGTCGAGGCCGTAGGTCCACGAGTGGTACGGGCAGCGCAGCGCCTGGGCGGCGCAGGTCACCGTCTCGCCCGGCTCGGCCACGGGCACCACCTGGGAGCCGCGGTGGCGGCAGACGTTGTACGCCGCGTGCAGCGCGCCGGCCTCGTCGCTGGTGACCAGCACCGACTCGCCCACCACGTCGACGACGGCGAGACGGCCGGGCTCGTCCAGGCCGAGGTCTCGCAGCCGGCCGACGCAGAACCACTCCCCGAACAGGACGGCGTCGCGCTCGTCGAGCCAGGTGGCGTGGTCGACGTACTGCGCCCGCGGCAGCGCCGCTTGCAACGGCTCCCCCATCGCCACCTCCTCGACACGATTCTTACTGACTCACGAGTCAGTAAGAATCATAGGAGGTCTCGATGCAACTCGCCTAGCGGCTCGTCTGCTCGACCACCGATTGCATGGACACCAGGTGGCAGGCGGCCCGGTGGCCGGGCTCGGCGGGGAGCACGGGGAGCTCCGTGCCGGTGCAGGCCTCGGCCACCCCGGCACGCTCCGCCTCACCGGACGCGAGAGCCGGGCACCGGGGATGGAACCGGCAGCCTCCCGGGATGCGCGTCGGGTCGGGGATCTCGCCGCGCAGCACCACCGGTTCGAGCCGCTCGATCTCGGGGACGACGGAGAGCAGGGCCTGGGTGTAGGGGTGCTTCGGCGACT
>CAVXBM010000019.1:0-656210 GCA_963759965.1 uncultured Actinomycetota bacterium
GACACCGGAGATGAGGCGCTGCTTCTCCGCCTCCGGGATGCCGAGCTTGTCGTAGGTGTTCTTGATGTCCTCGGGCAGCTCGTCCCAGGTGGTCGCCTGCTTCTCGGTCGACCGGACGAAGTACTTGATGTTGTCGAAGTCGATCGTGTCGAGATCGGCGCCCCAGTTCGGCATCGGCTTGCGCCCGAAGAGCTTGAGCCCCTTGAGCCGCAGGTCGAGCATCCAGGCCGGCTCGTTCTTGCGGGCCGAGATGTTGCGCACGACGGAGTCGTTGATACCGCGCACGGCGGCCTCGCCGGCGACGTCGGAGTCGCGCCAGCCGTACTCGTAGCGCCCGATGCCGGCGAGCTCGGGGTTGAGCTCCTCGATGGCGTTGGGGGCGCCGGTCGTCTGGTCGGTGGTCATCGGGACTGCCTCTCGTCGATGTCGTTGATCGAACCTGTCGAGACCTCGTTGATCGAGCTTGTCGAGGTCTTCGGGATGCTGGTCGTGCAGACCCCGTCGCCGTGGGCGATGGTGGCCAGGCGCTGCACGTGGCTGCCGAGCACCCGCGAGATCATCGCGGTCTCCGCCTCGCACAGCTGGGGGAACTCGTGCGCGACGTGGGCGACCGGGCAGTGCTGCTGGCACAGCTGCTCACCCACCGGCACGTCGTGCACCGCGGCGGCGTAGCCCGCCTCGCGCATGGCCTCGGCGAGCACCTCCGACGGCTTGTCGTCGGGGTGCTGGAGCCGCAGCTCCTCGACGCGCTGCTCGAGCACGAGGAGGCGCTGCTCGGCGAACCGGGCGACGGCGTCCTCCCCGCCGGTCTCGGCGAGGAAGCGCAGAGCCTGGACGGCGAGGTCGTCGTACTGCTGCTCGAACTGGTCGCGGCCGGACTCCGTCAGGCCGAACACCTTGGCCGGGCGTCCGCGACCGCGGGTGGCCGACCGGCGCGGCTGCCGCACCTCGACGGCACCGCTCTCCAGCATGTGGTCCAGGTGGCGGCGGATGGCTGCCGGCGTGAGGTCGAGCTTGTCCGCGAGCACGGCCGCCGTGCTGGGGCCGAGCTCGAGGATGGTGCGTGCGACGCGGACCCTGGTGGGCGCGTCGATCACGTGCTCGGGACGGGCGTCCGGAGCGTTCCTCACGATTTCCACAACACCAGTGTGCCGATATTGGGTGAGCCGCTTCAAGTAAGGCTCCCCTTACCCGCATGTCGGGACCCCGTGGGGCCGGGCGGGGGGACCCGTGACCGTGGCGTTCCGAAGCCTCCGGCACCCAGCATCGCGGTGTGGACCCCCGTCTGCAGCTTCGTGCGCCGTGGCTGGTGGCCCTCGTCGTGGCCCTGGCCGGCTGCACGGGGGGAACCCCCCAGCGCGACGACGACGGGCCGGATCCGGTGACCTCGGCCGCCGGTCCGGAGGAGTACGACGGCACGGTCACGCTCGAGGACGGTCGTGGGCTGCACCTGCACTGCGTGGGCGAGGGCTCCCCGACCGTGATGACCGAGGCGGGTGACGAGGATGCCGGCGACGCGTACGACGGTGTCGTCGACGTCGTGGCGGAGACGACGCGCATCTGCCAGTACGACCGGGCCAACCTCGGGTCGAGCGACACCGCACCGGGTCCGCGCCAGCTCGACGACCTCGTCGGCGACCTGGCCGGGGTGCTGGAGAAGGGGGAGGTGCCGGGCCCCTACCTTCTGGTCGGGTCCTCGGGGGGCGGCTACATCGTCGCCGGCTACGCCGAGACCCATCCCGACCAGACCGCCGGAGTGGTCCTCGTCGACACGAGCGAGCCGTTCCCGGACCCGCCGCGGTTCATCGTCGAGGAGACCGACCCCGACGCCCCTGAGAACGTCGAGCACCGCGACTACCTCCAGGTGGAGAAGGACGCGTGGGCAGGGCGCACCTCGCTCGGCGACATCCCGGTGATCGTGATCTCCAACGAGTTCACCCCGGGCGAGATCGACGAGGCGAGGACCGAGTCCGAGAAGCACGCGATGCGCACCAACGTCGCGCACAGCCGGGGCTGGTTCGCGCTGAGCCCCCATGCTCGCCAAGTGGTGGTGCACACCGGCCACGACGTCACCGGAATCGCGCCGGACATCGTGGCCTCACTCATCGTGCAGGCTGTCGACGAGGTGCGGGGCACCCCCCACGACGCGCTCGCCGAGCCGACCCTGAGCGGTCCGCTGTACATGGGCGGTGACCTGACCCAGATGACGCTGGAGTGCTTCGGCCACGGCTCCCCGACGGTCCTGCTCGAGGCAGGTGACGATTCCGGGGCACGCGACGTGTTCCCCGACGAGATGCTCCGGCGCCTTGCCCGGCACCACCTCACGTGCGCGTACGACCGTCTCGGGACGGGCCGCAGCTCGGAGCCGAGCGAGGAGCGACGGAGCCTCTCCGACGTCGTCGCTGCTACCGACCGGATGCTCTCGGCGGCCGGAGTGCCGGGGCCCTACCTGCTGGTCGGGTCCTCGGGCGGCGGCATGGTCGCCACCGCGTTCGCCCGCCTCCACCCCGAACGCGTCGCCGGCCTCGTCCTGCTCGACGTCGGCGTGCCGAACCCGCACCTGGGTCGTGAGTTCCACGGGGCAGAGGCCTGGGGCGGTCCCGAGCACATCGACTGGGTCGCCGGCGAGCGCGAGATGGCCCTGGTCGAGCGGATCGGGACGTTCCCGGTGCTCGTCCTGGCGGCGGCGGACGGGCAGACCGACGATCCTCGCGACCAGCGCTTCTGGTTCCGGCTCTCGCCGCGGTCGACGCTCCGCGTCGTGCCCGGGGACCACGACTTCTACCAGCAGGATCCCGCCGCTACCGCACGAGCCGTGCTGCGCCTCGCCCAGGGTGCGACGTCGTGACGCGCGGCTCTCCTTAGACTTGCCGGGTGCCTGGGCCGGTCGACTCCTCCCCCGCCGTCCTCGTCGACGGCTTGGTGATGAGGTACGGCGCCAAGGTGGCCGTCGACGGCCTCTCGCTCGCGGTCGAGCGCGGGTCCGTGACCTCCGTCCTGGGGCCCAACGGCGCGGGCAAGACCACCACGCTCGAGACCTGCGAGGGCTTCCGGCGCCCGCAGCAGGGGTCGGTCCGGGTCCTGGGCCTCGACCCGCAGGCGGATCGCCAGGCGCTGCTCCCCCGCATCGGCGTCATGCTCCAGTCCGGCGGCGCGTGGACCGGCGTCCGCGCCGAGGAGATGCTCCGGCACATCGCGTCGCTCCACGCGCACCCGCTCCCGGTACCGATGCTCGTCGAGCGGCTGGGGCTCGGGTCCTGCGGGCGCACGCCGTACCGCCGGCTCTCGGGGGGCCAGCAACAGCGGCTCAGCCTCGCGATGGCCCTGGTCGGCCGCCCCGAGCTGCTCTTCGTCGACGAGCCCACGGCCGGGATGGACCCCCAGGCGCGCCGGGACACCTGGTCGCTGCTCGACGAGCTGCGCACCGACGGGGTCACCGTGGTGCTGACGACGCACTACCTCGAGGAGGCCGAGCGCCTCGCCGACCAGGTGCACATCATCGACCGGGGTCGCCTGGTCGCCAGCGGCTCACCGTTCGAGCTCACCCGAGGTGGTGGCTCGGCCACGATCCGGCTGGTGGTCACCCAGCCGTTCCCGCCCGAGGCGCCCGAATCGCTCCAGCGTGCGCTCGGCCCGGAGACCGAGGTCCACGTCGTCAACGAGCTGAGCCTGCTCATCACCGGCCCCGCGGACGCGACCACCCTCGGCAAGGTCTCCGCCTGGTGCGAGGAGAACGGTGTGCTCCCCGAGTCGCTCAGCCTCGCGCAGCGCACGCTGGAGGACGTCTTCCTCCAGCTGACCGGACGGGAGTTCGAGGCATGAGCACCGGCACCTTCTCGCCCCGCCCCGGGTCCGCACCCCTGGCACGGCAGGTCCTGGCCCAGGCCCGGATCGAGTCGGTCCTGCTGCTGCGCAACGGCGAGCAGGTGCTGCTGGCGCTCATCATCCCGGTGCTCGTCCTGGTCGGCGGGGTCACCGGCATCCGCCACCTCGACCTCTCGCTCTCGCACACCCCCATCGACGAGCTGTCCCCCGGGGTGCTGGCGCTGGCGGTCATGTCGACCAGCTTCACCTCGCTCGCGATCGCCACCGGCTTCGAGCGGCGCTACGGCGTGCTCAAGCGCCTCGGTGCCTCGCCCCTCCCGCGCTCCGGGCTCCTCCTCGGCAAGGTCGGCGCCCTCCTGGTGGTCGAGACCCTCCAGGTCGTGGTGGTCGGCGGCGTCGCCCTGTTCCTGGGCTGGTCGCCCGAGACCTCGGCCCGAGGGCTCGCCGGCGCCCTCGCGATGCTCGTCCTCGGCACCGCTGCCTTCGCGTCCCTCGGTCTGTTCGTCGCCGGCGCACTGCGGGCCGAGGCCACCCTCGCGGTGGCCAACCTGGTCTACCTCCTGCTCGCCGCCGGGGGCGCGGTGGTGCTGCCGGCCACGGCGTACGGCGCGTTCGGGAACGTCGTGACCTGGCTGCCCTCGGGCGCACTCGGCAGCGGGCTCCGCGAGAGCCTCCTCGACGGGACGTTCCCGCTCATGCCCTCGCTCGTGCTGGTCGCCTGGGCGGCGATCGGCACCGCCCTGACCGTCAGGACGTTCAGGTGGGAGTGACGGAGCAGACCCCGGTGGCCAGCGCGGCGCAGCCGTCCTGGGCGCACCGCTGGCTGCGTCCGCTGGCGGTCGCCTCCCTCGTGGTCAACGTCGCCATCGTCGTGACCGGCGGGGTCGTCCGGCTCACCGCCAGCGGCCTGGGCTGCCCCACGTGGCCGCGCTGCACGGAGGAGTCGTTCACGCCGCACGGCGCGATGAGCATCCACAGCGCGATCGAGTTCGGCAACCGCATGGTGACGTTCCTGATCGCCGCCGTGGCGATCGCGACGTTCGTCGCCGCGTGGCGGGTGGGCCGCCCTGCGATCACCCGCCTCGCCCTCGTCCTCGCCCTGGGGGTGCCGGCTCAGGCGGTGGTCGGCGGCATCACGGTGCTGACCGAGCTCAACCCCTGGACGGTGTCGTTCCACCTGCTCGTCTCGCTCGCGATGATCAGCCTCGCGGTCGTGCTGCTCCGCCGGATAGATGAGCCCGACGGGCCGGCCGTCCCGACCCTGCCGCGCACGGTGGTGCTGCTCGTGCGGGGACTCTTCGTCGTCACCTGGGCTGTCTTCTACGTCGGCACCGTCGTGACCGGCAGCGGGCCGCACGCCGGCGACGCGTCCGCGCCGCGCAACGGCCTCGACCCCCGGGCGCTCAGCCAGCTCCACACCGACCTGGTGTTCCTCCTGCTCGGCCTGACCGTCGCGGTGCTGCTGTTCCTGCGTGCCGTCCCCGCCCCGGCCCGAGCGCGGGACGCCGCCAGCGCGCTCCTGGTCGTCGAGCTCGTGCAGGGCGTCATCGGGTTCGTCCAGTACTTCACCGACCTGCCCGTCCCCCTCGTGACGTTCCACCTGCTCGGCGCCGCGCTCACGTCGGCGGCCGCGACGTGGCTCCTCCTCGGCACCCGGGAGCGCGTCGAGGGGTGACCTTCGGTCGGTGTGCGCTGCGCCGGGTCCGTGCCCGGCTACCGGGTTCGTGGGAGAACGGAAGCTACCTCGTCAGCAACGGGTCGAGCGCGACGGCCAGGAACAGCAGCGAGAGGTACATGTTCGACCAGTGGAACAGCCGCATCGGCCGCATCGCGGCGACCGTGTCCGCCGCATGGGTACGCCGCTGGAGCAGGTGCGCCTCGACGAGGAACACCGCGCCGAGCAGGACGGCCGCGACGGGGTAGAACCAGCCGGTCGTGGCCACCGGCCAGAGCAACAGCGACACCGCGACCGTGACCCAGGCGTAGACGACGATCTGACGCCCCACGGTCGTGGCCGGCGCGACCGACGGCAGCATCGGGACGTGGGCGGCGGCGTAGTCCTCGCGGTAGCGCAGGGCCAGGGCCCAGAAGTGCGGCGGCGTCCAGAAGAAGACGACCAGGAAGAGGATCACCGGCGGCCACGCGAGCGAGCCGGTGACGGCGGTCCAGCCGATGAGGGCCGGGAAGCAGCCAGCCGCCCCGCCCCACACGATGTTCTGGCTCGTCCGGCGCTTGAGGATCATCGTGTAGCCGACGACGTAGAAGACGTTCGCCGCCAGCGCGAGGGCGGATGACAGCCAGTTGACGAGCAGCCCCAGCATCAGCGTGGACACCACGCCCAGCACGAGGCCGAAGACCAGCGCGTGGCGTGGTGTGACGAGGTGCCGCGGGAGGGCGCGGCGGCGGGTGCGGCGCATCTGCTCGTCGATGTCGCGGTCGATGACGCAGTTGAGCGCGTTGGCGCTGCCCGCCGACAGCGTGCCGCCCAGGACGGTGGCGACCACCAGCCCGACGTCGGGCACGCCGCGCTGGGCGAGGAACATCACCGGCACGGTGGTCAGGAGCAGCAGCTCGATGATCCGCGGCTTGGTGAGGCCGACGTAGGCCGCCACGACGTCGCGGAGCCGGGTGTCACCCGTGGGCCCGGCGTCGTCGTGCGCAGGGCGCACCACGCTCGGGGTGGGATCGACAGCCGTCACGACGTCCTCGGGTCGGTAGGTCCTCGGGCAGGGCCACTCTAGTCCCGACCGGGTCCGGGGCCACGCATCACCCGTCCGGACGGGTGTGCTTCCCCCCGGGAGGCGTGGGTAGGCTCGCCACGGACGCGACGTCGACCCCGAGAGGATCCCCGTGAGCAGCCCCCTCGACACCGCCCGGCTCGACTGGAACGACCTCGACCGAAGGGCGGTCGACACGGTCCGCGCGCTCGCGATGGACGCCGTCCAGAAGGTCGGCAACGGTCACCCCGGCACCGCGATGAGCCTCGCGCCCGCGGCGTACCTCCTCTTCCAGAAGGCGATGCGGCACGACCCCGCCGACCCGCAGTGGGTGGGTCGCGACCGGTTCGTGCTCAGCGCCGGCCACTCCAGCCTCACGCTCTACCTCCAGCTCTACCTGGGCGGGTTCGGCCTGTCCCTCGACGACCTGAAGTCGCTCCGCGTCTGGGGCAGCCGCACGCCCGGCCACCCCGAGCACGGCCACACCGCCGGTGTCGAGACGACGACCGGTCCCCTGGGCCAGGGCGTGGGCAACGCGGTCGGGATGGCGATGGCGGCCCGCCGCGAGCGCGGCCTGCTCGACCCCGAGGCGCCGACCGGGCAGAGCCCGTTCGACCACATGATCTTCGCCATCTGCAGCGACGGCGACCTGGAGGAGGGCGTCAGCGCCGAGGCATCGTCGCTCGCCGGTCACCAGCAGCTGGGCAACCTCGTCCTGATCTACGACGACAACAAGATCTCCATCGAGGACGACACCGCCATCGCGTTCAGCGAGGACGTCTCGGCACGCTACCGCGCCTACGGCTGGCACGTGCAGAACGTCGACTGGACCCACGGCGGCACCGAGTACGCCGAGGACGTCCACGCGCTGTGGAAGGCGCTCCGCGAGGCCCGCAAGGTCACCGACAAGCCCAGCTTCATCAACCTGCGGACGATCATCGCCTGGCCCGCCCCGTCGGCTCAGAACACCGGCAAGGCGCACGGCTCGGCGCTGGGCGCGGACGAGGTCGCTGCCACCAAGACGGTCATGGGGATGGACCCCGAGGCGAGCTTCGCGGTCGACGACGACGTCATCGAGCACGGCCGAGGCCTCCTCGAGCGCGGTGTGGCCCAGAAGGCCGCCTGGCAGGAGGGGTTCGACGCCTGGTCGACGCGCTACCAGAAGCGCCGGGCCCTCCTCGACCGGATGACGACGCGCACCCTGCCCGACGGCTGGGCCGGCGCGCTCCCCTCGTTCGACGCCGACCCGAAGGGTGTGGCGACCAGGGTGGCGTCCGGCGAGGTGCTCACTGCCATCGCCCCGGAGCTGCCGGAGCTGTGGGGCGGCTCGGCCGACCTGGCGGGCAGCAACAACACGACCCCCAAGGGCCAGCCCTCGTTCGTGCCCACCGAGCACGCGACGAAGTCGTTCGCGGGCGACCCCTACGGCCGCGTGCTGCACTTCGGCATCCGCGAGCACGCGATGGGCTCGATCATGAACGGCATCGCGCTGCACGGCGGCACCCGTGTCTACGGCGGCACCTTCCTGGTGTTCTCCGACTACATGCGTCCGGCGGTCCGCCTGGCCTCGATCATGCAGCTCCCGGTCACCTACGTGTGGACCCACGACTCCATCGGGCTCGGCGAGGACGGACCGACCCACCAGCCGATCGAGCACCTGGCCGCCCTGCGGGCGATCCCCGGCCTCTCGGTGGTGCGCCCCGCGGACGCCAACGAGACCGTGGCCGCCTGGAAGACGGTGCTGGAGAACCCGACGGCTCCCGCCGGTCTGTGCCTGACCCGCCAGAACGTCCGCACGTTCCCGCGCGGCGTGGACGAGACCGGCGTCACCTGGGGTGCCGTCGACGGCGTGGCCAAGGGGGCCTACGTCCTGCTCGACACCCCGAGCACCCCTGACGTGATCCTCATCGGCACCGGGTCCGAGGTCGAGATCGCCGTCGACGCCCGCGACCGGCTCGCGGAGAAGGGCATCGCCGCCCGGGTGGTGTCGATGCCGTGCCGTGAGTGGTTCGACGCCCAGGACCAGAGCTACCGCGACAGCGTGCTGCTGCCCGACGTCCGCGCTCGGGTCAGCGTCGAGGCCGCGATCGCCCAGGGGTGGAAGGACCTGGTCGGTGACGCCGGCCGCTGCGTGTCCCTGGACCACTTCGGCGCCAGCGCCGCCTACACCGAGCTGTACGAGAAGTTCGGGATCACCGCGGCCGCGGTGGTCTCCGCCGCAGAGGAGAGCATCGACGCCACCCAGCGGTGACGCGCTGTCCCTCGTGCCCCAGATCTGGAGGAAAAGATGAGTGCAGAGAAGCAGAGCACATCCGGCCCGCTGGCCGACCTGTCCGCAGCCGGTGTGAGCATCTGGCTCGACGACCTCTCCCGGGAGCGGATCGAGACCGGCAACCTCGCCGAGCTCGTCGCCGAGAAGCACGTCGTCGGCGTCACCACCAACCCGACGATCTTCGCCTCGGCCCTCGCCAAGGGTGAGAAGTACGACGACCAGGTCGCCGGGCTCACCCGCGGCGGCGCGTCGACCGACGACACGATCATGGAGATCACCACCGACGACGTGCGCAACGCGTGCGACGTCCTCGCCGAGACCTACGAGGCGTCGGGCGGCAAGGACGGCCGGGTCTCGATCGAGGTGTCGCCCAACCTCGCCTTCGACACCGAGGGGACCATCGAGTCGGCCCGGCAGCTCTGGCGCAAGGTGGACCGCCCCAACCTCTTCATCAAGATCCCGGCGACCACCGAGGGACTTCCCGCGATCACCGAGACCCTGGGCCAGGGCATCAGCGTCAACGTGACGCTGATCTTCGGCCTCGACCGGTACGACCAGGTGATGGACGCCTTCCTCGAGGGCGTCGAGCAGGCCCGCACCACCGGGGCGGACCTGTCGAAGCTGGAGTCGGTCGCCTCGTTCTTCGTCTCCCGCGTCGACAGCGAGATCGACGCCCGGCTGGAGAAGATCGGTTCCGACGAGGCCATGGGGATGCGCGGCAAGGCGGCGGTGGCCAACGCGATCCTCGCGTTCGAGCGCTACGAGCAGAAGTTCGCGGGAGACCGCTGGACCGAGCTCTCCGAGGCCGGCGCCAACCCGCAGCGTCCGCTGTGGGCGTCGACCGGCGTGAAGAACCCCGACTACTCCGACACCCTCTACGTCTCTGACCTGATCACGGCCGGCACGGTGAACACGATGCCGGAGAAGACGCTGGACGCCTTCGCCGACCACGGTGAGGTGCCGGGCGACACCGTGCGCGGTACGGTACGCCGAGGCGAAGGCCGTGATGGACGACCTGGCCCGGCTGGGCATCGACTACGACGACGTCATCGCCACCTTGGAGCAGGAGGCCGTCGACAAGTTCGTCGCCTCCTGGAACGAGCTGGTCGAGACCGTCGAGGGTCAGATGGACAAGTCGCGCTCGTGACCGACGCCCACGAGCGACGGTCCGGTCGACGCCACCACCACCGACGCCTGGCGGACCCTGACCGGCCTCGCCGAGGGCTTCTCCCCCGACCTCCGGGGCTGGTTCGACGCCGACCCGGGTCGCACCGGCTCCCTGAGCTTCGAGGCGGCCGACCTGCACGTCGACCTGTCCAAGGGACTGGTCACCGCGAGGTCCTTGACGCCCTGCTGGCGCTGGCCGACCAGGTCGGGGTCGCCGCGCGACGTGACGCGATGTTCCGCGGCGACCACATCAACGTCACCGAGGACCGTGCGGTGCTCCACACGGCGCTGCGCCTGCCGGCCGACGCCACGCTCGAGGTCGACGGCCAGGACGTCGTCCACGACGTCCACGAGGTGCTCCAGCGGGTCTACGACGTTCGCCGAGCGGGTCCGGTCGGGTGCGTGGACCGGCGTGACCGGCGAGCGGATCCGCACCGTCGTCGAACATCGGCATCGGCGGCTCCGACCTCGGCCCGGTGATGGCCTACGAAGCGCTGGAGCCCTACCACCAGGACGGGCTGGAGTGCCGGTTCATCAGCAACATCGACCCGACGGACGCAGCCACGACGCTCAAGGGGCTCGACCCGGCGACGACGCTGTTCATCGTGTCCAGCAAGACGTTCGGCACGCTCGAGACGCTCACCAACGCGCGCCTCTGCAAGGCCTGGCTGCTCGACGGGCTCGGGGATCACGACGCCGGCGAGGCGGTGGCCAAGCACTTCGTGGCCGTCTCCACGGCGCTCGACAAGGTCGCGGACTTCGGCATCGACCCGGACAACGCCTTCGGGTTCTGGGACTGGGTCGGCGGCCGCTACTCGATGGACTCCGCGATCGGCACCTCGCTGGTCGTCGCCGTCGGACCGGAGCGTTTCGCCGAGATGCTCGCCGGCATGCATGCGATGGACGAGCACTTCCGGACCACCGATCCGGCCCGCAACGTTCCGTTGCTCATGGGCCTGCTCAACGTCTGGTACTCCGACTTCCTCGATGCCCAGACACACGCGGTCCTGCCGTACTCCCAGCTGCTGCACCGCTTCCCGGCCTACCTCCAGCAGCTCACCATGGAGTCGAACGGCAAGGGTGTCCGCTGGGACGGGACTCCGGTCACCACGGACACCGGCGAGGTGTTCTGGGGCGAACCGGGCACGAACGGGCAGCACGCGTTCTACCAGCTCATCCACCAGGGCACCCGGGTGATCCCGGCGGACTTCATCGCCTTCGCGCAACCCGTCGCACCCGCTCACGGACGGCGACGTCGACGTCCACGAGCTGTTCCTGGCGAACTTCTTCGCGCAGACCCAGGCGCTGGCCTTCGGCAAGACCGCCGAGGCGGTGCGCGCCGAAGGCACGCGGGAGGAGATCGTGCCGGCACGCGTCTTCACCGGCAACCGGCCGACCGCGTCGATCATGGCGCCGGAGCTGACCCCCTCGGTGCTCGGCCAGCTGATCGCGCTCTACGAGCACATCACGTTCACGCAGGGTGTCGTGTGGGGCATCGACTCCTTCGACCAGTGGGGGGTCGAGCTGGGCAAGCAGCTCGCCGTGGCGCTGAGCCCCGCCGTGAGCGGCGACGCCGCGGTCGCGGCCGAGCAGGATGCCTCGACCCAGGCACTCATCGCGTACTACCGCGAGCACCGTCAGGCATGAACGAGCTGAACCCGCTCCGGGACCCGCAGGACCGACGCCTGCCGAAGGTGGCCGGCCCTTGCGGCATGGTGATCTTCGGGGTCACCGGCGACCTCGCCCGCAAGAAGCTGATGCCGGCCATCTACGACCTCGCCAACCGCGGGCTGCTCCCGCCCGGCTTCTCCCTCGTGGGCTTCGCCCGCCGCGACTGGGCCGACGAGGACTTCGCCCAGATCGTCCACGACGCGGTCAAGGAGCACTCGCGCACCGGCTTCCGCGAGGAGGTCTGGCGCCAGCTCGCCGAGGGCTTCCGCTTCGTCTCCGGCAACTTCGACGACGACCACGCGTTCGACACCCTGCGCAAGACGATCGCCGAGCTCGACGTCCTGCGCGGCACCAACGGCAACCACGCCTTCTACCTCTCGATCCCGCCCAAGTTCTTCGGTCAGGTGATCGGCCAGCTCAAGGAGCACGGCCTGGCCGACGAGACCAAGAACACCTGGCGACGGGTCGTCATCGAGAAGCCCTTCGGGTCCAACCTCGAGACGGCCCGCGAGCTCAACGCGATCCTCAGCGACGTGTTCCCGCCCGAGTCGGTCTTCCGCATCGACCACTACCTCGGCAAGGAGACGGTGCAGAACATCCTGGCGATGCGGTTCGCCAACATGATGTTCGAGCCGATCTGGAACTCCAACTACGTCGACCACGTCCAGATCACGATGGCCGAGGACATCGGCATCGGCGGCCGCGCCGGCTACTACGACGGCATCGGCGCGGCGCGCGACGTGATCCAGAACCACCTCATCCAGCTGATGGCGCTCACCGCCATGGAGGAGCCGACCTCCTTCGAGTCCCGCAGCCTGCGCGCCGAGAAGTTCAAGGTCCTCGAGTCCGTCGTCCTCCCCGAGCGGCTCGACCTGCACACCGCGCGGGGGCAGTACGACGCGGGCTGGGCCGGCGGCGTCAAGGTGCCGGGCTACCTCGACGAGCCGGACATCTCGAGGTCCTCGACCACGGAGACGTTCGCCGCGATCAAGCTCGGCATCGACAGCCGGCGCTGGTCGGGCGTGCCGTTCTACCTCCGCACCGGGAAGCGCCTCGGACGGCGGGTCACCGAGGTCGCCGTGTCGTTCAAGCGAGCCCCGCACCTCCCGTTCCCGGGCCCCGCCACGGAGGACCTCAGCCACAACGCGCTGGTGATCCGGGTGCAGCCCGACGAGGGCATCACGCTGCGGTTCGGGTCCAAGGTGCCGGGCACCCACATGGAGATCCGCGACGTGAACATGGACTTCGCCTACGGAGGCAGCTTCACCGAGGCGTCGCCCGAGGCGTACGAACGGCTGATCCTCGACGTCCTTCTCGGCGAGCCACCGCTGTTCCCCCGGCACGAGGAGGTCGAGCAGTCATGGCGGATCCTCGACCCGATCGTGGAGCACTGGGCCGAGCACGGGAAGCCCGACCTCTACGCCAGCGGCGGTTGGGGCCCGCAGTCCTCGGTGGACATGCTCGCCCGCGACGGTCGCACCTGGAGGCGGCCATGACGTTCCTGGAGAACACCGACGCCAGCGCGATCGCCAACGCACTGGTCGCAGCGCGTCGCAACGCCGGGAGTCCCGCCATGGGCATGGTCATGACGCTGGTGGTCGTCGCCGACGACGCGCAGATGGACGACGCGCTCGACTCCGCCCGGGCGGCCGCACGCGAGCATCCCTCGCGCCTCCTCGGGGTCGTCATCGGGTCCGCCCGCGGGGCGTCGTCGATCTCCGCGGACATCCGCGCCGGCGCCGGATCGGGCGGCGAGCTCGCCCTCATCCGACTCGAGGGCCAGGTCGCGAAGCATCCGGAGTCCGTGGTGCTCCCGCTGCTCCTGCCGGACTCCCCCGTCGTCGTCTGGTGGCCGCACGACGCGCCCGCAGACCCGGCCGCCGACCCCGTCGGCCAGCTCGGCAACCGCCGCATCACGGATGCGGCCCAGGTGACCCGCGGCGCCGCGAAGGCGATGCTCGCGCAGTGCCACGCCTATGCGCCCGGCAACACCGACCTCGCCTGGACACGCATCACGCCGTGGCGGGCACTCCTCGCCTCGGCGATGGACCAGGCCCTCGGCAAGGTCAGCGCCATCGAGGTCACCGCCGAGCGGGTCAGCCCCAGCGCGGACCTGCTGGCCGCCTGGCTTGCCGACCGGCTCAAGGCGCCGGTCACGCGCAAGAGCTCCGACGGTCCCGGCATCACCGACGTCGTGCTCACGTTGAAGGCGGGCGACATCAAGATCACGCGCAGCGACGGCCGGCTGGCCACGTTCAGCGTGCCGGGTCAGCCCGACCGACCTGTCGCCCTGCGCCGTCGCGAGGTCCCCGACCTGCTCACCGAGGAGCTGCGTCGCCTCGACCCGGACGACGTCTATGCCGCCACGGCGGCCCGGCTCGCGAAGCTCGGCGGCCCGGTCAGGAAGAAGACGCCGGCCAAGCGGACGCCTGCGAAGAAGACCGCCAAGAAGGCGGCGTCGTGACCGTCGACGCCGACCGGGGTCCCGAGCACGACCCCGTGCGGGTGGCCCGGCTGGAGGATCCTGAGCACGTCGCGGACGCGGTCGCCGACGAGCTCGTGGCGGTGCTCCTCTCCGTGCAGAGCGAGGGCCGCATCCCGGTCGTCGTGCTCACCGGGGGCACGATCTCCCGGAAGGTGCACCACGCCGTGGCCACGCACCCGGACCGTCGGAAGGTGGACTGGAAGGGCGTCGAGCTCTGGTGGGGCGACGAACGCTTCGTCGCGGGCGACGACCCCGAGCGCAACGCTGCCCAGGCCTGGGACGACATGCTCTCGGACCTCCCGCTCGACCGCGCGCGCGTCCACGCGGTGCCCACGTCCGACCAGGCCGCGGACGTCACGACGGCGGCAGCGCAGTATGCCGACGACCTCGAGGCGAGCTTCGCCGGCCGGCTGCCCGCGGAGAACTGGTTCGACGTGCTCATGCTCGGCATCGGTCCCGACGGCCACTGCGCGTCGCTCTTCCCGGGCCGTGACGAGGTCGACGCGGACGGGCTGGCCGTGCCGGTCGCGGAGTCCCCGAAGCCTCCGCCGGAGCGCGTCACGATGACCATGGACGTCCTCGGCAAGGCTCGTGAGGTGTGGTTCGTCGCGACCGGCGAGGAGAAGGCGGACGCTGTTGCCCGCTCGGTCGCGGGTGGCGACGTGCACGAGACGCCGTCGGCGGGGCCCCGTGGCCGCGAGCGGACCACGTGGTTCGTCGACGAGGCAGCCGCCTCCGGCCTCGACTAGAAGATGATCTCGCCGCGCTTGCGGCGGTCGCGCAGCATCTTGAGCGCCTCGTCCAGGATGTCGGCCGCCTCCTGGTCGCTGCGCCGCTCCTTCACGTAGGCGAGGTGCGTCTTGTAGGGCTCGATCTTCGGCGGCGGCGGCGGGTTGTCGGAGTCGAGGCTTGCCGGCAGTCCGCAGCGGGGGCAGTCCCAGGAGTCCGGGATCGCGGCGTCGACCGCGAAGATGACCTCGGACTGGTGACGGTGCGCGCAGAAGTAGATCACCCGCTGTCGCGGCGCCGCCTCACCACGCTCCGCCTCGCCCATGGGACCGGCGCCGACCCGGCTACCGCGGATCGCGCTACCTCCACCTGCCACGCTGTCGTCTCCTTGACTTGGGGGAAATGCCGGTCAGGTGCCGTACTTCACCTTGAGCAGCAGGCCGAGCGATATGACACAGGCGAACCAGAGGACACCCGCACCGATGGTGATGCGGTCCAGGTTGCGCTCGGCAACCGAGGAGCCTCCGAGGCCGCTGGACACGCCGCCTCCGAACATGTCGGACATCCCGCCGCCTCGGCCCTTGTGGAGCAGGATCAGCAGGATCATGAACAAGCTCGTAGCCACGAGCAGGACGGTCAATGTGAGGATCACGGTGGCTCAGCCTAACTCAGCGATTGCGGTCGGGAAGCGGATGCCCGCTCAGAGGACCGGCATGTCGTAGAAGCGGCAGATCCCGCCGAACTCCTCGTAGTCGAGGCTCGCTCCGCCGACCAGGCAGCCGTCGACGTCCTCCTTGGCCATGATGCCGCCGACGTTCGCGGCCTTGACCGACCCGCCGTACTGGATCCGCACCGCGGCGGCCGCGTCGTCGCCCCAGACCTCGCCGACCCGGGCACGGATGGCGGCGCAGACCTCCTGCGCGTCATCGGGCGTCGCGACCTCGCCGGTGCCGATCGCCCACACGGGCTCGTAGGCCACGACCAGGCCGCCGACCTGCTCAGCGGAGAACCCGGCGAGCGAGCCGTCGAGCTGGGCCAGGGTGTACTCGACCTGGCGGCCCTCCTTGCGGACCTCGAGTCCCTCGCCCACGCACACGATCGGCGTCATGCCGGCTGCCAGCGCCTTGCCCGCCTTCGTGTTGACCGTCTCGTCGGACTCCTCGTGGTGCTCCCGGCGCTCCGAGTGGCCGACCACGACGTACGAGCAGCCGAGCTTGGCCAGCATCCCGGCCGAGATCTCCCCGGTGTAGGCACCCCCGTCCTGTGTGGACACGTCCTGCGCGGCGTACTTGATCGGCAGCTTGTCCCCGTCGACGCACGTCTGCACGCTGCGGATGTCGGTGAAGGGCGGCACCACGACGACCTCGGCCTTGCCGTAGTCGTGCTTCTTGTCGTTGAGCAGAGCAGCGAGCTTCTGCACCAGGACGACGGCCTCTTGGTGGTTGAGGTTCATCTTCCAGTTGCCGGCCATGATCGGGACGCGGCTGTGGCGGGGCATGGGTCAGTCCTCCAAGACGTTGACGCCGGGGAGGTCCTTGCCCTCGAGGTACTCGAGGCTGGCACCTCCACCGGTCGAGATGTGGCCGAACGCAGCCTCGTCGAAGCCGAGCTGGCGGACGGCGGCGGCTGAGTCTCCGCCACCGACGACGGTGAGTCCGTCGACCTCGGTCAGGGCCTGCGCGACGGCGCGGGTGCCGTGCGAGAAGGCCTCGAACTCGAAGACCCCCATCGGCCCGTTCCAGAACACGGTGTGCGCGTCGGTGAGTGCCTGCGCGAACGCCTTCGCGGTGTCCGGGCCGATGTCGAGCCCGATCTGGTCCGCGGGGATCTCGTCCGCGGGGACCACGGTCGGCTCGGCGTCGGCCTTGAACTCGGCGAGCGACCACGACGTCGGTCGGCAGCAGCAGCTGCACTCCCGACTCCTCGGCCCGCTGCAGGTAGCTGCGGCAGGTCTCGAGCTGGTCCTCCTCGAGGAGGCTCTTGCCGATCTCGTGGCCCTGGGCCTTGAGGAAGGTGAAGAGCATGCCACCGCCGATGAGCAGCCGGTCGGCCTTGCCGAGCAGGTTGTCGATGACGCCGAGCTTGTCGGAGACCTTCGAGCCGCCCAGGACCACGGCGTACGGACGCGCGGGGTCCTCGGTGAGCCGGCGCAGCACGTCGATCTCGGCCGCCACCAGGCCGCCCATGGCGTGCGGCAGCAGCTGCGCGACGTCGTAGACGCTCGCCTGCTTGCGGTGGACGACACCGAAGCCGTCGGAGACGAAGACGTCGGCCAGGGCGGCGAGCTTCTCGGCGAACGCCTGCCGCTCCGCCTCGTCCTTGCTGGTCTCGCCCGCGTTGAAGCGGACGTTCTCCAGCACTGCCACCTGGCCGTCGGCGAGGCCGTCGACGGTGCTCCGGGCCGCGTCGCCGACGGTGTCCGTGGCGAACGCCACGTCGGCGCCCAGGAGCTCGCCGAGCCGGGCCGCGACGGGCGCGAGGGAGTACTGCGGGTCGGGCTCACCCTTGGGCCGACCGAGGTGGGCGACCACCGCGACCCGGGCACCCTTGTCGGTGAGTGCCCGGATCGTCGGCAGGCTCGCCCGGATGCGGCCGTCGTCGGTGATCCGGTCCCCGTCGAGGGGCACGTTGAGGTCGGAGCGCAGCAGGACGCGCTTGCCCCGGAGGTCCCCGAGGTCGTCGATCGTCGTCATTCGGCTCAGAGGCTGTCGCCGATGTGCAGGATCAGGTCGGCGAGGCGGTTGGAGTAGCCCCACTCGTTGTCGTACCAGCCGACGACCTTCACCTGGTTGCCGATCGCCTTGGTCAGCCCGGAGTCGAAGATGCACGAGGCCGGGTCGGTGACGATGTCGGCCGAGACGATCGGGTCCTCGGTGTAGCGGAGGAACCCGGCGAGGGGACCCTCGGCGGCTGCCTTCACGATCGCGTTGACCTCGTCGACGCTGGTCTCTCGGCCGGCCTCGAAGGTCAGGTCGGTCGCCGAGCCCGTCGGGATCGGCACCCGCAGGGCGTAGCCGTCGAGCTTGCCCTTCAGCTCCGGCATGACCAGGCCGATCGCCTTCGCGGCACCGGTGGAGGTCGGGACGATGTTGAGGGCGGCCGCCCGGGCCCGGCGCAGGTCCTTGTGCGGGGCGTCCTGCAGGTTCTGGTCCTGCGTGTAGGCGTGGATGGTCGTCATCAGGCCCTTGACGATGCCGAGCTCGTCGTGGAGCGCCTTCGCCATCGGCGCGAGGCAGTTCGTGGTGCACGACGCGTTGGAGATGACGGTGTGCGCGTCGGCGTCGTAGTCCTGGTGGTTGACGCCCATCACGATGGTGATGTCCTCGTTGCTCGCGGGCGCGGAGATGATCACCTTCTTGGCACCGCCGGACTCGACGTGCGCCTTCGCCTTGGTGGCATCGGTGAAGAAGCCGGTGGACTCGACGACGACGTCGACGCCGAGGTCCTTCCACGGCAGGTTGCCGGGCTCACGCTCGGCGAGGATCTTGATGGTCTTGTCGCCCACCTGGATGCCGTCGTCGGCGACGGAGACGTCCGCCGGGAAGCGGCCCAGGATGGAGTCGTACTTGAGCAGGTGCGCCATCGTCTTCAGGTCGCCGAGGTCGTTGGCGGCCACGACCTCGATGTCGGCGCCGGAGGCGGCCACGGCGCGGAAGAAGTTGCGGCCGATGCGGCCGAAACCGTTGATGCCTACGCGAACAGTCACGGGTGTTGCTCCCTCTACGCGGAAAGTCTGTCGGGGGACGTCTCGTCGGAGCGGGACGACGACTCGACCCTACAGCGCACAGCGGGCACGACGAACCCGTCGGTCCGGCCCCTGGCAGCCCCCTTGACGGACCCGCGAGTAACCGTTTGCGTGCCCCCTGACCTCGGTGGACGTCAGCGGCACGTCAGGGGACGTCAGGCCTCGTCGGCGAGCATCTCCGGGGTCAGGCTGGCCTCGGTGTCGGGCACTCCGAGGTCGTGAGCCCGCTTGTCCGCCATCGCCAGCAACCGCCGTATCCGGCCGGCGATGGCGTCCTTGGTGAGCACCGGTTCGTGCAGCTGGCCGAGCTCCTCGAGGGAGGCCTGCTTGTGCTCGAGCCGCAGCGAGCCGGCGAGCCGCAGGTGGTCGGGGATCTCCTCGCCGAGGATCTCCAGGGCGCGCTCGACGCGGGCGCCGGCGGCCACGGCCGCGCGGGCGGACCGGCGGAGGTTGGCGTCGTCGAAGTTGGCCAGCCGGTTGGCGGTGGCGCGGACCTCGCGCCGCATCCGGCGCTCCTCCCACGCCATGAGCGACTCGTGGGCGCCGAGCCGGGTGAGCAGCTCGCCGATGGCGTCGCCGTCGCGGATCACCACGCGGTCGACGCCGCGGACCTCGCGGGCCTTGGCGCTGATCCCGAGGCGCCGGGCGGCACCGACGAGCGCGAGGGCCGCCTCCGGGCCGGGGCAGGTCACCTCGAGGGCGGACGAGCGGCCCGGCTCGGTGAGCGACCCGTGGGCGAGGAAGGCGCCACGCCAGGCGGCGACGGCGTCACAGTTGCCGCCGGACACGACCTGGGGCGGCAGGCCCCGGACCGGGCGACCGCGGCCGTCGAGGAGGCCGGTCTGTCGGGCCAGCGCTTCACCGTCCTTGACCACGCGGACGACGTAGCGGCTGCTCTTGCGGATGCCGTGCCCGGACACCATCACGACGTCGGAGCCGTGGCCGTAGACCTCGGCGATGTCACGTCGGAGACGGCGGGCGGCGGCCCCGGTGTCGAGCTCTGCCTCGACGACGATCTGACCGCTGACGATGTGCAGGCCGCCGGCGAATCGGAGCATCGAGGAGACCTCGGCCTTGCGGCAGCAGGTCTTCGTGACGGTTGTGCTGGCGAGCTCCGCCTTGACCTGAGCCGTCATCGCCATGCGTCCGATCCTGCCACGGTCCCATCAACCCCTTCGCTGTGACCCCGTACGCCGTCGACCGTGTCAGGAGGCTCGTGAGGGCGTGGGAACGGCGTCCGGCGGGCGAGGAGGTGGAGTCACCCTACGACTCCCGCATGACGTCCGCATAGGCGAGCGCGAACTTGACCACATCGTGTCGGGGAGACCCGTCGTCACGGGCCATGTCGGCCAGGACCAACCGTGCGTCCCACCTGCTCGTGACCTGCTCGAGGGCGGTCACGTCGGGCACCGCCGAGCGGTCCGCCAGGACCACGTCGACGTCCAGACCAGGTGCGTGCTCGGCGAGCACCTCCAGGTGCGTCTCGGGGGTGAACCCCTCGGTCTCCCCCGGCTGTGCCTCGAGGTTGAGGACCACGATCGTGCGAGCCGTCGTCTGCTCCAGGGCGGCACGGAGCTCCGGCACGAGCAGGTGCGGGATGACGCTCGTGAACCACGACCCCGGGCCGAGGACGACCCAGTCGGCCGACGTCACCGCGGCGACGGCCTGGGGGCACGCCGGCGGCTCGAGCGGGTCGAGCCGCACCTCGCGGACCCGGCCCGGCGTGCTGGCCACCTCGACCTGGCCCCGGACCTGCGAGACGTCGTCGGGACGGTCGGGCTCGGCGCCGACCACGGTGGCGGTGATGTCGATCGGGGCCAGCGCCATCGGCAGCACCCGCCCCTGCGCGCCGAGCAGCTTGCCCACCCAGTCCAGGCCGGTGACGTGGTCCCCGAGCAGCTCCCAGAGGGCCACGATGAGCATGTTGCCGACGGCGTGCTTGTCGAGGGTGCCGTCGGAGGAGAACCGGTGCTGGAGCACGCGGGCCCAGGTCGCCCCCCAGTCGTCGTCGTCGCAGAGGGCTGCGAGGGCTTGCCGCAGGTCTCCTGGCGGGAGGCAGTCGAACTCCTCCCGCAGTCGTCCTGAGGACCCGCCGTTGTCGGCGACGGTGACCACGGCCGTCAGGTCCGAGACCACGTGGCGCAGGGCGGACAGCGAGGCCGCGAGGCCGTGGCCACCGCCGAGTGCGACCGCGCTCACGTCGAGTCGGTCGGTCACTCGCGCCCCAGGTCCCGGTGGTCGGCGCGGGCGTCCATGCCGCTGAGCCGCAGCCGTGCCGCGACCTCCTCCGACATCGCGACGCTGCGGTGCTTGCCGCCGGTGCAGCCGATCGCCACGGTCATGAACCGCTTGCCCTCGTGGAGGTAGCCCTTGCCGACGTCCTCGACCAGGGGCACGAACCGCTCGAGGAACTCCGCAGCGCCGGGCTGCGCGAGGACGTAGTCGGACACCGGACCGTCGCGGCCGGTCATCGGGCGGAGCTCCGGCACCCAGTACGGGTTGGGGAGGAAGCGCATGTCGGCGACGTAGTCGGCATCCACCGGGATGCCGTACTTGAAGCCGAAGCTCACGACCGTCACGGTGAGCGCCAGCCGGTCCTCGGAGCCGAAGCTCCGGGCGATCTTCGCGGTGAGCTGGTGGACGTTGAGGTTGCTGGTGTCGATGACCAGGTCGGCGTCGCCACGCAGGTCCGCGATGACCTCGCGCTCCTCGCTGAGGCCGTCGAGGAGCCGCCCGCCGGCCTGCAGCGGGTGGGGGCGGCGGGCCGCCTCCTGCCTCCGCACCAGCACGTCGTCGTCGGCCTCGAGGAACAACAGGGTCGGGGCCCGGCCCTCGACGCCCTCGGCGGCCACCTCTCGGAGGCTGCCGAAGAAGGAGCCGGAGCGCACGTCGACGACGACCGCGATGTCCTGGCCGTGACCGTGGGTGTCGTCGACCATCCGCACGACGTCGGAGACGAGGGCGGGGGGCAGGTTGTCCACCACGAAGAAGCCGAGGTCCTCGAGCTCCTTGGCCGCGGTGCTGCGGCCGGCGCCGGTCATGCCGGTGACGATGACGAGCCGTCCGATGCCGGGCTGCTCCTGCGTCATTCAGCTCTCCTCGATCTCGCCGGTGGCGGTGTTGACGCTGACGGTCCCGCGGCCGCCGGGCTGCTCGGCCAGCGCGGCCTTGATGGCCTCCGCGGTCCGCTGCCCGATCCCGGGCACGTCGGCGATGTCCTCCACTGTGGCAGCCCGGATCTTGCGGAGCGACCCGAAGCGCCTCAGCAGCGCCTTGCGGCGGACCTCACCGAGGCCCTGCACGTCGTCGAGCAGGCTCTCGACCATGCTCTTCGACCGGCGGCTGCGGTGGTGGGTGATCGCGAACCGGTGTGCCTCGTCGCGCAGCCGCTGCAGCAGGAACAGGGCCTCGCTGGTGCGGGGCAGCACGACCGGGTCCTCCTGCCCGGGCAGCCAGATCTCCTCGAGGCGCTTCGCGAGCCCGCACACGGGGACGTCGTCGATCCCGAGCTCGTCGAGAGCCCGTTGCGCGGCCGCGACCTGCGGCGGACCGCCGTCGACGACGACCAGCCCCGGGGCGTAGGCGAACTTCCGCGCGCGTCCGGTGTCGGGGTCGACCAGCATCGGTCCCGAGGGCTCCCCCGGCTCGACCTCCCCGGAGCCCGCCCCGAGGTCCGGGTGCTCCACCCGCTCGTCGAGCAGGCGGCGGAAGCGGCGCGTGATGACCTCGTGCATCGCCGCCACGTCGTTCTGGCCGTCGACGGAGCGGATCACGAAGCGGCGGTACTCGGACTTGCGGGCCAGGCCGTCCTCGAAGACCACCATCGACGCGACGACCTCGGTGCCCTGCAGGTTGGAGATGTCGTAGCACTCGATGCGCAGAGGCGCCTCGGGCAGGTCGAGCGCGCCCTGGATGTCCTCGAGGGCCTGGTTGCGGCTGGTCAGGTCGGACGCCCGTCGGGTCTTGTGCAGCGTCATCGCCTGCTTGGCGTTGCGGGCCACGGTCTCCTGGAGGGTCTTCTTGTCCCCCCGCCGGGGCACCCGGATCCCGACCCTGCTCCCCCGCAGGTCCGACAGCCAGGTCTCGAGCGCCTCCACGTCGTCGGGCAGCGCGGGCACGAGGATCTCGCGTGGCACGGCGTCGGGGCTCTCACCCGCGTAGAGCTGCTGGAGGAACCGCTCCACCAGGCCACCGAGGTCGGCGTCGTCGGTCTTCTCCGCGACCCATCCGCGCTGCCCCCGGACCCGGCCACCGCGGACGTGGAAGATCTGGACCGCGATCTCCAGGGGGTCGTCCTCGACCGCGACCACGTCGCAGTCGGTGCCGTCACCCAGCACGACGGCCTGCTTCTCGAGCGCCCGGTTGAGGGCACCGAGGTCGTCACGGAGCCGGGCCGCCTTCTCGTAGTCCTGGGTCTTCGACGCGGCGTACATCTCGCGCTCCGTGCGCTTGACGAAGGCGGCGGTGTGGCCGGCCATGAAGTCGCAGAAGTCGTCGACGATCAGCCGGTGCTCCTCCTCGGTCACCCTCCCGACGCAGGGCGCGGAGCACTTGTCGATGTAGCCGAGCAGGCAGGGGCGCCCGACCTGCGCCGAGCGCTTGAAGACGCCGTTGGAGCAGGAACGCATCGGGAAGACGCGCAGCAGCTGATCCATCGTGTCCCGGATGGCCCAGGCGTGGGAGTAGGGACCGAAGTAGCGGGTGCCCTTCTTCTTGGCCCCGCGACCGACCATCACCCGGGGGACATCGTCACCCACGGTGACGGCCAGCCAGGGGTAGGACTTGTCGTCGCGGTACTTCACGTTGAACCGCGGGTCGTACTCCTTGATCCAGGAGTACTCGAGCTGGAGGGCCTCGACCTCGGTCCCGACGACCGTCCACTCCACGCCCGACGCCGTGGTCACCATCGTCGCAGTGCGCGGGTGGAGACCGGCCAGGTCCTGGAAGTACGAGCTCAGCCGGGACCGGAGGTTCTTGGCCTTGCCGACGTAGATCACGCGGCCGCGGGCGTCCTTGAAGCGGTAGACGCCGGGCGAGGTGGGGATCGACCCGGTGGCAGGGCGGTAGGTCGACGGGTCAGCCACGCAACAACCCTACGGGCCGCTGGGGACAGCCGAGACCTAGGCGCGGACGACGTTCTTGCCCTGCACCTTCACGGCGATCTCGGTGAGGTTGGCGGTGGTTCCCGCGGCCTCGCCGTTGGGGCCGCGGACGTTCTCGCCCTCGACCGTGAACTGGCTCCCGTGCAGCGGGCAGGTCATGACGCCGTCGCTGTTCGGGTCCCCCAAGGTCCTGCCCTGGTGCGTGCAGTGCGCGTCGAAGGCCTTGAACTCGCCCTCGGTCGGCTGGGTGACCGCGACGATGATGTCGGTGAGCACGACGCCGCCGCCGACGGGCACGTCGGCGGTCGCGACCAGCACGTCCCCGCCCCCTCCTCCCGAGCCCCCGGTGTCCGTCGAGTCGTCCCCGCCGCTGCAGGCGACGAGGAGAGGACCCGCCACCCCGAAGAGGGCTGCGCAACCGAGGAACTGGCGCCGAGACACGTCCGTCATGGCCGCAACCCTGTCAGGACGACATGAGAAACGCCTGTGGGCGCGCCTGCCCGATGGTCGTAGTACCCGGTCAGCCTGCGCGCTTCCGCGGGGCGGCTTTCTTGGCGGGCGCCTTCTTCGCGGCGGTCCGCTTCCGCGCCGGCGCGGTGCGCAGCCGGCCCTCGAGCAACGGGCGCAGGAAAGCGCCGGTGTGGCTGTCGGGGTGGTTGGCGACGTCCTCGGGGGTGCCCTCGGCGATGACGAGGCCGCCGCGACGACCGCCCTCGGGCCCCATGTCGACGATCCAGTCCGCGGTCTTGATGACGTCGAGGTTGTGCTCGATGACCAGGACGGTGTTGCCCTGGTCGACGAGCCGCCCGAGCACGAGCAGCAGCTTGCGGATGTCCTCGAAGTGCAGACCGGTCGTCGGCTCGTCGAGGACGTAGACCGTGCGGCCGGTCGACCGCTTCTGCAGCTCGGTGGACAGCTTGACCCGCTGGGCCTCGCCGCCGGACAGGGTCGGGGCCGGCTGGCCGAGCCGGACGTAGCCGAGCCCGACGTCGACGAGCGTGCGCATGTGCCGGTGGATCGCGGGCACGGCCTCGAAGAACTCGAGCGCCTCCTCGATCGGCATGTCGAGCACCTCGGCGATGGTCTTGCCCTTGTAGTGCACCTCGAGCGTCTCGCGGTTGTAGCGCGCTCCGTGGCAGACCTCGCACGGGACGTAGACGTCCGGCAGGAAGTTCATCTCGATCTTGATGGTGCCGTCTCCGGAGCAGGCCTCGCACCGGCCGCCCTTCACGTTGAACGAGAAGCGCCCCTGGAGGTAGCCGCGCATCTTCGCCTCGGGCGTCGAGGCGAAGAGCTTGCGGACGTGGTCGAAGACGCCGGTGTACGTCGCGGGGTTCGACCTCGGGGTCCGGCCGATGGGCGACTGGTCGACGTGGATCACCTTGTCGACGTGGTCGAGGCCCTCGATCCGCCGGTGCCGGCCGGGCACCGTGCGGGCGTTGTAGATCTGCTTGGCCAGCGAGGTGTAGAGGATGTCGTTGACCAGCGTGGACTTGCCCGAGCCGCTCACGCCGGTGACGGCGACGAACATCCCGAGGGGGAACGAGACGTCGATGTCGCGGAGGTTGTTCTCCTTGGCGCCGACGACCGTGAGCTCGCGACCCGGGGTGCGCGGGCGGCGGACGTCGGGGATCGGGATCGACTTGCGGCCGGAGAGGTAGAGCCCGGTCATCGAGTCGGCGTGCCCGAGCAGGTCCTCGACGGTGCCGGAGTGCACCACCTGGCCGCCGTGCTCCCCCGCGCCGGGGCCGATGTCGACGGCCCAGTCGGCGGTGCGGATCGTGTCCTCGTCGTGCTCGACGACGATCAACGTGTTGCCCAGGTCGCGGAGCCGGACCAGGGTCTCGATGAGGCGGTGGTTGTCGCGCTGGTGCAGCCCGATCGACGGCTCGTCGAGGACGTAGAGGACGCCGACCAGGCCGGCGCCGATCTGGGTGGCCAGCCGGATGCGCTGTGCCTCGCCACCGGACAGCGAGCCCGCCGGCCGGTTGAGGGAGAGGTAGTCGAGGCCGACGTCGAGCAGGAAGCGCAGCCGCTCCTGGATCTCCTTGAGGACCCGCTCGGCGATCTGGCGCTCGCGGGAGCTCAGCTCGACGTCGCGGAGGAAGTCCGCGGTCTCGTCGATCGAGAGGGCGCAGACCTCGGCGATGTTGCGGCCGCCGATGGTGACCGCGACGGAGACCGGCTTGAGCCGGGTGCCCTGGCACGCGGGGCACGGGACCTCGCGCATGAAGCCCTCGAAGCGCTCGCGGCTCACGTCGGACTCGGCCTCGCGGTGCCGGCGCTCGATGTAGGGGCGGACGCCCTCGAAGTTGGTGTAGTAGGACCGCTCCCGGCCGTAGCGGTTGCGGTGCTTGACGTGCACCTTGGTCGGGTGGCCGTCGAGGATCGACGCCTGCGCCTTGGCCGGGAGGTCCTCCCAGGCGGTGTCGAGGTCGAAGCCGAGCTCCTCGCCCAGCGCGCCGAGCAACCGGGTGAAGAAGTCCGCCACGTGGGCGCCGGACCAGGCGCTGACCGCACCCTCGCCGAGGGTGGCCGACGGGTCGGTCACGACGAGCTCGGGGTCGACCTCCATCCGGGTGCCCAGACCGTGGCACTCGGGACAGGCGCCGAAGGGCGAGTTGAACGAGAAGGACCGGGGCTCGAGCTCGTCGGTGTCGATCGGGTGGTCGTTGGGGCAGGCCATCCGCTCCGAGAACTTCTGCTCCCGGGCGGGGTCCTTGGCGTCGAGGTCGACGAACTCGAAGACCACCAGGCCACCGGCCAGGTTGAGCGCGGTCTCCACCGAGTCGGTCAGCCGGCGCTTGCTGCTCGCCTTCGCGGCCAGCCGGTCGACCACCACGTCGATGCTGTGCTTGTACTTCTTGTCGAGCGTCGGCGGCTCGGTCAGGGGGTAGAGCTGTCCGTCGACCCGGACCCGCGAGAACCCCTGCGTCTGCAGCTGGCGGAAGAGGTCGACGTACTCCCCCTTGCGGCCGCGGATCACCGGAGCCAGCACCTGGAAACGCGTGCCCTCCTCGACCTGCATGATCCGGTCGACGATCTGCTGCGGGGTCTGCCGGCTGATCGCCTCGCCACAGGTCGGGCAGTGCGGACGGCCCGCGCGGGCGTAGAGCAGGCGGAGGTAGTCGTAGACCTCGGTGATGGTGCCGACCGTGGACCGGGGGTTCTTCGAGGTGGACTTCTGGTCGATCGAGACCGCCGGGGAGAGGCCCTCGATGAAGTCGACGTCGGGCTTGTCCATCTGGCCCAGGAACTGCCGGGCGTACGCCGACAGCGACTCGACGTAGCGGCGCTGGCCCTCCGCGAAGATCGTGTCGAACGCCAGGCTGGACTTGCCCGAGCCGGACAGCCCGGTGAACACGATGAGGGAGTCGCGGGGCAGGTCGAGCGAGACGTCCTTCAGGTTGTGCTCACGCGCACCGCGGATGACGAGTTGGTCGGCCACCGAGTCCCCTGACGTGCTGGCTGGGTCATGACGAGTCGTTCGAACAAGTGTTCGCCATCGTACCGGGGAAGGGCATGGGACACGCCGGGCCACGACCCCGAGATGGCGGACCCGCCGAGCCTACGACGTGGCACCGACAAGCCCCGAGGGCGTTGGATGTGGGCATGACCGACGCCTTCCCGCACCTGGACGAGACCGTGGTCGCCACGGCCCGCTTCCTCGGCACCATCTCGGACCTCACCGAGGCGGACGTCCGCGAGCCCTCGGTGCTCCCGGGCTGGTCGCGGGCCCACGTGGTGAGCCACCTCTCGTGCAACGCGGACGCCCTGACCCGCGTCCTGCACGGAGCCGAGGCAGGCGAGCAGATCGCGATGTACGCCTCCGACGAGCAGCGAGCAGCGGACATCGAGGCAGGCGCCGCGCAGTCGGTCCAAGCCCTCCGGGCGGGCGCGGTGGCTGCCTGTGGTCGCTGGGTCCAAGCGGCCAACGAGCTCCACCGGTCGCACCTCGACGCCCCGGCCTGGCGGCTGCCCGGCGGCGACACCTGGCCGGCGTACCGCGTCGGGGCGATGCGCTGGACCGAGGTCGAGGTGCACCATGCGGACCTCGCGCTGGGCTACACCGCCGCCGACTGGCCGCCGGCGTTCGTGGCGCACCTCATGAAGCGGCGGGAGCGGGAGCTGACGGAGGAGTCGGTGGCGCTGCGATGGCGGGCAACCGACACCGGCGACGCCTGGTCGAGCGGCGACGGGCCGGAGGTGACGGGGACCGCCGCGCAGATCGCCTGGTGGCTGCTCGGCCGCGGGACTGGTGAGGGCCTGGCATGCTCGGACGGCAGGCTCCCCGAGATCGGAAGGTGGCGTTGATGTCGTACCACGGCAAGGTCTCCCAGGACGGACCTCCCGACGTGCGCGAGCTCGCGAAGCTCATCATCACGAAGATGGAGGTCGGTGGCTTCGGCAACAACACCTACCTCCTCCGCTGCCGGCAGACAGACGAGCAGGTGCTGATCGACGCCGCCGCGGACGCGCCCCGGATCCTCACCCTCGTCGGCGACGGCGGGCTCACCAAGGTGGTGACCACCCACCAGCACGGCGACCACTGGGGCGGCCTGGCCGACGTGGTCAAGGCCACCGGTGCGCAGACGTACGCCGGTGCGGAGGATGCCGAGGGCATCCCCGTGGACACCGACGTCGAGGTCCGCGACGGCGACCGGATCCAGGTCGGCGCGTGCGAGATCGAGGCGATCCACCTGGTCGGGCACACGCCCGGCTCGATCGCCCTGCTCTACGACGACCCCGACGGGACGCCCCACCTGTTCACCGGGGACTGCCTGTTCCCCGGCGGTGTGGGCAACACGTTCGGCAGCACGCCGGCGTTCGAGCAGCTGCTGCACGACGTGCGGACCAAGCTGTTCGACCGGCTGCCCGACGAGACCTGGTTCTACCCGGGCCACGGCGACGACTCGACCCTCGGCGCCGAGCGTGGCTCGCTCGCCGAGTGGGAGGCCCGGGGCTGGTAGCCCGTCAGCACCTGCCGAGGTCGCTGATGGAGACCGGACCGCCGCCGCCGGCCTGGGCCTCGTACATCGTGCCGACCAGCGTGTAGGCGGAGTCACCCCGCGGCATCGTCACCGACCCGACAGGTGAGGTCTGTCCGCGGGCGACCAGGCCGGAGCGCCACTGCTCGCCCGTGTCCTCACCGTTGAGCTGGACGTACATCCCGGCGCCGACCCTGGTCTGGTTGCCGTTGACGAGGCGGTTCTTGATCTTCCAGTCGGCTCCGCCGTTGACGGGGACCTTGCACGCCTGGTGCTTGGCGCCGTCCATCCGGGTGACGGTCGTCCAGGAGTTGGCCGCGTCGCTCGCGGTCGGCAGGGCGGTGACGGCGGCGGTGGCGAGGATGACGGCGGTGAGACGCCCGAGTGTCTGCATGCGCGGATCGTCACACGGCGGCCTCGGCGAGCGCGCGCGAACGGCTCAAGTCCCCGGGGTCCCGGCGGTAGCGTCTGGCCATGGCAGCCGACGCCGGCACCGCGTGTTCGGGGCGCCCGACGAGATGCAGCCGTTGGACCAGGAGATGCACGAGCCGGTCCGCTGACCGTCAGCCGACCTCGGGGTCCAGGACCTCCAGAAGCCATCCCCGCACCGGCCACTCGAGCTCGGCGAACGCCGACTCGTCCTCGCCCTCGAGGGCGTTGCGGTAGGACAGCGCACGGGTGACGCAACCGGTGCGCCGGGCGAGCGAGACCCAGTGCTGCAGGTCTGCGCGGGAACCGTAGGCCCCGAACGGCTCCAGGTAGGCGTCGCGGACCCGCTCCACCCGCGGGTCGTCCCTCTCCACCTCGGCGTGGAAGGCGATCGAGTTGAGGGTGGCGAGCATCGTGCCGAACGGGTGGCTGACGCACGCGTCGCCCCAGTCGATGACCTTCGCGCCCGCCGGGCCGACGCACACGTTGTTGGAGTGCAGGTCGTCGTGGTTGAGCGTGACCGGGACCCCGGAGGCGGCGAGCTCAGCGCACCACGCGTCGTACTCCGGGAAGAGACGCCGGAGATCCTCCGCCTCGTCGGTGGTCAGCCCGCCCCGCTCCGGGGGCAGCGCCCGGAGCTCGTCGACCAGGGCGCGCAGCCGATCGGGCAGCGTCTGGGGACCGAGGTCGCCCACCCCGGCCTCGACCAGCTCCGACCGGTGGTCCGCGAGCCGGAGCTGGGACTCTGCGTAGCGGGGCAGCAGGGCGCACCAGCGGTCCCACAGCTCGTCCGGTGGCGCCACCGACCTCATCGTCGGACCGGCGTCGCGCAGCAGCGTCCAGCAGCGCTCCGGGTCCACGGCGACGACCTCGGGCACCAGGTCGGGGACCACGTGGGAGACGAGGCCGACCAGGCTGGTCTCGAACCTGGTCCCGGGGCCGTTGACCTTGAACCAGATCCGACCGTGGTCGGTGCCGAACACCACCGCGCTCGACCACGGACGGGCGTGGGGCTGTTCGCGGGAGCCGTCCAGGTGGAGGCCGGCGGCCGCCGCCTGCTCCCCCACCCACGCGGTCACGTCGGTCAAGAAGGGCTCCGAGGTCCACAGGTCGACGGGCATCCGCGCATTCTGCCGGACGTGACCTGCCCCGGCAGGGCATCGTTGAGGGCTCGACGGTGCCCACGGCGGGCCACGAAGGAGACCGGGTGAAGACGCAGGTCCTCAAGATCAACGACGCGGGCTGGATCCACGCCGAGACCGACCGCACGCCCATGCAGGTGGGCGTGCTCGCGACCTTCTCGATGCCCGAGGACGCCGGACCGTCGTACCTCCAGGACCTGGTCGACCGATGGCGCTCGGTGCGCACGTACCAGCCGCCGTTCAACTACCGGCTGCGCGGGACGCTGCTCTCGCGGTGGCAGACGCTCGAGGACGACGAGATCGACCTCGACTACCACTTCCGGCACTCCGCGGTGCCGTCCCCCGGTGGTGAGCGCGAGCTCGGTGTGCTGGTGTCGCGGCTGCACTCGCAGCGGATGGACCGGCGCTACCCGTTGTGGGAGTGCCACGTCATCGAGGGCGTCTCCGAGGGGCGCTGGTCGATGTACATGAAGGTGCACCACTCCCAGATCGACGGCGTCGGGGGCATCCGCCTGGCCAACCGGATCTTCTCGGTCGACCCGACCGCGCGCGACATGCTGCCGCCCTGGGCGGTGGGCACCCACGGCGCCGACCAGTCCGGCCTCCCGGCCAAGGAGAAGCCCGTCCCCGCCGAGCGACCGGCGCGCCCGTCGGTGGTCACCACCGCGTCCGCGCTGGGTGGGTCGCTCGCGCGCACGTACGCCGAGACCGCGGTGGGTGCCCGGGACGGCCTGCGCGCCGTTCCGTGGCGGGCACCCCGGTCGGTCTTCAACGGCCGGATCCACACGCCCCGGCGGTTCGCGACGCAGACCTACGACATGGAGCGGCTGCGCAAGGTCGCTTCTGCCGCGGGCGGCAGCCTCAACGACGTCTTCCTGGCGATCAACGGCGCAGCCCTGCGGCGCTACCTGGTCGACCACGACGCCCTGCCCGAGGAGAGCCTGACCGCGAACGTCCCGGTGTCGGTGCGTGCGGGCGAGGCCGCCGGCGTGGGCAACGCCATCACCTTCCTCTACGCCAAGCTCGGCACCGACATCGAGGACCCGCTGGAGCGGATCAAGGCCATCCGCGAGTCCACCCGGCTCGGCAAGGCGCGTCTCCCCCAGGCCGGGGCCGCGGCGATGGACGCCTACACGGCCCTCCTCATGGGGCCGTTCCTCGGCCAGGCCATGCTCGGGCTCGGCGGCGTCGGTCGGCCGGCGTCGAACCTGGTGATCTCGAACGTCCCGGGCCTGAAGGAGCAGCGCTACATCGACGGATCCAAGGTCCTGGAGTACTACCCGCTGTCCCTGCTCTTCCACGGCCAGTCCCTCAACATCACCGCGGTCAGCAACGCCGGGTCCTTCTGCATCGGCTACACCGGCTGCCGCGACTCGGTCCCGCACCTGCAGCGCATCGCCGTCTACAGCGGCGAGGCCCTCGAGGAGCTCGAGCAGGCCCTCGGGCTCTGACCACCGATTCGTCTAGCGGAGGATCGAGAACCTGAGCCTGACGACCGCAGACGAATCGGGGTTTCAGGCCAGGGACTCCAGCCAGGCCTGGTGGAGGGCGGAGAAGTGGCCGGAGCCGCCGGCGACGAGCTCGGCGGGGGTGCCGTCCTCGACGATGCGGCCGTGCTCCATGACGAGGACCCGGTCGGCGATCTCGACGGTCGAGAGCCGGTGGGCGATGATCACCGCGGTGCGGCCGGCGAGCACCGTGCGCAGGGCTCGCTGGACGAGGCGCTCGGACGGGATGTCGAGCGACGAGGTGGCCTCGTCGAGGATCAGGACCGCCGGGTCGGCCAGGAACGCACGGGCGAACGCCACGAGCTGGCGCTGACCGGCGCTGAGGCGGCCGCCCTGGTTGGCGACGTGGGTGTCGTAGCCGTCGGGCATCGCGGTGATGAAGTCGTGGGCACCGAGCGCCGTCGTCGCGCGGACCACCTCCTCCATCGTCGCCTCGGGCCGACCGAACCGGATGTTGTCGGCGATCGAGCCGCTGAAGAGGTAGTTCTCCTGCGTCACCATCACGACCGACCGGCGCAGCGTCTGCGACGTCAGGTCACGCAGGTCGAGGCCGTCGAGCAGCACCCGGCCGGACGTCGGGTCGTAGAACCGGGTCGCGAGCTTGGCCAGCGTGGTCTTGCCGGCACCGGTGGTCCCGACGAGGGCGAGGGTCTGGCCGGACGGCACGGTGAGGTCCAGGTCGGGCAGCACCGGCCGGCCCTCGACGTACGAGAACGCGACGCGGTCGAAGCGCAGGTCGCCTCGGGCGCCCTCGAGAGGCAGCGGCTCCCGTGGCTCCGCCACACCCGGCTCCTCGTCGAGCACGCCGGCGAGCTTGTCGAGCGCCGCAGAGGCCGACTGGAAGGTGTTGTAGAACTGCGAGATCTCCATCATCGGCTCGAAGAACTGGCGCAGGTAGAGCAGGAACGCCGCCAGCACGCCGACGGTGACCTCGCCGTCGTAGGCGAGGTAGCCGCCGTAGAGCAGCACCACGGCGATCGTGATGTTGCCGATCAGCCGGATGCCCGGCATGAACAGCGCGACGAGTCGGAAGGCAACCAGGTTGGCGGCGCGGTACTGGTCGTTGACGTCGTCGAAGATCTCCTGGTTGCGGGGCTCGCGACGGAAGGCCTGGACCGCGCGCATCCCGCCCATCGTCTCGACGAAGTGGACGATGACGAGGGCGACCTTCTCGCGGGTCACGCGGTAGCTCTTGGCCGACGACTTGCGGAACCAGTTGGTGAGCCAGGCGAGGAACGGACCGCACAGGAGGGCGACCAGGCCGAGCTTGAGGTCGAGGAAGAGCAGGATGCCCGCCGTGCCGACGAGCGTCAGCGCCGCCGTGACCAGCCCGTCGAAGCCGCTCTCGAGCATCTCGTAGATCGCGTCGACGTCGGAGGTCTGCCGGGAGATCACCCGGCCGGAGGTGTACTGCTCGTGGAAGGCCGGGCTCAGCACCTGGAAGTGCCGGAACACCCGGCGGCGCACCTCGTAGAGCACGTCCTGCCCGATGCGGCCCTGCATGACCAGGAACCGGTTGCGGGCCAGCGCCTGCACGAGGGTGGCGACCAGCACGATCCCGACGATGAGGAGCAGCGGCTCGAGGTTGTTGTCGGTGCGGATCGGCGGGATGCCGTTGTCGATGCCCTCCTTGACCAGGAAGGGGATCGAGAGGCGCGCGGCGTTCTCGACGAGCACGACGAGCAGGATCAGCTTGAGCATCCGCGTGTACGGCCTGAGCAGCTCGCGCAGCAGGCGACGCGACCCGGAGCCGGGCAGCCCGGCGGTCATCGCCTCGGCCGCCTCTGCTGCCTCCTGCTCGTCGACCTCGGCCTCGCCCCGCCAGGTGCTGGTGCTGTCGGTGCTCATGCGCGCACCCCCTCGGACAGCAGGTCGAGGTCGTCGTCCTCGGCCTCGCCGCTGAGCAGCTCGGCGTACGCCGGGACGGTCGCGAGAAGCTCACGGTGCTCGCCCACGTGGGTGATCCGGCCGTCCTGGAGCAGGGCGACCCGGTCGGCGAGCAGGACCGTCGAGGCACGGTGCGCCACGATGAGCCCCGTGGTGCTGCCGAGCACCCGCGTGAGCGCCTCCTCGACGAGCTTCTCGGTGTGCACGTCGAGCGCGGAGAGCGTGTCGTCGAGGACGAGCACCCGCGGCTGGGCGAGCACGGCGCGGGCCAGGGCGAGCCGCTGACGCTGCCCGCCGGAGAGGGCGTGCCCCTGCTCGCCGATGCGGGTGTCGAGGCCCCAGGGCAGGTCGCGGACGAAGCCGGCCTGGGCGATGTCGAGCGCCTCCTGGATCTCCGCCTCGGTGGCGTCGGCCCGGCCGAGGGTGAGGTTCTCGCGGGCGCTCATCGAGAAGAGGGTCGGGTCCTCGAAGGCCGTCGCGACCAGCGAGCGCAGGTGGACGAGGTCGAGCTCGCGCACGTCGACGCCGTCGATGGTGACCCGCCCGTCGGTGACGTCCCAGAGCCGGGGCACCAGCGCGGTGAGGATCGACTTGCCCGAGCCCGTCGCTCCCACGAGCGCGACCGTCTCCCCGGGCGCGATCTCGAGGTCGACGCCGCGCAGCACCGGCTCGTCGGTGGTGCCGGGGAAGGCGAAGTGGACGCCCTCGAACCGCACCCGGCCGCGCGGCTGGTCGATCACCCGGGTGCCGCCGACGATGGCCGGCTCGGTGTCGTAGATCTCGAGGATCCGGGCGGCCGAGGTCATCGCCTCCTGGGCCATCGCGAGGATGACGCCGAGCGAGGCCACCGGCCACACGAGGGACAGCATCAAGGTGATGAAGGCGACCAGCTCGCCGGGCGTCAGCGCGCCGCGGCCCACGCCGATCGCACCGAGCAGGAGCACCAGCACGACGGCGACGTTGGGGATCATCTCGAGGAAGGTCCAGAACCTGGCCGACAGCCGCACCTTGTCCATGCTCGTGTCGTAGAGCTTGCGGGCGCCCTGCTCGAACTGCTGCGAGACGTGCTCGCTGCGCCCGAAGGACTTGATCACGCGGATGCCGACCGCGCCCTCCTCGGCCAGCGTGGCCAGGTCGCCCTGCTCGTCCTGGACCCGGCGCGACACGACGACGTACCGCTTCTCGAAGCGCATCGAGAGGGCGACGATCGGCACGGCGGTGGCAGCGACCACGAGACCGAGCGGCCAGTACATGTTCAGCAGCACCGCGGTCGTCGCGGTGACCTGGACGATGTTGATCAGCAGGAAGAGCATGCCGAAGCCGCTGAACCGCCGGATCGCGGACATGTCCGTCGTGGCGCGGGACAGCAGCTGCCCGGACTGCCACTGCGTGTGGAAGCCCATCGGAAGCTGCTGGAGGCGGGCGTAGAGGTCGTGGCGCATCGCGGTCTCGACCCCGAGCACGGCGTTGGACTGCACCCACCGGCGCAGCCAGACCAGAAAGGCCTCGAGCACGCCCAGGGCGAGGGCGAGCAGGCCGAGCGGCAGCACGCCGCTGACGTCGCGCTGGGTGATCGGTCCGTCGATCAGCGCCTTGGTCACCAGGGGGATGCCGATCGCGAGCGCCACCCCACCGAGGGCGGTGGTGAGCATGAGCACGAGGGCGCCGACGTGCGGCCTCAGGTATCCGCGCAGCCGCCACAGGGAGCGGACGCTGGCCGGTGGCGGAGTGTCGGGATCCGGGTGCTTGGGGTGCGCAATCATCTGTTCCCAGGTTAGGTCCCGACACCGACAGGACACGAATCCTTTACCCCTCGGGACACCGACCACCTCGACACGAGACAAAAGTCGCTGGCGCACGTATCACCGGCAGGCGCACGCTCTCCTCGAGAGGGACTGGGAGGTGGTCATCATGCGGTTCGTGGACATGCGCCAGGTGCAGGCGCCCGTGACCGACGTCTGGGCCGCTCTCCACGACTGCGAGGTCCTCCGCCGGGTGATCCCCGGCTGCGAGCGGCTGACCGCGGTCGGCCACGGCGAGTACGCCGCGACGCTCGCGGCCCGCGTCGGCCGGCTGGCCGACACCTACCGCGGCACCTTCTGCATCGACGACGTCCACGGCGGCACCGACCTCGTGGTCACCGTCACCAGCCGCGGACGCTGCGGGAGCCTCGAGCTCGACCTCGACGTCCGGCTCCGCGAGGGCGCGTCCCCGCACACCACCGTGCTGGCGTACGACGCCCGCGCCCGTGTCGGCGGCCTGGTCGCCCGTCTCGGCCGGGCACCGCTGACCCTGGCCGGCGGGGCCATCACCTCGACGTTCTTCCGTGAGCTCGACCGTGCCGTGACCCGTCCGTCGGTCGTGGTCCCGGCGCAGCGCCGACCTGCTCCCGCCGAGAGGCTCCTGCAGGTGGCTCCGTAGCATCGAGCAGGTGCGACTCCTCCTCATCCGTCACGGGCAGACCCCGAGCAACGTCGCGGGCGCGCTCGACACCGCGTTCCCCGGTGCCCCGCTGACCGACCTCGGTGAGCGTCAGGCTGCCGAGGGCGCGTCGGGCCTGGTCGAGGAGCACATCGCGGGCGTCTACTCCTCCACCCTCGACCGGGCGCGGAGCACCGCCGGCGCCCTCGCAGCTGCCCGCGATCTGGAGCTCGGGGTCCGGGAGGGGCTCGAAGAGATCGACGCGGGCGCGCTGGAGATGAAGACCGACGAGGAGTCCGTCGAGGCCTACCGCGACGTCATCGCCCGGTGGATCCACGGTGAGCTCGACCTGCGGATGCCCGACGCCCCCGACGGCCACGCGTTCCTCGCCCGCTACGACGCGGCGATCGCCGCGATCGCCGCGGAGCACGAGGCCGACGCGACGGTGGCGGTGGTGTCCCACGGCGCCGCCATCCGCGTGTGGACCGGGCACCACTGCGACCGTCCCGCGGACGAGGTCGAGCACCTGCACCTGCGCAACACCGGCATGACGGTCTTCGAGGGCCACCCGAGCACCGGCTGGACCCTCGTGTCCTGGCGGACCGACCCGCTCGGCGGTCTGCACCTCGTCGACGACTCGGCGATCGACCCGACCGCGGACCAGGGCGACGAGGACGAGCTCCGCGAGGCCGGCTGAGCCGGTTGAGCGCTCAGTCCGAGTAGGTCATCTCCACGCTGTCGCTGACCGGGAGGGACTGGCAGCCCAGCCGGATGCCGTCAGCGAGGTCGTCGTCGTCGAGCACGTCGTTGGCCTTCAGCGTCACCTCGCCGTCCCGCAGGACGTAGGCGCACGCGGAGCAGTTTCCCTCGCGGCACGAGTAGGGCGCGTCGACGCCCTTGCTGATGAGGAAGTCGAGCAGCACCTGGTCGGCGGGCCAGTCGTCGAAGGCGAACTCCTCGCCGTCGAGGTCGCCGCGGACGCTCGCGGGCGAGGTGCGGAGCGGTTGCTGCGGCTCCTCCGGCTCCTCGGCCCCCGGGTCGCCGATCGAGACGGCGTGGTCGCCGAACGGGTTGCCGCCCAGGGACACGAACTTCTCCTGGTGGCGCCGCTCGCGCGGGAAGCCGAGCTCCTTGAGCATCCCGACGACACCGCTCATGAAGGGTCCGGGCCCGCACACGAACGCGTCGTACGACGTGAAGTACTCCGCGACCGGGCGGAGCCGGTCGGCGGTGGGCAGCCCCAGGAGGCTCTCCAGCCAGTGCACGAGCACGAAGCGGTCGACGTACTTCTCGGCCAGCGCCGACAGCTCGCTCGCGAAGATCACCGAGCTCTCGTCGCGGTTGGCGTAGACGAGCACGATGTGGCCGGTGCCCTTCTCCAGCGCCGACTTCACGATCGAGATGACCGGGGTGATGCCGCTGCCGCCCGCGAACAGCAGGATGTCGGCGTCCAGGTCTGCCGGGGTGAAGATGCCGCTCGGCGGCAGGATCGTGATCGTGCTCCCCGGCTGCACGTTGTCGCAGATCCAGTTCGAGGCGTAGCCGTCGACCGTGCGCTTCACGGTGACCTTGAGCAGGTGCGTCTCGTGCGGTGCGCTGGAGAGGCTGTAGCAGCGCGCGGCGACGCCGGTCTGGTCACTCGGCACCGCGAGCGTGAGGAACTGGCCGGACTTGTAGCTCAGCGGCTCGGGTGGCTCCAGCACGAGGGAGCGCGCGTCACCGGTCTCCTCGACGACGTCCACGACCTTCACCTGGAGAGGCTCAGTCAACGGTCCCGCCGATCTCGATCTCGCCGTCCCGGGCTGCTTGGTCGATGCTCGCGAGCAGCCGGCTGCAGGCGCGTTGGACGCTGAGGTCGCCCTGGCCTCGGGCCCTGCCGAACTCCGCGCAGTGCGCGGTCGCCTCCGCGTCCCACTGGATGCTCGTGTGGAACTCGCTCTGCTTGCGGACCCGGACCCTCGCGAGGCAGTCCAGGCAGGCGACCTCGGCCAGGTGACCCTCGAGGTACCGGGACCGGTCCTCGAGCGTCTCGTGGCTCAGGGGCGCGAAGGACGTCATCACACCCCGCCGGGCATCTGGGGCGCGGCGTACTGCTCGTCCTCCTCCTGGCGACGACGGAGGTTGTCCTCGACCTCCTTCTGCCAGTTCTCGTTCGCGTGGGTCGTGTCGACCTCGAACTCGAAGCGCTGGGTCATCTCGGAGGTGACGTCGTCGACGTCGACGTAGAACTGCTCGTACCAGCGGCGCAGCTGGTAGACCGGGCCGTCCTCCTCGCAGAGCAAGGGGTTCTGGATCGGCGACTTGTTCTTCCAGATGTGCACGTCCTGCAGGAAGCCCTCGCCGAACATGTCGGAGTACTTCTTGGCGATCTTCTTCGCCGACTCGTCGTCGATGCCCTCGGGCTTCTTCACGACGAGGCCGTACATCAGCTTGAAGCTGTCGAGGTCCACCGGGTAGTGGCAGTTGATGAGGATGACCTCGATGACGAAGCCCTTGTAGGTCGTCTTGAGCGGGTTGATCATGTACGACGGCCCGAAGTAGCTGGCCTCCGACTCGAGCAGCAGGTCGGAGTCTCCGTAGCCCGCGCCCGCCATGTCCGGCCGCCCGGTCGACTGCATGTACTGCGTCGCGGTGTGGCCCTCGAAGATGTTCTTGAAGTACTTCGGGTAGGCGTAGTGGATGTAGAAGAAGTGCGCCATGTCCACGACGTTGTCGATGATCTCGCGGCAGTGCGCGTTGGGGATGTCGAGCTCGTTCCAGGTCCAGTCGGTCCACTCGTCCGACGTCGCGGCCTCGATCTCGGGGATGTCCTGCTCGGGGATCGGCGCACCGCCCTGGGTGTCGTGCCAGACGAAGAGCTGGCCGTTGCGCTCGAGGGTCGTCCAGGTGCGGGTGCGGGCCCGGAGCGGGATGCGCTTGGCGTACGGGATCGCCTTGCACTTGCCGTCGCCGCCCCACCGCCAGTCGTGGAACGGGCACGCGATCTCGTCGCCTTTGACGGTGCCCTGGGTGAGGTCGCCGCCCATGTGCCGGCAGAAGCCGTCGAGGACGTTGAGCTGCCCCTGGCTGTCCGCCCAGACCACGAGCTTGGTGCCGAAGGCCTTGATCTCGTGGGGCTTGCCGTCGCGGAACGACTCGGCGAGGCCGAGGCAGTGCCAGCCGCGCGCGTAGCGGTCCGGCGGGGCGCCCCGGTCGATGAGACGCGGATCGGTCTTCGTGGCGCCGGACGCCCCTGTGGTCGTTGGTGTCATCGGTGCCTCCTTGCACTCGAGGTTCCGCTGCTGACTAGAACACGTTACAGTTTTGCCACGGCAAAGACCAGTCTGAGGAGACCGTATGCGCATCGCCCTGACTCCGGATCAGGAACGGCTCAAGGCCGAGCTCAAGGAGTACTTCGGCGCCCTGGTCACGCCGGAGATCCGCACCGGGCTGGCCGCGAGCACGGGTGAGTTCGGCGAGGCGGGCGTCTACAAGGACGTGATCAGGCGCATCGGGCACGACGGCTGGCTCGGGATCGGCTGGCCCGAGGAGTACGGCGGTCAGGCCCGCTCGATGGTCGACCAGCTGATCTTCAGCGACGCGGCGGCCGTCGCGGGCGTCCCGATCCCCTACCTGACGCTGAACACCGTCGGGCCGACGATCATGCGCTACGGCACCGAGGAGCAGAAGGCGGAGATCCTGCCGAAGATCCTCAAGGGCGAGCTGCACTTCTCGATCGGCTACTCCGAGCCTGCCTCGGGCACCGACCTCGCGTCGCTGCGGACCAGGGCGCGTCGTGAGGGTGACGAGTGGGTCATCAACGGCCAGAAGATGTGGACGTCCCTCATCCAGTACGCGGACTGGATCTGGCTGGCCTGCCGCACCGACCCCGACCTCCCCCGCCACAAGGGCCTGTCGATGATCCTGGTGCCGGCCGACGCCCCGGGCTTCTCCTACACCCCGGTGCACACGGTGGCCGGCGTCTCGACGTCCGCGACCTACTACGAGGACGTCCGGGTCCCGGTCGGCAACCTCGTCGGCGAGCTCAACGGCGGCTGGCCGCTCATGACCAACCAGCTCAACCACGAGCGCGTCGCGCTCACGTCCGCCGCTCCCCTGCAGCACTCCCTGCGGCTGGTGCGCGAGTGGGCGCAGGAGACGAAGACGCCGTCGGGTGCGCGCGTGATCGACCAGGAGTGGGTGCAGGTGCTGCTCGGCCGGGCACACGCCCGCGCCGAGATGCTCGCGCTCATGAACTGGAAGATCGCGGCCTCCGAGGGCGAGGACCTCAGCCCGGCGGACGCCTCGGCGACCAAGGTCTACGGCTCCGAGCTCGCGACCGAGGTCTACCGCTCCCTGATGGAGGTCGTCGGACCGGGCTCCCTGGTGCGGGCGGACTCCTCCGGCGCCGAGGTCCGGGGGCGGCTGGAGCGCTTCTACCGCTCGTCGCTGGTGATGACCTTCGGCGGCGGCACCAACGAGATCCAGCGCGACATCATCGGCATGGTCGGTCTCGGCCTGCCGCCGGCCAAGCGCTGATCGAGCCAGTCGAGATCACGGAAAGCAGACCCATGGACTTCACGCAGACCCCCGGCCAGGACGACGCCTCCGCGCTCGCCCGCCAGATCCTCGGCGACCGGGTCACGACCGACCGCCAGGTCGAGGTCGAGAAGGCCGGCGACCGCTTCGACCGCGCGCTCTGGACCGAGATCGGCGCGGCCGGCCTGATCGGCCTCGCCCTCCCCGAGGTGCACGGTGGTGCGGGCCTCGGCGTCCTCGAGCTGACCAGCCTGCTGGAGGAGGCGGGCCGCGTCGTCGCCCCGCTCCCCCTCGCGACCCACGTCGCCGCTGCGATGACCGTCGGGCGCTTCGGCACCGAGGAGCAGCAGGCCGCCTGGCTGCCCGGCGCCGCGACGGGCGAGGTTGTCCTCGCTCCCGCACTCGCCGAGGGCCAGGCCGCGAGCCCCGAGCGGCCGGTGACCGCCGTACGCACGGAGGGGGACGGCTTCGTCCTCACCGGCTCGAAGGCGCTGGTGCGTGCCGGCACCGCGGCGGACCTGTTCCTCGTCCCGGCCTCCGGCGACGACGGCGTCGGTGTGTTCCTGGTGCGCCCGGACGACGAGGGTGTCTCGGTCGTCGCGCAGCACGTCACGGACGGCGACGTGACCGCGCTGGTCGAGCTCGACGGGGTCGTGCTCGGCTCCGACCGACGGCTCGGGGGCGAGGAGGCCCACGCCTTCCTGCGCTCCCTCGTCGACGTGGCGGAGTGCGCCGAGCAGCTCGGCGTCTGCGAGGGCGCGTTGGCGCTCACGTCCGAGTACGCCCGGACCCGCGAGCAGTTCGGCCGGCCGATCGGCTCCTTCCAAGCGGTCTCGCAGCGGCTCGCGGACGCGTTCATCGACGTGCGGGGCCTGCGTCTCGTCGTGATGCAGGCCGCCTGGCGGCTGGCCGAGGATCTGCCCTGCGACGTCGAGGTGGCGACCGCGCGGTTGTGGGCGGCTGACACCGGTCACAAGGTCGCGCACACGACCGTGCACGTCCACGGAGGCGTCGGCATCGACCTCGACGGTGCGGCGCACCGCTACTTCACCGCCGCGAAGCGGCTCGAGATCACGCTCGGCGGCACCACGCTGCAGGCGCGCCAGGTCGGTCAGGCACTCGCGGCCGAGCCGGTGTGACAGCCCATCCGGCTCTGTCCGGGCGGCCGTTCGTCATGCACCATGACGGACATGACGATCTCGGTGTTCGACATGAACGTGCGGACAGGCAACTGGGGCCGCGTGGTCTACCTGCTGCCCCACTTCGCGCACGCGACTGTCGAGCTCATGCCTGCCGACGCTGCGGGCGTGCTGGTGCGCGTGCTCGAGGGGGTCACCCCCGTGCCGCGCGAGCTGCGCGTCGAGGACGTCGAGTCCTTGACCGTCGCCACCTCGTCCGGCAAGCCGCGGCTCGTGCTCCGGCCGGCGCAGGGGACGGTCGAGCGCCTCGACGGAGGCTCGCTGGACGGTGCCTGGGAGCTGCAGATCGAGGGCGGCGACCAGAGGTCGCTGCACCTCTATGCACGCAAGGGCACGCCGGCGGCGTCCGAGGAGCTTCTCGACGCCCTCGCGACCGTGGTCGCGACCGCCACCGAGTAGCCGTCCGCACCGAGGTCGCGTCGTGACCGAGACGGTCCGCGACCTGCTGCTTCGCCGCGCCGAGGACGACCGGCCGGGGCTGCTCTTCGAGGACCAGGCCTGGTCGTGGCGCGAGTACGTCGCCCGCGCCGGCGCCCTGGGTGACGAGCTCAGCGAGCTGCTCGACCCGTCCCGTCCGAGGCACGTCGGCGCGCTGCTCGACAACACGCCGCTGATGGCCACGCTGCTGGCCGCGGCAGGGCTCGGCGGCTTCACCCTCGTCGGGCTCAACACCACCCGACGAGGTGAGGGCCTGGCGGCCGACGTCCGCCGCGCCGACTGCCAGGTCGTGGTCACCGAGGCCGTGCACACCGGCCTGCTCGACGGCCTCGACCTCGGCGGCGCCTCGGTGCTGGTCGACCCCGAGGTGCCTCCGGCGGCAGGCGCCGTCCCGTCGCAGTCGCCGGCGAGCGACGACCTGCTCATGCTGATCTTCACGTCCGGGACGAGCGGCGACCCGAAGGCTGTCCGGATCACGCACGACAAGGTGGCGTTCCCCGGGCTGATGCTCGCCGACAGGTTCGGACTCGGGCCCGACGACGTCTGCTACCTCTCGATGCCGCTGTTCCACTCCAACGCCGTGATGGCCGGCTGGGCGCCGTCGCTGGCCGGTGGCGCTGCGATGGCACTGGCCCGGAGGTTCACCGCCTCGGGGTTCCTGGACGACGTGCGGCGGTTCGGCGCGACGTACGCGAACTACGTCGGGAAACCGTTGACCTACGTGCTGGCCACGCCCGAGCAGCCGGACGACGCGGACAACCCGCTGCGACTGGTCTTCGGCAACGAGGCCGCCGAGCGTGACATCGCGGCGTTCGGCAAGCGCTTCGGTTGCGTCGTCGTGGACTCCTACTCCTCGACCGAGAACGCCGTCATCGTCCAGCGGGTCCCGGACATGCCTGACGGCTCCCTCGGCCGGGCGCTCGACGGTGTCGAGGTCCTTGATCCGGACACCGGCGAGCGGGTGCCGGACGCCGTGTTCGACGACGACGGGAGACTCGTCAACGGTGACGACGCGATCGGCGAGCTGGTGAACACCCAGGGTGCAGGGTTCTTCGCCGGTTACTACAACGACCCGGAAGCGGACGCCGAGCGGATGCGTGGCGGGATGTACTGGTCGGGGGACCTCGCCTACCGCGACGCCGACGGCTTCGTCTACTTCGCGGGGCGCTCGGGCGACTGGCTGCGCGTGGACGGGGAGAACCTGGCGACGGCACCGGTCGAGCGGGTCCTGCTGCGGCATCCGCACGTGTCACAGGTCGCGGTCTACGCGGTGCCCGACGCGTCCGGCGTCGGCGACGCGGTGATGGCGGCGCTGGTGCTGCGCGACGGAAGGGTCTTCGACCCCGAGGAGCTCGCGTCGTTCCTCGCCGCGCAGCCGGACCTGGGCACGAAGTCATTGCCTCGGCACGTCCGCGTCGCCACGGAGCTGCCGCGGACGCCGACCCACAAGGTGCTCAAGCGCACCCTGGGAGCAGAAGGACTCGCGGGTCACGGCGACCCGGTCTGGAGCCGCGACCGGGACGGCGGATATCGAAGGGACGAGGTCGCCCGTCGACCGCTTGAATGACGTCATGGTTCTCGAGGTGCAGGCGATCAGCCCCGACGACTGGGAGCGTTGGCGCGAGCTGCGGCTGGCCGCGTTGGCAGAGGCGCCCGGCGCCTTCGGGTCCCAGCTCGCCGACTGGCAGGACGCGCCCGAGCAGCGTTGGCGCGACCGGTTGGCCTGGCGCGGCGCCGCCAACTTCGTCGCGGTCGTCGACGGCCAGGACGCCGGGATGGCGTCCGGCATCGAGTCCGACGCCGACCCCGGCCAGGCCGAGCTCATCTCCATGTGGGTGGCGCCGACGGCGCGGGGCCGTGGCGTGGGGGACGCGCTCATCGAGGTGGTACGCCGGTGGGCGACCGCCGGGGGCCTCCCGGTCCTCGGCCTCGACGTCGTCATCGACAACCCGGCCGCCCGGGCGCTCTACGCACGGCATGGCTTCGCCGTCGTCGGCGAAGCCGACACGGATCGCCACGAGGCCTGCGAGCTGCACCTGCTCACCACGTCGGACGCCGCGGACACGGACCGCTCCGCCGTGGTGCTCGCGGCGGCCGGCGGACTCGGCCTGACGCACACCGTGACCCGTCACGGTCCGGTGCGATCACTGGAGGAGGCGGCTGCGGCGCGAGGCGTCGACCCGTCGGCGATCGTGAAGTCCATGGTGGTGAGGGTCAGCGACGACGACCACCGGATCGTGCTCGTGCCCGGGGACCGCGAGATCGACTGGCCGAAGCTCCGTGCGCTCCTCGGCGTCAACCGCCTCTCGATGCCCGGCGCCGACGAGGCCCGCCGCGTCACCGGCTTCGTGCGCGGCACCATCACGCCGCTCGGCAGCGTCACTCCCCTGCCGGTGATCGCCGACGAGCGCGTGACCGGGACGGTCTCCCTCGGCGGCGGTGGCCACGGCATCGCCCTCACGGTGGCCGCCGCCGACCTGGTCAGGGTGCTCGACGCGACCGTCGCCGACGTCACCAAGCCTGGATGACCGCCGCGTCCGATTGGGAGTGCTCTATGACGCACTCCCAATCGGACGACGCAGTCAATCCGTGACGTCGACGAGCACCTTCCCGACGGCGCCGGCCTCGACGGCCGCGTGGGCGTCGGCGGTCCGTTCGAGGGGGTAGTGGTGCAGCGGGAGCCCGGCCTCCTCGCCGACCCGGATCGCTCCGGCACGCAGCGCCTCGGTGAGGTCGCGGACCGCCAGGCTCTTCCAGCCCTGCGGGGCCGTGTAGACGAGCACGAACTGGAAGCGCACGTTGGGCACCATGAGCGGCCGGACCGCGACGCTCAGCGGTGCCCCGCCGTCGTCGGCGTAGACGGCCACCGAGGCGTGCATCCCGGCCACCTGCACGTCGATGTCCGCGTTCGCGGCCGCCGCCACCTCGACGATCGTGTCCACGCCGTCCGGCGCGACCTTCCGGACCTCGGCGACGACGTCCTGCTCGCGGTAGTTGACGACGTGGTGCGCTCCGGCGGCCCTGGCCAAGGCGGCCTTCTCGTCGCTGCTGACCGTGGTGATCACGGTCGCGCCGGCCCAGCGGGCGAGCTGGATGGCGGCGTTGCCCACGGCGCCGGCGCCCCCTGAGACCAGGACGGTGCGGCCGGCGAGGACACCAGGCGCGAGGTGGTCGGGTCCACCCTCGGTCACGGTCAGGCAGCGGTGGGCGGTCATGAACGGGATCGGCAGCGCGGCACCGAGGTCGAACGACGCGTCGTCGGGCAGGGGCACGGCGCGGTCGGCCGGCACGACGGTCAGCTCCTGCGCCGTACCCTCCGGACGCTGGTACGCCGCCTCGAACATCCACACGCGCTCGCCGACCCGTGCGGCGTCGACGCCGTCACCGACAGCCTCGATGACCCCGGCGCCGTCCTGGTCGGGCACCTGCGTGGGGTCGACGAGCGTCCCGGGCTCGGCGCCGCGGCGGTTCTTCCAGTCGGTCGGGTTCACGCCGGAGCGGTGGACGCGCACCTGCACCTCGCCGGGTCCGGGAGCGGTCGGCTCGCGGTCGACCAGGGTCAGGACGTCGGGGTCTCCGGTCTGGGTGTAGGTGATGGCTCGCACGCCTGCGACGGTAGCGAGCCTGCGGTGAGCCCCTGCGGTCGCGTCCACCGCGACTGTCCTACGGCGACGGTCATCGCGGCGTAGTGTCGGCCGCACCATGAGTCTGGCCATGCCACACGGGTCCCACGACAAGGGACGGGATGCGGCCCTCCTCGCCGCGCAGCTCGAGCTGCTGGCCGGCGTCGTGTCCGGAGCCCAGCTCGCGCACGCCCTGGAGACGATGCTGCTGGTCGTCGAGCGCATCACCACGGAGGGCATGCTCGCCTCGATCCTGCTGTGCGACGAGACGGGCACGAGGCTCCTGCACGGGGCCGCGCCGAGCCTGCCCGACGACTACAACGAGGCCATCCACGGCGTCGAGATCGGGCCGTCGGTCGGGTCGTGCGGCACCGCGGCCCACTTCCACGAGCAGGTGATCGTCGAGGACATCACCACAGACCCGCTGTGGGCCGACTTCAAGGACCTCGCCCTCGGCGCCGGACTGCGCGCCTGCTGGTCCACGCCGATCACGGGAAGCACCGGGAAGCTGCTCGGGACGTTCGCGATGTACTACCCCGAGCCGGCGAAGCCGGGTCGGGACGACCTCGCCCTCATCGACGTCCTGGTGAGGACGGTGGCCCTCGCCATCGAGCGCAGTGCCCGCGACGAGCAGCAGGACCGGGAGCTCGCCCAGGAGCGGGCGCTCGGGATGACTTTCCAGCGCAGCCTGCTCCCTCACCTCCCCGACAGCATCGGCAGCGTCGAGCTCGCGACGCGCTACCGCAGCGGCGACCCGGGCGTGCAGGTGGGAGGCGACTGGTTCGACGCCATCGAGGTCGAGGACGGGCTGGTCCTGGTCGTCGGCGACGTCCAGGGGCACGACGCCCAAGCGGCTGCCGTGATGGGGCAGCTGCGGACCGTCGTACGCGTGACGGCGTCCGAGGGCCACTCGCCCTCCGGCGTGCTGGCTCGAGCCACCGACTACCTCGAGCGGCTCGAGAGCGAGCTCCTCGCCACGGCACTGGTCGTGCACCTCGACGCTGCGTCAGGACTGGCCACGGTCGCCAGTGCGGGCCACCTCCCTCCGCTCGTGCTCGCGCACCGCGACGGCAGGGCGGAGCACCGCTCCCTCGACGTGCTCGTCGGTCCGCCGCTCGGCATCGGGAAGCAGTGGGACGAGCGCAGCACGGTGCTGCCCGCAGGGCTCGCTGCTGCTGCTCTACACCGACGGGCTGGTGGAGACCCGCACCTGGGACATCGACGAGGGCATCCGGAGGCTCGAGACGCTGCTCCAGGCGCTGCCCGCGCAGGCCGGACCGGCCGAGGTTCTGGACGCCGCGCTCGAGCTGGTCCCGGTCGGCAGCCGGGGCGACGACGTCGCCGTGCTCGCTGCCCGTATCCCCACCGGGATGCTCGGCGCGACGGACCGCGTCGAGCGGACCCTCCCTGCGCAGCCGATGTCGGTGCCGCTGGCACGTGCCTGGGCCGAGGCCTGGCTCGTGGAGAGGCGCACGCCCGGGGACCTGTGCGAGTCGGTGCTGCTGGTCGCCAGCGAGCTCGTGACGAACGCCGTGCGCCAGAGTGACGTCCCGGTCCGGGTGGCCCTGCAGGCGGAGGCCGACGCGGTGGTCGTCGAGGTCTACGACGGCAACCCGCGGCTCCCCCGGATGACCGAGGTCGACGTCGACTCCCCCGGTGGTCGCGGCCTCTTCCTCGTCGACGTGCTCAGCAGCGCGTGGGACGTGCGCGAGGAGCGTGAGGGCAAGACGGTGTGGGCGCGCCTCGAGGACAGCCTGGTCTGACGACCCGGCGCGCGTCAGGCGTGACGGATCTTCTCGAGGCGCGCGACGGCGTCCTCGAACCCGCTCACCAGCTCTGCCATCACGTCGGCGACCGGGCGCACCTCGTTCATCGAGCCGACGATCTGCCCGACCGGCATCGAGACGACGTCGGGATCGCCGTGCGCGTTCATCCGGTTGTGGGCGTCCGAGACGAGGAGGTTCTGCAACGGCATCGGCAACGGCTCGGGTGCGCCCTCCTCGAGCCAGGCGTCGGTCCACTTCGTCTTCAGCAGGCGGGCGGGCTTGCCGGTGTAGACGCGGGCGCGGACCGTGTCGGCGCTGCTCGCGCGCAGGAACGCCGTGGTCATTCCCTTGTTGGTGTTGAGGTTCTGGTACTCCTCGGTGGTCAGCCACACCGAGCCCGTCCACACGCCTTGGGCACCCAGCGCGAGCGACGCGGCGACCTGGCGCCCGGTGCCGATCCCGCCGGCGCCGAGCACCGGGACGTCGGGACCGACGGCGTCGACGATCTCCGGGGTGAGCACCATGCTGGCGATCTCCCCGGTGTGCCCCCCGGCCTCGTAGCCCTGCGCCACGACGATGTCGACGCCGTTGTTCACGTGCGACAGCGCGTGCTTCGCCGCGCCGGCAAGCGCAGCGACCTTGATGCCGTGGTCGTGCGCCAGCTCGATGACATCGACGGGCGGCGAGCCGAGCGCGTTGGCGATGAGGACGGGCCGGTGCTGGAGCGCCACGTCGACGTGGCTGCGAGCCAACGAGTGCAGCCAGCCCAGCACGCCCTCACGACCCTCGCCCTCCGGGAGCGGGGGTACGCCGAGCTTGCGCAGCGTGCTCTCCACGAACTCCTTGTGGGCCTCGGGAATCATCGCGCCGAGGTCCACCGACGTGCCCTCGGTGGGCATCTTCATCGGCATGACGACGTCGACGCCGTACGGCTTCCCGTCGGTGTTGTCGTCCATCCAGTCGAGGACCCTGTCGAGCTCCTCGGCGTCGTTGAAGCGCACGCAGCCCAGCACGCCGAGACCGCCGGCGCGCGACACGGCCGCAGCGACGTGCTCGCTCGGCGTGAACGCGAAGATCGGGTGCTCGATGCCGAACTGGTCGCACAGGTCGGTGCGCACGTCAAGCTCCTGCAGGAGCAGGCGCGCCGGTGACGAGCTCACGCGCCTTGGGGTAGTTGGCCTTGCCGGTGGCGCTGCGCGGGATCTGGTCGACGTAGGTGACGGCGCGCGGCAGCTTGTAGCCGGAGAGGCTGGCGCGCAGGAACGAGCGCAGCTCCTCCACGTCGGGCTCGTGCTCGCCACGAGCCTGCACGACCGCCGTCACCGACTGGCCGTAGTTCTCGTCGGCGATGCCGACCACGAGCGCGTCGTACACGTCGGGGTGGCCCTTGAGCGCCATCTCCACCTCTTCGGGGTAGACCTTCTCCCCGCCGGTGTTGATGCAGTTCGAGCCGCGGCCGAGGAGCCGGACCTTGCCGCCCTCCTCGATGCGGGCGAAGTCGCCCGGGACGGAGTAGCGGGTGCCGTCGATCTCGAGGAACGTGCGGGCCGACTTCTCCGGGTCCTTGTAGTAGCCCAGCGGCACCGAGCCGGAACGTCCGAGACGGCCGACCGCACCGATGTCGGTCTCGAGGTCGAGCACCTTGTTGTCCTCGCCGAGCACGACGGACTCGACGCCGAGGCTGATCAGCGGGCCCTCGCCCTTGATGTTCTCGGGGTCCTGCATGCCGGTGCCCTGGAAGCCGGTCTCGGAAGCACCGACCGAGTCGGTGAAGACGGCGTTGGGGAACGCGGCCAGCCAGCGCTCCTTGACCGGACGGCTGAAGATCGCGGCGCTGCTCGCGACGACGAACAGCGACGAGGAGTCGAAGTCACCCGAGTCGTGCGCCTCGATGAGCGGCCGCGCCATCGCGTCTCCGGTCATGAAGATCGCCTGCACCTTGTGCTTCTGGATGGTGCGCCACACCTCGTCGGCGTCGAACTTCGGTGCGAGCACAGTCACGTGGCCGGCGAAGAGGTGCATGAGCATCGCCGCCTGCGCGCCCCCGTGCATGAGTGGGCTCAGGGGGAACATGATCATCGGCTGCTGGTCGACGGCCTTCTTGGACTGGTCGTGCTCCTCCAGCCGCTCGCCGGTCATGAAGTCGATGCCGCCGCCGAGCACCCGCCAGAAGTCCTCGTGGCGCCACATGACGCCCTTGGGGAAGCCGGTCGTGCCGCCGGTGTAGACGATGTAGAGGTCGTCGTTGCTGCGGTCCGCGAAGTCACGCGACTCGCTCTGGCCGTTGAGCGCGTCCTCCCACGCGATGCCGCCGAAGGAGCCGAGGTCGGCCTGGTTGTCCGGGTCGGACGCGTCGGGCATCGCCACGACGGTGGTGAGCCTCGCGTGCTTCGGCGCGGTGAGGGCCACCAGCGGCGCATACGTGCGCTCGTGCAGCAGGGCCACGATGTCGGCGTTGTCGAAGAGGTAGTTGAGCTCGCCCTCGACGTAGCGGTAGTTGACGTTGATGGCCACGGCGCGGATCTTGAAGATCGCCAGCAGGGCGACGACGTGCTCAACGCTGTTCTTCGCGTAGATCCCGACGTGGTCACCCGGACCGATGCCCCGGGAGGCCAGGAAGTGGGCCAGCCGGTTCGCGTCGGACTCCAGCTCGGCGTACGACACGAAGCGGTCGTTGACCAACAGGGCGGCGCGATCCGGCATCACGTCGACCGCGTGCTCGAACAGGTCAGCGATGTTGAGAGCCACGTCCGCAAGACTAGAACACGTTCTCGTTTCTGACTAGAGTGGTCCACATGAGCGAAGCCCCCGCAGCGCCGGTCGACGAGCAGCCCCACGCGCTCGTGGAGCAGGTCGGTCACACCCTCGTCGTGACCATGAACCGACCCGAGAAGCGCAACGCGCTCTCCGGCGACATGCTCGCGATCATGAGCGACGCCTGGGACCGGGTCAACGAGGACGACGACGTCCGAGTGTGCATCCTCACCGGTGCAGGCGGAGCCTTCTGCGCGGGCGCCGACCTGTCCGCGATGACGCAGACGCACCCGAGCGAGCGGTTCTCCGAGGGCTCCTTCGACCCGACGCACATCAAGTCGCTGCTCAAGGGCTTCCGGCTGACCAAGCCGCTCATCGCCGCCGTCGAGGGCCCGGCGATCGCCGGCGGCACCGAGATCCTCCAGGCGACCGACATCCGGGTCGCCGGCGAGAGCGCCCGCTTCGGTGTCTCCGAGGTCAGGTGGGGCCTCTACCCGCTCGGCGGCTCCGCGGTCCGGCTCCCCCGGCAGATCCCGTACACCGTGGCCGCCGACCTGTTGCTGACCGGCCGCCACATCAAGGCGCCCGAGGCCAAGGAGCTGGGGCTGATCGGCCACGTCGTCCCCGACGGCACCGCGTTGGAGAAGGCCCACGAGCTCGCCGACTCGATCTCGGCCAACGGGCCGCTCGCCGTCCAGGCCGTGCTCCGCACCATCCGCGACAGCGAGGGTCGGCACGAGAACGACTGCTGGAAGGCCGACGCGGAGGTGGGTGCCGCCGTCTTCGCCAGCGACGACGCCCAGGAGGGCCCGAAAGCCTTCATGGAGAAGCGCTCCCCCGAGTTCCACGGCCGCTGAGAGACTCAGCCGGCGAGCATCCGGCTGAGGGTCGGGCCGAGGTGGAGCACCACGGCGACGTACAGCTCCAGGTGTACCGGATCAGCTCCAGTAGACGACGACCTTGTCCCCTTCGTGGACCTGGCCGTAGAGCGAGGCGATCTCGTCGTAGTCACGGATGTTGACGCAGCCGTGCGAGGCGCCGTAGTAGCCGCGGGCGGCGAAGTCCGACGAGTAGTGCACGGCCTGGCCGCGGTCGAAGAACATCGCGTAGGGCATCGAGGACCCGTAGAGCTTCGAGACGTGGTCGGCGTCCTTCCAGTACACGGCGTACTGGCCCTCACGGGTCGGGGTGTCGCTGGCCCCGAAGCGCGCGTCGAGGGTCATCTTCACGTCGCCGTCGATGACCCAGCGCAGGCTGCTGCTCGTCTTGTCGATGCAGAGCACGCGACCTGTCGTGCAGCGCGGGTCGAGGGGCGCGCCGTCGGCCGGGTCGGGCTTCACGTTGTGCAGCTCGTCCTGCGTCGGCTCGACCGTCATCTCCTGCAGCTTGAGGAGGGTACGGCGGTCCACGACTCCCGAGGCAGGGTAGCCGCGCTTGGCCTGGAACCCCTTGACCGCCGTCTCGGTCTGGTCGCCGAAGAAGTCGCTCACGTCGCCGTAGAACCAGGCGATCTGGCGAAGCCGGGCCTGGAGCTCGCGCACCTGGTCCGACGTGTCACCCGGCCGCATGAGCACCGGACCGGCCGGGGGCAGCGTCGGGGTGGGCGTGCTCGTCGGTGTGGGCTTGGGCTTCGGCTTCGGCGCCTTGGTGACAGTGACGGGCTCGGCCGTCGCGGCAGGCTTCGGGGTGCTGGTGGTCTGCGGCGACGGGAAGTCGTCGTGCCCGGTGCCGCTCCAGGCCTGCGCCGTCCCGCCCGCGACCACGCCGGCGGTCACGGCAGCGGCGGCCGCGAGGGCGAGCGTTCCGGTGCTCCACATGGGGTTCTTCTCCTGGTTCCGAGGGACGCTGTCAGAGGTGAAGACGCGCGAGCGGCGCGGAAGGTTGCATCGGCGTTCCGCAGATCAGGGGACCTGGACAGGACCCGGCGCGCGACCGCTTCTGCGGTCCCGTGGAAGCAAAATACGATAGAACCGTGCCGTGATCGGGGAGGCGGCACGGGAGCAGCGGCGCCTCGAGCCGCATCCGTCGAGCGTGGCCGAGGCCCGCCGGCTCGTCCGCGCGGTGCTGGACGACCGCGACGACGACTGGCTCGAGCGGGCGCAGCTGTGCGTGAGCGAGCTGGTCACGAACGCGGTGGTGCACGCCGGGACCCAGGTCGACGTCCACGTGCAGGTCCACCCCGACGGGCTGCGGGTCGAGGTGGTGGACCGCAGCCCGCACCTGCCGATCCCCCGTGCGTACGCCAGCCTCGCGGGCACCGGACGCGGGCTGATGATGGTGGAGCAGAGCTGCGACCGCTGGGGCGTGCTCACGAACGACGACGGCAAGACCGTGTGGTTCGAGCTGGGCGCGACGGCGGACGGTGACGCCGACCCGGCGGTCCCGATCGTCGCGGCCGGGCGAGCCACGGTGCCGGTCGTGCTCCTCAACGTCCCCCTCCTCCTGCACTCCGCGTGGCGCATGCACGCCGAGTCGCTGCTGCGGGAGTACCTCCTCACCCAGCTGAGCGACGAGTCGTTCGCGGAGCTCGAGGCCCACGCGGCGGCGAGCGAGGCGATCTCGGTGCTCCAGGAGCAGGTGCCGGCGCCGGACGTCGGGGAGGACCCCGACGGGATCATGGCCTCCGCGACGGAGCCGCACGTGAGCCGCGAGCGCCTCGAGATCGACGTCCCGGTCGCGTCCCTCCCCAATTTCGAGGTCCTCGACCTGCTCCTCGAGCAGGCGGTCACGCTCTCGGACGCCGGGAGGCTCATGACGCCGGGCACGCAGCCGGAGATCCGCGCGTTCCGCCGCTGGCTGTGCGGGGAGGTGCTCCGTCAGTCCCAGGGCTCGGCGCCTCTGGCGTGGGACCCGGACGCCGTGGCCGTGCCCAAGATCCCGAGCGTGCCGCTGCCCTGGGACAGCACGACGGTGAGCAGCGCGGCGGGCGCCGTCGTCGCCGCCGACGACGCGAACCGCATCGTGGCGGCGAGCGCCGCGGCCGTCACGCTGCTCGGCTTCGCCGACGAGGACGACCTGGTGGGTCGGCGCCTCGTCGAGATCGTCCCGTTCCGTTTCCGTCAGGCGCACCTGGCTGGCTTCACGCTGCACATGTTCGCCGGCCGCTCGGCCCTGATCGGCGTGCCGGTCGAGGTGCCCGTGCTGTGTGCCGACGGGGTGGAGCGGCTCATGGAGCTGACCGTGCGAAGCCTGCCGCTGCCCGGTGGCCGGCACGTGTTCACCGCCGACCTCCGGAGGGTCAGGGCGGACGACGCGAGCTAGACGGCGCGGTCGCGCCCCTCCCAGTAGCGGGCCCGCAACGCCTTCTTGTCCGGCTTGCCCAGGGCGGTCAGCGGCAGCTGGTCGGTGACGATGACGTGCTTCGGCGCCTGCACCGATCCCTTGCGCTCCTTGACCGCGGTCTTGATCTCCTCGGTGAGCCGGGCGACCGCCTCGTCGCTCGAGTCCTGCTCGGAGCGCAGCACGACCACCGCGGTCACCGCCTCCCCCCACTTGTCGTCGGGGACGCCGATGACGCCGACCTGGGCCACGCCGGGGTGCGCGGCGACGACGTCCTCGACCTCGCGCGGGAAGACGTTGAAGCCGCCGGTGACGATCATGTCCTTGGTGCGGTCGACGATGTACCAGAATCCGTCCTCGTCCTCACGGGCGACGTCGCCGGTGCGGAGCCAGCCGTTGCGGAAGGTCTCGGCGGTCTCGTCGGGGAGGTTCCAGTAGCCGCCCGCGAGCAGCGGGCCGGCGACGCAGATCTCTCCCGGGTCGCCCGGGGCCACCGGCTGGTCGTCCTCGCCCAGCAACGCCGTACGCAGGAAGGCACTGGGTCGGCCGCAGCTCGCCAGCTTGTCCGTGCGGAGGTGGTCCTCCTTCGAGAAGTACGTGATCACCATCGGCGCCTCGGACTGGCCGTAGTACTGCGCGAAGATCGGCCCGAAGCGGTCGACGGCCTCACCGAGGCGGACCGGGTTGATGGCGGCCGCGCCGTAGTAGATGGTCTCGAGGCTCGACAGGTCGCGGGTGTGTGAGTCCGGGTGGTCCATCAGCGCGTACAGCATCGACGGCACCAGCATCGTGGAGTTGATCTGGTGCTTCTCGATGATCTCCAGGACCTCGGCCGGGTCGAACTTCGGAGCGACGACCATCGAACCGCCGGCCATCAACGTGGGCAGGAAGAACGCGGCACCGGCGTGGCTCAACGGCGTGCACATGAGGAAGCGCGGCTCGCTCGGCCACTCCCACTCGGCGAGCTGGATGTTGGTCATCGTGGAGATCGAGCCGGTCGTGCCGATGACGCCCTTGGGCTTGCCGGTCGTGCCGCCGGTGTAGGTGATCCCGACGATCGAGTCCGGCGGCAGCTCGAGAGGGACAAGGGGTGCGGGCGTCTGCTTCTCGCAGAGGGCGTTGATGTCGGTGCCGATCTCGGAGGGACCGAAGGTGAGCACCTGCGTCAGCGAGTCGACGCGTTCGAGCAGGTCGGCGGCGCGCTGCGCGAAGAGCGGGTCGACGATGAGCGTCTCGACCTCGGCGTCCGCGAGGACGTAGGCGTGGTCGTCGAGGGAGCCGAGCGGGTGCAGGGCGCTCCGCCGGAGGCCCATGAGCTGGCCGGCGCCGATGCTGGTGAGGACCTCGGGACGGTTGAGCGCAAGCAGTCCGACGGGTGATCCCTGCCCGACCCCGACCTCCTCGAGCGCTTGGATGAAGCGGCTGATGCCGTCGGCGAGGTCCTGCCCGGTGAGCTGCTGGTCACCGATGAGCAGGACCGGCTTGTCACGGTGCCGCTTGAGGGCGTGGACGAGCAGGTGTCCGTTGTGGGGTCCGCGGTAGAGGTCCGGATCCGTCATGGACCGAGACTAGAACGTGTTACAGAAATGGACAACGGCAGGATGGCGCCATGGGTGCACTTCTCGGGCTCGCCGCCGCGCTGGCGTACGGCGTCTCCGACTACGTCGCGGGCGTCGCCTCGCGCCGGCACCACTTCCTCTGGGTGACCCTCCTCGGCTTCGTCTCGGCGTCGGTCGGATGCCTGGTCGCGGTGCTCGTCGAGGGTGAGCTCGACCCGAGCACGCACGCCCTCGTGTGGGGTGCCGTCAGCGGCATCGGCTCGACCGTGGGGTCCCTGGGACTCTTCCGCGGCTACGGACGCGGTGAGATGGCCGTGGCCGGACCCCTGTCGGCCGTCGGGGCGGCCGCGTTCCCCGCGATCGTCGGTGCTTTCCTCGGCGAGCGGCTCCCCGCGATCGGGTTCGCCGGAGTCCTGCTCGCCTTCCCGGCGATCTGGCTGATGTCGCGAGCACCGCACGAGCACGGTGGCAGCGCCCGGGCCGGCGCGGTCGACGGACTGATCTCCGGCGCGGGGTTCGGCCTGCTGTTCGTGGCGCTGGCGCGGGCGGGCGACGAGAGCGGGCTGTGGCCGGTCCTGGCGGGTGAGGTCGTGGCCATCGTGCTGCTGGGCGTCGCGACCGTCGTGCGCACTCCTCCGTGGACCGCGGACGTGCGCTGGGTCGGCATCATCATGGCGGCCGGCGTCCTGAGCGTCGTCGCGAACGTGTTGTTCTTCCTCGCCAGCCACCGCTCCCTCCTCACGGTGGCCGCGGTGCTGACGTCGCTGTACCCGGGCGTCACGGTGGCGATGAGCGCCGTGCTGCTCCACGAGCGACCCGACCGGCTCCAGAAGCTGGGGCTGGTGCTGGGCGCCGTCGCCGTGGCGGCCATCGTCATCGCCTGACGGTCACTCCTCGCGGGAAGGGTCGGCGTCCCGCAGGCGCTCGTCGACGATGTGGTCCACGGTGTCGACGGCGGTCGTCGACCCCAGCACCGCCTCCAGGAAGTGGTCCCTGTCGAGCCGGTACGCCGTGACCTCGTCAGCGGCCACCACCGTCGCGGTCCGGGGGACCCCGCGCACCAGCGCGATCTCGCCGACCCCGTCTCCGGCATGGCGGAGGCCGAGCGACCGACCGTCCTTGCTGACGGCCACGTCCCCGTCGGCGATGGCGAAGTAGTCCTTGCCGGTCTCGCCCTCGCGCATCAGGGCCGCTCCGGGTGCGAACTCCTGGCGGACCAGGGCGCGCGCCACGCCCTCCAGGGCAGGTGCGGACAGGTCGGCGAACATGCGCATCGAGCGGAGCAGCGTGATCTCGACGACCGGGACGGTCGCGTGCGCGTCGATCCGCAGCAGGCGCCGTGCGGAGAGCAGCACCACGACCGGCAGCAGCGCCGCGACCGCGAGGACGCTGGCCCGGTGACCGGCCAGCTCGGTGACAGCCGGGACCAGGAGCGAGCCCACGGCGAGCCCCGCCATCGAGACGCCTTCGAGGTTGCCGAAGACGCGCGCGAGCCGGTGTGGCTGCACCGTCCGCTGCAGCAGGATCCGCCCGGAGACGTCGAGGAGCGCGCGGGACGCCCCGACGCAGAAGAGCAGGGCCACGGCGGGCAGCACCGAGCCGACGACCGCGGTGAGGCCGAGGCATCCACCGACCGTCAGGGCGAGGGCAAGCATCACGCCGCCGAGGCGTCTCCCGACGAAGACGACCGCCACCGCGCTGGCGAGCATCGCGCCCAGGCCGACCGCGGTCTGGAGGTAGCCCGCCCACGCCTCTCCGGCCTGGAGCACGTCGATGGCCAGCACGACGAAGAGCACGTCGAGGGCGCCGACCACCACCCACTGCAGTCCGAGCAGCGCGAACAGCAGCCGCGCCGCAGGATCACCCAGCAACCTCTCCTTCCGTCCGAGGACCTCGGAGGCGGCGCGCTGCGCGGGCATCGTGGGCCCCTGGCGCGCCTTGCCGAGCCCGTGCGTGAGCGGGACCGCGATCGCCGTCACGGCGGCCACGGTCACCAGGGCACCTCCCGGGCTCCACACGGTCAGCAGGACTCCGGAGCAGAGCCCGGAGAGCACGGTCGCCGTGCTCTCCGCCCACCCCAGGGCGACGTTGGCCGCCACCAGGCCGTCTCCCCCGGTCACGACCCGTGGCAGCAGCGCCGTCTGCGAGGGGCGGGTGGTCACGACCGCTGTCGAGGCCAGGATCGCGCCGGCGTACGCCACGACCACCTGGTCTCCCAAGGCGCCGGCGCCGGCCAGGGCCATGCCGGTCACCTGCACCGCGAGCCCCACGCTCAGGACGGTGGCAGGCGACGTCCGCTCGACGAGTCGTCCGGTCAGCGGGGCGAAGGCCACCGCCGGGACCAGCTGGGCCAACGCCACGAGGCCCGACTCGGTCGCCCCACCTCGCTGGTAGGCGTAGACGAGCACCACGATCCAGGCGGTGTACTCGCCCAGGATGAACAGCAGGTAGGCCCCGACGAGGCGACGGAGGGCGGGCACGCCGAGCACGAGTGCGGGGACGGAGCGCGCGTTTCGCATGGGCCCTGCCTGGGACGTGGGGGGTGCGACCGACGCTAACCCCGGTGAACGTGCAGGTCAGAGGCCTTTCGTCCCCACGATCAGCCGAGCACGACCTCGGCGACCTGCCGGACCTCCTCGACGTTGCGGCAGGTCAGGAGCAGCGTCGTGACGCCCGACTCCTCCCACTGCGCGACGCGCTCCTTGACCTTCCCGGCGTCGCCGATGATGTGGATCGCGTCGACGAGCTCGTCGGGCACCGCGGCCGCGGCCTCGTCCTTGCGGCCCTCGAGGTAGAGCTTCTGCACCTCGTCCGCCACGTCGGCGTACCCCATGCGCTCGAAGACCTGCTTGTGGAAGTTCTGGTCCTTCGCTCCCATGCCACCCATGTAGAGCGCGGTCACCGGCTTGAGGCCGTCGATCACGCGGTCAGCGTCGTCGGTGACCTCGAGGTGGCAGGTCGCGGCGATGTCGAAGGTCTCGCGGGTGCGGCGAGCGGTCTCTCGGGCGAAGCCCTCGTCGAGCCATGGCCGGTACATGTCCGCGCTCGCGGGCGAGTAGAAGATCGGGATCCACCCGTCGGCGATCTCGGCGGTCTGGGCGACGTTCTTCGGCCCCTCCGCGCCCAACCAGATCGGGACGTCGGCGCGCAACGGGTGCACGATCGGCTTGAGGGGCTTCCCCAGCCCTACCGAGCCCGGTCCGTCGTACGGCAGCGGGTAGTGCGGTCCGGGGTTGGTCACGTGCGCCTCGCGGGCGAGCACCTGGCGGATGATCGAGACGACCTCGCGGGTGCGGGCGAGCGGCTTGGAGAACGGCTGGCCGTACCAGCCCTCCACGACCTGCGGACCACTCACGCCCATGCCCAGGATGACCCGGCCGTTCGAGAGGTGGTCCAGGGTCAGGGTGTGCATCGCGATGCTCGCCGGTGAGCGGCCGGACATCTGCACGATCGAGGTGCCGAGCTTCACCCGCTCGGTCTCGCGCCCCCACCAGGCCAGGGGCGTGAAGGCGTCGGAGCCCCAGGCCTCGGCGGTGAAGATCGCGTCGAACCCCGAGGCCTCGGCCTCGGCGACCACCTCGGCGACACCCTGGGGCGGTTGCGCGCCCCAGTAGCCCAGCTGCAGACCCAGTTTCATGGCGCCACCCTTCCACCTGCGCTTGCGTTCCGAAACTAGAACGTGTTTCATTTCTAGCATGACAGCGACGACGTCCCGGGTGCTCGGTGCCCCGCTCCAGGTGGCGTTCGACTACACCCGGTCGACGGGTCCGGTGCTGGGTGCGTTCTTCACCGGTCTGCGCGACGGCCGCGTCCTCGCCAGCCGTACGTCGGACGGGCGCGTGGTCGTGCCACCGGTCGAGTTCGACCCGGTGACCCACGACGCCATCGACGCCGCTGACCTGGTCGAGGTCTCCCCCACCGGCACCGTGACGACCTGGACCTGGGTCTCCGAGCCTGTGCCCGGGCAGCCGCTCGCCGAGCCCTTCGCGTTCGCCCTGGTCACCCTGGACGGCGCGACCTCCCCGATCCTGCACGCGGTCAAGGCCGACGGCCCGGACGCCGTGTCGACCGGCATGCGGGTGCAGGTCCGGTGGGCCGACGAGCCCCAGGGACGGATCACCGACATCGCCTGGTTCGAACCCGAGACCGCAGGTCGAGCAGCGAGCGCCCGTCGCGACCACACCACCGATCGGGACCCCGTCACCGGCATCATCAGCCCGGTCGAGCTGGACTACCACTACGAGGCCTCGCCCGAGGAGTCCGCGTTCTTCCGTGGCCTGGCCGAGGGTCGGCTGCTCGGCCAGCGCTGCCCGACGTGCGGCAAGGTCTACGTGCCGCCACGCAGCGCGTGCCCGGTGGACGGCGTGGCGACGACCGACGAGGTCGAGCTCGGCGACGCCGGCATCGTCACGACCTTCTGCATCGTGAACGTCCCGTTCCTCGGCCAGAAGATCGAGATCCCCTACGTCTCGGCGTACATCCTCCTCGAGGGCGCGGACATCGCCTTCCTGCACCTGATCCAGGGGATCGACGCGCACGAGGTGCGCATGGGGATGCGGGTCAAGGCCGTGTGGAAGCCGCGCGAGGAGTGGGGCACCACGATCGAGAACATCCGCCACTTCGAGCCGACCGGGGAGCCCGACGCGGACTACGAGTCCTTCCGGGCGCACCTGTGAGGGAGGACGCATGAGAGACGTCGCCGTCGTCGGCTTCTCGCAACGCCAGATGGCCCACTTCGACGGCTCCCCCACGATGGTGGAGCTGCTGGTGCCGATCTTCGCGGAGTGCTACGAGCAGACCGGCTGGTCCCGCAAGGACATCGGCTTCTGGTGCTCGGGATCCTCGGACTACCTCGCCGGCCGGTCGTTCTCCTTCGTGTCCGCGGTGGACGCGATCGGCACGCTGCCGCCGGTGAACGAGTCGCACGTCGAGATGGATGCCGCCTGGGCGCTCTACGAGGCCTGGGTGAAGATCCAGACCGGCGAGGTCGACACCGCGCTCGTCTACGGCTTCGGCAAGTCGTCGGCCGGGCTGCTTCGCAGGGTGATGAGCCTCCAGCTCGACCCCTACGTGCTCACGCCGCTGTGGCCCGACTCCGTGTCGATCGCCGCGATGCAGGCGAGGCTCGGTCTCGAGTCGGGCCGCTGGTCGGAGAAGGACCTCGCCGAGGTCGTCGCCGCCAGCCGTGCCGCCAGTGCAGGCAACGAGCACGCGATCCTCTCGGGCGACGTCTCCGTCGACGACCTCCTCGCCGAGCCGCTCTTCTCCGACCCGCTCCGCAAGCACGACTGCGCGCCGGTCACCGACGGCGCGGCGGCGATCGTGATCGCCGCCGACGACCGCGCCCGCGACGTCAGCGACCGACCGGCGTGGATCACCGGGTTCCAGCACCGCTCCGACGGGCAGAACCCCTCCCTGCGCGACCTCACCCGGGTGCCGTCGCTCGCCGGCGCAGCTGCTGCGGTCGACCTCGACGGCGTCGAGGTCGCCGAGCTGCACGCGCCGTTCAGCCACCAGGAGCTCATGGTCCGCGACGAGCTGGGTCTGGACGGTGACGTGGTCCACAACCCGAGTGGTGGCGCGCTCGGCGGCAACCCGATGTTCAGCGGCGGCCTGATCCGGATCGGTGAAGCTGCTCGGCGGGTCTGGGACGGCACCGCCGACAAGGCGCTCGCGCACGCGACGTCCGGACCTGCGCTCCAGCAGAACCTCCTGTGCACGATGGAAGGGGCACGCTGATGGGCAAGCAGCTCGCCGCCGTCATCGGCGTGGGACAGACCCACTACCGGGCCAAGCGCGAGGACGTCTCGATGGCGGGACTGTGCCGCGAGGCGGTCGACCGCGCGATGGCCGACGCGAACGTCTCCTTCGACGACATCGACGCCGTCGTGGTCGGCAAGGCGCCCGACCTCTTCGAGGGCGTGATGATGCCGGAGCTCTACCTCTCCGACGCTCTCGGTGCCGCGGGCAAGCCGCTGCTGCGCGTGCACACGGCCGGCTCGGTCGGTGGCTCGACGTGCAACGTGGCCGCCTCCCTCGTGCAGGCCGGCGTGCACAAGCGCGTGCTCGCCGTGACGTTCGAGAAGCAGTCGGAGTCCAACGCCATGTGGGCCCTCTCGGTCCCGGTGCCGTTCATCATGCCGGTGCACGCCGGGGCCGGCGGCTACTTCGCACCCCACGTCCGCTCGTACATCCGCCGCTCGGACGCACCTCTCCACGTCGGCGCCGTCGTCGCGGCGAAGGACCGGCAGAACGCGAACAAGAACCCGTTCGCCCACCTCCGCAACCCCGACACCACGGTCGAGTCGGTGCTCGCGTCGCAGATGCTCTGGGACCCGATCCGGTACGACGAGACCTGCCCCTCGTCCGACGGCGCCTGTGCTGTGGTCATCGCGGACGAGGACACTGCGGCGTCGTCACCGAACCCCGCGTGGATCCACGGCACGGTCATGCGGACCGAGCCGACGACCGCCGCCGAGCGCGACCAGGTGAACCCGCAGGCCGGACGTGAGGCCGCCGCCGCGATCTGGAAGCAGGCAGGGATCACCGACCCCTACCGCGAGATCGACTGCGCCGAGATCTACGTCCCCTTCAGCTGGTTCGAGCCGATGTGGCTGGAGAACCTCGGCTTCGCCGAGGAGGGCTCGGGCTGGAAGCTCACCGAGGCCGGTGCCACCGCCCTGGACGGCGACCTGCCGGTCAACATGAGCGGCGGCGTGCTCTCGTCCAACCCGATCGGCGCCTCGGGCATGATCCGCTTCGCCGAGGCGGCGCTGCAGGTCCGCGGCGCCGCGGGCGAGCACCAGGTCGACGGCGCTCGCAAGGCGCTCGGCCACGCGTACGGCGGTGGCTCGCAGTTCTTCGCGATGTGGGTCGTAGGGTCCGAGAAGCCCAGCTAGCTCTTGTCAGTCGATGCACTGGCTCCAGGCACCGCAGTCGTCGGCCTCGGTGCTCGGGCCCGACGAGCAGGCGCCGCACAGGGTGAGGGCCACGGCCGCGAGCACGGGCTGGATCCTCGTCATCCGCTCCTCCTGACGTCGGGTGCTGGTCATGGGACGCAACGACACTGCGGATCGTTCCCACGGGATAGCGTCCAGGTGTGGGGCAGCGGAACTACCTCGTCGAAGGCGTGTCGTGCACGGGTAAGTCCTCGGTGTGCCGGGAGCTCCGTCGGCGCGGCCTGCACGCCGTCGACGGCGACAACGAGCTGGCCTACCAAGGCGACCCCGTGACGGGCGCGCCCACGGACACCGCCTCGCACGCCCACCACCTCTGGGACGTCGAGAAGGTCCGGGCCATCGTGGCCGACCGGAGCCGGGACGCGACGTACTTCTGCGGCGGCTCGCGCAACTTCCCGCAGTTCGTCGCGCTGTTCGACGAGGTCTTCGTGCTCGACGTCGACGAGGCGACGCTGCGCCGGCGGCTCGAGGATCGACCGGACGACGACTTCGGCGGACACGCGGAGGAGCGCGCGCTGGTCCTCCGCCTGCACCGCACGCAGGAGGACGTCCCGGACGGCGTCGTCATCGACGCGACCGCTCCCCTCGGCGAGGTCGTGGACGACCTGCTCCGACGGGCCGGTGCGTCGTGACGACCGTCAGCACGCTCGATCCGCTCGCCCGGGCGGCGGTGGCGGCCATCCACGAGGGACGGGTCGACGACCTCCGCCGTCTCCTCGAGGAGAACCCCTGGCTGGCCGACGCGCGGCTGGGTGACGACGACCCGGACGGCATGTCGCGCACCCTCCTGCACGTCGCCACCGACTGGCCCGGCCACTTCCCCGCCGTCGCCGACACGATCCGGGCGCTGGTCGACGCCGGGGCCGACGTGGACGCGCGCTTCCGCGGCCCGCACGAAGAGACCCCGCTGCACTGGGCGGCCAGCTCCGACGACACCGACGCGCTCGAGGCCCTGCTCGACCGCGGTGCGGACATCGAGGCACGGGGTGCGGTCATCGCGGGCGGCACCCCCCTGTGGGACGCGACCGCATTCGCGCAGTGGCGGGCGGCCCGCATGCTCGTCCGTCGCGGCGCACAAGCACGCCTCTCGGACCTCGCCGCCCTCGGCATGACCGACGAGATGGTGGCCAGGCTCGACGGCACGGCTCCGACGAAGGACGAGGTGGACCACGCCTTCTGGTCGGCGTGCCACGGCGACCAGCTGGCGACGGCGAAGGTGCTCCTCGAGCGAGGTGCCGACCTCGACTGGGTCCCGCCCTGGGAGCACGCCACCCCGCTCGACATCGCGGCCCGAGACGGCGCGCACGAGGTCATCCAGTGGCTGCACGGGCAGGGCGCCCGGACCTTCGACGACCTCAGGGACTGAGAGAGGTCGACGCGGCGGCCAGGACGGCCACGTGGTCGAGCCGGGGCGGGCACGGGAGCCGGAAGGGCGAGGTCCCCTCGAGCACGCCCCCGACCACCCGCAGCGTCACGCCCACCTTCGCGAGCAGCTTCACCGAGGCGACGTTGTCGGGGCGGACGGTCGCACTGATGCGGGTGAAGCCGCGGGCGTGGGCCACGGTGAGCACGGCCTCGAGGAGGAGCGTGCCTATCCCCCGCCCTTGGTGGGCGTCAGCGACCTCGAAGGCGACCTCCGCCGTCTGTGACGCGATCTCGACGTAGCGAGCCAGTCCGACCGGCTGTCCGCCGACCTCGGCCACCCAGGCGACGTGCTTCAGCCCGTCGACGGAGGCGAGCGCCCTCTCCATCGACGCCGGCAGACGCGTCGGCACCGGGGCAAGGAAGCGCTGCCACCGTGACTGGTCGGACATGGACTCGAGCACCGCCCGCTGCGGAGCGAGCTCGCCGTTGCCGAGCGGACGGAGGGACACGACCGCGCCGTCGGTGAGGAGGGCAACGACCGTCCGACGGCCGGGCTGCACCTCGGGGGTAGGCACCGAGGCGGTCGTCACGCTGGTCATGGTCGTGCTCCTGGTGGACGTGAATCCTGACGTCATCCAGGTTCGTGCGTGACCGCGTCCGTGACATCGGGCACGATCCCTATGTTGCTCAGGCCGAGGCCCTCTGAGGTAGGTACTCGGTGTCGAGGTCGGGTCGGCGTCCGAGGTGGTGGGTGCCTTCGTGATCGACGTGGAGCCAGTGGCCGTGGGGTGTGCGCCAGAGGTAGGTGCTGGGTTCGGGGTGGAACAGCGACCAGCCGCCGTGGGTCTTGATGCGGTGGTGGTGTTTGGAGAGCTTGGCGTTGTTGTCGAGCCGGGTTTGTCGTCGTCGTCCTGGTCGGAAGGCGATGACGTGGTCGTTCTCGCAGCGGCGTGAGTCGAGGGTGCCCCACGGGAAGACCTCGTAGGGGTTCCGCGTGGTGGCCAGCTCGGCCATGACGGTGGGCCATTCGTAGGCGTCGACGGGGTGGATGGCGTCGGCGTCGAGAACGGGGCGGACCTTGACCTGCTGGCGGATCCAGTCCGGACACATCGGGTGGACCAGCCAGTCGCGGACCTGGCCGAGGGTGACCGGACCGAGGTCCTCGACCCTCACCACACCGCTCCCCGCGGTCAGCGTGGTGTCGGTGAGGTGGACGTGGAACACCGTCGACGGGTCCAGCCGGGCAGGGTCGAGGTCCGCGAGAGCGCCGAGCACCTCACGGAGCACGGCAGGGTCCTGCGCCGACGATGCGGGCTGCTCGTGGACCGGTTGGTCGGGCAGGCCGTCTGCGGGGAGGGGATCGGGGGTGTCGTCGAGGTAGGGGTCGGTGGCGTTGTCCAGGTTCTCGAGGTGCTCGAGGGTGGTCTGGGTCAGCAGGGTGAGCGCGCGGGCGGGGTTGGCCAGGATCCGCATCGCGGTGGTGCGGCGCACCTCGAGGGTGGTGTGGTCGCCCTGGGCGGCGAGGATGACCGCAATCCGGTCCAGCATCGCCATGAACACGGTGATGTCGCCGGCGTTGGCGCGGGCGATCAACGTCTTCAACCCGTCCTCGTCGACCGGCCCGGAGCGGACGTACCGGGCCAGGGCACGGGTGCGGGCGCGGTCTTCTGCCTTGGTGGGGTCGGCCTCGATGATCTTCGCGTCGACCAGGGCCAGGAACCGGCCTACCGGCAACGACTCGACGAAGGGTGTGGTCGCGGCGTCGACGAACCTGGCCTGCTCGCGGTCGAGGTCGGCGGACCTGCAGCGGCGGGCGACCTGGGCGGCGAGCCAGGGGCGGGTGGTGCCATTGCGGATCCGCTCCCACGCCTGCGGGTGGCGGTGTCGGATCAGCAGCGCGTCGCGGACCAGCTGCTCCCCACCCCGGGTGGTCAGCCCGCTGAGTGCGGCGAGCTCGGCGGCGGCGAACTCCTCGATCTCCGGACAGTCCTCACCGACCTCGACGCTGCGGCCCATCCCGGGCAGCGCTCGGGACTCCTCGGTCACGAACTCCGGTGCGTGCTGGTCGGCCCACCGCGCGGCGAGGAGCATCCTGGAGCACACCGCGACCAGCTCCAGGTCACGTGCCCGGGCGAGCTCGTCCGCGACCTGGTCGGTGGCCAGGTCGTCGATCCAACCGAGTTCGAACATACGTACGAGTATAGTGCAGCAACGAGCTCCATGGGTGGGGGGCGCGCGGGCTGTGGACAGGGTCTCGATACGCCTCGCCCTGGCCGCTCGGCTACTCGACCGACGAGGTCGCCCAGCGGCTCGGCCCCTACCGGTTGAGCACCCAGATGCCAGCGGTCAGGGCGGTCGCGAAGGTGACCCAGGCGGAGTAGGGGACGAGCAGCAGCGCGGCTCGGGGCGACCGGGGCCGGAACAGAGCGATGGTCCAGAGCACGAAGCCGAGCAGCACGACGATCTCCACGAGCGCGAGGCCGTAGAGATCGCCACCGAAGAACAGCGGCGTCCAGGCCGCGTTGAGCACCAGCTGCACGGTGTAGACCGTGAGCGACCTGTCCCAGCCGACCTGGCGCCAGACGAGCCAGCCGGCCACCGCGATCATCACGTAGAGGACCGTCCACACCGGCCCGAACAACCAGCTGGGCGGTGCGAACGACGGCTTGTCGAGGTCGGCATACGTGTCCGACGCGCCGCTCGCGGCCAGCCCACCGAGGAGCGCGACCAGCAGGACGGCGAGGCCGAAGCCCCCGAGAGCGACGACGTCATGGCGACCTCGGGGCGCGGACGGTGAGTGGGTGGTCATGTCACCAGCATGCCCAGGTGCCGGATAACCTGACCCCCTCATGATCGAGCTACGAACCCCCACCGAGATCGAGCAGATGCGTCCTGCCGGGCGCTTCGTCGCCGAGGTCCTCGACGCCCTGATGGACGCCGCGGACGTCGGCGTGAACCTGCTCGAGCTCGACCAGCTGGCGCACCGGATGATCAAGGACCGCGGCGCTGAGTCCTGCTACATCGACTACCACCCGTCGTTCGGAGCGAGCCCCTTCGGGAAGGTGCTGTGCACGTCGGTCAACGACGCAGTGCTGCACGGACTTCCCCACGACTACGTCCTGCGTGACGGTGACCTGGTCAGCCTTGACTTCGCCGTAGCCGTCGACGGCTGGGTCTCCGACTCGGCGGTCAGCGTCGTCGTCGGTACGCCGCGCGAGCAGGACCTTCAGCTCATCGACACCACCACGCGCGCGCTGGACGCCGGCATCGGGGCAGCCCTGGCCGGCAACCGCATCGGGGACATCTCCGCGGCGATCGCTGCGGTGGCGCGGGCCGACGGCTATGCGATCAACACCCAGTTCGGCGGGCACGGTGTGGGGCGCACCATGCACGGCGACCCGCACGTGCCGAACGACGGTCGCGCCGGCCGTGGCTTCCCTCTCAAGCCGGGCCTCGTCATCGCGATCGAGCCGTGGCTGCTCGAGACCACCGACGAGATCTACACCGACCCCGACGGCTGGACCCTGCGCAGCGCGGACGGCTCGCGCGGCGCCCACATGGAGCACACGATCGCCATCACCGACGACGGTCCGGTCGTCTTCACCGCGCGCGACTGAGCGCGGGCTCCGACTCCAGAGCCAGGTCGACCAGCAGGTCGGCGTGCGCGGTCGCGGAGTCGATCACCGGCACGGGTGTCTGCGACTCCCCCACCAGCAGTCCGATCTCGGTGCACGCCAGCACGACGGCGTCCGCACCCCGCGACGCGAGGTCCCTCATGATCGCCAGGTAGCGGTCGCGTGACGTGTCGAGGAAGCGGCCCTGGGTGATCTCCTCGAAGATCACCCGGTCGACCTCGTCCCGCCCGTCTGCGTCGGGCACGACGACCCTGATGCCGTGCTCGGCGAGGCGGTCGCTGTAGAACGTCTCCTCCATCACCCACCGTGCGCCGAGAAGACCCACGGTCGTCCATCCGTGCCGCCGGGCCACCGCCGCCACCGCGTCCGCGATGTGCACCGGCGTCGCCGAGGTGCCCACGGCCTCCTCGACCGCGGCGAAGTTCTTGTGCATGAGGTTCGTGCAGATCGCGACGAGGTCGGCGCCGCCGGCGACGGTGCGCCGGGCAGCCTCGCCGATCAGCTCGGCCGAGGCCGCCCAGTCCCCCCGCTGCTGACAGTCACGGACCTCCGAGAAGTCGAGCGACTGCAACGCGATCCGCGCCGACGCGTGGCCCCCGCGGCGCTCGGCCACCTGCTCGTTGATCCGTCGGTAGTAGCTCTCCGTGGAGTGCCAAGACATCCCGCCGATGAGGCCGATCGTGCGCATGCTCCGAGGATCGCTGACCCGCAGCCCCCAAGGAAGACCTGTTCTCCTTGGCCGAGCCATAAGCCACACTTGGGGCATGGACCTCGACCCGCGCCGCGTGCTGATCTTCCGGACCGTCGTCCGCGCGGGCTCGATCAGCGCGGCCGCACGGGAGCTCGGGTGGACCCAGCCCGCGGTCAGCCAGCACCTCGCCGCCCTCGAGCGCGCCGCGGGAGGACCACTGCTGCTGCGTCGTACGTCCGGCGTCGTGCCGACGGAGGCGGGCGCCGCCCTTCTCCGCCGCGCGGACGTGGTGTCCGCGGAGCTGCACGCGGCGGGCGAGGAGCTCACCGCACTGGCCGACCTTCGCGGAGGACGGGTGCGGTTCATCGCCTTCCCGTCGGCCGCCGCGACCGTCGTGCCCTCGGCGCTCGTCAGCCTCGCCGCCGACCACCCGCAGGTCGAGGTCCGGCTCGAGGAGGCGGAGCCACCGGAGGCGATCGCGGCGGTCACGGTGGGCGACGCGGACGTCGCCCTCGTCTTCGGGTACGACGGGGAGCCACCCGAAGGACTGGGGGTGCTCGCCTGGACCCCGTTCCTCGACGAGCCGGTCCAGCTGGTCCTCCCGCCGGAGCACCCGGACGTGCATCATCTCGCCGAGCTCGCGGGTGCGGACTGGATCGGCGGGTGCGTGCGGTGCCGGACCCATCTCGTGCAGCGGTGCGAGGCGGCAGGGTTCACCCCCGCGGTCCGGCACACCACCGACGACTACGTCGTGGTGCAGAACCTCGTGGCACGTGGGCTGGGAGTCACCGGGCTGCCCCGGTCCGCGCTCACGGCCTACCGGCACCCCGACGTGCTCGTCGTCGGCCTCCCGGACCTCGGCCGGCGGCAGGTGGGCATCGTGCACCGACCAGGTGCCGAGGCCGTCCCGGCGACGGCGGCGCTCGTCGAGCGCGTCCTGTCCGCCGCCCGCAGCTAGTCAGAGGCGCAGGGCGAGCTGGGTTCGGTTGCGGACCTCGAGCTTGCGGAAGATCGAGCACAGGTGTGCCTCCACCGTGCGCTCCGAGAGCACCAGGAGCGCGGCTACCTCGCGGTTCGACAATCCCTCACACACGGCGCCCGCCACGCGGCGCTCGGCGGGCGTGAGCTCGCCGCCCGTGTCGGGCGCCCGGCGACCGCCCAGAGGCCTGGAGACGGCGAGGACCAGCAGCGCGGCAAGCATGGCGAGGTCGACGTCCGCGGCCCGGAGGGAGTCGGCCACGCGCAACAGGTCCAGGGCCGCCTCAGGGCGCAGCGCCAGGTTCGTGTCGACGTACCTGGCGGCGAGAGCGTGCGGGTCCCCCGCGGAGGCCATGCGCCGAGGCTAGGACCTCGACGCACGGCCTGGCACGAGACCTTCTGCCCTTGTCAGCCGAGATAGGGCTGCACGATGTCAGCGCACCAGTCGAGCTCCTTGAACTTCCCGTTCATAGGCGGTGATGTCGCTCGAGATGTACTCGCCGCCGACCTGGCCGTCGCCCAGTGTGTCGAACACGTCGACCCCACTGACGGTGCCGCGGTCCCTCCAGACCAGGTTGCCGTCGCCGTCGTACAGCGCGAAGGTCGCCCCGGAGTCCTTCCACTCGAAGCGCCAGATGTCGCCCTCGACCTGGGTGCCCCTCACCTCACGGAAGTTCCCCTTGGACCTGATCGCGAACGACCGGCCGTTGTCGGGGTTGGTGAAGACCTCGAACGAGAAGTAGTTGTTGTGCCCGAGCCAGGCCTGGCCACCGCTGGACTTGATCTGACGGGCGCTGAACGTGCCGTGCGCCGTGCGGACGACGTCGATCTGGTCGATCCCGCAGTCGGAGAACGACTCCGTCCCGTTGTCCGTCCAGCGGTCCTTGAACTCCAGGGTGGCGTTCGCCGGGACGGAGACCCCGAGGATCGTCCCGGTCGCGACCGCCACGACGGCGGCGCGCAACGATGGCTTCATGCTGTTGCCCCTTCTGCTGGTGCACCCCCGTGCCCTCCGATCGTGGCGGGAGGCCCAGGGGCGCGCATCGGGGGAAACCCGTAACTCTCAGGCGTAGTCGACCTGCAGCCGCTTGATTCCGTTGATCCAGCCGTGGCGCAGGCGGTCGGGCTCGGCGGTCTTGCGGATGTCGGGCATCAGGTCCGCGAGGGCGTTGAAGATCAGGCCGACCTCCATGCGGGCAAGGTTGGCGCCGATGCAGTAGTGCGCGCCGTGCCCGCCGAACGAGAGGTGCGGGTTGGGCGACCGCATGATGTCGAAGCTGTGCGGGTCCTCGAAGACGTCCGTGTCGTGGTTGGCAGAGGCGTAGAAGATGCCCACACGCTGGCCCTTCGCGACCTCCTGCTCGCCGACGAGGGTGTCGCGCAGCGCGGTGCGCTGGAACACGGTCACCGGCGTCGCCCAGCGGATGATCTCGTCGATGGCGGAGTCCGGTCGCTGTGCCTTGAAGAGCTCCCACTGGTCCGGGTGCTCGAAGAAGGCGTTCATGCCGTGCGTGATCGCGTTGCGCGTCGTCTCGTTGCCGGCGACGGTGAGCATGATCGTGAAGTAGCCGAACTCGTCCTCGCCGAGCTTGTGCCCGTCGACGTCGGCCGTCACCAGCTTGGTGACCAGGTCGTCCTGCGGGTTGGCCTTCCGCTCTTCGGCCAGGCCCATGAAGTAGCCCAGGATCTCTGCCGCCGCGATGTCCGGGGTGTCTTCGTACTCCGGGTCGTCGTAGGACATCATCTGGTTCGACCAGTCGAAGAGCTTGGCCCGGTCCTCCTGCGGGACACCGAGCAGGTCCGCGATCGCCTGGAGGGGCAGCTCGGACGCGACGTCGTCGACGAAGTTGCCGGAGCCCTTCTCCCTGGCCTCCTCGATGATCCGGCGGGTGCGGGCCTCGAGGTCCTCGCGCAGCGCGCCGATGCTGCGGGGCGTGAAGCCCTTGCTGATGATCTGGCGGAAGTGGGTGTGCTCCGGCGGGTCCTGGTTGATCAGCATCACGCTCTGGAGCTCGACCTGGTCACGCGTCATGTCGGGTGCGAAGCGGATGATCGCGCCGTTCTCCTGCGACGACCAGTCCTTGCTGTTCTTCGACACCGCGGCCACGTCGGCGTGCTTGCTGACCGCCCAGTAGCCCGGGGAGTTCTCGAAGCCGGCGAAGGCCGCCGGCTCCTGCTCGACCCAGAAGACCGGCGCGGTCTCCCGCAGCTCGGTGAACTGCTCGAGCGGGATGGCTGCCTGGCAGAGGTCCGGGTCGGTGGGGTCGAACCCCGTGGGCAGTGCCGACGTCGTCACAGCGAGTCCTCCGTTGGTCTCGGCGTCCACGGCCAAAAGTGGAACACGTTCTACCGAAACGATGGCATGTTCCGGACCGAAATGGAAGGGCCCGTGGGGTGCGGTGCGGACCACATTGCCTTGCCCGGAATGAGAACAGGTTCTACTTTGGTGGCATGGGCACACCCGTGATCGTCGAGGCCGTCAGGACCCCCATCGGCAAGCGTCGCGGACACCTCGCCGGTCTCCACGCGCAGCAGACTCTGGCGCTCACCTACCGCGCCCTCCTCGATCGCTCCGGGCTCGACCCTGCGCTCGTCGAGCAGGTCATCGGCGGCTGCGTCACGCAGGCCGGCGAGCAGTCGTCCGCGCTCGTACGCCGGGCGTGGCTGCTGGCCGGGCTCCCGCAGTCCACCGCCGGCACGACCATCGACGCGCAGTGCAGCTCGGCCCAGCAGTCCACCCACCTCGTCGCCGGCCTCATCCATGCCGGCGTCATCGACGCGGGCATCGCCTGCGGCGTCGAGATGATGAGCCGCGTCCCGCTCGGCGCCAACATCCCGCCGGACACCGGCTCCATCCGTGCTCCCGGATGGGACCTCGACCTTCCCGACCAGTTCACCGGTGCCGACCGGATCGCTCGGGACCGTGGCCTCACCCGCGGGGACCTCGACGCCTTCGGACTGGCCTCGCAGCAGAAGGCACGCGTGGCGGTGGACGAAGGGCGCTTCAAGCGCGAGGTCGTGCCCGTCGAGGCTCCGGTGCTCGACGACGAGGGCGGCGACACCGGCGAGACCCGACTCGTCGACACCGACCAGGGCCTCCGGGAGACGACCGCCGAGGGCCTCGCGGGCTTGAAGACGGTCCTGCCCGACGGGTTCCACACAGCGGGCACGTCGTCGCAGATCTCCGACGGCGCCTCGGCCGTGCTGCTCATGGACGAGGACAAGGCGCGTGCTCTCGGCCTGACCCCGCGTGCGCGGATCGTGAGCCAGTGCCTGGTCGGTTCCGACCCCTACTATCACCTCGACGGGCCGGTGCAGGCGACCGAGCGGCTCCTCGAGCGCAGCGGCCGCAGCATCGGCGACCACGACCTGTTCGAGGTCAACGAGGCCTTCGCCTCCGTGGTCCTCTCGTGGGCCCAGGTGCACCGCCCGGACCTGGACAAGGTCAACGTCAACGGTGGTGCGATCGCGATCGGTCACCCCGTCGGCTCGACCGGCACGCGGCTGCTCACCACCGCGTTGCACGAGCTGGAGCGTCGCGACGCCGCCTCCGCCCTCGTCGCGATGTGCGCCGGCGGCGCGATGGCCAGCGGCACGATCATCGAACGGGTCTGACCGCACCCTCAGACGTTGGTCGGGATGTGCATGACGGTGCCCCCGTCGACGACGAACTCCGCGCCGGTCGCGAACGACGACTCGTCACTGGCGAGGAACAACGCGAACGCCGCCACCTCCTCGGGCTGACCGGGACGACCGAGCGGGATCGGGATGGGGTCCGGCGGCATCTGGTCCGTGGCGGCTGTGCTGATGCGCCCCGCGATCGTCGCCGCGTGCGGACGCATCGTGAACGCCATCCCCGACGTGGTCGCCGCCGCACCCGGCATCAGGACGACACTGGACCTGCCGTTCCCGACGCGTCAGACGGTGCCGTAGACCGGCTCGGGCTCCGGTCCCTCGGCGAGCAGCTTCCGGACCGCCGGGCCGACATCGGCCGGCTCCCAGCGCTTCCCGATGTCGATGCTCGGGCCGTGCCGCCAGGCGGTCTCGACGCAGAGCCTGCCCCCCTCGGACTCGATGACGCGACCGGTGACGTCGCCGCTGTCGACGCTGGCCAGCCAGGCCACGAGGGGCGCCACGTTGGTGGGGTCCATCGCGTCGAAGCCGTCGCCGGGTGCGGCCATCGTGTCGGCGAAGGCGGCCTCGGTCATGCGCGTGCGGGCCGCGGGGGCGAGGGCGTTGACGGTCACGCCGTACCGGCCGAGCTCGGCGGCGGCGACGAGGGTGAGCCCGGCGATGCCCGCCTTCGCGGCGGAGTACGTCGCCTGCCCGATCGACCCCTGCAGGCCGGCGCCGGACGAGGTGTTGATGACGCGGGCCCGGCGCGGTCGGCCGGCCTTGGACTCGTCGCGCCAGTAGGAACCGGCGTGCCGCAGGGTCGCGAAGTGGCCTTTGAGGTGGACCCGGATGACGGCGTCCCACTCGTCCTCGGTCGCGTTGACGAGCATCCGGTCGCGCAGGAAGCCGGCGTTGTTGACGAGCACGTCGAGGCCACCGAAGGTGTCGATCGCCTGCTGCACCAGGGTTCTCGCGCCCTCGAAGTCGGCGACGTCCGAGCCGTTCGCGACGGCCCGGCCGCCCATCGCCTCGATCTCGGCGACCACCTCGTCGGCCGGACCGTGCGACGCACCTTCGCCGGCGCCCGAGGTGCCGAGGTCGTTGACGACCACGGACGCACCCTGACGGGCGAGCTCGAGAGCATGCTCCCGGCCCAGTCCGCGGCCGGCTCCCGTCACGATCGCGATGCGCCCTTCGCAGATGCCGGTCATGGGGTCCTCTCGTCTTCGCTGGTCGAGGCGGTCGAGGCGGTCGAGGTGGTCGAGGCAGCGGCCAGGAACGCGGGCAGCTCGCCTCCACCGTGGACGGCCAGCGTGGCGCCCGAGACGTACGACGACAGCGGTGACGCCAGGAACACCGCGACGTTGCCCACGTCGCGCGGGCTCGCCATCCGGCCGAGCGGGACCGTCGCCGACACCCGCTCGACGCCGGCGGCGTCGCCGTAGTGGAGCTCGCTCAGCTCGGTCAGCACCATCCCGACGTCCATCGAGTTCATCCGGACCTTGGGAGCCCACTCGACGGCGAGCGACCGAGTCAGGCTGTCGAGGCCGGCCTTGGCGGCGCCGTACGCCGCGGTCCCGGGGGACGGCCTCGTGGCGGAGACGCTGGAGACGTTGACGATCGCGCCGCCCTCCGGCTGGCCCTGCATGACGGCGTTGGCCGCCTGGCTGAGCAACAGGGGGCTCAGCAGGTTCAGCTCGGTGATCTTGGCGTGGAAACGCGGGGAGGCCTCGGCGGCGAGGGCGTACGGCGCTCCCCCGGCGTTGTTGACCAGCACGTCGAGCCGTCCGTGGGCCGCCACCACCGCAGCGACGGTCGCCTGGACCGCCTCGGGGTCCCGCACGTCGCAGACCAGGTGCCGCTCGCCGGGTGTCTCCGCCGCGGAGCGGGAGCACGTGACGACCGTGGCACCGGCCTCGACGAACGCCTCGGTGATGCCGAGTCCCACGCCCCTGGCGCCGCCGGTGACGAGCACGACGCGGTCGGCGAGGTCGAGCGAGAGCGTCACGCCGCGTCCTTCCAGCCGGAACCGAGCAAGTGTTAGGCTACCAAGCAAATGCTTGGTTTGGGAACGGGAAGGCGGTCCATGGGCATCACCTCCGACCTCCGCGACGACCACGTCCGGGTCGTCACGATGGACTTCCCCCCGGTCAACGCGCTGACCGTCCAGGGCTGGTTCGACCTCGCAGCCGCGCTCGACGAGGCGCGCCACGACCTCGCGACGCACGCCGTCGTGCTGCGCGCCGAGGGCCGCGGCTTCAACGCGGGCGTGGACATCAAGGAGATGCAGCAGACCACCGGCTTCGACGCCCTCATCGGTGCCAACAAGGGCTGCCACGCGGCCTTCAAGGCCGTCTACGAGTGCCCGGTGCCGGTGGTGGCAGCCGTCCACGGCTTCTGTCTCGGCGGTGGCATCGGGCTGGTCGGCAATGCCGACACCGTCATCGCCTCCGAGGACGCCTACTTCGGCGTGCCCGAGGTGGACCGCGGGGCTCTGGGCGCCGCGACCCACCTCGCACGGCTGGTCCCCCAGCACCTCATGCGCACGCTCTACTTCACCGGTCGCACCATCGCCGCCGCCGACCTGCTCCCGCACGGCAGCGTCCTCGAGGTGGTCCCCCGTGACCGGCTCGACGACGCTGCGCTCGCGGTGGCCGGGGAGATCGCCGCGAAGGACACCCGGGTGATCAGGGCCGCGAAGGAGGCGCTCAACGGCATCGACCCCGTCGACGTCAACAAGTCCTACCGCTTCGAGCAGGGCTTCACGATGGAGCTCAACCTCTCCGGCGTCTCCGACGAGCTCCGCGACCAGTTCGCCGGCACCGACAAGGCCGGTAGATGACCGGGCCGCGCGACAAGCGCATGACGATCGACGAGGTCGTCGCCGAGCTGAAGGACGGGATGACCATCGGCATCGGTGGTTGGGGCCCGCGCCGCAAGCCGATGGCCTTGGTCCGCGCGATCCTGCGCTCCGACCTGACGGACCTCACCATCGTGTCGTACGGCGGTGCCGACGTCGGCCTGCTCTGCAAGGCAGGCAAGGTCCGCCGGGTCGTCTACGGCTTCGTCTCCCTCGACACCGTGCCCCTCGAGCCGCTGTTCGGACAGGCCCGCCAGGCCGGCACCATCCCCGAGGTCGTGGAGCTCGACGAGGGGATGTTCCAGACCGGGCTGCGCGCCGCGGCACAGCGGCTGCCGTTCCTCCCGACGCGGGCGGGGCTGGGATCCGACGTGCTCACGCACAACCCGCACATCCGGACCGTCACCAGTCCCTATGACGACGCCGAGGAGCTCGTGGCCGTTCCGGCCCTTCCCCTCGACGTCGCGCTGGTGCACCTCAACCGCGCCGACATGCACGGCAACGCGTCGTACCTCGGCCCGGACCCCTACTTCGACGACCTCTTCTGCATGGCGGCCGAGCGCGCCTACGTCAGCGTCGAGCAGGTCGTGGACACCGCAGGCCTCACCGTCGACACACCGGTCCAGCGGCTGCTGCTCAGCCGGATGATGGTCAGCGGCGTCGTGGAGGCGCCGAACGGCGCGCACTTCACCACCTGCACCCCGGACTACGAGCGCGACGAGGAGTTCATGCGCCACTACGCCGACAGTGCTCGCGACCCCGAGGCGTGGGCGGCGTTCGAGGCGCGTTTCCTGGCCGGGAACGAGGACGCCTACCAGGCGGCGCTGGCCGACTTCCACGCCGCGACTCCCGGGGTGGCGCCATGAGCGACGTGACCAGGGCCGAGGTCTGTGCGGCTGCCATCGCGGACTGCTTCGCCGAGGACGGCGAGATCTTCGGCAGCCCGATGGGGCTGCTGCCCACGCTGGGCGCTCGTCTCGCCCGGCTGACGTCGAACCCCGACCTGCTGCTCTCGGACGGCGAGGCGCTGCTGCTCGGTGGGGTGCCCCCGCTGGGGGCGAAGGCCGACGTGGTCGAGGGCTGGATCCCCTTCCGCTTCGTCTTCGACGTCGTCGCCTACGGCAAGCGCCACGTGATGATGGGGGCCACGCAGATCGACCGCCACGGCAACCAGAACATCTCCGCCATCGGCGACTTCGCAAAGCCGAAGCGGCAGCTGCTCGGCGCCCGGGGCGCACCCGGCAACACCGTCAACAACCGCACGTCGTACTGGGTGCCCCGTCACGGCCCCCGCGTCTTCGTGGAGCAGGTCGACATCGTCTCGGGGGTCGGTCCGGCCCGCGCCAAGGCCGCGGGTCCGGCAGCCTCCCGGTTCAACGACATCCACCGCATCGTCACCAACCTCGCTGTGCTCGACGTGAAGGGTCCCGACGACACGCTCCGGCTGCTGTCGGTGCACCCGGGCGTCACCGTCGACGAGGTCCAGGCTGCGAGCGGCTGCGAGCTCGCGGTCATCGGCGACGTGCCTGAGACCCGCACCCCGGGGCTCGAGGAGCTCGTGCTGATCCGGGAGGTCCTGGACCCGAAGGGCCTGCGCCACAAGGAAGTCCCTGTGGAGACGGCGTCGTGATCGAGCAGCTGCTGCGCACTCCCCTGACCGAGCTGGTCGGCGTGAAGCACCCCGTGGTGCAGACCGGCATGGGCTGGGTGGCAGGCCCGCGCCTGGTGTCCGGCACCGCCAACGCCGGCGGCCTCGGCATCCTCGCCAGCGCGACGATGTCGCACGACGAGCTCGAGCACGCGATCCTCGAGGTGAAGGGGCGCACCGACCAGCCGTTCGGGGTCAACCTCCGCGCGGACGCCGGCGACGCCCCCGAGCGGATCGACCTGCTGATCAAGCACGGGGTCAAGGTCGCGTCGTTCGCCCTGGCCCCGAAGCAGGACCTCATCGCGAAGCTCAAGGACCACGGCATCGTGGTGATGCCCAGCGTCGGTGCCGCCCGGCACGCCGAGAAGGTCGCCGGCTGGGGCGCGGACGCGGTGATGGTGCAGGGCGGCGAGGGCGGTGGCCACACCGGCCCGGTCCCGACCACGTTGCTGCTGCCGACGGTCATCGACGCCGTCGACATCCCGGTCGTCGCCGCCGGTGGCTTCTTCGACGGCCGCGGTCTCGCCGCGGCGCTGATGTACGGCGCTGCCGGTGTCGGCATGGGGACGCGCTTCCTGCTCACCCAGGACTCCACGGTGCCGCAGGCGGTCAAGGAGCTCTACCTGTCCTACGGCCTCGACGGCACCGTCGTCACCGCCAAGGTCGACGGCATGCCGCACCGGATGCTGCGCACCGACCTCGTCGAGGAGATCGAGCACGGCAGCCGGCTCAAGCGCCTCGTCCCCACCGCGCGTCGCACCCTCGACTTCAAGCGGGACAGCGGGATGTCATGGCGCGAGGTCGTCTCCGACGGCCGGTCCATGAAGAAGGGCAGCGAGCGGTCGTGGGCGCAGATGATGCTCGCCGCCAACACCCCCACGATGCTCAAGTCCGGACTCGTCGACGGTGACACGAGTGCCGGTGTGCTCGCTGCCGGCCAGGTGGTCGGTCTGCTCGACGACCTGCCCACGTGCGAGGAGCTGATCGACCGGGTGGTGAGCGTCGCGGCCGAGCAGCTACGAGGTGCCGGGGACCTGCTCGCCTGACGGATCCTCTCCCGCTTCCTGGGCCGCGGCCCGCGCGGACCGGATCGTCACGAGCCGCGAGACGACCATGGCGATGTAGAAGATCCCCGCCATCTGCTCGAGCATCGACACGCTGCGCACGTAGTCGCCGACGGGAATGATGTCCGAGATCCCCGTCGCGGACAGGGTCGTCACCGACAGGAACAACAGCTCGGTCCAGGTCAGCGAGCCTGCGTGAGCGTGCGAGAAGCCCTCGGGGTCGACCGCCTGCATCACGTTGTAGAGGTGCGCGAACGCCCACACGAGGAGGGTGAACACCGCACCGATCGCGAACAGCTCGTCGGTGGTGACGAGGTGGTCGGTGTACATGTAGCGCAGCATCGCCAGGGCCGCGTAGAAGTACAGCGCGGCCTCGAAGCCCGCCGCCCACTGGCCGACCTGCTGCTCACCGGTGACGGCCTGCGCGAGCAGGAGGCAGACCGCCGGGAGGGCCAGCGTCCCGGCGACCCAGAAGATCGCCGGCGTCGCTCGCACGGCACGGAGCGCCATCGCCAGCACCATGAGCCCGAAGAGCGCCAGCAGCGGCTGGCCCGCGCTCGTGCCCTCCATGAACGGGTACAGCAGGATGCCGGCGAGCTGCACCAGGAGCAGCGTGGCGCACGGAGTGTGGCGCAGGAACCGCAGGACGGTCATGCGCCGAGGGTAGAGGGGGAGGCAGCGCGTCGGAGCGACTCCGTCGCGGCGAGTCCGATCAGCGGGAGCGCCGCCAGGCCGAGCGAGAGGAGGGGCGCCGCCACGGCCAGAACCGGTGAGGCGCACAAGAGCAGCAGGCAGAGGACGCAACGAGGAATCGGCCAGCTCTCGCCCGAGCGGACGAGAGCGGCCATGGTTCCCACGAGGAACAGCGTGATGCCGACGCCGAGCGACAAGCCGCCGAGCACGCCGAGGTGAGGGTCCTCCAGGTGCCCCATGGCCTGCTCCACCCCGAGCGCCGTGATGATCACGCCGACGATCATCGGGAAGTGGAGATAGGTGAACACGTCCGTCCCGAGCCGAGCTCTCGTCGGTCCGTCCACGTCGCCGAGTGCCGCCTCGAGCTGCTCCGGGAGATGGTCGAAGTAGGCGAGGAAGAGGCCCGCCACGACCAGGAGGGAGGCGACGGCGCCGACCGCGACCTGCGCGGTGAGGTGGGCACCACCGAGACCGGTCGCGACGGCGATGATCGACTCCCCCAGGGCCAGGATCACGATCAGCCCGTGCCGCTCGGCGAAGTGCCCGGCGGACTGGATGACCCATCCGCGGCTGAGGTTCGCGGTCACGAACACCGAGGCGAAGTCGTAGAGCACGGCTGCCAGCCAGATCCACCGCTGCTCGGGCTCCCCCACGACGGCGCCTGTCACCAGGAGTGCCATCGTCGGGATGAGGGACGCCCCCACGGTCACGGAGACCTGTCGCTGGAGGCTGCGGTCCCCGCGGGCGGACACGAGGTAGACCGTCGCGTGGGTCACCCGGACGACGGCGTAGCAGGCCACGACCACGAGGGCTCCGTCGAGGGCGTGCGCCGCCGGGTGGAACGCGTCGGGAAGGGCGAGGCAGGCAAGGAAGACCGCAGCCATCGCCACGACGAACGCGATGCGGACGATGCCGCCCGTGGGCCGTGCCTGGTTGGCCAGCCAGGTGAACGAGCACCAGGAGAACCACAGGAGCGAGAGCACGACGATGCCGTCGAGCACGGAGCCAGGCGCTTCACCGTGCGCCATCAGGGCGGTCACCTGCGTGAAGGCGAAGGCGTAGACCAGGTCGAAGAAGAGCTCCAAGGTGGTGACCTGGTCGCCCTCGGCAGTGGCAGTCGGCCGCAGGGACCGGGCCAGGTGCTGCCGCAGGCGTGCCACGGGACCAGTATCCGTCAGCCGCAGCCTCGTCTAGCGTCGTGCCATGGCCCTGCGCGCGTTCCCGATCCTCTACGCCCGCGAGGTGGAGACGCTGGCTGCGTTCTACACCGCGCTGGGGTACGAGCGCGCGACCGAGGTTCCCGGCGAGGACGGCGAGATCGGCTACGTCGGCCTGCTCCGCGGGGAGGATCACCTCGGCATCGCCACCGAGGAGTCGCCGGTCGTGCTGGCAGGCGTGCAGCCCGGACCGGGTCCGCGGCACGAGATGTTCGTCTACGTCGAGGACCTCGACCGCGCGATCGCGGAGGTCACCGCGGCCGGTGCACGGGTCCTCAAGCCACCGGTCGACATGGTCTGGGGCGAGCGGATCGCCTTCGTCCAGGACCCGGAGGGCAACATGGTCTCCCTGGCGCAGTCGGCGGACTGACGACCGCGCTTCAACAGGTCACGCAGGTGCGTGCGGTCGGCCTCGCCTCGAGCCGGGCCTCGGGGATCCGTCGGCCGCAGCGTTCGCACACACCGTAGGTACCGTCCGCCACGCGCGTCAGGGCCGCGTCGACCTCGGCGAGGTGCTCCTGCGCCTGACGAGTCAGCGCTGTGACCTGGGACCGCTCGAAGGCGATGGTGTGCCCCTCCGGGTCGTGCTCGTCGTCAGCGTTGCTGTCGCGCGACGAGGCCACGACCTCGTCGAAGTCGCGGGACAGGGCGGCGAGCCGTCGCAGCACGGAGTCCCGCTCGCCCTCGAGACGGCTTCGCGGGGCGGACATGCTCAGACCCTAGATTGTCCGCATGGCGCGTCTGCACGAACGGTTCCCCGGCCTCGACCTCCCGTTCCGCGCGCTCGGGCAGACCCCGACGCCCGTGCGAAGGATGCCGGCCTCGGTCACGGGCGAGGCCGAGGTCTGGCTCAAGGACGACAGCGTCTTCGGCGACGGCGCGTGGGGTGGCAACAAGGTCCGCAAGCTGGAGTGGATCCTGCCCGACGCCGAGCGCCGCGGGACGCGCACGATCTTCACGGTGGGCGGCATCGGCACGCACTGGGGGCTCTGCGTGGCGCTCTACGGACGTGAGGCCGGGCTCCGCACCGTGCTCGGCCTCATCGACCAGCCGGTCGACGACCACGTGCTCGAGCAGCAGTCCCGCCTCCGCGACTCGGGAGCCGAGCTGCACCTGCTGCACACGCCGACCCGGCTGCGCGCGGTCGCGCCGTACCTCTTGGCGAGGATCGCGCTGCGCGACCGACACGCGCCGATGTTCCTCGGCCCCGGCGGCTCCTCGCCCATGGGTGCACTCGGCTATGTCGAGGCGGCCCTCGAGATCGCCGCCCAGGTCGAGTCGGGAGAGCTGCCGGAGCCTGCCGCGGTCGTGGTGCCTGCCGGCTCCGGGGGTACGGCGGCGGGGCTGGCCCTCGGGCTCCGGCTCGCCGGCCTGGCCACCAGGGTCGTCGGCATCGTCGTCAACGACACCGTGAAGCTCGACGCACCCGCGATCACGTCGCTGGCGAACAAGTCGGCGAAGGTCCTCGAGAAGCACGGAGCGGACCTGGGCGGCCTGCGGCTCACCCCCGACGACGTGACGATGCGCGAGGACTGGCTCGGGGCGTCCTACGGGTCGCACACTCCGGCAGGGATGGAGGCGATGGCGGCCGCGGCGGTGGACGGCCTGACCCTGGAGCCCGTCTACACCGCGAAGACCCTGGCCGCGATCCGCGCAGTCGGAGGCACGGCGGAGATGCCGGGGCCGGTCCTGTGGGTGCACACGCACGGCCCTCGCTGACGCTCACTCGTTGGTGAAGCCCTTGCGGGAGCCGTCGTCGTCGTACTCCACGTTCGTGAAGTCCACCGAACGCCGCGCGTTGACGATCGACGTCACGAGCACGTTGCCCAGCGGTCCCTGCCGGTCGAACACCGCGGCGGTGCCGACCGCGATGCCGTCGCTCTCGACGCGGTCGAGGGCGTGCAGGCCGATCTCGACGCCGACCACCTCGCGGGCGAGGCTCAGCGTGATGTCGGTGTTGATGTACTCCACCCCGTTGGTGCCCCAGTTGGTGACCAGGCTGGCGCCGTCGGCCGTTGCGGCGACCGCCTGGAAAGGCGTCAGCCGTTCGCCGCGCACCACGGAGACCGCAGAGTTCCACGAGGTCTTGCGTGAGGCGTTCTGGTGCTCGCCGAACTTCTGGCTCCAGCCGACGTCACTGTGCAGGAACGGCACCCGCGGCTCGTCCGTCGCCGGCGCGACGTCCTCCGGCGGCGGCAGTGCCCGCTGGTCGGGGGTCCACACGTCGCCCGCTCCCGACGCCGTGGGCTTGAGCAGGATCGCGCTGGCCCGCGCCACGGCCGTGCCTTCCTGCGAGAGCACCACCTCGACGAGGCAGATGCGGGGTGCGTCGCGGACCACCCGCGACTCGAGCGTGCAGGGGATCATCCTCGGCGCCTTGAACAGGTCGACGGTGTACCGAGAGGGACGCAGGTCGGCCCGCCCGAGCGCGGCTGCGGCTCGCTCGACCTCGCGACCGAGGGCGCCGCTGATGGCGACCCCGTGGACGTGGTCGTTGCCCCAGCCGCTGCGAGCGAGGTCGGTCGGCACGAGGCGGTCGGCCTCGCCGGTGAAGAAGGAGATGTCCGTGGGGTCCACGGTCGCGAGCCTAGGATGCGCCCCATGCTCCGTCTCGACGACTCGTGGATCTGAGACAGCTGGATCTCGGACGACGGCGACGTCCTCGAGATCATCCACCCGGTGCCGGTGGAGCTCAGGGACGGTCGTCTGGCGTGTCGCGAGGCTCCGCCTCGCGACGGTCGTCGAACGTGACCTCCACGTGCTGGAATCCCTTGTGCCGCGTGGCCTTCGCGTACGAGTCGTAGGCGCGTCGGTCGGCCTCTGTCAGGTCCACCGCGTCGGTGAACGGCGCCAGCAGCGCACGGGGGTACAGCTTCTGTCGGGCCACGACGCTGACCTCGATGCCGAGCACCGCGATGATCGCCGCCACGAAGATGAACGCCATGAGCCCGAGGACAAGGGCGAACACCTGGTTCATCTCGCTGGCCCGTGCGATCACCCGCCCGACGTACACCCCGCCCAGGATCTGCAGGACGTGCCAGCCGACGGCGATGAAGATGCCGCCCGGCAGCGAGGTCCGGAAGCCCGGTCGGCGTGAGGTCGTGTAGCGCATCATCGCGGTCAGCACGACGGCGGTCGCGGCGACCGAGATGAGGACGCTGCCCCAGCGTCCGATCGTGCCGAGGTCGAGGCCGAACGCGTCCAGGTTGGCGGCGACGCTCGACAGCACCGTCGTCGCCATGAGCACGATGCCGGCGAGCACGAGAACGACGAAGCCGCGCAGTCGGCTGACGATCGGGTCGAGCCGACTGTTGCGGGGCACGGCCCAGGCCACGTTGAGCGCGTGCTGGGCGGCCTGGCCGATCCCGATCGTGCCGTAGAGGGCCGCCAGCGATCCGATGACGACCGCCCCCGTGCTGCCGGTCAGACCCTCCGGCCGGCCGAGCTGCGAGCCCACGATGGGGAACTGCGCCAGCGTGGAGCTCAGCACCTGGGCCTGGAGCTCCGGGTTGCCCTGCAGCACGAAGCCGAGGACCGAGGAGGCGATGAGGAGCACCGGGAAGATCGAGATGAAGGCGTAGTACGTCAGGATCGCCGCGAGGTAGGGACCCTGGTCGTCGAAGTACTTGTAGACGACCGCCAACGGGAAGCCCACGACGCGGTTCCGGCGTTGGAAGCCGTCGACCCGATCCACGACGGAGCTCACACGAGAACGCTACGGGATCAGGGCTGCATCTCCAGGCCGCGACCCATCCACCGGTAGTGCAGGATCTCGTTGACCGCGATCATGTGGTCGTTCGACTCGGCGTTCCACGTGTCGACCGTCCGGAGTGCGGGCTCTGCGTCGGCGAGCACGAGGTTCATGTCCGCCTTCAGCAGCAGGCCGAGGCGGTGCCCGCGGTGCGAGCGGACGACGGTCGTGTCGTGCTGGAACCCGATGTGCGGTCGCGCGATGTTGACCGCGACGACCGTGTGCCCCGCGAGCTCGCCGGAGTCCCGGTGTCGCGCCACGATGCGGTGCAGCCGGTAGCCACGCGCGATCTGAGCCTCCTCGTAGGCGCGGATCCGCTCCGGTGGGAACACCTCGTCCTCGATCTCGAGGTCGTCGAGCGGGGCGTCGTTGATCGCCGCGACCATCTCCGACATGGCCGGCAGGAGGTCGACCGGGGTGTGGCCCTCGATGCGGATCAGCTCGTACGCCGCGGCGGCACCTGCCGCCTCCTCGTGGTGCGTGCGCACCTCGGCGAGGTCGAGCTCCTCGACGTGCTGGCGACGGTTGATGGCCTGTGACTTCCGGACCAGCCCCTGCTTGTTCAGGAAGGGCTCCCCCGCTGTCCCGTCCCAGGCGTCGGCGCCGATCTTGCTCCGCCCGAGCTCGGCCGTGCGCTTCAGGACGTGGGCCCACATCTGCGACCCGAGGCCTTCGCGACGCTGGTCCGGGTGCACGGTGACGTCGAGCCAGGCAAGGTCGAGGTTGTCCCACTCGGAGACGTGGACGTTGCCGACAGCCGCCACGCGTCCGTCCAGCAGCCCGACGTGGTACTCCGGGGCCTCGCCGTCCCATCCGTAACGCATGGAACCGACGAGGTGCTCGACCGTCTGGTCGTGCACCCAGGGCGAGTCGGCCACGTGCGTGGCGTTCTCGAGCGCGACGGCACCCTCGAGGAGCTCGGAGTCTCCGTCGTGCGCGAGCGGGATGATGTCCACGCGTTCAGGGTGCTCCCCGGCGCTCGTGGTGCCAAACGATTTTCAGCGCTCGTAGGCGAGCCGGCGACCGAGCACGCGGTAGCCCAGCATGTCGTTGACCGCGACCATGAACTGGTGGGACTCCTCGTTCCACGCGTCGACCGTGGTGACCTGCGGCTCGGTCTCGCGGAGCCACAGGAGCATCCCGGACTTCAGCCACAGCCCGAGCCGGTGCCCCCGGTGCTCGGGCACGACGGCGGTGTCGTCCTGCACCGCCGCGGAGGGACGCGCAGCGTCGACGACGACCGTGGTGTGCCCGACAAGCTCACGGCTCTCCCGGTGCCGTGCGACCAGGCGGTAGCGCCGGTGCCCGGGCTCGGCGGTGGTCTCCTCGAAGCGCACGAGCTCGTACGCCGACGCGATCGCCCCAGCACCCTCGTGCAGCTCGTCGATCTGGCGGGGCTGGAGGTCCGCCAGGTGCTGGCGGCGCTGCACGGTCGTGGACACGTGCCGGAAATCTCGCCGCTCGGCGAAGCGAGCTCCCGTGCTCCCTGCCCACGCCGAAGCGCCGAGCCGGGTGCGACCCAGCGAGCCGGCCAGCTCGGCGACGGCGTCCGCCATCGCGGTGCCCCGCCCTTCACGCCGGCACAGAGGATGCACGACGACCTCCGTCCAGGCACCGTCGAGGTCGTCCCCGGAACCTGCCGACATCGAGCCGCGCGCCACGACCGACCCTCGCTCACGACCGACGAGCAGTCGCTCCCGGTCACCGTCGCCGTGCCGTGGGTCGCCTTCCCGGCGATCTCCTTGGCGGTGGGCGGGGACACCCAGGGGCAGTCCACGCCGGAGGCATCGGCCAGGAGGTCGGCGACCGCGGCGTACGAGTCCTCGTCGCCCGGCTCGACCTCCTCGATGTCCATGGCGACACCCTTCCCGGTCAGCGGGCGAGCAACACCGCCACGAGTGCGAGCACGGCGGGAAGCGCCTGCACCAGGAGGATCCGGCGGCTCACGGTGGCCGCTCCGTAGGCCCCGGCCACGACGACGCAGAGCAGGAAGAAGACCTGGAAGGCGAACCGGTGCTCCTCCGGCCCGACCAGCCCGACGACGAGGCCGGCGACCAGGAAGCCGTTGTAGAGGCCCTGGTTGGCCGCCAGCGACTTGGACTCCTCGGCGAACGCCGGCTCGAGCCCGAAGGTGCGTCGGCCGGTCGGTGTGGTCCACAGGAACATCTCGAGGACGAGGAAGTACGCGTGCAGCGCCGCGACCAGCGCGACGAGGACCACCGCGACCGCGTCCATCAGAGTCGCTCGATGATCGTCACGTTGGCCTGGCCGCCGCCTTCACACATCACCTGCAGACCGTAGCGCCCTCCGGTGCGTTCGAGCTCGTGCAGCAGCGTGGTCATGATCCGAGCTCCGGTCGCACCGATCGGGTGGCCCAGGGCGATCGCGCCCCCGTTGACGTTGGTGCGCTCGAGCGGCGCGCCCGTCTCCTTCGCCCAGGCGAGCACCACGGAGGCGAACGCCTCGTTGCACTCGAAGAGGTCGATGTCGTCCACACTCATCCCGGACCGCTCGAGGGCGTGCCGGGTCGCGCGGATCGGCCCGGTGAGCATCCAGACAGGGTCGTCGCCTCGCACCGAGAGGTGGTGGATGCGCGCTCGGGGAGTCAGGCCGTGGTCCTGCACCGCGCGCTCCGAGGCGATGAGCATGGCCGAGGCGGCGTCGCTGAGCTGGGACGCGACGGCGGCGGTGATCCGACCGCCAGGCACGAGTGGGTCGAGGCCGGCCATCTTCTCCGGTGTGGTGTCGCGGCGAGGACCCTCATCGACGCCGACCTCACCGAGCGGCACGATCTCGCGGTCGAAGCGGCCCTCGTCGATCGCGCGGATCGCCCGTCTGGTGCGACTCGTACGCGAAGGCCTCCATGTCCTCGCGGCCGATGTCCCACTTCTCGGCGATCATCTCCGCGCTGCGGAACTGGCTGATCTCCTGGTCGCCGTAGCGCTCGACCCAGCCCGGCGACTCCGCGAAGGGCGTCGAGAAGCCGTACTGCTGGGCGACGAGCATCGCCGAGGAGATCGGGATCGCCGACATGTTCTGGAGGCCGCCGGCCACCACGAGGTCCTGGGTGCCCGACATGACGCCCTGGGCGGCGAAGTGCACCGCCTGCTGCGACGAGCCGCACTGGCGGTCGATGGTCACGCCCGGCACGTGGTCGGGCAGACCCGCCACCAGCCAGGCGGTGCGCGCGACGTCGCCGGCCTGGCTGCCGATGGTGTCGCAGCAACCCATGACCACGTCGTCGACGGCACCCGGGTCCACGCCCGAGCGGTCCATGAGGCGGCGCAGCACGTGCCCGCCGAGGTCGGCCGAGTGGACCCCGGCGAGCCCGCCGCGGCGTCGGCCGACCGGGGTGCGGACGGCTTCGACGATGAAGGCTTCGGTCACGAGTCCTCCTTGGTGATGCCGTCGAACAGGATGGCGAGGTACTGGTCGGCCACCTCGTCGACCGCGTGGCCCTGACCGGGGCGGTACCACCGCACCGCGACCCAGACCGTGTCCCTGATGAAGCGGTAGGTCAGCACCGGGTCGAGGTCCGAGCGCAGCGCTCCGGAGCGGATCCCGTCCTCGAGCAGGCGCGTCCAGAGCTCACGGAACCGCGTGTTGTGGTCGCGCAGGTAGCCGAAGCGCTCGAAGCCCATGAGGTGGCCCGCGTCGTTCTGGAAGATCGCGACCTCGTCGTGGTGCTGCTCGATGGCGCCGAAGGACGCCCTGACCACGGCGTCGATCCTGGCTCGCGGGTCTGCCTCCGACGCGAGGATCTCGTCGTACGTCGCGAAGAGTCCGGTCTGGAAGGTCCGCAGCAGCTCGTCGACCATCGTCTCCTTGGAGTCGAAGTGGTGGTAGAGACTGCCGGACTGGATGCCCGCCGCGTCGGCGATGTCGCGCACCGTCGTGTTCTTGAACCCACGCTGGGCGAAGAGCCGGCCTGCGATCTCGAGGAGCTCGTCACGGCGGGTCGGAGCAGCGGCCTCAGGCATGCTGGCTGCTCACGGAGACGACCTCACCGGTGAGGTACGACGAGTAGTCGCTCGCCAGGAACACCATCACGTTGGCGACCTCCCAGGGCTCGGCGGCCCGGCCGAAGGCCTCCCGCTGCTTCAGCTCCGCGAGGAGCTCGTCGGAGGTGACCTTGGCCAGGAACGGGTGCATGGCCAGGCTGGGCGAGACCGCATTGACGCGGATGCCGTGCGGCGCGACGTCGAGTGCGGCGCACCGCGTGAGCGCCATGACGCCTGCCTTCGCCGCCGCGTAGTGCGCCTGCCCCTCCTGCGCCCGCCAGCCGATGACCGAGGCGTTGTTGACGATCACGCCTCGCTTGCCCTGCTCGACCATCCGGCCGGCCGCGGCGCGCAGGCACCGGAACGTGCCGGTGAGGGTGATGTCGAGGACCTTGCTCCACTGGTCGTCGGTCATGTCCAGCACGGAGGCGGTGCCGCCGAGCCCCGCGTTGTTGACCATGACGTCGACTCCTCCGTGCTGGTCCGCGAGGTCGAGGAGCGCTTGCACCGCCTGCTCGTCGGTCACGTCGCACACGGTCGACGACACCCGGTCGGCGCCGAACTCGTCGGCGAGGGCGGCCTGCGCCTCCGCGAGGCGACGCTCGTGCGTGTCGCTGAAGACGACGGCGCGCGCACCCTCCTCGAGGGCGCGCCGGACCAGGGCGGCCCCGATGCCGGCACCGGCTGCGGCGGTCACCACCACGACCTTGCCGTCCAGGAGGCCGTGGCCCGTGACGTACGCCGGTGCCGTCATCGTGCGGCTCCCTTCGGTTCGCGCGGGAGTCCCAGCACCCGCTCGGCGAGGATGTTGCGCTGGATCTCGTCGGAGCCGCCGTAGATCGTGTCGGCCCGTGTGAAGAGGAACAGGCGCTGCCACTCGTCCAGGTCGTCGGGGGCGCCAGCAGTCAGGCCGGCGGCACCCAGCACGTCCATCGCGAGCGCGCCGAGGTCGCGGTGCCAGGTCGCCCACACGAGCTTGGCGATGTTGTCCTGTCCGCGGTCCCCGGCTCCGCCGAGGTTCTCGGCGAGGGTGCGCAGTGCGTGGGCGCGCATCACCTCGAGCCCGACGGTCGCCTGCGCGAGCCGGTCCGCGATCACGGGGTCGTCGATCGCGCCGTTGGACCGGGCCAGCACGATCACACGCTCCAGCTCGCGGGCGAAGCCGACCTGCTGACCGATGGTGGAGACGCCGCGCTCGAAGCCGAGCAGCGCCATCGCCACGCGCCAGCCGTCGCCCGGCTCCCCGACGACGAGGTCTGCCGACGTGCGCGCGCCGGTGAAGAACACCTCGTTGAACTCCGAGGTGCCGGTGAGCTGGCGGATCGGACGGATCTCGACGCCCGGCTGGTCCAGCGGGACCAGCAGGAACGACAGCCCCTGGTGTCGCTCGGAGCCGGGCTCCGAGCGCGCCAGCACGAAGCACCAGTCCGACAGGTGCGCCAGCGACGTCCACACCTTCTGCCCGTCGACGACCCACTCGTCGCCTTCCAGACGAGCCTTGGTCGAGACGGCGGCGAGGTCGGAGCCTGCTCCCGGCTCGCTGTAGCCCTGGCACCAGAGCTCGTTCACGGTCCGGATCGGCTCGAGGAACCGCGCCTTCTGCTCGTCGGTCCCGAACGCGATCAGGGTCGGTCCGAGCAGGTCCTCGCCGAGGTGGTTGACCCGGGCGGGGGCGTCGGCGCGCGCGTACTCCTCGTGGAAGATCACCTGCTGCGCCAGGCCGAGGCCGCGTCCACCGTGCTCGGTCGGCCAGCCCAGGCACGTCCAGCCGTGCTCCGCGAGGTGCCGGTCCCATGCACGACGCTCCTCGAAGGCCTCGTGCTCGCTGCCGGGGCCGCCCTTGCCGCGCAGGTCGGCGAACGCGCCGACGAGGTGGTCCGTGAGCCAGGCCCGGACCTCGGCCCGGAACTCCTCGTCGCTCTGGTGACCACCTGGCATGGCTGGTAGCCTACCAAGCACTTGCTAGGTTCGCGAGACAGCGACGAGAGGACCCATGGCCGACGACACCCTCCCCCGCGTCGTGCGCTTGGCCGCGGCCCGCTTCGGGGACCGCCTGGCGGTCGTGGACGGAGAGGTCTCCCTCTCCTTCGCGGCGCTGCTCGAGGCGGTGCGGGAGACAGCCCGTGGGTACGTCCGGCTCGGTCTCGGACCCGGGGACCGCGTCGCGGTGTGGGCGCCGAACACCTGGCGCTGGGAGGTGGCCGCGCTGGCCGTGTCGTACGCCGGGGGCACGCTGGTGCCGCTGAACACCCGTTACACCGGGCACGAGGTCGTGGACGTGCTGAGCCGGGTCGGTGCACGCATCGTGGTGGTCCAGGACGGGTTCCTCGGCAGACAGCAGACCGATGAGCTGTCCGGCGCCGCTGCCGAGGCCGGAACGGCCCTCCCGGCCGTCCTGACCGTGTCCTCCGTCGAGGGCGCCGTCCTCGACTGGCCCGACGAGATGACGTTCCTGGCCGAGATCGATGCCGACGAGCGCGCCGACGCGGTGTCCCCCGACGACGTCGCCGACATCCTCTTCACCTCGGGCACGACCGGGCGCAGCAAGGGCGCGATGTCTGCGCATCGCCAGACCGTCGAGGTCGCGCGGGTCTGGGGCGAGCTGGGAGAGGTGTCACAGACCGACCGCTACCTCGTGGTCAACCCCTTCTTCCACTCCTTCGGCTACAAGGCGGGCATCGTGGTGAGCCTGCTCACCGGCGCGACCGTCGTCCCGATGCCGGTCTTCGACACGACCGGGATGCTGCGGCTCATCGAGCAGCAGCGGATCACCGTGCTGCCCGGAGCCCCCACGATCTACTCCACCCTGCTCGAGGCACCTGACCGTCGTGACTTCGACCTGTCGTCGCTGCGCTTCGCCGTGACCGGCGCGGCCGTGGTCCCGGTCGCCCTCGTCGAGCGGATGCAGACCGAGATCGGCTTCGACCTCGTGCTCACCGCCTTCGGGATGACCGAGTGCGTCGTCGGCACGATGTGCCGCCGGGGCGACCCCGACCCCGTGGTCGCGGGCACCTGCGGACGCGCTGTGCCGGGGCTCGAGATGCGGATCGCCGAGCCGGGTGGCAACGAGGAGCTACCGGCCGGCGAGGAGGGCGAGCTGCTGTTCCGCGGTGACACGGTCATGCTCGGCTACCTCGACGACGCAGAGGCGACGGCGGAGGCCATCGACGACGAGGGGTGGCTGCACACCGGCGACATCGGCAGGGTCGACGCGGACGGCTACCTCACCGTCACCGACCGGCTCAAGGACGTGTTCTTCGTGGGTGGCTTCAATGTCTACCCCGCCGAGGTCGAGCAGGTCCTCGCCCGGCTCGACGGTGTCGTGGAGTCGGCGGTGGTCGGGGTGCCCGACGAGCGTCTCGGCGAGGTGGGCAAGGCGTTCGTCGTACGGAGGCAGGGGTCGTCGCTCAGCGAGGCCGACGTCACGGCGTACGCAAAGGAGCGCATGGCCAACTTCAAGGTGCCCCGGGTCGTGGAGTTCGTGGACACGCTCCCCCGCAACCTGGCCGGCAAGATCCTCAAGCGAACCCTTCGACAGGCTCAGGGAACGGGGGGCGACTGATGGACCTCGACCTCACCGAGTCCGAGCTCGCCTTCCAGGCCGAGGCCCGCGCCTGGCTCGCCGAGAACGTGCCCACCGAGTCCTTGCCCTCGATGGACACCGAGCACGGCTGGCGCGCCCACCAGGAGTGGGAGGCCCGTCTGGCCGAGGCGCGCTGGTCGGTCGTGTCCTGGCCGCGGGACTACCACGGTCGCGAGGCGTCGCTCGTGGAGTGGGTGGTCTTCGAGGAGGAGTACTACCGCTCCGGCGCGCCAGGACGCGTGAGCCAGAACGGCATCTTCTTGCTGGCGCCGATCCTCTTCGAGCACGGCACCCCGGACCAGCAGGACCGGTTCCTCCCGACCATGGCCACCGGTGAGCGCATCTGGGCGCAGTGCTGGTCGGAGCCGGAGGCCGGCAGCGACCTGGCGTCGTTGCGGTCGACCGCGCGACGCGACGACGAGCGCGGCGGTTGGCTGCTCAGCGGGCAGAAGACGTGGAGCTCACGGGCGACCTACGCGCACTGGGGCTTCGGGCTCTTCCGGTCCGACCCGGAGGCTGCCCGCCACGCGGGGCTGACCTACTTCCTCTTCCCGCTCGACGCCGACGGCGTCACGGTCCGTCCCATCGCGCAGCTCGACGGCGAGCCCGGCTTCGCCGAGGTGTTCTTCGACGACGTGTTCGTGCCCGACTCCGACGTCCTGGGCGAGCCCGGCGACGGGTGGCGGGTCGCGATGAGCACCGCCGGCAACGAGCGTGGGCTGTCGCTGCGCTCCCCCGGCCGGTTCGCTGCGGCGGCCGACCGCCTGGTGGAGCTGTGGAGCGAGCACGGCGACGACCACCCCGAGCTGCGCGACCACGTGGTCGACGCGTGGATCGGTGCCGAGGCCTACCGGCTCTACACGTGGGGCACCGTCACCCGCCTGGCCGACGGCGGCGAGATGGGTGCTGCCGGCTCGGTGAACAAGGTCTTCTGGTCCGAGCTCGACATCGCGTTGCACGAGACCGCGCTCGAGCTCCTCGGGCACGACGGCAGAGCTGCGCGGATCGACGTGGACCGAGGGGTACCTCTTCTCGCTGTCCGGCCCGATCTACGCCGGCACCAACGAGATCCAGCGCAACATCGTCGCCGAGCGCGTCCTCGGGCTGCCCCGCGAGCCGAAGGGGGCGGGCCGATGAGGTTCGTCCTCACCGACGAGCAGCGTGGCTTCGGCGGGTCCCTCGGCGACCTGCTGTCCGGCGCCGACGTCGTCACGGCGACCCGCTCCTGGTCAGCCGACGACACCGCTGCCGGTCTCGCGCTGTGGAAGCGCCTGGCAGACCAGGGCGTCAACGCGCTCCTCGTCCCGGAGGAGGTCGGGGGGATGGGCGGACATCCCGTCGACCTCGCGGTCGCCTTCGAGCAGCTCGGCCGGTACGCCGTCCCTGGTCCGTGGGTGGAGAGCGCGGCGTACCTCCCGGCGCTGCTCTCCGACGCTGCGCCCGACGTCGTCGCCGCCCTCGCCGAGGGTGCGGTCGGCAGCGTCTGCGTGAGGCAGCACGCCGCACATGCGCTCGACGCGGACGTCGCCGGCCACCTCTACGTCGTCGACGAGGACGTCCGGGGCGCGGTCGTCGCGGGGCGCGCGCACTCCCTCGACCCCGCCCGCCGGCTCTTCGAGGTCTCGTCCTCCGGCGAGGCGCTCGACGTGGCTGTGACGGCACGAGAGCACGCCTTCGACCTGGCGGTCCTCGCGTGCTCTGCGCAGCTCCTCGGACTCGGGGAGCACCTGATCGAGGAGACCGTCGACTACGTCAAGCAGCGCACCCAGTTCGGCCGCCCGATCGGGTCGTACCAAGCGCTCAAGCACCAGCTCGCCGACGCACGGATCGCTCTCGACTTCGCACGGCCGCTCGTCCACGGGGCCGCAGTCGAGCTCGACGGGCCGACACGTGGTCGGGCTGTGTCCGCCGCCAAGGTGGCCACCGGCCAGGCGGCCTACGCCGCGGCCCGCACCGCACTCCAGCTGCACGGCGCTGTCGGCTACACCGAGGAGCACGACCTGTCGCTGTGGCTTCTCAAGGTCCGCGCGCTGGTCGGTGCCTGGGGCACCGCGTCGTTCCACCGCGGTCGGGTGCTCGACTCGCTCACGGGTGAGCTCAGTGCCTGAGCTGCGCTGGACCGAGGAGCAGCAGGAGCTGGCCTCGATCCTCCAGGAGCTGCTCGGTCGGCACGCCGACACCCGGGCGGTGCGCACCGCGCTCGAGTCAGGACGCGGCTACGACGAGAAGCTGTGGTCGTTGCTCTGCGAGCAGGTCGGCGTCGCGGGACTGGCCGTCGCCCGAGGAGCACGGAGGCGCCGGCTTCGGATTCGTCGAGACCAGCGTGGTCCTCGAGGAGCTCGGCCGCTCGCTCGCACCGAGTCCCCTGCTGGCCACGACTCTCGCCACCGAGGCGGTGCTGGCGTCCGGTGACGATGAAGCGGCGGCGCGTCTCCTCCCCGACCTCGCGTCCGGCGCCCGGACGGCGACGCTGGCCTGGTCGGGCGTGACCGGGCTCGTCGACGCCGCGGTCGCCGTGTCCGCGACCGACCGCGGGCTCAGCGGCAGCGTGGAGCACGTGCTCGACGGGGACACGGCCGAGGTGGTCCTCGTCGTCGCCATGACCGACGACGGGCCGGCGCTGTTCGAGGTCGCAGGGGACGCCGCCGGTCTCACGCGCACCCCCACGCCGGCCATGGACCCGGCGCTGCGGCTTGCGCTGCTCGAGCTCGTGGACGTGCCGGCGACGAGGGTCGGCGGCGACGCCGGGACACTCGCGCGCGTCCACGCCGTGGGCGCCGCTGCGGTCGCGGCCACCGCCACGGGCGTCGCCCGGCGTGGCCTGGAGATGACCGTGGCGTACAGCAAGGAGCGAGAGCAGTTCGGTCGTCCGATCGGCTCCTTCCAAGCCCTCAAGCACCGGATGGCCGACCTGCTCGTCCTCGTCGAGACCTCGCGGTCCGCGACCCTCGCTGCGGCGGTCGCCGTGGCCGACGGCGTCGACGTGCAGCGGCGTACCTCCGTCGCGAAGGCGTGGTGCGACGACGCCCTCGAGAAGGTCGCCGCCGAGACCGTGCAGCTGCACGGCGGGATCGCGATCACGTGGGAGCACGATGCCCACCTCGTGCTCAAGCGAGCCCACGCGCTGCGGCAGCTCTTCGGTGCTGCGCACCTCCACCGCGCCACTCTGCTCTGACGACCTCAGAGGTCCGCGCGACCGTGGTCCGCGTCGTAGGTGTCACCGGTGAGCTTGGTCTTCGCGAAGCTGATCAGCGAGGCGATCCGACCGCCGGGGGTGTCCCAGTACTCGCCACCCGTGGCGTCCACCCGGATCAACGTCGCGTTGTCGTCCTCGGGGCCACCGGGGAGCCAGGCCTCGGCGAAGGTGTTCCACAGGTCCTTCAGCTTCTCGAGGTCGTCGACGACGGTGGCGGTCCCCTGGACCGAGACCCACGCGTCCCGGCTCGAGAACGTCAGCGCGACCTGGGGGCGTGCCTGGATGTCGCGCACGTGGGCTGTGTCGCGCGCCGTGATGAACCAGAGCTCCGCCGACGGGTCCACCTCCTGGCGCGCCATGGGCACCGAGCGCAGGGTGCCGTCGTCGGTCGTGGTGGTGAGCATGGCGACGTACATGTCGCGCATGAGGTCGATGAGCTTGCCCGAGTCTTCAGTCATGGTCGTCCCCTACCCGGACGACCCGACCGGCACTCCCTCCCCAGGGGTGGCTTCGGCCTCTGGCAGCGGCGTCGTTCAGCAGGCGTGGTGCTCCAGCGTCACCTTGTTGCCCCCGACCTTCTTGCCGGCCTGCTTGAACGTCACGCTGTACGTGCCGTCCGAGAGCGACAGGGTGCCGCGAGCGGCGTTGGGCCAGGAGAACCAGTCGGTGAAGCTGCCACCGGACCCGTAGGCCGCGAGGTAGCGACCCAGACGCTGCCCGTCCTGCTTCCAGATCACGCTGAAGCGCTTGTCCTTCTTCGCGTGCGTGACCTTCACCTTCAGGTACAGCTGGCTCACGTCCTCGGTGAGGCACGCCGTATAGGTGCCGCCCGGCTGCACCGACTGCGGTTGGTCGTGAAGCGAGCTGTAGACGTGCCAGATCTTGGGCGTCATGTGCATCGGTGCAGCCTGAGCGGCCGGTGCGATGGCGATCGTTCCTGCAGTGAGCGCTGCTGCCGCGGACACGGACAGCGCGCGTCGGATGTCGAGCATGTGTGTCTCCCCCGTGCGTCGTGACGTCAGCGTAGGGCCGCGCTGGGGCGTGGGAAACCCCACAGACGGACACATGTCATAGCCCGGTCGGGCGCTGCTACGGTCCGAAGACCCCTGGACATCGGAGGACACAGCTGTGCGCAGCGCCAAGGACTTCTTCCGCCCCCTCGCTGTGGGGGCGCCCGAGCCGCTGAGGGAGATCCCGGCTCGTCCGAGCCGAGCGATCCACTTCTTCGACCCGTCGAACGAGAAGATGGCCGGCAAGGTGCCCGGCATGGTCGGCACCGTCGACGTGCTGCTGGGCAACCTCGAGGACGCGGTCAAGGCCGACAACAAGGTGGCCGCTCGCGAGGGCCTCGTGAAGATCGCTCAGTCGACCGACTTCGGGCCGACGCAGCTGTGGACGCGGGTCAACGCGCTGGACTCGCCGTGGTTCCTCGACGACATCACGACCCTGGTGCCCGGCATCGGCGACAAGCTCGACGTGGTGATGGTGCCGAAGGTGCAGGGCGCCGAGGACATCCACTACGTCGACCGGATCCTCGCCCAGCTCGAGGCGAAGGCCGGCCTGCAGAAGCCGATCCTGGTGCACGCGATCCTCGAGACGGCGCGGGGCATGGCCAACGTCGAGGAGATCTGCGGCGCCAGCCCGCGCATGCAGGGCCTCTCCCTCGGGCCGGCAGACCTCGCCGCCGACCGCCGCATGAAGACCACCCGCGTCGGCGGTGGCCACCCGGGCTACCTGGTCCGCCAGGACCCGGTCGACGGCGACATCGACGGCGAGCGCACGACGTACCAGCAGGATCTCTGGCACTACACGATCGCGCGCATGGTCGACGCGTGCGTGATGCACGGCATCTACCCGTACTACGGACCGTTCGGTGACATCGCCGACGTGGTCGCCTGCGAGGACCAGTTCCGCAACGCCTTCCTGCTCGGCTGCGTCGGCACGTGGTCGCTGCACCCCAAGCAGATCGAGATCGCCAACCGGGTCTTCTCCCCCAGCGTCGAGGACGTGGAGCACGCGCGTCGCGTCGTCGCCGCGATGGGCGACGGCACCGGTGCGGTGATGCTCGACGGGAAGATGGAGGACGACGCCTCCCTCAAGCAGTGCCTCGTCATGGTCAAGCTGGCGGAAGAGCTGGCGAAGGTCGACCCGAAGCTCGCCGAGCAGTACGCCGCGATCGGGGTCGACGCATGAGTGATGCGATCACCTTCCGGCCGCGCCGGTCGGTCCTGTACATGCCGTCGTCCAACGAGCGGGCGCTGGAGAAGGCCAAGACGCTGCCCGTCGACGGACTGATCCTCGACCTCGAGGACGCCGTCGCGCCGGACGCCAAGGCGGCTGCTCGGGACAACGCCTGCGCCGCGGCTGCCTCGGGTGAGTACGGCCGGCGGGAGGTGACCATCCGCGTCAACGGGATGGACACCGAGTGGCACGCCGACGACATGGCCGCGGCCTGCGACGCCCGACCGGACGCGATCGTCGTGCCGAAGGTCGACAGCGTGAAGGCGGTCCTCGAGCTGGTCGACTCGATGGCGCGTCACGGGGCGCTGCCGGACACCCAGCTCTGGGCGATGATCGAGTCGCCGCGAGCGATGCTGCACGCCGAGGAGATCGCGTCGGCGTCCGACGTCCTCACGGTGCTGGTGATGGGCACCAACGACCTCGCCAAGGAGCTGTACGCCGAGCACGTGCCCGGCAGGCAGCCGCTCCTCACCGGTCTCGGCCTGGGCCTCCTCGCCGCCCGCGCGACGGGGAAGGCGATCATCGACGGCGTCTACAACGACGTGAAGGACGAGGACGGGTTCCTCGCCGAGTGCCGCCAGGGCCGCGAGATGGGCTTCGACGGCAAGACCCTCATCCACCCCGGCCAGGTCGCCGGCGCGAACGCCGCCTTCGCCCCGTCGGAGCAGGCGGTCGAGGACGCCCGCGGCGTGCTCAAGGCGTGGGAGGACGGCCAGGGCTCAGGCGTCGTCACCTACCACGGCCGGATGGTCGAGAACCTCCACGTCGAGTCGGCGCAGCGGACGCTCACCATGCACGAGTCCATCCAGGCGCTGGAGGCCGACGCCTGACGGCCGGCCTCCGTCACCCCGTCACACCACGGCGGCCTCGTCGGGCACGTCCTCCTTGCGTGCGTTGATCACGAACAGCGCCGTGAGCAGGCCTCCGGCCAGCAGCATCGCGCCCCAGAAGAACGACACGTGGTACCCGTGGATGAAGGCGAGCGGGAGCAGTCGGTCCGCGTCCGCGGGGTCACGCAGGTTGTCGGTGAAGTAGCCCGTGACGGCGCCTGCGAAGAGCGTGTTGAGCAGCGCCGTGCCCAGGGATCCCCCGATCTGCTGCGAGGTGTTGAGGACGGCGCTGGCCACTCCCGCATCGTGGTGCCCGACGCCGACGAGCGCGGTGCTCGACGCGGGGATGAAGACGCCGGCCATGCCGACGCTCATGAGGATCTCGGCCGGCAGGACGTGCGACCAGTAGGCCGTGTCGCCGTCGATGCGCAGCAGCAGGAGCATGCCGATGACGGCCATGGTCAGCCCGACCACGAGGATCGGCTTGGGACCGAGCCGTGGCAGCAGCTGAGCAACCACTCCGGCGGTCAGGATGATGCCGGCGCTGAACGGGAGGAAGGCGAAGCCCGCCTTCAGCGGGCTGTACCCCAGGTTGATCTGGAAGTAGTAGGTCAGGAACAGGAACATCGCGAAGAGGCCGGCTCCGACGAACAGGAAGATCAGGTAGGAGCCGCCGCGGTTGCGGTCCAGGACGATGCGGAGCGGCAGCATCGGGTTCTTGGCACGTCGCTCCCACACCACGAACGCCGCGAGCAGCACCACCGCGAGCACCAGGAACGTGATGGTCGAGGAGTCGCCCCAGCCCTTCACCGCGGTGCTCCTCGGGTCGTCGGGGTTCTCTGCCCGGGCTGCCTCGGTGAAGCCGTAGACCAGGGAGAACAGGCCGGCGGTCGCCAGCAGCACGCCGGGCACGTCGTACCGCGTGTCGCCGTGCGCCTTGCTCTCGTGGACGAGGGGCAGCGCGGCGAGGGCGACGAGGAGAGCGACGGGGACGTTGACACCCAGGCACCAGCGCCACGAGGTGTACTCCGTCAGCACGCCGCCGACGATCAGTCCGATCGCGGCGCCGCCGCCGGAGAGCGCGCCGAAGACGCCGAAGGCCTTCGCTCGCTCCTTGGGCTCGGTGAACGTCACGGTGATGAGGGACAGCGCGGCGGGCGCCATGAGAGCGGCGAAGGCCCCTTGCAGCGCGCGGGCCGCGAAGAGGAGCTCCTGGGTCTGCGCGAGCCCGCCGATGGCGGACGCGCCCGCGAAGCCGAGCAGCCCGACGAGGAACGTGCGCTTGCGACCGACGTAGTCGGCGATGCGACCGCCGAGGAGCAGCAGCGCGCCGAACGCGAGGGTGTAGGCCGTGACGACCCACTGACGGTCGGCGTTGCTGATGCCGAGGTCCTCCTGGGCCGACGGCAGCGCGATGTTCACGATCGAGGCGTCGAGAACGATCATGAGCTGGGACGCTGCCAGCACCGCGAGTGCCAGCCACCTCCGAGGATCCGGCTCAGCCTGTGCTGAGGTTGCTGCGTTGGTGTCGCCCGAGGACTCGATCGAGTCGGTCATCTGCTGATCTCTCTGTCGGCTGCCGGGTCAGGAAGCACTCTTCCCTGTGCCACCGACAACACCGCGGACGGCTCAAGCCTTCCCTGATTCCTCGAGACGTTCGCGGAGCTTGGCCCGTACGTCGTCCGGAGTCACCTGGGTCCGCTTGCGCTGGTCACGCGCGATGACGACGCCGGTGGCCGTGACCCCGGCGAGTCCGGCGAGGCCGAGCGCCTTCCAGAGCTTCATGCCGCGAAGATAGCGGCATGAGCGTGCTGAGCCTCGACGAGGCGGTCGACGTGACACGCACGGGCGACGTCTGGCTGTTCCGCGGCCACTCCGCCGCCGACCAGGCGATCCGCACCCTCACCAACGCGCCCGTCAACCACGTCGGCATGGCGGTCGTCATCGACGACCTGCCGCCCCTGATGTGGCACGCCGAGCTCGGGAAGAGCCTGGAGGACGTGTGGAGCGGCAGCCACCACCGTGGTGTCCAGCTCCACGACCTCCGGGCCGCGGTCGAGCGCTGGGTGCGGGTCTACGACCAGCGGGCGTGGCTGCGTCAGCTCGAGCCCTCGCCGAGCAAGCGCATGGAGGACGCCGCTCTGCGCACGATCGCGCGGCTCGACGGCACGCCGTTCCCGTCGACGGCGGCGTTGGCCGGCCGGTGGTTCAGGGGTCGGGCCCGGAGCCAGGCGTCGGTCGAGACGACGTACTGTGCCGAGGTCGTGGCCGCGACGTACCAGGACATGGGGCTGCTCGACGACCAGCGTCCGACGAACTACTACGACCCGGGCCGGTTCTGGAGCGGTGACCACCTCGACCTGGTGGGTGCGCGCCTCGGCGAGGAGATCGCGGTCGACGTGCCCCTGGCACAGTGAGCGCATGACCGACCCGAAGGCGACGCTCCAGCAGTATCTCCAGGAGGCGCGCGAGGCGCTGCTCTGGAAGCTCGACGGCCTGTCCGAGTACGACGTACGCCGGCCGCTCACGCCCACCGCCACGAACCTGCTCGGGATCGTGAAGCACGTCGCCTCCGTCGAGGCCGGCTACCTCGGCGACACGTTCGGACGCCCGTCGCCCGAGTCGCTCCCCTGGTTCGCGGACGACGCGGAGCCCAACGAGGACATGTACGCCACGCCCGACCAGCCACGGGACGACATCGTCGCGATGTACCGCAGGGTCTGGGCGCACTCCGACGAGACGATCGCCGCACTCCCCCTGGACGCCCCGGGATCGGTCCCGTGGTGGTCCGAGGGCAAGCGCGACGTGACCCTGCACGGGATCCTGGTGCACATGATCGTCGAGACCGAGCGTCACGCCGGCCACGCCGACATCGTCCGCGAGCTCATCGACGGCCTCGCAGGTCTCACCCAGGGCAACGACAACCTGCCGGACCAGGACGAGGCCTGGTGGGCCTCCTACCGCGAGCGCGTCGACGCGGTTGCTCAGGCCTTCACGTAGTCGCGCCCTCGTTGGTCGAGTCTCCTGGGTGCGATGCGCTGCGGCACGCGGATCTGTTGCTCACCGATGACAACACGCTCGCATGCAAGACCGCATGCATAGGACTGACAATGGGACGGATCCCAGTCACCTGGTGACTGGGATCCGTCCCACAGGCGTTCTTCTGCGTGAGGTGTCGCGCGGATCTGCCGCTCTGCGGTGCATCGGAGGAAAGCCCCGGTGCTGGTATTGCCCGAGCGGGGCCCGCTCCTAGGCTGGGGCCATGACCGGCACGGGGCTCGAGATCGCAGCGGTGTCCATCGACTGTGGAGACGCTCGAGGCCTGGCCGACTTCTATGCAGACCTGCTCGGCGGAACGATCATCTGGTCGACACCGACCTCGGCGGGCGTCCGGTGTGGGGCCTACGTGTTGTCGCTGCAGCAGCTGGACGGTTACGAGCCTCCGACGTGGCCGGGCCTCGCCGGTCTGGCACCTCGACCTGAACGGCGACGCCGATGTCGCGGAGCTCGTCGAGAGGGCGGTGGGTTGCGGCGCGCGCGTAGCCGACCACCAGCCGGACCCGAGGTGGACTGTCCTCCTCGACCCTGCCGGGCACCCGTTCTGCATCACGCCGTTCTCGCCACCGGAGTAGCACTCACCCCGGGAGCACCCAGAGGTCGCTGGCGGCGGTGTCCCCGAGCGACGGGCACCGCGTGCCGGGGACGACCTGGACGTCGAAGATCTCCTCGACGGCGTTGTCGAACTGCAGCGTCGCGACCGTGTCGCCGGTGCCCAGCTCGACGACGCCGACTCCGCACACGAGCCGGTCCTGGAACTGCGCGATGGGTGTGCCGCCGAAGGTCGCGCTCTCCCGGATCTTGGAGAGCCCGACGAAGGCGAGACCCTCGTGGAGGGCGAGGCCCCGGGCATATCCCGGCACCGTCGCCACCACCTCGCGCCGGCCGGTGGCCAGGTCGACGCGCTCGAGGCGTCCGAGTCCGGAGTTCAGGACGAACAGGTCTCCGCGGTGCCACCGGGGTGAATGCGGCATGGACAAGCCGCTGCTCACGACCTCCCCGGTGGAGACGTCGAGGACGGCGCCGGTCTCGTTGGGCGAGGCGCGCCAGCCCCCCGGCTCGTCGCTGGGGGCCATCACCGTCACGAAGGCGGGCGACCCGTCCCGCATGGCCAGACCGTTGAGGTGGCAGCGATCCTCGGTCGCGAGCCGGGAGACGAACGGCGGTCGCCACCGCGGCACGAAGCTGTGCTGAGGGCTGAGGCCGGCCAGGCAGGAGAAGAGAGTGTTGACCACCCACAGCTCCGGCGCTCCCGCCTCGTCGCGTCCCCAGGCGATCTCGTGGCACTGGACAGGACCGGTGACGACGGAGGTGCGGGGCAGCCAGCACCGGTCATACCGGCCGGCAGGCTCGAGAAGCGGAGCGATCTCGCCGTGGTCCTGCAGCGACCAGACCTGGTCGCGGCCGGCGACGGCGATGCGGTCCGGCCCGACGGCGATGCCCATCGCCTTGTCGAACCGGCGGAAGGAGAGGTGGGGCCGGTCCTCCGCGACGCCGACGGCGACCAGCTGCCCCGCTTGGTACGTCGACACGAGCAGCGAGCACCCGGCATCGCCCAGCACCGATGCCAGGGACGGACTGTGGTGGAAGCGGACCTCGGTGTCCGGCGTGCTCACTTCAGCTCGAGGGTGAACCGGCGCACCTGGCTGCTCGGTGTGCCGCCGCAGGGCGTGAAGGTGGTGCGGATGCTGACCGGCACGCGGCCGACGCTTCCGCCGTGGCGTTTCGCCTCGCGGAGGGCGCTCTCGAGCCGCCGCATCCCTTCCTCAGTCGGTCGCACCGTGAGCCTGGAGTACCCCTGCTTGTCCGGTCGCTCGACCGTCGTCCTGGTCAGAGACCCGCTTGCCGGCTCGAGGACGAGCTTCCCGGCCGCCGCGGTGTACACGCGGACCGCCAACGTGCCCTTGTCGCGGTCCGGCCGCGCGTGCCTGTCGACGCGGAAGAAACCGCCCTGGTTGATGTCATCGACAAGGCTCGTGCCCTGCGCCGTGCCGTCCGAGGTCCACAGCTCCTGACCGTGCACGCCGTCGTCCGCGGTGAAGAAGAGCGTCCCGCCGACGTCCGTGAAGTCGTCAGGCCCGTAGCTGTAGTCGTCGTCGGCGGCGGAGGGGTTGATGTCCTTGACCAGGATCGTCCCCTGGGCCGAGCCGTTCGAGGTCCACAGCTCCTTGCCGTGCGTGCCGTCGTCCGCGGCGAAGTAGAGCGTCCCGCCGACGTCCGTCAGGTCGCTCGGCGCGTAGGTGTACTCAGCATCGTCCTGACCGATGTCCTTGACCAGCTCGGTGCCGACCTCGCTGCCGTCGGACTTCCAGAGCTCCCGCCCGTGGGTGCCGTCGTCGGCCGTGAAGTAGAGGGTGTCGCCGACGGGACTGAAGCTGGTCGGTCCGTAACGACGTGCGTCAGGATTGATGTCCTTGACGAGCGTCGTGCCCTCCTCGGTGCCGTTGGACCGCCACAGCTCCGAGCCGTGGATGCCGTCACGCGCGCTGAGGAAGAGGGTGTCCCCGACGACGGCGAGCTGGTTGATCTGGCTGTCGTAGGTGTCGGGACGGATGTCCTTGACCATGACGGTGCCGTCCTCGGTGCCGTCCGAGCGCCACAGCTCCTGCCCGTGCACGTCGTCGCCGCCGACGAAGAAGAGGATGTTGCCGATGCCGACCGGGGAGGGCCCGTAGTCCTCGGAGGCGGAGGCGAGCTCCTTGACGACGACGGTCCCCTCCGTGGTGCCGTCCGACTTCCACAGGGCCACGTCGGTGTCGTCGCCCGCCACGCCTGCGGTGAAGAACACCGTGTCTCCGACGACGGTCAAGGTGCCACCCTCGTAGGACGACGGCGTGACCGCCTTGACCAGGACGGTGCCTGACGCGGTGCCGTTCGACCTCCACAAGGCCCGTCCGTGCGCGCCGTCGCGAGCGGTGAAGAGCAGGGTGTCCCCGAGAGCCGTCAACGAGGACGGACCGGATCCCTTGGGGCCGGGGCGGATGTCCTTGATCCGGACCGTGCCCGCGCCGGTGCCGTCGCTGACCCACAGCTCCTGGCCGTGGGCTTCGTCCTCGGCGGTGAAGAAGAGGCGGTCACCGACCTTCGTGAGCGACGACGGTCCGTAGGAGTACTCGTCGTTGCCGCTGCCGAAGCGCTTGACGAGCACGGTGCCCCCGGCGGTGCCGTCGGACTTCCACAGGGACTCGCCGTGGACGCCGTCGTTGGCGGTGAAGTAGGTGGTGTCGCCCCACGCGACGAGGTTGTGCGGACTGCTGCTCGGCGTGCGGGCGTCCGCGCACGCTGCCGCGGCGGCAGCCGCGTGCTCCGCTCCCGCGGCGGGCATCGCCGCACCGGCGAGGGACAGGGCGGCCACGGTGACGGCCGCGGCGGCCGGCTTCGACGCCCGCGCACGACGACGGAGCGCCTTCTCGCGCGCGACTTTGAGGCGCACTGACTGCTGACGCTCCTGGCGATGCCGACGACTCATGGGTGCCCCTCCGCTGAGCCTCGAATATAGGTCAGGGCGTGCGTGGCGCCCAGCGTTGACGCGGGCGTGCGACCACGTGTCGCCAGCCAGGCGCGAGAGGGCGTCAGTCGGACGTGCCGGTGTAGCGACCCCGGAAGAACAGCAGCGGGTCCCCGTGGACCTCGCCGGTGCCGAGGTCCTGCACGCGGCCGATGACGACGTAGTGGTCGCCGGCCTCGTAGACCGCCTGGATGGTGCAGTCGACGTAGCCGGTCACACCGTCGAGCAGCGGAGCGCCGGTCTTCGAGGGGCTCCAGGTGACGCCGTCGAACTTGCGGTCGCCCTTGGTGGCCATGCCGTTGGACAGCTCGTCCTGCCCGGCGGCCAGGATGTTCACGCAGAAGAAGCCGGCCCGACGGATCAGGGGCCACGCGCGCGAGGTCTTGGCCGGGCAGAACATCACCAAGGGCGGTGACAGCGAGACCGAGCTGAAGGACTGGCAAGTCATGCCGACCGGCTCGCCGTTGCTCGTCGACGTCACGACGGTCACGCCGGTGGCGAACACTCCGAGGACGTCGCGGAACTGGCGAGCCTGCGCCAGCGCCTCCGGGTCGTCGGTCGGGAGGGGTGTCTCCTCGCCGAGCCTGAACTCGAAGTCGAAGTCGCCCGTGAACTGGTCGATGAGCTCCGGCGGCGGCCAGGTCTGGCGCGCGTCGGGATTCATGCCCTCCGGGATGTCGTCGAACGACATCTCAGGCACCGCCGAAGTCGTGACCCCAGTAGCTCACCGCGGTCGACTCGCGGGCGACCCACTTCGCGTCGTCGACCTGCAGGCCCTCACAGCCGTACTCCACGTCGAACCCCCCGGGTGAGCGGACGTAGAACGACACCATCTGGTCGTTCATGTGACGTCCGAGTGTCGCACTCAGGTGCGCCTTGTGCTTGCGCACCCGCTCCAGCGCCCGGCCCACGTCGTCGAGCTTCGTGACCTCGACCATGATGTGCACGCACTTGCTCGGGTTCGGCATCGGCAGGAACGCGAGGCTGTGGTGGCGCGGGTTGCAGCCCAGGAACCGCAGCCACACGGTCGATCCGGGCTCCTTGCCGACGAACTCCCCCGGCATCCGCATCGAGTCACGGAGCCGGAAGCCGAGCACGTCGGAGTAGAAGCGGAGGGCCTCCACGTCGTCGCTCACGGGCACGACGATGTGGCCCATCCCCTGTTCTCCCGTGACGAACGTCTGTGCGTAGGGCGTGACCACGGGACGGCTCTCGTACGTCGCTCCGTGGTAGAGCTCGAAGACGTTGTCGAAGGGGTCGGTGAACCGCACCATGCCCTCGACACGTCGGTCGGCGAGCTCGTCGGCGGAACCCGTCTCGACGTCGACACCGTGGTCCTTGAGGTGGTCGACGGCCTGCGCGAGCGCACGGTGGTCGGCCACCTCCCACCCCATGGCCTGGAGACGGTCCTGCTCCCCGGGCACCACGACGATGCGGGCCGAGACCTCGTCCATGCGGAAGTACAGGTGCTCGGGGTTCGGACCACGCCCCTCGGGGATGCCGAGGACCTTGCCGCCGAAGTGGCGCCACTGGTCGAGGTCGGTGCTGTCGACGCGGACGTAGCCGAGCGACTTGAGGTCGATCGTCACGCTCGACCTCCTTGGGTTGAGCCTGTCGAAACCTCGACGTGCTGGGCAAGGAACGCGCGGGTGACGGCATGGAAGTCCACGGCTGCCTCGATCTGCGCCCAGTGGCCGCAGTTCGGGAAGACGTGCAGCTGTGCCCTGGGGATGAGCTTCAGGCCCAGGAAGGCGCCGTCCACCGGGTTCACCCGGTCCTCACGTCCCCAGGTGAGCAGCGTGTGCTGGCGGATCTTGTAGGCGTCGCGCCAGAGCATGCCCTCCTCGAACGTCTCCGGGTCCATGAAGGAGGCACCCATCGACGCCATCGCCTCGCGTGCTCCGGGAGCGGTCGCTGCCTGGTACCGCTCCTCGACGAGCTCGTCGGTCACGAGCGCCTGGTTGACGACCATCGTGCTGATGAAGGCCCGCATCCGCTCGCGCGTCGGGTCGCCGCCGAACTCGAAGAGTCGCTTCACGCCCTCGGTCGGGTCGGCGCTGAAGATGTTCTGCTGGAGACCGCCGGGTCCCATCAGGACGAGCCGGCCGACCCTCCTCGGGTACTTCAGGGCGAAGCGCGTCGCCGTACCGCCACCCAGGCTGTTGCCGAGCAGGTGCACGCGCTCCAGCCCCAGCTCGTCGAGCAGTGCCGCGAGCTTGTCGGCGGCGAAGGTGAAGTAGTGGCCCTCGACCGCAGGCTTGTCGGAGCCGCCGAAGCCCGGCTGGTCGACGAGCAGGACGCGGAAGTCAGCGGCGAAGGTCTCGAGGCACGCGCCGAAGTTGCTCCACGCCGAGGCCCCGGGTCCGCCGCCGTGCAGCATGACCAGGGGAAGACCGGGCGCGTCGCCGGCCTCGTGGAAGTGCAGCGTGACGTCGCCGGCCTTCGCGGTCCGGCTGGTCTCGTCGAAGGTCAGGGGCATGGGCTCAGTACATCCCAGGGTCGATCTTGTGGCCGAACTCGAGCGAGCCGTACATGGCCAGCGCGCGCTCGGGGTCGTTGGCCGCGTGCACGCGGCCGGCGTGGGCGTCGCGCCACGCGCGCTGCAGGTAGGAGCCCTCGGCGAGGGCACGTCCGCCCGACGACTCGAACATCGAGTCGATCGCGCGGATGGCACGCTCGCTGGCGATCACCTGGTCACGACGCACGCGCAGCCGCGCCTCGAGCGGGATCTTCTCGCCCCGGGACACGTAGCCCTGGAGGTCGCGGAGGTTGTGGACCTGGAGCACCCAGGCCGAGTCGATCTCGTTGGACGCGCGCGCGATGCGGACGGAGGCGTAGGGGTCGTTCGCGGTCTTCTCCGCGAGGTACGCCGCGCGGACGCGCTTGCGCTGCATCTCGACGTGCTCGCTGTAGGCGCCGTAGGCCATGCCGATCAGGGGCGTCGAGATGGTCATGGTGAAGACCGAGTGGAAGGGCAGCTTGTAGAGGTCGGAGGTGTTGACCTCCTGGCCCGGTCCGAAGCAGCGCCCCGTGTCGGACATCGAGAGGGTGAACGCCTCGGGGACGAACACGTCCTCGACGACGATGTCGTTGGAGCCCGTGCCGCGCAGGCCGACGACGTTCCAGACGTCCTCGATCGTGTAGTCCGACCGCGGCACCATGAAGGTGCGGAAGTCGACGACGTTCCCCTCGGCGTTGAACACCAGGCCGCCGAGCAGCACCCACTGGCAGTGGTCGCAGCCGGAGGAGAAGCTCCACCGACCACTCAGCGTGAAGCCGCCCTCGGTCAGCACGGCCTTCCCCGTCGGGGCGTACGACGACGAGAGCCTGGTGCTGGTGTCCTCGCCCCAGACGGCCTGCTGCGCCTCGTCGGCGAAGAGCGCGACCTGCCACGGGTGGACACCGACGACGGACGACACCCAGCCGGTGGAGCCGCACGCGCCCGCGATCTCCTTCACGGCGGTGTAGAAGTCCACCGGGTCGGCCTCGAGCCCGTCGTACCGCCGCGGCTGCAGCAGGGTGAAGAAGCCGGTCTCCTCGAGCTCCTTGACCGACGACTCGGGCACGACGCGCAGGCGCTCGGCCTCCTCGGCGCGCGAGCGGAAGGTCGGCAGCAGGTCACGCACACCGTCGAGGACGGCGGATGCAGTCGTGGTCATGACAGCAATACTAGAACACGTTCTAACTCTGGGTCGAGGTCCACGACTCACCTCGATCCAGAAAACTGGAACCTGTTACAGTTTTCTGGTGACGCAGGAGACCACCGTCGACGTGCTCGTCGTCGGCGCGGGCGGGGCCGGGATGGTCGCCGCGATGGCCGCCGCCGACCAGGGCCTGGACACGCTGCTGGTCGAGAAGAGCGCCTGGTTCGGCGGCAACACCGCACGGTCCGGCGGCGGCGTCTGGGTGCCCGGCAACTACGCCCTGCGGTCGGCAGGGGTCGACGACACACCGGAGCGGGCGAAGCAGTACCTCGACTCGATCGTCGGCGATGTCGTGCCGAAGGTCCGGCGGGACACGTTCATCGACCGCGGCCCCGAGATGATGGACTTCGTCCGCGACCACGCGCCCGTGCGGTTCGCCTGGGTGCCGCAGTACGCCGACTACCACCCCGAGGCACCAGGAGGTCGTCCTGGAGGCCGGAGCGTCGAGCCCGAGCCGCTGGACGGCCGGGTCATCGGCGACGAGATCGAGCACCTGCACCCGCCGTACTCCAAGGCGCCGGCGAACATGGTCGTCACCCAGGCGAACTTCCGCTGGCTCTCGTTGGGCTTCCGCACCGCCCGCGGGCCGTGGACGATGCTCAAGGTCTTCCTGCGCAAGGCGCTCGCCACCCTGCGCGGGCGCAAGCTCTACGGGATGGGCAACGCGCTCACCATCGGGCTGCGCAAGGGACTGATGGATGCCGGCGTCCCGCTCTGGTACTCCACCGAGATCACCGACCTGCTCCTCGAGGGCGACCGTGTCGTCGGCGCCACTGTCGTGAGGGACGGCGAGACGACCGCGATCCATGCACGCAGAGGCGTGGTGCTCTGCAGCGGCGGCTTCGAGTTCAACCTCGAGCTGCGCCAGAAGCACCAGCCCTCCCCCATCACCACCGACTGGTCGACCGGGGCTCCGTCGAACACCGGCGGCGGGATCCTGGCCGGCATCGCGGCAGGCGCCGACACCGACCTCATGGACGATGCCTGGTGGGGACCGACGATCCCGCTCCCCCGCGGGCCGTGGTTCTGCCTTGCCGAGCGCAACCTGCCTGGCTCGATCATGGTCAACGGCGACGGCAAGCGGTTCATGAACGAGGCGCTGCCCTACGTCGAGGCAGTGCACGAGATCTACGCCGGCGAGGCGACCGGCGTCTCGCACGTGCCTTGCTGGATGGTCGTCGACCAGCGCTACCGCAACCGCTACCTCTTCGCCGGCCTCGGCCCGCGACAGCCGTTCCCCGGTCACTGGCTCAAGAGCGGTGTGGTCGTGAAGAGCGGCACCCTGGAAGGCCTGGCCGAGAGGATCGGCGTGCCCCCCGCCGGGCTCCGCGAGACGCTCGACCGGTTCAACGGATTCGCCACGTCCGGGGTCGACGAGGACTTCCACCGCGGCGAGAGCGCCTACGACAAGTACTACTCGGACCCGACCGTGAAGCCGAACCCTTCCCTGCACACGATCGACCAGGCGCCCTTCTACGCCGTCAAGATCGTGCCCGGCGACCTCGGCACCAAGGGCGGTCTCGTGACCGACGAGCGAGCCCGGGTGCTGCGTCCCGACGGGTCGGCCATCTCTGGGCTCTACGCTGCGGGCAACACCTCGGCAGCCGTCATGGGTCGCACGTACGCCGGTCCCGGAGCCACCATCGGACCGGCGATGACCTTCGGCTACCTCGCCGCCCTCGACCTCGCGAAGGACTGACATGCCCATCGACCCGAGCAAGGCCGTCGGCGCGGAGCTGCCTGAGCAGTCGTTCACGTGGTCGGCGTCCGACGTGCTGCTCTACCACCTCGGGGTCGGCTTCGGCGCGCGCCCGGGTGACAACGTCGACCGCGACACCTTGCGCTTCACCACCGACCGTCCCGACCTCCAGGTGCTCCCGTCGTTCGGCGTCGTGGTGCCGACCTTCCACGACACCGAACCGCCGTCGCTGGAGATGCCGGGCATCGACATCCAGCTGAGCCAGGTGGTGCACGGCACGCAGGAGGTCGAGGTGCACCGGCCGCTGCCCACGTCGGGGAGCGGCGTGCTGCGCAGCCGGATCAGCGACGTGTGGGACAAGGGCAAGGCGGCCCTCATCGTCCGCGAGGGCACCGCGACCGACGCGGACGGGGAGCCACTGTTCACGACCCGGTCGAGCATCTTCGTGCGGGGCGAGGGCGGCTTCGGCGGTGAGCGCGGACCCTCCACCAAGGTCGAGCTCCCGGACCGCGACGCCGACCTGGACACGACGTACGAGGTCACGCCGCAGCAGGCGCTGCTCTACCGGCTCTGCGGCGACCGCAACCCGCTGCACTCCTCGCCGTCCTTCGCGGAGAAGGCCGGCTTCCCGGCGCCGATCCTGCACGGCCTGTGCTCGTACGGGATCGTCCTGCGCGAGGTCGTCCAAGGCCTGCTCGGCTCGGACGCCGGCGCCGTCCGGTCGTTCGGTGCGCGCTTCGCCGGGATCGTGTTCCCCGGCGAGACCATCCGTGTCTGTGCCTGGGACGAGGGCGACCGCATCCTCGTCGAGGCCACGATCACGTCGGACGACGAGTCCCGCGACGGGAGTCCGGTGCTTGCCGACTGCGTCGTCACCCGGTCCCGAGCGTGACCCGCTTCCTGGATGACGGCGCCGGCTGGAGCGGGACCACCTGCTCGTCCTCGGCGCGGAAGCAACCGTGCTGGTCGCCACAGTTGTTGAGCACGCCAGACACGGTGGCGGTCCCCGGGACGAAGGGCGCCCCACCGGTCAAGGTCACGATCGCCACGAGCTTCTGACGGGTGTCCAGGCCGGTGCAGAAGGCCGACAAGGTGCCGCGGGCGTCAACGGCTTCAGGGCCACCCTCCTGGCGAACCTCCGAGAAGACGTACGTGAAGTAGTTCTGCGGGCAGCTGGCGCGGTAGACCACCTTCACGGCGGCCCCGTGCGCGATGAGCCTCGCCCTCACGATCCTGATCTCCGCGTCGAGCGGCTCGGGTGAGGTCGCCCTGAGCCCGGCGAGTGAGTTCGCGGTGATCCTGGTGGGTGCCACCCGCTGGCCGTACCGCAGGCTTGCGACGGTCGCCTCGTCCGCACGCCACGAGGCGGGTTCGTTGTCCTGGTTCAGCACCGTCTCGATCAGGGTCTTGCCCTCCTCGAAATGGCCCTCCCGCACGGGGACCACGAGCGAGGCTCGCTGTGGTGCACCGGTGCAGGAGACCTCGAGGAACTCGAGTGCGACGTCGACGTCCCCCTGGGACGCCTGCGTCGCGGTGGCCGCGAGGAAGGACGACTGACCGCTCGGCGGACAGGTGAACTCGTACCGCAGGAAGAGCCGCTCTCCCCCACTGCCCAGCTTTGCCGTCAGGACCCGGGCCTGAGGGTCGACCGGCGCGGCGTGTGCGGCACCAGGGACGGCGACGAGCAGTCCCGCGCCCAGCAACACCCCAGCGAGAATGGCGGCGCGACGTCTCATGCTTCCCCCATCTGCTCCGACTGGTCGCGAGTCCCCGGACCCGCGCCTCTGCTCAGTCTGACACGGCTCGCTCGAGGACCCCCAACGTCAGACCCGCGCGCGGCGCGCCGCGGAGACGCGAAAATGTCAGTCCTGACCTGACGCCGGCGGCCGTCACGACACCGACAGGTCGACCTTCTCGGGATAGAAGCACACCATGTCCTGCACGGGCAGGGCGTCGTGGAGTGCGTCCGGGTAGGTCCATGCGACGTCCTGCGCGACGACGCCGTCATGGGCGTAGGAGAAGTACGACGCGACGCCCTTGTAGGGACAGATCGTGTGGGTGTCGCTGCCCTGCAGGAGGTCGAGGCGGACGTCGTCGCGCGGCAGGTAGTAGCGGATCGGCAACGGTGGCTCGAAGAGCAGCACCGGGCGCGAGGAGTCGGCGAGGACCGTGTCGCCGCAGCGGACGACCACGCGGCGGGCGCTCGGCAGGCACTCGATGCGGTGGATCGGGTCACGGGGATGACCGAGCACGGGCTCGTCCTCCTCCCACCACGCGTCGAGGGCCTTGGAGTCGACGACCACGAGCCCGTCGAGGTCCGGGTCGTGGTGTCGGAACCCCGCGCCGGTCAGTGTCCGATCACCCACCTGGAGCGTCAGCGGCGTCCCGGGGGCCGAGTGCGCCGTGAAGGGCACGCCGGGCGACAGCAGTCCCTCGGGGACGTCGGCAGCAGCCACGCCGTCCTCGACGACCTCGGCCAGGACGTCGGCCTCGGGCACGGCGTACTCCGGCAGGTACCGGCGCGGCTCCCACACCAGCACGACGCGCTCGGAGTCCACGACGAGCCGGTCGCCGGAGAAGCCACGGACCCTCTTGCCGATCGGCTGCACGCGGGTCTCCGAGACGGCGCCGTTCAGCAGGTTCCGGAGGTGCACGGCCATCCCCCCAGCCTGCCCCCTCGGGCAAGGATCGGGGCGGGAACGGTCAGTCGCGGCCGAGGACCAGCCCGCTCGTGGGTACGCCGGTGCCGGCGGTGACCACGACGTGCGCGGCGCCCTCGACCTGGTTGACGCTGGTGCCGCGCACCTGGCGGACCGCCTCCGCGATGCCGTTCATGCCGTGGATGTAGGCCTCGCCCAGCTGGCCGCCGTGGGTGTTCAGGGGCAGGCGGCCACCGAGCTCGATGGCTCCGTCGGCCACGAACCCGGGCGCCTCGCCGCGGCCGCAGAAGCCGAGCTCCTCGAGCTGCATGAGGACGTACGGCGTGAAGTGGTCGTAGAGGACCGCGGTGTCCATGTCGTCGGGACCGAGGCCGGACTGGCGCCACAGCTCGCGCCCGACGACGCCCATCTCGGGGATGCCGAGGTCGCTCGCGGTAGTACGACGTCATCACGAACTGGTCCGACGCGCTCCCCTGGGCCGCGGCGAGGATCGGGACGGCACCGCCGCGCAGGTCGCGCGCCCGCTCGGTCGAGGTGACCACCACGGCTACCGCGCCGTCGCTCTCCTGGCAGCAGTCGAGCAGGTGCAGGGGGTCGGCGATCATGCGCGAGGCCTGGTGGTCCTCGATGGTGATCGGCTTGCCGTGGAACCACGCCTTCGGGTTGGTCGCGGCGTGCTTGCGGTCCGCGACGGCCACGGCACCGAAGTCGCGGCTCGTCGCGCCGAAGTCGTGCATGTAGCGCCGGGCCTGCATCGCGACCGTCGCGGCGGGGGTGCTGAGCCCCATCGGGTACGAGAAGGCGTTGTCGAGGCCGTTGGTGTTCACCTGGGCGGCTGCCCAGCTCTGCACCTGCCCGAAGCGCTGACCGGACCTCTCGTTGAAGCCGCGGTAGCAGACGACGGTGTCGGCGACGCCGGTCGCGACCGCCATCGCGGCCTGCTGGACGGTGGCGCACGCCGCGCCCCCGCCGTAGCTGATCCGGCTGAAGAAGCGCAGCTCGCCCATGCCGAGCTCGCGGGCCAGGGCGATCTCGCTGCTGTTGTCCATCGTGAACGTGACGAGCCCGTCGACGTCCCTCGGCGCCAGTCCGGCGTCGGCAAGGGCGTCCAGCGTGGCCTCGGCGGACAGCTGGAGCTCGGAGCGTCCGGACTCCTTGGAGAAGTCGGTGGCCCCGATACCGACGATCGCGGCGACACCGCGGAGCGGGTGGCTCACGGCTTCACCACCGTCACCCGGGCGGTCACGTGCGCACCGAGCGACACCGACCCGACGACGTCCACGACGTGACGGGTCTCCCCGTCGGCCTCGACCACCTCGGCCACGTGACCGGCGAACCTGAGCACGTCGCCGGGGTGTGCCGGTGCCCCGAGCCGGAGCTCGCAGGCCCGGACCTGGGCACCCGCACCTGCCCACTCGGTGACGTAGCGCTGCACGAGCCCGGTGGTGGTCAGGATGTTGAGGAAGATGTCCCTGGACCCGTGGCCCACCGCGAGGTCGCGGTCGTGGTGCACGTCCTGGAAGTCGCGCGTCGCCAGCGCCGTGCTCACGACGAGGGTCGGCGTGATCGGCAGCTCCCAGGCCGGGAGCGAGTCGGCGGAAGGCGCCTCGTCCGGATGGGAGTGCGCCAGGGCGCCCTCCCGATCGGACGAGGCGGGTGTCCAGGCCGGGAGGACCAGCTCGTCGTCGATCGTGTCCATCACGGCGCGCACCGGGGTGCCGATCTCGACGGCGCCGGGGTCGACGTCACGGAGCTCGCCGATCATCCGGACGCCCTCCTCGAGCTCGACGACGGCGAGGACGAGAGGCAGGCGCTTGCCGGGGATCGCCGGTGCGTGGTGCACGACGTACGACGCGACCGTGCCCCTGCCCGAGGCGACGACGAAGCCGCGCTCCATGGCCAGGCAGTCCGGGCAGACCGGGCCGGGTGGGTGTCGGAGAGCCCCGCAGGCCTTGCACTGCTGGATCCTGAGCTCGCCGGCGCGGGTTCCCTCCCAGAAGAACGTCGTGTCCTGGTTGGACATCGGGCGCACGGTGCGGCTGCGATCCGCACGCGCGGGCGCTGTCGACGGGTCGAACTTCAGGACCCGGAACGTCATCGTCGCGACCGGCTCGTCCCCCACGCGCCAGGTGCCGACGGTGGTGACGAAGTAGCCGGTGCCGACACCCGTCTGCTTCGGGCCGACGACGCTCTCGAGCTCGGTGGAGAGGCTGACCTCCTCGCCCACCCGGAGGGTGCGCAGGTAGGTCTGGTCGCAGTTGGTGCCGAGCACCGAGGTGAAGCCGGCTTCGTCGAGCGCGGTCATCATCCCGTGCAGCGGGTCGTCCTCGGAGCGCTTGCCGACCAGCCCCGGCATCGTCCAGGCCTGCGCCATCGCCGGCGGCGCCTCTCCTGCCGTCCAGCGCGGGTCGGTGTCACCGATCGCGTCCAGCCAGGTGTTGATCGTGGGCTGGTTGACGGGGTCGCGCGCCACCTTCGGCTCGGTGGCGCCCCGTGCCTTCATCTCGGCCGCGCGGGCCATGATCCAGTCGTGGTCTCGACGGGCTCGGCCAGCGGGGTCGCTCACCGGGGCACCTTCGGCAGCCCCAGCCCGAACATGCACACCAGCTCGCGCTGCACCTCGTTGACCCCGCCGCCGAAGGTGAGCACCAGGTAGCGCTTGGCCTGGCTGTCGAGGTAGAGCAGCAGGTCGTCGGTCTCCGGGTCGGCGGGGTCGCCGTAGCGGTGCACGACCTCCTCGACGAGCCGCCCGACGAGCTGGAGCCGCTCGGAGGCGAACACCTTCCCTGCGCTGGCGTCGGCCACCGAGGGCTCGCCGGAGGCGGTCGCCTCGCAGACCTGCCAGTTGAGGAGCTCGTTGACGCGGAACGTCGCGGTGACCTGGGCCAGCAGCGCGTGCACGTCGGGCTGGTCGAGCACCGGCCGTCCGTCCGGTGCGGTGCGGGCGGCCGCCCAGTCCCGCACCAGGTCGCGCAGGCCCTCGAATCGGCCGGCGGGCGCGAGCATCACGCGCTCGTGGTTGAGCTGACTGGTGATCAGCCGCCAGCCCTCGTTCTCCTCACCGACGAGCATGTCCGCGGGGACGCGGACGTCGTTGAAGTACGTCGCGTTCACGTGGTGGCTGTTGTCGGCGGTGATGACCGGGGTCCAGGAGTAGCCCGGGTCCTTCGTGTCGACGATGAGCACCGAGATCCCCTTGTGCTTGGGAGCATCCGGGTCGGTGCGCACCGCGAGCCAGAGGTAGTCGGCGGCGTGGCCGCCGGTGGTCCACATCTTCTGGCCGTTGACGACGTAGTGGTCGCCGTCCTTCTTCGCGCTGGTCCGCAAGGACGCCAGGTCGGTGCCGGCGTCGGGCTCGCTGTAGCCGATCGCGAAGTGCACGTCGCCGGCCAGGATGTCGGTGAGGAAGCGGTCCTTCTGCATCTCGGTGCCGTGCGCCATCAGTGTCGGCCCGACGGTCTGCAGGGTCACGGCGGGCAGGTGCACGTCGGCCCGCGCTGCCTCGTTGACGAAGACCTGCTGCTCGACCTCGCCCAGGCCGCGACCGCCGTACTCGGTGGGCCAGCCGACGCCCATCCAGCCGTCGGCGCCCATCTGCTTGATGATCCGGTGGTAGACCTCGCCGTGCCGTTCCGTCAGGAGGGTACGACGGTCCTCGGGACCCACCAGGCCGGCGAAGTAGTCGCGGGCCTCCTGCTTGAAGGCGCGCTGGTCGTCGGTGAGCTCGAGGTTCTTGCCCTCGGTCTCCCGCAGAGGCACCGCGGCCAGGGTCTCGTGCGTGCCGCCGAGTGCGCGGGCGACGTCCTTGGTCCAGGAGTAGGAGCGCCACAGCGGATAGGTGATGTCGACGCCCATGCCGCCGTGCAGGTGGTGGCAGGTGTGCAGCGCCTGCGGTCCCTCGACGGCGAGCCAGTGGGCGGCGACCGCGAGGTCGTCCTCGGCGGGCAGCCGCTCGGCGACACGCCAGGCGGCGGCTCCCGCGGCGAGGCCGATGGTGCGCGAGGCGATGTAGACGTCGGCCATCTGCATGGCCACGGCCTGGAACTCCGCGAGGGCGCGGCCGAACTGCTGCCGCTGCTTCACGTAGCCCGCGGTCAGGTCGCGAGCCCCCTCGACGAGGCCGTCACCGAGGAGGCAGAGCCCGGCCACCGCGTGCTGCCGGAGCACCGCGGCCGCGGAGTCGGCGCCGATCGTCCCCGGAGCACCGCCGAGCACGTCGGTCTCGGCGACGCGCAGGTCGGCCAGCACCAGGGTGTGCTCGGTGGCCTCGCGGGAGGAGCGGGTGCCGATCAGCTCGACCTCGTCGGACCTGGGGTCGACGAGGACGACGACGGTCGAGTCGCGCACGCGCGCGGGCACGAGGATCGCGGTGGCACCCTCGGCGCCCCAGACACCGACCTTGCGTCCGTTGAGCCGCCAGCCGTCACCGTCCGGCCGCAGCGTGGTGCTCGGGACGGTGGGGTGCGCGCCGCCCGGCTCCTGGAGGGCGGCGGCGAGGCGGACCTCGCCCGTGGCCACGCCGGGGAGCAGCCGCTCCTGCTGGGCCTGGGTGCCGACGGCGGCCAGCGGCAGGGCTCCGCACACGAGCGTCTCCCACACCGGGAGGTGGACCGCGCGGCGACCGACCTCGCGGACCAGGACGCCGACCTCGGCCAACCCGAGCCCCTCACCGCCGTACGCCTCGGGGACGCAGAGAGACAGCAGGCCCGCGTCGGCGAGGGTGCTCCAGTCGACGTCCTCGCGGCCCAGGGCCTCGCGGGCGACGTCGAGCACCGCCTGCTGGGTCTCGGTGAGGGCGTGGGTCACGGACACTCCTGCCAGAGAAACTGGAACGTGTTCTAGTTTCCCGTCGTGGGGCTCAGATTGCAAGCATCCACGAGGGCGGCGAGCTCCGTCGGGAAGGCCCCCGCCAGGTCGTCGAGGTCGTCCAGCTGGTCGGGGCACGCGATGAGCCCGACGTGCACCTTGCCGTTGCTGGAGATCACCGTGATGTTGAGGCCGGCCTGGTGGAAGATCGGGCCGAGTGGGTACATCGCCTCGACCAGCGCACCCATGAAGTAGATCGGCACCGGCGGCCCGGGCACGTTGGAGATCACCAGGTTGTGCACGACCGGGTGCTTCTCCGCGAGCCGCAGCCCGGAGTACATCCGCACCGCGACGCCGAACGTCCGTGGAGCGGCGAGCTCGGCCCACTCCTGGAGCGCGGACGCGGGGATCGCCTTCTGGTGGTCCTTCGCGGTGCTGTTGCCGTCGGCGACCTGCTTGAGCCGGGCCAGCGGGTCCGCCTCGTCGGTGCTCAGCTTCGCGAAGAGGGCGGAGACCTGGTTGGACCCAGCGGCGGCGGACTCGTCGCGCACGGAGACGGGCACGGTCGCGACCAGCGAGGCGCTCGGCAGCTCGCCGCGGCCGTCGAGGTAGCCGCGCAGGGCTCCCCCGCACACCGCGAGCACGACGTCGTTGACCGTGCAGCCGACGGCGTTCTTGACCGCCTTGATGTCGTCGAGCGACAAGTCGGTGAACGCGATCGACCGACGCCCGGTGATGGTCCCGTTGAAGGCCGTGCGGGGAGCGGTGAACGGTGCGGCCATCGTCCTGCCCTGACGCGCCCGGCCGATGGTGCCGGCGAGCGTGCCCACGGTCGGGGCGACGAGCTTCGCTGCCTGCACGGGCCTGGCGGCGTTGCGGACCACGGCGCGACCGAGGAGGTTGAGCTGGCTCGGACGCACGGTGTCGATCTCCGGGGCCTTCGGCTCCGGCGCCTCGGGCTCGAGGCTGCACAGGTGCGCGAGCAGGCTCATGCCGGACATGCCGTCGACGGTCGCGTGGTGCATCTTGGCGAACACCGCGATGCGGTCCTCGTCGAGTCCCTCGATGATCCACATCTCCCACAAGGGACGGGAACGGTCCAGCGGCTGCCCGGCGAGGTGGCCGCACAACGCGGCGAGCTCCTCGTCGCCGCCCGGTGACGGCAGCGCCATCCGGTGCACGTGCCGGTCGATGTCGAAGTCCGCGTGGTCGACCCACACCGGGTGGTCGAGATCGAGCGGGACACGCCGCAGCTTGCGGCGGAACTCGGGGACCGCCGAGACACGCTTCTCCATCTCCGCCTTCATCGACGGGAACGAGTAGCCGTCGGGCATCGAGTCGGGGTCGAGCACGATGAGCCCGCAGACGTGCAGCAGCTGGGTCGACGTCTCGAAGTACAGGAAGGAGGCGTCGAGTCCGCTCAGGCGCTGCATGGCCGAAGCGTACTCCAGTGATGTGGAACACGTTCTAGTTGCGGGTAGCCTGGAGCCATGGGATACCTGCGCCGCCAGCTGGTCACGTCCGCGCTCGTCGCCAACGCGATCCGCCCGGCACCCGGCTCGCTCGCGAGCATCCCGGCGATGTTCGCGGGCTGGTTCGTCTCCGAGCTCGCCCCGCACTTCATCGCGGGTACGGCGGTCGACACGGCGCTCGAGCTCGGCGCACGGGGGCACCGGCGTACTCCCCTGCTGGGGCTGGCCAACATCGCCGCCCTCACCTACGTGATGGGCCAGAGCCGGGTGTCGCACCAGACCTTCGAGTCCGCCCTCGTCGACGGCCTCGGCGACGGCTACCGCGACGGCCTCGAGAAGGCGTACGACGACCTGGACCTCCCGACCCCGCTGAAGCAGCTCGTGTGGCCGTTCCGGATCCCCGAGGACGGCATCGAGGTGATCCGCGACGTGAGCTACGCGCCGCAGCACGGCAAGCGCGGGCTGCTCGACGTCTACAAGCCACAGGGCGACGTCACCGGCGCACCGGTGCTCCTCCAGGTGCACGGCGGCGGATGGACCATCGGCAACAAGGACCAGCAGGGCCTTCCCCTGATGAAGCACATGGCCCGCGCCGGCTGGGTGTGCGTCGCGATCAACTACCGGCTCAGCCCGCGCGACGCCTTCCCGGCGCACATCGTGGACGTGAAGCGAGCGATCGCCTGGATCCGCGAGCACGCCGAGGAGTACGGCGCGGACCCGTCGTTCATCGCGATCACCGGAGGCTCGGCCGGCGGCCACCTCACGGCTCTCGCAGCGCTGACGCCGAACGACCCGGAGTACCAGCCCGGCTTCGAGGACGTCGACACCACCGTGCAGGCAGCCGTTCCCTTCTACGGGCTCTACGACATGGCAGGGGTGTCCGGGACCAAGGCTGCCCGGCGGCTGCGTGACTACTTCCTCGCTCCGCGCGTGTTCTTCACCGACCCCAAGGAGGACCTCGAGCCGTTCGAGAAGGCGTCCCCGCTCCTCCGGGTCCGGGAGGACGCGCCGCCCTTCTACGTCATCCACGGCGTCAACGACACCCTCGCGCCGATCGACCAGGCCCGGCAGTTCGTGAAGGCGCTCCAGGACGCCTCCGACGAGCCGGTGGCCTACAGCGAGCTCCAGGGCACGCAGCACGCCTTCGACGTCTTCCCGTCGATCCGGAGCCAGCACTCGGTGCGCGGCGTCGACCGGTTCCTCCGGTGGGCCTACGACAGCTGGAAGGGCGAGACGTCGACGTCCGGCGCGGAGTGGGAGGCCGGAGACCCGCTCGACGAGGAAGCCTCCGCCTGACCGTAGGTTGACCTGGTGGTGGAGTCGGGGACGGTGAGCGATCCGGACTCCCGCCGGTGGTTCGCCCTCCTCACCTGCTGCAGCGCCCTGTTCATGACGCTGCTCGACGTCAGTGTCACCAACGTGGCCCTGCCCTCCATCGCGGACTCGACCGGTGCCGGTCCGTCGGGACTGCAGTGGGTGGTCAGCGGCTACACGCTCTCCTTCGGCCTCGTGCCGGTGCTCGCCGGCCGACTCGGTGACGACCACGGCCGCAAGACGATGTTCCAGGTCGGAGTCGCGTCCTTCGCGGTCACGAGCATGCTGGCCGCCGTCGCGCCGACGGTCGGCTTCCTCATCGCCGCTCGGGTCCTGCAGGGGCTCGCGGGAGGGCTCATCAACCCGCAGGTCTCCGGGCTGGTGCAGCAGATGTTCCCGGGACCCGAGCGCGGTCGAGCCTTCGGCGTGCTCGGCACCACCGTCGGTCTCGGCACCGCGCTCGGCCCTCTGGTCGGCGGCGTGCTGATCGCGGTCGGTGGCGCGGACTTCGGGTGGCGCCTCGCCTTCCTCGTGAACGTGCCGGTCGGTGTCGTCGTGATGCTGCTCAGCCGCCGGCTGCTGCCGTCCCACCCACCGGTCGGGCGGCACCGGCTCGATGTCACCGGGGCGCTTGTCCTCGGGGTGGCGCTGTTCTGCATCCTCTTCGCGTGCGTGCAGTACGACCAGCTCCGCGACGCACGCCTCGCCTGGCTGGTGGTGCCCGCTGCGGTGCTCCTCGGGATGTTCACGTCCCGTGAACGTCGGCTCACCCGAGAGCGGCGAGACCCGCTGGTCGACGTCCGGCTGTTCCGCAAGCCCTCCTACACCGCCGGCGTCCTGCTCGCGCTCTTCTTCTTCCCCGCCATGGCCGGCCTGCCGCTCGTGCTCGCGTTGTTCTACCAACGTGGGCTCGGCTACAGCGCGCTCCAGTCGGCCCTCGGCATCACGGCGTACGCCGCGGGCAGCGCGATCGCCGCTCCCCTGGCCGGTCGGGTGGTCGTGCGCGTCGGCCGTCCTCTGGTCGTCGCAGCCACCATCACCTTCGGGGTCGGCGCGATCGCCCTCGCCGTCGTCGCGACACAGGGCCCGGACCACCGGCTCGCGCTCGCGATGGCTCCGGCTCTCTTCGTGATGGGGCTGGGGCAGGGCGCGCTCGTCACCCCGAACCAGACGCTCACGCTCATGGACGTCGATCCGGTGGTCGGCAGCACCGCCGGAGGAGTCCTGCAGACGTCGCAGCGCATCGGCCTGGCCATCGGCCAGGCGGTCATCGGTGCCGTGTTCTTCGCAGCACTGGACCGGGCCGACGCGGGCTCGGGCAACCCCTATCCGACCGCACTCGGCTTCGCCGTCGGGGCAGCCCTCTGCTTCATCGCGCTCGCACTGGTCGTCAGCGTGCTCGACCTGGTGGTCGCCCGCCGGCGTCCTCCACCTGGCCCGGTGTCCGAGGCCGGGAGCACACTGGGCGCGTGACGACCCTGTTCGAAGCGGCCGGCGGCCAGGATGCCTTCCTGGCCCTGGCCACCGCACACCACGCGCGGTGCCTGGCTGACCCGGAGCTCAACCACCCGTTCTCCCACGACGACAACCAGCCCGACCACGTCGAGCGCCTCGCCGCCTACTGGGCCCAGGTGATGGGCGGACCCCCGACGTACACCGAACGCTTCGGCAGCGAGCCCGAGGTGCTCCGCATGCACAGCGGGAACGGCGACATCAGTGACCTGGGCGCACGCTTCGTCGTGTGCTTCGACGCGGCGGTCGACGACGCCGCGATCCCCGACGACCCGGCGTTGCGCGCCCGCCTGCACGACTACATGGTGTGGGCCGTCGACCGGGTGCTGGCGCTGGGAGACCCCGACGCGGTGCCGGCGTCAGCCCCCTTGCCGCGATGGGGCTGGGACGGCCCGGAAGGTTGAGTCCCGCACCACGCGGGTAGCCCTTCAGGGACGGAGCACGGGGGTGCTGACGGGGAGGAAGAGGGGAGTCATGCGCACGGGGAGGGACGAGGTCGTGGAGGCGTTGCGCCAACGAGGCGACCACGATCGAGCACTGGAGGCGGCCTGTGGCCTGCCTCGTGACGTCGACACGGACCGCGACCGCGGGGCCTTGAACAAGGTCGGGGTCAACCCGGACACGTTGCTGGGGATGCCCGCCGTGCCGCCGGACCCGGACGACTGACTCGCACGCTCAGTGGTCGAGCGGCACCCGCAGGGTGTTCAGCATCGTCGCGAGCATGTCGTAGTGCCCGACGAGCATCAGCAGCTCGACGCACGCCGCTTCGTCGAGCTCCGCGCGGAGTCGTGACCACGACTCGTCGGTGAGGTCGTGCCGGTCCAGGAGCTCGTCGGTGACCGTGAGCAGCAGGCGCTCGCGCTCCGACCAGCCATCGGCCACGGCGCCGTCCAGGACGCGTGCGACGTCGTCGCGGTCGACGCCGGCACGCCTGCCGAGGCGCACGTGGTGGTCGAACTCGTAGGCGCACTCCCGCACCGCCGCCACCCGCAGGATCACCAGCTCGGTGTCCCGACGAGGCAGCCGGCCACGAGGCATCAACCGCGACGCGAACGGCAGCCACGCCCACAGCAGCGAGGGCCGGCGCCCGAGGGCGAGGAACACCGACGGCGGCGCGCCACGGGTGACCTTCCCGGCGAGCCGTGCGAAGCCCCAGACCGCCCAGCCGACGTCCTGGCGGGTCCCCCGAGGCATCCGCGGGGGTGTGCGTGGCTCGGGTGCCGCCGTCATCCGCCCACCTGCCCGAACGCCTTCCGCACCGCCGCCTGGTCCGCCGCCCGTGCTGCGTCGACCTCGGGGAGCACGCGGTTGGCGACGCGGTTGAAGACGTGCATGAGCCCGACGTACGCCGGTGGCGCCCAGCGCTGCAACGCATGGGCCGCGCGGATGTCCAAGGACGTGTAGACCCAGTACCTGTCCCGCTCGACACCGCGCAGGATCGACTCGGCCGCGGACTCGGGTGAGACCGCGCGCCGCCGGAACCCCGCCTGGGCACGTCGGAACGCGCGACTGGTGCTGTCCACGCCGGCGATCCGGATCGTCTCCGTGAGCCCGGTGTCGACGCCACCCGGGCAGACGAGGCTCACGCCGATCCCGTGCCGGGCGAGGTCGAAGCGGAGCACCTCGGAGACTCCACGCAGCCCGAACTTCGAGGCGCTGTAGGCGGCGTGCCACGGCATCCCGATCACCCCGGCTGCCGACGACACGTTGACCACGTGACCACCACGCCCGGCCTCCACCATCGGCGGCACGAAGGCCTCGAGGACGTGGACCGGGCCCATGAGGTTGACCTCGACGAGCGCCCGCCAGTCGTCGTTCTCGAGACCGCTGATCGTGCCCCACCGCGAGATGCCGGCGACGTTCATGACGACGTCGAGGGACCCGTGCTCGGTGGTCACGTCGACGGCGTACGCCATCACGGCCTCGACGTCGGTGACGTCGACGACCCGGGAGGTGAGGACCGTGCCTGCGGAGGCCCCGATCGACGCGACCGTGGCGTCGAGGCCAGCACCGTCGACGTCGAGGAGGTGCAGCCTGGCACCACGCTCAGCGCCCAGCACAGCGGTCGCGCGTCCGATGCCGCTGGCCGCGCCGGTCACCAGGACCTGACGGCCGGCCCAGTCGTAGCTCCCCCACCTCATGAGCGCGGCAGTCCGAGGATGCGCTCGGCCGCCACGTTGCGAAGCACCTGGGTCGTGCCGCCCGCGATGCTGAGGCAGCGGGTGGTGAGAGCCTCCGCGACCGCGGCCGGCCCCTCCCCTCGGCCCAGCAGCGCGTCGTCCGCCAGGAGGTCGAGCGCAAGCTCGGAGGACTCCTGCCGCTGACGCACGCCGACGAGCTTGAGCACGCTGGACTCCGCGCCCGGGCCCTGGCCGGTGAGCGAGCGCAACGTGCTGCGTAGCCCGAGCGCCTTCGTCACGCCGGCGTCGGCGACGGCGCCGCCCACGCGAGCCCACACCGACTCCCCCACGTCGCGGTCGGCGAGGACCCGGAGGACGCGCTCGACACTGATCCCGAAGGAGCTGTCGCTGATGGCCACGCGCTCGTTGGCGAGCGTGGTGCGGGCCAGCGGCCAGCCTCCGTCGACCTCGCCGACGAGGCAGTCGTCGGGCACGAGCACCTGGTCGAGGAAGACCTCGTTGAACAACGCGTCGCCGGTCAGCTCGCGGAGCGGCCGGATCTCGATGCCGGGTGTGCTCATGTCGACCAGGAAGTAGCTGATGCCCCGGTGCTGCGGCGCGTCCGGGTCGGTCCGGGCCAGGCAGATCGCCCAGTCGGACTGCGCAGCCAGGGACGTCCACACCTTCTGGCCGCTGAGCAGCCAGCCGCCCTCGGTGCGCTCCGCCTTGGTGCGCAGCGACGCGAGGTCGCTGCCTGCGCCGGGCTCGCTGAACAGCTGGCACCAGGTGATCTCCCCGCGCAGGGACGGCCAGAGGAAGCGTTCGCGCTGCTCGTCGTCGCCGTGCTGGAGGATCGTCGGTGCTGCCCAGGCGCCGATGCCGAGCGACGGGCGAGAGAGTCCGGCGGCCTGGAGCTCCTCGTCGATGACGAGCTGCTCGACTGCGGTCGCGCCGCGCCCGTACGGAGACGGCCAGTGCGGCATCACGAGGCACGCCTCGACGAGCGCCGCCCGTCGTTCCTCCTGAGGGAGCGCGGCCACGCGCTGTGCGGTCTCGCGCACCTCGGCGCGGAGGTCCGCGGCTGCTCCCCCGAGGTCGACGTGGGGGGTCCTGCGCGCGCCGGAGCGCGCGAGCGAGGCCAGCCGCAGCCGCCAGCGGTCGGACCCGCCGACCAGCTGACGGTCGACGGTGGCGCGCCGGAGGTAGAGGTGCGCGTCGTGCTCCCACGTGTAGCCGATGCCGCCGAGGACCTGGATGGCGTCCTGGGCGTTGGCGACCGCCAGGTCGAGCGCGACGGAGCCGGCGACGGCGGCTGCGATGGTGAACTGCTCGGGGTCGTCGCCGTGCGCGGACGCGGCGTCCCAGGCGACGGCGGTCGCGGACTCCGCGCGCTCGAGCATCTCCGCGCACAGGTGCTTGATCGACTGGAAGGAACCGATGGTGCGCCCGAACTGCTCGCGCACCTTGGCGTAGGCGACCGCGGTGTCGAGGGCCCATGTGGCGATGCCCGACGCCTCGGCGGCGGCCAACGTCACGACGACGTCGCGCACGAGGTCGGTGTCGAGATCGACCGTTGCGACGGGCTCGACGCCGTCGTCGATCGTGGCCGTGCCGACGCGGGTGGCCAGGTCGACGGGGGCGGCGACGTCCAGGGCCACCTGGTCCGCGCGCACGACCACCCAGGAGTCCTCGCCGGTCGGCAGGAGCAGGTGCGTGGTCATGCCCGCACCCCACACCAGGTCGTGGCCGAGCCCGAGGGCGATCGACACGTCCCCCGAGGCGATCCCGGAGAGCAGGTCGTCGAGCCCCGACCCGGCCAGCACCACGGCGGCCGCAGCGGTGGTGAGCAGCGGCCCGGGCACCATCGCGGCGGCAGCGGCCTCGACGGCGACCGCGAGGTCGAGCAGCGTGCCACCCGCCCCGCCGTGCTCCTCGGCCACGACGATCCCGGCACCGAAGTCGGTCAGCCCCTGCCAGACCTTCTCGAAGGCCTGCGGCCCGTCCTGCTCCGCATGCTTGACCAGCTCGCCGGTCCCCGTGGCCCTCGCCCAGTCGCCCAGGGCTTCCGCGAGCGCCCGCTGCTCGTCGTCGAGCGCGATGCCCATGAGGTCGGTCCTCTCGTCGCCAGAACTAGAACGTGTTCCATTCTGGCACAGGTGGCGGATGTCGGGAGTGCGGACGCTGCCTGGTTGCGTCACCTTGGTTACCCGTCAGTAAGTGGTGGCGAGTGACCGATCTGAGGCCCGTCGACCGGTCACTCGCCACCACTTTCTCGGACGGCGACGGGAGCCGACCGCGAAGTCAGCCCGGGCACAGCGCTGTCGTCGTCGCTGCTTGAAAATCGACCACCCGCAGACCGCACCCGAAGTCCGCTCGTAGGGTGACCACCGATGACCGACACCCTCCCACCGGACCTCCTCGCGGCGGCGCGTGCCGCGAAGGGCTTCATGCCCGACGACGAGGGGCTGTTCCTGCACGAGCAGGGCGTGGCCCGGGGGCCGCACGGTCCGATGCTCGAGGTGGGGACCTACTGCGGGAAGTCGGCGGTCTACCTCGGTGCCGCGGCGCGGGCCACGGGCTCGACGCTGTTCACCGTCGATCACCACCACGGCTCGGAGGAGAACCAGGCGGGCTGGGAGCACCACGACACGTCGCTGGTCGACGCGCGCACGGGCCGCATGGACACGCTGCCGGTGTTCCGTCGCACCATCGAGGAGGCCGGGCTCGAGGACGTCGTCGTCGCCGTCGTCGGCCCCAGCGCGACGGTCAGCCGGCACTGGCGCACTCCCCTGTCGCTGCTGTTCGTCGACGGAGGCCACGGCGAGAAGCCGGCCCACGACGACTACGAGGGCTGGTCGCCCTGGGTGCAGCCCGGTGGCCTGCTCGTCATCCACGACGTGTTCCCCGACCCGGCCGACGGCGGCCGACCGCCGTACGAGATCTACCTGCGTGCCCTCGACGACGGCTTCGAGGAGGTCGGCGTCCGCGGCTCGATGCGCGCGTTGAAGAGGGTGGACAGCGGGGTCAGCGACTGACGCTGCCGGCGTACTCGCAGCCGCAGCGCAGCGCCATCGGAGGCAGCTCCTCGCGCAGGCCGTCGCCGCGGAAGATCCCCGACCCGGGGGTCGTGCGGGACACGGCGTCCGTGGCGAGGATGACGGCAGCCGAGGTGTAGGTCGTCTGCTCGTGGGGCCAGAAGACGTCCTCGTCGAAGACGTAGCCCGTCCAGTAGAGCCCACCGCCGTGTCGGGAGTGCTGCATGTCGCGCAGGACCTGGACCGCTCGCTCGTGGTCGCCGAGCGTGTCGAGAGCGAGGACCAGCTCGCAGGTCTCGGCGCCGGTCACCCACGGGTTGGTGTCGACGCAGCGGACACCCAGGCCGTCGACCACGAAGTCGTCCCACCGGGAGGCGAGCCGGTCGTGGCCCCGCTCGCCGCGCAGCGCGCCGCCGAGGACCGGGTAGTACCAGTCCATCGAGAAGGTGGCCTTGTCCAGGAACAGGTCCAGGTGCTCGACCAGCGCGTGCCGCAGTCGTCCGCCGACCAGCTCCCACCCGGGCTGCGGCTCGTCCAGCAGCTCCGCGAGGGCGAGGCCGGCGCGGAGAGCGTGGTCGATGCTGGCGCTGCCCGCGACGAGAGCGTCCTGGTTGACGACGCCGTCGGCCTGCTGCGACCAGGCGATGCCGCCCCACGGGAGCTGGAGGCCGGTGACGAAGTCGAGCCCGCGGCGCACGGTCGGCCACATGGTGCGGACGAATGCCAGGTCACGCCGCACGAGCCAGTGGTGCCACACGCCCACCGCGAGGTAGGCGGACATGTTCGTGTCGCCGCTGGCGTCCTCGACCTCGGTGCCGATGGTCTTCATCGGCCAGGAGCCGTCGTCGCGCTGCTGCTCACGGCTCCAGGCGTACGCCGCCTCGGCCGCCTCGACCTCGCCGCCCACCAGCAGCGCCATCGCTCCCTCGACGTGGTTCCACGCGTCGATGTGCTCGCCCACCGCCCAGGGGATCCCGCCGTCGGGCTGCTGCACGACCGCGATGGCAGCCGCGGTCTCCCGGACCTGCGTCGCGCTGAGCAGGCCGGGGAGCTCGGGGACGCGGGTCTCCGGCGTCACGGCTTCTCGAGGTAGAGGACCATGCTCTTGCCGAGCAGCGGGTCGAGCACGCGTTCCGCCAGCCGGGTCGGGAGGGGCCGCTTCACGATGTCCCACACGAGGAGCTTGTGGTAGGCGCGGACCACGGGGTTGTCGTCGTTGGTCACGCCGACGGCGCACTTGAGCCACCAGTAGGGCGAGTGCAGGCCGTGGACGTGGTCGCGACCGACGTACCGCAGGCCGGCGTTCTCGAGCTTCTCGACGAGCTCGTGCCCGCGGTAGATGCGCACGTGGCCGCCCTCGACCTCGTGGTAGGCGTCGGACAATGCCCAGCAGACCTTCTCGGGCAGCCATCGGGGAACGGTGACCGCGATGGTGCCACCGGGCCGGAGCACCCGCGTGAGCTCGGCGATGGCCTTCTCGTCCTCGGGGATGTGCTCGAGGACCTCGGCTGCGACCACCCGGTCGAACTCGCCGTCGGGGAAGGGCAGGTTGAGGGCGTCGCCCTGCTTCACGTCGGCATCGGCGCCCAGCGGGATGTCGCCCTCGTCGCGCATCGCGGCGAACCACTCGCTGACGGTGGCGAGCTCGTCGGCGTCCTGGTCGAGCGCGATCACGTCGGCACCACGTCGGTACATCTCGAACGCGTGCCGCCCGGCGCCGCAGCCCATGTCCAGCACGCGCTCGCCGGCCTGGAGGCCGAGGCGGTCGAAGTCGACGGTCAGCATCAGTTCTCTCCCTGCTCGGTGCGCGCGACAGCGCGCTCGTAGGCCTCCGCGGTCGCGACGGCGACGGCGTGCCAGCTGAAGTGCTCCTGGACGCGGCGCCGTCCCGCGGCGCCCATCCGATCGCGGCGCTCGGGGTCGTCGAGCAGCGCGGCGATCGCCTCGTGGAGCTCGCCGACGTCGCCCGGGGTGACCAGGTCGGCGCACTCGCCGTCAGGGCCGACGACCTCGGGGATGGCTCCGGCCCGGCTGACGACGAGCGGGGTCTCGCAGGCCATCAGCTCGGCGGTGGGCAGCGAGAAGCCCTCGTAGAGCGACGGCACGCAGGCGATCTCGGCGGAGCCCATGAGGTCGACCAGCTCGGGGTCGGAGATCCCGTTCACGAAGCGGACGCAGTCCTGGAGGCCGAGCTTCTCGATGAGCTGCTCGGTCCGGCCGCCCGGGCTGGGCTTGGTCACCAGCACCAGCTCGACGTCGCGCTCGGTGCGCAGCTTCGCCAGCGCCTCGAGCAGGGTGGCGACACCCTTCATCGGGGTGTCCGCGGAGGCCATCGCGACGAGGCGACCCGGCACGCGGGGCGTCGTCGGCGGACGGAAGACCTCGTCGACCCCGAGCGGGATCACCTGGATCTTCGCGAGGTCGGCGCCGAAGTCCTTGGCGATGTCGCGCTTCGAGCTCTCCGAGACGGTGAGGATCTGCGGGACCTTGCGCGCGACGCGACCCTGCATGCGGAGGAAGGAGTACCACCGGCGCAGCGTGAGCCGCTTCTTGAACCCGGCGTGCGCCAGGTCGACGCGGCGGTCGAAGGTGATCGGGTGGTGGATCGTCGTCACGAGCGGGAAGCCCATCTCGGCGATGTCGAGCATGCCGTAGCCGACGGTCTGGTTGTCGTGGACGACGTCGAAGTCGTCGCGGCGACCGCGCAGCACCTTGGCGACGCGCTTGCTGAACGTGCGCGGTTCGGGGAACGCCGCGGTGCACATCGACAAGAACTCCTCGACGTCCACCAGGTCGCGGAACTCACGCAGCTTCGGGACCCGGAACGGGTCGGGCTCGCGGTAGAGGTCGAGGCTCGGCACCTTGGTCAGGCGCACGCCCGTCGTCGAGCTCGGGGTAGGGCTGTCCGCTGAAGACCTCGACGTCGTGGCCGAGCGCCACCAGCTCGCGGCTCAGGTGGCGTAGGTAGACGCCTTGGCCCCCGCAGTGCGGCTTGCTCCGGTAGGACAAGAGAGCGATCCGCACGTGCTTCCTCCGGGTCTGCAAAACTGGAACGTGTTTCGATTCTAGGCGTCACCGCTGGTAGCCTAACCAGCAGGTCCCGGTGGGACCGCTCCCGCGTCCGCACCGCTCGAGGAGGCCCCCCGATGAGCAGCCTCAACTCCCTCACCTACGACGACCTCGGGTCGACCGCTCAGCGTGAGCGCCGCAAGCGGATCCTCGACGCGACGATCGCCCTGGCGTCGAAGGGCGGCTTCGACGCCGTCCAGATGCGCGCCGTCGCCGAGCGTGCCGACGTCGCCCTGGGCACCCTCTACCGCTACTTCCCCTCGAAGATCCACCTGCTGGTCTCGGCACTGGGTCGCGAGTTCGAGCAGGCCAACGCCGGCATGGACCGTCGGGTGGTGCCCGGCGACACCCCGCACGAGCGAGTCATGCACGTGCTCGGCCGCACCACGCGGTCCCTGCAGCGCGACCCCAACCTCACCGAGGCGCTCACCCGGGCCTTCATGTTCGCCGACGCGTCGGTGGCCACGGAGATCCACGTCGTCGGCATGCACGTCACCAAGCTGCTCATCCGCGCGATGGCCGACCCCGAGCTGCCCTTCGACGACCACGAGCCCAGCGAGGACGAGATCGCGATCGCCAAGGTCATCGGCGACGTCTGGCTGGCCAGCCTCGTGCAGTGGGTGACGGGTCGTGCGAGCGCGGCCGACGTGAGCAAGTCGATGGACGTCGCCGTGCGGCTCCTTCTTCGGTGATCTCGACGGGCTCGATCAGCCGTTGAGCCGCGCCTTCTGCTCCTCGACGTCGTAGTCCGGCTCGGGCCACCCGAGGTCGAACGACGCCAAGGTGTCCCGCAGCAGCGTGGCGATCGCGAGGGTGCGGTACCACTTGCGGTTGCTCGGCACGACGTACCAGGGAGCCCAGTCGGTGCTGCACCGCTCGAGCACCGCGGCGTACGCCGCTTGGTACTCGTCCCAGCGCTGCCGCTCGTCGATGTCCTCCGGCTTGAACTTCCAGAGCTTGTCCGGACGCTCGAGCCGGTCGAGGAGCCGCTGGCGCTGCTCGTCCTCGGAGATGTGCAGCATGCACTTCACGATCTTGGTGCCACCGTCGACGAGGCGCTTCTCGAAGTCGTTGATCGCGCCGTACCGACGGTTGATCTCGTCGGCCGGGGCCAGCTCGTGGACGCGGCCGATCAGGACGTCCTCGTAGTGGGAGCGGTCGAAGATCGTCACCTGGCCGGGGTGCGGCACCTCCTTCTCGATGCGCCAGAGGAAGTCGTGCTCGAGCTCCTCCTTCGTCGGCTTCTTGAACGACGCGACCCGGACTCCTCCTGGGTCGAGCTTCGAGACGGCGTGCTTGAGGACGCCTCCCTTGCCCGAGGTGTCCATGCCCTGGATGACGATGAGGACGGACCCGGTCCCGCCGGTGTAGCCGTGGGCGGCCAGCCGGGTCTGGAGGTCGAGCAGCTCCTCGTCGAGGGCGTCGGCGGCCTCCTTGCCCTCGGCCTTCTTGCCCTCGAAACCGGGCTTGCCCTCCGGGTCGTGGTCGGCGAGGTCGACGGTGCCGGGGCGGACCCGCAACAGCTTGCCGACGTCCGGGATGCCCGAGACCTTGCTCTTCCCTGCGCTCATGCCGAGACGCTAGCGCGCCGCGTAGGGTCGACGGGTGGACCTGCCTGTGATGCCCCCGGTGCTCCCGATGCTGGCCAAGTCCGTCAAGGGGATCCCCGACCCCGAGAAGTTCGACGACCCCGACCACCCCGGCCTGCTCTACGAGCCCAAGTGGGACGGCTTCCGCTGCCTGGTCTTCAAGGACGGCGACGAGATGGAGCTGGCGAGCCGCAACACCAAGCCGCTGACGCGCTACTTCCCCGAGGTCGTCGCGAACCTCCGCGGCGGAGGGCATGCCCGAGCGTTGCGTCCTCGACGGCGAGCTGGTCGTGGCGAGCGGGGACCGGCTCGAGTTCGACACGCTCCAGGAGCGGATCCACCCAGCCAAGTCCCGGGTGGACATGCTCGCCGAGACCACGCCGGCGTCGTACGTCGCGTTCGACGTGCTGGCCCTGGGCGACGAGGACCTGACCGCCACTCCCCTGGCCCTGCGCCGCGAGAAGCTCGCGGCCGCGCTCCAGACACCTCCCCCGGGCGTCCACCTCACACCGGTGACGACCGAGGCCTCTGTGGCGTTGCGGTGGTTCGACCAGTTCGAGGGCGCTGGGCTGGACGGTGTGGTGGCGAAGCCGCTCAACGGCCACTACCAGCCCCATGCCCGCGCGATGCTCAAGATCAAGCACGAGCGCACGTGCGACGCGGTGGTGGCCGGCTACCGGCTGCACAAGAAGTCCACCGAGGAGCGGCCACTGCTGGGGTCGCTCCTCCTCGGCCTCTACGACGGCGAGGGCAACCTGCGCCACATCGGGGTCTCCGCGTCCTTCACCGAGAAGCGCCGCGCCGAGCTCTTCGACGAGCTCCAGCCGCTCGTGTGCGACCCGGAGGACCATCCCTGGGGGAAGTGGGCCGAGGTCACCGCGTCCGGCGACCGGCACGCTCAGGCCAACGTCAGCCGGTGGAACGCCGGCAAGGACCTGTCCTTCGTGCTGCTCCGCCCGGAGCGCGTCGTCGAGGTCGGCTACGACCACATGGAGGGCGAGCGCTTCCGGCACACCGCCCAGTTCAAGCGCTGGCGTGAGGACCGCGACCCGGAGAGCTGCGGCTACGAGCAGCTCGAGGAGCCGGTGTCCTACGACCTCGCCCAGGTCCTCGGTGGCTAGGCTGGCCGCATGAGCGAGACGACGCCGTCCTCATCGACGTACGACGTGGTGCTGCTCGTCGAGCAGGCCCTCAGCCCCCAGGACGCCCGTCAGGTCGTCGCGCTCCACGAGTCGACCCCCGAGACGGTCCGCTACCACCTGCTCCTCCCCGTCGAGGACGCCGCGGCACGCGTCGAGTCGGCGATGGGGGCGCTGTCCAGCGGGGACACGCTCGTCGCTTCGCCGATGGTCCTCGACCAGGAGGACGTGGCCGACATCCAGCGCGACCTGCTCGACCAGGCGCGCGCGGACCTCAAGACGTCGGTCGCCCGACTGCAGGAGATCGGCGGCGACGTCGAGGGCGAGATGGTGACGGCGGAGCCGATCTCGGCGCTCGCCGCAAAGGTGCAGGAGACCGCTGCCGCGGAGGTGCTGATCCTCACGCGTCCCCACGTCGTGTCGGAGTTCTTCCACCTCGACTGGACCTCGCGCGCCCGCCGCAAGCTCGGCGTGCCCGTCCTGCACCTGCTCGAGCACGAGAACTTCGACGAGCAGGCCGGAGGCGGTGAGGGCGTCACCGGGATGTGACGCCCCCGTCCGTCAGGTGATCTTGAGGTAGAAGAACGTGCTGCCGAGGTCAAGGGGCGACGCTGTGCTTGGCACGATCTTCACCGTCACCTTGTAGGTGTTGCCCTTCTTCCAGCCCATCGTCGACGACTTGAGGTCTGACTGGAAGAAGTCCTTGCTGGCGTCGTACTTCATGAAGACCGGGGACGTCGACGCACTCGCTCCACCCGCAGTTCCCGCGGACTTCGTCCAGCAGATGCGGACTCGTTGGGCGGACGCGAGTGCATTGCCGACCGCATCCGAGATCTTGGCGCCGTTGGCCTCCAGCGCGGACACCTTCACCGGTGTCGTGCTGTTCGCTCCGGCAGTCGTGGTGCCGCCGTTGCTCACCACCGGCGAGACGAACTTGCTGAATCCGTACTGCGACGCCATCGGGACCGTGGCGCTCGTCGCGCGAGGGGCGCTCACCGTCATCGCGAACACTCCGACCGCGGAGCCCGCGGTGGGCTTGGGTGACGGTGCGTAGCCCTGGCTGTTCGTGAGAACGCTGACGGACCTGCCACCACCCGGGAACGTCGCACTCGCCGGCGCACTGCTCGACGGTGTGGGCAGGCTGAACGTCACGGACACACCCACCAGAGGCAGCCCCCGGGCGTCCAGGAGCCGTGCGGTGACACCGCTCGCAAATGCGGTTCCGGCACGTGTCGTCAGTGCACCCGGCGCCACGGTCAGGGTGTCGCCGGCGATCGTCACGTCCTTCGAGGCCGAGACGATCGGCGTGGTCCCGGTCGTCGGCATCACGTCGGCGACCACGGTCACCAGTCCGACCGGAAGAGTCACCCCAGCCGGGAACGACGCGACACCGTTCGTGTCCGTCTGGACCGAGCGCTCCACGGCCGTCGACCCGCCCTGGTTGATGCGGAACCGCACGGTGCGACCGACGTCCGGCGCCGTTCCGTTGAGCACGGTCGCCTTGATGCCCGGCGATGCCTTCGTCACCGGCTCTGTGATCGCGAGATCGACGCTCAACGGAGGGACGACCGTCACCGTCCGGGTGTCGGTGCTCACCGGTGTGGTGGCCGTGCCGAGCGGGAGGAGGTCCGCGGTCACCTGGAGGTCACCCGTCGGCACGGTGACACCCGGTGACAGCGGCATGCTGACGTTGCCGCTGCCGTTGGTGAAGCCGACGGCGTCCGAGATCGTGGTGGACCCCTGCACGATCCGGAAGCGAACGGCGCGACCGTTGAGGTCCGTTCCGTCTCCGTCCTCCACGTGGGCCGAGATCCCGAGAGCGTCGCTCGTCGACCGTGTTGGCAGCTGCAGCGTCACGGTCCCGGTGTCCTGGTCGGCGTCCGAGACGGTGTAGCCATCGCCGTCCGCTGCATCGAGGCTGACGGAGCCGAGACCGTTGGCCGCCTGCGCGATGAACCGGATCTTGCTTCGCTGGACCGACGGGCCGGGGGTGAAGCTGCCCGTCCACAGGCTCGAGTCGATCGGGTCCTGGACCAGGTCGACCGGCGCCCATGCTCCGTCTCCGGAACCGTCAGGCCCACCGGTCCAGGCGACCCACACCTCCTGGACGCCGGCCGAGGGGTCGCCGGTGACGTGTGCCGAGAAGGTCACCTTGCCGTTGGACTGGGTCCCCGAGACCCCGGTGATGGCCGGTGGTTGCGCCTGCTCGGGTCGGTTGAGCGACCCGGCGTCCCGAGTCGCGCTGTAGAAGAGCTTGAGGTCGAGGTGGTCGTAGTTGCGCACCGTGTTCGTGACGGGACCTGAGGTCGCGCTCGCGGACTCGGCGCGGTACTGCGCGGGCGTCACGATCAGGGACGTCCGGCCGCCGGATCCCTTCGCGAGCGCGTCGAAGTAGTTCACGTTGGTGAGTCGTTGCGGGAAGAAGAACCTCGAGAAGAACGACGTGTGCGGAGTGGTCCCCTCGATCGCCGGAGCGCCTGTCAGCGGAAGCACGCCCGTGTCCTCGTGGTACGTGCCCCCGCGGAAGCCCACGCCGCGCAACAGCTTGTTGGTCGCGGTGACGTCGACGACCTGCTTGGGCAGTGCCGGGACGCCGGGCTCCACGGTGACGCCGTCACGACCGTTGAACCAGGTGAGCTCGTGGTCGACCGCGAGGTCGTCCTGCTGGGTCTTGTGGCCCCGGGTCCTGGGGGTGTCGAGCGGCAGCGGGAGGGTCGAGAGACCCAGCACCTGACCGGGGCCCGACCCAGCACCCGTCGGCGTGCGACTGGCCGTCGAGTCGCCGTCACCGGTGCGTCCGTCGTCGGCGATGTCGACGCCTGTCATGGGCAGGCCGTAGACCGTGGCCTCGAGCATCGCCTTCTCGTCGATGCCGGTGAGCTGGGTCAGGCTGGCCAGGTAGTCCTGCTTGGCGCTCACCAGGGCGTCGCTGACGGCGATGGGGTCGCCGGTCCCGCGCCTCAGCTCGCGCGCGACCTGCAGGTAGACGCGCTCGCTGTACTCGAGAAAGTCGGTGTCGCCGTACTGGTAGCCGGTGCCTCCGATCAGCACAGCGTGCTGCTGCGCCATGCGCTGCGCCCAGTCAGGTGGGTTGGACGAGACGTCGTCGACGGTGTTGTACGCCGAGTGGCAGCCCGCGCTGAGGACGAGCGTGTCCTCCAGAGGACGCGCGGCCTGGTCGTCCGCCGGGTTGGCGGCCAGCACGTCGGCGTCCAAGGTCGTCGTGAAGTCGGCCGCCAAGGTGTCGTTCGCGCTGAAGTGGCCGGCGAGGTAGACGAGGTCGTGGTGCCGGTCGAGGAGGGCGCCCCGGAGGTCGTCGCGGTTCCACGTGTCGTTGATGAGGTGCTCCGCGCCGGCGGCGTTGGCGCCCAGGGCGCCCCGGAACTCCCCGTCGACGGCGTTCGCCGCGTCGGTGAGGAAGTCGTAGCCCGTGACGAGGGAGGTGTCCGGTGTCGGCAGGGTCTTCACGTTGTTCTGTTCCACGAAGTGGTTGATCGTGGACACGATCTCCGCCGGAGTCTCGACGAGACGACCTACCCCCAGCTCGGGGATCGGGATCGTCGAGCCGGACACCGTCACCGACGTGTCCGAGCCGTACGCGTCCTGGCTCAGCACCTGGTCGTTCGACAGGCTCCCGGCCGAGGTGTTGTTGTCCGACGCCAGGCCGGGGTCGAATTGGCTCTCGGTGCCGAGGCCCGACAGGTCCGGGTAGCGGAAGAAGGGAACGACATCGTCGTTGCCGACGAGGACGACGTACTTCATGGCTGGGTTGTTCTGGCGGTAGCCGTCGACCACGTCCTTGATCGCCTGGGCGGCGAGGTTGACGGCGTACGGGCAGTCGTAGTGGGTGCTCGCCTGCGTGAGGAGACCCTGAACCTTCGAGTTCGTCGCGACGTCGACCACGGCCCCGTCGGTCGCGGCGCGCAGCTTCGTGAGCGCCGCGTCGAAGGCGGTCGCCTGGTCTGGGTGGTCGCGGAAGCCGAAGGTCTGGCTGCTGGTGTCCGTGACGATCACCGTCTGGGCGTCGGTGCGGGAGGGCGCCTGGGTCGACGTGTCGAGTGGGGCGGCCACGCCGGCGCAGGCCTCGCCTCCTGCCGCCGAGCCACTGAGCGTGAACGGGGTCGGAGACGAGCTCTGGTCGTCGTGACCCTGCACCCGGACGTAGAAGGTCCCGACGGTGTTCCCGCTGCCCGCGGCCACGGCCTCGCTCGCCGTGCCGGGCTTCGCCGACACAGCGAGCAACGACTGCGTCTGAGCGCCCGTGAACGCGTCGCGGAACTTGGGGTCACCGCTCAGGTCGGGGTCGAACGAGTCGGCGGCGTAGACCCGAGGGGCATAGACCCGCGGCGCGTAGACGCGAGGCGCGTACACCCGGGGTGCGTAGACGCGGGGCGCATACACACGGGGCGCGAAGTTGGGTCCGGCGACATCGTCCTTGGTCGTGGGCACGTCGACGACGTCGGCGGGGAACTGAGGGATCTGGGTGTCGGTCACCGCTGCGCCCGCTGAGGATCCTGTCGCGAGCTGGGTCAGGTCGGTCGACCCGCCTCCTTCCGACAGTCGGTCGAAGGCCGCCTGGATGTCGCCGAAGAGGGCGAGGTCGTAGTCCTGGGGCAGGTTGGACAGGTTCGCGATCACGCGTTGGCTTGCACCGACGGGGACCGTGAACCACCGCGACTCCCCGGGCTGGGCGATGGTGCGCTCCTGGGCCGTCGCGGACGAGATCGGCACCGCACCGGTCCACTGCCGGTTGTCGCTCCCGATGCCCGGGTCGACGTACGGCTTCGTGCCCAACGTCAAGGTGCCCCTGAGCACGTTGTCGGTGTCGTAGTTGCTGCCGATGATGCGGAAGCCGAAGGTGTGGGCGTCCGTGGGGAGGGAGAAGGTCGCAACCCCTGAGTACGAGAAGCCACCGGACGGGGCGGAGCAGCAGGCGTCGGCGTGGTCCGTCTGGAGGGTGCCGCCCTCGACGTAGTGACCGTCGACGATGATGTCGAGCTCGACGTCGACGTCGAAGTAGCCGTGGTATCCCGTGAACGTGTAAGGGATCGAGAAAGACCCGTCGGTGAGCGCGGGCGTGGCAGCGGCGGTGAAGTCCCAGGACTGCGTCGTGCTGAGGCCCGCAGGATTCATGTTGTAGCTCATCGACGCAGCAGCCAGGCCCCCGTCGGACGTGACGCTGTAGGTCTCTGCCGGGCCTGACGCCGTCCAGGTCCCCACCGTTGCGGTGACGGTCACCGTGGCGCCCCACGCAGGACCGACCAGGAGCACGACCATCAACCCGCTCAGCGCGGCCGCCCAGGAGGCGTGGACGCGTCGTCGTACCTGCCCCGGCCCTGACCCCTCAGCCATCCGAACTCCCTCGATCCACGCGGCGCGGTCCCCACCCACCAGATCGACCTGCGCCCGGCCGACGCTACGGTGCGGGAGTCCCCCCGAGGGATGACCAAGGGGCTCCATTCGCTCGCCGAACGGCACGAACCGTCACATCTCGACCCGTTCCAGGACGGCGAGGGCTCGGGCGACGGCCGCCTCGACGGTGTCGCGGCCGCCTGCGGCCTCGGCAGTGGCCAGCACGGCGGCGTCCGTGCGCGCCCTCGCGGGTGTCGACGCCGCCTCCAGCGCGGCCTCGGTGGGTGGGAAGCGCGGGGCCCCGATCTCCTCGCGCACGCGTGCCGCGGTCGCGAGCAGGCGTACGGCGTCCGCGTCGCCGTCGGGGCCTGCGGCGAGGAGCCACAGGGCCACGTCCTCGAAGACGTGGGCAAGCGACCAGAGGTCGTCGTGCTCGGCGTAGGTCGTCAGCGCGTGGGCGAGGTGCTCGGGCGTCGCTGCGAGGTCGCCGATGTCCCGGGTCGCGTTGCCCAGGTTGTGCCGACCCACCGCCGTGAGCCACGGGTCGCCGACCTCGAAGGCGAGGGCCTCCCCCTCGGTGAAACGCTCCAGGGCGCTGGCGAGGTCGCCGCGTGCCGTGGCCAGCATCCCCATGTTCATCAGCGAGACGCTGACGGCCCGTCGATCGCCGAGGGCGCGCCGCCGGGCGAGGGCATCCAGCCCGATCGACTCCGCCGCGTCGAGGTCGCCCTCGTCCTCGGCGACCAGGGCCAGGTTGGTGAGCATCGCCGCGACGCCCGCCTCGTCGCCGAGCTCCTGCCGGAGCTCGAGGCTGGCCTCGTAGGCCACGCGAGCGGTCTCCGGGTCGCCCTGCTGGGAGGCGAGCGTTCCCCGCAGGTGCAGCACGCGGCCGCGGCCGGCATCGTCGTCGACGGTCGCGAACTCCAGGGCCGCGGCCTGGAGCAGCTCCTCGGCGTCGACGTACCGACCCTGCTTGCGGCCGAGCTCGGCCTGGACGACGAGAGCGCGTGCGTGTGCTCGGGTGTCAGCGGTGTCGAGCGCTGCCTGGAGCGCCTGGCGCGCTGCCTCCTCGGCGCCGGCCCAGTCCCCGCTGAGCTCCTTGACCTCCGACAGCGTGAGCAACAGCTCGGCCATCTCCGTGGGCTCGACCTGCGGCATCACCAGCTCGAGGTACTCGACAGCGGCTGCGTTCGCGTAGGCGAGGCGCGCCGCCTCCGCCGCGGCCAGCAGGTAGTGCCGGCGCTTGACGAGGTCGTCACTCCGCGCGAAGTGGAACGCCAGGAGGTCGAGGTGCCGCACGGCACCGTCCGGCTCGGCCTCCAGCGCGACAGCCACCCGTCCGTGGAGCAACGAGCGGACGCCGAAGGGCAGGGAGTCGTAGGCGACGTCGCGGGTGACGGCGTGGCCGAAGGCGAACTCGCCGCTGCTCGGGTCCTCGAGATCGATGAGCCGGGTGCTGGTCATGGCGACCAGGTCGGTGCGGACGGTCTCCTCCACGCCCAGGTCGGGGTAGGCGCTCGCGACCAGAGGGGACCCGAACGTGCGCCCGATGACGCTCGCCACCTTCACGGCACGACGAGGGCCCTCGGGCTGCGCGTCGATGCGGCTCAGCACCAGGCTGTGCAGGGTGTCCGGGAGGTCGAGCGCGTCAGGGTCGGCGCCCGAGGCGCCGTGGGCGACGACGTAGTCCACGAGCTGCACCAGGTAGAACGGGTTGCCCTCCGCCCGTCCGACGACGGTGAAGAGGATGGTCGGCAGCGGGATCTCGCCGGTGAGGGCAACGAACCGCGTGGTGGCCAGCTCCTCGGCGGCGACCGGACCCAGCTCCCCCAGCTCGAGGTCGCTCACGTGAGCGCCGCGTCCGAGGGGCAACCCGGCGAGGGCCGTGCCATCGGGACGGGAGGTCAGCAGCAGCAGGACCGGCGACGTGCGGGTCACCCGGGCGAGCACGCCGACGAGGTCCCGGGACAAGCCGTCCAGCCAGTGACAGTCCTCGACCACGACAGCGAAAGGCGACCGTCGGGCGCGAGCGGTCAGGAGCTTGCCGAGCAGGTCCTCCAGCGACGTCTTCCGTGCCTCCCCCTCCATCTCGCGGGTCAGCTCGGTGTCGGGAATCGTCATGCCGAGGACGGACGCCAGGAGAGGTGCGCGAGGTTCGAGCCGGGGCTCCAGGTCCGCGACCGCGGCGGTCACGTCCGCGGCGGTGGCCGAGTCCGGCGGGAGGCTCAGGAGGTCGGCCCAGACCTCGCGCCACGCGAGGTACGTCGACCCGGCCGTCACGCGGGTCGCCTCGCTCCAGGCCACGTGGATGCCGTCGGACACGAGGCCGTCGACGAGCTCGCCGACGAGCCGGGACTTCCCGACGCCGGCTTCGGCCTGCACGAGGACCACCTGGCCGTGGCCGGAATCGGCCTGGTCCCACAAGCCGTGGAGCACCGCGAGCTCCTCGTCGCGACCGACCATCGTGCCGAGGGCGGACTCTCCGGCTCCGTGACCATGGTGCTGTGCCCGGGCGGCGTTCCCGACCAGGGACCGCACAGAGACGGGCTCCTGCTTGCCCTTCACGGTCATGGGCTCGAGCTCGACCCAGTCGAAGGCGTGGCCGGTCGCCGAGGCGACATCACCGTGCACCCAGATCTCTCCGGCCGGCGACTTGGCCATCAGGCGGGCCGCCAGGTTGACCGGGTCGCCCAAGCAGCAGAAGGTACGGCGCTCGCGGTGGCCGTAGGTGCCGCTGCGGACCCGGCCGGTGGCGATGCCGATGCTGACGTCGGTCACCGGCAGGTCCGCGACCGCCTCGCGGAGCCGGAGCGCCCCCTCGCACGCACGAGCGGCATCGTCCTCGTGGGCGACCGGGGAGCCGAAGACGGCGTAGAGGTAGACGCCCTTGTCGCCGACGGTCAGCTGGAGGACGTAGCCGCCGAGCTCGTCGAGCACGCGCTCGCACCGGGTGACGAACTCGTCGAGCACCCGCGGGGTGTCCGGGTCGTTGTCGAAGTCGAGACCGCCGAACTGCACGAAGAACGGCACCGCCGGCCGGAGCTCGGCGAGGAACTCCCCGCGACCTGCCGCGATCCGCTCCCACACCGGGGGCAGCAGCCACTGCCTGACGATGTCGAGCGAGAGCCTCGGCCTCGGCGGTTCGGGTCCGGGGTCCTCCGGCGCCACCTCGAGGCGTTCGACGACGCCCACGTCGCCGTACTCCCCGGAGCGTCGAGCCTTCAGCGCGACCCGGTCGCCGAGGCTTGCGAGCGCACCCGCGTCGAGGACGACGTCACCCGCTGCTGACTGCTGCTCGGCGTCGGCGAGGCAGTCCATGAGCCGGCCCGCGAGCACGTCGATGAGCTGCACGGAGGGGTCGCCGACGACGAAGCGGTGAGCGCGGCCCACGGCGACCGCGACCTTGACCGCGAGCACCACCTCGGTGCCGCCCGGGGTGGTGAGGGTGCCGACGCGGTCCATCACGTCCTGCATCTCCAGCGCGCAAGCCGTCGCACGGAGGCCGTCGTCGCCGTCGATCCAAGCCGTGACCGCGTCGCCGCTGAAGTAGACGACGCTGCCGCGCCACACGTGCAGTCGCTCCAGGAGGGCCGCGAAGACCTTGTCGAGGGTGGCGGTCAGCTCCTCGGCGCCACGGCGCCCACCGAGCTCGCGGGCCAGCGCCTCGGTGAGCGGCGTGAAGCCGGAGATGTCGACGAAGAGGGCAGCGCCCTCCGAGGAGTCGGGCAGCCCTTCGCCCCGGGCAAGGGCACGACGGCGGTCACCCGGGATGTAGGCCTGGGGGTTGTCCCCAGGCAGGATGCGCGGCTCGGACGTGCTGCTCACCGCTGGCCCCATGCAGTCAGCGAAGCATGCCGTCGGCCACGACGGAAAGGAGCGGTCTCACGTCGGTTGCGTCGAGGTCGCCCTGGTCCGCGACCGTGGCGACACCTCCGACGAGGCGGTTCATCTGCAGGGCGTCGACCCCCTCGCGGAGAGCCCCGCGCGACGAGAGCTCGTCGACGACCCGCTGGCTGGCGGCGGTCAGGACGCGGCACTTGGTCATGATCGGCGACGCCTCGTCGCCCATGGCCTGGGTGATCTTGGCGGGACCGCCCTTGTGGACGCTGATCAGCTCGACGTACGTCTGGAACCAGTGGATGAGGAAGTCGCGCGGGTCGCCCTCGTGGGCGAGCGCCTTGTCGGTCGAGTCGTTCACGCGGTCGACCCAGCTCTGCATCACGGCGTCGAGCAGCGCGTCCCGGTTCGGGAAGTGGCGGTAGAGCGTGCCCGCTCCGACGCCGGCCTTCTTGGCGATGTCGTCGAGCGACGCGTCGTAGCCGCGCTCGCGGAACACCTGCCGGGCGACCTCGACGATGCGGTCGCGATTGCGCTGTGCGTCGGCGCGCACGATTCCTCCTTGCTAAACGGAGACAGTCTCCGTATGGTGGTGCGAGTAACCGGAGTAACTCTCCGTATCAGTGTACGACGGCTCGGCCATCCGGGCCAGGAACGGAATCCTCGTGGCACTCACGCTCTCTTCTCGTCCTTCCCACCGGTCCCGCGACCGGGCGCGGACCGGCATCCTGATCGTCCTCGTCGCCCAGCTCATGCTGGTGCTCGACGTGACGGTCGTGAACGTCGCGCTCCCCCGCATCGACGCGGACCTCTCCTTCGGACCGGCCCAGCTCAGCTGGGTCCTCAACGCCTACGCGCTCGCCTTCGGCGGGCTCCTCCTGCTCGGCGGACGGCTCGGAGACGTCCGCGGGCGGTTGCGGGTCTTCGAGACCGGGCTCGCGGTCTTCGTGCTCGGCTCCCTTCTCGGTGGCCTCGCACCCACGCCCGAGCTGCTGGTCGCGGCCCGCGCCCTCCAGGGCGTCGGCGCTGCACTGGCCGCCCCGAGCGTGCTGGCGCTCCTCATGACCAGCGCCCGTGACGAAGGTGAGCGCAACCGCGCGCTCGCGCTCTTCGGTGCGGTCTCGTCCGGTGGTGCTTCCATCGGCCTGCTGCTCGGCGGCCTGCTCACCGACGTCGGCTCGTGGCGCTGGACCCTCTTCATCAACATCCCGATCGGCCTTGCGGTGCTGCTGTCCGCTCGCCGCTTCGTCACCGAGACCGAGCGCCGGCCCGGCCGCTTCGACGTCGTCGGCGCGGTGACCGCGACCCTCGGTGCCGTCTCGATCGTGTGGGCCCTCATCGGCGCCCCTGACCACGGTTGGGGCTCCGCCCGCACCCTCGGCGGCCTCGTCCTCGGCCTGCTGATGATCGCCGTGCTCGCGCGTACCGAGACCCGGGTCGCGCACCCGATGATCCAGCCGAGCCTGCTGCGCAGCCGCACCCGCGTCGCTGCGCTCACGATGATGGCGCTCGTCGTCGGTGCGCAGCTGTCGATGTTCTTCCTGGTCGTGCAGTACGTCCAGCGGGTGCTCGGCTACGGACCGCTCGCGTCCGGGTTCGCGTTCCTGCCGTTCAGCCTCGGCATCTTCGCGGTGTCGAGGGTGACGCCCCGGCTGCTCGGTCGCTTCGGCGCCCTGCCGCTGCTCATGACCGGCACGTTGCTGCTGACCTTCGGCTACGTGTGGCTCAGCAACGCCGGCGTCGACGGCACCTACGCCACGACGGTGCTCGTGCCGATGACGCTGGCCGGCATCGGCGGCGGTCTGTCGTTCATGCCGATCACGGCCACCGTGCTCACCGATGTCGAGCCCGAGCACGCTGGTGCCGCCTCCGGGATGCTGCAGACCACCCAGCAGCTCGGCAGCGCCCTGGGCGTCGCGATCATCGTGTCGGTGTACGCCGCGGGCGCGGTGCCAGGTGAGTTCGTGCCCGGCGCCCGGGCCGCCTTCCTCACCTCGGCCGGCTTCTCGGCGGCCGCCTTCCTCATCGCCACCGCCGTGATGGTGCTCCGCCGCCGTCCCGTCGACGTGCCCGAAGAGGTCGAGGAGGAGCTCGTCCCCGAGGCAGCCTGACGGCGAACGACACCTTGGGGGACTGGCTCGTGCGAGGCAGGCGGTGCATGGTGGATCAACACCAGCACGCCAGGGAGGCCGACATGCCTATCGCCCACATCCTCGAACGACGTCGCCAGCGGGTGGCAGTGGCCGCGATGGCCGCCATGGGCTGTGCCCTCATCGCTGTCGTGGGCGCCGTGGAGCCCGCCGCTGCGGCCCCCACGCGATCCCCTCTGGTCGGCCCCCGGGCGGACATCAGCTGTCAGGAGCTGGAGCCCGGCGACGAGGACGTCTCGCAGGCCGGACCGGGACACGTCGCCTTCGCCGTGCGCTCCGGAACAGTGACCGCGCGCGTCGTCCTGCGCGGCGCGGAACCCCGAACCTCGTACGTCGTCCGTCTGCTGCAAGCCAACGACAGCTCGACGAGCTGCGTCGAGGTCAATGGTGTCTTCCGCACGAACCGCAACGGGAACGGCTCGCTGAGGGTGACCGAACCGATCACAGGGCCGGCCGCCCAGGTCATCGTCAACACCGGCGCGCTCTTCGGCCAGCCCACCTATCGGGCGGAGAGCGCCTTCAGCACCGCCTCCATGGTGAGCTGACACTCCGGAGCCGTCGGGTCAGTCGGCGATGCGGTTGCCGTGCTCGTCCCAGTGGGACTCGACCTTCTTGCTGGGCTGGACCCTCGGCGGCTCCCCCGGCATCTTCGGGTAGTCCGGCGGGTAGTTGAGGTCGGTCAGCCCGGAGGCGATGTCGTCCTCGTACATCTGCAGCAGGGTCTCGAGGCTGCCGGGCTCGTCGTCGATCTCCGCCATCGCGTCACCGCGCTCGGCGAGGCGTTGCGGGACGGTGTGCAGGTTGAGGCTCCGGGGGTCGAGGCCGTCGAGCTCGTCCCACTCGACGGGGGTCGAGACCGGGGCGCCGGGCTGGGGGCGCAGGGAGTAGGCGCTCGCGATCGTTCGGTCGCGTGAGTTCTGGTTGAAGTCGACGAAGATGTTCTCCCCGCGCTCCTCCTTCCACCAGGCCGTCGTCACGCCGTGCGTCTTCCGCTCCAGAGCGCGGCCGAAGGCGATCGCGGCGTGGCGGACGTCGACGAAGTCCCAGCGCGGCTCGATGCGGACGTAGACATGGACGCCGCGGTTGCCGCTGGTCTTCGGGAAGCCGCGCAGTCCGATCTCGGCCAGCAGGTCACGAGCCTCGAGGGCCACCCGGGCGGCGTCGGCGAAGGTCGTCCCCGGCTGCGGATCGAGGTCGATCCGCAGCTCGTCGGGCAGGTCGACGTCGGCACGGCGTACCGGCCAGGGGTGGAACACGATCGTGCCCATGTGCGCCGCCCAGGCCACGGTGCCGATGTTGGTCACGCAGATCTCGCGGGCGGTGCGGCCCGAGGGGAAGGTGACGTCGACCTCCTCGAGGTAGTCCGGAGCGCCCTTCGGCGTGCGCTTGGAGTAGAAGGCGTCGGCGTCGCGGTCGTTGGTCCTGGTGGCCAGACGCATGCCCTCGCGGACGCCCTTCGTCCAACGCTCCAACGCGGTCGGGCGCTCGCGCAGCGCGCGCATGATGCCGTCCTCGACGGACACGTAGTACTCGACCACCTGGAGCTTGGTGACCTCGGCGGACCACGGAGTCTCCTCGTAGATGACACGGTCCGGGCTCGACACCCGGACCACGTGCTCCCCTGCCTGGACCTCCACCGGCTTGGCTGGCATGGCGTCAATATTCCACGTCACCCCGACGTAAGCGGTGCCCCTGGGACGGGCTTCCCCGTCTGGCTACCGTGGGGGCATGGGATATGCGGTCGAGAAGAGTGACGAGCAGTGGCGCGAGCAGCTGAGCCCCGCCGAGTACCAGGTGCTCCGGCAGGCCGGCACCGAGCGCCCCTTCGTGGGTGAGTACACCGACACCGAGACCGAGGGCGTCTACCGCTGCCGCGCGTGCCAGACGGAGCTGTTCCGGTCCACCGAGAAGTTCCACTCGCACTGCGGATGGCCGTCGTTCTTCGCGCCGCTGGCCGAGGGCCGGGTGGAGTACATCGAGGACCGCTCCATGGGCATGAAGCGTGTCGAGGTCCGCTGCGGGAACTGCGGCTCGCACCTCGGGCACCTCTTCGAGGGCGAGGGCTACGACACCCCGACCGACCAGCGCTTCTGCATCAACTCGATCAGCCTCACCCTCGAGCCGAAGACCGCCTCGGCCGAGGCCTGAGTCTCACCCCGGGTACGGCGCCAGCGCGGACTGCACGAGGACCAGGCCCTTGCCGTACTGCTCGTCCATCCGGGACTGCAGGCTGCCGTCGTCCCAGACGACACCGAGCTCGACGTGGTCGCGCCCGGTGCCGACGGACAACATGTCGTCGCGTCGGCTCAGCTCTCGCTGGATGCCGCGGAGCTCACGGTCGGTGTGCTCGAGGTTGCTGACGCACAACGGTCCACCCCAGATCTTGCGCAGTGCTCGCTCCGCGTCCGCGGTGTCGCCGGTGACCGCGACGTTGACGATCGTCAGCTCGGGGTCGTTCATGTCGACCCACAGCCGCGCGAACCCGTTGAGGTGGTTGGCCGCCCGGTTGACCTCGTTCATCGACCCCTCGGTCGTGGTGGCCGGGTCGACCACCTGCCAGCCGCCGTCGGGCTCGGGACAGGGTGTCGCGAACTGGTCGTCCTGCGGAGGGGCGGACGGTCGCGGACCGTCGTACTCGTCCATGGGCACGGCCGTCCGGTCGGGCGTGAACGTGTCGCCCGCGGCGTCGTAGGTGCCGATGACGACGTACTCGCCCCACGTGGTGCCGTGGACCGACTCCTCGCCGTCGACCGCGGACCAGTCCCAGCCGACCAGGTCGGGGCCACCGCACTGGGGCGGCAGCGAGTCCGCCACCCCGCCGACGCAGAGCTGCGGTCCGTGGCCCTGTCCCTCGAGCACCGTCGCCCATGCCATGAGCGGCGCGTCGTCGGCGCTGGACGACCCGTGCCCGGCTGGCGGCTCCGCGCCGCAGCCGCTGAGAACCAGCAGCAACGCGACCAGGACCGGGACACGGGTCATGGGCGTGTGACGCATGCCGGCCGCTCCCGGTTCCCTAGGGGAGGTCGTGGAGGAGGTCGCTGACGGGCCGGCGACGTCCGGTGTAGAAGGGGACCTCCTCGCGGACGTGCCGTCGGGCGCCGGACGCGCGGAGGTGACGCATCAGGTCGACGATGCGGTCGAGCTCGTCGGCCTCGAAGGCGAGGATCCACTCGTAGTCGCCGAGGGCGAAGCTCGCGACGGTGTTGGCGCGGACGTCCTTGTAGTCGCGCGCCATCTGGCCGTGCTCGGCGAGCAGCGCCCGGCGCTCCTCGTCGGGGAGGAGGTACCACTCGTAGGAGCGCACGAAGGGGTAGACGGAGATGTAGCTCCGCGCCTCCTCGTCGGCGAGGAACGCGGGGATGTGGCTGCGGTTGAACTCCGCGGGACGGTGCAGCGCCATCTGCGACCAGACCGGGTCGAGGCGCGTGCCGAAGGCGGTCCTGCGCAGCCGGTGGTAGAGCTGCTGGAGGTCGTCCGAGGACTCGGCGTGGGCCCACACCATCACGTCGGCGTCGGCGCGGAGGCCGGAGACGTCGTACACCCCGCGCACCGTGACGTCGGCGCTGAGCTCGTCGAAGAGCTTGTCGACCTCCCGAGCCTCGGCCTCGCGGTCGGCGTCGCCGAGCGGCTCGCGCAGGTGGAAGACCGACCACATCGTGTAGCGGATGGAGTCGTTGAGGTCCTTGGCGATCTTGCCCTTGTTGGGCACGCGCTCGGTCATGGCGCCATTCTCCCAGTCACGTGTCCTCGAACCGGACCCGGCCGACCGCGCCGCTCGCCGGCAGCTGGTCGAGGACGTGCCGCACGGCGTGCTCCGCGGAGGCGATGCAGGCAGGGATCCCCAGTCCGTCGTACGCCGCGCCGCAGACCGCGAGTCCGGGCAGGTGCCCGACGTGCGCCCGGATCCGGCGGACCCGGTCGAGGTGGCCGACGGCGTACTGGGGAAGGCCTCCGCCCCATCGCGTCACCACGGCGTCGACCGGCTCGGCATCCAGGCCCACGGCGTCACGGAGGTCGGCGCGCACGCGGGCGACCAGCTCGTCGTCGTCGACCTGCAGGGCACGCTCCTCACGGTGCCGCCCGACCGACGCGCGCAGGACCATCACGTCGTCCGTCGCGACTGCGCCGGCCTCACGCACCCACTCCCACTTGGCGAAGGACCACGTCGCCGCCTTCACGTGCCGGCCGTCCACCGGCGGCACCAGGAAGCCAGACCCCTCCACGGACGGCATGTCGGAGACACGGACGGCGAGGGTGACCACGGCCATCGACGCGTACTCGATCGAGGCGAGCTCGAGAGCCGCGCCCGGCGCGACGCCGGCGAGGAGCCGGGCGGCCGGGGCGCCGGGGACGGCCACGACCACGGCGTCGGCCTCGAGGAGCTCCGGCGCGGGGGCGGGACCGGTCACGACGGACCACCCGGTCGAGGTGCGAGCGAGGTCGCGCACGGTCACGCCGATCCGCACGTCGAGCTCCCGGGCAAGCGCGACGGGCAGCCTTCCCACACCTCCGGCGACGCCGGCGAACACCGGGGCGTCGGACGAGGGCCCCGCGAGGGCCTGGGCGGCGGCTCGCATGAGGGAGGAGTCACGCTCGAGGAGCGCGACGACCTGGGGCACCGCGGCGCGGGCAGAGATCTCGCGGGCGTGCCCGGCGTAGACGCCGCCCAGGAGCGGCTCGACGAGACGGTCGAGGACCTCGCGGCCCAGGCGCTGCTCGATCAGCCAGCCGACACTGACGTCGTCCTCGTCGAGGATGGTCGCCGGCAGCGCGAGATCCATGGCCGCGCGGGCCTGGCCCTTGCGCGTGACGATGCCCGACGACGCCAGCTCGGCGACGTCGGCCGGGACGCCCATCACCGAGCGTGGCAACGGATGCAGGTCACCTCGTGACCACACGCGCGCCTCGTTGGTCGCCGGGTGCGCGATCCACGGCCCGAGCCCCGCGCTCCGCGCGAGCTCCACACCCTCGGGGCGGCGGTTGAGGATCGACTCGGCGCCGAGGTCCACGGGGACGCCCGCGACCTCGCCGAGCCGCAGCTTCCCGCCGACGCGGTCGGAGGCCTCGAGGACGACGACCTCGACATCGGGTCGTTCCCGGCGCACGGCAGTGGCGGCGGCGAGCCCGGCAATGCCCGCGCCGACGACGACCACGCGCGGTGCGCTCGTCGCTCTCGGTCCGGAAGTCACCCGCACAGCCTCGCAAACGGCTCAACCGCAGGCCTCGTCACGGTCGGGTCACGGTCCGGTCACAGCACGAGGCCGCGCCGGGGATGCGGGAACCGGCGACCTGTCGACCGCGTCAGACCGGCACATCGGCTCCCGCGCACCGGCGGTGGCCACGACAGGACGGTGATGACCATGAGGGCCAGGACGGCGTGGAGGCGCAAGGCGGGGGCAGCGGCCCTGGCGTTCGCGGTGCTCGGAGGGACGGCAGCGTGTGCCGGCGGTGGCAGCGACGCCTCGGGCGACAGCGGCGGTGGCAGCAGTGGAGCAGAGGCTCCGGCGGCCGCCGATGGGATGACGGACGGCGGCGGCGTCGACAGCCTGGCTGACGCCCCGGACGCGTACGCGGCCGACGAGGGCGAAGGCACCTCGTCCGGCTCGGGGTCGAAGGTCGCTGACGACGGCGACACCAGCAGCACGGTCCTGGCGCCGCGCGCCCCCATCGACGCCCGCGCGGTCATCTCCACCGGCCGGGTCACCCTCGAGGCCAAGGACCTGATCGAGGTGCGCGACGGCCTCGACCGGATGCTCGGGAAGTACGGCGGCTTCGTCGCCGACGAGCAGACCTACAACGACTCCAAGGGCCGCACCCAGTCGTCCGTGCTGACCTTGAGGATCCCGTCGAGCCACTTCGACGACGCGATGCGGGAGCTCGGAGAGCTCGGGACCGTCAGCGACGCGAAGCGCAAGGTCGACGACGTCACCACCGAGGTCATCGACGTCGACGCGCGCATCCGGACCGAGCAGGTGAGCCTCCAGCGGCTCCGCGGTTTCCTTCGGAAGGCCCAGACCGTCGACGCCATGATCCGGCTGGAGTCCGAGATCGCCCGGCGCGAGGCCAACCTCTCGTCGCTGCAGGCGCAGGACCGCTACCTCGACGACCAGACCTCGATGTCGACGATCGTGCTCACGATGAACGAGCCGGCCGCCACCCCGCCCCCGCCGCCGGAGAAGAAGGCCCTCGAGGACGCCGGCTTCTTCACCGGCCTGCAGAACGGCTGGAACGCGCTGCTCGACGTCCTGCTCGTGCTGGCGACCGTGCTGGGGGCGCTGCTCCCCTTCGGCATCGTCATCGCCGTGGTCGGACTCCCGGCGTACCTCTGGCTCCGCCGGCACCGTCCGGTCGCTCCGCCGGCACCCACCACCGCCGAGGGGTGAGGGTCAGCGGGCCGAGTGCTCGTGCACGAACGCGGTGAGCCGGGCGAGCTGGTCCGGGTCGGTCGAGGGCAGCACGCCGTGGCCGAGGTTGAAGATGTGGCCGGGGGCAGCGCGGCCGGCGTCGAGGACCTCGGCCGCGCGGGCCAGCATCACCTCGGTAGGTGCGAAGACCAGGCTCGGGTCCAGGTTGCCCTGGACGGCCCGGCCGCCGGCGCGGCGGATGCCGTCCTCGAGGGGCACCCGCCAGTCGACGCCGACCACGTCGGCGCCCGCATCTCCCATCAGCCCGAGCAGCTCGCCGGTGCCGACCCCGAAGTGGATCCGCGGGACCCCGAGGGTCGCGGCGTCGGCGAGCACCTGGCGGCTGTACGGCATCACGTGGGCCACGTAGTCCTGCGGCGACGTCGCCCCGGCCCACGAGTCGAAGAGCTGCACCGCGGAGGCACCGGCCTCGACCTGCACCCGGAGGTACGCCGCGGCGATGCCCCCGATCTTGCGCATGAGGGCGTCCCAGACGTCGGGAGCGCCGTACATCATCGCCTTGGTGAGGGCGTGCTCCTTGGAGGGACCGCCCTCGACGAGGTAGGACGCGACGGTGAACGGCGCACCGGCGAACCCGATGAGCGGCGTGGCTCCGAGCTCGCCGACGAGCTGCTGCACCGCCTCGGTGATGAACGGGACGTGCTCCGGCGTCAGGTCCGGGATCGCCGCCACGTCCTCGAGGGTGCGCACCGGCTGGGCCACGACCGGCCCGACGCCCGGCTTGATGTCGAGGTCGACACCGACGGCCTTGAGCGGCAGCACGATGTCGGAGAAGAAGATCGCTGCGTCCACGCCGTAGCGGCGCACCGGTTGCAGGGTGATCTCGGTGATGAGGTCGGGGCGCATGCAGGCGTCGAGCATGGCCACGCCCTCACGCAGCTTGCGGTACTCCGGCAACGACCGTCCCGCCTGCCGCATGAACCACACCGGGGTGTGCGGGACGGGCTCTCCCCGGGCTGCGAGGAGGAGGGCCGAGTCGGTCGTGGAAGCAGGCACCGGCACAGTCTCCCAGAGTCCCCGAGGGCCAGTTGTCCGAGGTCAGGGCCGCGTGTCGGTATCCGTGAGGTATCTCTCGCACGTACGGTGACCCCATGGCCACACGCCAAACAACCCGTGTGGACGCGCCCGCGACTCCCCAGGAGTTCCGCGATGCCGTCGCCCGGATGCGCGCTGCGCGGCTGCGTCCTGAGGTGCTGTGCGAGGAGATGCCGGCGCCCCAGCGGATCGCACCGTTCGCCGCCGCGCTCTCGGCTGACGTCACGGTCGACGGCGACGACGTCGGCACCGGGCGCATCGTGCTGCTGCACGACCCGGCCGGCAACGACACCTGGGCCGGCACCTTCCGGTGCGTGGCGTACGCCCGGGCGGAGCTGTCGGCCGACATCGCCGCCGACCCCATGCTCGCCGAGGTCGCGTGGACCTGGCTCATGGAGGCGCTCGACGCCCACGGTGCCGAGTTCACCGCTCCCTCGGGCACGGTCACCAAGGTGACCAGCGAGAGCTTCGGCGGGATGTCGGACGAGGGCGGCTCCGCCCAGCTCGAGATCCGCGCCTCCTGGACCCCTCTCGGTGACGTCGGCGCGCACGTCGAGGCCTGGGGCGAGCTGATGTGCACCGCGGTCGGCCTCGAGCCCGTCCCCGACGGGGTCACGGCTCTGCCGAGTCGGCGGGGCCAACGCGGCGAGCGATGAGCGAAGCCCGCGACGCCCCTGACGACTCGGCGACACCCCTCTCGGGAGCCTCCGACAGCGCCACGACTCCACCGGCCCAGACCCCGCCTCCCGCCAAGGCACCCCTCCTCGAGCTGAGCGACGGGCTGCCTCCCATCACCGAGACGTCGGCGGCGCTCCTCGAGGTGGTCGCCGCGCTCGAGTCCGGCACCGGTCCCCTGGCCATCGACGCCGAGCGCGCGTCGGGCTACCGCTACTCCGCTCGCGCGTACCTCGTCCAGGTCCGGCGCCAGGGAGCCGGCACCGCGCTGGTCGACCCGATCGCCTTCGACGACCTCGCCCCGTTCGTCCGGGCGCTCGACGGTCCGGAGTGGATCCTGCACGCAGCGTCCCAGGACCTGCCCTGCCTGACCGAGATCGGCCTGCGGCCGCGCTCCCTCTTCGACACCGAGCTCGCCGGCCGGCTCCTCGGCTACCCCCGGGTCGGCCTGGCCACCTTGGTCGAGGAGATCCTCGGTCACCGGCTCCGCAAGGAGCACTCGGCCGTCGACTGGTCGACGCGCCCGCTGCCCGAGCCGTGGCTGGAGTACGCCGCGCTCGACGTCGAGCCCCTGGTCGACCTCCGGGACGCCCTGCACGAGCAGCTCCTCGAGGCCGACAAGTGGACCTGGGCGGAGGAGGAGTTCGCGCACCTCATGACCGTCCCCCGCGCCGAGCCCCGGCCGGAGCCCTGGCGACGCACGTCGGGCCTGCACCGTGTCCGTGGACGGCGGGCACTGGCGTCCGTCCGCGCGCTGTGGCACGCCCGGGACGAGATCGCGGAGCGACGCGACGTCACGCCCGGACGCATCATCCCCGACTCGGCGATCGTCGAGGCCGCGGTCTCCAGCCCGCGCGACCGCGCGGCCCTGCTCGGGCTGCGCGGCTTCCACGGCCGCGGCGCCCAGCGCTACTCCTCCGCCTGGCTCGACGCCCTCGGTGAGGCGCGCGATCTCACCGACCGCGACCTTCCCGCCGCCGCCGCACGGTACGACGGTCCGCCCCCGCCGCGGGCCTGGGCGGAGAAGGATCCGGCCGCGGCCGCCCGGCTGTCCCAGGCACGCACCGCGCTCACCGAGCTGGCCAAGGAGCTCAACCTCCCGGTCGAGAACCTGCTCACCCCCGACTACGTCCGGCGGGTGCTGTGGCAGCCGCCCACCGAGCCAGGCGAGGAAGCCGTCGGCGAGGTGCTGAGCGGTTACGGCGCGCGCCCCTGGCAGATCGGCCTCACCAGGACGATCCTCGCCACGGCGATCAGTGAGCACCCGAGCTGACGGCGACGCCCCTGGGGTCACTCCCCCTCGGGCGTGAGGTACGCCTCCGACTCGTCGTCGAGGCGGGTGAGCCGCTTCTTCAGCTTCTCGTCGAGGTTGGAGAACGGATCGGTGAACAGGTCGTCGAGGAGCGTGTCGGCCGAGCGAGCCACGAGGGGCCAGCCCTTCGCGAAGGGCATCGGGTCGGAACGACGGATGCCCGCCCCGAACACCGCGCCGCTCTTCGGCTGCTCGTCGGGCTCGAGGAACGCGTTGCTGTTCACGACGTCGAGCCGGGTGGGCACGATCACGTCGGAGCGGGCGGCGATCCGCGAGGCGTCACGTCCGACCGCGAAGGCGACGAAGTCCGCAGCCTCCTCGACGTGGTCGCTGTCCTTGGTCACGCACCAGCCGTTGATCGTCGACACGGAGCGGCCGGAGCCGAAGCCGGGCAACGAGGCGACGTCGAACCTGAGGCCCTGGGCCGCGCGGAGCTGAGGCAGGTCGGCGCGGGTGCCGACGAACATCCCGAGCCGTCCCTCGGTGAACCACTGCACCGGGTCCTTGCGGTCGAGCTGCTTGCGGGTCAGGGACACCGCCGGGTCGCGAGCCAGGGACGCGACCGCCTGGATCGTCGCGACGGCGTCGTCGGACTCGAGGTCCAGACGCGTCGGGTCGACGTCGTCGTCGACGATGCCCGCCCCGGCGGAGCGGACGAAGGCGGCCACGAGGTCGATCGTCCCGGGGAGGGAGACGCCCTTGATCGGGCCGAGTCGGTCGACCCCTGCGGTCGCCCGCGCGGTCGCCTCGAAGTTCTCCCAGGACCAGCCCTCGGTGCCGGTGGGCACGCGGACGTCGCGCGACTCGAGCTCCACGCGCGGCACCAGAGACTTGTTGTAGTAGATGACGAGGGGGGAGATCTCCGCGGGCATGCACTGGAGACCCGAGTTGGCGCTCATCGCGGTCAGCGCCACCCGTTGGTAGTCGTCGCCGAACTGCAGCCCGCGGTCCTCGAGCAGGCCGTCGAGCGGCTCGACGAGGGGCGGGTCCACGAACTCGGGCAGATAGGTCTGGTCGACGAGGAAGACGTCGGGCGCGAACTCGCTCGTCAGGGCGGTCATCGCCGCGTCGGCGCCACGGGCCGCGTCGTCGTAGACGTGCAGCTTCACCGGGACGCCGCCCTCGGACTGCGAGAAGGCGTCGGCGATCTGCTGGTAGGCCTCGACCTTGTGCCCGTCGCCGTACACGAAGACCGAGAGACCGGCCTCCTGGGTGGGCGACGGACTCGTGCTCGTGCTGGTCCCCGGCTGCGGCTCGGAGCCGCTGTCGGTGCACCCCGCGACGGCAGAGCACGTCACGACCGCGGCCAGCACCGCCACCAGCCTGCGCACGCCCGGCTCACCCTCCGTCCACGGGTCGACGACCCGCCAGCCCGGGTCCGCTCCTACCGTAGCGGGCACCTCCGACCCCCTTGCGCTCCACGTCAAGCGTGGACTGCGCCTCTAGGCTGGGGCGATGGTCGACCAGCCACGCCACCATCGCCCGGTGCTGCCCGGTGACGTGCACTTCGACGCCCTCGTCGGCGACGTCGACCCGGCCGAGCGCAGTGAGGCCGCCGACCGGGCCGCCGCCCTGCTGGTCCGTGGACCCCGCGAGGGCGACGACGACGCGGTCATCGAGCGGCTCGTGCACCTCGTCGAGACCGAGGGGCTCGACCAGGTCGCTGCACTCTGGTCGGGCGCTCCTCCGGACTCGCTGGCGGGGTGCCTGTGGCGGCTCTACCTGCTCCGGACGTGGGTGTACGCCGACCCCGAGGGCGCGGCCCTCGAGTTCGACCTGGGTCGTCGGCACTCGCCGGTCCACGAGGCCGTGGCCGGCGTGGAGGTCCCGCCCAGCCCCGACGACGTACGACGGCTCGTCGACACCGTCCTGCGAGGCATCCGCGTCGGCGACTTCGCGGACACCCTGTTCCGAGCGGCTGCGTTCGCCCGCGTGGCCGCGGCCGGCCGTGCCCACCGCGACCACGGGGCGGGCTCGACGTACCCCTCGGACATCTCCGCAGCCCGCCTCATGACGATGGCGGGGCAGCTCGAGTCCGCCGCGCGCCTGGAGCTCGACGGCCGGCTCGGCTGAACCTGCGCCGCGACGTGGCGACCGGCCCGTACACTGGGCGACGCGTCGGGCCGCGGCAGCCCCGGGTCCCAACTGGAGCCGCTACGAGCGGCCACGCGCCGTGAGGCGCTCCCGGTCCGGCGCACCTACTCCTTGAGGTCGAGCTCGGCCACCACGCCCGCGTGGTCGGAGGGCCAGAGACCCGCCTCGCTCCGGTCGTCCGGGTGGTCGCCGATGCGTCGGCAGCCGAGCACGGCGAGGTCACGCACCCACACGTAGTCGATGCGCTCGTGCAGCCCGTTGTCGGCGTTGGCCAGGTCCGCGCTCTGGCCGTAGGTGCCCGCCTCCGGACCGTCGGCGACGTGACCCGCAGCGATCCACGCGTCCACGAACTCGGCAGGCATGCCGACCTCGTGCGGCGGGCTGTTGAAGTCCCCGACGAGGACGACCGGCACCGCATGGGCGGAGAGCGCCGTGACCAGCTCGTCGCGTTGCCCCTCCCGTGACCGCTGGTCGTGTGCCTCGGTGTGGGTGTTCACGAAGTCGAAGCGCTGGTCGTCGACCACGCAGTCAGCACGGCACCACCCGCGGGTGATCGACACCTCGCCCTCGCCGAGGGCCGGGAGGGTGAGCTCGTCCTGGAAGATCCCCGAGTCGGTCGCGATCACGGCGACGTGGGAGGCCCGACGCCGGAGCACCACGTTGCTGCCGGCGAGGTAGAGCCGGACTGCTCCCGTGCCGTCGACCTGGACCTCGCCGGAGCCGCGGAAGGTCGACTGCTCCACGACGAGGTCGTAGGGCTCCCCGGCAGCCTCGAGGGCCGCGAGCAGGTCCGACTGGAAGTCCCAGAGGGTGTTCCCGTCCGCGGTCCAGGTGCAGACCTCCTGCAGCCCGACCAGGTCGACCCGTTCGCGGACGATCAGCGCGGCCAGGGCGTGCACGCGCTTGGGGAAGGCGGTCGCCTCGATCTGGCGGAGCACCTCGGCGAGGTGCTCGCGGATCTCGTCGGGTGCTTGCACGCCCATCACGAGGGAGAGGTCGGCCCCGAGGTAGAGGTTGTACGTCGCCACCCTGAACCGAGCCCCGTCCGAGGAGTCGGGGCTCGCGGTCATGAGAAGACGGTACGGGTCGAGGTGGCACCCCGCTGGCAGAACCGCGTGGGCTGCGCCGGACGCGCCGTATCGTGCGGTGGGTGACCGACCAGGTGGACCCCGACGACACACCCGCCACGTACGCCCCTGAGGCTGACGGACTCCCCGACCCGGGAGAGGTCGTCTGGACCTGGGTGCCCTACGAGGACGACCCGAACCAGGGCAAGGACCGGCCCGTCGTCGTCCTCGCCCGCGGTGACGACGGCCTGCTCCGCTGCCTGATGCTGACGAGCAAGGACCACGACCGCGACGAGGCCCAGGAGGCCTCCTGGGGACGGCACTGGATGGACGTCGGCACCGGCGACTGGGACTCCGAGCGACGCCCCTCCGAGGTCCGCCTCGACCGGTTGCTGCTGCTCCCCGAGGCCGAGGTGCGCCGCGAGGGCGCCGTCCTCGACCAGGGCACGTTCGACGCCGTCGTCTCCGCCGCCGCCGAGTACCACCCCGGCCTCGCGCCGAGCTAGGCCGCGTCGAGGGCCTTGCGGAGCCTGGTGTCCGAGACCGGCTCGGCGGTCCCGAGCTGCTGCGCCCAGAGGCTGACGCGGTACTCCTCCAGCAGCCACCTCACCCGGTCGAGAGCGGGCGTGACCGGTCGGTCGTCCGGGAGGGCGGCCTGCCGCTGGAGGTAGGCCTCCTGCGCGGGCTGCACGAGGTCCATCAGCTGCCGGTCGCGTGCCGCCTGGCTGGTCAACCTCTCCCGGCGCTGACGCACGGCCGCGAGGTAGCGGGTGAGGTGCCGGAGGCGTCCTGCCCCCGCGTCCGACACGAAGCCGCGACCGACCAGACGGCCGACCTGCGCGCGCATGTCCGTCATCGCGGCGAGCAGCGTCAGGTCCACCGATCCCGTGAGCGTGCGGTCGGTGTCCCGCCAGGCCGCGAGCACGTGGACCACGTCGTCGAGGACCAGGGACGCCCGGGCAGCCAACGCCGGACGCACGGCAGCGACCAGGGCGTCGAACGCCGCCTCGTCCCACGGCAGTCCTGGGGCATGCTCGTCCACCAACGCCCCCGCGGCGGCCAGGACGCAGTCGTCGAGAAGCGCGCCGACGGAGGGGTACGGCGAGCCGGCGAGGGTGAGCTTCCGGCGGTTGTCCCACCCGTCGGTCAGCCTCGACGAGGGCGTCGGCACGGCGAGCACCACGAGCCGGCGTACCCCCAGGCGGTGGGCGGCCAGCTGGTCGACCTCGGAGCCGAACACCCGCAGGCCGACGCTCGCCCCTTCGTCCCACAGGGCCGGGAAGCCCTGCACCTCGTGCCCGGCCCGCACCTGGGTGAAGGAGCGCTCGATCGACCCGGACGTCCAGGCGGTCTGGCCGGTGCTCGTCCGCTCGGCTGCCGCCTCCGAGAGCGCCTCGCGGAACCGGCCGGCGAGGGGCGCCCTGAGCTCGGCGAGGTCCTTGCCGGCGGAGACCACGGCACCGGCATCGTCGACGACGCGGTAGGTCGGGCGCAGGTGCGCAGGCACCTTGCTCCAGTCCCACGCCTCCCGCGGGACCACGACACCGGTGCGGCCACGCAGGTGTCGCTCCAGCGCGTCGAGCAATGTCTCGTCGCCGGGGACCGCCGAGGACAAGAAGGCACGTGCGTGGTCGGGCGCGGGCACGAAGCTGACGCGCAGCTGCTTCGGGAGTGACCTCAGCAGGGCGACCACCAGCTCCTCGCGCAGGCCCGGCACCTGCCACGACAGCGGGTCGTCGCTCGAGCTGGTTGAGAGTGGCGAGCGGGAGGTCGACCGTCACGCCGTCGTCCTCGGCGCCGGGCTCGAAGTGGTAGCGGAGCGGCAGCGAGAGCGTCCCCTCACGCCACTCCTCCGGGAAGTCGTCGTGCGTGACGTCGCCGGCGCTCTCGTTGACGAGCATCGCCGGGTCGAAGTCGAGGAGGGTCGGGCGCCGACGGCGCGACTCCCTTCCACCAGCTGTCGAAGTGGGCGCCGGACACGACAGTCTCGGGGAGGCGGTCGTCGTAGAACGCGAAGAGCGTCTCCTCGTCGACCAGGATGTCCCGGCGCCGGGCTCGGTGCTCGAGCTCCTCGACCTCCTCGAGCCGGGCTCGGTTCTCGTGGAAGAACTTCTGCCGCGTCTGCCACTCCCCCTGCACCAGCGCATGACGGATGAAGAGCTCGCGCGCCACGGGCGGGTCGATGGAGCCGTAGCTCACGAGCCGGTCCGCGACGAGAGGGACGCCGTACAAGGTCACCCGCTCGCGTGCCATGACGGCTGCTCGTTTCCGGGACCAGTGCGGCTCGGCGTAGGTGCGCTTGACGAGGTGCGACCCCAGCCGCTCGGCCCACTCCGGCGCGATGGCTGCGTTGACGCGGGCGTAGAGACGCGAGGTCTCGACGAGCTCCGCGGACATGACGAGAGCAGGTTGGCGGCGGAACAGCCCCGAGCCCGGGAAGATCGCGAACCTGGTGCCCCGCGCGCCGAGGTAGGGACCGGTGCCCTTGGTGTCCCGGTCGGGGTCGCGGAGACCCACGTGCGAGAGCAGGCCGGAGAGCAGTGCCTGGTGGATCGCGTCCTCGTCGACGGCGCCGTCGGTGCGCTCGAGGTCGGAGCCTGGCTTGGTGCGCAGGCCGATCTGCTTCGCGGTACGGCGCAGCTGCGACTCGAGCTCCTGCCACTCGCGGATCCGCAGGTAGTTGAGGAACTCGTTGCGGCACATCCGCCGGAAGGCGGACGAGCTGAGCTCCCGCTGCTGCGTCCTGATGTGGCGCCACAGGTTGAGCAGGGTGAGGAAGTCCGAGCGCTCGTGGCGGTAGCGGGCGTGCAGCTGGTCGGCCCGCGCCTGGTGCTCGACCGGGCGCTCGCGCGGGTCCTGCAGCGACAGGGCAGCCGTGACCACGAGCACCTCGCGGAGCACGCCGAGCCGGTCGGCCTCCAGGATCATCCGCGCCAGCCGCGGGTCGGCGGGGATGCGGGCGAGCCGGTGACCGACCTTGGTCAGCTTCCGGCGCTGGTCGAGAGCGCCGAGCTCGTCGAGCAGCTGCACGCCGGCCGTGACCTGGCGACTGTCCGGCGGGTCGAGGAAGGGGAAGCGCGCCACGTCGCCGAGACCGAGGGCCGTCATCTGGAGGATCACCGAGGCGAGGTTGGTCCGCAGGATCTCCGGGTCGGTGAACTCCGGGCGCGACTCCTGGTCCTCCTCGGACCAGAGGCGGACCGCGATGCCGGCCTCGAGGCGACCGCACCGGCCCGACCGCTGCTGCGCGCTCGCCTGGCTGATCGGCTCGATCGGCAGGCGCTGCACCTTGGTGCGAGGTGAGTACCGGGAGATGCGCGCGAGCCCGCTGTCGACGACGTAGCGGATCCCGGGAACAGTCAGCGACGTCTCCGCGACGTTGGTGGACAGCACGATGCGGCGGCCCCGATGAGCGGCGAAGACGCGGTGCTGCTCGGCAGCGGAGAGGCGGGCGAACAGCGGCAGCACCTCCACCTCCTCGCGCCCCCACGTGAGCCCCCGCAGGACGTCGGCGGTGTCGCGGATCTCCCGCTCGCCGGGCAGGAACACCAAGATGTCGCCCGGGCCCTCCCCCACGAGCTCGCGGCAGGCGGCCACGACGGCCTCCGTCTGGTCGCGCACCAGGGCCTCGCCCTCCTCGTCGTCCCAGGACGGCTCGACCAGCGGGCGGTAGCGCAGCTCCACCGGGTACGTGCGGCCGGACACCTCGATGACCGGGGCGGGCCGCCCCTGCGCGTCGGCGAAGTGGGCCGCGAACCTGTCGGGGTCGATCGTCGCCGAGGTGACGACGACCTTGAGGTCGGGGCGTCGCGGCAGCAGCTGCTTGAGGTAGCCGAGCAGGAAGTCGACGTTGAGCGAGCGCTCGTGGGCCTCGTCGACGACGATGACCTCGTAGCCCTCGAGCGTCCGGTCGCGCTGCAGCTCGTTGAGCAGGATGCCGTCGGTCATGACCTTGACCAGGGTGTCCGGGCTCGCCTTGTCGGTGAACCTGACCTGGTAGCCGACCACCCCGCCCATCGGCACGCCGAGCTCCTCGGCGATGCGCTCCGCGACGCTACGCGCCGCGATCCGGCGCGGCTGGGTGTGTCCGATCATGCCGCGGGCGCCGAGACCGAGCTCGAGACAGATCTTCGGGATCTGCGTGGTCTTGCCGGAGCCGGTCTCGCCGGCGACCACGACGACCTGGTGGTCCCGGATCGCCGCGGCGATCTCGTCGCGGCGCGCGCTGACCGGCAGCTCGTCCGGGTATCGGATCTCCGGCACGAGGGCGGCGCGCCGGGCGGCCTCGGCCTCGTTCCTCACCGGTCGCGGTCCCGGGACATCGGTGGCCAGATCTCCGTCGCTCCCCCCGCGGTGAACAGGGCGGCGGGGCGACCGCGGCCCCCGGAAGACACCACGCCGGTGTCCTCGACCAGTCCGGGGGTTCCCGTGACCTTGCGCTGGAAGTTCCCCGGGTCGAGCGGCCGACCCCACACCGCCTCGTAGGCCTGGCGCAGCTCACCCACGGTGAACCGCTCGGGCAGAAGACCCAGGGCCGAGGTCGCTGCTCTCGAGCCGCGACGCCGAGCAGACGCATCGCGTCCTGGACGACGTCGTCGTGGTCGAAGGCGAGCCGGGTCGACCCCCCGAAGGCCCGCAGGTCGCTCAACGGGATCCAGGTGGCATCGGCCGCGTCGTCGCCGGCCTGTGGGGTGACGTCCGGGCCCGTCACGCCCAGGAAGGCCACGGAGACGTTGCGGTGGCGAGGGTCGCGGCGCGGCGCGGCGTACGCCCCGATCTGCTCGAGCCGCAGCCACCGTCCGTGCACCCCGGTCTCCTCCCGGAGCTCGCGGCGCGCTGCTCTGGTCACGTCCTCGTTCTCGTCGACGAAGCCGCCGGGGAACGCCCACCGCCCCTTGAAGGGCGCTGCGCCGCGCTTGACGGCCAGCAGCGAGAGACCCGCGTCCGGCCGCAGGCTGAACGCGACGACGTCCACCGACAGGTAGACGAACGGGAACTCGGAGGTGAAGGTCACGGCCCCGACGCTACTCGCCCGTCGTGACGGCGTGCGTTGCTATCTTGTCGGGTTGACAATCTGGCCGAGCGAAGGCAGCGCGGCCGCCATCATCGCGACGAGCTGGGACCTGGTCAGGTCCCGGTCGTCCTCGAGCCAGCTGAGCAGCATGTCCTCGACGAACGCGCTCCAGCCACGCACGACCATGCGGACCGAGGTCGAGTCCTCCAGCCCGAGGGACGCGAGCGTCTCGCGGTCGGCGGTGACGAAGATGCGGTCGGTGAGAGCGGCGCGCGCGTCCTCGTAGATGCGGTGGAAGTCCGCGTCGCCGGCCGCCGCCGCGCGGCTGAACGAGACGTACGCCGCGCGGTTGTCGGCGACGAAGCCGACGAACGCGTCGAGCGAGTGCTGCATCTGCTCCAGCGGCTCCAGGCCCTCGGCCGGTGCGGTGATCGCGACGACCCGGTCGGCCATCCGTCGCAGGACGGCGAGGTGGAAGTCCCGCTTGTTCGAGAAGTAGTGGTAGAGCAGCCCCCTCGAGATGCCGGCCTCCTCGGCCAGCTCGTCGATCGACAGGTCCTCGAGACGGCGCACGGAGAGCAGGTGGACACCGAGGTCGAGCAGCTGCTCGCGGCGCTGCGCCGGAGCCAGCCGCGTGCGGGTCGCCGTCGGTCTGCTCACGTGACCCATGCTACTGAACAACTTTCAACAGCGCTATTGACCACCGTTCAATAGCCACATACCGTGGGTATATGGAGTCCGGAACAGCCACCGCGCGCCCCCTGCCCAGCCACACCCGCGTCCTCGTCATCGGGGCCGGCTTCGGCGGTCTCGCCGCCGCGATCAAGCTGGACGAGGCGGGTGAGCGTGACTTCGTGGTCGTCGAGCGCGGCAGCGACGTCGGCGGCACCTGGCGCGACAACACCTACCCCGGTGCCGCGTGCGACGTCCCCTCGCAGCTCTACTCCTTCTCCTTCGCCCTGAACCCGACCTGGTCGCGCTCCTTCTCCCCCCAGCCGGAGATCCAGCGCTACATCCAGCACGTCGCCGACAAGTCCGGCACGCTCGACCGCTTCTGGTTCGACACCGCGGCCGAGGACGCGACCTGGGACGAGTCCGCGCAGGTCTGGCGGGTGCGCACCAGCGCCGGTGAGCTCACCGCCGACGTGCTGGTGTCCGCCGCCGGCGCCCTGTCGGACCCGAAGAACCCCGACATCGAGGGCTTCGACTCCTTCGAGGGCGAGGTCTTCCACTCTGCTCAGTGGAACCACGACTACGACCTCACCGGGAAGCGCGTCGCCGTCATCGGCACCGGCGCCTCCTCGATCCAGATCGTCCCCGAGGTCGCCGAGAAGGTGAGCCACCTCGACGTCTACCAGCGCACCGCTCCCTGGGTGATCCCGCGCAACGACCGCGACTACACCGGCATCGAGAAGCTCGGCTTCAAGCACCTCCCCGGCCTCCAGCGGCTCTACCGCACGGCGATCTACTGGGCCCGTGAGGGGTTCGTCCCGGCCTTCACCATCAACCCGAAGCTCGCGTTTCCGGCCAAGCAGGCGGGTCTCGCCAACATCCGTCGCGGCATCTCCGACCCCGAGCTCCGGAGGAAGGTCACCCCGACGTACGAGATCGGCTGCAAGCGCATCCTGATCTCCAACAGCTGGTACCCCACGCTGGACCGCGACAACGTGGACCTCGTCACCGACGGCATCGCCGAGGTCACCCCGACGGGCATCGTGACGAAGGACGGCGTCGCCCGCGACGTCGACGCCATCATCGTGGCGACCGGCTTCCACACCACCGACCTGCCGATCGCCCACCACGTCACCGGCCGCGGCGGCGTGACCCTCGCGGACCACTTCGCCGAGCACGGCATGCAGGCCTACAAGGGCAGCACGGTCAACGGGTTCCCGAACCTCTTCTTCGTCGTCGGCCCGAACACCGGTCTCGGCCACTCGAGCATGGTCTTCATGATCGAGTCGCAGGTCGCCTACATCGTCGACGCGCTGAAGCACATGCGCCGGCACGGCGTCGCAGCCCTCGAGCCCAGCGCCGAGGTGCAGAAGGAGTTCGTCGACGACCTGCAGCACCGGATGAGCAAGACCGTGTGGAGCACCGGCGGCTGTGCCAGCTGGTACCTCGACAGCCACGGCCGCAACGTCACGCTCTGGCCTCGCGCCACCTTCACGTTCCGCCGGTTGACCAACACGTTCGACGCCACGGCGTACGACGTGGTCCAGCCGGACCTCACCGAGAGCCCGACCGCCACCGCTCGCGAGACCCAGGAGGTCCCCGCATGAAGTCCCTCGACGGCAAGGTCGTCGTCATCACCGGAGCCGCGTCCGGCATCGGCCGCGCACTCGCCCTCGACACCGCGGGCAAGGGCGCGCGGCTGGCGATCTCCGACGTCGACGTCACCGGCCTCCAGGAGACCGCCGACCTCGTGAAGGCGGCGACCGGCCAGGAGGTCCACGTCGCCAAGCTCGACGTCCGCGACCGCGACGCCTGGAAGCAGTACGCCGACGCGGTCGTCGAGGAGCTCGGTGGGGTCAACGTCGTCGTCAACAACGCCGGCGTGGCTCTGCACGGCGACTTCACCGAGGTCACGGACGAGCAGTTCGACTTCGTCATGGACGTGGACTTCTGGGGAGTCGTCAACGGCACCCGGGCGTTCCTCCCCCACCTGATCGCCTCCGGCGACGGTCACCTCGTCAACATCTCCAGCCTGTTCGGGCTGATGGCGGTGCCCGGGCAGACGGCGTACAACGCCGCGAAGTTCGGCGTCCGTGGCTTCACCGAGGCGCTGCGCCAGGAGATGGTCTCTGCTGGTCACCCCGTGTCGGTGACCTGCGTGCACCCCGGTGGCATCCAGACCGCGATCGCCCGCAACGCCCAGACCGCCGGGGGTCACGACCAGGCCGAGTTCGCTCGGTTCTTCGACAAGCACCTGGCCAAGACCAGTGCCGCGAGCGCCGCCTCGACCATCGTCAAGGGCCTGCTCGGCAACAAGGCGCGCGTGCTGATCGGCCTGGATGCGAAGGCGCTCGACCTGCTCGTCCGGGTCACCGGCTCCGGCTACCAGCTCGTGGTCGGCCGGGTCACCTCACGGACCAACAAGCTGATGTCCCGCCGCTGATCGCGGAGGCGAGTCCGTGCGCGTCAGCGGAAAGTGGTGGCGAGTGACAGATCTGGAGTGCCTGGATCGGTCATTCGCCACCACTTTGTGCCGAACGGAGCGCCGGGCGCTCACGCAGGCCCCGCCCGACTCCGTCGTCGTTGCTGCCTGAAGCCGAACCACGCAGGGACCGCACCGGCCACGGGGGTTCACCTCGCGGCGGTCATGCCCTCGTTCGTGCTCCCGGCGAGGCGCTGGGCGAAGTAGATCGGGACGACCGAGAAGATGACCAGCACGGCCGCGACGACGTTGACGACCGGCGCCTGGTTGGGCCGGAAGAGGTTGTTGAAGATCCAGAGCGGCAGCGTCTGCTCCTGAGGCCCTGCGGTGAACGTGGTCACGATGATCTCGTCGAACGACAGCCCGAAGGCCAGCAGCCCACCCGCCATGAGGGCGGAGCGGAGCATCGGGAACGTCACCAGGCGGAACGTCGTGAAGGTGCCGGCGCCGAGGTCCATCGACGCCTCCTCGAGGTTGCCGCCCATCCGGCGCAGCCTGGCCTGCACGTTGTTGAAGACCGTCACGATGCAGAACGTCGCGTGCGCGATGACGATGGTGAGGAACCCGAGCTCGAGTCCGAGCAACGACCGGAAGGCGTTGTTGAGCGCGATGCCGGTGACGATGCCGGGCAGGGCGATCGGCAGGATCACGAGCAGGGACACGGCATTGCGGCCGAAGAACCTCGTGCGCTGCAGCGCCATCGCGGCCATCGTGCCCATCACCAGCGCCAGCACGGTGGCGAGCAGCGCCACCTTGATGCTGACCCACAGCGCGGCCCGGGCACCATCGTTGCGCAGCGCTGCCGACCACCACTCGAGGGTCAGGTCCTGAGGCGGCCACGCGAACGACCGACTGGTGTTGAACGAGTTCAGGATCACCAGCAGCAGCGGCGTGTAGATCACGAGCAGCGCCACCACCGTGAAGGTGAGCAGCGTGGCGCGGAGGCCCCTCGACAGCGTCATAGGTTTTCGAGAGCCCCCGTCCGGCGTACCGCCGCCAGGAACACCAGCATGATCACGACCGGGATCGTCGCGACGGCCGCGCCGAACGGCAGGTTGTTCGCCGCCCCCACGCTGTCGTAGACCACGTTGCCGAGCATCTGGTTCGTGCCGCCGACGATCTTCACGGCGATGTAGTCACCCAGGCTCAGCGAGAAGGTGAAGATGGCGCCGGCCACGATCGCCGGGAACGCCATCGGCAGCACCACCCGGCGGATGGTGATCCAGTGCGAGCCGCCGAGGTCGGCGGAGGCCTCGAGGAGCGAGCTCGGCAGCCGTTCCAACCCGGCGTAGATCGGCAGGATCATGTACGGCAGCCACAGGTAGGCCAACGTGATGATCGTCGCCGTGAGCCCGTAGCCCGGGGAGCCGAGGCCGAACGGGTTGAGCACCGAGTCGACGAGACCGCCGGAGGAGAGCATGCCGCGCCACGCGTAGGCCTTGACGAGGTAGGAGGCCCACAGCGGCATGAGCACCGCGATGACCAGGAGGCGCTGGAGCCTCGGCGAGGCGATCTTCGCCATGAAGAAGGCGATCGGCAGCGCCAGCAGCGCGTCGACCACGGTGACCGCGATCGCGATCCCGAGCGTGCGCAGGGTGATCGTCCGGTAGACCTCGATGTCGGCAAGGTCCTTGAAGTTGTCGAGCGAGAAGACGCGCTCGACGTCGCCGGTGAAGGCGTTCTGCCCCCAGAACGCGGTGAGGAACAACGCCCCCAGGGCCCCGAGGTAGGCCACGCCCAGCCACAACATCGGTGGCGTGAGCAGCAGCCCCAGTCGGAGCCCTGGGTGGCGTTGAAGAGTCCCGGACAGGATCGTCAGCCCTTGACCTCGGTCCAGGCCGTCGTCCAGTCGCCGTAGTCGGTGCACTGCACGTCGGTCCGCCCGTCGAGGCACTGCGTGATCGGCGTGGTCCAGTACCAGATCTTCTCGGAGTAGGCCTCGTCACCGGCGTGGTACGTGTCGCAGAAGCCCTTGTCCGACGTCATGTCGCACGCCTTCGCGTTCGACGGCGACTCACCGAACCACTCCGCGACCTGGGCGTTGGCCTCCGGGCTCGTGATCCAGTCCAGCCACGCGTAGGCGCAGTTGGAGTTGGGCGAGTCCGCCGAGACCATCCAGGTGTCCGACCAGCCGGTCGAGCCCTCGTCGGGCAGGATCGCCTCGACCGAGACCTTGTCGGCCTCCAGCAGGTTCACGTTCACCTGCCACGTCGTGCCGATCACCGAGTCCCCGCTGGTGAACGACTGCACGTGCTTGAGGTAGTCCGACCAGTACTCCCCGACCTGGTCGCGCTGCGTCTTGAGGACGTCGACCGCGGCGGCGAGCTGGTCCTCGTCGAGCGCGTAGGGGTTCTCGATGCCGAGGTCGGGCTGGGTGTTCATGAGGTACAGCGCCGCGTCGGCGATGTAGATCGGCGAGTCGTACGCCGTGATGTTGCCGGAGTACGGCGAGTCGGCCTCGAACACCGACGACCAGCTCGTCGGAGCGGGCTTCACCTTGTCGGTGCGCCACATGAGCAGGTTGGCTCCCCAGCCGTGCGGGACGCCGTACATCTGCCCGTCCACGGAGTTCCACGCCCGGTCCTTGAGGAACGGGAAGATGTCGCCGTAGTTCTCCAGCAGGTCCGTGTTGACCGGGGCGACGTCGGCGCCCGCGATGAGCCGGAGCGAGGCGTCGCCGGACGCCGAGATCACGTCGTAGTCGCCGGACTTCATCAGGTTCACGGCCTCGTCGGACGTGCCGAACGTCTTCACCGTGGCCTGGCAGCCCGTCTTCTCCTCGAACGGCGTCACCCAGTCGACGCTCTTGTCCGTGCTGCCGTCCTCCGCGTAGCCCGGCCAGGCGAGGATGTTGACCTCGCCCTCCATGTCCCCCAGCGACTCCTTCATGTCGACGTCGGGCGCCGTGAAGCCCGCCTCCGACTCCCCTCCGCCACCGGAGCCACCTTCGCTGTCGTCCCCGCACGCCGTCATGCCACCCAGCGCGAGCACACAGGCCCCCGCGTAGGTCGACCATCTGCGCAACTTCATCTGCTCTCCTCCATCGATGAGTGCTCCGCGGAACCGCCCGACCGGTCCAGGTGCACGACATGGGCCCGGTCCCAGCTCAACCGGACCTTCTCCCCGCGCCGGGCCAACGCGTGGTCCAGCGAGCTCTCCAGGTTCTGCTGCATGACGCTCAGCCGCGCGCCGGCGTCGAGGTCGACGATCGAGTGCGTGGCCGACCCGAGGTAGACGACGTCCGCGACGGTGCCGTCGGCGGTGACCTGGTCACCGGACGGTGAGTCCGTCGTCGCGTGCAGGTGGATCTTCTCCGGACGGATGCTCACCAGGCGGCGCTCTCCGAGCACCTTCTCGGCCACGTCCTCGTCCAGGAGGTTCGAGGTGCCCACGAACCCGGCCACGAACGGCGTGCTCGGCAGCTCGTAGAGCTCGACGGGAGTGGCGACCTGCTCGATCCGACCATCGTTGAACACCGCGATGCGGTCGGAGAGGGTCAGCGCCTCCTCCTGGTCGTGCGTCACGAACACGAAGGTGATGCCGACGTCGCGCTGGATCTGCTTGAGCTCGATCTGCATCTCGCGACGGAGCTTGAGGTCGAGGGCGCCGAGCGGCTCGTCGAGCAGCAGCACCTTGGGACGGTTCACCAGAGCGCGGGCCAGCGCGACCCGCTGCCGCTGGCCACCGGAGAGCTGGGTGGGACGGCGAGCGCCGTACCCCTCGAGGCGGACGGTCGCCAGGGCCTCCTCCGCCCGGCGCCGACGCTCGTCCTTCGCCACCTTCTTCACGCGGAGGCCGTACTCGACGTTCTGCAGCACGCTCATGTGCGGGAAGAGCGCGTAGTCCTGGAAGACGGTGTTGACGTCGCGCGCGAACGGCGGCTCGTCGGTGACGTCCTTGCCGGCCAGGTGGACCTTGCCGGACGTCGGCCGCTCGAACCCCGCGACCATGCGGAGCACCGTCGTCTTGCCGGATCCGGAGGGCCCGAGCATCGAGAAGAACTCGCCGTCCCCGATCTCGAGGTCGACGTCGTCGACCGCGCGGAGCTCTCCGAACTCCTTGCGCAGCCGCTCGAGCCGGATCGCCTCCGTCATGACCACGGAGTATGTCAGCAAGGAAGCAACGGAATCGATAACGAAACCGCGTCATTATGACGGTTTCCGTTGTTCAACGGGTCTCACACCCGGCCGAGTGTCCGTACCGACAGGATGTCGGGATGACCTCCCCGGTGCTCGTCAGGCTCGGTCTCAGCGTCGCCGTCGCGATCGGCACCGCCCTCGCTGGCCGTGCCGGGAGCCAGCTCGAAGGCCGACGACGAGCCACGACTCACCCCGACCCCGCAGGCGCGGTGCAACGCCGCGTCACGTCCCGAGCCGGGTCGGCAGGGCCGGGTCCCCGCGTCGGCGTACGAGTCCGGACGGGCGGTGAAGGGCTACACCTGCAACACCTCGACGGTCTCGCACTACGGGCACAGCGGCGGCTTCAAGGTGCACCGGTACGTCGACGACGCCGGCCACGTGTGCGCGATCTACGACTCGACCCTGCTCGCCCCGACCGACGTCCCGTTCAACGTCGGGTCCGACGGCACCGGGACGATCGTGCTCGACATGTCAGACCCGCGGCACCCGGTGAAGACCGCGAACCTCGTCACGCCGGCCATGCAGAGCCCGCACGAGTCGCTCAACCTCAACGCGAGGCGCGGCCTGCTCGCCGCCGCGTGGGGCAACCCCGCGACGGCTCCTGCGCAGGTGGACCTCTACTCCGTGAAGGCCGACTGCCGGCACCCCGAGCTGACAGCGTCGCTCCCCATCGGCGGCCTCGGCCACGAGAGCGGCTTCGCCCCGGACGGCAAGACGTTCTACGTCTCCGCGACCTCCGGGCAGACGCTCACCGCGATCGACGTCACCAACCCGTCGCTGCCGGTGCCGGTCGCAGTCAAGGTCGGCGTGAACTATCACGGCCTCCGGCTGAGCCCGGACGGGCGGACGATGTACGTCGCCGACATCGGCAACACCCAGCCCAACGGGCCGGTGGCGGTCGGAGGGCTGACGATCCTCGACGTCAGCGAGATCCAGGACCGCGACCTGAACCCGCAGTTCCACACGATCTCGACCCTGCCCTGGCGGTCGATGTCGATCCCGCAGGCCGCCGACCCGGTCGTGATCGACGGCAGGCACTACGTCGTCGAGGCCGACGAGTTCGCCAACTTCACGGTGGGCCCGGGCCTCGTGATCGACGGTGGCTACGAGGCCGACGCCCCGGTCGGCGCCGCCCGCATCATCGACGTCGAGGACCCGGAGACTCCGCACGTGGTCTCGAACCTCCGCCTCGCCGTCCACCAGCTCGCGAACCGGTCGACCGCGCAGAAGAGCGACCCCGGGGCCTCGCTGCCGGTGCAGGGGTACGCCGGCCACTACTGCTCGGTGCCGCGCTCCGAGAACCCGGGGATCGTGGCCTGCTCCATGATCGCGAGCGGCCTGCGCATCTTCGACGTCCGCGACCCGGAGCACCCGGTCGAGGTCGGCTACTTCAACAAGCCGACCGCGCCGGGGAGCGAGCCCCTGAAGGAAGGGGCCTGGGCGATGTCCGCACCGGCGTACGACCTCGAAGCACCGGATGGTCTGGTACACCGACGGGATCCGCGGCTTCTACGCGGTCCGGCTGGCCAAGAGCATCGTGCCTCGGCACTACTGGGACTGACCGCGACGATCGGTCAGGGCGGGCGGCACCATCTCGCCGCGCACACCCAGGAGCCGGACCTTGCGGGTCCGGTCGAAGCGGCCGAGCAGCGTGACCGCGGCCTCCGCGATCTTCTCGGCGTCGCCGGTGGGCTCGTCCAGGGTGAGGCTGCGCTGCCGGGTCTCGAAGGGCACGTAGCGCACCTTCACCGCGACCCGCGCGGCCGGACGGCCCTCGAGCGCGAGGTCGTCGGCGACCTGGGCCGACAGGCGGCGCGCCTCGACGGCCACCTCGTCCCAGTCCTCGAGGTCCTGCTGGAACGTGGTCTCGCGCCCGTGCGCCCGCGCGACCCACGGCGTCGCGTCGACGGGTGAGGAGTCCACCCCTCGCCCGAGCCGACGGAACCAGGGACCCATCCGTGGCCCGAGGGTGTCGGCGAGCATCTGGGTGTCCGCCGCCGCCGAGCTGGTGGACCGTCTCGATGCCGAGCCCGGGAGGCGACGGGCGGTCTTCGCGCCGATCCCCCACAGCGCCGTCGTCGGCCGCTCCCCCATCACCTCGACCCACGTCGTCGGACGTCAGCCGGCCGACGCCACGCGGCTTGCCGAAGCTCGTCGCGATCTTCGCCTGGAGCTTGTTGTCACCGATGCCGACCGAGCAGTGCAGCTGCGTCCGCTCGAGGACGCGCGGCCTGGATCTCACGCGCAAGCGCCTCCGGATCGTCGGTGTCGGCGCCGAGGAAGGCCTCGTCCCAGCCGAGCACCTCGACGACCACGGGGAAGGAGCGGAGTGTCGCCATCACCCGGGCGCTGACCTCGTCGTACGCCGGCTTGTCGACCGGGAGGAAGACCGCGTCCGGGATCTTGCGGGCCGCGGTCCGCAACGGCATGCCGGAGCCGACGCCGTGCTCGCGCGCCTCGTACGACGCGGTCGACACCACGCCGCGCTCGGTGGGATCACCGCGGCCGCCGACGATGACCGGCAGGCCGCGAAGCTCGGGGCGGCGGAGCACCTCGACGGCGGCGAGGAACTCGTCGAGGTCGACGTGCAGGACCCAGGGGCGCACGGGGCCACACTAAGGTCGGAGGATGAGCAACCGGACAGTCATCGTGGTCGGAGCCGGGCCCGGTGTGAGCGGGTCCGTCGCGCGCAAGTACGCGCACGAGGGCTGGGACGTCGGGTCTCGTGGGGCTCGACCCGGAAGCGTTGACCACCCTCGGCGAGGAGCTCCAGCAGGGCGGGACGGAGATCGGCTGGGCGGAGGCGGACATCACCGACCCGGCTGCGCTCACCGCCGCCGTCACCCGGCTCGCCGAGCACGCCGGTCGGGTCGACGTCGCTGCACTTCAACCCCAGCGCCTTCCGCGGCGAGACCCCGCTCGAGCTCAGCGTCGACGACCTGCTCGCGGACGTGAAGCTCGGCGTCGGTGCGCTGCTGCCCGGCGCTCCAGGCGGCTCGCCCCTTCATGAGCGAGGGTGCACGGGTCACGGCGACCGGGAGCCAGGCCGCGGACAAGCCCGACCCGGGCGCCACGTCACTGGGCGTGCAGAAGGCCGGCCTGCGCAACCTCGTCCGCAGCATCGACAAGAGCCTGCGCGACGAAGGCATCCGCGCCGCGTCGGTCACGATCAACGGGGTGCTCAAGCCTCAAGGACCCGGACTCGCCGTTCCACCCGGAGCACGTGGCGACCGCGATCTACTCCGCGGCGCAGCAGCCGGCTGACGACTGGCGCGACGAGATCCCCTACGACGGGTGACCCTGGCTCACACCTGGGTCAGGACGTAGACCACGACGATCGCGAGGATCAGCACGCCGGCGCCGACGTAGATCAGCTCGGTCGGGAAGTGCCGTCGGCGCTTCGGAGCAGCCTCGCGCCCGAGGACCCCGGCCACCGCGTCCTCGCCGTGGCGGCGTCCGGAGGTGGTCCCTGCGCCTCCTCGAGGTAGGAGTCGACCGAGCGCATGGAGTAGCCCTTGCCGAAACGCGTCGGCGCGAAGCTCTGGTCGGCCACCTCGTAGGGCGCCATCGTCGGGGGCTGCTGGGCGTAGGCCCGACGGAGCTCGCGCGACGAACTCGTCCACCTCGGTGCGGCGGTAGCCACGGGACCACGGCTTCGTCGTGCGCAGCTGTGGCTCGGGGAGCTCGGTGGGCGTCGCCTCCGGGTGCGCGGGGTCGGTCACGACCCCGATTGTGGAGCATGTTCAGTCCCGGCGCAGCGGTGGGATGGCATCGGTGGCCTCCAGGTTCCCCATCCCGGTGATGCGGAGCAGGTCCGCGATGATCGAACGGAGCTGGGCGAGGACCACCTCGGCCGAGAGCTCCTCGGTGCGCTCCACCTCCGACGAGGCCTCGCCGAGGCGCACCAACGGCTCCGCGCTCGCCTCGGGCACCCGGTCGTCGCGGAGCTCGCTGGCCATCTGGTCGACGGCGTCTGCCAGGTCGGAGGTCAACCGCCCGTACGCCTGCGGCACCGGGTCCCGGCGGTACGCCGCGAGGGCGACCCGACGGACCAGGACACGGGTGTTGCGAAGGGCGAGGTCGAGCGGCTCGACGAGCTCGGCCACCATGCGCACGCCGGCCCGGTGGCGCACCCGGAACGGTGACGACCGGACCACCGACAGCCCTTCGGCGGCCGCGTCGTGCAGCTCGCGGATGAGCACCTCCGTCGACCGCGCGTCCCTGAGCAGGTCGGAGGTCTCCTCGATCTCGCCGGTCTCGATGCCATGGGCAGCGCCGCGGAGCAGGCTGCTGATCTTGTCGAGCACCAGCGCCGCCTGGTCGCGTGGTCGGCGCAGCGGGGCGTTCGGCACGATCGTCGCGGCGACCAGGGCCACGGCGCCGCCGACCAGGGCATCGGTCCAGCGCAGCAACGCCTGTCCCGGTGCCGGCACGAGCGAGGCGACGACGATCGACTGCACAGCGGCCTGGGTGACGAGGAGCTGCCCACCGTCGAGAAGCATCGCAGCGGACATCGAGAGCACCACGATCAAGGTGAGCTGCCAGGCGCCGGATCCGATCAGCACCACGATGACGTCGGCCACGAACACCCCGATCGCCACCCCGAGGGTGACCTCCGCCACCCGGCGGAACCGCTGGCCGTACGACGTGCCGAGGCACACGACCGCGGCGATCGGCGCGAAGAACGGGGTGGGGTGGTCCAGCAGGTCGTGGGCGACGAACCAGGCCACCCCGGCGGCGATCGCGGCCTGCCCGATGTGCCAGCCCTTGGAGCGGAGGCGGGCCAGGCGGGCACGCAGGGAGAGCCGGCCGCGCTCCCACGCGCCGTCGAACGCGGCGTCCCACGACTCCAGCCGACTCATGGGCTTGATCGTGCCAGGGTCACGTCGCGGAGGATGTGGCTAGGTTGGCTGCATGTTCGTGCCGATGGATCCGACCGCGCAGGGCTTCATGATCGCGGAGTCCCGCAACACCCCGATGCACGTCGGCGGGCTGCAGCTCTTCGACCTCCCCGAGGGCGCCGGGCCCGACTGGGCCCGCGAGACCTACGAGCGGTCGCTGCAGGTCGAGGACGTGGCGCCGCTCTACCTGAAGCGCCCGACGCGATCCCTGACGACGGCGGGCGCGTGGTTCTGGACCGAGGACGAGCTGTTCGACCTCGAGTACCACGTCCGGCACAGCGCCCTGCCTGCTCCGGGCCGGATCCGCGAGCTCCTCGAGCTGTGCGGCCGACTGCACGGCACCCGCCTCGCGCTCGAGCGGCCGCTGTGGGAGATGCACTTCATCGAGGGCCTCGCCGACGGACGCGTCGCGGTCTACACCAAGCTCCACCACGCCCTGGTCGACGGCGTCGCCGCGATGCGTCTGCTCCAGGCCACGCTCAGTGCCGACAAGGACGCCCTCGACACTCCCCCGCCGTGGGCCGTCCGCCAGGCCGCGGAGCGGGTCGAGCAGGACCAGGCGGCGCTGTCGGAGCGGCTGCTCGAGCTCCCGATCGGCGCGGCCCGGTCGGCGCTCGCGATCAGTGCCGAGGCCGCCGGACTGCCGGGCGCCCTGATCCGCACCCTCAACCGAGGCCTTCGCAACGAGACCGCCCCGATCGCGCTCTACGCCCCGAAGACGATCCTCAACCGGCAGATCACCGGGGCTCGTCGCTTCGCCGCGCAGCAGTGGCCGATCGAGCGGATCCGCGCTGTCGGCAAGGCCAGCCGGACGACGATCAACGACGTGGTGCTGGCGATGTGCAGCGGCGCGATGCGGAACTACCTCGACGAGCTCAACGCACTCCCGTCGCAGTCGCTGATCTCGATGGTCCCGGTCAGCCTCAAGCTCAACGAGGCCGGTAGCGCATCCTCGAGCGGCGGCAACGCCGTCGGCACGATCATGGTCAAGCTCGCCACCGACGAGCCGGACCCGGCCGAACGGCTCAAGTCCATCCACGAGTCGGTGAAGAGCGGCAAGGACGCGCTGGCGAGCATGACGCCCGCCCAGATCCTCGCGATGAGCGGCCTCGGGGTCAGCCCGCTCGTGCTGCTCCCGATGCTGCGGCTGCAGGGGCTCACCAGGCCGCCGTTCAACCTGGTGATCTCCAACGTCCCCGGCCCCAAGCAGCCGCTCTACATGAACGGCGCGCGGCTCAGCGGCATGTACCCGCTGTCGATCCCGTACCACGGGCAGGCCATGAACATCACCTGCACGTCGTACGACGGCTTCCTCGACTTCGGCATCACCGGTTGCCGGCGCACGGCACCGAGCCTGCAGCGGCTGCTGACCTTCCTCGACGACGAGCTGGGCGCCCTGGAGAAGGCCGCCGGCGTCAGCTGAGGTCGCCGTCCCCGTGCTGGTCGCGCCGCTTCTCCTCGGCGGCCCGCCGGCGCTGCTCGTCGGCGCGCTCGCGGACCCGCTTGAGGAAGGCCTCGTCGGCCTCCGGGTCGGACGCCGCCATCCGGCCGGGGCGGTCGTACTCCGGGAAGGCAGGGGCCTCCCGCTCGTACGCCGACCGCCGGGCCGGTCCGCGGGACGGCCGGCCGGCCGCCAGCCAGGCGATGCTCCCGACGAACGGGAAGAACAGCACGATGAGGACCCACGCCGTCTTCGGCAGGTTCCTCACCGAGTCCTCCGGACTCATGATCGTGTCGATGATGCAGAAGACCCAGAGCACGAAGATGACCGGCCCTGCGAACTCGTAGAAGCGAAGCATGACAACCCCCTCGGTCCCGGCGGGACCGAGGGGATCGTACGCGTTACGTCGTCGTGCGACGGCGGAAACCGCGGTGTCTTGACTTGCTGATCTCGCGGCGTGCGGGCGCTGTGGCCGCGCGACGTGCGATCTGGTCCTGCTGCTCGCGGACCATCAGCATGAGGCTGTAGCTGGTGTGCATGATCTCTCCTCGACTGGCTCTCTGTTGTCGAGGTCAACTCTTCCGCTGAGGCCCCCACCCCCACATCGGAAGAACTCCCTAGGTTTGCCGAACCCCCACCTCAGTCCGCGAGCAGGGCCGCCACGTCGTCCGCGTCGATGGGGGTGCCCATGCCGCCGTCCCCGTCGAGGACCTTGGCGAACAGGGCGGCCTTGCGGGCCTTGAGCTCCATCACCTTCTCCTCGATCGTGTCGGCGGCGACGAGGCGGTAGACGATGACCGGCTTGCGCTGGCCGATCCGGTGCGCCCGGTCGACGGCCTGGGCCTCGACGGCGGGGTTCCACCAGGGGTCGAGCACGAAGACGTAGTCGGCCTCGGTCAGGGTCAGGCCCACGCCGCCCGCCTTGAGGCTGATCAGGAACACCGCGCCCTCGCCCTGCTTGAACCCCTCGATCACCTCGCCGCGGCGACGGGTGCGCCCGTCGAGGTACTGCGTGGTGATGCCCTCCTCCTCGAGCCGGGCTGCGCACCCGGCTGAGGAACGACGTGAACTGGCTGAACACCAGCGCCCGGTGGCCTTCCGCGAGGATCTCCAGCAGGTGGTCGACGAGGACGTCGGTCTTGGCGGAGGCGACGCCGGCGTACTGCTCGTCGAGGAGCACGGCATCGAGGCTGAGCTGACGGAGACGGGTCAGCGACCGGAAGATCGCGATCCGTTGCTTGTCGAAGTCGCCGAGAAGGCCGAGGACGTTCTGCCGCTCGCGCTGCAGGTGGGTCTGGTAGATCCGCCGGTGCGCAGGGGTGAGCTGCACCTCGAGGACCTGCTCCTGCTTGGGCGGGAGGTCGGCGGCGACGAGGTCCTTGGTACGCCGCAGCAGGAACGGCCGGATCCGGCGCCGGAAGCGTTCGAGCACCTGGGCGTCGCCCTCCTTCTCGACCGGGTTGGCGACGAGCTCGGTGAACCGGGCCGGGTAGGGGTAGAGGCCTGGCGCCACGATCGACAGCAGCGACCAGAGATCCATGAGCCGGTTCTCCATCGGCGTGCCGGTCAGGGCGACGCGGAAGGGCACGTCGAGGCGGCGGATGCTCTGGTGGGTCTTCCCCTGGTGGTTCTTGACCGTCTGCGCCTCGTCGAGGACCAGGCCGCCCCACTCGAGCGTGACGTAGTCGTCGGCCTCGAGGCGGTAGAGCGTGTAGGAGGTGACCACGAGGTCGGCACCGTCGACCGCCTCGGCCAGCGACTCCCCGCGACGGGCCCGCGACTCGGTGACGGTGCGGACCGTCAGGCCGGTGAAGGTCGCCGCCTCGTGCGCCCAGGTGCCGACCACGCTGGTCGGGGCGACGACGAGGAACGGGGCCGCGCCCCGAGCCCGGGCGTGCGCGACGAGCGCGAGCGTCTGGAGCGTCTTGCCGAGGCCCATGTCGTCGGCCAGGATCCCGCCGAGCCGTCGCTCCCAGAGGAACGCCAGCCAGCGGAACCCCTCGAGCTGGTAGTGCCGCATCGTGGCGTCGACACCCGCGGGGTCGACCTCCGGGAGGTGCTCGAGCTCGACGAGGGCGCGTGCCGCCGCGACCCAGTCCGACGCCCACTGCGCGGCCTGGGCGTCGATGATCCCGACCTCGGCGAGCTCGGCCCAGAGACCGAGGTCGCCCTTGCTGACCCGGACGCTCTCCCCGTCGTCCTCGTGCAGCTCGCGGGCCGCCAGGACCAGCTCACGCAGCTCGGCGAACTCGGGACGGTCGATGCGCAGGTGACGCCCGTCGCGGAGGATGAGCCGCTCCGCGCCGTGGGTCATCGCCTCGAGGAGCGCCGCCAGCCCGACCTGACGGTCGCCGATCGTGACGATCACCTCGAGGTCGAGCCAGTCGGTGCGCGCGTCGAGGGGCACGTCGTCCTCGACCACCTCGCCGTGGTCCGGCACCCGAGGTGCGAAGCGGATGACCGGGGTGTCGGTGAGCTCGTGGTACTCGGGGCGGGCGCCGATCTCCTCGATCTCGACCTGCCGGGACTGCTCGAGGGGTTCGAGCGCGTCCTCGGCGAAGGCCATGGCCGTGACGCCGTGGAAGACCTGGGTCGGCAGCAGTCCCTGCTCACGGCGCAGGCCTCCGCAGAACCGGTGCACCTGCTCGTCGGTGAGCACGAGCCCCTCGAGGATCGCCGCCTCCGAGGCCGGCTTGCGGATGCCGCGCAGCCCCCGGGTCTCCCCGAGCGGGTAGATGCGGTCGTCCGAGCCGACGCGGTAGCGCCAGGTCCAGGCGATGTGCACCTCGTCGACGGCCTTCCACGTCACCGTGAGCGCCAGCCGCGGCTCCGCGCTCTCCGGCACGCGGACGGACCGGTCGCTGGAGACGACCGGGAGGTGGCGTTGCAGACGCGGGAGGTAGTCCTCGACCAGCGCGGCGACCTCGTCCTCGGGGACCGGGAGGGTCTGGGCGGCGGCGAGGATCCGCCGGGCGTGCAGGCCTGCCGGGCGGGTGAGCTGGGCCAGCCGGACGTCCCACAGCTCGTCGGCCTGGGTCCACAGCGCGACGCCGTGGCCGGCCTCGCCCATCACCTCGACCTGCTCCCCGGAGAACCAGGTGGACCCGCCGTCGCCGTCCGGGACCTCGACGCCGAGGCGCAGGTGCGCCCGCGGGCCGTCGGCGCCGTTGACGTCCAGCCGGAGCGTGACCGGCTCGGGCAGGACCTCGATCTCCCGGAGCACCCCGGTCGGGACCAGCTCGACGCCGGCCTCGCGGGCGGCGGCGAGCAGGGGCCACAGGGTGGGTCCGAAGGTCGCCACGGTGAGGTGGGAGTCGGCGCTCGACCAGGTCTGACGGGTCGCCGTCCGGTGCGCGGACAGCAGCTCGACCAGCACGCCGGTCTGCGCCTCGTCGTACGACCCGAGCTGGCCGAGGTGCGGCAGCTGGTGCCAGGAGACGTTGGTCTTCACCCAGTTGTCGCCCTTGCCGCGTCGCAGTGGCCGGATGCGCAGCTGGCCCGGCAGCGGCGACTCGCGCTGCCGCTCCTGCGACCACCGAGGGGCGACGCGCGCGGGCAGCTCGACCTGGAGCGCCAGAGGGACCCGGGGTGCGGCCTCCTGCTCGGCCGCGTCGTCGAGCTCGTCGAGGAGCAGCGTCAGCCGCTGCTGCCAGTCGGGATCGTTGTACGCCGCGTCCTCGCGGTCACGGGCCACCATGACGACGGCCGCAGCGTGCTTGCACAGCCGGGCGACGGGACACGAGCACCGCGCGTCGAGCCAGCCACCGTGCGGCGACTGGGCGAGGGTGACCGTCGGGTTGTACGGCACCGACCGGGACCCCTGCACCTGGCCCTCGACCATCGCCAGTCGCGCGCTCGTGTCGTTGACCTCGACGCTGAGCACCCGGCCGGCATCGACGTACGCCCGCGCCCGGTCGAGCGTGCTGGTGCCGAAGACGCGCGCCAGCTCGCGGTCGTCGTACGCAGCGAGGAGCCCCATCGCTGCCGACCCTAACCGCCGCCACCCCCAGGAGATCGGGGGAAGGTCAGCCGGTCGTGCCCGCCTCGTCGGTCGGGGTGCCGGTCGGCGTCCCGGTCGGCGTGCCGGTCCCCGACGGCGTCTCCGTGGGAACACCCGACGGGGTGCCGGTCGGGGTGCTCTCGTCGGTCGGCGTCTCCGAGGCCTCACCGCTCGGCGTCGACTCGTCCGTGCTGTCCGAGGGCTCGGGGGTCGGCGACTTGCTCGGCGTCTCCTTCTGCCGCTCGAACAAGGTGGTTCCGGTGTCGTCCGAGCCACCGGTGTACGACGACACCGGCTTGCCGGTGAGCAGCTCGAAGCCGGTGATCGCCGCCATCGCGACGGCGAACACCACGAGCGCGACGACCGCGATGCGCTTCCAGGGCAGGGCCTTCTTCTCCGCCGGCTCCGTCGCCTCCTCGGGCACGTCGCCCGCTCCGTCGGCGATCTCCTCGTCGTCGAGGGGGCCGTCCGCCGGGTCCGCGCCGAGGTCGAGCACCGGGTCCATCACCGTGGTCCCCTGCGGCCCGCGGGACCGGGCCTGCGCCGCACGACGGAGCGCTGCCGCCTGTGCGGCCACCTGCTCCTGCGACGCGCTGATGCCTCGGGTGTACACCGCACTGCCCACCGACGCCATCACGCTGCCCACGGCCGCGCCGATGAGAGTCCCGCCCACGCCGAGCGTGCTCAGCAGCACCGCCGAGGACACAGCAGCCAGGGCGGCCGCGGCGACCTGCACCCAGTTGATGCCGGTCCTCTCCGCAGTGCTCACCCGCCCGAGTATGGCAACCCGGTGGTTGTCCACAGAGGGGGTGGAGGGGGAGGAAGGTAAAGGCCGGTTTGGGTTATGTTCGCCGGGATTCTCGTGGCGCAGGGGGCGACGGTGGACAACGGCATTCGGGTGAGCCGCATCGCCCTCGCGGCTGCGCTCCTCGTCCTCACCGGCTGCACCGACGACGCCCCGAAGCCCCAGGCCGTCGAGACCACGACGCCGAGCGCCACCCCCACCGAGACCCCCACGTCCTCCCCCACGACGGCCCCCACCCTCCCGCCCGAAGCCCAGGGCACCAGCAAGAAGGCCGCCGAAGCCTTCGTCCGCTACGCGGTGGACGTCCTCAACTACACCGCGGCAGACGCTGGATGTCGCTCCGCTCGAAGACGATCTCGTGCGAGATGCGCAGGCGTGCCAGTCGCATCGTCGACAGCTCGAGCAAGATCCGGCGGCAACGGCGGGAGCATCGAGGGCGGCGAATGGACGTTCCACAGGCTTGCTCGTGCTCGAACAGCGACGTGCACCATGTCAAGTGCGGAGTCGATGCGCTCGAGGCACAGGTCGTGCGCGAAGTCCGCGAGCGGCGAAGCCAAAGACATATCCGGCTGGCAAGACCGCCTTCACTGTTCCGGATCGAACCCGCGAGTGCGACGGACGATCGGCGCGATCAGACGATCGAGGCGGGCCGTGATGCAATGCCGTAGCGGCTCTTCGTGGGGCTGCTGTTGCTCCGCGATCCTGCCGATCCCACGGCAAGCGCCAGCTGCCATGCTCGTGGAGCGGCACACGCGTTGGGCGGTCAGGATTCTCGATCCAGGTCAACTGCCACCACGACGGTGCTGCCTCTCCAGGCACGCACGAAGCGGCTAGTCCGATCAGCCGACCCCGTACGTCCGCTACCGATGGACTTCCATCTGCGCGAACGCTGCTACACGCAGAACCCAAACGACGTGGACTGCGCGCTCGCGCTCACATGCCCGACGCCCCAGATGCGCCGTTGGCAGCTATGGGGCCAGACGCCAATGGGCAGTGGGTACCCGATCAGGACGCAGTGTTTCGGGGGGACGCCTCCGGCGTACGTGCCGCCGACGGTGACGCCGGGGGACGTGCTGAGCGCGCTGCGGAGGGTGGGGTTGCCGGCGCTGTCGACGCAGACGCAGCCGGAGGACAAGACGCTGGTCAACTTCGACACCATCTTCTTCACCGAGCCGCGCGACGTCAGCCTCACGCTGACGATCCTGGGGCAGGCGGTGGACGTGGTGGCCACGCCGACGAGCTACCGGTGGACCTTCGGCGACGGCTCGTCGCTGGTGACCCGGTCGGCCGGGGACCCGTACCCGAGCAAGACCATCGTGCACCGGTACGGCGACGCCCACGTGACCATGCAGCCGAGCGTGGCGACGACGTACTCAGCCAGGTTCCGGGTGGGCAACGGGGCGTGGCAGGACATCGCCGAGACGGTGACGATCCCCGGGCCGGCGAACAGCCTCCGCATCGCCGAGGCCACCGCCGTGCTCTCCGGCGACCACCAGTAGAGGCGCGCAACGTTTCACCCGGACCCCTGCACCGGCGACAGGCTTTTAGTGCACCCACAAGGGCGACGGTGGGCCGGGCCTCTGGTCCGGGCCCGCCGCCGCCGGGCCGGGGTCAGAGCCCGCTCGGCGAGCGCGAACGGCACCCGGAGGACGCCCTCGCGGAGCCGCACGTGGTAGCTCGTCCGGCCGTGCTTGAGCACCCGGCCGACCCGACCCTCGAACTCCCCGGTGGCGACGACCCGCACCCGCGACCCGATCGGCTGCACGGTGAGCATCGACCCGGCCCGCAGCGCCTCGAGCTCGGCCTCGTAGTTGGGGTGCATCCGCGCCGGGCGCCCGTGGTAGGTCCAGTCGAACAGGTGGTCCACCGAGAACACCGGGTTGCACTGACCGCACGAGAGCACCCGCTCGGGTCGTCGGTGCCGGTCGCGCACGTGACCCTCCGCGCAGACGCCGATCCAGGCGCCCAGCACGGTCGGGCTGTCGACCGACACGCACCGCTCCCCCGAGGCGCCGATCCGGACGGCGGTGCTGCGCCACACGGCGTCGTGGCCGTGGTCCGGCCCGACCAGCGCGTGGGCGATCTCGTGGAGGACGGTGTCGCGGACGAGGTCCTCGGTGTGCACGCGGGTCATCGGCGCGCTCAGGCCGATCACGCGGTCGGCGTACCGGCAGACTCCGGCACGGCGCTTGGCGCTGTCGAGCTCGACGCGCCAGCCCTCCAGGCCGTGCTGGCGGACCAGCCCCACCGCCATGTCGTACGCCGCCCTCAGGTCCATGGCAGGACGATAAGGACGACCGCCGACAGTCCGGTCAGAGCGAGTCCGGTGAGCTCCCGGACCACCGAGTCGACCACCGCCACGAGGTCGCCGGCGGTGCGCTCGGCCACCCCCCTCTGCCGCTGGTACGACGCTCCGCCGCTGACCAGGTCCGAGACGGCCGCGAGCTCCGACCCGCAACCGAGGCGCTCGGCCACGGGCTCGAGGCGGACCAGCAGGTCGGCGAGGTCCTCGGTGACCAGGCGCTCGTTGGACTCCGCGTCGAGGATGACGATGGCGTCGAGGCCGTAGCGGGCGGCACGCCACTTGTTCTCCTGCACGTGCCAGGGCGGCATGGTCGGCAGGGTCTCGCCCGCGGCCGCGCGCTCGTCGAGGTCGACGACCAGGCAGTGCATGAGAGCGGTGAGCGCCTCGAGCTCGCGGACGGTGGAGACGCCGTCGCAGATGCGGTTCTCGAGCGTGCCGAGCTTGGCCGACGGCCGCAGGTCCCACCGGATCTCGGACAGGTCGTCGATGACGCCGGTGGTCATCTGGTCCTGGGCGAAGCCCTCGAACTCACCCCACTGCTCGAACTGGAAGGGCAGCCCCGCCGTCGGGAGCTGTTGGAACATGAGCGCGCGGTTGGAGGCGTAGCCGGTGTCCGTCCCCGCCCAGACCGGCGACGAGGCCGAGAGCGCCAGCAGGTGGGGGTAGTGGTTGAGCAGCGACGACAGCACCGGCATCACCCGGTCGCGCTCCGGCAGCCCGACGTGCACGTGCACACCCCAGATGAGCATCTGCCGGCCCCACCACTGGGTCCGGTTGATGAGCTCCTCGTAGCGGTGGCCGGCCGTCAGCTGCTGGGCCGACCAGGACGCGAAGGGGTGGGCGCCGGCGCCGTACAGGTCCATGCCGAGGCGGTCCGCCGCCGGGAGCACCACCTCGAGGCTCGAGCGCAGGTCGTCCATCGCCTCCGAGACGGTGTCGCACACCCCGGTGACCACCTCGACGGTGTTGCGGAGCAGCTCGTGGTGCAGCCGCTTGCCGGGCCGGAGGTCGGCGTCCGCCTCCTTGAACACCTCGTCGGCAGCGTTGACCAGGTCACGGCTGGATCGGTCGACCAGGGCGAATTCCCACTCCACGCCGAGGGTTGGCCGCGCCGAGGCGTGGAAGTCGATCCGCACCCGACTAGCGAAGCACATGGGAACGCGTCCCTACGACTGGGGACCTCCGACGTCAAGTGTTTGTCAATCGCCTCCCTGCACGGGTTCCCATCTCAGGAGAAACGCATAGGGTGGAACTTCACTGTCCTAGACCCGGGGGGGTCGGGTTGTTCTCTGTCCGTCGGATTCGTCCGTCACGTCGCTATGTCGCTGCCGCAGCCTTGGGTCTGCTGGTGGGGGCTTCGTCGACGACCGCAGCGAGCCCGACCGCCGCGCCGCCTCCGACATCGCCGCCCGAGCGCGCGGCCACGGTCGGCTACGAGGTCGCCGCACCCACCTCCGACGTACCCGTGGAGACGGCCAAGCGCCTCGACTCCGCACGGGTGCGCGACCTGGGTGCCGCCAGCCCGCGCCACGCCGTGCCCGGCGACCTCGCCGACCTCGGCATCCCCTACCGCGCCTACGTCGCCTACCGCTTCGCCGCCGACGCGCTGGAGCGGGCCGACCGCTCCTGCGGTCTCGACTGGACCGTCCTCGCGGCCATCGGACGCATCGAGTCCGACCACGGCCGCTACGGCGGGGCGAAGGTCGGGTCCGACGGCACCGTCAGCCCGGTGATCCGTGGCATCGCCCTCGACGGGACGGCACGGCACCTCACGGATCCAGGACACCGACGGCGGCACGGTCGACGGTGACGCACGCTGGGAGCGCGCGGTCGGCCCGATGCAGTTCCTGCCCTCCACGTGGAGCGCGGTGGGCGTCGACGCCGACGACGACGGCACCCGGTCCGCGGACGACATCGACGACGCTGCCCTCGCGGCCGCGGTCTACCTCTGCGCCAGCGGCCCGCTGGACACCAAGCAGCACGTGCGCGACGCGATCTTCAGCTACAACCACTCCAAGGCGTACGTCGACGCCGTGCTGTCGCTGGCCCGCGGCTACCGGCACCACGACTACACCCCGATGCCCACCTGGTCCGGTCCGACCGGCACCGTCGAGGCCTCCGGCCCGATCGGGCTCTCGCCGTCGCTGCGTGCGGACGCACCGGCCGGTCCGCAGGGCGGTCGGCACAGCGGCCAAGGTGACGAGCCGACCGGCAACCACGGTGACCAGCCCGGTGACCAGCCCGGCGACCAGCCGAGCAGCGAGCCGGGTGGCGTCCGCCCGAGCGGCACCCCGGGCTCCACGGACAACGTCCCGCACCCGACGCCCACACCGGACCCGACGCCGACTCCCACGCCGACGCCCACGCCGAGCCCGACTCCCACGCCGAGCCCGACCCCGGACGCGCCCGCGCTCGTGGACCTCTCCGGTGTGCTGGACGGCACCGACGGCGTCTGGACGGTCGACGGCACTGCGCTCGACGTCGGCGACGACACCTGGCTCGCGACGACCGCGCTCTCGGACCTCGACGGTGACGGCGCTGTCGAGACCAACGCCGACGAGCTCACCGGTCTCGTCGGCACCACGGTGACGGTCGGCGTCGAGGAGGGCACCGCTCCGGCGATCGTCCACACGGTCAACGAGCTCGCCTACTCCGAGTAGATCCCTGCAAGGATCGGGGCATGACGGACGCACCCAAGCCTGTCCACGCGTGGCTCACCGACATGGACGGCGTGCTCGTGCACGAGGAGCAGGCCATCCCCGGGGCGAAGGAGTTCATCGCCCGGCTCACCGAGCGCGAGATCCCCTTCCTGATCCTGACGAACAACTCGATCTACACCGCCCGTGACCTGCGGGCCCGGCTCCGCCGCAGCGGCATCGACGTGCCGGAGCAGGCGATCTGGACGAGTGCGCTGGCCACCGCCCAGTTCCTCGACACCCAGCGCCCGGGCGGCACGGCGTACGTCATCGGCGAGGCCGGGCTGACCACGGCGATGCACGCCATCGGCTACGTGCTCTCCGAGCGGGACCCGGAGTACGTCGTGCTCGGCGAGACCCGGACCTACTCGTTCGAGGCGATCACGACCGCGATCCGGCTCGTCGAGGCGGGCGCCCGGTTCATCGCGACGAACCCCGACCCGACGGGGCCGACCCCGATGGGTCCCGTGCCCGCGACGGGCTCGGTGGCGGCGCTGATCACCCGGGCGACCGGCGTGGAGCCGTACTTCGTCGGCAAGCCCAACTCGCTGATGATGCGCTCGGCCCTCAACCGGCTCGACGTGCACTCCGAGACGACGGTCATGGTCGGGGACCGGATGGACACCGACGTGATCAGCGGCCTCGAGGCAGGCCTGCGCACCGTCCTGGTCACGACCGGGTCGACCCGGCCGGCGCAGGTCGAGCGGTTCCCCTACCGCGCCACCTGGGTGAAGGACTCGGTGGCGGACCTCGTCGACATGGTCGACGAGCTGGCCCAGGAACCGGCCTGACGGCTCAGCCGATGGTGACGGTGCGGGTGTCGGTGCGTGGCGGGTTGCCCTCGCCACCCGACGCGTCGTCCTCGCTGACCTCGACGGTGTAGGTGCCGGGCTTGAGCCGCACCGTGAAGGAGTACGGCGACAGGGTCATGCCCTCGGCCGCAGTGGTGAAGCCCTTCCGCACCACGTCGCCGTTGGCGTCGATGACCCGCCACGGCACGGTCGCCTCGAACGTCGCCGCCTCCCCCGACACCGTGAGCTTGCGGCCGCTCGTGCCGCCCTCGGCCGGGAAGTCGATCTGCACCAGGTTGCGCACCGCCATGTCCGGGTCGCGCCCGATCGGCTTGGTCCAGCTGACCGTGCCCCAGAGGTCGCCGGCCGGCTCCCCCTCGACGTGCAGCATCACCTTGGTGTCCTTGCCGGTCAGCTCGGTCACCGTGTAGACGAGCTGCTGCACCATCCGGGTGGCGGCGTCCGAGCCGCCCCCGTTGGTCCGGGCGGCCTCGCTGAGGTCGACGGTGACGACCTTGCCGTTCTCGGAGATGCCGAGGACCTCGGTGGCCGGGTCCCACGTCGAGGCGTAGTCCGGGTCGTCGGGTCCGGCGATCATCGCCTCGATCGCGGCCTTGAGCGGGGTCTCGGCCGACAGCGCGTGCGGCTCGCGGGCCACCCGGAGGCCCTGCGGGTCGTCGACGAGGTAGTAGACGAGCGACGTCACCGGGGGTGCCTCGGTCGTCGCCTCGTCCGTGGGCGACGAGCTGTCGGTCGCCTCGGTCGGCTCCGGGGTCGAGGGCGACGCCTCCGTCGGGCTGTCGGTCGGGCTGCTGTCGCCCGACGTGGTCTCGGGGCTGTCGTCAGCGCAGCCGGCGAGTGCTCCCACCAGGAGCAGGCCCGCCACGAGGCTCGCGTGTCGTCGCATCGGTCCAGCATGGCGGGCACACCGGCGCCACCGGCGTACCCCCGGAGGCGTGTCGCCCGGGGGCTCCCGGGTGCAGGATGGGGGCATGAGCGGTCTGCGCTCCGACGTCGTGGGGAGCTGGTCCCACGCGCACGAGGAGGACCACGACGGGCTGCGGGTCTACCGGCCCAGTGGCTCGGGGCTCCCGCCGTCGCGAGGACGAGAGTCCTTCACGCTGCACGACGACGCCAGCGCGGTGAGGGCGACGCCCGGACCTGTGGACGCCGGGGTCTCGGCGCAGGCCCGCTGGTCCGTCGACGGCGAGCTCCTCCACGTCGAGGGGCCGGGATGGTCGGCGGCGTTCGAGATCGTCAGTGCCGGGCCGGAGCTGCTCGAGCTCCGCCCGGTCCCGTCCGAAGGAGGACAACCATGACCGACGACATCACTCCCCCGGCTCCCCCGCCTCCGCTGCAGCGACGCTGCGGAGCCCACGACGTCGACGCCCGGCTGCGGGCGACCGACCCGGCATACGCGCAGGCCCAGGAGGAGCTCGAGGAGCAGACCGGCCGACGGGGGCCGATGGACCAGCGCCCGGGGTGCCGGCAGCTGACCGTGGTCGTCCACGTCGTGCACCGCACCGAGGAGGAGAACCTCTCGGCCGAGCAGGTGCAGTCGCAGGTCGACGTGCTCAACCAGGACTTCCGGGCGACGAACCCGGACCGCGACGGCACTCCCGCGCCGTACCAGGACCTGGTCGCGGACTCCCACATCACCTTCGTGCTCGCCACGACGGACCCTGACGGCAACCCGACCGACGGGATCACGCGGACCCAGACCGACGCGGAGACGTTCAGCTCCGACACCGACGCGGTGAAGTCGACCGCGACCGGCGGTGCCGACCCGTGGCCGGCCGACCGCTACCTCAACCTCTGGACGTGCGCCGGGCTGGTGAGCGACGCGGGCGACGCGCTGCTCGGCTACGCGCAGTTCCCCGGCGGTCCGGCCGAGACCGACGGCGTGGTGATCCTGCACAGCGCCTTCGGCACGACGGGCACCGCGGCCGCGCCGTTCGACCTCGGCCGCACCTCCACCCACGAGATCGGGCACTACCTCAACCTGCGCCACATCTGGGGCGACGACGGCACCGGCTGCTCCGGCACCGACTTCGTCGACGACACCCCCAACTGCGCCGGGCCCAACTTCGGCCGCCCGGAGTTCCCGAGCGTCACCTGCGACAACGGCCCCGACGGCGACCTGTTCGTCAACTACATGGACTACACCGACGACGCGGGCATGTTCATGTTCACCGGCGGCCAGGTCGTGCGCATGCAGGCCGCCCTCGACGGCCCGCGGCCTCCCTGGCCACCGACGTCGACTGCGAGTAGCCCGCCTCGTCCGATTGAGAGGGGCGGATATGCCGCTCCCAGTCGGACGACGCGGCTTCTAGCGCTTGGGCAGCTGGCTGGCCCGGCCGTGCATCGCGGCCACCATGGTCGCGACGGTCTGGTCGGTCTTGGCAGTCCGCCCGAAGGACGTGAGCAGCATCGCCGGCTTGAACCGCTGGCGCGCCACGGCCTTGCAGTAGGTGAACTCCTTGAGGCCGTCGGGCCCGTGGATCCGGCCGAAGCCCGAGTCGCCGACACCACCGAAGGGCAGTGCCGGGATCGCGGCGAAGGACAGCACCGCGTTGATCGCGACCATGCCACTGCGGATCCGGCTGGCCAGCTCGTTGCCACGGGACTTGGTGAAGATCGTCGCGCCGAGCCCGTACGGCGTGGCGTTGGCGAGGTCGACGGCCTCGTCCATGTCCTTCACCCTGGTCACGGTGACCGTCGGTCCGAAGGTCTCCTCGAGGATCGCGCTCGAGTCAGGCGGCACGTCGGTGAGCACGGTCGGCTGGATGAACCGGTCGCTCACGGTGTCCGGTCCGCCGACGACGGCCTTGCCGCCCTTGGCGATCGCGTCGTCGATGTGGCGCTTGACGATGTCGACCTGGCCGGCCAACGTCATCGGTCCGAACTTCGCCCCCTCGTCGGTGCCGGCGTGCACCGAGCGGGCGTGGTCGGTGAGCTTGGCGAGGAAGTCGTCGTAGACGCGTTCGTGCACGTAGACCCGCTCGACGCCGGCGCAGGTCTGGCCGGCGTTGCTGAAGGCACCCCACGCAGCGGCGTCGGCAGCCGCGTCGAGGTCGGCGTCCGCGTCGACCAGCAGCGGGTCCTTGCCCCCGGCCTCGATCACGACCGGTGTCAGGCGCTCGGCGCAGGCGGCCATGACCTTCTTGCCGGTCCGCGTCGACCCGGTGAACGCCACCTTGTCGACCTCGGCGCGGCACAGGGCATCCCCCGTCTCGCCGTACCCCACGACGACCTGGAAGAGCGCCTGGTCGGGCACGACCTCGGACAGCGCGTCTGCGAGCCAGAGGCCGACGCCCGGCGTGAGCTCGCTGGGCTTGAAGACGACGGTGTTGCCGGCCGCGAGGGCGTAGGCGACGGAGCCCATCGGCGTGAACACCGGGTAGTTCCACGGGCCGATCACGCCGACCACACCCAGCGGGAGGTACTCCACCGTCGCCGCCTGGTTGGCCATGAGCATCCCGCTCGGCACCTTCGACCGGCCGAGCACCTTCTCCGCGTGACCGGCAGCCCACGCGAGGTGCTCGATCGCGAGCGTGACCTCGAGGACCGCGTCGGAGTGCGGCTTGCCCGTCTCCTGGTGCACCACGTCCGCGAGCTGGGCCATCCGCCGGGCGATCACCGCGCGCCACTGGTCGAGGACCTGCTTGCGGTTGCCGAAGCCGATCCCCGCCCACCACGGCGCCCACTCCCGGGCCGCGGCGACGGCTGCCCGCACGTCCGCGGCGTCCGCGATCGCATGGACGCCGACGACGTCGCCGGTCGCCGGGTTGAGGACCTCGAGCTTGTCGGTCATGCCTTCTCCTTGCCGCGCAGGAGGTCGGCGGCCTTCTCGCCGACCATGATCGAGGGGGCGTTCGTGTTGCCCCGGGGTACGACGGGCATGACGCTCGCGTCGGCCACCCGCAGGCCCTCGACGCCGCGGACCCGGAGCTGCGGGTCGACGACCGAGGCGTCCCCGCTGCCCATCGCGCACGTGCCGACCGGGTGGTAGAGCGTCTGGGTGTTGACCCTGACGTGCTCCACGATGTCGCTGTCCGACGGGTCGGACTGGGCGGGCATGAACGGTCCCGCGATGTGCTTGGCGAGCGGTCCCGACCGCACGGTCTGCAGCAGCCGCTGGACCCCCGCGACCATCGCGTCGAGGTCGGTCTGGTCGTCGTAGTACGCCGGATCGATCTCCGGGTGCCAGCGCGGGTCGGTCGACCGGAGCCGGAGCCGGCCGCGGCTGAACACGTTGACGAGCGTCGGCGCGACGGTCACCTTGCGGGTCGTCGGCTCGTGCAGGCCGTTGTCCCAGAAGCCGCTCGGAGCGACGTGCACCTGGAGGTCGGGTGCGGCCAGGCCCTCGCGGGAGTGGAAGAAGCCGCCCGACTCCCCCACGTTGCTGACCAGCGGGCCGGTGCCCGTCGCCTTGGCCCGGCCGAAGTTCACGAGGTTGTTCATCTCCGCGAGGTCGGTGATGTCCTTCGTGTGCCAGATCAGTGGCAGCGCCGGGTGGTCGTGCAGGTTCTCGCCGACGTGCGGGTTGTTGACGACGACGTCGACCCCGACCTCCTTCAGGTGGTCCGCCGGCCCGATGCCCGAGAGCAGCAGCAGCTGCGGGGAGTTGATCGCGCCGCCGGACAGGACCACCTCGGCGTCGGCGTACGACGTCTGCTCCTCGCGACCGTGGAAGTACGAGACGCCGACGGCGCGGCCGGCCTCGACGACCACCCGGGTGGCCAGGGCGGCGGTGCGGATGGTGAGGTTGGGCCGGTCCGCGGCGGGCTCGAGGTAGGCCTTGGCGACCGACCAGCGGCGGCCCTTCTTCTGCGTGACCTGGTAGCGGCCGGCGCCCTCCTGCTCGGCGCCGTTGAAGTCGTCGGTGGGCTTGAACCCGTTGGCCACCGCGGACTCGACCCACAGGTCGCTGAGCGGGTGGGTGTAGCGGCGGTCCTCGACGTGCAGCGGACCGTCCTGCCCGTGGAAGGGCGCGCCCAGGCGGGTGTTGCCCTCCGCGCGGATGAAGTACGGCAGCACGTCGTCGTAGCCCCAGCCGGTCGCCCCGTGCGCGTCGCGCCAGCCGTCGTAGTCCGCGCGGTGACCGCGGATGTAGATCATCGCGTTCATCGACGAGCAGCCGCCGAGCGCCTTCATGCGCGGCCAGTACGCACGACGCTGGTGCAGCTGCTTCTGCTCGGTGGTCGAGTAGTTCCAGTCCCACTTGGTCTTGAACAGGTTCGCGAACGCCGCCGGGATCGTGATCTCGTCGGCCTCCGCCGGCCCGCCGGCCTCGAGCAGCAGCACGCTCGTGCCGGGGTCCTCGGTCAGCCTCGCGGCGACCACCGCCCCCGCGCTTCCGGCTCCCACGACGATGTAGTCGAACGTCTCGCGCACCATGCTGTCGAACCTACCGCTGGTCGAGCAGGTCGGGGTCAGAGCAGCTCCGCGAGCATCCCGGCCGCCCGGGCGGCACCGTCGGCCTCGACGGGTCGGGAGGCGGGCTCGGTACCGATCTCCGTGAGCACGGCTGCGGCCAGCCCGTCCGGGTCGACGGCCTCCGCCCAGTCGAGGCACCGGCCCGCGGCGTACCGGTCGAGGCGGTGCCGCACGTGGAAGGTCTGCTCGAAGTGGTGCCGCAGCGGGACGTAGAGGAACGGGCGCCGGGTCGCAGTGAGCTCCATCGTCGTGGTCAGCCCGCCCTGCACGACCGCGAGGTCGGACGCCGCCAGGTGCTCGAACAGGCCGGGAACGTGACCCCGGACCGTCACTCCCCGTCGGCGCGGCAGGGAGGCCGGGTCGATGCGCGGCCCGGCCACGACGAGGAAGTGGATGTCGGGCTGCTGCCGCCGCACGAGGGGTACGGCGTCGAGCACGCGTCGGAGCAACGGCTGCCCGACGCCGGAGCCCCCGACGGTCACCACGCAGAGGCGGCGGTCGTCGGCGTACCCCAGGCGGTGGCGTACGGCGCTGCGGTCGGCGTAGGCCGCGGGGTCGAACCCCGTGACGTAGCCGGCGAAGTCGAAGTTGTCGCGCACCCAGTCGCGGATCATCGGCAGCCCGGGGCCGAAGGACTCCGGCACCACGTCCTCGGGGTTGCCCACGAAGACCGAGCGGTCCCTGACCCGGGCGAAGCGGGCCCGCTGCTCGAGCATCTCGGCGTTGAGGTCGGCGGTGAGCCGGGCCTCGCGGTCGCCGCCGTCGGGCATCGGCAGGAAGCCGACGAAGTCCGTCATCCAGGCGAAGGCGAACCGCTTGAGCTCCGGGTTCTCGTGCAGGAAGTAGTCGACGTCCCAGGCCTCGTCACCGACGACGAGGTCGTAGTGCTCCTGCTCGACGACCTCGGAGAAGACCATGAAGTTGTGCACGAGGATCTCGTCCATCGTGCGCAGCGCGTGGAAGGCGTGCAGGTCGTGCTCGCCGGACTCGTGCTCGATGTGCCCGGACTCGTTGGCCAGGAAGCGTGATGCCGGGTGGACCTGCTCCCCCGCCCGCTCGAGCACGGCGGTGACCGGGTGCTGGGCGAGCCACTGCACCTCGACGTCGGGGACGCGCTTGCGCAGCTCCTCGACGACGGCGAGGTCGCGCATGGCGTGGCCGAGGCCGATCGGTGACGAGAGGTAGAGCACGCGACGGGGCCGGTGCGGCGCGGCGACCCAGGCCGACTCCTCGACGCGCTCGGCGACGGGCCTCAGTGACTCGACGAAGTCGCGGATCAGGTGGTTGGTCCGCACGGGGTGCCGGGCCATCGGCCCGTGCCCGGCGCCCTCGAGGACCACGAGCCGCGCGCCGGTCAGCTCAGCGATCCGGCGGCCCCGCCGCAGGCCGGAGATCCGGTCGTGCGTGCCGTGCACGGACAGCACCGGGCAACGCACCTGCGCAGCCAAGGGCTCGAGGGGCGTGCGCGTGGTGCCGTCGAGCCCGTCCTCCGCCGCCACGGTGGCAGCCAGCACCGCAGGGGGCACCTCGAGGCCCCACCCGACGCCGTCCTCGCGCTGCTTGGTCGAGTGCGGCTCCTGGAACAGCTGCGACATGAAGAAGTCGACGAAGTCGGGGTAGTCGCCGTCGAGCCAGTAGTGCTTGTTGTACTTCGCCCAGCCCTCGTGGCTGTCGAGGTGGTCGTCGAAGGCAGGCGCCTTCCGCTCCCCCGCCTCGTCCTCGGCGAGGTGCGGGCTGGCGGCGAGCATGACGACGCCCGTGACCCGGTCCGGCCAGCCGGCCGCCACGTGGATCGACCACGTCGCCCCGAGCGACAGCCCGACGAGCACAGCCCGATCGGTCCCGGTGGCGTCCATGACGGCGACCGTGTCCGCGGCGTACTGCTCGTCGGTGTACGCCGCTGCCCCCTCCGGGCGGTCGCTGTCGCCGCTGCCCCGGCCGTCGAAGGTCACGACCCGGTAGTGCCGGGACAGGAAGCCCACCTGCGCCTTCCAGAGGCGCGACCGCACGATGCTCCACGAGGGCATCAGCAGGACGGTCGGCTCGTGCTCCTCGCCGTGGACCTCCCAGGCCAGCCGGACCCCGTCGCGCACGGCGGTGCCGGTCCGGTCGGGCAGGACTGCCCGACCGGAACCGGTCCCGACCGTGGTCGGTGATCGTCCTGTCACGGACGGACCTCCAGCACCTGGTTGAACGGCGTCTCGGCGACCCTGGCGAAGCGGGTGAACCCGCCCGTGGTCACGACGTCCCGGATCTTCGCGGGACCGGCCTGCGTGCCGAGGGCCAGGCCGACCTCCTGCGAGAGCGAGGCGGGCGTGCAGAGCAGCGTCGAGAAGCCATAGTAGGCGCGGCCCACGGGGTTGAGGTTGTCCTCGACGTGGTCGCCGGCCATCGGCTCGACGACCATCCAGGTGCCGTCCTCGGCGAGCGCCTCGCGCACGTGCTTCGACGCCCCGACCGGGTCGCCCATGTCGTGGAGCGCGTCGAAGGTCGTCACCAGGTCGTACCCCGTGCCGCTGAACCCCTGCGCCGGAGCGACCTCGAAGGTGACGCGGTCGGCGACACCGGCCTCCTCGGCCCGGCGACGGGCCTCGAGGATCGACGCCTCGTGGTAGTCCGACCCGACGAAGGTCGAGGCCGGGAAGGCCTGCGCCATGAGGATCGTCGAGGCACCGTGCCCGCAGCCGATGTCGGCGACGCGGGCGCCGCGCTCGAGCTTCTCCACCACGCCGTCGAGGGCGGGCAGCCACTCGCCGACGAGGTGGGCGTTGTAGCTCGGGCGGAAGAACCGCTCGCAGCCCTCGTGGACGTCGTGCGAGTGCTCGTGCCAGCCGACGCCGGCGCCGTCCCGGGCGGGCTCGAGAACCCGCCAGGCGTCCTGGATCGTGCCGAGCGCGATCTGGAAGAAGCCGGGGAGGTACGCCGGGCTGTCCGGCTGGGTGAGCGCGATGGCGTGCTCGATCGGCAGCGTGTACTCGCCGGTCGACGGGTCGTACTCCACGAAGCCACCGGCGGCCTGGGCGTTGAGCCACTCCCGTGCGTACGGCTCCGCGGTCTCGGTCGCCGCCGCGAGCCGGCTCGGCGTCGACGGGCCCTCGGCGAGGCTCCGGTAGTAGCCGAGCTTGTCGCCCATCACGACGAGCGCGGTGTTGAGGCTCGCGCCCACCTCGCCGACCGCGTTGAAGACGAAGCCCATGAGCTTGTCCATGTCGATGTTGGGCGTCTGCGCCCTTTCCTGGGTGTCGGTCATGACGTGTCCTTGTCAGTCGTCCTGTCTGGTGCGGGGAAACGTAGGTCCGGCCGGAACCCGGTCGCATCAGGTGACCCCCCTAGGCTGGTCGGGTGCTGGTCGGCCGGGGGGACGAGCTGCTGGCCCTGCGGACGCTGCTCGCGGCGGCCCGGGTGGGCGACAGCAGGGTCCTGGTGCTCCGCGGTGAGCCGGGCATCGGGAAGTCCGCCCTGCTCGACGAGGCCGCCGGGCTGGCCGGCGACATGCGCGTGATCAGGGCAGCCGGGTTCGAGTCCGAGCAGCTCGTGCCGTTCTCCGGGCTCTCCCAGGTGCTCGGTCCGCTGCTGCCGCTGCTCGACCAGGTCCCCGCTCCTCGAGCCGCCGCCCTGCGGTCCGCGCTGGCGCTCGACGAGGCGCCCGGGGCCGAGCCGCAACGGTTCGCCGTCGGAGCCGGCACGCTGAGCCTGCTCTCCCGGGCCGCCGAGGACCGGCCGGTCGCGCTGCTCGTCGACGACGCGCACCTGCTCGACTCCTCCACGGTCGACGCCCTGGTCTTCGCGGTCCGCCGACTCGTGTCGGACACGATCGCCGTCGTCGCCTGCGTGCGCCCCGACGAGCCGGGAGCGGAGCCGTGGCTGCAGCTCCCCGCTCTCGACGTCGCCGGCCTCGACCTGGAGCAGGCAGCGGCCCTGCTCGGCTCCGGCCCCGGGCGGCTCGGGTCGCGGCGGCTCGCCCGGCTGCACCGGGCCACCGACGGCAACCCGCTCGCGCTGCTGGAGCTGGGCGACCAGCCGGAGCAGGTCGACGACGTCCCTGCCGCGTCGGTGCTGCCGGTCTCGCAGCGGCTCAGCGAGGCGTTCCTCGGCCGGGTGCGCGCCCTCGACACCACGACCCGGGCCACCTTGCTGGTGGCGGCAGCCGACAGCGGCAGCGCTGCCACGGTCCACGCCGCGTGCCGTGAGCTGGGGCTCGAGGAGTCCGGGCTCACGGCCGCCGAGGACGCCGGCCTGGTGTCCCTGCGGGGCGACGAGATCGTGTTCCGGCACCCGCTCGTGCGCTCCGCGGTGTACGGCGCTGCCGACCCCGACCGACGACGGTCGGTGCACCGAGCACTGGCCGCGGTGCTCCCGGCCCACGAGACCGACCGGCTCGCGTGGCACCTGTCCCGCGGTGCGGTCGCGCCCGACGAGGACACCGCCGCTGCCCTGGACGCCGTCGCTGCTCGCGCCGCCACCCGCGGAGCCCACGGCATCGGGGCGCTCGCGCTCGAGAGGGCAGCCGGGCTCAGCGTCGACGGCTCGGACGCGGCCCGTCGTCTGGCCGGAGCCGGTGAGCTCGCGTGGCTGGCCGGCCGCACCGACCACGCCCGAGGGCTGCTCGAACGGGTGCTGGCGCAGCACCCGGACTCACCGCACCGCCCACGGGTGCGCGAGGTGCTCGGCGCGGTCGAGGCGCGGGCCGGCTCGTTGGACTCCGCGCTCCGGATCCTCCTCGAGGCAGCCGACGAGGCCGAGGCCACCGGGGACGCCGATCGCGCGGTGCGGGTGCTCGGCGACGCAGTCCTGGTGGCGTTCTACCGCGGAGATCCCCGGGCCGCCCGCGACGCCGCGGACCGGATCGTCCCGCTGCTCGACGCGGTGGCCGAGCCGGCGACCCGGCTGATGGGGTCGGTCGCCACCGGGATGGCGCTGGTCATCTCCGGGGACGGCGAGCAGGGCACGCTGCGGCTGCGCGCCGCGGCGTACGAGCTGGCGACCGCGGACGACCCGCACAGCGACCCGATCCGGTTGCCGCTGCGGATCCAGGGCGCGCTGTGGCTCCGGGACACGGGGCCGCGGCGCGCGCTGATCGCCGAGGTGCTCGCCGGGCTCAGGGACCACGCCGCGATCGCGAGCCTGCCGTACCTCCTCATGCACATCGGCCGCGAGGCCGCGACGTCGGACCGGTGGGACGACGCCGAGGCGGCCTACCGCGAGGCGGTCCAGCTCACCCGCGAGAACGGGCACACCACCGAGCTGTCGGTGGCGCTGGCCGGGCTGTCGATCGTGCTCGCACGTCGAGGGCGGGCGGAGGACAGCGAGGCGCTCGCCGCCGAGGCGGAGGGGCTGTGCCGCCGCAACCACGTGGCGCTCGGAGAGATGTGGGTGCACTTCGCCCGTGGCGACACGGCCGCGGGGGCGGGCGACCTCGAGGTGGCCGCGACCCACTACGGAGATCTGGAGTCGCTGCTCGAGCGCATCGGCTTCGACGACCCCGACCAGTCGTCGGCCGCGGAGCTCGCCGAGACGCTCGTGCACCTCGGTCGGGGGGAGGACGCGCGGGCCGTCGCCGAGCGGCTGCTCGTCCTGGCACAGGGCAAGGGCCAGCCGTGGTCGTTGGCGCGGGCCGAGCGTGCGCTCGCGCTCACGGGGGACGACCCCCAGGCGCACTTCACCGAGGCGCTGCGGCTGCACGACCTCACGCCGGACCGCTACGAGACGGCTCGGACCCAGCTGGCCTACGGCGCGTGGCTGCGACGTGAGCGCCGGCGCGCCGAGGCCAGGCCGCTGCTTCGTGACGCGTTGGCGACCTTCGAGGACCTCGGCGCACAGCCGTGGGCGGACAAGGCCGCGGCGGAGCTCCAGGCGACCGGAGAGACGGCGCGACGGCGGGAGGTCTCGGCCGAGCAGGCGCTCACGCCGCAGGAACGGCAGATCGCGCAGCTGCTCGCGGAGGGACGGACCACCCGCGAGGCGGCCGCGGCGCTGTTCATCAGCCCGAAGACGGTGGAGTACCACCTGCGGCACGTCTACATGAAGCTCGGCATCAACACCCGCGCTGCGCTGACCGAACGGCTGTCGGCGTCGAACCCGGACTAGTCCCGCGCCGGAGGGTTTCGGCGGATCAGGACTTCCTTCGCGGATCACGGCATGTCGGAAGCGGGACGGTCCTAGGGTGAAGGCCATGGGTGAGGGCTCGGAGACGGCGACAGCTCGATGGGTCAATGCCTCGGTGATCGGAGCCGAGGCCTCGCGCGCCACCTGGGCGCTGGCCGCCCGGGAGCGGCTCCTCGAGACCGCGCGGGAGTACCACGCGACGATCTCGTACAAGGACCTCGCCGACTTCGTCCAGGAGCGGAGCCTGGTCCGCACCACCCAGCTGCACATGCACTGGATCGGCGACGTGCTGTCGCGGGTCTCGGTCTCCTGCATCGAGAACGGCGAGCCGCTGCTGTCCAGCCTCTGCGTCGACTCACGGGGCCGGGTCGGCCCCGGCTACACCGTCGTGGTCGAGGACCACCGGCGCGAGCCGCTTCCCCACCCCGACGAGCACGCCGCCCGTGAGCGGTTGCAGTGCTACCGCTACTTCGGCGCGGACCTCCCCGAGGGTGGCGGTGTGGTGGCCATGCCACTCGTCGAGCAGCCTGCCCGTGCCGACCGAGCACCGCGCGTCCGACGTACGACCGCGCCCGTGGAGCCCAAGCCCCGCAAGATCTCCGCCGCCCGGGTCACCGCCGAGGCAGCCGCCGCCGCTCCCCTCGCGGCCACCGCCTCCATCTGCCCCGTGCACTTCACCGTCCTCCCCGCCACCGGCGTCTGCGACGACTGCGAGTAGCTGACGAGGTCCCTAGACGAAGATCCCGGTGACGAGGACGAGCACCAGGCCGGTCACGGAGATGATCGTCTCCATCACGGACCAGGTCTTGAGGTTGTCGACGACCTCGATCTTGAAGAACTCCTTGATCAGCCAGAAGCCGGCGTCGTTGACGTGGCTGAAGATCAGTGACCCGGAGCCGATCGCGAGCACGAGCAGGGACGTCTCGCCGGTGCTCAGGTCGAACGAGTCCACGAGCGGCGCCATGATCCCGGAGGCGGTGACGGTCGCGACGGTGGCCGAGCCGGTGGACAGGCGCACCATCGCGGCGACCAGCCAGGCGAGGAGCAGCACGGAGATGCCGCTGTCCTCGGCGAAGTTCGTGATCACCTCACCGATGCCGCTGTCCACCAGCACCTGCTTGAAGCCGCCGCCCGCGCCGACGATGAGGATCACGCCGGCGATCGGTGGCAGCGAGTCACCGAGCGTGGTGGAGAGCTCCGAGCGGCCCATGCCTGCCGGGCGGCCGAGCGAGAACATCGCGACCAGCACAGCCGCGAGCAGCGCGATCAACGGCGTACCGATGAAGTCCAGACCTGCCTTCGCCCAGCTCTCGGAGTCGGGGGCGACCACGTCGGCAAGCGCCTTGCCGAGCATCAGCACGACCGGCAGCAGGACGGTCGCGACGGTGACGGCGAAGGACGGCCTCCGGCCGCTGGGAGTACGCCGCTGCTCGTCAGCCTCCGAGCCGAACATCTGAGGAGCCTCGACCGGGACCCACCTGGCCGCGATCGGCGCGAAGAGCGGACCGGCCACGATGACCGTCGGCACCGCGAGCAGCACACCGAGCCCGAGGGTCAGTCCGAGGTCGGCGCCCAGGTTGTCGATGGCGACCAGCGGGCCGGGGTGCGGGGGCACGAAGCCGTGCATCACCGAGAGGCCGGCGAGCGTCGGGATCGCGATCGTCATCAGCGGCTGCTTGGCACGCCGGGCGACGAGGAAGATCACCGGGACCAGCAGCACCAGGCCGATCTCGAAGAACATCGGAAGGCCGATCAGGCCACCGACCGCGGCCATGGTCCACGGCAGCGCCCGGGCGCTCGACCGGCCGACGAGGGTGTCGACGACCTGGTCTGCTCCCCCGCTGTCGAAGAGCAGCTTGCCGAACATCGCGCCGAGCCCGACCAGGAGTCCGACGCCGGCCATGGTGTCGCCGAAGCCGGTCGCGAAGCTCTCCAGGACCGTGTTGAGGTCCTGCCACGCGACCACGCCGACGGTGATCGCGCCGATGAAGAGCGCGATGACCGGGTGCACCTTGAGCCAGGTGATCAGGGTGACGATGACGGCGATGGCGGCGAGTGCCGCCACGATGAGCTGGGCGGACTCGCTCATGAGGACTCCTTCCCGAGCCAGGCGAGGAACCGGTCGACGATCTCGTCGGGGGCGACGGTGCTGTCGACCTCGAGCCCGGACTCGTCGGGCTCGAGCGGCTCGAGGGTGTCGAGCTGCGACTGCAGGAGTGAGGCGGGCATGAAGTGGCCCTTTCTCGACGTCATGCGTTCCGACAGCAGGTCCTGCGGAGCGGTGAGGTGCAGGAACACGGTGCCGGGGGCGTCGTCGCGCAAGAGGTCGCGGTAGCTGCGCTTGAGGGCCGAGCAGGTCGCGACGGCTCCGTCGCGGTCAGCCAGCCATCCACCGATGGCGTGCAGCCACGGGATCCGGTCCTCGTCGGTCAGCGGCTCGCCCGCGGACATCTTGTCCTTGTTGGCCTGGGGGTGGAACTCGTCGGCCTCGCCGAGGTCGACACCGAGCCGCTCGGCCAGCGGCTCCCCGACCGTCGTCTTGCCGGAGCCGCTGACGCCCATGACGACCACGAGCGGGCCATCCGATGCACCGTCCATGCCCCGGCACCTACCCGCTGGCCTGGTGCCGAATCGCGCAGGTCAGCCCGCGTCGAGGTTCGGGTCCCGCCAGCTCCGCTCGAACGGCAGCCGCCAGGCGTTCGGGGCGACGAGCTGGTGGATCTGGTTGGGACCCCACGTGCCCTCGCGGTAGGACCGGACCGGTGGCGGGTCCTCGATCACGGCGGCCGAGCGCTCCCACAGCGTCTCGATGCCGGCGGCCGAGGTGAACAGCGTGTGGTCGCCCTTGAGGGCGTCGTAGATGAGCCGCTCGTAGGCCTCGAGCACGGCCTTGGAGTTCGACGACTCGTGCATCGCGAACTGCATGGACAGCTTCTCGAGCTTCATGCCCGGCCCGGGACGCTTGCCGTAGAAGGACAGCGACATCCGCGACTGGTCGGCGAGGTCGAAGGTCAGGTGGTCCGGCCCGTGCAGGCCGACCCCGGAGCCGGGCGGGAACATCGTCCGCGGCGGCTCCTGGAAGGCGATCGAGATGATCCGCGCGCCCTCGGCCATCTTCTTGCCGGTGCGCAGGTAGAACGGCACGCCGGCCCAGCGCCAGTTGTCGATCTCGACCTTGAGCGCGATGAACGTCTCGGTGTCCGACTCGTCGCCGACGCCGTCCATCTCGCGGTAGCCGATGTACTGCCCTCGCACGACGCTCGACGGGTCGAGAGGCCGCATCGAGCGGAAGACCTTGAGCTTCTCCTCGCCGATCGGTCCGGGCTCGAGCGAGGTGGGCGGCTCCATCGCCATGAAGGCGAGGACCTGGAAGAGGTGCGTGACGACCATGTCGCGGAAGGCGCCGGTCGACTCGTAGAACTCCGCACGCGTCTCGAGGCCCAGCGTCTCCGGGACGTCGATCTGCACGTGGTTGATGAAGTTGCGGTTCCAGATCGGCTCGAAGAGACCGTTGGCGAAGCGGAACGCGAGGATGTTCTGCGCGGCCTCCTTGCCGAGGAAGTGGTCGATCCGGAAGATCTGGTCCTCGCGGAAGACCTCGTGCAGCTCGGCGTTGAGCTTGCGGGCGCTCGCGGCGTCCGTGCCGAACGGCTTCTCCATGATGATCCGGGAGTTCGTCTCGAGGTCGGCCTCGTCGAGCATGTGCACCACCGCCAGCGCTGCCTTCGGCGGGACGCTCAGGTAGTGCAGCCGGTCGGGCTCGCCGTACTGCGCCAGCTCCTTCTCGAGCGTGGTCACCTTCTCCTTCAGCGGTCCGGGGCCGGACGACTGCGAGACGTAGCTGAGCATCGACGCGAACTCGTCCCACCGCGCGTCGTCCTTGCGGAACTCCTCGCAGGCGCCCTGCGCGAACTTGACGAACTGCTCGTCGTCCATGTCGTCGAGGCTGCTGCCGACGATGCGCGTGTTGTCGAGCATCCCCGCCTGGAACAGGTGCAGGAGGCCGGGCAACAGCTTGCGGCGGGCGAGGTCGCCCGTCGCCCCGAAGAGCACGATCACGTGAGGCTTGGACATGGCGTCACTGTAGGTGCGCGGCGTGACGCACGGATAGACGTGGAGAGTCGTCAGCCGACGCGCTCGGACACGCTCCTGGCCGCGCCGACGATCTGCTCGTAGCGCTCACGACCCGCGGCCGCGCCGGCGGTGTAGCCGACACCGCCAGCCAGGGCGATCAGGATGCGCAGGGTCCACTTGCGCCAGAACTTGTGCACGCCGTGGGCCGCGTCCGCGACGCCCTCGACCACGGGTGACGCGACGTCGCCGACCTTCTCGAGCGCGCGCTCGCCGGCGGAGAGGGAGGCCCCACCGAGGTGCTTGGTGGCGTCGACGAGCCGCTCGCCTGCCGGCGCGGCCGCGTCGACCACGGACTTCGCCGCGTCGGTGACGCGCTCGGTCGCGGTCGGAGGAGTACGCCGGAGCTTGAGCCGCCAGAGCACGTAGGCCACCAGGGCCGCGAGGGCACCGGAGCCGACGGCCACGGCGAGCTGCTGCTGCCGCTGCTCCTGCGCGAAGGGGTTCTCCAGGACGACGGGCTCCTCGTCGAGCCGGTCCGCATCGCCGGGTCGGACACCGTTGGTCACCTGGGTCATCGCTCCTCCTGAGATCCCGAGGCAGCTCCCCGGTAAGAACGACCTACCCGTCCCCCGTTCAGGTCAACCGCCGTGCTCTACCTTCGGCTGATGGACCTCACCATCGACACGGCGTCGGCCGTGCCGCCGTACGAGCAGCTCCGGAGCAGGATCGCGCGCATGGTGGCCACCGGCGAGCTCGCCTCCGGCACCCGGCTGGCCACGGTGCGACAGCTGGCGTCCGACCTGGGGCTGGCGGCGAACACGGTGGCCCGGGCCTACCGGGAGCTCGAGGCCGACGGGGTGATCTCCACCCACGGCCGGCGGGGCACGTTCGTCAACTCCAGCCTGTTGACGGCTCCGGACGGTGACGTGTCGGAGCAGGCCAAGGCGTTCGCGCTGGCCGCGAGGCGTCTCGGCTACACCGTCCAGGAGGCGACGCGACTGGTCGAGCAGGCCTGGAGCACCTGAGCACGGCACCACGGGGACGATCCCAGTCACCCCATGACTGGGATCGTCCCCGTTGGTGCATTTCCCCCGTGCAAGGCCGATCGGGGCCGACGTAGTGCTCCGATCAGCAGCTCAGGAAGCGACGGGCATCTCCTCGACGGACTCGCGCTTGATGGCGGTCTGGGTCGGGACCATGACGACCACCTGGTCGACGAGGGCCTTCAGCGACTCGGACTCGGAGGTCCGGGCGACGTACCACTCGGCGGCGGCCACCCGGGCCTTGCGGCCGAGGCCCTCGACGGGCACCGGGGTGGTCGGGACGATCGGGCGGCGGAGCTCGTGGTCGTTGAGGTTCTGCGAGACGTTGCGGAGGAACTCGACCCGCGAGCTGCCGGCGTTCGACGTGACGAGCTCGAGGTAGAGGCGGGTCAGCTCCGCGTCGCCGTACGCCAGGCCGATCCAGGCGCACTGCTCGCAGGGCCGGACCATGGTGCGGTCCTGGCCGACGTGGCGCAGCTGCGCGATCGCGTCGAGCTCCCAGGTGTGCGTGGTGTCCGCGACGAGGACGAGGCGACGGCTGGTGATGGTCAGGGACCCGGCCTGGTCGGCCTCGCCGTCCTGGCCCTCGAGGGTGGCGGTGGTCGTGACGTAGGCGCGCTCGCCCTTCTGCAGCTCGACGCCCTCGGGCGCCTCGTCGGTGCCACCGGCCCGGGCGGTCTCGAGGAGGCCGCGGAAGCCGTCGCGACGGCTGTGCCAGGTGTTCACGTTCTCGCGGTACGAGCGGACGAGGGACTCGTGGCGGGCGACGGCCTCGGCCTGAGCGGCGGCTGCGGCCTTGCGGCGCCGGTTGCCGCGCCGGATGACGACCATGGCGACGAGCAGCGTGAGCACGCCCACGGCCGCGGCGACCATCTGGCCGGTGACGCTGTAGCCGGCCAGCTCGAAGCGGATGTTCGCGATGTCCACGGTGCCTCCCAGATCCGCCCGGTTTCCCGGGCGCCCGTCCCTGTGACTCCCACCGTAGGTGAGGCAAATGCCCCGCTAGGAGTCCTAATGAGGGATTCGGGACTATCCAGGACCTTCGGTCCAGTCAGGCGGGCCGGGTAGGCCGGCGCATCTCGTGGTCGCGCAGTCCACGGCTGATGACGCCGTGGTACTCGTCCTGGCTGCCGAGGGCACCGGCGACCGCGACGTCGATGTACTGCTGGGTCAGCTGCGCGTCGTCGTACGCGAAGCCCGACCAGCCGGTGGTGTCCTCGAGCTGCAGGATCGTCCGCTCGTGGTCGAGGTGGCGGACCCGCTCGACCATGGAGAACCACCAGTCGCGCTGCATGCTGCCGACGTAGCCGAGCCGCTGCGTCGTGACCACCAGCTGCCCGGACCCGGTCTCGAGCGCGACCTCCTCGCCGCCGCTCTCGGCGACGGAGAGCAGACGGGCGTTGGCCGTCCACAGCGCCAGCTCGTCCGGCAGCAGCTCGAAGTTCATCGGGACCGCGATGTCGTGCGGCACCTCTCCCCTGGCGACTGCTTCGAGCCGGCTCAGGGCGCGGTGCCGGACGTTCCAGGCGGCCTCGGCGCGTTCGTACGCCGCGACGACCTCCTTGGTCACCTTGACCGGGCGGACCGCCTTGCGCTCCCGGACCTTGTTCTTGTGGCGCCGCCAGAGTCGGAGCGCGATCGCGACCAGGGCGGCCAGGAGGAGGAGCAGGCCGATCGCGGCGAGCACGATCGTCGAGGTCGGGATCGGGTCGGAGGCGATGTCGAGGCCGACGGTCTTCTCGGTCGCCCGGTCGTAGAGGTCAGTGGCCGCGACGACGAAGTCGTAGCTGCCCTCGTCGAGGTCGCTGGCGACGCTCTGGGCGTTGCCGTCGGAGACGAACTTGCCCGCGGTGACCTCGGTGCCGGCGGTGTCGATGACCTTCCACTCGACGGTGCTGCCCTCGTCGGCAGTGATCGAGACGGCGAGCTTGCCCTGCGAGGCGGCGTCCTCGTCGGGGACGATGTCGAGCACCGGCGGGGTGGTGTCGACGACGATCTCACTCATCAACGTGCTGCCGCGCCGGCCGTGCTCGTCCTTGACGGTGACCGTCGGGCCGTCGTACGTGCCGTCCTCGAGCGGCAGACGCACCTCGGCCGTGCCGTCCTCGGAGGTGGTGAAGCCGACCGGGTCCTCGCCGTCGATCTTGAGCACCCCGCGGGCGCCCGGTGTCGCGGTGACCTTGATGACCTGGGTGTCGTCGGTGTTGTCGGTGAGGAGCTCGGCGCTGACCGCCAGCTGCGGGATCTTCACGACGAGGGTCCTCGTGCCGGTCGTCGTGTTGCCGGTCCCGTCCTCGAGGTCGAGCTGGACCGGGTGCCTGCCGTCGGCGATGTCGAGCGGCCACTCGATCGGCTTGCGACCGGTCGCGGGCGTGGTGCCGGCCGTCACCTCCTTGCCGTCGACGAGCAGGGAGTAGGTGATCTCCGGCTCGGTGGTGAAGGTGATGAGGCTCTCGGTGTTCTTGGTGTTTCCCGCCTTCACCGTGAAGTTCTTGTAGCGCGGCGCGATCGCGTCGACGTCGATCTCGACGGTCGCGGGCTGGCTCGTGTTGCCGGCCTTGTCCGTGGCCGTGATGAGGAACGTGTGCTTGCCGTTGGACGTGTTGAACGTCAGGTTCTGCGACTGTCCGGTCGCGCGAGCCTGCGTGACGAGGGAGCCGTCCTCCTTGAGCTCGATGTGTGACTTCGCCTCGGCCACGACGGGGATGGTGATCTTGCCCTCGGGCTCGATCAGCGCGTCCCCGACGGCGGGCACGGTGGGCGCCTCGGTGTCGGGGGCCGGCTTGCACTTGCCGTCCTCGAAGACCTCGTCCTTCGTGCAGTCCGCGGCAGTCGGTCCTTCAGGCTCCTCGTTGCCGTCGCCCGGCGCCCCCGGCGCGGCGAGCGCGGGTGAGGCGAGGACGCCCACCAGGAGTCCAGCCGCGAGTCCTGCGCTGACCCGTGACGCACGCATGTCTGCTCCCCTCCGGGCACGACGGAACCGGCGGAGGTAAATCCGCTCAATTCAGACACTAGTCGGGCGGTGCCCCGCTCGCGTAGGAACGACGCGTCGAGTCGTGACGTAGGTCCCCGAAAACGGGCCAGGCTGCCCGTCGAGCCCTACGGGCTGTGCAGGTCCGCGATCCGGTCGCCGGCGAGGGGCTTGAAGCTCCAGACGGCCGCGGCCGAGCGGCTCGCCAGCGAGAGGGTCAGGTCCAGCCGGTGCGGCGTCTCGAGGAAGATCACCTCGACCCGGAGGGTGTGCGCGTCGAGCCAGCCGCCGGCCGCGGCCACCGGGATCGCGTTGCCCTTCCAGTCGGGCGGCTCGGAGACCGTCCAGGAGCCGGTGCCGACCGGGACGGCGATCGAGTTACGCGCCTCCTGGAGCACGACCTCCCACCCCTCGTCCCCGCCCTGGACCTGCACGGTCGTCAGGTGCGAGGGCGCCCGCGCGATCGTCATCCCCGGCGTCACCGTGAACGGTCCAGAGGTCCACGGCTCCCAGTCCGCGGGGCTGGCCTCGGCGAGCGGAGCCGGGAGGTGCAGCTCGGACAGCCGCGCGGCCAGCGAGGCCTCGTCACCGGCCACACCGCCGTACGACAGGCCCGGGAGGAGGTGCTCCCACACCGCGTCGAGCACCGCCTGCATCTCCTCGGTCGCGCACGTCGTCGCCACGACGGCGTCCTGCTCGGGGAGGACGAGGCAGAACTGGCCGAAGGCGCCGTCGCCGCGGTAGCCGTGCTGCGACATCCAGAACTGGAAGCCGTAGCCCTGCCGCCAGTCCGGGTTGGGCTCGTGCGGGTTGTCGACCTGCGACCGGGTCGCCTCGTCGACCCACGCCTCGGGGATCAGCTGGTCGTCGCCCCAGCGGCCGCGCTGGAGGTGGAGCAGGCCGAGCTTGGCGATGTCCTCGGTGCGGGCGTGCAGGCCGGTGAAGCCGAGCTCGCGACCGCGCGGGTACGACGCCCAGCCGACCTCGTCGATGCCGAGCGGGTCGAAGAGACGGGGACGGAGGTACTCGGTGAGCGTGGTGCCCGCACGCCGCTGGACGACGGCTGCCAGGGAGTAGGTGCACGGCTGGTTGTAGGCGAACACGGTCCCCGGCGTCTGCGGCGGCGGGTGCAGGAGGAAGCCGCGGACCGGCTCCTCGAGATCACGCTCGAAGGCGTCGTCCACCATCTCGCGGGTGTGGCCACTGGCCATCGCGGCGACGTGCCGGAGCCGGATCTCGCGGCTGCGCGGGTCGGTGATGTCCGCGTCGATCTCCGGGAAGTGCGAGACGAGCGTGTCGTCGAGGTCGAGCAGCCCCTCCTGCTGGGCGAACGCCGCAGCCGTCGAGGTGAAGCTCTTGCTGAGGGAGTAGAGGAGGTGCACGCGCTCCGGGGAGTACGGCGACCACCAGCCCTCGGCGACGACGTGACCGTGCTTGACCACCATGAGGCTGTGCATCTCGATGTCGTCGCGGGCGTCCATCGCGTCGAGGAAGGCGTGGACCGCCGCGGGGTCGACCTGCTGCTGGGACGGGGAGCTCCGGGGCAGCGGCGTCATGCTGTCGACGGTACTAAGTTAGGCTACCCTAAGTTCATCCCCACTCGAAGGAGCACGCATGGCCGACGAACGTCGCCGCCCCACCCCGCGCCAGGCCATGGTGCTGCGCAAGGAGTGGTTGACCCTGTCGATGGTCCGCCTCGTGGTCGGCGGTCCGGGGCTCGACGACTTCGGTCCCCCGGTGCACGCCGACTCGTACGTGAAGGTGCACTTCCCCGAGCACCAGGCGATGCGCTCCTACACGGTCCGCGCGTGGGACTCCGTCCGTCGCGAGCTCACCCTCGACTTCGTGATGCACGGCGCCGAGGGCATCGCCGGTCCGTGGGCGGTGGCTGTGCAGCCCGGCGACCCGATCCACCTGCTCGGCCCGGGTGGCGGCTACTCCCCCGACCCCGACGCCGGCTGGCACCTCCTCGCCGGTGACACCAGCGCGCTGCCCGCCATCGCGGTCGCGCTCGAAGAGCTGAAGGCGACCTGTCCGGACGCCCGCGGCCACGCCGTGATCGAGGTGCACGGGTCGCAGGACGTCGTCGACCTCGCCGCCCCGTCGGGTGTCTTCGTCCGCTGGGTGCACACCGGTCGTCACGGCCGACCCGGTGATGCGCTCGTCGAGGCCGTCCGGGCGCTGCCCTGGCGCCCCGACCCGCAGGCGTTCGTCCACGGAGAGGCCGGTGCGGTGAGGGACCTGCGCCGTTACCTCCGTGGCGAGCGCGGCGTCGGGATGGACCGCCTCTCGATCTCCGGCTACTGGCGCCTCGGCGACTCCGACGAGGCCTGGCGCGCCGCCAAGCGCTTCTGGCTCGCCGAGATCGAGGACGCCGAGGCCAAGCTCATCGCGTGACATCCGGGCTCGCTCGCGCTGGCCCGGTCGCGCACCAAGTGGTCACGAAAGTGCACCTCGTCGCTCCCGAACGCGTCCCTCGTGACCACTTGGTGGATCAACCAGCCCGAGTCGCCGGCGAAGGCGCTGCTGTCCGCTCGGCGTGAAGAGCGACTCCACCAGGAGCGTGTGCCAGGCACGTATCCGGCTCGGGTCATGCGGGCGCCCCAGACTGAGATCGACGTCGCGGAGGATCGCCACCCCCTGGTGCAACACCTCGGCAGACGTGTAGCCGCGCCGGATCCACGTCTCGTTCCCGATCCGACGGGCACGCGCGAGGTCCTTGCGTTGACGCCGTCGCGGCAGGTGATGTGCTCCGTCGTACTCGTGCAGCGCGGTCGTGCCCTTCAGCCACAAGTCGGCTCTGGCCACGAAGCCGCCGTGCTCGTCCTTGAGAACGAACTGTGGCTCGACCGGAGCGTCGCACACCACGTGCAGGACCCTGAGCAGAGTCTCGTACGGCGACTCCGAGCGCCGATCCGCCAGCGGGAGCACCTTGCGCAGCATCCGCGACCCCCGACGTCGCTGCCTCGCCATGTCCGCAAGGTCGTCGGACGAGCACTTCTCGAGCTGCAATGCCGAGTCGACGAGCACGAGCACGTCGAGCAGCTCGAGGTCACGAGCGCAGGCGAGGATCACCTCAGGCACCGCGTCGACCGCTAGCCCGTCCGCGTCGACCGCGGCGCCGACCTCGACGTGCCGCGTGATCGAGAGACCGGTGCGCCGCGGGCGCGGCTCGTCCTTGGCCATCGCAGCGAACACGGGGAGGTCGTCGGGCAGCGGGGGCAGCCAGAGCCCGTGCAGCTGCGCGCCGGTGAGGTGCGTGAACCGACCCGTGCCGGGCAGGGCGAGCTGCCAAGCCTCTAGCCCGGTGGTCGTCGACAGGTGATGGAGGCCGCGGCTCACGGACACCCACTGCCGTCCCGGCCGTCGACCGCGCACGGCGTCAGATCTGCCCTCGGTCACGCGGTCAGCATCGTGCCGCTCCCTGCGGTCGGCGAGCCTCGGGAGCGCGCCTGTGGAGAACGCACGAGGCCCCTGAACTGTTGAGGGCAGACTGCCGCGCCATGGACCATGACATCCCGCCCCGGCGGCACATCGACGACCTGGAACCCATCCGCACGCAAGCCGATCTGGAGCGCTACTGGCGCATGATCATGGGGCCGCTCGGCTTCGGTGAGCGCTTGATCTGGATGCAGGTACTCGACCGCGACGGGCGCGTCACGCCCGTGCTGACCCAGATCGCAGAGCTGCCCCTGATGCCCGCGGCAGCCGACGAGGACGGACTGACCAGCTCCTCGAGCATTTCGTCGACGGCGGGGTGTCCATGGCGTTCCTCCTCACCCGACCAGGACGGCGAGGCTTCACCGCATCCGATCGCGCTTGGGCCACCATGATCGCCAACGCAGTCCGACGCGCGGGCCTGCCGAGCTGGCCGGTCCACCGTGCCAACGACCAGGAGCTTGCCGTCATCCCCCTCGATGACCTGGCCGCGTGAGCGTCACCAGGCGTAGGCCTCGGGAGCGGGGCCGCCGGGGCCGGGGAAGATCTCGTCGAGGCGGGCCAGGACGTCCTTCTTGAGGCGCAGGTCGACCGCGCGGAGCGAGCCGTCGAGCTGCTCCATGGTGCGGGGGCCGATGATCGGCGCGGTCACGGCGTCCTGGTGCAGCAGCCACGCGAGCCCGACGTGGGCCGGCTGCTCGCCGAGCTCGTCGCAGAGGTCCTCGTAGGCCTTGATCGCCTTGCGGTGCGTCTTCAAGGTGTCCTTGGCGCGACCGGTCAGACGGCGGGCGCCCTTCTCGGTCTTCTTGATGATGCCGCCGAGGAGGCCGCCGTTGAGCGGGCTCCACGGGATCACCCCGACGCCGTACGCCTCGCACGCGGGGAGCACCTCGAGCTCGACGTCACGCTTCACGAGGTTGTAGATCGACTGCTCGCTGACGAGGCCGTACTGCCCCCGACGGTGGGCCGTCTCCTGCGCCTGCGTGATGTGCCAGCCGGCGTGGTTGGAGGAGCCGAAGTAGAGCACCTTGCCCTGCTGGCGCAGCACCTCGAAGGCCTCCCAGATCTCGTCCCACGGCGTGCTCCGGTCGACGTGGTGCATCTGGTAGAGGTCGATGTAGTCGGTCTGCAGCCGCTTCAGCGACGCGTCGCAGGCGAGCCGGATGTTGCGCGCCGACAGGAAGGTGTCGTTGGGCCAGTCGCTCATCGAGCCGTACAGCTTGGTGGCGACCACGGTCTTCTCACGACGCAGACCGCCCTGCGCGAACCACCGGCCGACGATCTGCTCGGTGATGCCCTCGCCCTGCTTCCAGCCGTAGACGTTCGCGGTGTCGAAGAAGTTGATCCCCACGTCGAGCGCGCGGTCCATGATCGCGTGCGAGTCGTCCTCGCTCGTCTCCGGACCGAAGTTCATGGTGCCGAGGCAGAGCTTGCTGACCGAGAGGCCGCTGCGGCCGAGGTGGGTGTAGTCCATGTGCCCATCCTGTGACCCGGCTCCAACCCGCAAACCAGGTCACTCCCACTGGCGACGCATCACGGTCGTCACGTCGAAGGGGTCGCTGCCCGCCTGCGCGGCGAGCACGCCGGCCCCTTCGGGGGAGCCCGTGTAGAGAGCACGGCCGCCGCCCACCCACCGGCGCCAGCCTGCGCTGAACGCGCGCACCCGGTCGGCGTTGGCGCCGACGACGGTGGGTACGCCGTGCCACGCCTCCCCGGTCGGCCGGAATCCTCGACGCGCCCGCTCCATGGCGCCCTTGGTGGGCAGCACCCACGTCGGCGACTCCGGCGGGTCGGTGACGTAGCGGGAGATCACGTAGCGGGGTGACCCGATCGGCGCGACGAGCTCCTCGAGAGCCGTCGCGAAGACCGCGCTGTCCTCCTCGCTCACGCCTCCGAGCAGGACCCGGTGCTCGCCGTCGGCGGTCACCTCGAGCTCGAGCGCATCGGATCCGCGCTGGGTGAGACCGGCCTGGTGGAGGCCGTCGGCGAGGGCGGACGCCACCTGGGCCAGGCTCGGCCGCACGGCGGAGTCGACGGCCTGGCGACGGGTGACCGCAGCGGTGAGCCGACCCGACAGCACGACCCCGGCGACGAGCAGCGCAAGCGACGACGAGGCCCAGGAGGACGGGCACGACCACGGACACGTCGAGCGTCGCGACCCGGATGCCGGCGACGAGGAGGAGCACGGCGGCGGCGAGTCCTGCGAGCAGAGGTGCGCGCTCGGGGCCGACCTCGCTGGTCGGGCTGGCCGGGACCACGACGAGCCCCGTGTCGGTCAGTGCCGCGTCGCGGGAGTCCGTCGTGTCCGGCATGGCCGCGATGCCCTGGCCGGTGAGCCGGACCGCGACGGCGGTGCGGTCGTCGTACGGCTGACCGACCCGCCAGGCGCTCGCGATGTCCTGGCGCCGTTGGGCGCGCTCGAGCATGCGCGCGTTGACCGCGTCGAAGGTGTCGACGGGTGGCGGGGCGTACGGCGAGAAGGTGCCGTCGAGGTGTGCGACCCCGTCGGCGACCGTGCCGTCGGCGTCGACGCCGAAGAAGCCGGTGTGCTTGCGGACCAGACGGTCCCAGTCGTTGCCGCCCTTGGGGTGCCGGTCGCTGACGCAGGTCACCGTCCAGGTCACGGCGACCTTGTCGGGCCAGCCGCGGTCCAGGCGCAGGGCGCGTCCGCGGGTCTGCACGACGGCGGTCAAGGACGTGGCGGTGGTCAGGTCGACGAGGCCGGTGAGGCAGGCGGCGTCCCAGCCCTCACCGAGCAGACCCCGGGTGCCGACGAGGACCTGGGTGTCGCCGTGCATGAGGTGCTCGGTCACGGTGCGGACCCAGGTGCGGGAGGACCAGGGGCCGTCGAGGCAGTACACCGGACCGTCGGGGCGTTCCTCGTCGAGCGGCACGATCGCGAGCTGCTGGGCGAGCGTGGCGTCATGGGCTCCGACCCGGGAGCGCAACGACACCAGCGCCTGCTGGCTTCCGGCGACGCTCCGGCCGGTCACGAGGATGGGCCGCAGGTCGGCAGTGACGGGGTCTTCGAGCAGAGCCTCCAGCGCCGCGATCGCGGAGCCGGACTGCTGGTCGAGCACGCCGACGAGGGCGGCCGGCACCATCGCGCTCGCCCGTTCGTGGTCGCAGAGGACGAGCATCCGCAGCCGGTCGCCGAGGGCGAGGTGCTCGGCGGTGACGATGTCGACGGTGGCGTCGGCCTTGGCGGCGCTCCGGGCGAGCACCCGGTCGGTGGTCGAGCGGCCGCGGCGTACTCCCTGGCGGGTCCACTGGTAGCCGACCGACGGCAGCGCCTCGCGCACGTCGTCGATCACCTCGTCGTCGCCGGTGCCCTCGAGCCAGTCCTCGATGAGCGCGACCCAGTCCTCGACGGTCGGCTCGCGCCGGTGCTGCTCCTGGATCCGCGCGCCGTCGGGGAGCGCCAGCAGCCCGTGGTGGTGCATGCGCAGCGCCGCGTCGGCCAGCTCGGGCTCGCGCTTGACCAGGTCGGCCCAGGTGAGGACGTCGGGGACCGGGTCGACGAAACGGCGGGTGAGCCAGGTGAGGAAGGGCGTGCTGCCGTACGCCGGGTCGGTGAGCGCCGTCGTGAGCTCGGTGAAACGGACCGCCTGCGCGTCGAGCCAGTCGCCCTCCTCCGACGTCGGCTCGACCAGCCAGGCGAGCTCGGCGAACGGCACCAGGTCGCCCTCGCGGACCACGGCCGGGATGGTCGCCGAGAAGGCGACCTCGCCGAAGAGCTCGTCGACCAGCGCGGACTGCTCGACGCCCAGTGCGTCGGGCGGGGTCGCGGTGAGGCCGAGGACGCGGGCGTCGGGGATCGTCTGGAGCACCTCGGCGAGCAGCCGGCCCCACACCTCCAGCAGGTGGTGGCACTCGTCGAGGACGAGCAGCAGCCCGCGGGTGTTGCGCATCCGGTGCAGCAGCGCGAGCCCGTTCGGGTGCAGGTCGTCGATGAGGCGACGGCCCGGCAGCGGCCCCTCCGCGTTGCTGCCGTGCGCCTGCTCGGTCTCGTCGGGGTCGTCGGCCACCTCGTCGTCGGCGTCGAAGACGGCCAGCGACTGGTAGGTCAGGCTCGTGAACGCCGCCTCGAGCTCGCGGTGGTCGTCGACGTCGTCGAGGCCGTACGCCGTGGCCTGGCGGAGCCACTGACCCTGGATCGCCGTGTTGGGGCTGAGCACGACCACGTGGCTGACCTCGCTGGTCTCCAGCAGCTCGGCCGCGGTGACGATGCCGACGAGGGTCTTGCCGGCGCCGGGCGGCAGCACCACCCAGCTGCGCCGCTCCCCCGCCGCCTCGCGGGCCCGGAGCGCGTCGAGCGCCTCGGCCTGATGCTTGCGAAGCGTCAGGTCGTCAGGAGGCACGGCCCCGACGATGTCACACTGCCCGGATGCGGACTCTCCTGATCTCGGGCATGGTGCTGGCCATGACAGCCTCGGCCGCTCCGGTCGCGTCAGCGGGCGGAACAGGCCCCCATGTCACCGCGTGGGCACTCCCCAGTGCGAGCAACAACCTCATCGAGCGCAACGCCGGCGGGCTCGACACCGTCACCGCGGTCGGGATCACCCTCGACTCCGACGGCCGTTCGGTCAGCGGCGTGCCCGGGAGCACCGACCGGATCCGGCGTACCTCCCAGGCCAACGGGCTCCGCGCCGAGCTCTTGATGAACAACTGGAGCAACGAGCTCGAGGACTTCGACCCGCACGCGCTGCACCTGCTGCTCAGCCATCCCCAGCGCATCGACGCGGTCGCCACCAAGGCCGCCCGGCTGGTCCGTCAGGACGGGTGGGACGGGCTCAACGTGGACTTCGAGAGGTACCAGGCCGCCGATGGCCCCGCGCTCGTCGCCCTGCTCGAGAAGCTGCGGGCGAGGCTCCCTGACGACGCGTCCCTGTCGATCGACGTGTCGGCGCGGACCAGCCTGAAGGGCTACCGCCAAGCCGGCTACCGGCTCGGCGGCATCGCCGACGCCGTCGACCTCGTGCAGCTGATGACCTACGACCAGCACGGCCCGACGTGGTCGGGACCCGGCCCGGTCGGCGACGTCCGGTGGGCGAGGAGCTGCATCGACGCGGCCCTGGAGAGGGTGCCGAGGGCGAAGCTCGACGTGGGGGCCGCGGGCTACGGCTACACCTGGCCCGAGGTCGGCACCGGCCACACCGTCACGGTGAAGCAGGCGCGCAGCCTCGTGGCCGACGACGGCGCGACCGCCGAGTGGGACCAGGACGCGGCGGAGTGGACCGCGACCCTGAGCGACGGCACGGTGATGTGGTGGTCGGACAAGGACTCCTACGACGTCCGCTTCGAGATCGCCGCGGAGATGGGGCTGCACGGCGTCGCCGTGTGGCGGCTCGGGTCCGCCGACACCTTCCAGGCGCCGGACGCGCCCTGACTCAGACGTCCGCGGTGTCGTCCGCGAGGAGCTTCGCCCAGAGCTGAGGGTCGGTCGCGGCCACGATCTTGCGGGCGGCTCGGCCGATCGTCTGCAGCTCGTCCTCGTCGAGCACGTCGACCACGAGGCGCCGCGCCTCCGCGACGTGGTGGGGAGCGGCCTTCTCCAGCGCCCGCAGGCCCTTGCGGGTCAGGTGCGCCGCCGTACGCCGTCCCGCCTCCGTGCAGGAGAACCGCTCCACGAGACCGTCGTCCTCGAGGCGGGCGACCGCGTGACTCAAGCGAGACGGTGATCCCTGCGCGACTGCGGCCAGGTCGACCATCGGAAGGCGGTGGTTCGGGGCGCCCGAGAGCGCCGCCAGGATGTGGTACTCGAACGTATTGAGGCCCGAGTCGCGGCGCAGCTGGGCGTCGATGGCAGGCGGCAGCGTCATCACGAGGGCCATCAGGCCCTTCCACGCGTGCTGCTCCGCCGGGGTCAGCCAGCGGGGCTCGTCGTCCACCATGCGACACATCCTACCGGCCGTGTTGAATGTTCAACTTCGACGACCTACTGTCAGTGTTGAACATTCAACAACGTCAGGAGCACCCCATGACCCTGCTGCGCGTGGACGCCAGCATCCAAGGCCCCCGCTCGTCCAGCTCGGCGCTCGCCGACCTGGTTCTCGAGGAGTACGCCGCCGCCCGTCCGGGCGAGGCCGTCGTCACCCGTCACCTCGGCGAGCACCCCCTCCCCGCGGACGCCTGGGCCCTCGCCCTCTCGGCGAACGCGACACCCGAGGACGAGCGCACCGCCGCGCAGGTCACCGCCCTCCGGCTCGCCCACTCGGTTGCAGCCGAGCTCCGCGAGGCCGACCACGCCGTGCTCGCGCTGCCGCTGTACAACTTCGGTGTCTCGCAGCACGTGAAGGCGTGGTTCGACCTCGCCATGGCGCCGGACGCCGGTGCGGAGCTGCTCGCCGGCACCCCGACCGTGCTCGTCACGACCCGCGGCGGCGCCTACGGCCCGGGCACGCCGCGCGAAGGCTGGGACCACAACACCGACTACCTGCGCCGGATCCTCGTGGACAAGTGGGGCGCCGACCTGACCGTCGTCGAGCGGGAGTTCACCCTCGTCGGCGTCAACCCGGCCCTCGACGCCTTCACCGAGGACGCCGAGATCATGCGCAAGGTCGCCGAGGAGGCAGCGGTCGAGGCCGGGCGCCTGCTCGCCGGCTGACCCCCGCTGCGCTCCCGGCGGCGTCATGCGTTGTGGTCGCGATGACAGCCACTCGCATGACGTCCCAGGTGCCCCGGCGGGACGTCATGCGTTCTGGTCGCCATGACAGCCACTTCGCATGACGTCCCGGTACTCCAGCCGTCGACGTACGGTCGGGATGCCGCCGCCGGCCCGCGCGATCACGGCCAGCGACGGCATCTCGCCGGGGTTGCTCTCCCGATGGACGGTGTACGCGGGCACGTGCACGAAGTCGCCGGCAAACGCATCCAACCAGCCCTCGACGCCCTCGCACTCGAGGCGCAGGATGCCCGAGACGACGTAGAGCGAGGACTCGTTCCTGTCGTGGTGGTGCCAGCCCGACACGGCTCCAGGGGCCGTCTCGACATGGCCGGCCCAGAGGATCGGCTGCTCGAACGCCTTCTTCCTCAGCATCCCCGGCGTCGGGTCCGCGGGCTCCATCTCGGAGGCCCGGATCACGCCGGATCGGCTCTGCCATGCCGCCAGTCTGGCCCGCCTGGGCCATGCCGACCAGCACCCGCGTGCGTACCGCCTGGGTCCAGGGTCCCTGGGGCCGGGCCGCCGCCATCACTACGGTGCGATGTGGAGCACGGCGGCCGCCGGCTGCGGGGGTGTTTCGGGAGCCGGCGACGGCTCTGGGGAAAGGATCCGCACATGCGGAAGGGGAACATCGCAGCGGCACTGCTCGCTGCACCAGTGTTGATCGTCGGGGGGTGGGCTCCGGCGTACGGCGGTGAGGTGACCGGGCCTCCGTCCGACCCGGGCGGCGACGGATTCGCCACCGGAGGGCCGACTGGCATCTTCGGGCACGCCAACTCCGAGTGCGCCTTCTCGGGTCAGAACGCCTTCCATCCGGGGAAGCCGGGCGCGATGGTGCAGAGCTACGGCGCTTTCGTGAGCCAGGGGCTCAAGGATCAGTTCCCGAGCCCGGGAGACGCCTGCAACGGACACACGGCAGGGATGAAGTAGATCCCACCTGAGAGGCCCGGCACGCCTGCTATGCCGGGCCTCTCGTGCATGCCCCGGTCCACACCACCTGACGCAAGTCCCTTGACGCAGACTGCCTCGTGCTCCATTCTCCTAACAATGTTAGGCAATCCGAACGTTGATAGGCAGAGCCGCCGTCGTGACGACACCCGGCGGGAGATCCTCGACGCCGCCTGGGCCGTCGTGGCCGAGAACGGTTGGTCCGGGCTGACCCAACGCGCGGTGGCGGAACGGGTGGGGATGCGCGCGCCGTCGCTGTACGGCCACTTCGCCTCGAAGATGGACATCGTCGACGGGATGTTCGGCCAGGCGTGGGTGGAGATCGACGCCGACGCGGCCGAGCTCGAGGCTGCGGGGTTGTCCCGACGACCCGCGCGAGGCGCTGCTCGTCGTCGGCGCGCTACTGGCTCGACGCGATGGCGAAGAGACCCCGAGCGCAACGCGCTGATGAACCAACGTCCCGTCCCGGGCTTCGAGCCGAGCCCGGAGTCGTACGCCCAGGCGGTGCGCGCGATCGAGCGGCTCGCGCGGCTTCTCGACCGCCTCCGGATCACCGATCCCGACGCCATCGACCTCTGGACCGGGCTGCTCGCCGGCCTCTCCAGCCAGCAGAACGCCAACGACCCCGGCGGCGAGCGGTGGCGACGCCTGCTCCCCCGCGCCGTCGACATGTACCTCTCCCAGGTCGGACCCAGCACACGGAGGAAGAAGCGATGAACGCCACCGAGACACCGAGCACCACCGACGCCGCGCACCCCGGCGCTCGACGCACGACCGGGCGATGGAGCTGGCGGCCGACGAGTACGCCCGCTTCCTCGAGCTGATGCGCTCGCTCACCAGCGACGACTGGGCGCAGCCGACCGAGTGCCCGCCTGGGACGTCCGTGCGATGGCCGGCCACACCGTCGGGATGGCGCTCATGGCCAGCGGCCTCAAGGAGACCCTGCGTCAGACCGTGAAGTCCAAGCGCCGCGGCGGCGTACCGCTGGACGCGCTCACCGCGATCCAGGTCGAGGAGCACGCGGCGCTGCTCCGAGCAGGAGCTCGATCGACCGCTTCGCCGTCCATCGGTCCCCGCGCGGCGCGCGGCCGCGCGTCGTACTCCTGGGTTCGTACGCCGGATGAAGCTGCCGCAGGCGCAGGACGTCGGCGGTCGTATGGAGCACTGGACCAACGGGTTCCTGCTCGACACGATCCTGACCCGCGACCCGTGGATGCACCGGATGGACATCGCCCGCGCCATCGGCCGGCCGCCGACGCTGACCGCCGACCACGACGGCGCGATCGTCGCCGACGTGGTGGCCGAGTGGGCGGACCGGCACGGACAGCCCTACGACCTGGTCCTCGAGGGCCCGGCCGGCGGCCACTTCTCGTCCGGCGCGGCCGCGGAGCTGCGTCTCGACGCCATCGACTTCTGTCGCCTCCTCTCGGGCCGGGCGGCGACCCATCCCGTCGACCACGAGCTGCTCACCGTGGCCGTGCCCTTCTGAATCGGAGAACACCATGCAGACACACAAGACCGACCAGGACGTCACCGTCTTCAACGACATGGCCGAGATCCCCGGACTGGGGTTCCTGCCGGTCAACGCGTTCCTGATCCATGCCGAGCAGCCGGTCGTGATCGACACCGGGCTGAGCACCGACGACAAGGACTTCGTGTCGTGGCTGAGCGAAGCCATCGACCCCGCCGACGTGCGGTGGATCTGGCTGACCCATCCCGGACCGCGACCACACCGGCGGGCTGTACGACCTCCTCGAGGCGGCTCCGCAGGCGAAGGTCGTCACCACCTTCATCGGCGTCGGGATCCTCGGCTGCGAGCGGCCGCTGCCGCTGGACCGGGTGCACCTGCTCAACCCGGGCCAGCAGCTCGACGTCGGCGACCGGCTCCTGTCGGGCCTGCGTCCGCCGCTGTTCGACAACCCCGCCACGGTCGGCGTGGTCGACCACAAGACCGGTGCGCTGTTCTCCTCCGACTGCTTCGGCGCTCCCCTGCCGTCGGCGGAGGCGGCGTCGGCGTACGACGTGCGCGACGTCCAGGCCGACGTCACCCGCTCCGGCCAACTGCTGTGGGCGAGCGTGGACAGCCCGTGGGTGCACACCGCCGACCGGGCAGGTTCCTGACGACGGTCGACCCGATCCGGGCGCTGGACCCGACGACGATCTTCAGCACCCACCTGCCGGCCGCGCGCGGGCTCAACGCGACGATGCTCGAGACGGTCGAGATGACGCCGGGCATCGACCCGTTCGTCGGGCCCGACCAGGCGGCGCTCGAGGCGATGCTGGCGTCGTTCGAGCCGCCTGCCGCGGCTCCCGCTCCCGCCTGACGAGCCGCGTCAGTGCAGGACGACGACCGGGCACCGTGCCCGGCGGACGACGTCCTGGCTGACCGACCCGAGGTGCCCGCCGACGAGGTGGCTCCCGTGCGCACCCACCACCAGGAGGGCTGCACCCGCGGAGGCGTCGACGAGGGCGCGCGTGGCGTCGGCCCGCACCACACTGGTCTCGAGCTCGACGTCGGGGTACTTCTCCTGCCATCCCGCGCCGAGCTCCGCGATCATCCGCTCGACGGCGTCGCGACGCTCGGACTCGTCGGCGCTCACCACGTCGGTCCACGAACGCCAGCTGCCTGGGGCGTCGCCGGCGTGAAGGAGCTCGAGGTCCCAGCCGCGGTACGACGCCGCGTCCATGCCGAAGCCGATGACGTCCTGGCTGATCGACGTGCCGTCCACGCCGGCGACCACCTTGGTCGCGGTCTGGTCGGCCGCCTCCCTCACCACGACGACCGGCACCTCGGCGTGCCGCGTGACGTGCCGGGCAACCGAGCCCCAGAGTGCAGCCGCGAGGGCGCCGTACCCCGTAGCCCCGACGACGAGTGCGAGCGCATCCTTGCCGGCGACCACCAGCGACCGGCCCGCCGGGACCATCGACGTCATGCCGGTGGCCTCGACGCCGGCCATCCGGCTCCGCCGGACCGCGTCACGCATGACGGCCTCGGCCTGGTCGAGCCGTTCGTCCATGATCCCGCCGAACATCTCCTCTCCGGAGATCGTCACGACTGCGGTGTGCACGGCGACGGTGGCCCGGCGCTCACTGGCGTACTGGATCGCCCAGTCGAGGGCTGTCCAGGAGGCGTCCGACCCGTCAACGCCGACGACCACCTCGTTGCGCTTGCTCATGATGCGTCCTTCCGTCGAGGTCCTGACTCGACACTCGCGCGCACCGGCCGTGGCCAGCAGGGTCTTTGGTCAACGCCTTTGAGGGCCTGGGTCAACAGCGCCGGTTCTGCGAGAGTGCCGGGATGGACTCGCTCCTCGAGCTCTTCCCGGCCGGCAGCGCCCTCGACGACGACGGGACGCTGCTGCTCGGCGGGTGCCGGGCCGACGCGCTGGCCGCCGAGTTCGGTACGCCGGTGCTGGTGGTCGACGAGGCCGCGCTGCGGTCTCGTGCGCGCGAGTACCGGACCGAGCTGACGTCACGGTGGCCGCGTTCTCGGGTGGTCTTCGCGTCCAAGGCGTTCCCGGCCACCGCGGTGCAGCGCGTGATGGTCGAGGAGGGTCTCGGGCTCGACGTCGCGGGCGGTGGCGAGATCCTCAGCGCCGTCAAGGCGGGCGTCGACCCCTCGCTCGTCGTCCTGCACGGCAACGCGAAGTCGTCGGACGAGATCGCGATGGCCGTCGAGCACGGCCTCGGGCTCGTGGTCGTCGACAACGCGGACGACGTCGACCGGCTCGAGCTGACGGTGCCGTCCGGCGGGAACCAGGACGTGCTCGTCCGGATCCTCCCGGGCGTCGTCGCGGACACCCACGAGCACGTGATGACGGGGCAGGTCGGGTCGAAGTTCGGGCTGCCGCCGTCGCTCGCTGCTCCTCTCATCAAGCGGATCGAGGCCAGCCCCACGCTGACCATGCGCGGGCTGCACGTGCACGTCGGCTCGCAGATCCTCGACGTCACGCCGTTCGCCGAGTCGGTGGCTCCGGTGGCGGCGCTCGGCGAGTTCGAGGTGTACGACCTCGGTGGCGGGCTGGGTGCTCGGTACACCTGGTCGGACCAGCCGCCGAGCGTCGCGGCGTACACCGACGCACTCGTGGGGGCCGCCCGTGCGCACCTGCCCTCCGAGGCCCAGCTGATCATCGAGCCGGGCCGCAGCATGGTCGCGTCGTCACGCGGCGACGCTCTACCGCGTCGTCACGGTGAAGCGTGGCGGCGGGCCGACGTTCGTCGCCGTCGACGGCGGGATGGGCGACAACCTCGAGGTGGCGATGTACGACCAGCGGTTCGAGGCCGGCGTCGTCGGTCGCTTCGACTCCCCCGGCGAACCCGTCCAGCTGGTCGGCCGGCACTGCGAGAGCGGCGACCTGCTCATCGACGGCATCGACCTGCCTTCGCCGCGGGTCGACGACCTGGTCGCCGTGCCCGCGACCGGGGCGTACACGTTCACGATGAGCAACAACTACAACGGTGCTCGCCGCATCCCGGTCGTCTTCGTCCGCGACGGTCAGGCCCGCCTCGTCGTCCGTCGCGAGACGTGGGAGGAGCTGTCGGCCCGCGACGTCGACTGACCCATCCCGGGACGTCATGCGAAGCGGTCGCCATGGCGGCCAGAACGCATGACGTCCCGAACGGCTCAGTAGCCGGGGCCGCCGTCCTGGTTCGACGGTCCGCTCCCCTGGCCCTGGACGAGGGTGTCGTCGCCGAGGCCACCGGTGAGCCGGTCGCTGCCCTTCTCGCCGTACAACGCGTCGTCGCCGGCACCACCGAAGAGGACGTCGTCACCGTTGCCGCCGTACACCTCGTCGTCGCCGGCTCCCGCGCACACGGTGTCGTTGCCGTTGGCGCCGCGGACCACGTCGTCACCGCCGAGGGCCATGATCACGTCGTCCTTGTTGGTGCCGTTGAGGACATCGGCCGAGTTGGTGCCGAGGATCGTCGGCACCTTGCCGTCGCAGCGGAAGTCCGACTTCACCGGCGCCTTCAGGTCGACGCCCAGCAGCACCGGGTCGTGGTCCGAGGAGCGGTAGGCGTTGGGGGCGTACAGCGCCGGGTCGCCGGTGTACTGGTAGGCGAACGACTCGACCGAGTTGATGTTCCAGTGCGTGAGGTCGGTGACCTTCGCGGTCAGTGACGCCGTTGCCAGCGCGTGGTCGAGCGAGCCGGAGAGCTCGTCGAAGACGTAGCTGTAGCGCCCCGGGTCGAGCGCCTCGCCGAGGTCGGTGAAGCCACGCCCGCGGAGGTCCTCGATCGGGTCCTCCTTGCTGTAGGCGTTGAAGTCACCGAGCGCGATCACGTCGTTGTCCTCGGTGGACGCCTTGAGACCGTCGACGAAGGTGGCCAGCGAGGCCGCCTGGCGACGCCGGTCGCCGTTCCACTCCCCCTGGCCGTCGCCGGTGTCGACGTTGTCGCCGGTCGGCTCGCCCGGGGTCTTCGACTTCAGGTGGTTCGCGACGACGGTGAAGACGTCGTCCTGCGCGAGGAACGTCTGCGCGATCGGCTCACGCGCGTTGAACCACACGCTCTCGTCGACCAGCCCGACCGGGTCGCCGACCGGCGTCACGGCAGAGGGCTGGTAGATGATCCCGTTGCGGATGACGTCGCGGTCGACGCCGTAGAGCTCGTCCGGCATCGGGACGTAGGCCCACTTCGTGCGGCCCGCGTCGGCGTTGAGCCGCTGCACCAGGTCGGCGAGAGCTGCGTCGGCGTTGCCGGGTGTGTAGCCGGTCGAGTCGGTGTCCTCGATCTCGAGCAGCGTCACGACGTCGGCGTCCAGGGTCTGGATCGCGCGGACATCCTTGCTCGCCTGCTTGGCGAACTGCTCGGCGTTGGTCGCCCCGCGGCCGACCCCGCCCCAGGTGAGGAAGTAGTTCAGCACGTTGAAGGCGCCGATCTGGATGTCGCCGCCGACGCTGCTCGGGAGCCGCGGTCCGGGTGTTCTGCGGCGCGAAGACGCCGTCCGCGGTGCCGTCCGCCGGCTGCAGCCGCCACTCGCTGAAGCCGTAGCCGAGCACGAGCGGCTCGGTGAAGCTCAGCACGTCGCCGGCACGGACGGGGGTGTCGGGCGAGAGGTACGGGCGGTTCGTGGCGCTGCGCGAGACGTTGCTGCCGTCGTCGAGCAGGATCTTGCGCCGGGTGTTGTCGGCCGCGACGGCCTGGGCCTCCGCGGTGCCCGGGCGGGCGACCTCGGTGGGCTGCACGAGCAGGCCGCCCTGGCTCAGGGTCAGCTCGCCGAAGCGGGTGAGGCCGAAGACCTCGCTGACCGTGAGGTCGTCGGCAGGCGCGACGAGCATGCCCTCGAGAGGCTCGCGGGCGGCCGCGGTCGCGGGCAGGTCGAGAGGCGCTGCGTCGGGCAGGTCGGCCGCGGTGCCGTCGGTGCAGACCTCGGAGGCGTCGGCGGCGATCTGGGTCTCGCCGAAACCTTCCTGGGCGGTGCCGGTCACGGCGACCTCGTCACCGAGGTCGATGCCCGGGGCGCTCGCGGCGACGAAGACGCCGTCGGAGGTCGCCGGGTTGCCGTCGCCGTCTGCGTCCTGGAGGTAGAAGCCGCCGAGTCCGGGCTCGTCGCCGACCACGATGCCGCGGACGGTCACCGTGTCGCCGGCGAGCGGGGTCGAGAAGCCGTCGCCCTGGACCTCGCCGATCTGGTGGGTCGGGGTCTCGTCGCAGGTGCTCGGCGCCTCGACGACCGGGTTGACCTGGCCCGGGGTCGCGGCCGCGGGGCCGGCCCAGACGAGGCGGTCGGCTGCAGCGTCGTACGTCCGGGAGAGGGACTGGCCCGACGGGCTCGGTGCCCGCCTCGGCGACGCCGATGTCGGTCGCGGTCTGGCCGGCGGCGGGACCGCCGGTGGGTGCCGCGGCGGCGGTCATGGCGCCCTCGTAGGAGAGGAACTCGACCACGGTGCCGTTGCGCACCAGGGCGACGCCGTCGGGCGAGCCGTTCTGGATGCCGTTGGCCGCGTAGCTCACGGTCGCCACGGCCGGAGCGTCCGCCGGCGCGGTGACTGCGGGAAGGGCGTCGGTGTCGTAGGGCACCGCAGCGGTGGCGGTCCCGCCGTTGTAGAGGACGACGCTCAGGCCGGCCGAGCTGGTGCCCGCTGGGAGCCACACCTCGACGAACTCACCGGAGTCGGTGCCGGTGTTGTCGTAGTGGATCTCGGAGATGTACGGCGCCGTGGGTGGTGCGGCCAGCGCCGGAGTGGCGAGGAACGGCGTGGAGCCGAGGGCGACGACGAGGGCGAGCGGCAGTGTCTTGCGACCGGGCACGAGCGGTCCTTTCGTGGGGGCGAAAGGACCTTAAGCCTGAAAGGTGAACTCCTGACAACCAGGACACGAAGGAAATCTCGTCGCAGGCTCAGAGATGGTCCGGAACGGTCAGCGCATCGGGGTCAGTCCGGATCGGAAGATGCTTCAGGGCGGTCTCCACCAGCGCGACCCGGGCGACGATCTCCGCCCGCCGCCGCAGCTTGCCGCTGTCGTCTCTCGCCAGCCCCTCGACCGCCTCGACCACCTGCTCGGTCGTGAACGTCGGCCTCGTCCCCGCCTCCACCTCGATGTCCGGCAGCGCGACGAACACCGCCAGGATCTGGGTGCCGAGGGCGTCGAGCAGCTGGTAGCGCTGGTACCGCTCCAGCGCCTCCCACGCCTCGTCGACGTCGACCTTGCCCTTGCGGATCTCCTTGTTCTGCTGCCGCAGGACGTCCTTTGCCGTCGCCGTCAGGGCCACGGTCATCTCGTGCTCGGTGAAACGCATGGCTCCAAGCATCCCTGGTCTCAGAACAGGTCGGTCACCCGGACGTTGTCGTACTCCTGCGGCGCCTCGTCCGCACCCAGGCACTCGAGCACGCCCGTCTCCCCCGGCGGCACCTGGCTGGAGGTGCAGTGGACGGTGGCGACGACCTCGCCGGCGTCGAGGACCTCCATCCTGATGACGACGGTGGTCTCCTCGTCGCGGGTGTTCTCGAACCGGAGTCGTTCGATCCCCATCATGCCGAGCTCGTTGCGCGCGACCCGCCAGCCGGCGGGGTACGTCAGGCCGTCCAGCTCGAACGACTTGCCTTGTCGCACGGTCAGCTGCTGACCCTGGGAGCCGCCGCCGGTCGTCGCGGTCTCCACCTGCTTGTTGATCTCGTCGCCGACCTGCTTCACCGCGACAGTGAGGAAGATGGCGCAGCCGCTGATCATCAGGATCGCCAGCACGACGCAGCTGAGCACGATGTTGCGGAGGACGTTGCTCTTCTTCACCGGGGTGTACGGCGGTGTCGGCGCGATGACCGGCGGGCCTCCCGGCCCGGACTGACCGGGTGCCGGGTAGGTCATCCCGGGACGCCCCGCGACCGGCGGGGGCTGGTGCGGCTCGACCGGTTCCGGCTCGGCCGGCGTGAAGGGCTCGGGGTACTCCGGGATCGGCTGCGGTGGCGCCGGGTGCGGGTTCGGGACCCAGTTGTGCCCGTCCCAGACCCACTTGCCGTCCGGGCTGATGTTCGGCTGCGCCCCGCGCTCCTCAGACGGATCGGTCACGCTGGTCCCCGTCCTCCCGCTCGTTGTCGCGGCAATCTAGCGCAGCGACTCCACCCGGATCTTCGTGAAGTTCCGGTCGAACGAGTCGGCACTGGTGCACGACAGCTTCGCGCTGGCCCCTCGTGTCAGCCGCTCCGACACACAGTGCACCTTCGCGAGCTCCCGTTTGCCCCGCAGCAGGTGGAAGACCAGGTCGGCCCGCGCGTTCGCGTCCCTACGGTTCTCGACCTCGAGCCCGAGGACCGTTGCATGCCCGACCTCGTCGTTCGCAGCCAGCTGCCACCCGGGTCGGAACCGCAGGAACAGGATGCCGAACCCGGCGCCCTCCTCGACGACCTTGGTGATCCCGGTCGAGTCGAAACCACCGCCGGGGACGCCCCACCAGGCCGCTGTCGTCCGCACGGTCCTGGAACGAGCTCACCGCGCCACCGACCAGCGCCACGCAGCCACCGACGAACAGAATCGACGCCAGGACCACCAAGATCACCACGTTGCGCGTCGTGTTGCTGGCCGGCAGCTTCGTGGTGCCCGGCTGCAGGTTGACCCGCTCCGGCATCGAGTACTGCTTGCGCGCCGCCGGAGTCGCGACCGGGAACGGCGGAGGTGAGTTGGCGCCCTCGACCGGCCGTCGCGAGCCCTCCGGGTGCGGCGTCGGGCGGTACTCCGGCCATTGCTTCGGAGCCTGCGGGTTCGGCACCCAGTTGTGGCCGTCCCAGACGAACTTCCCGTCGGGACTGACCAAAGGCTGCACCGGGTCGCCGTCAGGTCGCTCAGCCATGGATCCCTCCCCCGCGTGACGCGCGCAATCTATCTCGGCCGGGCCACGAGTTCAGGGACATCCGTCCTCGGTCCAGCACGTCCAGTGCTACTAACGTGCGAGGACACCATCCCGGGAGGTCGCATGTCGCGCACGGACCTGCTGGTCGTTGGAGCGGGTCCCTACGCGTACGCCGCGGCGGCCCATGCCCGGGACCGCGGCATCGACACGCACGTGGTCGGCAAGCCGATGGCCTTCTGGCGCGAGCAGATGCCGGCGGAGATGTACCTGCGCTCCGGCCCCGACTGGCACCTCGACGGCAGCGGCGTCGAGACGTTCGAGGCGTACTTCGAGGACCGCGGCCTCGACCCCGCCGACCACGACCCGATCCCGATCTCGGTGTTCCTCGACTACACCGAGTGGTTCCGCGAGCGGAAGGGGCTCGCCATCGACGAGCGCTTCGTCTCCGGCCTCGCCAAGCCGAACGGCACCTACGTCGCCACGATGGAGGACGGCTCGACGATCACCGCCGACAAGGTCCTCGCGGTCCCCGGCATCCGGCACTTCGTCAACCTCCCCGAGTGGCACACCGGCGTACCGGAGGAGCGGAAGGCGCACACCAGCGACCTCGTCTCCTTCGACGAGCTGTCCGGCGCCCGGGTGGTGATCGTCGGCGGCCGGCAGAGCGCCTACGAGTGGGCTGCCCTCCTGTGCGACCACGGCGCCGCGCGCGTCGACGTCGTGCACCGGCACCCGACCCCGACGTTCGCGAGGGTCAGCTGGGCGTTCTGCAACGAGTACGTCGAGCAGACGGTCGCCCACCGCGGGTGGTACCGGAGCCTCCCGGTCGAGAAGCAGAAGGCGATCTTCGCGGAGTTCTGGCAGGTCGGCCGGCTGACCTTGGAGCACTGGCTGACGCCGCGACTCGACCCGGCGGTCGTGACCAGCCACCCCGGTCGCGCGGTCGTCTCCGTCAGCGGCGACCCGCTCGCGCTGACCCTCGACGACGGGACGCCGTTGGAGTCGGACTTCGTCGTGTTCGCGTCCGGCTACAAGGCGGACATGAGCGCGGTGCCCTACCTCGACGGCGTCCTGGACCGCGTGTCGGTGACCGACGGGTTCCCGGACCTGAGCCCTGGCTTCGAGACCTCGCTGCCGGGGCTGTACACGATCGGGTTCGCCTCGACGCGCGACTTCGGCCCGTTCTTCGGCTTCACCAAGGGCTGCGAGTCGTCGGCGCGGATCGTCGTCGACGAGATGCTGCGGTAGCGGTCACGCGCGGACTCGGGGCTGCCACAGCACGTTGAGCAGCTGCCAGCGGTCCTTGGTGCGGACGACGTGCAGGTAGTCCATGTAGTCGCTCGACAGGACCTTGACGGTCGCGATGTCGCCGTACGCGTCGAGCAGCGTGACCTCGTACTCCCCCTGCCGCGTATCGCGCAGACGTCGCCGCCACCATGTCCGCGCGCGTCATGTCGTCGAGGCTGCCGTCCGGCTCGACTGCTCGCTTGACGAGCGACTCGTGGAGGCAGCCCGCCATCCGCTCCGCGTCGGTGTCGAACCAGGAGGCGACGTAGTCCGTGGCCGCGGCGATGATCGCCGTTCGGTCGGCCTCGCTGACGGCGCCCTCGTCGGGATAGGTCATGTGCCGAGTGGACCACAGTCAGTCGCGCTCAGGCAGCCCAGACGAGATCGACGAGGTGCCGCTCGGCGTTGGTGCGGATCGTGCCCGGTGGATCAGGGGGCCGACTTCGGTAGCGGTGGCCCGTGGGCGTCGTGATCTCGACGCTCTCTCCGGCACCGCCTGGGCCGGGTTCGTGTCGCCACCCGGGAGCTTCCTTCGCCTGGTTGCAGGCTTCGCACAACCCTTGGCCATTCGCCTCGGTGGTCAGGCCGCCCGCGTCCACCGGGACGACGTGGTCGCCGTGCCGGACTGGCGCGTCGCACCACGGAGTCCGGCACACCTGGTCGCGGATGACGAGGAAGTCGGCGAGCGCTCCCGTGAACCGGCGACTCGTCGACTCCATCGCGACCAGCCGACCACCGCCGTCGGTGTACATCCGTCGCACGAACGCCTCGGCCTCGCTGCGCCGCTTCGCTCGCGAGTCGTCGGGCGAGCTCGGCCGGGATCGGCGCCGTAGCCGATCACGTGGGCCGGCTCGTCGCTCCCCGCGCCCGTGTTGAAGAACGTCTGGTCGGTCATCACCAGCTCGATGCGAGCCGGAACGGCCGAAGCCGACGCCTGGCCGGTGACGCGCTCCACGAGCGTGTCGGCCATGATCTGCCCGCGGCTCCGGTCGTCGCCCTGGGCCACCAACGAGTCGGCCGCGTGCTTCAACGCCGCGAACATCGCGACGCCCTGTGCCATCGGCACCAGCCCGCGGAAGCTGCTCATGCAGTCGGGTGCCGGGCGGACGCTGACCCGTCGGTCGTTCTCGGCCTGGGAGATGCGCGCGAGGAAGCCGCGCGGGTCGAGGCGGTACGCGTGCTTCTTGACCTCGGCCTCGACGCGTCGGTCTCCCCACTCCTCGAGGTGCGGGGCAAGCCCGCGGTCGATCTCCTGCCGGTGCTCGAGCGAGAGCCACGCGGTCTCACGAGCCACGATCTGCGCCCGCCACTCCGTGATCCGGCCGGCCTGAAGAGCCGCGAAGGTCTTCGGAAGCTCGGTGACCAGGACCTCGGACCACCCGAGGTAACGACGCGCCCGCGCCGCCGACTCCCGCTTCGCCAACGCGACCTGGGATGCGACGCCCCGACCGACCGCAGAGGCAGGCACGCCGCGGGCCCGTTGGTCCGCTTCCTGTGACCTCCGGAAGTCGCTGACGACCTTCGCCTGGGCAGCCGCGGCCGCCGACTTCAGCTCTTCCAGCAGCCGGATCTGGTCGATGCGCTCGGCGTCGGTGACTGCGTCGTCGAGGCGACCGAGCTCCCGCACGAACGAGCGCAGCGATCTCGTGCTCACGCGATCTCGTTCTGCCGTATCGAACATACGTACGATTATACGACGCATCACGACTATGCCGGTCCGACACTCCACAGCGACGTCACGGATTCCGCGAGGAGTCCAGCAGCGGTTGCCATGCATGGTCGGGGTACCTCGCCCGGACGTTGTCGGCCAACCATGCCCGACGTTCGGACGATGAGCCGCGGGAGCACCTGCCGCAGGTCCCACAGGTCCTTGACCCTGTCCTGCAAGGCCTTGTGGTACATCACCATCTCCGGGGTCATGTACCGCACCCCGTCGTTGCCGATCCAGGTCACGTCGTCGAGGTCCGCCACGAGCTTCGCGTCACGCTTGGACACCCACTGCCCGTCTCGCACCGGGTTCAGCTGGAAGTCGATCAACCAGGGCGAGTCGGCACTGCGGCGCACCCAGACCTGGCTGATCGGCTCGAGTGGGTCCGGGTGCCTGTCGTCGATGACACGGAAGGTCCCTCCGGCGTTGCTCCACAAGTGGAAGCGGTCGCCGAGCTGGCGGCGGAGCGCCGGGACGGCGTCGGTGAAGACGGCGACGTCGATGTCCTCGTGCACCCTCGGCTGCTGGGTGAACGCCTCGATGGCGTGCCCGCCCACCACCCACCATGGCTCCGGGAACCCTGTCATCGCCTCCAGCAGCTCGCTCGGGTCCATCGCCGCCCACGGGCCGTAGAGGTCGTAGAAGGCGACGTCCTCCTCGTCCGGGACCCACGGCTCCAGGGTGTCTTCGTCCACGACGACAGTCTGCCGTCGCTCAGGCGGGCTGACCGAAGTACTTGCACGCTCCCCAGAGACCCGCACCATCGTCACGCGCCCGTTCCTCCGCACGCCGCATGTCCCCGATGTAGCGGTCGTTGGGCTGGAAGAGCACCGCCTTCGCGAAGCCGTCCTGCACCATCCGCAGGTTCACGAAGACCCCGTCCTCGTTCCAGACGTAGAGCAAGGTGCGGTCGAACGGGTCGAGCAGCTCCCGGTCACGCAGCACCCTGACCGTCGAGCCGACCGGGAGCAGGTCCGCCAACGCGGCGCTCGCCCGCTTGCTGTAGCACTCCACCGGGGCGTCGGGCTTGACGCTCTCCGGGGTGTCGATCTCCAGCAGCCTGACGGTCGCTTCATCGCCGGAAGCGATGTACTTCGTCCCGTCCTGGCCGCCCAGGTGGACGGTGTCTCCGTCGACGACGCGGACGACGGTGGCGGGACGGGCACCGTCCGGCACGCCCTCCGCCGCCCGGCCGACCGAGCCGTCATCCTGCTGGCGCCACGCGACGAACGCGACCACGGCGACAGTCAGCAGGAGCAGGACGGCTCGTCGCGCCATGTCGCCCCCGATCGGTCCGCACGTACGTCGGTCGCCGGATCGTACGCCGAGCAGGTCGGCCGGCTGTCAGACCTGGCCCGACTCCGGCGCCCAGAGGCGCCCCTCGAGCATGGTCGCCGCGGCAAGCACGTCAGCCGCGGTGAGGACGGCCGGCCTGCTCCGGAGCAGCTCGACGATCGTGTCCACCGAGCACAGCAGCACCCCGTCGGAGAATCCGCGGATGTGGGTCTGCTCCGAGAGGCAGAGCACCGGCCGCACGCGACCGCCGTACGGACCCATCAGGGCAGCCACCGCCGGCGCCGCCGCGGCCGCCCCGGCGACGTGCTCCTCGCGGCTCTGCCCGTTCTCGCGCAGGACGCCGCCGTGGAAGGTGGTGCGACCCGCCCAGTGCCGCACGTCGATGACGTAGATCCCGCCGGGGCCCACGGCGATGTGGTCGGCGGTGGCGAACCCACGCCGCGGCCAGCGAAGCTCCCCGAAGGTCACCCACTCGGGGCCGAGGTCGCGCAGCCGGTCGGCCGTCCTCCGCTCCGTGAGCGGCCGGCGCACCTGGCCGTCGAGGTACCGCTGGAGCCGGTCCATCCCCCGCCGGACGAGCCTTGCCCCGCCCTGCGCCGAGTCGCTTGTTGCCACGTTCGTTCCTCCCGTTCGACAGGAGGATACGTCCCTTTTGTCCGACCCGGGCGGCAACGTCGAGGAGATCCCACCCTTCGGGGGAAGTCAGCGCAGACCGAGACTGCGCACGTACTCGTTCGTGAAGCACCCGTCGGGATCGAGCCGCTCGGCGAGCCCGCGGAACCTCGGCAGCTCGGGGTAGGCGGCGGCCACCCGCTCGGCGTCCCAGCCGGTGAAGACCTTGCCCCAGTGCGGCCGTGGGTCGAAGGGCGCGAGGACCTCCTGCAGCGCCTCGAGCGCCGGCCCGACGCGCGCCTGGTCGCTGATCCAGGTCGCGTGCACGGCGAGGGTGTCCCGGCCATGGAACGGGCTGAGCCACATCTCGTCCGCGGCGACGGTGCGCACCTCCATGACCATAGCGCGTCGGTGAACCGCGGGCTCGCCTCGCACAGCCGCGGCCACACCTCGCCGAGCACGTCGAGAGGCAGCAGGAACTCCGACTGCAGCTCGTCCCCCACGCTCGGCGTGAACGCGGCGCGGAAGTGCGGCAGCCGCTCGTGCCACGGGCCGGGGTTGCCCGAGCTGCTCGGTGGCCGCGGACGCCTCCATCGCGACGATCGGGTGCGTCGCGCGCACGGCGGGGCGCCCTCCCCAGGTCCGGTGGTCGAGCGGGGCGTCCGTGCGCTGCTTGCGCCACACGGAGTCCACGACGTCGGGCCGCTCGAAGGTCGGGAACAGGCTGAGGCTGTACGCCGAGCCGAGCAGCTCCTCGGTGACCTCACCGGCGGGCACGTCGAGCAGGACGTCCTGCGCCACGTCGTACGTCGGCTCGCACCGCAACGTCAGCCGCGTGACCACGCCCGAGCGCGCCGAGCGAGATCACGGCTCCCGGGAAGTCGGCGTCTCCCTTCCGGAACGTCATCAGCTCACCGTCGGCCGTCACCAGCTCGACCGCTTCGACCGCCGACGCGAGGCAGCCGTTGCGGACGCCCGAGCCGTGCGTCCCGGTGGCGCACGCGCCCGCGACGCTGATGTGCGGGAGCGAGCCCATGTTGTGCAGCGCCAGTCCGTGCTGCTGCAGCAGCGTGCTGACCTCGGCGTACGTCGCGGCACCGGGCACGACCGCGACGCCGCGCGCCTCGTCGACCTCCGCCTCGAGCCCGAGGGCCTGCGCCGAGACGAGCACGCCCGTCGTGTCCGCGACGGCCGAGAAGGAGTGCCGCGAGCCCAACGCCTTCACGCGCTCGGCCGACGCGATCAGCTCCTGCAGCTCCTCGACCGAGCCGGGACGCCGGACGTCGGTGGTGGCGTACTCGAGGTTGCCTGCCCAGTTGCGCATCAGCGGCCCGCCGCCGGGTACGGCGCCTCGGTGACGAGCACCTGGGCGGAGTGCCGGTCGTGCACCTCGACCAGCTTCTCGACGCCCTCGAACTCGTTGCACAGCAGGAGCAGCTGACGTCCGTCCTCGCCACCCAGGGCGACCGAGAAGCACGGCAGCTCGGTCTCGATCCGGTGGGTGATCTCGCCGCCCTCGAGCACGCGCACGACCGCGCCGCCGGGCGCGTCGGGGTCGCCGGAGTGCGCGAACGTGTCCGCGGTCTGCGCCCAGAGCCCGCCCTCGGCGTCGATCGCGATGCCGTCCGGTCCGAGCCCCTCGGCCCAGACGCGGCGGTTGCTCAGCGAGCCGTCGTCCTCGATGTCGAAGGCGCTGAGCCGGCCGGCGAACGACTCCGAGATCACCAGCGTCGAGCCGTCCGGGGTGATCACCATCCCGTTGGGGAACTGGATGTCGCCGGCCACCTCCCGCCACGACCCGTCCGGCTCCACCAGCGCGATCCAGCCGGGCTTCGGCTCGGCACCGCCGGCGAAGTCGAAGTCGGCGCCGTTGACGTACACGTGGCCCTCGCGGGTCGACCACGATCTCGTTGCCGCCGCGCTCGCTGTGCTGGACCGTCGTGCCGTCCGGCTCGTGCCGGGTCAGGTCGTCCCCGGTGTGCAGGAGCCGGCCGTCCGGCAGCCACGCGAGCGACCAGCCCATCCGGTGCGGCGGGGCTCCGGGCGTCGCCACCTCCGCCGTACCGTCCGGCGCGAGCGCGACCACCTCGCCGGTCCCCCAGTCGGCGAACCACCAGCGGCCGTCGCGCCAGCGGGCCGACTCGACCATGGAGCGGCCGGTGAGCAGGATCGACGGAGGACTGAGGCGCTCGGTCATGAGGCCCACGTTAAGCCGGTCATCCGCGGACCTCGTCGTCGCTGATGAGGAAGCTGTCGCCCGACCGCTCGAGGAAGATCCTCCGGGTCTCCGGCGTGGAGCTCGCCGTCCTTCTTGACGTAGGTCAGGTCGACGTCGACCGCGTCGTCTCCGACGGAGGTGACGTCGTTGACCTGCACGTCGGAGATCGTGCCCCAGAAGCCCCGGTAGTCGGCGTAGGTCCCGACGCTGTCCTGGAAGTCCGACGGTGAGCGAGGACCAGCCGGTCCGGGTGTCCTCGGGCAGCGCGGTGTAGTAGCTGTCGACGAAGTCCTCCGCGGCTGGCCGAGGCGTCGCCGCTGTTGCCCGAGCCGCCGCCGGAGTCGTTCGAGCCCGTGCCGGCGCTGCTCCCGGCCCCGGCGGACTTGTCGGTCCGCTCGGCGACCCGTCGCCGTCGCCGTCCCCTGGAGCAGCAGGAAGCCGACGCCTGCGACGACCACGAGGAGGGCGAGCACGCCGAGCAGCGCCAGGCCGCGCCGGCGTCCTGGGCGCTGCGTCGCGGTCCTCGTCTCCCGACGGGCGACCGGCGGCGGCTCGGTCTTCGCCGGAGCCGGCGTCTTGACCGGCGTCTGAACTGGCGTCTCGACCTCGTGGGTCCGGGTGGGCTCCCGACGGGGCGTGGCGGCGACGGGGCCGGTGGTGATGCGGGTGTGCGTCACCGCGTGCTTGTCCGCCAGGCGGTGCAGGACGTGCGCCAGGTCCGCCATGGACCAGCGGGAGGAGGGATCCGGGTCGAGGGTCCTGCCGAGGGTCTCGGTGAGGAAACCGGCCCGTTTCGGGCGCGGGGGCGTCTTCGACACGATCTCGTTGAGGATGGCCAGCGCGTTGTCGTGGGCCGCATAGGGGCCGTGCCCCTCGACCGCGACGTACAGCGTCACGCCGAGCGCCCACACGTCGGCGGCAGGGGCCGGGTCCTCGCCGCGGGCCACCTCGGGCGCGAAGTAGCTCGGCGTCCCGGTGACCAGCCCGGTGCGCGTCAGGCGGGGGTCCTCGGCCATCAGGGCGATGCCGAAGTCACCGATCTTCGCGACGCCCTCGTCGGTGATCAGGATGTTCGCGGGCTTCACGTCGCGGTGGGTGATCCCGCGCTCGTGGGCCGCCGCCAGTCCGTCGGCGATCTGGGCGCCGATCGCGACCGTCTCCTCCGGCGTCAGCGGCCCGGCCTCGAGCACCTGGGCCAGCGAGCGCCCGGGGACGTACTCCATGACCAGCCAGATCTCGCCGTGCTCGTCCAGCGCGTCGTACACCGAGACCACGTTGCGCTGGTTGAGCGCAGCCAGGGACCGCGCCTCGCGCAGCGCACGGGTGTGGTCGGGCGCGGACTCGTCGGTCCCGCTGACCACCTGCTTCAGCGCGACCTGCCGCCCGAGCTTCTCGTCGACGCACAGCCAGACCGCGCCCATGCCCCCTTGGCCTACCTGGGACTCGACGCGATAGCGGTCCGCGATCTTCGTCGGTTGCATCCACACCCCCTTGTCGTGATGCACGTACCCGACCCCGACGGTGCTACTCCCGGTGGCCGAGCGCGGGGACCGCGCCAGACCGCTCTTGGTGTCTCGCCTAGGGTCGATCCATGGAGGTCCAGGGCGCGCCCCGTCGCGGCACGCTGGAGCCTCTGCTCGTCGCCGCCCACATCGGCCCGTGCGTCGCGGTCACCCTGGTCGTAGCCCTGCTGACCGTCGCCGCCGACCTGCCGGTCGGGCACGGCGGTCATCGTGAGCGCCGCCGTCTTCACCGGGCAGCTGACCATCGGCTGGGGCAACGACCTGCTCGACGCCGAGCGGGACCGCGCGGTGGGCCGGGCCGACAAGCCGCTGGCCAACGGGCTGCTCGACCCCCGCCTCGTCCAGCGCTGCCTCGTCGCCGCCGCGGTCGCGTGCGTGGTGCTGTCGTTCCTCGCCGGCTGGCGCAGCGGGCTGACCCACCTGCTGCTCGGGGTGGGGTTCGGGCCACCTCTACAACCTGTGCTTCAAGGCGACCGCCCTGTCGTGGCTGCCCGTACGCCGTCGCGTTCGGGACGCTGCCGGCCGTCGTGTCCCTCGCGAGCGACCCGCCGCGTCGGTCCGCCGGCGTGGATGGTCGTCACCGCGGCCGTCGCTCGGCGTCGCGGCCCACTTCCTCAACGCGCTGCCCGACCTCGACGACGACGCGGCCACCGGCATCCGGGGGCTGCCGCACCGGATCGGCGCGCACGGCCTCGCGCGTGCATCGCCGACCGCGCTGCTCGTCGCCGCCTCGGTCGTCGCCGTGCTCGGTCCGTCCGGCGCTCCGGCCGCCGGCGGCGTGGATCGCGCTCGTCGTCGTGGTCGGCCTCGCCGGCGGTCGCCGCTGCTCGGCCGCGGCCGGGCGCCGTTCCAGGCCGCGATCGCGATCGCCCTGGTCGACGTCGTGCTGCTCGACGGTGGTGGCGTCGATGACCGACGTGGGACCTGGCGGTCGTCGGCGCCGGGCCGGCCGGGGCCGCCACCGCCATCGGCGCCCTGCGGCGCCGACCCCACGCTGCGGGTGGCCCTGCTGGACCGCGCCGACTTCCCGCGCGACAAGGCCTGCGGCGACGGCGATCGCCCCGCACGTGCTGGACCTGCTCGGCCGAGGCCGGGGTCGACGGGCATGGTCGACGACCGGGTCCCGGTCCCCCGGCTGCGGCTGAGCCGCGGCGACCTCGTCGTCGACCGGGAGATGGCGCGGGCCACCTGGGTGGTGCCCCGCGCGGTCTTCGACGCCCGCCTGGTCGAGGCCGCGCAGCACGGCCGGCGCCGACGCTGGTGCGGCACCGGGTCCGCACCGTCGCCGGCGGACGACCGCTCGACGGCGAGCACGCCGCGCCAGGTCGTCGTCGGGGCCGACGGCGCCGCACTCGGTGGTGCGCCGCGGCCTCGGGCTGGTGCCCGGGCCGATGGCGCGTGGCCCTGCGCGGCTACGCCCCGACGCCCGAGGCCGCGCCGGGGCGCAGGTCATCGCCTTCGGCACCGGGCGGCAGCCGTCCTACGCCTGGTCCTTCGACCGTGGCGACGGCCTGGCCAACGTCGGGTACGGCGAGCTGCTCGCGGCCGGGCCGAAGCCGAGCCGCGCGCACCTGCTCGAGCGGCTCGAGGAGCTGCTGCCCGGCGCGACCGAGGGCGACCGGCTGGGGCGGCCACCAGCTGCCCCTGTCGACCGGCGCGGGCGCCGCCGCGGCCGGGCCGGGTGCTGCTGGTCGGCGACGCCGCCGGGCTGGTCAACCCGATGACCGGCGAGGGGATCTACTACGCCGTCGCGACCGGACTCGCCGCCGGCCGGGCCGCGGCCGAGGCGATCGCCGCCGGTGACCCGGCTCCGCCGGCGCCGGCTACGCGCGCACGCCCGGCCGCTGCTCGGCCGGCACCTGCGGCACACCGCCGTCGGCGGCGCGGCTCCGCCGCACGGCGCGGTGCTGGACGCGGGCCTGCGCGCCTCCGCCGCGCGACCAGCGCGTCTTCGACGACCTGGTCGAGCTCGGCCTGGCCCGCGGCCGGGTCACCCCCGCCGTCGCGCGCGGCCTGGCCCGCGAGCTGGTCTGCCGCACGCCCGGACGACACCGCACCGAAGGAGACGATGAGCATGCGCATCCTGAGCGTCCACGGCGTCCTGCCCGAGCACCGCTACCCGCAGGCCGAGATCACCGAGGCGTTCGCCGACCACGATGCTGCCCGGCGCGGCCGACACGCGGCGGTCGTCGAGCGGTTCCACCGCAACGCCGGCGTGGACACCCGGCACCTGGCGCTGCCGCTGGAGCGCTACGCCCGGCTCGACGACTTCGGCGAGTCCAACGACGCCTTCATCGAGGTCGGCGTCGAGCTCGGCGCCCGGGCGGTCGATCGACGCGCTCAAGGCCGTCGGCCTGACGCCCGCCGACGTCGACCTGATCATCTCGGCCACCGTCACCGGCCTGGCCGTGCCGTCGCTCGACGCCCGGGTCGCCGCGCTGATCGGCATGCGCCCCGACGTCGTGCGGATGCCGCTGGTCGGCCTGGGCTGCGTGGCCGGCGCCGCCGGGGTCGCCCGGCTGCACGACTACCTGCTCGGCCACCCCGACAGCGTCGCGGTGCTGATGGCGGTCGAGCTGTGCTCGCTGACGCTGCAGCGCGACGACGCCTCGGTGGCCAACCTGGTGGCCAGCGGGCTGTTCGGCGACGGCGCCGCCGCCGTGGTCGCGGTGGGCGCGGACCGCGCGGCCGAGCTCGACGCAGCGCGCCGCCGTACCGCAGCCCGAGGTGCTGGCCAGCCGCAGCCGGCTCTACCCCGACTCCGAGCGGACGATGGGCTGGGACGTCGGCGCCGGCGGGCTGAAGATCGTGCTCGACAGCAACGTGCCCGACGCTGGTGCGGCGCTACGTCGGCGACGACGTGCGCGGCTTCCTCGCCGACCACGGCCTGAGCCAGCGACGACATCGAGTGGTACGTCGCCCACCCCGGCGGCCCGAAGGTGCTCGAGGCGATGCAGGACGCGCTCGGGGTCGGCGCGCGAGGCGCTGCAGGTCACCTGGGACTCGCTGCGCCGGATCGGCAACCTGTCGTCGGCCTCGGTGCTGCACGTGCTCGCCGACACCCTCGACCGACCGACCGCCGCGGCCGGGGTCCTACGGGCTGATGCTGGCCATGGGCCCGGGCTTCTGCTCCGAGCTCGTGCTGCTGCGGGCGCCGGAGGACGCCGCATGACCTGGTTCATCGTCGCTGGTCGTCGCCGTCGGGCTGGAGCGGCTGGCCGAGCTGGTCGTGTCGAACCGCAACGCCGCCTGGAGCATGGCGCGCGGCGGCGTCGAGACCGGCCAGCGGCACTTCCTGTTCATGGTCGTCCTGCACACCGGGCTGCTGGTCGGCGCGCTGGTCGAGGTGGCTCGGTCCGGCGGCCGGACTTCGTGCCGGCGCTCGGCTGGACGATGCTCGCGCTGGTGCTCGCCTGCGCAGGCGCTGCGCTGGTGGTGCATCGCGACGCTCGGCCGCCAGTGGAACACCCGGGTGATCGTCGTGCCCGGGCTGCCGCTGGTCACCGGCGGGCCGTACCGGTTCTTCTCCCACCCCAACTACGTCGCCGTCGTCGTCGAGGGCGTCGCGCTGCCGCTGGTCGACTCCGCGTGGGTCACCGCCCTGGTCTTCACCGTGCTCAACGCCGCGCTGCTGACCGTGCGGCTGCGGGTCGAGAACGAGCGCGCTGGCGCCTCGCTGCCGACGCCGCGGCGCGCGGAGCGCGCCGTGACCGACCTGCTGGTCGTCGGCGGCGGGCCGGCCGGCCTGGTCACCGCGCTGTACGCCGCCCGCGCCGGGCTCGACGTCGAGGTGTGGGAGCCGCGCGCCGGGCACGGTCGACAAGGCCTGCGGCGAGGGCCTGATGCCCGGCGCGCTCGCCGCGCTGCGAGGCGCTCGGCGTCGACCCGGACGGCCACGACCTGACCGGCATCCGCTACGTCGACCGGGTCGCACGCCGCCGAGGCGCCCTTCCGCGCCGGCCCCGGGCGCGGCGTCCGCCGGACGACGCTGCACACGCGCGCTGCGCGACGCGGTCGCGCGACGCCGGCGTCCCGCTGCGAGCAGCGCGCCGTCGGCCGGTCGTCCCGGCCGACGACGGCGGTCGCTCGTCGACGGCGTCGCGGGCCCGCTACCTGGTCGCCGCCGACGGCCTGCACTCCCCCGTGCGCCGCTCGCTCGGCCTCGACGGCCGCCGCCGCGGCGACCGCCGCTTCGGCCTGCGCCGCCACTTCCGCATCGCGCCCTGGACGTCGTACGTCGAGGTGCACTGGGCGCCGCGACGCCGAGGCCTACGTGACCCCGGTCGCCGAGGACCTCGTCGGCGTCGCGGTGCTCGCCTCCACCCGGGGCTCGTTCGACGACCGCCTGGCCGCCTTCCCGGCGCTGCGCGACCGGCTCGGCGACGCCGAGCCGGCCGGCGAGGTCCGCGGCGCCGGCCCGCTGCGCCAGCGCGCCACGGCCCGGGTCGCCGGGCCGGGTGCTGCTGGTCGGCGACGCCGCCGGCTACGTCGACGCCCTCACCGGCGAGGGCGTCGCGCTGGGCTTCGCCCAGGCCCGGGCCGCCGTCGCGCGCGATCGTCGACGGCGACCCGGGCGCTACGAGCGCGACTGGCACCGCGTCACCCGGCGCTACCGGCTGCTGACCGCCGGGCTGCTCGCCGGCACCCGGCCGGCGCCGGTCCGCCGGGCCCTGGTCCCCGCCGCCGAACGGCTGCCCGCCGTCTTCTCCGCTGCCGTCAACCAGCTGGCGAGGCCGGCATGACGCACACCGACACCGAGGAGCTCGTCGTCCTCCTCGCCGACGACGGCACCCCCATCGGCTCCGCGCCCAAGGCGACCGTGCACCACGAGAACACGCCCCTGCACCTGGCCTTCTCCTGCTACGTCTTCGACGAGGCCGGCCGCCTGCTGATCACCCAGCGCGCGCTGCCCAAGCCGACCTTCCCGGTGTGTGGACCAACAGCTTCTGCGGCCACCCCGCCCCGGGCGAGGACCTCGCCGAGGCCGTCCACCGCCGCGCGCAAGCAGGAGCTCGGGCATCGCGCTGCGCGACCTACCGTCCGCTGCCCCGGTTCCGCTACGACGCGATGATGGCGAACGGCGTACGCGAGAACGAGATCTGCCCGGTCTTCACCGCCGTCTCCTCGGACGAGCGGCCGCGACCCGGCCGAGGTCGAGGCGCTGATGGGTCGGCCTGGACGGGTTCCGCGACGACGTCCTGGCAGGCGAGCGGGACGTGTCGGTGTGGTGCGCAGCAGGTTGCCGAGCTTGCCGGCCCTCCCCCTGCTGCTCTGATCGCGTCCCACCGCGCCGTGACCAGCTTGCGTCGACGCGCAGGCCCGTCGTCAGGCGCGCGCTGCGTCGGTGAGCACGGTCCGAGCGACGGCGGCCATGCCGACTGCGGTCAGGCTCCACGCGACGAAGTCGACCTGGGGGCTGCCGAGGATCACCGTGGCCACGAAGTGCAGCGGCTGCGAGACCGTGATCGCCCAGGCCGCCCACGCCGGGATGCGCCGGGAGCGCAGCAGGGCCAGACCGAGCAGCACGGTGCCGACCACGTGACCCAGCACGAACACACCGATGGCCACGTCGATCGAGGGGTGGGCCGCGTCGACCACGCGGACGCTCTCTGCGACGGGAAGGCCCGCCTCGACCACGGACCACAGGATGTGGTCGTAGGCGAGCAGCACCCCGAGCGAGAGGTACCCGGGCACGGCCAGGGCCAGGTGCCCACGCGGTCAGCCGCGGTGCAACCGAGCGGCACACGCGAGCCGCCACGATCAGCCCGGGCACCAGGGTGAGCACCCCGACGTACCCGAGCCAGAGCACGGCACTCTCGCGTCCGGGGTGGGCTGCGACGTCGGCCACCGCAGCTCGCCGAGTCGCCGGCGGTGTAGTAGGGCAGCAGCAGCCTGAGCGCAGCGATCGCAGCCGGGCCGACCGGCAGCAGGATCGCGGCGACCCAGACGGCCGCGGGGATCGAGGTTCGACGGGTGGTGGGCAGGGTCGCGGTCATGACGGGCTTCCTTTCGAGGGTTCCGAGAGCTCCACCGTCGCCGTACAACCGTGCAGGACGGCAGAGCAGACCTCCCGCTCCACCCCGGGAATCCACCCGGCCACCCGGGAGATCTTCCCGGATGAGCGCCCGGCTCCGGCGGTACCTTGGGGCCGAGGCCGAGGAGGTTCAGATGCGCGTCAGGGCACTCGCAGGTGCACTCGGCCTCATCGCGGTCCTGGCCTCGGTCGGCGCCGTGACGTGCGCCTGGGCTGTGGGCTGGACGTTCGACGAGGCGCTGAACGCGTTCGTGGTGAGCAACCTCCTCATCGGGCTGAGCTTCGCCCTGTGCGGGGCGCTGATCGCCTGGCACCGGCCGGCCTCGGTGCTGGGCTGGATGTACGCCGGCGGGGGCGCCTGCCAGGCCCTCTCCGCACTGGCCGCTCCCCTTGCCCTCCTGCTGCACGACGACGGCGCCGCGACGTGGCTGGTCCGTCTCCTCCTCACCGTCGTGCAGTGGGGCTGGCCGGTGAACATCGCGCGTGATCCCGCTGTCGCTGCTGCTGCTCCCCGACGGGCGGCTGGCGTCGCGACGCTGGCGACCGGTCGCGGTCGTGCTCGCGGTCACCGCGCCGCTCGTTCGTGCTCGAGATCGGGCTCGGGCCAGCAGACGCCGCGACGGCCTGCCCGACCCCTACCTGGTGCTCGCGGCGGCCGCCTACGACGCCCTGACCTGGTTGTGGACGCTCAGCGAGATCCGCTGGGTCGCCTCCGATCCTGGTCGGGCGTGGTCTGCGCTCGTGATGCGCTACCGCGGCGGCTCCGAGGTGCTGCAGGCGGCAGCTCCTGTGGCCGGTCGCGGCCGCCGCGGTGGTCCTGGCCGCCGTGACGCCGTGGGCGCTGGTCGCCGGCACCCCCCTGGTCGTGCTGTTCACGATCCCGCTGCTGCCGGTCGCCGTGGCCATCGGCGTGCTGCGCCACCAGCTGCTCGACATCCGCCTGGTCGTCGCCCGAGGGGTGACCTACGCGCTGCTCTCGGGGCTGGTGCTCGCTGGCGTACGCCGCGTTGGTGGTGGTGCTCTCCGGGGTCGCCTCGGCCCTGGTCGTGGCCCTGCTCGCGCTGCCGCTGCGCAGCCGGCTGCAGGTGGCCGTCGACCAGCTGCTCTATGGCGAGCGCGGCGATCCGCTCAAGGTCGCCGCCCGGGTCGGCCACTCGCTGGGCGCGGGCCTGCCGGAGACACTCGAGGAGATCCGGTCGATGCTGCGGTTCCCCTACGTGGGCGTCGCTGGTCGACGGCCGGGGCGATCGCGGCGCAGGCGGCAGCCCCGGCGGGCCGACGGCTCTGCTCCCGCTGGACGGGGCCGAGCTCGTCATCGGGCTGCGTCGGGCGAGAGGTGGGCTCGACGCCGCCGACGGCGGGTGCTGCGCTGCTGGCCGGACCGCTGTCGACGCGGTGCACGCGACCCTGATGTTCGAGCAGCTGCAGGCCTCCCGTGAGCGGCTGGTGGTCGCCCGAGAGGACGAACGTCGACGACTGCGGCGTGACCTGCACGACGGACTCGGGCCGCTGCTCACCGGTGTCGCCCTGTCCGCCGAGCGGCGTAAAACGTCGCTACCGGTCGCCCCGACCTCCAGCAGCGGTTGACCCGCGATCCGGGCCGATACGCGCAGCGCGATCCAGGAGGTGCGCCGCATCGTCGACGACCTCGGCTCAGACCGCTCTCGACGAGTTCGGCCTGGTCGAGGCGCTGCGCCTGCGCACCGACCAGATCCAGGCAACGCGCCGACGGTGCCCCGCTCGTGCGGTCGTCGAGGCCGACGACCTGCCGGACCTCCCGGCCGCGGTCGAGCAGGCGGGGGTTCCGGATCGCCACCGAGGCCATCACCAACGTCGTCCGACACTCACACGCGTCCGTGGGTGCAGATCCGCCTCTGCGCCGACACCACCCACCTGCACTGCGAGGTGATCGACGACGGCGGAGACAACCACGCCCTGGCTTCGCCGGGGTCGGGCTCGCCGGCATGCGCGAGCGGGTGGCGCTGCTCGGCGGCACCCACGAGATCGGGCCGGGAGGCAACGGCAGCCAGGTCCTGGGTGAGTTGCTGCCGCTGGTGCCGGCATGATCCGCGTTCTGGTCGCCGACGACCACCCCGTCGTGCGGTCGGGTCTCGCGGGTGTGCTGGTCACTCGCTCGAGGGCTTCGAGGTGGTCGCCCTCGCCGCCGACGGCAAGGAGGCCATCCGCGAGGCGGTGCTGGCCCGACCGACGTCGCGCTGATGGACCTCAAGATGCCGGGCACCGACGGCTTCGCCGCGATCCGAGAGTGGCCCGGGTCGCGCCGACGGTGCGGGTCTGCGTGCTGACCATGTATGACGACGACGATTCGCTGTTCGCCGCGATGCGTGCCGGCGCGCACGGGTATCTCCTCAAGGGGGCCGAGCAGGAGGAGATCGCCGGCGCGGTCCGGGCGATCGCCGCGGGCGAGGTGGTGTTCGGTCCGGGCATCGCCCAACGTGTCCTCACGCAGTTCCCGGCACCTCGCACACCGCCCCGGCGTTCGAGGGGCTCACCGCCCGCGAACTCGAGACCCTCGAGCTGGTCGCCCAGGGGCTCCCGACCATCACGCGCCGATCGCCTCGGAGTCAGCTCCAAGACGGTCAGCAACCACGTGTCGAACATCGTCGTCAAGCTGCAGGTAACTGACCGGACGCAAGCGGCGCTCCTGGCCCGCGACGCCGGGTTGGGGCAGGGCCAGCCGAGCACGCTGGATCGACCCTGACCACAAGCCGCCTCGGCGTCCCTGCGCACGTCCGGCTTCGCCAAGGCGCATTGCCTTGGTCCCGGTCGGGTAGGCAGGGCGTATGACTGTCACGACCTTCCACGACCTCCCCCTTGCCAGCCGCGACCACGACTGGGACGGCGACGCCGCCGAGAAGCGCGTGCGCGAGTGGGCGGGCGCACAGGACGGACCGAACGCGAAGACCGCGATGCGCACGTCTGGTACGACGCCGTCGAAGAAGGACAACTTCACCGCGTACAAGCTGCTGATCACCGACGTCATGGACGGTCGGTTGAAAGGTCGTCCCCCGCGGCCTGATGGCGGCTGGGAACGTGATGCAAGGCGGCCCGCGGCGGCGTCGACCTGCCCAAAGGGCGACGTCGACCGGGTCAAGAGCCACCTGGCGAAGTACTACGAGAAGATGGGCGACTCCCCTCCCTGGAGGGATTGAAGCGTGAGCCTTCGCACCCACACTTGCCGTCACCCTGGGCGACCAGCTTCGCCAGCGAGCTGCCGAGCTCGCCGTGCCGGGCAGGCCGCGCGCCGCGCCGGACCCGGAGCTGCTGCTGCTCAACGAGGCGCTGGCCGCGAGCTCGGCCTCGACCCGGACGGCGCTGCGCGCCCGGACGGGGTGCCGTGCTCGTCGGCAACGGCGCTGCCCGAGGGCGCGACGCCGGTCGCGCAGGCGTACGCCGGTCACCAGTTCGGCGGCTACTCGCCGCGCCTCGGCGACGGCCGGGCGCTGCTGCTCGGCGAGCTCGTCGACGTCCGACGGGCGCCGGCGCGACCTGCACCTCAAGGGGTCGGGCCGCACGCCGTTCGCCCGCGGCGGCGACGGCAAGGCCGCCGTCGGGCCGATGCTGCGCGAGTACGTCGTCGGCGAGGCGATGCACGCGCTCGGCATCCCGACGACGCGGCGCTGGCCGTCGTCGCAACCGGCGAGGACGTCGCGCCGCGAGACCGCTGCTGCCCGGCGCCGTGCTGGCCCGCGTCGCGGCCAGCCACCTCCGGGTCGGGACGTTCCAGTACGCGCGCGCGCACCGACGACCCGCGCTGCTGCGCCGCCTCGCCGACCACGCCATCGCCCGCCACCACCCGCCGGCGGCGGAGGCGGAGAACCCGTACCTCGCGTTCTTCGAGGCGCGTCGTCGAGGCGCAGGCGTCGCTGGTCGCGCAGTGGATGCTCGTCGGGTTCATCCACGGCGTGATGAACACCGACAACATGACGATCTCGGGCGAGACGATCGACTACGGGCCGTGCGCGTTCATGGACGCGTTCGACCCGGCGACCGTGTTCAGCTCGATCGACCACGGCGGCCGCTACGCCTACGGCAACCAGCCCGGCGATCGCGCAGTGGAACCTCGCCCGGCTCGCCGAGGCGCTGCTCCCGCTGCTCGACGAGGACCAGGACACGGCCGTCGCGATCGCCGCCGAGGCGCTCGAGGCGTTCCGGCCGACGTACAGCGGCGCCTGGCTCGACGGGATGCGCGCCAAGCTCGGGCTGCCCGCGGACGGCGCCGGACGGCTCGCCGGCGCTCGTCGACGACCTGCTCGCGCTGCTGCAGGCAGAGCCACGTCGACTACACGTCGCTCTTCCGCGCGCTCGGCGGCCGCTGCTGCGCGGCGACCGCGAGCCCGCGCGCGGCGCTGTTCGCTCGACCTCCGCCGGCCGTCGACGCGCTGGCCGACGAGTGGCGCGCGCTCGACCCGGACGCCGGACGCGATGGACCGGGTCAACCCGGTCTACATCCCGCGCAACCACCTCGTCGAGGAGGCGCTCGCCGCGGCGACCGACGGGCGACCTCGGGCCGTTGAGCGAGCTGCTCGACGTGGTCACGCGACCGTTCGACGAGCGGCCCGGCCTCGAGCGCTACGCCGAGCCGGCGCCCGAGGACTTCGGCGCCGGTACCAGACGTTCTGCGGGACCTAGCTGTTGTCCGCTGCCGAGACTGATTGCGCCGCCGCTTCGTGGTCTCGGTGAGCTGCAGAGCGGCGCGGTACTCCAAGGCCTCCAAGAGTTCCGCACGCGAGTGCGGCCGCTTGACCAAGCGGAAATGTCGTTCACATGGTCCAGGTAGTTGCCGAACTCTGGCAAGCTCGCATGTGTGAGCAACGGGGATCTCGCCGAAGGGCTGTACGAATCGCTCCTTACTGAGGAGCTCGTCCAGCGCCTGGGAACAAAGAACTCGATTCCGAGAACCGTGCCATTGACGACGCGGATGCTCCCCACGTCCTCGCTCGCCATGTAGGCTCAGGTGCTCGAGCAGGTTCTCGAGAGCACGAGGGGGCCGGAGCAGCGATTGAGCCTGGTCAATGAGGTGTTGCAGCAGGTCGCGCGATCGGCCGAGTCGGTCCGCTCCCCGGCCCAGCAGCTCACCCGACTCGCGACGCCCCCTGGTCCGGGCGTGCGCAGCCTCTCCCGAGGCTCGCCCCGCCACGCCGCTCTCGGAAGCTGCCCTGCTCACCAACGCACCCAACGAGCCCAATCTGGGCGCTGAGGTCCGTGCCGAGATCGACTCATCGGACCAGGTGGACCTGCTGTGCGCGTTCGTCAAGTGGCACGGCCTCCGCGTGCTCGAGGCCGAGCTCACACGACTGCGCGAGCGCGGCGCCCGCTTGCGCGTCATCACAACCACCTACATGGGCGCGACAGAGCGTGCTGCACTCGATCGCCTCATTCGCGACTTCGGCGCCGAGGTAAGGATCCAGTACGACGACGCACGCACCCGCCTGCACGCCAAGGCCTGGATGTTCCGCCGCGACACCGGGTTCGACACGGCGTACGTCGGCTCGTCGAACCTCTCGCGCGCCGCGCTGCTGGACGGGGTCGAGTGGAACGTGCGTCTTTCCCAGGTCGCGACGCCGCCGCTGCTCGACAAGTTCACCGCGACCTTCGACAGCTACTGGAACGACATCGAGCTTCGAGCCCTACGACCCGGACACGGACCGGGACCGCCTCGACGACGCGTTGGCCGAGGCGTCGGGGCGCACGCAGCGCGATCGCGTCACCATCTCGCTCTCGGGCCTCGAGGTGCGGCCGTATCCCTACCAGCAGGGAGATGCTCGAGTCGCTCGCAGGTCGAGCGCACGGTCCATGATCGCCACCGCAACCTCGTCGTAGCCGCGACCGGGACCGGCAAGACCGTCGTCGCCGCCCTCGACTACCGGCAGCTCGCGGAGACCGCGGCGAGCGGCCCAGCGCTGCTGTTCGTCGCCCACCGCTGGGAGATCCTGGACCAGTCACTGCGCACCTATCGTGAAGTGCTGGGCGACGCCAGCTTCGGCGAGCAGTACGTCGGCGGCACTTCGCCCCGAGCGCTGGCAGCACGTGTTCGCCAGCATCCAGTCGCTGACGTCGTACGGCGTGGAGAACATCCCTGCCGACGCTTCGACATCGTCGTCGATCGACGAGTTCCACCACGCCGAGGCCGCGACCTACCGGCGGTGCTCGAGCACCTCGCGCCCAAGGAGCTGCTCGGCCTCACCGCGACGCCCGAGCGCGCCGACGGCACTCGACGTCCGCACGCTTCTTCGACGGCCGCACCGCCGCCGAGCTGCGGCTCTGGGACGCGCTCGGCGCCGACCTGCTGTGCCCGTTCCACTACTTCGCCGTCGCCGACGGCACCGACCTGCCGCCGATCGCCTGGGCGCGAGGCGCGCTACGACGAGCGCCGAGCTGGCCGAACGTCTACACCGGCAACGACGCCCGTGCCGCAGTCGTGCTTCGCGCAGCTGCGCGACAAGGTCGCTCGACCCCGGCGCGATGCGGGCGCTCGGCTTCTGCGTCAGCGTCGCGCACGCCGAGTTCATGGCCGAGGTGTTCACGCGATGCCGGCATCCCGCGCTCGCGCTGTCAGCGGCGAGACGCCGGCCGCAGAGCGCGCCGCGGGCGCTCGCGGACCTGCGCGACCGGCGCGTCAACGCGCTGTTCGCCGCCGACCTCTTCAACGAGGGCGTCGACATCCCCGACGTCGACACCGTGCTGTTCCTGCGGCCGACCGAGAGCGCGACGGTGTTCCTGCAACAGCTCGGCCGTGGCCTGCGCCGGACACGCGACAAGGCCGTCCTCACGGTCCTCGACTTCGTCGGCCACCACCGCAAGGAGTTCCGCTTCGACCTCAAGCTGCGGGCACTCACCGGCCAGACCCGACGCGGTCTCGAGCGCGACATCGAGCGGGGCTTCCCGTTCCTGCCCTCGGGCTGCCAGATCGTGATGGACCGGCAGTCGCAGCAGATCGTCCTCGAGAACATCCGCAACCAGGTGGCCAGCCGCTGGCCCCAGATCGTCGCCGAGCTGCGCTCGTACGGCGACCAGGACTTGCCGACGTTCCTCGACGAGTCCGGCCTCGAGCTCTCAGACGTCCTGCGTCGCGGACCAGTCCTGGACCCAGCTGCGGCGCGACGCCGGTCTGCCGACGCCGACGGGCTCCGACCGGCGAGGAGAAGCTGCTCAAGCGCGTCCGGGCCTTCGCGCACGTCGACGACCCGGAGCGCGGCCGACCGGCTACGCACGGCTGCTGCCGACGACGCGCCCACGTACGACGACCTCAGCCGGCGAGCAGCGGCTCGCCCGGATGCTGTTCTTCTCGCTCTGGCCCGACGGTGGCGGCCACGACTCGTACGACGCGGGCCTCGGCACCCTGCGTCGCGAAGCGGCCGCGCGCGACGAGCTCCGCGCCGTCGTCGACCTGTCCTTCGACGCGCGCTCGGCACGTCACCATCGAGCTGGAGCGGCTCGCTGCGTGACGTGCCGCTGCGGGTGCACGCCCGCTACCAGCGCGAGGAGATCCTCGCCGCGCTCGACTACGCCAGCCTCGACCGCAAGCCGAACTCGTTCCGGGAGGGCGTGCTCTACGCGCCGGACCTCAACATCGACGCCTTCTTCGTGACCCTGAAGAAGTCTGAGGCGGACTACTCCCCCACCACGATGTACCGCGACTACCCGATCAGCCCGACGCTCTTCCACTGGGAGTCGCAGTCCACGACCTCGGTCGCTTCGCCGACCGGTCAGCGTACCTCACGGGTCCAGCACGGTGCTGCTGTTCGTCCGTGAGCAGCAGAAGGACGAGTTCGGCACGGCCCCGTACCTCTTCCCGGGCCGGCGCACGTACGTCTCAGCACGCCGGTGAGCGGCCGATCGCCATCACCTGGCGACTCGAGCACCCGATGCCAGCCGACTTCTTCGCGCGAGCGACGGTGCCGCGAGCTAGCCGATGTTGCGGCGGCGGACGTGATCGCAGTCACATGACCTGCCTCGAGCGCGTCCAACCCGCTCGCACTGAGGACACGGCTGAGTCCACGGAATGCGCCACACACGAGTACCAAGAGCGGCCAGAGGGGCCGCACTCTTCGGGTGCCTCAGCAACCTGGGTGACTCGGTAGATCCTGTGCCGACGAGCACCGCTGTTACCGAGGCAAACCATTCTCAAAGACCGTCAAGGCCCCGGCGAAAACGCGTGGACCGCCAGCTCGGGTCCTTCGGGTCCCTCGTTCGTTGATCAGCTGCAGCCGCTGGTGCTGCCGCAGCCCTCGCAGACGTAGCAGGAGCCGGCGGGGCGCATCTTGGTGCCGCAGGTGAAGCAGAGCGGGCTGTCGATGGCGGTGCCGGTGATCTTCTCCATCAGCTCGGCGCTGGTGTGGGCGCCCTCGGGGGCCTCCTTGGCCGAGCTGGTCTCGACAGGCTCGACCTGCGTGACTTGGGTCTCGACAGCGGGCTCGACTCGACCGCGAGTCCTTGAGCTCGACCACCGGTGAGTCCTCGTCGCCGTACTCGACCAAGGACGAGGAGGTGTCCTCCTCCTCGATGGGCTCGTAGGAGCCCGTCTCGAGCTGGCGCTGGCGCTCCTCGGCGGAGTAGATGCCGAGCATGGAGCGGTCGTCGAAGGACAGGTAGTCCAGCGCCAGGCGGCGGAAGATGTAGTCCATGATCGACTGCGCCATCCGCACGTCGGGGTCGTCGGTGAGGCCCGAGGGCTCGAAGCGCAGGTTGGTGAACTTCGAGACGTAGGTCTCCAGCGGCACGCCGTACTGCAGGCCGATGCTGACCGCGATCGAGAAGGCGTCCATCACGCCGGCCAGGGTCGAGCCCTGCTTGCCGAGCTTGAGGAAGATCTCGCCGAGCTCGCCGTCCGGGTGGGCACCGGAGGTCATGTAGCCCTCGGCGCCGCCCACGGTGAACGACGTGGTCTTCGAGTCGCGGCTCTTGGGGAGGCGCTTGCGGAACGGCTTGCTGATCACGACCGGCGCGGCCTCGGCAGCCGAGTCGGACTTGGCGGCGACCGCCTTGTCGGCGCCCTTGGCCTTGGCGTCCGCCAGCGGCTGGCCGACCTTGCAGTTGTCGCGGTAGATCGCAGTGGCCTTGAGGCCGAGCTTCCACGACTGCAGGTAGACGTCCTCGATCTCCTCGACCGTCGCGGTCTCCGGCAGGTTCACCGTCTTCGAGATCGCGCCGGACAGGAACGGCTGAGCAGCCGCCATCATCCGCACGTGGCCCATCGGGGCGAGCGAGCGCGCGCCCATCGCGGTGTCGAAGACCTCGTAGTGCTCCTGCTTGAGGCCGGGGGCGTCGATGACGTGGCCGTGCTCGGCGATGAACTCGACGATCGCCTCGACCTGCTCCTCCTGGTAGCCCATCTTGCGCAGGGCCCGCGGCACCGTCTGGTTGACGATCTGCATCGAGCCGCCGCCGACGAGCTTCTTGAACTTCACCAGCGAGAAGTCGGGCTCGATGCCGGTGGTGTCGCAGTCCATCATGAAGCCGATGGTCCCGGTCGGCGCGAGCACCGAGGCCTGCGCGTTGCGGAAGCCGTTCTTCTCCCCCAGCTTCACGACGGCGTCCCACGCGGCCGTGGCGGCCTTGTGGACGTCACGGTCGTGCGAGTGCACGGTGCGCACCGCGTCGTTGGCGGCCTGGTGCTTGCGCATGACGCGCTTGTGGGCGTCGGCGTTGCGGGCGTAGCCGTTGTAGGGGCCGACGATCGCGGCGAGCTCCGCGGAGCGCTTGTAGGACTGACCGGTCATCAGCGACGTGATGGCGCCGGCCATCGCGCGGCCGCCGTCGGAGTCGTAGCCGAGACCCATCGCCATCAGCAGCGCGCCGAGGTTGGCGTAGCCGATGCCGAGCTGGCGGTAGTCGACCGTGGTCCTGCCGATCGCCTCGGTCGGGAAGTCCGCGAAGCAGATCGAGATGTCCATCGCGGTGATGATGATCTCGACCGCCTGGGCGAACCGCTTCGCGTCGAAGGTGTCGTCGTCCTTGAGGAACTTCATCAGGTTGAGCGACGCGAGGTTGCAGCTGGAGTTGTCGAGCGACATGTACTCCGAGCACGGGTTCGACGCGGTGATCCGCCCCGTCTCCGGGTTGGTGTGCCAGTCGTTGATCGTGTCGTCGTACTGCAGGCCCGGGTCGGCGCACTCCCACGCCGCCTTGCTGATCTTGCGGAACAGCTCGCGGGCGTCGACCTCCTCGATCACCTCGCCGGTCTTGCGCGAGCGCAGCCCGAAGGACGTGCCCTCCTCGACCGCGCGCATGAACTCGTCGCTGACGCGGACCGAGTTGTTGGCGTTCTGGTACTGCACCGAGGTGATGTCGTGGCCGCCGAGGTCCATGTCGAAGCCGGCGTCACGCAGCGCGCGGATCTTGTCCTCCTCGCGCGCCTTGGTCTGGACGAACTCCTCGATGTCCGGGTGGTCCACGTCGAGCACGACCATCTTGGCCGCGCGACGGGTCGCGCCACCGGACTTGATCGTCCCCGCGGACGCGTCGGCGCCGCGCATGAACGACACCGGGCCGGAGGCCGTGCCGCCGCTGGAGAGCAGCTCCTTGGAGGAGCGGATGCGGGAGAGGTTGAGGCCGGCGCCGGAGCCGCCCTTGAAGATGAAGCCCTCTTCCTTGTACCAGTTCAGGATCGAGTCCATCGAGTCGTCGACGGACAGGATGAAGCAGGCCGAGACCTGCTGCGGCGACTGGGTGCCGACGTTGAACCAGACGGGGCTGTTGAACGAGAAGTGCTGGTGCAGCAGCAGCCAGGTCAGCTCGTGCTCGAAGACCTCGGCGTCCTCGACGCTCGCGAAGTAGCCGTAGTCCTCGCCGGCCTTGCGGTAGGTCTTCACGACCCGGTCGAGGAGCTGCTTGAGGCCGGTCTCGCGCTGCTCGGTGCCGAGCGCGCCGCGGAAGTACTTCGTGGTGACGATCGTGGAGGCGTTGGCGGACCAGAAGTCGGGGAACTCGACGCCCCGCTGCTCGAAGACGTTCTCGCCGGTCTTCCAGTTGGTCTGCACGACGTCGCGCCGCTCCCAGGTGACCTCGTCGTACGGGTGCACTCCGGGCGTGCTGAAGACCTGCTCGACCTTGAGCCAGCTGACTTCTTGGCGGTCCGCTGCTTCGCGGGTCCTCCGACCGTCTCCGTCATGCCTTCGATCCTCTCCCTTGAGGGGTTGTGTCGATCCTGCCTGGCCGCACCGACAGTCCCGAGTGGTACGGGCGGTGCAGGTGATGTCTGTGGTGCTGGTGGGAACGTGAGGGGGAAGTGGTTCGCCCGGCCGCCGCTTCCCCACGACGGCCGGGCGGTCTGGGGGTCAGCCGCTGCTGAGGGCGTCGACCGTGTCGCGGTCGAGGCGGAGCAGGGCGATCTCGGCCTCGAAGTCGGCGGCCGACTCGAAGGCGCGGTAGACGCTGGCGAAGCGGAGGTAGGCGACCTCGTCGAGCTCGCGGAGCGGCTTGAGGATGGCCATGCCGACCTCGTGGGCCGGCACCTCCGCCCAGCCCTCGCACTTGAGCGCGTCCTCGACCTGCTGGCCGAGGCGGGCCAGGTCGTCCTCGGAGACCGGGCGGCCCTTGCAGGCCTTCCGGACGCCGGAGACGGCCTTCTCGCGGGTGAACGGCTCGGTCGCGCCGGAGCGCTTCACCACGACCAGCTGCATCTGCTCCACCGTGCTGAAGCGCTTGCTGCACTCCGGGCAGGTACGCCGGCGGCGGATCGCGCCGCCGTCCTCCGCGACCCGGCTGTCGAGGACCCGGGTGTCGGTGTGCCGGCAGTACGGACAGTGCATCTCGGGCTCCTCTCGGCATGGTTGATACAGGTCCTTCTCGGGGGCCGTTTGAGCGGCTCCCTGTGGAAGAACCTGTGAGTTGCTGGTGGATAACTACGCTGGCCCTGTGGGGTTCGGACCACTATCTGTGGAGAACTACATCCGTGTAAGTACTAGATGTAGTGGAACCGTACTCCCGGGCCCACGAGAGCACAACCACCCGTCGCAAACTCGTCGACACGTTTCTGTCGACGTGGGTAAAACCCCAGGTCAGGCCCAATTCTTCCCGTCAGATCGGGTCATCGGTCCCGGTGTGTCGGGACGCAAGCGCCTCGTCCGGACGCGGGTGCGCTATGGCCCTCGGCCAATCGGACGAGGCGAGGGAACGAACTTGTAGGCACAATGACGGGCATGGGGTGGCTTCTGCCGGGTGGCGCTGTGGCTTGCCCTCTCGCTCCTCGCCCTCGCCGGGTGGATGAGCCTGGTGTTCGTGGCCATCGATTCCGGCCAGTCCGCCCTGGACGGGGACTCGCCACGCTGGTGGCTCGCCGGCGGCGCCGTCGTCGGGGCGATCGTGCTCCTGCTCGTGGCTGTCGCGCTCGTACGCCGGCTCCTGGTGGCCCTCGGCCTGATCCGCGCCTACGTGCCCAAGCGAGCGCGGCGCTGACGTCGGCGATTCAGTGCGAATCCGCTGGGTCACGGCCTCGAAGTCGACGGATTGGGACTGAATCGCCTCAGGGACTGACCGCGAGGAAGAGGAAGGTCGCGAAGATCGAGAGGTGGATCGCGCCCTGCATGACGGTGACGCGGCCGGGCAGGACGGTGAGGATCGAGGTCACCACGGTCAGGAAGAGCAGCACGATGTCGGAGTTGCTCAGGCCGAGCTGGAGCTCGAGGTCGGTGAAGAGCGAGGCCACCGCGATCGCGGGGATCGTCAGACCGATCGAGGCCATGGCCGAGCCGAAGGCGAGGTTCATCGAGGTCTGCAGCTGGTTGGCCGCGGCCGCGCGGACGGCAGCGACGGTCTCGGGGGCGAGGACGAGCAGGGCGATGATCACGCCGACGCTCGAGGTGGGGGCGCCGATGGCGCTGACCGCGTCCTTCAGGGTCGGGGACAACACCTTCGCGAGGCCGACGACCGCGACCAGGCAGAGCACGAGCATGCCGAGGCTCAGCTGGGTCACCCGAGTGCTCGGCGGCTCGACGGCGACCTCCTCGTCCTCCTCGGGCACGAAGTAGTGCCGGTGCCGGACGGTCTGGAACAGCACGAAGGTGCCGTACAGGCACAGCGCGATGAACGCGAAGAACAGCAGCTGCGCCGTCGACAGCGTCGGGCCCTCGGTGGCCTTCGTGAAGCGCGGCAGCACCAGGGTCACCGTGACGAGCACCGTCGCGGCGCTCAGGGCACCGGCGGCCCCGCGGGGGTGGAAGGTCTGCACCCGGTGCTTGATCGTCCCGATGAGCAGGCAGATGCCGACCAGGCCGGTGTAGATGATCATCACCGCGGCGAACGCGGTGTCCCGCGCGAGCGTCGCGGCGTCCTCTCCCCCGCCGAGCATGATCGTCAGGATCAGCGCCACCTCGATGACCGTCACCGCGATCGCGAGGATCAACGAGCCGAAGGGTTCACCGACCTTGGCGGCGACGACCTCGGCGTGGTGGACGGCGACCATCACCGCGGCGCCGGTGGCCAGCGCGACCACCGCCATCACCACGCCCGGAAGGTCGCGGCCCCAGGTCGCGACGAGCATGAGCACGGCGACCACGGGAACCGCGACGGTCCACCAGGGGTTGCTCGGGGCGTGGGCGCTCACGCGGCCGAACCTATCGGGGGCGTGAACTGAGTCGGCGGACGATCTTCAAGCCCGACCAGACGTCGTCGATCGCTGCGACCTTCACGTCGACCCAGCCGGTGGGCAGGGCCACCTCGCGGACGACGTCCTCGGTCATGTCGGTGGGGACCTTGGAGGCCTTCTTCGGCCAGCAGACCCAGATCATGCCGGCGGTCTCGGTGCGGTCGGAGACGACGGGAAGGCGCTCCTCGAAGCGCGATCGGTCCGGGACGAACAGCAACGTCAGGTCGACGTGCTTCGGCAGCCGACGGACGACGCGGGCGCCGTCGAGGTGCTCCTCGGTGATGCCGAGCGCCTCGAGGTCGACGGGGACGCGAGGGCGGGTCTCGACGTCGACGTACACCGTCATCCCGGGCTTCACGCCGAGCTTGCGCGGGAGCGGAGTCCCTGAGTAGCCAGCCGTCACGGCAGCCATGCTGCCAGGATCTGCCTGTGCCTCTCCCCCGTCACCGTGCTGCGTCGGCTGCGTACGTCGCGCTCAGCGCTGCCGACATCGTCCTGGCGTCCCACCCCTCCGCATCGGTACGCCGGTGGCGGCTGGTGTCGAAGCCGCTGCTGATGCCGGCCCTGGCCGCTGCCTTCGCGACGGCGGTCGACGAGGAGGGCGACGGGTCGGTGCTCCAGCGCGGGACCGCCGCCGCGCAGTGGCTGTCGTGGGGTGGGGACGTCGCGCTGCTGAGCAAGAGCGAGCCGGCGTTCCTGGCAGGACTGGGGTCGTTCTTCGGGGCGCACATCGCCTACGTCGGCGCGTTCGGGAGCGCCGGGCGGCCGGTCACCGACACGTCGAACGTCGAGGGGATGAAGGCGGCCGGGCTGTTCTTCCTCGCGCTCGGGCCGTCGATGGGGTGGCTCGCCGGACGCCGGAGCTCGAAGCTCCGGGCACCCGTGGTCGCCTACGCCGGGATCCTGTCGTCGATGTTCGCGACGTCGACGCGGCTCGACCCGGCTCTCCCCGAGGACGCCAGGAAGACGGTGATGGCGGGGACGGCGTTGTTCCTGCTCTCGGACCTCACGCTCGGGATCCGGCGGTTCGTGATGAAGGAGCCGGGGCCGCGGTCGGACGGGTTCGTGATGGCGACGTACACGGCGGGGCAGGGGCTGATCGCGGCGGGGTGGGTGGCCAAGGCGGTGCGGGGCCAGGCATGACAACGCGGGTGGGAGCGTGAGTCCCACCCGCGTCCGTCGCAGCCGCTCGTCCGGGTCGAGGAGACGAGCGACCGGGTCTCAGGGAGCCGGGACGGCGAGCTTCTGGCCGACCTCGAGGACCGGGCCGGGCAGCGAGTTGAGCACCTGGATCTGGTGGACCATCTCGCGGGTCCCGCCGGGCGCGGCGACCTCGCTGGCGATGCCCCACAGGGTGTCGCCGGAGCCGACGACGACCGTGGTGGTCCTGCCGTCGAAGCCCGACTCGCCGGTCGCGGCGGACTGCTGGGCGAACATCGCCAGCGTCGCGAGCACGGCGGCGACGAAGACGAGCGTCACGACCACGCGCCCGCGGCGGGTCAGCTGCACCGGCGGGGCCTCGCGACGGGTGCGGCGCACCATCGGGGCGGGACGGGCGGCAGGGCGCCGCGAGGGAAGCGTCGTGGGCCGTGAGACCGAGCGCGTCGCCGGCCCGGTGACCGGGTCCGTCAGCGAGCGGTTGGCGGGGCCGGTGGGCCGGACCGGACGGGAACGCCGCGGCGCCCGGGTGGGCGTCTCGCAGGGCGTGGTCGTCGTGGTCGGGCGGGTGATCGTGGTGGTGCTCATGTGGCGGTCCTCCTGGGGAAGTGGGCGGCCCCTGCCGCCCGGTCGATCTGCTCGATCTCTCGATCTGTTGACCTGAGGTCTACCGGCCGCCTCCGACAGTTCTGGTTCGGGCGGTGTGCCCTGACCTGCCGGACCGGAGCCCCATGTTCGAATGCTTGTTCGTTCGAACACATGTACGACGTTAGAGCAGGTGTTCGAACGGATCAAGCACCTGGTCGAACGAATGTGCGAACCGAGACCGACCCGTGACCAAGCCGGCGGGGCGACACGCCGTTCGAACACATGTTTGAAGAAGGAGGGAGTCCGCGGTTACCGTGACCTCACGACGACCGAGACGAAAGAGGCTGGTCATGGCAGGCAAGAGCGACACCCGGGGCGCCGACGCGAGCGTGAGCGAGCTGCCCGACGGCCCTCCGGACGCGAGCGGGCTGACGCCGCGCCAGCAGCGCGTGCTGACCGTCATCCGCGAGTCCCTGGTCGACCGCGGCTATCCCCCGAGCATGCGCGAGATCGGCGAGAAGGTCGGGCTCACGAGCTCCTCCTCGGTGGCCCACCAGCTGCGCACGCTGGAGGAGAAGGGGTTCATCAAGCGTGACCCCAACCGCCCCCGTGCCCTGACGGTCGCGACGCTCGACGACGCCGACGAGACCGGCATCGGCGACGCCCGCCCGGTCCCGACGTACGTCCCGGTCGTCGGCCGCATCGCCGCCGGTGGTCCGATCCTGGCCGAGGAGCGCGTCGAGGCGACCTTCCCGCTCCCCAAGGAGCTGGTCGGCGACGGCACCCTGTTCATGCTCGAGGTCTCCGGCGACTCGATGATCGACGCGGCGATCTGCAGCGGCGACTACGTCGTGGTCCGCCAGCAGCCCAACGCCGAGAACGGCGAGATCGTCGCCGCGATGCTCGACGGGGAGGCGACGGTGAAGACTTTCCAGCGCAAGGACGGGAAGGTCTGGCTGCTCCCCCACAACGACGCCTACGACCCGATCGACGGCACCCACGCCACGATCCTGGGCAAGGTCACGACGGTCCTGCGACGTCTCTGAGCCTTTCGGTCCATCTTGTCCTGGCCGGACGGTAGGTTGCCTCTGCCGCAACCTGCCGCTCAGGATGGCGGCGCACGCCCCGAGGGAGGGCGTGGACACCACTTTGAGGGGACACACCACCGTGCGCGTCAGCATCAAGAGAGCCACGGTCACCGCGACCGTGCTCGCGTCCACCGGGGCTCTCGGTCTCGGCCTTCTTCCGTCCGCGGCCACGGCCGCCCCGACCCCGCCCTCCGGAGCCCAGCAGGCGGCGTCCCGTGCACTCGACGCCGTCCAGCAGGCGCTCGACACCGGGACCGCGTCGTCCCAGGCCCCCACCCGCGAGTACACGATGCTGCTCACGCAGCTCGCGACGCACCTGGACGACCTCGACGCCGCCGATCGCCGCGAGGCGCACCGCATCCTGGCGCGCCCGAGCGACCCGGGCGGCGACAACGTCGGCGGCGCCACGATCTCCTACGGCGCGGCGACGGTGCAGAACGACTGCGGCACCGGCGAGCCTGGTGCGGGGACGAACTTCTGCGTCAACTGGGTCGAGACGGGCGCGCAACAAGCCGTCCCTGACCGACAGCAACGGCACCACGGACGGCGACGGCATCCCGGACTACGTCGAGCTCACCCGCACCGAGATGCAGAACGTGTGGGACACCGAGGTCGGCGACTTCGGCTACAAGGCCCCCCTGAACGACAGCAAGGGTCAGAACAACAAGATCGACGTCTACCTCGCTCAGCTCGGCAGCCACGGCCTCTACGGCTACTGCACCCCTGAGGACAACGTCGGCGGCGCGTGGGCCTACAGCGGCTACTGCGTGCTCGACAACGACTACGCCGAGTTCGGCAGCACCGGCAACACCCCGCGGGAGAACCTGCAGGTGACCGCAGCCCACGAGTTCTTCCACGCGATCCAGTTCGCCTACGACGCGGCCGAGGACGGCTGGTTCATGGAGGGCACCGCGGCGTGGATGGAGGACGAGGTCTACGACGCTGTCAACGACAACTACCAGTACCTCCGCAGCAGCCCGCTCTCGAACCCCAGCCGCCCGCTGGACCACTCGGCCTCGATCGGCGTCTACGGCAGCTGGATCTGGTGGCGCTTCCTCAGCGAGCACTACAGCCCGGCTGTGGTCCGCTCGATCTGGAACCGCGCCGACGACTCGGACAACCCGCAGGGCAACCGGTACTCCATGAAGGCCGTCGCAGCCGAGATCAGCGCCCGGGGCGAGGACTTCCCCTACGTGTTCTCCCTCTTCGGTGCGGTCAACCGCGCTCCCGAGACGTACTACGAGGAGGGCGCCGGCTACAAGGCCGTCAAGAAGACCCCGGCGGCCAAGACGATCACGCTGACCAACGCCGACAGGACCTCCGGCAACAAGTCGCTCACGCTCGACCACATGGCCAACGGGGCCATCGCGGTCAAGCCGGGCAACGGCATCGCGGACGCCTGGAAGCTCAGGGTCAACATCGACGGCCCGGCTGCCTCGCACTCGCCCGGTGCCTGGGTCGCCGCCTTCGCGGCGAACGGCGACGTGATCGCCGACAAGCACGTGTCGCTCAACAGCAACGGTGTGGGATCGGCGACCATTGCGTTCGGCAACGCAGCACGGGTCGACGTCACGCTCACCAACGCGGGGCACAAGTACACGCAGTGCTTCGCCGCCGGCACGCAGTACTCCTGCATGGGGAAGCCTGCCGACGACAACCAGAAGTTCGGCTACAAGGTCACCGCGGTCAAGCCCTGACCGCCTGACCGATCGACGAGAGGGCCCGCACTCCGGTGCGGGCCCTTTCGTCATCGTCAGGTCCGGCCGGCCAGCCTCCGCAGGGCTCCGAGCACGACGGCGCGGTCCGTGGTGCGCCACATCGGCGGCAAGGAGGCCTGCAGGAAGCGGGAGTACGTCGTGCCGTCGAGCCGCGGGTCCAGGACGGCCACCACTCCGCGGTCGGTGCTCGTGCGGATGAGCCGACCCGACCCCTGGGCCAGCAGCAGCGCCGCGTGGGTCGCGGAGACGGCCATGAAGCCGTTGCGGCCGGCCTTGTCGGCGGCCCGCTGACGCGCGGACATCAGCGGGTCGTCCGGGCGCGGGAACGGGATCCGGTCGATGATGACCAGCTGGCAGGTCTCCCCCGGCAGGTCGAGCCCCTGCCAGAGCCCGAGCGTGCCGAACAGGCAGGTGTGCGGGTCCGCGAGGAACTGCTTGGTCAGCTCGGGGAGCTGCGCGTCGCCCTGGGCCAGGATCGTCAGGTGCGGCAGGCGCTCGCGGACCGCCTCGGCCGCGGCCTCGGCGGCACGCCGGCTCGAGAACAGCCCGAGCGTGCGGCCGTCGCTGGCGTCGACGAGGTCGGTGATCTCCTCGATCTGCTGGGCACCGAGCCCGTCGCGGCCCGGCCGCGGCAGGTGGGCGGCGACGTAGAGGATGCCCTGCGTGCCGTAGTCGAACGGCGACCCGACGTCGATCCCCCGCCACGGCTCGACACCCTCGACGGGTTCGCCCGGGCGCGTCGTCGGGGGCCGAGTCGCTCGGACGGGAGCAGGCCGACGGTGGTGGCGAGCGCGTCGAAGTCGCCGCCGAGCTTGAGCGTGGCGCTCGTCATCACGACGGTCTTCTCGGCGAGCAGCTTGTCGCGCAGCTGGCCCCACACCTGGAGCGGCGCGACGCTGAGCATCACCCCGCCGCGGTTGGACTCGCGGTCGGTCACCCAGAGGACGTCGGTCTCGAGGTTCGCCGCCATCCGCTCCGCGGTGACGAAGACCTCCTGGGCCCAGCCCTTGGCCTGGGTCGCGCCCGCGTCGTCTCCGGTGTCCTTGAGGGCGGACACGACGGCGCGGGCCGCGTCCCGGACGAGCACGAGGGCGTCGCTCAGCGCGGTAGGGAGGGTGTCCAGCCGGCCGGGGTCGCAGTCGAGCAGGGCATCCCGCAGGTTCTCCGCGGCGTCCTCCAGGTCGTCGGCCTCGGTGTTCTCGCCGTCCTTGCCGAGGTGGCGCCCGACCCGCCGCGCGGCGCGCTCGACCTGGACCGGCGTGAGCTCGTCGGTCGCCGCCTGGGTCACGCGGGCGACGAGCTCGTGGGCCTCGTCGATCACCACCGCGTCGTACTCCGGGATCATCGGGACGCCCTCGATCGCGTCGATCGCGAGCAGCGAGTGGTTCGTGACGATCAGCTGGGAGCGCTGCGCCTTCTCGCGGGCGCGCTCGGCGAAGCACTCCTCGCCGAACGGGCAGCGCGCGGCACCGAGGCACTCGCGGTGGGACACCGAGACCTGTCGCCAGACCCGGTCCTGGTGCCGCGGGGCGGAGTCGCGGTCGCCGGGCCCGCCGTCCTTGGCCTGCGTCTCGGCCCACTCGCGCAGCTCCAGGACCTGCTTGCCCATCGAGCCCTCGGGCACCGCGATCAGCGCGCCCTGCTCGTCGGGCACGCCCTCGCGAACCCGGTGGAGGCAGGCGTAGTTGCCGCGCCCCTTGAGCACGGAGTACGCCGGGGTGCTGCTCAGGACGTGCTGGGCGGCGTCGACAGCGCCGGGATGTCGCGCTCGACGAGCTGGTGCTGGAGGGCCAGGGTGGCCGTCGCGACCACGACCCGGTGGTCGTGGAGCAGCGCCGGGACGAGGTAGCCGAGCGACTTGCCGGTGCCGGTGCCGGCCTGGACGAGCAGGTGGGCGCCGTCGTCGAACGCGGCGGCGACCGCCTCGGCCATCTCGATCTGGCCGGCGCGCTCCTGGCCGCCCAGGGACTCGACGGCGGCCGCGAGGACGTCACGGACGGTCTTCTTGTCCTCGGGCACCGGAGGACTGTAACCGCCTCGACCGACGGGGTCGCCGCGCGGCGACTCACAGGCGTCTAGAACTGGACGGTGGGGGGCGCCTGCTGGCCCTCGGGGGCGTCGTAGAACTCGCGCTTGGAGACGCCTGCGACACCGGCGAAGAACATCCAGGGGATGGTCGAGACCGAGGTGTTCAGCGACGCGACCTTGTCGTTGTAGAACTGCCGGGCGAAGGCGAGCTGCGACTCGGTCTCGGAGAGCTGCGCCTGGAGCTGCATGAAGTTCGCGGAGGCCTTGAGGTCCGGGTAGGCCTCGGCGACGGCCAGGACGTCGAAGACGGCGCGGTCGAGGCGGGCGTCGGCGGCGGACTTCTCCGCGACGGTGCCGGACTCGGCGGCCTTCTTGGCGCCGGCCCGGGCCGCGGTGACCTCGTCGAAGACGGCCCGCTCGTGCGCGGCGTACCCCTTCACCGTGTTGACGAGGTTCGGGATCAGGTCGGCACGACGGGTGAGCTGGACGTCGACGCCACCGAGCGCCTCGTCGACCCCGACGTTCTGCGTGCGCAGCCGGTTGAAGCCGACCACGAAGAAGATGCCGAGCAGCACCAGCAGGACGACGATGATGATCACGGCGAGCATGGGCGGTCCCCTCCGACAGCACGCGGGTCGGTCCCGCGCTGGTCATGGTGGCAGAAACGGTGCAGTGCGTGGGCGACCTTCACCAGGAGCCACCGCCCCCGCCGCCTCCACCACCGCCGCCTCCCCCGCCGCCTCCACCGCTGGAGGACGAGGACTGCGTGGCGGCGTACGCGCTGATCGACGAGCTCAGCGACGACTCGAAGGAGTCGAAGGAGTGGCTGCCCTGGGTCCAGCCGCCGACGTAGCCGTAGGTGCCGCCGTGGTACCACTCCGGCGACGGCGCAGGCTCGCCCATCGCGGCTTCGTACTTCCGGGCCCACTCCTCCGCGCACCCGAAGGCCACGGCGAAGGGGATGAACGCGGTGTACAGCTCGCGCTTGCCGCTGAAGTCGAACCGCTCGACCGCCTGGGGTGTCGACAGCAGCCGCTCGAAGCCGCCGGCGCGGGACCAGGCCTCGCGTCCCGGGTCGGTACGACGGGTGCCGACCCCCGTGGTGAGCAGACCGGCACCGCCGATGGCGAAGGCCGCGAACGGCAGCCCCCACAGCGTCATCTGGAAGGGATCGAAGAAGAACAGCAGCGCGGCCAGGATGATCGCGCCGAACACCAGCACCCGGCCGAGGGTCTCGTGGCCGGCGCGGGTCGAGCAGCCCGGAGCCGAGCGCCCAGGTCCGGGCCTCGCCACCGATGGCGGTGCTCGCGCTCTGGAGCGTCTGACCCGAGCTGACCGTCCCGTCGGCGTCGAAGCGCGTGCCCGGGCTGGTCACGCCGAGCTGCTCACCGAGCGAGCGGGTGACGGGGTCGACCTGGTCCCACGCCGAGGTGTCGGCGAGGCCCTCGATGGTCCAGCTGCCCGGGCCGTTCTCGGTGAGCCGCACGAGGCCGCGCTCCCCCATGTAGAGCAGGGACGAGACGAGTGAGGAGTCGGGCACCCGCTCGCGGGTCATGAAGTAGGAGAGGACGGGGCCGAGCCCGTCCGGTGGCGTGTACATCACGGGGAACCCGGGGTCGTCCTCGTGCGCGGTCCGGGTCCACCACAGCCCGGTGCCGAGCCCGACGAGGGCGAACAGCACCAGGAGGACGGCGAGCACCAGCGAGGGACCCATCACGGCGTCGAGCACGATCGGCCACGGCAGGGTCTTCTGCCCCGGCGGGTCCATCTCGAGCGGCGCCCGGACGGTGACGGGCGTGTTCGGGGCCAGGGCACCCGTGCGCACCGAGAAGATGCCGTCCCCGCTCGGCTTGATCTTGCACGCTGGGCCCGGCGTCGTGGTGCCGGTCAGGCAGAGCACGTCGTCGGTCTCGCCGGGCAGGTCGACGGTGATGTCCACCTCGCCGATCTGCATCACCCAGCCGCCGGGAACGACGTTCCAGTAGAACGCCGACCCGGGCGCGTCGGAGGACCAGCTGCTGGTGCCGTGCTGGCCGCTGCCTGCCGACGCGGGCGACAGAGCCCCGTCGACGTGGTAGCTGATCGTGTACGTGTGCGAGCCCGGTGAGACGTAGTTGTCCGGATCGCCGATGCGCGCGACGCGGATCTGCCGGCCGCGTGCCCAGGACAGGTCCGTCTGCTCCGGGTTGCCGTCGCGGCGTACCTCGATGTCCTCGGGCACCAGCCGGACGTTGCCGTCGTTGGGGTCCGCCAGGTCGAAGAAGCGGAAGATGCCGTGCCGGCCGAAGGGGAACTCCGCGGTGATCGTCTCCACGGCGTCGAGCCGGCCGTCCTCGGAGACCTGGAACTCCGCCTGGTAGCTCGTGATCGACACGGGGTCCGGCCCGGTGTCGGTGCTGGTGTCGAAGATCGGCGCGGCGAGCGGGTACAGCAGGCCGACCGTCGTGAGCAGCAACGCCACGAGGGTGAACACCCATGCCCCCGCGGACGGCAGGCTCCTGCGCACCATGTCGCCTCCTATCCCGCGCCGCAGCCTAGCGATATCCGTGGCGTCTGCACCCTTCTCAACACCCCCGACGCGGCGCAGACTGAGGCATGGTTCTTCGCCGACACAGCGCCAGCACCACGCCCGACCTGATGCCCGTGCTCAGCCGCGGCAGCCACCGGTCACCACGCAAGGGCGCCTGCTTCATGGAGCTCGCGTCGTACCTCGCCGGCGAGCGGTGGTCGGACCACCCGGTCTGCACCCACCCGCTGCTGGCCGCGCTGGCACGCGACGTGAATGACTGCGTCACCGATGAGGCGCGCCACCGGCTCGCGCCGCTCATCCCCCGGGTGATCGGGCTGGACGGCGACGACGAGCGCGTGGACGCGTGGATCGCCCGCACGGCCGCCCTCACAGCGCTGCCGCACGTCGCCTTCGCGAAGCAGGGCGTGGCCGTGGTGGGGATGCTGTCGTGCGAGCGCTACCTCAACGTGCTCGAGGGCCGCGACGAGTGGCTGCTGTCGGAGGAGACGCTCGAGATCCTGCGCTTCTACCCCCTGGCCCTCGAGTGGGCCCGCAAGGTGCCGGCGCTCTCCGAGGGCTCCGCGACGGTGTTCCGCCGGCGCAGTGCCCCCACGATCGTGCACAGCGCCGTCGCCGGCCTGGCCGCCTCGACCGCGCCGAACGTCGACGACCTGCTCGTCGGGCTGCTCCGCCGCACGATCGACGACTGCGAGACGTGGTTCGGCCACGAGCCCGAGGTCGTGCCCTCGCCGCGCTGGCAGGAGGCCGTCTCACTGACGGTGCGCTAGGACTCAGCGCGGCCCGGGACGACGAGCCCGGTCTCGTACGCCAGCACGACCACCTGCACCCGTGAGGTCATGCCGAGCTTGGCGAGCAGCCGGTTGATGTGGGTCTTCACGGTCGCCTGGCCGACCACGAGCCGCTCGGCGATCTCGTCGTTGGCGAGCCCGCGCGCGATGAGCCCGACCACCTCGAGCTCCCGCTCGGTGAGGACCTGCAGGCGCTCGGGGATTCCTTCGTACGGCGCCGGCCGCGCCACGTGCTCCTCGATCAGCCTCCGGGTGAGCTCCGGCGCCAGCAGCGCCTCGCCGGCCGCGACCGTCTCGATGCCCGCCACGAGGCGGTCCGGGGGTGTGGCCTTGAGCAGGAACCCGGACGCGCCGGCGCGGAGAGCGCCGTACACGTAGCGGTCGAGGTCGTACGTCGTCAGCACCAGCACCCTCGAGGGCACGCCGGCCGCCGTGAGCTCGCGGGTCGCGGAGATCCCGTCGAGCACCGGCATCCGGATGTCCATGAGCACCACGTCGGGACGCGTCTGCCGCACCAGCTCGACTCCTGCCCGGCCGTCCGCGGCCACCCCGACGACGGCGATCCCGCGTGCCTCGAGCACCATCTGGAGCCCGGTGCGGACGAGCTCCTGGTCGTCGACCAGCGCGACCGAGGTCATGTCGCCTCTCCCGCCACCGGCACCCGCACGGTCAGGCGGTACTCGCCGCCGTCGGCGCCGTGCGAGAGCTGTCCGCCGAGGAGCGAGACCCGCTCGGCCATGCCGAGGAGCCCGAGGCCGCTGCCGGGGGCGACCGGGTGCGCCCCTGCCGGGTTGGTCGCGTCGATCGCCAAGGTGCCCGGCGCGGTGCTGAGCCGGACCGTCGCGCGGCGTCCGCTGCCGTGCTTGAGGGCGTTGGTGAGCGCCTCCTGCACGATGCGGTAGACGGACACGTCCACACCGGGCGCCAGGGCGGGCAGCCGCTCGGGCACGTCGAGGTCGACGTCCAGCCCGCTGTCGCGGAACCCCTCGACCAGGGCCGGCAGGTCGTCGAGACCCGGCGTCGGCCCCATCGCGAGCTCGTCGGCCTCGTCGCGCAGCACGTGGAGCAGGCGGCCGGTCTCGGTCAGGGCGTGGCGACCGGTCGCGGCGACGTCGGCGAGCACCCGCGCAGCGCGGTCGGGATCGGTGTGCACCAGGTCCTCGGCGGCGGACGTCTGCACGACCATCGCGCTGACCGAGTGGGCGATGACGTCGTGCAGCTCGCGGGCGATCCGGTCGCGCTCGGCACGGACTGCCTCGCGACGGACCAGCTCCTGGTTGCGCTCCAGCAGCTCGTTGTGGTCTGCCAGCCGACGGGTGACCCTGCCGAGGACGTACGGCGGGATGACGAGCGACAGGGCGAAGAAGACGTCGGAGATGTTGTGCGCCCGCTCGTCGGTGAAGGCGTAGGCGCCGAACAGCATGAGCAGCACCGCCGCGACGCCGACGAGCCCGCGGTAGTCGGCGACCCAGCGGGCCAGCGAGTAGATGGCGACCGCCATGAACAGGATCGGCACGGCGCCCTCGTCGAGCTCCGGCCCGAACCAGGGCGTCGTCAGGATGACGACGATGGAGAGCGTGGCGAAGACCAGCGGATGCACGCGTCGCGCGACGAGCAGCACCCCGGACACGACCATCAGCAGCACGCCCCAGCCCCAGCCGTTGCTCCCCAGGACGACGAGCTCGACCGTGCCCGCGACCACCAGGCCCGCAGGCAGCAGTGCGTCTCGCCAGTCGAGGCGTCGCAGGTCGCCCATCTGCTGAGCGTAGGGCTCCGGGCACCTCCGGGAGTCAACCTCAGGGTGGAGCGAGGTCCGGCCCGCCGGTTGACGACGTGGCAGTCCGTCGGTCAGCACCCTCGACGTACCGACACAGAGAGGGAACCACCATGAAGATCCTCGACACGCTCGACCGTCACGCCGGCGGCATCGGCCGCTTCGCCTGGGCCATGGCGTGGTTCGGCCTCGTCATCGGCCAGCTGCACGCGATCGCCCGGCACGCGACCGAGGACGGGAAGTCCGACCTCGACCTCGCGACGACGGCGTTCTGGGCGAAGCCGGCCGCCGACCTCCTCGGCCCGCTCTTCGACTGGGGCGACCCGGACCTCGTCTACGTCACCTACGGCAAGCTGTGGCTGCCGGTGTTCGTGGCGTTCTTCCTGTGCTCGCTGGTGACCTACCGGCTCCGTCGTCCGACAGGTTTCGAGCGCGGCGTCTGGCGGGTCATGGTCGTGGCGTACGGCGCTGCGGTGGTCGACGTGTTCCTCGAGTACTGGACGCAGTGGACCGGTGAGACCACGGCCTTCCTCGACATCGTCTTCGTCGTCGGGATCCCGTTCATCCTCGTCACGATGCTCGGGTCGACCGTCCTCGGGATCACGCTGCTCAGGAACGGGTTCCGCCCGCGCACCTCGGCCTGGCTGCTCACCCTCACCGCCCCCGGGCTGGTCGTGATCCCGATGTTCACCTCGCTCGGCAACATCACCCTGCCGATCGCCTTCGCCTTCGGCCTCATCGGCCGACAGCTCACCCACACCGATTCGTCTGTGGTCACCCCGCGTGCGACCTCGACTGTCCGCTAGACGAATCGGGGTCAGAGGGCGTACGGCGCGAGGTCGCCGGCGAGGTCGGCGTTGACCCGGCCGGTGACACGGGTGCCCTCGCCGGTGTGCTCGAGGGACTCGACCTCACCGCTGGTGTGGATCTTGTTCAGCAGGTCGCCGCGGTCGTAGGGCAGCAGCGCCTCGAAGGACACCCCGGGGCGGGGCAGGTCGGCCTCGATGGCGGCGAGCAGCTCGGCGATGCCCTCCCCTGTCGCGGCAGACACCACGACGGTGTGCGGCTCGGAGGCCCGCAGCTGCGCGACGACCATCGGGTCGGCGAGGTCCGCCTTGTTGATCGCCACCAGCTCGGGAACCTTGTCGGCGCCGATCTCGGCGAAGACCTCGCGGACGGCGGCGATCTGGCCCTGCGGGTCGGGGTGCGAGCCGTCGACGACGTGCACGACGAGGTCGGCGTCGGCGACCTCCTCCAGCGTCGAGCGGAACGCCTCGACGAGCTGGTGCGGCAGGTGCCGCACGAAGCCGACGGTGTCGGACAGCGTGTAGACCCGGCCCTCGGCCGTCTCGGTGCGCCGCGTGGTCGGGTCGAGCGTCGCGAACAGCGCGTCCTCGACGAGCACGCCGGCGTCGGTCAGCCGGTTGAGCAGCGACGACTTGCCGGCGTTGGTGTAGCCGGCGATCGCCACCGCGGGGATCTCGTTGCGACGGCGCTCCGCGCGCTTGGTGTCGCGGGTCGTGCGCATGTGCTTGAGCTCGCGGCGCAGCTTGGCGATCTTGGTGTTGATCCGGCGCCGGTCGGTCTCGATCTTCGTCTCACCGGGACCACGACCACCGATGCCGCCACCCTGGGAGCCGACGCGGCCACCGGCCTGGCGGGAGAGGTTGCCACCCCAGCCGCGGAGGCGCTGGGTCATGTAGTTCAGCTGGGCCAGCTCGACCTGCGCCTGGCCCTCCTTCGACTTCGCGTGCTGGGCGAAGATGTCGAGGATCAGCGCGGTCCGGTCGACGACCTTGACCTTGACCCGGTCCTCGAGGTTCCTCAGCTGGCTGGGCGCGAGCTCGCCGTCGCAGATGACGGTGTCGGCGCCGGTGTGCTGGACGATCTCGCGGAGCGCGTCGACCTTGCCGCGGCCGATGAACGTCGCGGGGTCCGGCTTCTGACGGCGCTGGAAGATCGCCTCCAGCACCTCGGAGCCGGCGGTCTCGGCGAGAGCGGCCAGCTCGGAGAGCGAGTTCTCGGCCTCCTCGACCGACCCCTGGGTCCACACGCCGACGAGCACGACCCGCTCCAGCCGCAGCTGGCGGTACTCGACCTCGGTGATGTCCTCGAGCTCGGTGCGCAGCCCGCCGACCCGCTTGAGCGCATAGCGCTCCTCGAGGTCCCACTCGCCGGTGGTGCCCTCGTCCTCGGGATCGGCGTCGTCGGGTCCAGGTCGATGTCGTCGTCGTCCAGGTCGATGTCGGTGTCGTCGAGCAGGTCCTGCTCGGGAATCTCGTGCTTGTGGGTGCTCATACTGCCTTTCAGGTTCGCACGGGGATCAACGCCCGGCGAACCAATTACCTTCCGCGACGAGCACGGCGGGGCCGGTCATGAGGATGCGGTCGTCGGTGGTCCACTCGATCGAGAGGGTGCCGCCCGGCACGTCGACGGTGTACGTCGAGCCGCGCCCCGCGCCGTCCTCGGAGGCCGCCACCACCATGGCCGCGCAGGCACCGGTGCCGCAGGAGCGGGTCTCCCCGGAACCGCGCTCGTGCACCCGCATGGCCACGTGGGCGGGGCCGCGGCGTACGACGAACTCGACGTTGACCCCGTCCGGGTAGAGCGCCTCGTCGTGCCCGGGCGCCTCGAGCAGGTGACCGGCGTCGGCGAGGTCGTCCACGAACGCCACCGCGTGCGGGTTGCCCATGTCGACGTGGGTGGCCTCCCAGGTGCGGTCGCCGACGGTCACCTTGGTCTCGCCGAGCAGCTGCGGGTTGCCCATGTCGACGGTGATCCGGCCGTCGTCGGCGAACACCAGCGTCTTGACCCCGGAGCGGGTGGCGATCGGCAGCGGCGACGACGGGTCGACGCCTTCGTGGTCGACGAGGTAGCGCCCGAGCACCCGCACCCCGTTGCCGCACATCTGCCCGACCGAGCCGTCGGAGTTGCTGTAGTCCATGAACCAGGTCGCCTCACCGCGCGCCGCGACCGCGTGCGGATCGTCCGTCGCGTCCGTGCGTACGACGCGCAGCACCCCGTCGGCGCCGAGGCCGGCGTGGCGGTCGCACAGGGACCGCACCAGGTCAGGGTCGAGCGTCCCGAGAGCGCCGTCGGCGTCGGGGAGCAGCACGAAGTCGTTCTCCGTGCCGTGACCCTTGAGGAACCTCACCGCTCCAGCGTAGGCGGGATCACCCGGCAGGCTTCGGCCTGGCGACCTCGTCGAGACGGTCGAGACCCTTCTCGAAGTCCTTGCCCACGAGCTTGTCCATGTTGAAGGCGAAGCCGAAGACCTTCATGAACAGCGGGCGCTCGCCCTGCATGTGCCACACGACCTCGGTCTGGTCGTCGCCGACCGGGTTGAGCGTGAAGGTCTGGACGTTCTGGCTCTTGAACGGCTTGGTGAACTCCAGGTCGAGCTGGACCTTGCGGTCCTCCACGACCGAGGTGATCTCCATCTTGCCGGCGCCGGCCTTCCTGTTGCCCGACCAGGCGTAGGTCGAGCCCACGCCGGCCTCGGGGCCCCCGTAGGCACGCTCGAGGGAGGGGTCCAGGTCCTCCCAGGGCGACCACCGGGTCCACTGCTGGAAGTTGTAGAGCAGCAGGTAGATCCGGTCGGCGGGTGCGGCGATCGTGCGCCGCCGCTCGACGGTGAAGGTGTCGGCCATGCGCTCTTTCTACCCCGACGGACCGACACCGGTCACGGCGCGCACCCCGGCGAGTGCGCTCGAGGCCCGGTCCGGGTCGTCGTGGGCGACCCAGCGGATCCGGTCGTCCTTGCGGAACCACGAGTCCTGCCGGCGTGCGAACTTCCGCGTGCCGTTGACGGTGCTGGTCACCGCCGCCTCCTCGGTGAGGTCGCCCGCGAGCACGGCCAGCACCTGCTGGTAGCCGAGCGCCCGGGAGGCGGTCGGCCCGTCCCGGAGGCCCTGTGCCTCGAGAGCGCGCACCTCGTCGACCAGACCCGCCTCCCACATCCGCTGCACCCGGGCCTCGATGCGCTCGTCGATCACCGGGCGAGGACAGTCGATGCCCACCTGGATGGTCAGCGGGTCGACGTACTCCCGCGCGGGGAGGGTCGCGCTGAACGACCCGGTCAGCTCGACCACCTCGAGGGCGCGCACGACGCGACGGCCGTTCGTCGGCAGGATGCGGGCGGCCGCCTCGGGGTCGGCCTCGGCGAGGCGCGCGTGCAGTGCCGGGGCGCCGACCTCGTCGAGCAGCAGCTGGAGGTGGCGTCGTACGTCGGGGTCGGTGCCCGGGAACTCGAAGTGGTCCACGACGGCGCGCGTGTAGAGAGCCGACCCGCCGACGAGCACCGGCACGACGCCCCGGGCACGGCACTCCTCGATCGCGGCGCGAGCCCACGCCTGGAACTCCGCCACGCTCGCCGGCTCGGTGACGTCGAGGACGTCGAGGAGGTGGTGCGCGATGCCGCGGCGTTCCGCGACGGGCAGCTTCGCGGTGCCGACGTCCATGCCGCGGTAGAGCTGCATGGAGTCGGTGTTGACCACCTCGCCGCCGAGCCCGGCGGCCAGGTCGAGCGCGAGGTCGGACTTGCCGACCGCCGTCGGACCGACCACCGCGACGATCGGGAGCGGGGCGACGGGCACGTGTCCAGTCTCCCGCACGGGGCAGGACTACGCTCGTCACCATGGGTTTCCTCGACAAGGCCAAGGACGCCGCCGAGAAGGCGAAGGGTGCCGCTGAGAAGGCGGTCGACAAGAGCGGCGGCAAGTTCGGCGACGCGATCGAGAAGGGCATCGACTTCGTCGACGACAAGACGAAGCACAAGCACACCGACAAGCTCCACAACGCCGGCGACAAGCTGAAGGACGGGCTCGACAAGCTCGACGGCAAGAACGACGACATCCCGGACAGCCCTGCCGACCAGCGCCCCTGACCGGGTGGGTCGTTTCCAGGTCGTCCCCGCGGCGTACCTCCTGCTGACGCGCGGCGAGGGTGCCGACCTCGAGGTCCTGCTCCAGCTGCGTGGGGACGGTACGTCGTACATGCCCCGCCACTGGGCCACCGCGGCCGCGGGGCACGTGGAGCAGGGCGAGTCGGTCTTCGTCGCGGCGGCGCGCGAGGCCCGCGAGGAGCTGGGCGTCGACGTGTACCCGGCCGCCATGGTGCCGCTGACGGCGATGCAGCGCACGCTGCCGGGCTCGGAGGACTGGCAGGAGCAGCGGGTCGACTACTTCGTGACCACGCGGGTCTGGGAGGGCGAGCCGACCGTGCAGGAGCCGGACAAGTGCCTGGACCTGGGGTGGTACTCCCCCGCCCGGCTGCCCGACCCGACGGTCCCGCACGAGGCCTACCTGCTGGGCCTGCTCGCGGGTGGTGACGTGCCGCCGATCGTCACGTTCGGGTACTGAACCGCCCGGATTTCCACCCGTCGGGGGGTTGTGTCACAGGGCACCCCGTGGGGTAAAACGGCTGAGGCCGCCCGGCGGCCGCCCCTTGCCCTCGACCGCCCGGAGGACCACGTGGCCGACTTCCGCTCCCGCACCTCGTTCTCGGACGACGTCGTCGACAGCGACCACGAGACCGAGGCGACCCGCGAGACGGCGGTCACCGACGACACCGGCACCTGGCAAGGGATCGACCGGACCGTCCATCCCCAGGGCCACCGGGGCGAGGACGACTGACCATGGCCGACAAGGACCAGCCCGAGCCCGAGGACGCGCCGGAGGTCTCCGACGACGCCCCCGAGGCGCACGTGGACCCGGACGTCGAGCGAGCCCCCGGCGGAGCCGACGCCAGCATGGTGGAGAGCGACGTCGGCTCCAGCGACGGTGAGCTCCTGACGCCGGACCAGCCACTCTCCGCCCAGACCGACGAGGTCGAGGTGCCCGACGCCATCCAGGAGGGCGAGGACACCGACGACGAGCCGGAGAACGAGTCCACCGACCCGGAGTCCAGCGAGCCCGCCTGAGTCAGGCGACAGCGAGCGGCGCGGGCGGCCTCGGCGTCGGCGCGGTCGGCAAGCCGGTGCTTCTGCCGAGACCACGGACGGCGTGCCGGGCGGGCCGACCTTGACCGACGAGAGCGACGTCAGGACCGACAGCAGCGCGGTCATGCCCGCGACGGAGAGACTCGCCGTCCACGCGACGTCCAGGAGCCCGACGCCACCGGTGCCGAGCATCGCGGCCAGCGCCTGGGCGAACGACTTCACCGCACGTTCGGCGGTGGCCTGCCAGAAGACCAGGGTGAACACGGGGCCCACCTCCTCGAGATTTCTTTACTTTGAGGAGGTATCCAGGTCGTGCAGTGATACGCGGACTAGCGGACCGCGTAGTCCGGGTCGATGTTCTCGGTGACGAAGTCGGCGATGTCCTGCTTGGACAGGGTGCCCGCCATGAGCGCCTGGCCGGCCAGCTGCATCAGCTCGTTCGGCACGTAGAGCTCGAGCGGGATGCCGTCGGGGTCGCGGAAGTTGAGGTGGTAGCCCATCTCCATGTCGCTACACCACCCGGGACGTCATACCGAGAGGTCGCTGGAGCAGCCGTTGAGTATGACGTCCGCGGGGGGTACGCCGACGGTGGGCAGGCCCAGCATCGTGCCGGACGGCCCGGCCGGCCTGCCCTGACGTGCCGCCCAGGCATCGCCGGAGCGTGTCCGGCGTACCGCGGTCACGGTGTCGGAGACCAGGTGGTGCGGGGCGGCGTACGTGACGACGGCCTCGACCAGGTCGCCGGGACGCGGGGTCTCGGCAGGCCTCGACGCCCGAGAAGTGGACGAGCCGGTTGTCGCGGGCGCGGCCGGTGAGCCGGTGCGTGGCCTCGTCCTTGCGGCCCTCGCCCTCGGCGACGAGCAGCTCGACGGTGCGGCCGAGCAGCTTCTTGTTCTCGTCCCAGGCGACGTCCTCGACGACCTTCACGAGCCGTTCGTAGCGCTCCTGGACGACGGCCTTCGGCACCTGCTCGTCGAGGACCGCGGCCGGGGTGCCGGGGCGCTTGGAGTACTGGAACGTGTACGCGCCGGAGAACCGCGCCTGGCGCACGACGTCCATCGTGGCCTCGTGGTCCTCGTCGGTCTCGCCCGGGAAGCCGACGATGATGTCGGTCGTGATCGCGGCGTCGGGGATGGCGGCGCGGACCCGGTCGATGATGCCGAGGTACTTCGCCTGCCGGTAGGAGCGCCGCATCGCCTTGAGCATGCGGTCGGAGCCGGACTGCAGCGGCATGTGCAGCTGCGGCATCACGTTGGGGGTCTCGGCCATCGCGGCGATGACGTCGTCGGTGAAGTCGGCCGGGTGCGGGCTGGTGAAGCGCACCCGCTCCAGGCCGTCGATCTCGCCGCATGCCCGGAGCAGCTTGCCGAAGGCGAGCCGGTCGCCGAACTCGACGCCGTACGAGTTGACGTTCTGGCCGAGCAGCGTCACCTCGCTGACGCCCTCGTCGACGAGCGCGCGGATCTCGGCGAGCACGTCACCGGGGCGGCGGTCCTTCTCCTTGCCGCGCAGGCTCGGGACGATGCAGAACGTGCAGGTGTTGTTGCAGCCCGACGGACACCGAGACCCAGGCGGCGTACGCCGACTCGCGGCGGGTCGGCAAGCGTCGACGGGAACACCTCGAGGGACTCGAGGATCTCGACCTGCGCCTCCTCCTGGATGCGCGCCCGCTCGAGGAGGACCGGCAGCGAGCCGATGTTGTGGGTGCCGAAGACGACGTCGACCCACGGCGCCTTCCGGGTGATCGTGTCGCGGTCCTTCTGGGCGAGGCAGCCGCCGACGGCGATCTGCATGCCGGGCCGCTTCGCCTTGACCGGCGCGAGGTGGCCGAGGTTGCCGTAGAGACGGTTGTCGGCGTTCTCGCGCACCGCGCAGGTGTTGAAGACGACGACGTCGGCCTGCTCGCCCTCGGGGGCGCGGGCGTACCCCGCCTCGTCGAGCAGGCCGGAGAGCCGCTCGGAGTCGTGGACGTTCATCTGGCACCCGTAGGTGCGGACCTCGTACGTGCGCGTCATGACCGCACAAGGCTAGACGGCGTCCGTGAGCCCGTCGAAATCCCGCGGAGGTCCTAGGGTCGGGGCGTGAGCTTCTTCAGGCGCGGCGACGCCCACGCGCAGGCGCAGTCCGTCCTGCGCGACATGGCCGTGAAGAGCCGCGAGCGCAACGCGCGTGAGGCGCGCAGCGCCGGGTTCCCGGTGGACGGCGCCCGCTACGTGCTCTTCGAGATGAGCCTGTCCGGCACGACGTGCCTGGCGATCCGCGACGGACAGGTGGAGCACTACGCGAAGGACAGCGGCAGCATCTTCGACAGTGTGTACGACCGCATGGTGGTTCCTCTGGCCGAGGTCGGCGACGTCACCGTGGAGGCCGCCGGAGGCGAGACCCTGCTGACGATCGACGGCCCGGAGGGCCCGGTGTCGATCCGGACGAAGGCGCACGAGGTGGAGTACGCCGTCGAGCTGCTGGAGGAGCTCCGTGCGGGCTCGCCCTCGGCCGAGGTCCGGGACGGCAAGCTGCCTGCCGCTCGAGGCGCTCGCCCAGCTCACCGCGATGCACGAGTCCGGCCTCGTCACCGACGAGGAGTTCGCCACCAAGCGGGCGGAGATCCTCGGACCGCCTGTGACGCTCAGGTCGCCGGCTGGTCCTCGTCGAGGCCGAGACCCTCGGCCGTCTCCTCGTCGATCTCGTCGCGCTCCTCGCGGACGAGCGGCGCCTCGCCGTGCACCTCGTCGCGGGTGACCGGGTGCGGCTCGGTGGTCGGTCCGCCGACGAAGGACGGCCCCTCCTCCTCGGCGGCGAGCGCCTGCCCGACGACGTCGACGGGCGGCTCGCGGTCCTGGAACGGGTCGGGCGGCGCCGGTGCGGTGGGCCGCTCGTCGGCGTCGGGGGCAGCGGCCGGTCGGGGAGCGCGGGCAGGCGGTTCCGTTGCGGGCTGCCGAGCCACCTTCGCGAGACCCACGCCGCTGACGACCACACCTCTCGCGAAGCCGACGGCGCGGCTCGTGGACTCGACGGGGTGGCTGACCACCCAGGCGGCGGTGGAGGGGATGCGGCTGGCGAGGCGGGTGAGGGACACGCTGGCTCCTTTCGTCCGGTGCTGGTCACCTCCCCGGGCCTCTGGCGCCGCAAACGCGCGCGTCGTCCGGGGCGCGAGCGCCGTACTTCCCACGAAGAACTGGCGCTTCCCACGGGCCATGACCCGTGGGAAGCGCCAGAACTTCTGCATACCTTGGGAAACTGCGGCTACTTGGGTTGCATGCGGATGCCGCCGTCGACGCGGATGGTCTCGCCGTTGAGGTAGCTGTTGGTGACAGCCTCGACGACCATGCTGGCCAGCTCCTCGGGCTTGCCGAGGCGGTGCGGGAAGAGGACGCCGGCCTCGAGCTTGGCCTTGAAGGCCTCGCTGGCCTCCCCCTCGCCGTAGATCGGGGTGTCGATCAGGCCGGGGGCCACCGTGTTGACGCGGATGCCGATGGCGGCGAGGTCGCGGGCGACCGGGAGGGTGAGGCCGACGACGCCGCCCTTGGAGGAGGAGTACGCCGCCTGGCCGATCTGGCCGTCGAAGGCGGCGATCGAGGCCAGGTTGACGATCGCGCCGCGCTCGCCCGACTCGTCGAGCGGCTCGTGCCGGCTGATCGCGGTGCCGGCGAGGCGGATCGCGTCGAAGGTGCCGATCAGGTTGATCGCGATGACCTTCTTGTAGGCGTCGAGGTCGGCGGCGGAGTCGTACGACCCGTCCTTGCCGACGGTGCGCTGGGCCCAGCCGATGCCGGCGCTGTTGACGAGCACCCGGAGCGGGGCGAGCTCCTCGGCCTTGTCGACCGCGGCCTTGAGGTCGTCGGTGCTGGTGACGTCGACCTTCACGAACGCGCCGCCGACCTCCTCGGCGATCGCGGCGCCCTTCTCCTCGTTGAGGTCGGCCACGACGACGGTCGCACCCTTCGCGGCCAGCGCGCGGACGACGGCCGCGCCGATCCCTGACGCGCCACCCGTGACGAGGGCGCTTGCTCCGGTGATGTCCATGGGCCGGGACGCTACTGCACCCTCCGGAGGGTCAGGACGCCGCCTTCGCGGGCTTCTCGGTGACCCAGAGCCTGATGACACCCTCGATGACGACGGTGCCGTCCTTGCGGACGCCCTTCACGCGCACCGGCAGGTCCGGGTCGTCGCCCTCCCACTGCTCGGGGTCGGTCTCGGCGATGCAGCGGACGTCGCTGTCGGCCTTGGCGGTGTAGGAGATGTCCATGCCCTTGGGGATCCAGCGCTTGTGCGTCGGGATCGACGCCTCGGCCAGCGCACCCATCGCCGCCTCGAGGCCGTTGCACAGCGCGATCGCGTGCACGGTGCCGATGTGGTTCTGCACGCCCCGGCGCTTGCGGATCTTGAGCTCGGCGTAGTTCGGCCGGATGTCGATGAACAGCGGCCGGATCGAGGCGAAGTACGGCGCGCGCTGGCTGAACGCGAGCGAGAAGGCTCGGCGGCCCTGGGGCACCCGGGCGGCGTTGGTCCAGAGGTCCAGGAGGCTCGGCATGGCCCGAAGGCTACTCCGGAGTAACCTGCGCCGCCGTGAGCCCGGTCACGCTAGCGGGCGACCTCGGTGGCCCGGCTCTCGCGGATCACCGTGACCTTGATCTGACCGGGGTAGGTCAGCTCCTCCTCGACCTGCTTGGCGATGTCGCGGGCGAGCACCTGGGCCTCGAGGTCGTCGACCTTGTCGGGCAGCACCATGACGCGGACGTCGCGGCCTGCCTGCATCGCGAAGACGCGCTCGACGCCGGGCTTGGCCATCGCGATCTCCTCCAGGCGGTGCATCCGCTTGAGGTAGGCCTCCATCGACTCCTTGCGCGCCCCGGGCCTGGCGCCGGAGACGGCGTCGGCAGCCTGGGTGACGAGCGCCTCGACGGTGCGGGGCTCGACCTCGTTGTGGTGGGCCTCGATGGCGTGCACGACGTCGTCGCTCTCGCCGTACCTCCGCGCCAGGTCGGCCCCGACGATCGCGTGGCTGCCCTCGACCTCGTGGGTGAGCGCCTTGCCGATGTCGTGGAGGAAGGCGCTGCGGACCAGCAGCGCGCGGTCGAGGCCCAGCTCGTCGGCGAGCATCCCGGCGATGTGACCGGACTCGACGAGGTGGCGCAGGACGTTCTGGCCGTACGACGTGCGGAACTTCAGCCGGCCCATCGTCTTGACCAGGTCGGGGTGCAGGTCCGTGATGCCCATCTCGAGGCAGGCGTCCTCGCCGGCGCGGAGCGTGACCTCCTCGACCTTGGTCGTGGCCTTCTCGTGAGCCTCCTCGATCCGGGTCGGGTGGATGCGCCCGTCGCCGATGAGCGACTCCATGGCGATCCGGGCGACCTCGCGACGGACCGGGTCGAAGCAGCTGAGCACGACGGCCTCGGGGGTGTCGTCGATGACCACGTTGGCGCCGGTGATCTGCTCGAAGGCCCGGATGTTGCGGCCCTCGCGACCGATGATCCGGCCCTTCATGTCCTCGCTGGGCAGCTGGACGACGGACACGGTGGCCTCGGTGGTCTGCTCGGAGGCGAGCCGTTGCACCACGGTGCTCAGCAGGCGCTTGGCCTTGGTCTCGGCCCCGTCGCGCGCCTCGCGCTCGATGTCGCGGGCCAGCACGGCCGCCTGCAGCCGCGCGTCGTGCTCGACCGCCGAGACCAGCTCGGCCCGGGCCTCGTCGGCGGTGAGGCGGGCGACGTCCTCGAGCACCGCCAGGCGCTGGGTCTCGAGGTCCCCGAGCTCGGTCGCGCGCTCCTCGAGGCGGGTCTGGTCGGCGTCGAGCCGGGACTCGCGCTCCGAGAGCCGCTGCTCGCGACGCTCGATGTCGACCCGCTGCTCGTGCAGGTCGCGGTGCAGCTCGGTCTCGCGCTTGGAGGCGAGGTGCCGGCTCAGCAGGATCACGCCGAGGCAGGCCAGCGGCACGATCACCACGGCCGCGACGAGCACCACCACCAGGTCGAGGGTGGTGATGCCGGGGGTCACGGCGGGCATGGGGCGGCTCCTCGTGCTCGGCAACCGAGCTGTCGCTACGTCGAATCTAGGTCGGGTCCCGAACCGGGTCAACCCGCGCGAACCACGCCTCAGGACTCCTCGGTGAGAAGCTCCTCGGCCTCGGCGATCTCGTCCTTGACCACCCGGAACGCGACGCCCGGTGGGTACCCCTTGCGGGCGAGCATGCCGGTCAGCCGTCGCACCTGGGTGGCGGAGTCGTAGCGCTGCAGCGAGCGGAGCTTGCGACGCACCAGCTCGCGCGCGGCCTCGGTCTCGTCGTCGGCGTCGAGGTCGGCGACGGCCTCGGCGATGACCTCGGTGTCGACGCCCTTGCGGCGCAGCTCGACGCTCAGTGCGCGGCGGGCGAGGCCGCGGCTGGCGTGCCGGGATGCACCCAGTCACGGGCGAACGCCGCGTCGTCGACCAGCCCGACTTCCTCGAACCGGTCGAGCATCCGCTCGGCCACCTCGGCCGGCACCTGCTTGCGGGCCAGCTTGGTGGCGAGCTCCGAGCGGCTCCGCGGTTGTCCGGTCAGCTGGTCGAGCAGGATCTTGCGGGCCACCGACTCCTGGTCGGCGTCCGGGCCGAGCGCCGCCTCGTCAGGAGGCGGCGCGTCGACCCCACGGTCCTCGCGGGCGACCATCGGTCGCTCAGAACTGGACGTTGACCGGCTCGTCCTCGGCGGGCGCGGCGACCTCGTCGGTCACCTGCGGGCCGATCCCGAGCTTCTCGAGGATCTTCTTCTCCAGCTCGTTGGCCAGGTCGGGGTTGTCGCGGAGGAAGGCGCGAGCGTTCTCCTTGCCCTGGCCGAGCTGGTCGCCCTCGTAGGTGTACCAAGCGCCGGCCTTGCGGACCAGGCCTGCCTCCACACCGACGTCGATCAGGCCGCCCTCGCGGCTGATGCCCTGGCCGTACATGATGTCGAACTCCGCCATGCTTGAACGGCGGGGCGACCTTGTTCTTCACGACCTTGATCCGGGTGCGGTTGCCGACCATCTCCTGGCCGTCCTTGAGGGTCTCGATGCGGCGGACGTCGAGGCGCACCGAGGAGTAGAACTTCAGCGCCCGGCCACCGGTCGTCGTCTCCGGCGAGCCGAACATGACGCCGATCTTCTCGCGGAGCTGGTTGATGAAGATCATGGTCGTGCCGGAGCCGTTGAGCGCCCCGGTCATCTTGCGGCAGCGCCTGGCTCATGAGCCGCGCCTGGAGGCCGACGTGGCTGTCACCCATCTCGCCCTCGATCTCCGCCCGCGGGACGAGCGCCGCCACCGAGTCGATGACGATGAGGTCGAGCGCGCCGGAGCGGATCAGCATGTCCGCGATCTCGAGGGCCTGCTCACCGGAGTCGGGCTGCGAGACCAGCAGGGCGTCGGTGTCGACACCGAGCGCCTTGGCGTAGTCGGGGTCGAGCGCGTGCTCGGCGTCGATGAAGGCCACGATGCCGCCGGCCGCCTGCGCGTTGGCCACCGCGTGGAGGGCGACGGTCGTCTTGCCGGAGGACTCCGGGCCGTAGATCTCGACCACCCGGCCGCGCGGCAGGCCGCCGATGCCGAGGGCCACGTCGAGGGCGATGGCGCCCGTCGGGATGATCCCCAGCGACGCGCGGGTCTCCTCGCCGAGCCGCATCACGGAGCCCTTGCCGAACTGCTTCTCGATGTTGGCGAGCGCTACGTCGAGCGCCTTGTCACGATCTCCGGCTGCCATGTCTTCCCGTCCTCTGGTTCCGCCCGGTGAGGGCTGTGAAGTCTGTGCTGACGTCTGGTGCGGTGCTTGTTCGACGACCCTAGGAAGACCCACCGACAACGTCGTTGACGCCACCCCGGGCTGGGGAGAACCGGCGGGTCGCGACCTCCGTGGATCGAAGGTGCACCGTCACAGTAGCCCGAACAGGTGTTCGATCAACGCCGACACGCGGAGGGTGCCGAGCTAGGCCGGGAGGCGGATCAGGAACCTGCAGCCGGGCTGCTCGTTGCGCACGTCGACCGCGCCGTGGTGCGCCTCCACGATGCCCCGGACGATGGCCAGGCCGAGCCCTGCGCCGGAGCCGAGCAGGCCGCCGGCCCGGTCGGGATCGCGGTCCGGGGTCCTCGCCGCGCTCCCCCGCCAGGCGAGGTCGAAGACCCGCTCGAGGTCCTCGTCGGGGATGCCGCCGCAGCCGTCGCTCACGCTGAGCACCACCTCGTCGCCGCGCCGTTCCCCGCGGATGGCGACGACGCCGTCGGCCGGCGTGTGCCGGATGGCGTTGACCACGAGGTTGCCGACCACGCGGGAGAGCCCGGCGGCGTCGCCGTTGACGGTGAGGCCGTCCTCGACAGATCCGCCCAGGTGGACGCCGACCGACCGCGCGATCGGGTCGGCGCCGGCGATCGCCTCGGAGACGAGGTCGCCGACGTGCACCGGCTCGAGGGCCGGCTCCAGCAGCCCCGCCTGGATCCGGGAGAGCTCGAAGAGGTCGTCGACCATGCGGACCATCCGGTCGACCTCGTGACGCATCTGGAGGTGGTAGCGGGCCGGGTCCTCGGCCATCCCGTCCTCGAGCGCCTCGGTCATCGCCCGGAGCCCGGCGAGAGGGGTGCGGAGGTCGTGCGACACCCACGACACGAGCTCGCGTCGGGACTCCTCCATCCGGCGCTCACGCTCGCGCGACTCGTTGAGTCGTTCGGCCGACCGGGCGAGCTCGTGGCTCAGCTCGGTGAGCTCGGCCGGTCCGGCGGCGCTGCCGACGTACTCGCCCGCTGTCGCCGAAGGCGCGCGTCTCGTCGCGGAGCCGGCGCGACCACCGGACCACCGCCGACCCGACGGCCATCGCGAAGCCGACGGCAACGACACCGGCGGCGGCGCAGACCCACAGCACGACGGCGTAGTCGTGGTCGGAGAGGAACATCGCCTGCGCGGTGCCGATGACGCCGGCGACCACGGCCACCACGGCCACCACGGCGACGAGCGGCGGCAGCCAGCGGAACGACAGCCTGCGCATGGCGTAGCCGAGGGCGAGCCCGGCGATGCCGACCAGCGCGGCCCAGCCGACGGCGATCAGGACGACCTGGACCTCGTCGCTGCTCATGAGCCGCTCTCCTCGATCGGCGCCGCTCCCAGCGGTAGCCGACGCCCCACACCGTCACCAGGCGCGTGGGGTGCGTCGGGTCGGCCTCGACCTTCTCGCGCAGCCGGCGCACGTGCACGGTCACCGTCGACTGGTCGCCGAAGGACCAGCCCCAGACCTCCTGGAGCAGCTGGTCGCGCGAGAAGGCGACCCCCGGGTTGGCGAGCAGGAAGCACAGCAGGTCGAACTCGCGGCTGGTCAGCGACAGCGCGGTCCCGGCCAGCGTCACGGTGTGCGCGCTCGGGTCGAGGACCAGGTCGCCGTCGGCCAGCGGGCCGTCGGCGGGCTTCGCGCTCCCACCGGCGCGGCGCAGCACCGACGCCGACGCGCAGCACGAGCTCGCGAGGACTGAACGGCTTGGTCACGTAGTCGTCCGCGCCGTGCTCGAGCCCGACGACGCGGTCCACCTCGCTGCCGAGGGCGGTGAGCATGATGATCGGGACGTCGCCCTCGGCGCGGAGGCGGCGCGCGACCTCCAGGCCGTCGATGCCGGGAAGCATCAGGTCGAGCACCACGAGGTCGGCCGGGGACTCGTGCATGGCGGCGAGCGCCTGCTCGCCGTCGGCTGCCTCGCGGACGTCGTGCCCGGCGGCGCGGAGGTACGACACGACGACCTCGCGGACCGTGTGGTCGTCGTCGACGACGAGCACGGCGGTCACGACCGGCTCCCGCTCTCCACGGACAGCGCCGTCCACGCCTTCGCGAAGCGGGTGCCAGGTGCCTCGTCGGCGACGGCTGCAGCGTCCTCGAGCGTGTCGACGTCGCGGAGCTCGCGGGTGCGGGTCACGCCGCGCCCCGGCGGCGGCGAGCGCGGCCTCGGTGTCGGCGCAGGTGTGCTCCGTCGACATCGGTACGCCGGTGAGGGCGGCCGCGGGTCCGGGCGACCGGAGCCCCAGCACCCACCAGCCGCCGTCGAGGGCGGGGCCGAGCACTGCGTCCGCGTCCGCCAGCAGGTCGCCCACCCGCGTCAGCTGGTCGCCGGTGACGTGCGGGGTGTCCATGCCGATCTGCACGACCGGGGCTCCGGTGTGCGCGGCGACGTCGTGATGCGCATGCGCGAGTCGCTCGGCGAACCCGTCGCCGCGCTGGGGATGCACGGTCCAGCCCGCCAGCCGTTCGCGGATCTCGCGACTCCGGAGGGCGCTGGTCAGGTCACCGGTCAGGGCGAGGTGGCACCGAGCCGGCCCGAACGCCGCCTCGCAGGCATCGATCGAGTCCAGCAGGGCCGCCGCCGCGAGGTCGGCGGCCGCGTCGGGGCCGATGGCGGCGGCGAGGCGGGTCTTGGCCTCGCCGGGCACGGGAGCCTTGGCCACGACGAGTCCGACCGGCCGGTTCACGTCAGCACCTTGGCGAAGTCGCGGGCCGCGCGCAGGGAGCCGCGCACGGAGCCGGACACCTTGGAGCGCGTGCCCTCGGCGCGGGGGTGGTAGGTCACGTCGTGCTCGGAGAAGCGCCAGCCCGCCGCGTGCGCGCTCTGCAGGAGCTCGACGGGGTAGCCGAACCGCCGGTCCCGCACGTCCAGGTCCAGCAGCGCCTCACGGCGGCACACGCGCATCGGCGCGATGTCGTGGACCGGCAGCCCGGTGCGCCGACGGAGCCACCACAGCAGAGCCGCGTTGCCCGCACGGGCGTGCCAGGGCCACACGGTGCCGGGTCCGCCGCGGACCGGACGCCGGCGGCCCACGGCGAGGTCTGCGTCGCCCGAGGCGACCGCGGCCACCAGGGGCAACAGCTCCGCGGGGTCGAACGAGCCGTCGCCGTCCATCACGGCCAGCAGGTCCTCCCGGCCGGCCAGGACGCCGGCGTGCACGGCAGCGCCGTACCCGGGGCGGGACTCGTGGACCACGGTCGCACCGTAGGCCTCGGCGACCGTGGCGGTGTCGTCGGTCGAGCCGTTGTCGACGACGACCACGTGGAAGCCCGCGGGGATCCTCGGCAGCAGCCCCCGGAGGGCCGGCCCCTCGTCGCGACAGGGCAGGACGAGGTCGCACGGCGGGGTCACGGGCGCCTCGGTCACGTACCCACGCTAGAGATGTGCCGCAACGCTGTCGCGACGGAACGCTTACGTGTCCCTTTCGCCGCTCGTGGCCGCCCTGGTCGCCGGGCACGCGCTGGCTAGAGTCCGCGACATGTCCCGACCGTCGGCCGTGCCGCGCGCCGCGGTCGTCGGACTCGTCGCGACCCTCGCCCTGATGGCCCTCGCGGTGGCCGTGCCCGAGGTCCTCGACTGGTGGGTGCACGTCAACTCGTGGCCGCCGCTGCACGCCGAGTGGGACCCGCGCGTCGGCCCCGGGACCGTCCCCGCCGTGCTGCTCGCCCTGTGGGGCGGCTGGACCCTGGTGCCGCTGGCCTCGCGGCTGTCCTGGCGGACCCTGCTGGTGCTGTCGTTCACCGCCGGGCTGACCTGGATGCTCGCGCTGGCCCTCGTGGACGGCTGGGACGGGATCGGGGTGATCCTCGGGACGCGGTACGAGTACCTGCCGACCGCCCGTGGTGTCACCGACTTCGGCGCGACGTTGCACGAGTACGTCGGTCGCATCTCGTACGACGCGTACCCGCGGAACTGGCCCGTGCACGTCGCCGGGCACCCGCCCGGGGCGCTGCTGTTCTTCGTCGTGCTGGTCCGGCTCGGGCTCGGCGGCGGGCTGGCCGCCGGCCTCGTCGTGACGGTCCTGGCCGCGACGACGGCACCCGCCGTGCTGCAGACGCTGAAGGTCCTCGGGGCGGAGCGCGTCGCCCGGGCGGCGGCGCCGTTCCTCGTCCTCGGCCCCGCCGCTGTCTGGCAGGCCGTCTCCGGCGACGCGCTGTTCGGGGCTGTCGGCGCATGGGGGATCCTCGTCCTCGCCGTCGCGGCGACGCGACCGACGACGGGCGCTCGCCTCGCATGGGGCGTGGGGGCGGGGTTGCTGCTCGGCTACGGCGTGATGATGTCCTACGGCCTGCCCCTGCTGGGGATCCTCGCCCTGGCGGTGCTGTGGCTGGCGCGGAGCTGGCTCCCGCTGCCCGCGGCGGTGGTCGGTGCGCTGGCCGTGGTCGGCGCCTTCGCGATCGGCGGGTTCCACTACTGGGACGCGTTGCCGGAGCTGCACGACCGCTACTGGGAGGGTGTCGCCGGGCGGCGGCCCGAGAGCTACTGGATCTGGGGCAACCTCGCCGCCTTCGCCTTCGCCGCGGGGCCGGCCGTCGGTGCCGGGCTCGCCCAGCTGGTGGCGCGTCGCGGCGAACGACCGCGATGGCGCGACGACACACCCGCACCGGACACGGTGGCGGCGCCTCGCTCGGCCGAGCAGGTCGCCTGGACCCTCGCCACCGCAGGCTTCCTGATGGTGCTGGTCGCCGACGCCTCCCAGATGAGCCGGGCCGAGGTCGAACGGATCTGGCTGCCCTTCGTGCCGTGGTGCCTGGTCGCCTGCGCCCTCCTCCCCGAACGCTGGCGCCGCCCCGCGCTCGCCGTCCAGCTCGTCGCCGCCCTCCTCGTCCAGCACCTGCTCTCCACCGGCTGGTAGCCGAGAAGCCCGCGCGGGTTCAGCGGAGGGGGGCGTGGACGAAGGCGGCGAGGCCTTCGGCGGGGGTGACCGCGGCGGAGAAGCCGAGGCGGGTGCGGGCGAGCTCGGGGGATGCGACGACGTGGCGCACGTCGCCGGGGCGGAACTGGCCGGTGACCTCCGGCGCGATGCCGCTGGCCTCGCCGAGGATCCCGGCCACGTCGCGGATGGAGACGGGGCTGCCCGAGCAGACGTTGAAGGCCTCGAAGCCGTCGGCCTCCCCCGAGGTCACCGCCTCCAGGGCGCGGACGTTGGCGCGGGCGACGTCGGCGACGTGCACGAAGTCGCGCATCTGCCCGCCGTCCTCGAACACCTGCGGCGCCTGCCCGTGCTCGAGCGAGGAGCGGAAGATCGCGGCGACGCCGCTGTACGGGGTGTCGCGCGGCATCCGGGGCCCGTAGACGTTGTGGTACCTCAGCGCGACGGCCCGCGCCCCTGCCTGTCGCACCCAGGCCGAGGTGAAGTGCTCCTGGGCGACCTTGCTCGCGGCGTAGCTGCTGCGGGGCTCGAGCCGTGCGGTCTCGTCGACGAGGCCCCACGTCAGGTCACGCCCGCATGTCGGGCAGTGGTGGTCGAACTCCCCCGCGCGCAGCCGCTCGTCGGTGCGTCCCGGCGCAGGCACGGTGCCGTGCTCGGGGCAGAGGTACAGCCCCTCGCCGTAGACCACCATCGAGGACGCCAGCACCAGCCGGTCGACGCCGGCCTCGTGCATCGCGGCGAGGAGGACTGCAGTGCCGAGGTCGTTGTGGCCTGCGTACGCCGGCAGGTCGGCCACCGTGACCCCGGCACCCACCATGGCGGCCTGGTGGCACACGGCATCGACGCCGCGGAGCTCGTCGACCCACGCGCCCGCCTCACGGACGTCGAGCCGCAGCAGGCCGGGGTCGCCGGGAGCGGACTCGCCGTGCGCCTGCGGGATGAGCAGGTCCACGGGGATCACCTCGTGACCGCCCTCGACGAGCTGGTCGCAGATCGTGGACCCGATGAACCCGGCGGCCCCGGTGACCAGCACCCTCACGGGAGCTCGAAGGGCAGCGTCACGTCAGCGAGCCAGGCGTTGCACGTGCAGGGTCCGGGTGCCGGGGTGGCGCCGATCGCCTGTGCCAGCAGGGTCTTGAGCCTCTCGACGTTCTCCTCGAACATCGCAAACACCTGGGCCTGGTCGACCGACTCCTCCGCGCTGATGCCGGCGTCGAGGTCGGTCACCAGCGCGATGGTGGCGTAGCAGAGGCCCAGCTCGCGGGCCAGGACAGCCTCGGGGTGTCCGGTCATGTTGACCAGCGACCAGCCCTGCGCGGCGTACCACTGGGACTCGGCGCGGGTCGAGAACCGCGGGCCCTCGATGACGACCATCGCTCCGCTGTCCAGAGCATCGGGGGCCGCGCTGGTGAGCACCTCGCGCAGCACCGGGCAGTAGGGGTCGGCGAACGGCGCGTGCGCGGCACCGGAGTCGACGTAGGTCTGGGTGCGCGCGGTGGTGCGGTCGACGAGCTGGTCGGGCACGACGAGCGTGCCGGGCTGCGTGGACTCCTGCAGTCCCCCGACGGCGCACGGTGCCAGCACCTGGCGGACGCCGAGGCTGCGCAGCGCCCACATGTTCGCGCGGTAGTTGATCCGGTGCGGCGGGTACGCATGCCCGGCTCCGTGCCTCGGCAGGAACGCGACGTCGCGGTCCCCGACACGGCCGAGGGCGATCGGCGCGGCCGGGTCGCCGTACGGCGTCGTGACGGTCTCCTCGCGCGCGTCCTCGAGGAAGGAGTAGAAGCCACTACCGCCGATGACGGCGACGGGCGCGGGGCGATCGGCCATCCCTGGACCCTAGTCAGACGGCCACGATGTCCTTGCCCAGGGGCATCAAGGAGACCGGGATCATCTTGAAGTTCGCGAGGCCGAGCGGGATGCCGATGATCGTGATGCAGAGCGCGATCCCCGACACGAGGTGCGCCAGCGCGAGCCACCACCCGGCGAGGATCAGCCAGATCACGTTGCCCAACAGCGAAGCGGCACCGGCGGTCGGCTTGGAGACGACGGTCTGGCCGAACGGCCACAGGGCATAGATCCCGATCCGGAACGACGCGATGCCCCACGGGATGGTGATGATCAGCAGGCACAGGACCACCCCCGCCGCGAGGTAGCCGAGGAACAGCCAGAAGCCCGAGAGCACCAGCCAGATGATGTTGAGGAGGGTCCGCACTCCGCCATTGTCCGGGGCGGACCCAGGAGTACGGCGCTCAGCCGGTGTGCAGGCGGGGCTCGCGTGCTGCCAGCACGACCGAGGCGCCGAGGCCCACGAGCAGGATCGCGGAGAGGCCGTTGAGCCAGCCGAATCCGAGGGTGTCGACCACGACACCCCCGAGCAGGGCGGCCGTGCCGGCAGCGACGTTCATCACGACGTCGGCGACCCCCTGCACCGTGGTCCGGTCGTCGATCGGCGTCGACTCGGTGACCAACGCCGAGGCCGCGACGGTGCCGCACGACCAGCCGAGACCGAGCAGGAAGAGGCCGACCCCGATGCGTGTCGACGCACCCATCGGCGAGGTGCCGGCCAGCCACAGCGCGGCGAGGAACAGCACGCCCCCGGCGACGAGCACGTGCGGTCGTCCGACGCGGTCGGCGACCAGCCCGACGACCGGCGAGAAGAAGAACATGCCGAGCACGTGGATCGAGATGACGAAGCCGATGATCTCGAGCGAGGCACCGCCGTGGTCCATGTGCAACGGCGTCATCGCCATCACCGCGACCATGACGGCCTGCGAGGTCGCCATCGCGAGGATGCCGGCCAGGATGCCGGGGTGCTCGCCGACCAGCTCGCGCACCCGGGAGAACGCGCCCTTCGCGACGACCGGTGGGAGGGCGGGGTCCACCGGACCTGCCTCGGCGCGAGCGACCTCCTTGGCCACCAGCAACGGGTCGGGACGCAGTGCCGACCACACCACGACTGCGGCGATGGACACGATCACCACCGACAGCAGGAACGGGCCGGTCAGGCGCGGCAGTCCCAGCGACTCGGCGAGCCGGCCGGCGGGTCCGACGAGGTTCGGGCCGAGCACGGCGCCGAACGTCGTCGACCAGAGCACCAGGCCGACCGCGCGCGCCCGTCGGTCGGGGGCCGCGAGGTCGGCAGCGGCGTAGCGCGCCTGGAGGTTCGTCGCCGACGTGGTGCCCAGCAGCAGCGCTCCGAGCAGCAGCACCGGGAACGACTCGAGCGCCCCGCCGACCACGACGATGCCGGAGCCGACCGCCCCGACGGCGTACCCGGTGGCGAGACCGACCCGGCGTCCGCGCGCACCCATGATGCGCGCGAGGAAGAACGACGACGCGGCGGCGCCGAGCACCTGCAGCGTCTGCATCATCCCGGCGAGGGCGTCGCTCCCGGAGACGCGTTGCGCGAGGACAGCGGCGACCGCGATGCCGACCAGGTTGCCGAGGCCACCGAGAGCCTGGGACGCGACCAGCACCACGAGCGTGCGGCGCTGGACGGCCGCGACGTCCCAGCGGGTGCCGACCTGCTCGGTCATCGCTGCGAGTCCGGCAGCGCGAGGGCGTCGGCGACCGCGCGCCAGACGGCCTTGGGCGGCTCTCCCGCATCGAGTGCCTGGTCGACCGTCCGTCCTCCGAGAGCGGAGAGGACGTGCTGACGGGCCCAGACGCGGGAGTACGCCGTGCCCAGCACCTGGTCCATGCGGTCCCAGAACTCGGTGTGCCTCATCGCAGCAGCAGCCTGTCCAGTCGTCGCGAGACGACCATCATGCCGAGGCACCCGAGGGTGATCAGGTAGACCACGCTGACCGCGGACGCGACGGTGACGTAGCCGGTGCACAGCTCGCGGATGAGGACGACGGCGCGGTAGAGCGGGGTCACCTCGACCACCCAGCGCACCCAGCCCTCGTAGCGCTCCACCGGGAAGAACGTCGCGGAGAAGAGGAACATCGGCACGATCGCGAGCTGGACGTACTCGAAGTCCTGCCAGGACCTCATGAACGTCGTGAGCGCGATGCCCACGCCCGAGAAGCACAGGCCGACCAGCAGGGTCGCGGGCACCGCGAGCAGCGCCCACCACGAGCCGACCAGGCCCATGACGAGCATGACCAGCAGGAAGAACGCGCCGTAGATGCCGCTGCGCAGCGTCGCCCAGCTGACCTCACCGCGCGCCACGTCGGTCGTCGTCATCGGCGTCGCCAGCACCGCGTCGTAGGTCTTGAGGAACTTCAGCTTGAAGAAGATCTGGAACGTCGAGTCGTAGAGCGCGCCGTTCATGGCCGAGGTCGCGAGCATCGCGGGGGCGACGAACGCGGCGTACTCGACCGTCTGGCCGTGGTAGGTGAAGCCAGGGATCAGCGCGCCCACGCCGACCCCGATCGAGAAGAGGTAGAGGACCGGCTCGGCGAACCCGGTGACGAACCACAGCCAGGCCCGGCGGTAGTGCCGGTAGTTGCGGTGCACCAGAGCCAGCGGACCGCCACCGAGCGGGCGCTCCGAGCCTGGAACCTCCCGCACCGCCATCGAGCTGAGCACCATCTCAGGCCACCAGCCGTCCGGTCAGGCGGCGGACGGCGAACCAGGCGCCGAGCGCCGAGAGCGCCACGAGGTAGCCGACGTGCACCCACGCCGTGGCGTCCCACATCCCGAGCGCCGCCATCCGCGCGAGCTCGACACCGTGGAACAGCGGGGTGACCCGCGCGATCCACTCGAGGACGACGGGCAGGTTCGAGACCGGGAAGAAGGCGCCCGAGAACAGGAACATCGGGATCACCACGAGCCGGAAGATCACCGCGAAGCCCTGCTCCGACGTCGCTCCGGCGCTGTAGGCGTAGATCGGGGCGGCGCACGCGATGCCGACGAGAAGCGCTGCCAGCCAGGCGAGGAACGCGGCCGGCACCGAGCCGAAGACACCGAAGACGGCGAGCACGATCGCGAAGACGCCGCAGGCCAGGCCGACGCGGGTCATGGAGTAGACGAGGTGCGCGAGCACGATGTCCCCGGGGCGCAGCGGGCTCGCGATCATGCCGAGGTAGGTCCGGTCCCACTTGATGCGACCCATCACCGGCCACATCGACTCGTCGCTCGCCATCTGCATCGCCGTCGCCGCGAGCAGGCCCGGCGCGACGAAGTCGAGGTACGACGCGGCGCCACCGGTGTTGGGCGACGCATCGTCGATGTAGCCGCCGAGCAGGACGCCCATCGAGGCGAGGTAGAGCCAGGGCTGCACGAAGGACGTGATGACGGCGCCCTTCCAGGTGCGCCGGTAGACGGTGACCCAGTAGGGCACCTGGCGGAGCAGCATCTCGAGGGCGCCGGGGCTGGAGACCGGGCTGGAGGTCGGGGGCATCAGTCGACCAGGGTGCGGCCGGTGAGCCGGAGGAAGACGTCCTCGAGCGTGGAGCGGCGCACCAGCGTCGCCACCGGGTCGAGCCCGCGCTCGTGGACCCGGGCGAGCGCCCCCTCCCCGTCGTGGGTGTAGAGCAGCAGCCGGTCGGGCAGCACCTCGACACGGTCCGCGAGGTCGGCGACCCGCTCGACCAGGTCGGCGTGCTCACCCACCCCGAACCGCAGCTCGGCGACCTCACGGGTGGAGTGCTCGCGGATCAGCTGGAGCGGCGAGCCCTCGGCGACGATGAGGCCCTTGTCCATCACGACCAAGCGGTCGCAGAGCTGCTCGGCCTCGTCCATGTAGTGCGTCGTGAGCACGAGGGTCTTGCCCTCCTGCTTGAGCCGGAACAGCTTGTCCCACAACGTGTGCCGGGCCTGGGGGTCGAGCCCGGTGGTCGGCTCGTCGAGCAGGAGCATCTCCGGCTCGTTGATCAGGGAGCGTGCGATGGAGAGCCGCCGCTTCAGGCCGCCCGACAGGTTGTCGGCCTTCTCGTCGCGCTTGTCCTGGAGCGAGAAGAAGCCCATCAGCTCGTCGGCCCGCTCGGCGACCACGCGCTTGGCGATGCCGAAGTAACGGCCGTAGACGAGGAGGTTCTCGCGCACCGTGAGCTCGGTGTCGAGGGTGTCCTCCTGGGGGCACACCCCGAGCCGGGCCCGGATCGCGGAGCCGTCCTTGGTCGGGTCCATGCCGAGGACCTGGAGCTCGCCGTCGGACGGGGGCGAGACGGCGGCGACCATCCGCATCGTCGAGGACTTCCCGGCCCCGTTGGGCCCGAGGAAGCCGAACGCCTCGCCCCGGCGGACGTCGACGTCGATGCCCTTGACCGCCTCGAACGACCCGAAACGCTTCGTGAGCCCCCGAGCACGCACCATCGCCGTGTCTGCCAGGGCTTCCTGGGAGGCGTCGGTCACGGCGGGTTCCGGGGTCGACGGCATGCGGCGACACTAACGGCGGCTGCGGACAGTGAAAATCGAGTTGTCGGTGGGGTGGGACAGGATGGGTCGGTGAGCACGACGACGACTCCGGGGAGCGCCTCGGTGTGGGAGGGCTTCGGTGAGGCCACCCGCACCTGGTTCGAGGCTGCCTTCGCCGAGCCGACGCCGGCCCAGGTGGGCGCGTGGGCCGCGATCTCGGCCGGGCGGCACGCCCTCGTCGTCGCCCCGACGGGATCCGGCAAGACGCTGAGCGCGTTCCTGTGGTCGCTCGACAAGCTGTCCCGGACGCCGCGGCCCGCGGACAAGAAGGCGCGCTGCCGGGTCCTCTACGTCTCCCCGCTCAAGGCTCTCGCCGTCGACGTCGAGCGCAACCTCCGGGCACCTCTGACCGGGCTTCGGCACACGGCCTCCCGACTCGGCGAGACGCCGCCGGACATCACGGTGGGCGTGCGCAGCGGCGACACCCCGGCCAACGAGCGTCGTGCGCTGTCGACCACGCCGCCGGACATCCTCATCACCACGCCCGAGTCGTTGTTCCTCATGCTCACCTCGCAGGCACGCGAGGCCCTCCAGGGCGTCGACACCGTCATCGTCGACGAGGTGCACGCCGTCGCCGGCACGAAGCGCGGCGCCCACCTCGCGCTGTCGCTCGAGCGCCTCGACGAGCTGCTCGACAAGCCCGCGCAGCGCATCGGGCTCTCCGCGACGGTGCGCCCGATCGACGAGGTCGCCCGGTTCCTCGGCGGGCAGCAGCCGGTCGAGGTGGTCGCCCCTCCGTCGGAGAAGCAGTGGGACCTCAAGGTCGTCGTGCCCGTCGAGGACATGGGCGAGCTCGGTGCGACCTCGGGCACCGACCTCGAAGGACCGGCTGCGGGTGCGGAGGTCCGCACCTCGATCTGGCCGTACGTCGAGGAGCGGGTCGTCGACCTCATCGAGCAGCACCGGTCGACCATCGTGTTCTCGAACTCCCGCCGCCTCGCCGAGCGGCTGACCGCCCGTTTCAACGAGATCGCGGCCGAGCGAGCCGGCATCGAGCTCGACGACGACGGGACGCCGCCGGCGCAGATCATGGCGCAGTCCGGGAAGTCCGAGGGCGCGGCGCCGATCATCGCGCGGGCCCACCACGGCTCGGTGTCGAAGGAGCAGCGCGCGCTCATCGAGGAGGACCTCAAGCGCGGTCGGCTCCCGTGCGTCGTCGCGACGTCGAGCCTCGAGCTGGGGATCGACATGGGCGCGGTCGACCTGGTCGTCCAGGTCGAGTCGCCGCCCAGCGTGGCCTCGGCCCTGCAACGCGTCGGACGCGCCGGCCACCAGGTCGGCGAGGTGTCCCGCGGTGTCCTGCTGCCCAAGCACCGGGCCGACCTCGTGCACACCGCGGTGTCGGTCGAGCGCATGCGCGCCGGTGCCATCGAGTCGCTCCGGCTGCCCGCCAATCCTCTCGACGTCCTCGCCCAGCACGTCGTCGCCATGACGTCCATCGAGGACTGGAAGGTCGACGACCTCTACGCCCTGGTGAGACGCGCCGCGTCGTACACCTCGCTGCCGCGGAGCGCCTACGACGCCACCCTCGACCTCTTGTCGGGGCGCTACCCGAGCGACGAGTTCGCAGAGCTCCGGCCCCGCATCGTCTGGGACCGCGTGACGGGCGTGCTGTCCGCGCGACCGGGCGCCCAGCGCCTCGCGGTCACCAGCGGCGGCACGATCCCCGACCGGGGGCTGTTCGGTGTCTTCCTCGTCGGCGAGAAAGCCTCCCGGGTCGGGGAGCTCGACGAGGAGATGGTCTACGAGTCGCGTGTGGGCGACGTCTTCGCACTCGGCGCGACGAGCTGGCGGATCGAGGACATCACCCACGACCGGGTCCTCGTCTCCCCCGCGCCGGGACAGCCGGGCCGGCTGCCCTTCTGGAAGGGCGACCAGCTCGGCCGGCCCGCGGAGCTGGGCGCCGCCATCGGCGCCTTCACCCGTGAGCTGGGCGAGCTCGACGACGCCGCCGCCATCGCGCGTGTGCGCAAGGCAGGGCTGGACGAGTGGGCCGCGAACAACCTCGTCTCCTTCCTCCGCGAGCAGCGCGAGGCGACGCGCATCCTTCCCAGCGACCGCACGCTGCTGGTCGAGCGGTTCCGCGACGAGCTCGGCGACTGGCGCCTCGTGGTGCACTCCCCCTTCGGGGCGCAGCTGCACGCCCCGTGGGCGCTGGCGATCGGCACCCGCCTGGCGGAGCGCTACGGCATCGACGCGCAGGCGCTGCCGTCCGACGACGGCATCGTGCTGCGCATCCCGGAGACCGACCAGCCGCCCCCGGGCGCCGAGGTCGTGCTCTTCGAGCCCGACGAGATCGAGGACCTCGTGACCTCGGAGGTCGGTGGCTCCGCGCTGTTCGCCTCCCGCTTCCGCGAGTGCGCCGCCCGCGCGCTGCTGCTCCCCCGTCGCAACCCGGGCCGCCGCTCGCCGCTGTGGCAGCAGCGCCAGCGCTCGGCCCAGCTGCTCTCGGTCGCGTCGAAGTACCCGTCCTTCCCGATCGTGCTCGAGGCGGTGCGCGAGTGCCTCCAGGACGTGTACGACGTGCCCGCGCTGGTCGGGCTGATGAAGGACCTCCAGTCACGGACCGTCAAGGTCGCCGAGGTGGCGACCGAGCAGCCGTCGCCGTTCGCGCGCTCGCTGATGTTCGGCTACGTCGCGGCCTTCATCTACGAGGGCGACAACCCCCTCGCTGAGCGCCGGGCTGCGGCACTGTCCCTCGACCAGGGCCTGCTCGCCGAGCTCCTCGGGCGGGCCGAGCTCCGTGAGCTGCTCGACCCCGCCGTGCTCGCCCAGCTCGAAGCCGAGCTGCAACGCCTCACCACCGACCGCCAGGCCCGCGACGCCGAAGGTGTCGCCGACCTGCTCCGTCTGCTCGGGCCGCTGTCGACCGAGGAGGTCGTGGCCCGGTGCACCGCCGAGAAGGCCGAGGTCGAGGACTGGCTCGCGAGCCTGCGCGACTCCCGACGCGTCGTCGAGGTCCGGGTCGCCGGCAACCCCTCGTGGACGGCGGTCGAGGACGTCACCCGGCTTCGCGACGGTCTCGGCGTCCCTGTCCCTCCGGGCACGCCCGAGGCCTTCACCGAGCCGGTGCCCGACCCGGTGGGTGACCTGGTCGCGCGCTTCGCCCGCACCCACGGCCCCTTCAAGACCGCTGACGTGGCCACCCGCCTCGGGCTCGGCGTCGCCGTGGCCCAGCAGACGCTGCTCCGGCTCGGGTCGCAGGGCCGCGTGCTCGAGGGCGAGTTCCGCCCTCAGGGCTCCGGCAGCGAGTGGTGCGACGCGGAGGTGCTCCGCCGGCTCCGGCGCCGCAGCCTCGCTGCCCTGCGCAAGGAGGTCGAGCCCGTCGAGCCGTCGACGCTCGGGCGCTTCCTCCCGGCCTGGCAGCACGTCGCGGCGAGCGGGTCGCGCGGGCTGCGCGGCGTCGACGGCGTGGTCACCGTGGTCGAGCAGCTCGCGGGCTGCGCCGTCCCGGCCAGCGCGCTCGAGCCGCTGGTGCTCGCCTCGCGCGTCACCGACTACGCCCCCTCGATGCTCGACGAGCTCACCGCGACCGGAGAGGTCCTCTGGGCCGGCCACGGCACCCTTCCCGGCACCGACGGCTGGGTCTCCCTGCACCTCGCCGACTCGGCGCACCTGACCCTGCCCGACCACGGAGTCCTCGACGCGACCCCGTTGCACTACGCCGTGCTCGAGGCGCTCGACGGCGGCGGCGCCTACTTCTTCCGCCGCCTCGCTGACGCCGCCGGTGCCACCGACGACGCCGCGCTCGAGCAGGTCGTCTGGGACCTCGTCTGGGCGGGCCGGATCGGCAACGACACCCTCGCTCCCCTGCGCACCCTCACCGCGGGTGGCCGCACCGCGCACCGCTCGCGGCGTCCGCCGCCCCGGGCCCGCGTGGGCAGGTCCTCGCGTCCTCGGATGCCCAGCCGCGGTGGACCGCCCACCATGGCCGGCCGGTGGTCGCTCCTTCCCGAGCTCGAGCCCGACAGCACCCGTCGTGCCCACGCCTCGGCCGAGGCGCTGCTCGAGCGCCACGGGGTCGTGACGCGCGGCGCGGTGTCGTCGGAGCGCGTGCCGGGCGGCTTCGCCGGCGTCTACAAGGTGCTCTCCGCCTTCGAGGACTCCGGGCGGTGCCGGCGCGGCTACTTCGTCGCCGGGCTCGGCGCCGCGCAGTTCGGGGCTCCCGGCGCGGTCGACCGGCTCCGGTCGTTCTCCCACGACCTCAGCGCCCCGGCGCCGGTCGAGGACCCCTGGGACACCGGGCCGGCCACTCCCGGCCGCGGCCCGGTCGTGGTCGCACTGGCTGCGACCGACCCCGCCAACCCCTACGGCGGCGCCCTGCCCTGGCCGGACCGCCTCGCCGCCGACGCCGAGGAGGGCACCAGCGGCGGCGCGACCGGCCACCGGCCCGGCCGCAAGGCGGGTGCGCTCGTGGTGCTGGTGGACGGCTCTCTCGCGCTGTACGTCGAACGCGGCGGACGCACGTTGCTGACCTTCTCCGACGACGTCGCCGTGCTCACGGCGGCTGCCGGTGAGCTTGCCGCCGCCGTACGCCGTGGTGCGTTGGGGCGGCTCACGGTGGAGCGCGCCGACGGCGAGCACATCCTCGGACGACGAGACCCGCTCCGCGAGGCTCTGGACGAGGCAGGTTTCGTGTCCACGCCCCGGGGGCTGAGGCTGCGTGCCTGAGGGCGACACCGTCTGGCGCACCGCACACCGCCTCGACCAGGCGCTGACCGGCCAGGCGCTGACCCGCACGGACTTCCGGGTGCCGGCCCACGCGACGCTCGACCTCTCCGGACGCGTCGTCGAGCAGACCCTGGCCCGCGGCAAGCACCTGCTGACCCGCATCGGCGCCGAGCACACCCTGCACACCCACCTCAAGATGGAGGGCTCCTGGCACCTCTACCGTCACGACAGCCGTTGGCGCAGGCCGGCCCACGAGGCGCGCGTGGTGCTGCGCACCGAGGAGTGGCAGGCCGTCGGCTTCGCGCTCGGCATCACCGAGGTGATCGCCCGCGAGGACGAGCACACGGTCGTGGGCCATCTCGGCCCCGACCTGCTGGGCCCCGACTGGGACGAGGACGAGGCGCTACGGCGGCTGCGGGCCGACCCCGAGCGGACGGTCGGCGAGGCGATCCTCGACCAGCGCAACCTCGCCGGGGTGGGGAACATGTACCGCTCCGAGCTCTGCTTCCTCGCCGGTGTGCACCCCGCGACTCCGATGGCGCAGGTGCCCGACCTGGTCCGCCTGGTGCGCCGCGCCAAGCAGGTGCTCGAGGCGAACAAGGAGCGCGCCGTGCAGACCACGACCGGCGACCTGGGCCGTGGGCGGCAGCACTGGGTCTACCGACGCGAGCGCGAGCCCTGTCGTCGGTGTCGCACGCCGGTCCGGCGGGCCGAGCTCGACGGCCGGGGCGTCTACTGGTGCCCCCGCTGCCAGGCCGCCTGAAACACTGGACGACGTGAGCCACCCACCGTCCGACTCGGATCCCACTCCCGACGGCCCGGAACAGCCACCGGGTCAGCAACAGCCGCCGCCCGGTCCGTGGCACGAGTCGTGGCAGCCGCCCCCGCCGCCCGGGTACTACCAGGGCTACTCCCCGCAAGGCTGGGCCGGACCCGGCTACGTCGGCAACGCCACCCCGGCTCCGCCGACCTCGGGTCGCGCCACCGCCGCCGTCGTCCTCGGCGCGCTGTCGCTGATGGCCTGCATGGGCTTCGTGACCGGGATCCCCGCGATGATCATCGGCGCCAGCGCGCGCCGGGAGATCCGCGAGTCGCAGGGACGGCTGAGCGGAGACGGCGTGGCCCTCGGCGGCATCATCGCCGGCGCCGCGGGCACAGCCCTGAGCCTGCTGGCGATCGGGGTCTTCGTGCTGCTGCTGATCCTGGGGGCGGACATCACCGTCAACGACACCGGGGACCCCGGCGTCTCCACGACGGGCGCGCTCCCCTAGGGGCTGGCGAGCGTCGAGCGTCAGGCAGCCGAGGCGACGACGTCGCCGGTGCCCGGGGCGGGTGCGGAGATCTGCTGCGACCCCACCTCGACGGGCGTGAGGCGGACCGCCATCGCGGCCTCCTCCAGCGCCACCGCGTCGGAGACCTCGGAGAGGATCTCGGACAGGGGCATGTCCAGAGCAGCACAGATCGCGGCGAGCAGCTCGCTCGACGCCTCCTTGCGGCCCCGCTCGATCTCGGACATGTAGCCGAGGCTCACCCGGGCGTCGGCGCAGAGCTGGCGCAGTGTGCGCCCTTGCTCCATGCGGCGTGCGCGGAGGACCTCGCCGAGCAGACGACGGAACAACACCATGTCCGGCTCCCGTCTGTTCGTCGTGGTGACGCGACCTGCCGGTGCACGTCCGAGATGCCCACGCTACTCCCCCGCGACAACGTTCACGTGGCGGAGCACGAGATCCAGCGCCGCGTCGACGGCCGCCGCTCGCACGGCAGCCCGGTCGCCTTCCAGGTCGAGAGCGACGACGTCGACGCCCCGAGGACCGGACACGGCGACGAAGACGGTGCCGGGGGCCAGGCCGTCCTGCGGGTCCGGGCCGGCCACGCCTGTCGTGCTCACGCCGAGGTCCGCACCGGTGCGGGCGCGTGCGCCGTGGGCCATGGCCTCCGCGCACGCCGCGGACACCACCCCGTCGGTGTCGACCACGTCCTGCGGGACCCCGAGCAGGGACACCTTGAGCTCGGTCGCGTAGGCCACCACCCCTCCGACGTACACCTCGCTGGCACCGGCGACGCTGACGACCGCGGAGGCAAGGGCGCCGCCGGTCAGCGACTCGGCGGTGGCCAGCGAGAGTCCGTGGGCACCGAGCGCATGCACGACATCGCTGGGCGAGGAGGACATGGCCAGATCGTAAGGCGGCCGACGACGATCCCGACGGTACGGTGACGAGGTGCCGCTCCCGATCGAGGACTACGCGCTGCTCGGCGACACCGGCACCGCCGCCCTGGTCGGCAAGGACGGCTCGGTCGACTGGCTGTGCCTGCCCCGCTTCGACTCCCCCGCGTGCTTCGCCGCGCTGCTCGGGACACCGGGCAACGGCCGCTGGCTGCTCGGTCCTGCCGAGCCCGGCGAGTGCAGCCGGAGGTACGTCGGAGACAGCGCCACGCTCGAGACCACGCACACCACACCGACGGGGACCCTTCGGGTCACCGACGCGATGCCCGTGAAGGACCACCGCGCCGACCTCGTCCGACTCGTCGAGTGCACCGCGGGCACCGTGCGGGTGCGGAACGAGTGGATCGTGCGGATGGGCTACGGGCGCATCCGGCCCTGGGTGCACCGCGACCGGCTCGGGGAGCACGACGTCATCGTGGCGATTGCCGGGCCGGATCGCCTGGTGCTCCGCGGCAACCGCCTGCCGGTGCACGACGACGGCCGACACGTCGACGAGTTCGACCTGGCGGAGGGCGAGTCGATGGAGTTCTCGACCATCTGGAGCGCTTCTCACCACCCGATGCCCGAGCCGCTCGACATCGTTCCGCGCATCGGCGAGACCACGGCCTCGTTCCAGACCTGGGCGGACCACTGCTCCTACGACGGCGGCTACCGCGAGGCGGTGGTGAGGTCGCTGGTCACCCTGAGGCTGCTCACCCATGGCGGCACCGGGGGCATCGTGGCCGCTCCGACGACGAGCCTGCCCGAGGACTTCGGCGGCGAACGCAACTGGGACTACCGCTACTGCTGGCTCCGGGACGCGTCGATGACCCTCGGCGCGCTGCTGCGCTGCGGCTACCACGAGGAGGCCGGGCTCTGGCGCGAGTGGCTGCTGCGGGCGGTCGCCGGCGACCCGGCCGACATGCAGATCATGTACGCCGTCGACGGTGGCCGGGACCTGCCGGAGCGCACGCTGGACCACCTGCCCGGGTACGAGGACTCGACGCCGGTGCGCGTCGGGAACGGTGCGGTCGACCAGCGTCAGGGCGACGTCCTCGGCGAGGTCCTCGCGGCCCTGCACCAGGCCCGTGAGGCCGGCATGCGCGAGAACGCCGACTCCTGGGCGCTCCAGCGGGCCATGCTGAACCACCTCGTGACGACCTGGCACCACCCTGACAACGGCATCTGGGAGATCCGCGGTCCGCAGCGGCACTTCACGCACTCGCGAGCCCTGGCCTGGACGGCCTTCGACCGCGGAGTGCGCGCCGTGGAGGAGCACGGGCTCGACGGCGACGTCGACACGTGGCGGCGGGAGCGGGACGAGATCCGCCGGGTGATCCTCGAGGAGGGTGTCGACCACGAGCGCGGAACGTTCACGCAGCACGCGGAGACCACCGAGGTCGACGCGTCACTGCTGGTGCTCCCCCAGCTCGGCTTCGTGCGGGGCGACGACCCGCTCATGCTCGGCACGCTGCGTGCTGTCGAGGAGGACCTGATGCACGAGGGACTGGTCCTGCGCTACCGCACCGAGTCCGGCGTCGACGGACTGTCCGGTGCGGAGCACCCGTTCCTCGCCTGCTCGTTCTGGCTCGTCTCGGCCTACGCCGAGGCCGGCCGGACCGAGGACGCGCAGCGCCTCTTCGAGCGGTTGCTGGACCTGCGCAACGACGTGGGGCTGCTGGCCGAGGAGGCCGACCCGGTCACCGGTCGGCACGCCGGGAACTTCCCGCAGGCGCTCTCGCACCTCACCCTGGTCAACGCCGCCCTCGACCTCGACGGTGCGTAGACCACTACGCGTCAGCCGCCATCCGGCGCCTCGGGCGAGCCCGAAGATGCGCGTCGGCGCCGATGCCGGCGAGGTCCTCCGATTCCTACGGTTCACACACCAACCGACGAACCGAAGGAACACCACCATGACCAGCACGACCACCAGCACTCCCACCGGCACCGTCTCGAACCCCTCGATCACCGACACCGACGAGGACCGGGCACTCAAGGCCAAGCACGCCGCCCTGTGGGCGAGCGGCAGCTACGTCACCGTCGTCGACGAGGTCGTCGCCCCCTTGGGCGGCATCCTGGTCGCGACCGTCGACGTCCAGGCCGGCGAGCGCGTCCTCGACGTTGCCGCCGGCACCGGCACCTCCGCGCTGCCGGCCCGCCGCCGGGGCGCCGACGTCGTCGCCACGGACCTGACCCCGGAGCTGCTCGAGATCGGTCGCGCCGCGGCCGAGGCCGAGGGCCTGGACATCACCTGGCAGACCGCGGACGCCGAGGCCCTTCCCTACGGGGACGGCGAGTTCGACACCGTGATCTCCAGCATCGGCGTCATGTTCGCGCCGCACCACGAGGTGGCCGCGGACGAGCTCGTCCGGGTCTGCCGGCCGGGGGGCACGATCGGCGTGCTCAGCTGGACGCCGGCGGGCTTCATCGGCCAGGTCTTCGCCACCATGAAGCCCTACGCCCCGGCCCCGCCGCCCGGAGCCTCGCCGGCACCGCTGTGGGGCGACGTGGAGCACGTGCGCTCGCTCCTGGGCGACAGGGTCTCCGAGCTCGTGGCCATCCAGCAGACCCTGCCCGTGCACCGCTTCGCGGACGGCGCGGAGTTCCGGGACTTCTTCAAGGAGAACTACGGGCCGACCATCGCGGTCTACCGCTTCATCGCGGACGACCAGGCCAAGGTCGACGCACTCGACGCCGACCTCGCGGCCCTCGGCGACCGGTTCCTGGACGACGGCGTCATGGAGTGGGAGTACCTGCTCGTGACCGCCGTCCGCGCCTGACCGATCACGGTCTAGGCAGAGGTCGCCTGCGCCCTCATCGATGCACGGGTCTCGCGCACGTAGTCGAGGCCCGTCCACACGGTGAGGGCGAAGGCCACGGCCATGGTCGCGGCCGCGGCGTACCAGAGCACGTCACCGACGACGTCCCACGACCCGTCGAAGAGCCGGAACGGCGCGATGAAGCCGCCGAGCGCCACCGTCTGGACGACGGTCTTGAGCTTGCCGCCCTGTCCGGCGGGCATCACGACGCCACGGCGGATCAGCCAGAAGCGCATCAGCGTGATGCCCCACTCGCGCAGGAGCACGACCACGGTCACCCACCACCACAGGTCGCCGATGATCGAGAGTCCGACGAAGGCCATCCCGGTCAGCGCCTTGTCGGCGATGGGGTCGGCGATCTTGCCGAAGTCGGTGATCAGGTCGTGCTTGCGAGCCAGGTCGCCGTCGATCTTGTCGGTGATCATGGCGGTGACGAACAGGACCCAGGCCACCCAGCGCCAGCCCTGCGAGGTGCCGTCCTCGACGAGCAGCGCCCAGCCGAAGAACGGCACCATGAAGATCCGGAGCGTCGTCAGCGCGTTCGGGACGTTCCAGTTGCTCGTCCTCTGCGCGGCAGCAGGTCCGTCGGTCACGACGTCACCTCCGCGACGAGGTCGACGCCCTCCGACGCGACGACCACGGCCGGGACGACGTCGCCCACGCTCAGCCGAGGTCCGTCCGTCAGCAGGGTGGTGATGCCGTCGACCTCCGGGCCTTGGTGCTCGGCGCGACCCTCGACGCCCTCGTCGACGCTCTCCACCAGCACGGACACGAGATCACCGATGCGGTCCTCCGCGCGCTGGGCGGTGAGCTCCTCGACCAGGTCGGTGACGTGCTCGACCCGCGCGCGGATCTCGTCCTCGTCGAGCTTGCCCTCGTACGTCGCGGCCTCGGTGCCGTCCTCGTCGGAGTAGCCGAACACGCCGACCACGTCGAGACGACCGGCCACCAGGAAGTCGCAGAGCACCTCGAGGTCGTCCTCGGTCTCCCCGGGGAAGCCGACGATCACGTTGGAACGCACTCCGGCCTCCGGCGACAGCCCGCGCACCTGCTCGAGGAGCGAGAGGAAGCTGTCGGCGTCGCCGAAGCGGCGCATCCGTCGCAGCACCGGGCCCGACGCGTGCTGGAAGGACAGGTCGAAGTAGTCCGCGACGCCGGGCGTCTTCGCGATGGTCTCCACCAGGCCGGGCCGGGTCTCGGCGGGCTGCAGGTAGGACACGCGGACCCGCTCGACGCCGTCGATGCCGGCCAGCTCGGGCAGCAGCGCCTCGAGGAGACGGAGGTCGCCGAGGTCCTTGCCGTACGACGTGGAGTTCTCGCTGACCAGGAACAGCTCGCGCACACCCTGTTCCGCGAGCCACCGGCCCTCGCCGACGACGTCGGAGGGACGCCGGGACACGAAGGAGCCGCGGAAGCTCGGGATGGCGCAGAAGGAGCACCGGCGGTCGCAGCCGCTGGCCAGCTTGAGGGGTGCGGTGGGTCCGCCGTCCAGCCGACGTCGTACGGCGCGGGGACCGCTCGCCGGCGCGATGCCGGCCTCGAGGTCGGGGGCGGCGATGACGTGTCCGGGGACCACGACGTCGGCGACCTTGGCGCCGCGCTCGGCGGGGCTGACGGGGAGCAGGCGACGACGGTCGGTCGGCGTGTGCGCCTCGTGGACGTCGCCGGCCAGGATCGATCGGAGCCGCGCCGCCATGTCCGGGTAGTCGTCGAACCCCAGCACCGCGTCGGCCTCCGGCATCGAGGCCGCGAGGTCCTTGCCGTAGCGCTCGGCCAGGCAGCCGACCGCGACGACCGCCTTGGTCGGCCCCACGCCGTCCTTCAGGTCGGCAGCGGCGAGCAGGGTGTCGACGGAGTCCTTCTTCGCGGCCTCGACGAAGCCGCAGGTGTTCACCACGACCGTCTCCGCGTCGGAGGGCTGGTCGACGAGGCGGAACCCACCCGCCTCGAGGCGACCGGCGAGCTCCTCGGAGTCGACCTCGTTGCGCGCACAGCCGAGGGTGATCACCGCCACCGTGGTGGAGCCGTCACCCGCCGCGTGCGGCAGGGAGTCGTGGTCGGTGGGTGTCGTCATGGCCGTGTCCGAGTATGACGGCTCGCTGGGCATCGGGCCGCATCGAGCGCCCGCGGGGGCGATGTGGCCTCGCGCACGCCGCCGCTGGCGCGTACGGCTCACTCGTCGTCTTGGCGGCTGGTCCGACCCACGTCGAACGACTGCGTGCCACGCCGGTCCCAGCGGGTGAAGCCCGCCGCCTCGGCCGAGGCAGCGTTGTCGAACCACACGTCGGCGATGGTGCGGCTGTAGAACCGTCCGCGCGGCGGGTGGTAGAGCATCGACGGCACGTGGCCCTTCACCGGGAAGCCGGGCGGCATGGATCCGTCGTACGGCGCGAACGCCGACCCGGGACCGTAGGGGCTCTCGGGCGTGACGCGCCGCACCACGGGCTCCGGGTCCGGCTCGGGAGTGCTCGCCGGACGGGCGTGCACCCAGTCGTCCAACGAGTCCAGCGCCGACGCGGCGGATGCCGACGTGGTGAGGGGCTCCTCCTCGACTCCGGCGTCGACGTCCGGGGCGCTCGTGTCCTCGGGCTCGTCCGTCCGGGCCTCGGCGGGCGTCAACGGCTCGTCGTCGAACAGCGGGAACGGTGACTTCGCCGGCTCGTCGACGGGTCGGATCCTGGAGAACCAGTCATCCGGGTCCTCGTCGTCGCGGAACGGTCCACCGACCACGGGCGGCAACGCAGCGCTGGGCTCCGGCTCACCGGCTCGGGCTCGGGCTCCGGCTCGGGCTCGGGCTCCGGCTCCGGCTCCGGCTCGGGCTCGCTGGCTCCGGCTCCGGCTCCGGCTCCGGCTCCGGCTCCGGCTCGGGCTCCGGCTCCGGCTCCGGCTCCGGCTCGCGGCTCGGGCTCGGGCTCGGGCTCGGGCTCGGGCTCGGGCTCGACCACTGGCTCGGGCTCGGGCTCGGGCTCGGGCTCGGGCTCGGCACCGTGGTGTGGACGCCCGAGTCCGCCCGACTCGAACACAGGTGCCGTCGGCTCCTCGTGGGCGGCAGGAGCTCCGCGGTGTCGGCCCAGACCCCCGGAGTCGAGCGTCGGCCTGACCTCCTCGCTCGGCTCGACCACAGGCTCGGGCTCGACCACACGCTCTGGCTCAGGCTCGGGCTCGACCACAGGCTCAGGCTCAGGCTCGACCACAGGCTCCGGCTCCGGCTCGGGCTCCGGTTCCGGCTCGACCACAGGCTCCGGCTCCGGCTCGGGCTCCGGCTCCGGTTCCGGCTCGACCACACGCTCTGGCTCAGGCTCGGGCTCGACCACGCGGCTCGGGCTCGGGCTCGGGCTCAGGCTCAGGCTCAGGCTCGGGCTCGACCACGGCTCGGGCTCGGGCTCGGGCTCCGGCTCAGGCTCAGGCTTCGGCTCAGGCTTCGGCGTGGGTGCCGGAGCGGCAGGAGCGGCGCCGGCGCTCGGCTCCCCGAAGGGTGGGAAGGGGTCGGTGGGAGGCAGGGGCGTCGCGTCGACGGGCCGAGCGAACGGGAACGGCGCGTCAGAACGCGGCAGCGGGGTGTCGACGGGCTGGTCGTAGCGGAACGCCTCGACCGGCTTCGCGTGCGGGAAGGGATCGCCGGGGGTCTCCGCCTCGCGGTCGGCCGCGAAGAGGTCCCGGTCCGCCTCGGTGGGCTGCGAGCGGCGCCAGGCGTCGTCGTCCGAGCCGCCGCCGGGCCCGTCGTCCTCCGCCTTGCCGGAGGCCTCGTCGGCCCAGGTGCGCCAGTTCTGCGCGGCGTCGGCCCACTCGTCCTTCGGTCCGCGCGACGTACCACCCGGCGAGGCGACCTTGGCCGGGCGTGACCACAGCTCTTCCTGCTCCCAGGGCGCCGGGGCGTCGGGCGACACGGCGACCGGGAAGGGCGATGCGGGCTCTTCGTGCTGGGGGGCAGCGGGCTTCTCAGCTGCCGGGTGGTCGTCGTCCTCGTCGTCCTCGTCCACCACCGTGGTCTCGGGGACCGGAGTCGCGACCCAGCGCTCGACGGTCACCTTGCGCGTGGACAGCACCGCCACGAGGGCAGCGCCGAGCACCGCAGCCAGCAGCAGGAAGGGCAAGATCTGTCCGGCGAGCCAGATCATGACGCGGCCCCCGTGGACGTTCCCGCGCCCGGACCGGCCGACGGGGACCCGGGCCCGACCTGGCCGAGCTCGTCACCCGGAGCCGCGTCCTTGACGAGCCGGCGCACGACGAGCATCGCGACCAGCGCGCCGATGCCGAACGCGATGACGACGAGGATCCCGACTTCGAGGTAGAGGCGCCACACGGTCAGTCCCCCTGCACCGCGAGGGAGCCGCGCTGGTTGCGCTGCTGGGCGGAGGGGCTGTCGCCGTCCGCGACGGGGAACTCGTCGCCGTAGCCGCGCGGCACCAGGCGGTCCGAGCGCACCCCGGCCTGCTTGAGGAACCGCACCATGACGCGAGCGCGCTCGAGCGAGAGGGTGCTGAAGTCGTTGGTGTGCGAGTCCGAGTGGCCGCCGACGACGACCGAGGGACCGGGGCAGGCCTTGAGCAGCGCCACGGACTGACGAAGCATCGATGTCCCCGCCGGGCTGAGGCGCGCCGTGGTGCCGACGAACGGGATCTGCTGCTTGCCGGTGGCGCGGTCGAGGTCGCGCTGGAGGTTCGTGCAGGCCTTCTCCTCGGCCTTGTTGCGGTACACCTCGACGGTCGTCACGAAGCCCACGCCGGGCACCGTGGCGAGCTCGTCCTCGACGTCGTTCAGGTCGCGACCGAAGGGCACGTTCGCCTTCACGTTGAGTCCGTCGAACTTGAGCGTGATGCCCTTCATCCCGACCGAGGCGAGGTGCTTCATGGCTGCCTTGTCGAGCGACTTCTCGACGCCGGAGCGGCTGACATAGGTCGTGCCGACGACGAGCGCCGCGACGACCGCGATCGACACGAGCCAGAAGATGCCGCCGAGGGGTCTACGCACCCGGTGCTGCTCCACCACCAGGGACTGGGGCGGACCGGGCGGAGGCACCGGGTCAGCCTGGCTGTCCATGCTCAACTCCTGTGGAGGACGGGGCGGGGGCGATCTCCAGGACCGACCCGTCGAAAGTACCAGCGCACCTGTGACCCGAGGGACGAAAGTGGCCGAACTGGTGTCCGGCTTGCCCCCCTTCCGGCGGGTACGGCGGTGCGCGACCGCCGGAGCGGCCGCACGCCGCTCACCTCGTCGGACGTTGGAAGACCTGGGTCGCCGGCTGCCCACCCTGGCCCATGAGCCCCTGGTCCACGCCCCCGACGCCGACCGACACCGCGCCGCCGTCGTCGCTGGTGACCGTGATCGGCGGGTCGACCTTGAGGGCCTTGGACTGCCCGAGCGCCAGGTCGCCGTCGAAGACGACCTCGCCGTTGCCGTCGCGGACCGTGACGTGCGCGCCGCCGTTGGCTGCGGTCAGCGTGGTGGCGACCGGGAGCGGCGTGTGCGGAGCCCGGTAGTGGCTGCCGTCCAGGCTGCCGAGCTTCAGGGCGGGAGGCGGCGTCAGGGTCTCGTCGGTGGTGCCCGCGAAGAGGCGGACCGCGCTCCACACGAGGACAAGACTGAGCACCACGGCGATGAGCAGCATCCAGTTCGGGCCGGAGGCCGTCGTCGAGCGCATGCTGCCGGTCATGCCGGTCGCCAGCTCGGCCTCGAACACGCGGCGGGCGTTGACCGGCGCGGTGGCGTAGCGGCCCTCGAACTGCGCGAGCAGCGGGGCCGGGTCCTTGCCGAGCACCCGGGCGAGGGTGCGGATGTGTCCCCGGGCGTAGAAGTCGCCACCGCACGGGGCGAAGTCGTCGACCTCGATCGACTCGATGACGTGCGGGCGGATGCGGGTGCGCTCGGCGAGCTCGTCGACGCTGAGGCCGACCCGGGTCCGGGCCGCGGCGAGCTCGGGGCCGATGACCGGGTCGTAGGCCGGCTCGGGCTCGAAGTCGCCGATGACGAGCGGGGCGACAGGCTCACCCAGCCTGGCGATCGCGCGCACCTTGCCCGAGGTGGACGGGGCTGCCGCGGGCCGCTCGACGGGGTTGACCGCGTCGATGACCAGCGCGATGCCGTCGCGGACGACGGTCTCCCGCTCCCCCGCCTCGGGCAGTGACGGCTCGTCCTCGAGCCCGTGGTCGAGGTCGTCCTGCTCCTTGGTGCGGGCGTCCTCCCGTCGGCGCCAGCGTGACCGACGCTCGCGGTCGCGGTTGTCGACCGTCTCGTCGGAGATGACCGGCAGCTCCTCCGACTCGTCCTCGCCGGCGAGGTGTCGCGAGGCGGGGACGACGGGGCCGGCCTCGACGAGCAGGGTCACCACCTCGGTGCGTCCCTGCGAGAGGGCCGCGACCCGGTCCGACAGCTCGTCGGCCTCGGCGCCGGCGACGCGGGTGGTCAGTCCGAGCGGGACGGCGAGCACCGCGCCGTACATCTTCTGGTTGAGGACGGCGTGCCGCCGGGCACGTCCCTCGAGACCCTCGATCGCGCGCTGCACGTGGTGCAGCGACACGATCATCCGGCCGTCGTGCCACAGGCCGTGCCGCGGCTTGACGACGACCGACTCGATCGCCTCCCACGGAAGTCCGCGCCACTGCGAGCCGAGCCGTACGCGCACGCCCATCTCGTCGGCGACGAGCAGCGGGAGCCGGGCGTCGAGGAGGCTGCGGAAGAAGGTCACCGCGATCGCGCCGAGGACCAGGCACAGGAGCCAGTCGAGGACGGTGCCCCCGTCGGCCGCGCGCCACAGGTAGGCGATCGCGATCGCCGACGCTGCCACACCCACGACGGCGGACACGGCGGCGTTGCGTCGGACCTCGACCTGGTCGGGTGCGTGCACCAGGACCTGGCCGTCGTCCCCCTGGCCGGAACCGTCCGGCCGGGCGTCGAGGTCGGTCTCGACCGGCTGTGCGCTCATGCTTCTCCCTGGAGGGTGGCGATGACCCCGTCGAGGTCATCGGGCTTCAGCAGGACGTCCCGTGCCTTCGAGCCCTCGCTCGGCCCGACGACGCCCCTGCTCTCGAGGATGTCCATCAGCCGGCCCGCCTTCGCGAAGCCGACCCGGAGCTTGCGCTGCAACATGGAGGTGGAACCGAACTGCGTCGAGACGACGAGCTCGATCGCCTGGATGACCAGGTCGAGGTCGTCGCCGATGTCGTCGTCGAGCTCGCGCCTCGTCTGGGCGGGGGCCGTGACGTCCTCGCGGTACGTCGGCTGCAGCTGCTCCTTGCAGTGCTTCACCACCTGGTGGATCTCGGCCTCGGTGACCCAGGAGCCCTGCACGCGCACCGGCTTGGAGGCGCCCATGGGCAGGAACAGGCCGTCGCCCTGGCCGACCAGCTTCTCCGCGCCCGGCTGGTCGAGGATGACCCGGCTGTCGGCGAGGCTCGAGGTGGCGAAGGCCAGGCGGCTCGGGACGTTGGCCTTGATCAGGCCGGTGACGACGTCGACGCTCGGCCGCTGCGTCGCGAGCACCAGGTGGATGCCGGCGGCACGGGCGAGCTGGGTGATCCGGACGACGGCGTCCTCGACGTCGCGCGGGGCGATCATCATCAGGTCGGCGAGCTCGTCGACGACGACGAGGAGGTAGGGGTACGGCGTGAGCACCCGCTCGCTCCCCGGAGGCGGCGTCACCTTGCCGGCCCGGACCGCCTTGTTGAAGTCGTCGACGTGGCGGAAGCCGAACGCGGCGAGGTCGTCGTACCGCATGTCCATCTCGCGCACGACCCAGGCGAGCGCCTCGGCTGCCTTCTTCGGGCTCGTGATGATCGGCGTGATGAGGTGCGGGATGCCTTCGTAGGCGTTGAGCTCGACCCGCTTCGGGTCGACCATGATCATGCGGACCTCGTCCGGCGTGGACCGCATGAGCAGCGAGCTGATCATCGAGTTGATGAAGCTCGACTTCCCGGAACCGGTCGCTCCCGCGACGAGCAGGTGCGGCATCTTCGCGAGGTTGGCGACGACGAAGCCCCCCTCCACGTCCTTGCCGAGCCCGACCACCATCGGGTGGTGGTCGTTGCGCGCGTTGCCGGAGCGCAGCACGTCACCGAGCGACACGATCTCCTTGTCGGAGTTCGGGATCTCGATGCCGATGGCGCTCTTGCCCGGGATCGGGCTGAGGATGCGGACGTCCGCGCTGGCGACGGCGTAGGCGATGTTCTTGCCGAGCGCGGTGACCTTCTCGACCTTGACCGCGGGGCCGAGCTCGACCTCGTAGCGGGTCACGGTCGGGCCGCGGGTGTAGCCGGTGACCTGCGCGTCGATGTCGAACTGCTCGAGCACCTCGGTGAGCCGGCCCACGACCTCGTCGCTGGCCTTGCTGCGCGCCTTGTGCGGGCTGCCGGGCTTGAGCACCTCGTTGCCCGGGAGGCTGTAGGTGACGTCCCCCGCCAGGGTGAGCTGCTCGACGCGCGCCGGCAGCGGGGTGTGCGGGGGCGGCTCGACCTTGCCGGTGTCCTCGGCGGTCGCCGTCCCCGGGTCGTTGGCGAAGTCGGTCGCGGTGTCGACCGCGTCCTTCTCCTTGCGGCCGCGACGGCCCTTGCCGGCCGGCTCGACCGTCATCGCCTGGTCGTAGGCCGGGTCGCCCTCGGGGGTGTAGTCGTCGTCGGCCATCACCCCGACACGGCGGCGCGAGCGGCGTCCTCGGCGGAGCGTGGTGGTGTCCTCGGTGGCCTGCTCGGGGATCTGCGGCTCCTCGACCGGCCGGCGACCGAGGAGGCGGTCGCGCAGGGCGGCGAGGCGGGCAGGGACCATGTAGACCGGGGTGCTCGTCACGACGAGCAGGCCGAACACGGCCATGAGCACGAAGATCGGCACCACGACGAGCTCGCTCTGGAGCAGGTCGGTGCCCAGGGAGCCGATGACGAAGCCGATGGCACCGCCGGCCTCCTGGAGGGCCTCGGTGTCGTTGCCGCGGGGGCTGCCGTGGGCCAGGTGGAGCAGGCCGAGGACGCCGAGGACCAGGGAGCTCCAGCCGATGACCTGGCGCCCGGCCGGGCCGGTGCGTTCCGGGTTGCGCATCGTGGCGATGCCGACGCCGACGAGCAGCACCGGGACGAACCAGCCCAGGAGCCCGACCGAGCCGTTGACCACGGTGCGGGTGCTCTCGGCGACGCTGCCCGGCAGCCGCCACCAGACCGAGGCCGCGGTGACGACGGCGATGGCGATGAGGACGAGGCCGACCCCGTCGCGGCGGTGCTCCGGCTCGAGCTCGCTCGCGGTGTGCCCCACCCGGCGTACGACCGCTCCGGCGGCGTGCGCGGCGCCGAGCCAGAAGGCCTTCACGGCACCCCAGAGGGCCACGAAGACACGGAAGACGGGGCCAGGCCCGGACCGGACGGCGCGAGGTGCCGGGCGCTTCGACCGCGAAGCGCCCTTCTTCGAGCTCGTACGACGGGACTGGCTACCGGACGACCGCGACCTCGAGCTCGAGGACCTCCCCTTCGAGGAGGTCCCTGACGCTCGCGACCGCGGCGGGGAAGACGTGCGGGTCGCCATGCTCAGGAGGCTACGCGAGAGTCACACCAGTCACACGCATCCCACGCCGTCCCGCCGAACCGTCCCTCCGGTACGGCCGAACCGTCCCTCCGGTACGCGCGAACCGTCCCTCCGGTACGTGCGAACCGTCCCTCGCGGGTCCACATCGTGGAAAACCGGTCCACCGACCGGACGCGGGGCCCCTAGGGTGTCGCTCGTGCAACCGTCAGTGGACCTCCTTCTTTGCCTACGGCTCGGGGCGCCCGAGCAGCAGGCATCGGTAGGTCACGCCGACGCCACGCCGCTCAGCCAGCGCCCCTCGCACTCCGCCAGGGGCGTTTCTCATGTCCGCCGGAGTACGACGGGGTCCAACCGGCCGGTCCCCCGGCCCTGTGAGAAGAGGAACCCATGGTTGTCGTGATGGCACCGGAGGCCACGGACGAGGACGTCGCCCTGGTCGTCGAGAAGGTCGAGGGCGTCGGAGGGTCGGCGTTCGTCAGCAAGGGCGTGGTCCGCACGATCATCGGGCTGGTCGGTGACATCGACTCGTTCCACGGCCTCAACCTCCGCGCCCTGCCCGGTGTCGCGGACGTGCACCGCATCTCGGACCCCTTCAAGCTCGTCAGTCGGCAGCACCACCCCGACCGGAGCACCGTCTGGGTCGGCCGCGCCGGCCACCGGGTGCCCATCGGACCGGGCACCTTCACCTTCATCGCCGGTCCGTGCGCCGTGGAGTCACGGGAACAGACGATCGAGGCCGTCGAGATGGCCAAGGCTGCCGGGGCGACGATCATGCGCGGCGGCGCCTACAAGCCCCGCACCTCGCCGTACGCCTTCCAGGGCCTGGGCGTGAAGGGCCTCGAGATCCTCTCCGAGGTCCGCGAGATCACAGGACTGCCCGTGGTGACCGAGGTCGTCGACGCCCGGGAGGTGTCCGTTGTCGCCGAGCACGCGGACATGCTCCAGATCGGCACCCGCAACATGGCCAACTTCGGCCTCCTCCAGGCCGCGGGCGAGTCGGGCAAACCGGTGCTTCTCAAGCGCGGGATGACCGCGACGATCGAGGAGTGGCTGATGGCTGCCGAGTACATCGCCCAGCGCGGCAACCTCGACATCGTGCTGTGCGAGCGCGGCATCCGGACCTTCGAGCCGGCGACCCGGAACACCCTCGACATCTCTGCGGTGCCCGTCGTGCAGGGCAAGAGCCACCTGCCGATCATCGTCGACCCGTCGCACGCGGCCGGGTTGAAGGAGCTCGTGGTCCCGCTGTCCCGGGCTGCGATCGCGGTCGGCGCCGACGGCGTGATCGTCGACGTGCACCCGCACCCGGAGTCGGCGCTGTGCGACGGGCCTCAGGCACTTCTCGGCAACGAGCTGCGGTCCCTGGCCCAGGCGGTCCGGCAGCTGCCTCCGCTGGTCGGCCGGGCGACGCCGCAGGCGCTGCGCGCCGACGACGCACGGGCAGGCTCGGCCGGCCTGACGTACCGGAGCCCCGGTTCGGGTCGACCTGAAGTACCGGAGCCGCGGTACCGTACCGGAGCCACGGTACGGCTGTACCCGAGCACCGGTTCGGCGGTACCCGAGGGGGCTGTACCCGAGGCGCGGTTCGGCGGTACCCGAGGGGCGGTTCGGCTGTACCCGAGGGACGGTTCGGCGGTCAGAGGAGCTTGCGGAGGACGGTGGCGGCGCGGTCGGTGGCGGGGCGGTCGACGTCGAGGTGGGTGACGAGGCGCAGGGACGTGGCGCCGACGGCGGAGACGAGGACGCCCTCCTCCTTGGCGGCCGCGACGACGGCGGCCGGGTCGGCGACGGGGACCACGACGATGTTGGTGTCCACGGTCGAGGGGTCGAGGCCGCAGGCCTCGGCGAGGACCCGCGCGTGCTCGTGGTCGTCGGCCAGTCGATCGACGTGGTGGTCGAGTGCGTGCAGTCCGGCAGCCGCCAGGATCCCGGCCTGACGCATCCCGCCGCCCAGCCGCTTCCTCCAGACCCGCGCCTCGGCGATCGCGTCGGCCCGGCCGACGACGAGCGAGCCGACCGGTGCGCCGAGCCCCTTCGAGAGGCACACGGCGAGCACGTCCGCCACGGCGCCGTACCCGGCGAGCGGCGTGCCGGTCGCGACGTGCGCGTTCCAGATGCGGGCGCCGTCCAGGTGCACCCCGATCCCACGCTCGTCGGCGAAGGACCGCAGGGCTTCGAGGTCGGCGGACGGGATCACCGCTCCCCCGCCGAAGTTGTGGGTGTTCTCCACCGACACCGCCGCGGTCGGCACGAAGAACGGCCCCATGTCGGGCGCGAAGATCTGCTCGACCACCGCGAGGTCGAGCGGTCGGCCGACCCAGGTGCGCATCGTCAGCCCGGTGAAGGCGCCGTGCGCGCCGAGCTCGGCGCGCGCGATGTGCGCGGAGGACTCGCAGAGCACCTCCTGGCCGACCCCGACGAGCGAGCGTACGGCGAGCACGTTGGCCATCGAGCCCGTCGGCGTGAAGAGCGCGGCCTCCTTGCCGAACAGCCCGGCGACCTGCTCCTCGAGGGCCCGGACCGTCGGGTCCTCGCCGTAGACGTCGTCGCCGACCTCCGCGGAGGCCATCGCGGCCCGCATCGCGTCGGTCGGCCGGGTGACGGTGTCGCTGCGCAGGTCGATCACGCGGCCACCCTACGGAAGCGTCAGTCGTCGACCCCGGGCACCGCGACCGTGTGCACCTCGGTCAGCATCTCGGCGACGAGGAAGGCCAGCTCGAGCGACTGGACCCGGTTGAGCCGCGGGTCGCAGACCGACTCGTAGCGACCGGACAAGTCGGCCTCGAGCAGCGACTCGCCGCCCCCGACGCACTCGGTCACGTTGTCGCCGGTGAGCTCGACGTGGAGTCCACCGGGCCAGGTGCCCAGGGAGCGGTGCACGTCGAAGAACCCCTGCACCTCCTCGAGGACGTCCTCGAACCGACGCGTCTTGTAGCCCGACGAGGCCTCGAAGGTGTTGCCGTGCATCGGGTCGCACACCCACGCGACCTGGATGCCCGCGGCCGTGACCTTCTCGACCAGCTCGGGCAGCGCGTCGCGGACCCGCCCGGCGCCCATGCGCGTGATGAAGGTGAGCCGCCCGGCTTCGTTCTCCGGGTTGAGCTTGTGCGCGAGCGCGATGGCATCGTCCGCGGTGGTCGTCGGGCCGAGCTTCACGCCGATCGGGTTGCGGATCCTGCTCATGAGCTCGACGTGGGCGCCGTCGATCTGCCGGGTCCGCTCACCGATCCACACGAAGTGGGCGGACACGTCGTACGGCAGGTCGGTGCGGCTGTCGATCCGGGTCAGCGCGTGCTCGTACTCGAGGATCAGCGCCTCGTGGCTGGAGTGGAAGTCGACCCGGTGGAACTCGTCGGGGTCGGCCCCGATCGCGGACATGAAGGTCAGTGCGCGGTCGATCTCCTTGCCCAGCTTCTCGTAGCGCTTGCCCACCGGCGAGGACCGCACGAAGTCGGTGTTCCAGTTGTGCACCTGGCGCAGGTCGGCGTAGCCGCCGGTGACGAACGCGCGGACCAGGTTGAGGGTCGCGGCCGACGAGTTGTAGACGTCCAGCAGCCGCTGCGCGTCGGGCACCCGGGACTCCGGCGTGAAGTCGAAGCCGTTGACGGCGTCGCCGCGGTACGCCGGCAGCGTCACGCCGTCGCGGGTCTCGGTGTCCGAGGACCTCGGCTTGGCGTACTGCCCGGCCAGCCGGCCGAGCTTCACCACGGGCACCGACGCGGCGTAGGTCAGGACCACCGCCATCTGGAGCAGCACGCGCAGCTTGGCGCGGACGTTGTCGGCCGTCGCGCCCTCGAGGGTCTCGGCGCAGTCGCCGCCCTGGAGCAGGAACGCCTCGCCCCGCGCCACGGCGGCCAGCTTGGCCTTGAGGTCGTCGCACTCACCCGCGAAGACGAGGGGCGGGACCCGGCGCAACCGCTGCACGGTCGCGTCGAGAGCGGCCTGGTCGGGCCAGCCGGGCTGCTGGGCAGCGCCGAGCGCGCGCAGGTCGTCGAGATCGGGGATCGCCACCGGAGAAGCGTACGCCGGAGCATTCCACCCCACGGCACCTCGTCCGTTCGGTCAAAATGGACTTCGTTCGGGGCTGCGTGAACCCTGAAATCCACTCAAATCGGACATGGGTCTGGCAAGGTTTGCGACATGGGGCTTCTCGAGCGTTTCCGGCCTACCGCCGAGGAGGCGTGGCGACCGCCGGCCATCGGCGTGTGCCGCTGCGAGACGCACATCGAGGACCTGCTGGAGATCCGGATTCCGCGGACCGACGGTGAGGACGACGTCGAGGTCGCGAAGCTGGTCACCAGCGGCGCCCTGGCGACCGTCCCGTCGCTCGACCGGATGTACCTCCCGGGGCTCGTCGTCAACGAACGCCGGGGGCCGTTCCACTGGCGGGTCGTCCACCAGCGGAAGCTCGACGGGCTCTTCTCGCCGTACTCCGTGCCGTCGCTCGACGACGCGCTCTTCGTGCAGCCGAACGTCGACCGGGTGCTGTGGCTGGCCGACCGCACCGAGCTCGCGATCGGCGCCCCGGACCTGTGCATCCGCGGGGTCCAGGCAGCCGTGGTCCGCGCCCTGATGAACCCCCGGATCCGGGGAACCGCCGCGCTGCGCTGAGCGCGTCCAGGGAGGCGGCGACGTCCGGCCTGCCTCGTCGGAGGGAATGTTCGCTTTGCCCGAAACAAGTGCCGATTTCCTTTACCTTCGTGGAGTGGCTGATCGACCTGTCGCGTCACCCGCGCTCGGTGGCGCGCTCGATGACCAGTGGACGACGGATCCCTCCAGCGGGGTCCGCAGCTGTGTGTCCCCGCACGACCCCGAGATCGTCCTGCTGACGCCTCCGGACGACGTGGAGGCGCCTGAGGTCACGCTGCTCATCCCGGCAGTGAACGAGTCGATCACGATCGGCGAGTTCGTGCGCTGGTGCCACGAGGGCCTCGCGGCCGCGGGCGCGTCGGCGAGATCCTCATCGTCGACAGCTCGACGACGACACCCCCGGCTCGCGCTCGAAGGCGGCGCCCGCGTGCTGCAGCGCCCCGAAGCGCGGGCTCGGGCCGCGCGTACATCGACGCGATCCCCTACGTCCGCGGCCAGCTACGTCATCATGGGCGACGCCGACTGCACCTACGACTTCCGCGAGCTGGCGCCGTTCGTCGAGGCCATGCGCGAACGGCACGGAGTTCGTCATGGGCTCGCGGTGGAGCGGCTCCATCGAGCCGGGCGCGATGCCGCCGCTGCACCGGTACTTCGGCACCCCGCTGACGACGTGGATCCTCAACCTCCTCTACGGCAGCCACTTCACCGACATCCACTGCGGCATGCGGGGCATCACGCCGCGACGCCCTGGTGCGCATGGGGCTCGCAGTCGCAGTCCTGGGAGTACGCCTCGGAGATGGTGCTCAAGTCGGTCCGCATGGGGCTGCGGACCACCGAGGTGCCGATCACGCTTCCTCAAGGACCGCGAGGGCAGGCTCAGCCACCACAAGCGCTCGGGCTGGTTCTCGCCGTTCGCGGCGGCGTGGATCAACCTGCGGGCGATGTTCGTGTACGGTGCCGACTTCTTCCTCATCAAGCCCGGGCATCGTGCTCCTGCTCGCTCGGCCTGCTGCTGACGCTGCCGCTTCGTGCGGCCCGGTCGACGATCGGCGGCGTGACGCTCTCAGCCTCTACTTCATGCTGCTCGGGCGTCACGCTCTCCGTCGTCGGCCTGCAGTGCTTCTACATCGGCTGCCTGGCGCAGTCTTCCTCGACTACGGCGGAGACGCGCGTCCGAACGGTGGCGGCGCTCTTCCCCTACACGCGCGCGGTCGTGGTCAGCGGCTGCACGTCTCGCGCGCGGGCTTCGTCCTGGACGCGGTGCTCCTGGTCCACTACGTGCGACAGCGACTTCCGGATCGCGCAGGCCGCGGACCCGGTGAACCACGTCGCGATCACGGGGCTGCTGCTCATGATCGTCGGCTTCATGACGTTCTGCTTCACCCTGGTCCTGCATGCGACGGCCGTCCGGTACGGAGCGTGCCGATGACCCGCGAGGCGGCCGCCGGACGTCCTTCGGCCAGTCGCCGGACGGCACGCGCCGTCGACCGCTTCGGCGTGTGGCTGTCGGCGCGCCAGGTACGACGGCTCGGGGTTCGTTCGCCGGGCAAGGCGCGTCGCCGACTTCGGCTGCGGGTACAAGGCCACGTTCATGCGCAGCATCCTCCCCGAGGTGGAGGAGGCCGTGCTCGTCGACGTCGCGCTCGCGCCCGACCTGCGCGACCACCCGAAGGTCACGGCGTCACGTCGGCACGCTGCCTGACGGTCCTGCGCAAGCTGCCCGAGCGCGTCGCTCGACGTGATCATGTGCATCTCGGTGCTCGAGCACCTCTGGGAACCCAGGAGGCCCTCGACGAGTTCCGTCGCATGCTCGCGCCCGGCGGGCGTGCCTCGTGAACGTGCCCTCCTGGCGGGGAAGCGAGCCCTCGAGTTCTCTGCGTTCCGGCTCGGTACCTGAGCCCGGCGGAGGAGATGGACGACCACAAGCTCTACTACGACCCGCGGGACCTGTGGCCGCTGCTCGTCCGCGCCGGCTTCAAGCCGCCCGCGATCCGGTGCTTCCGCCACAAGTTCGGCCTCAACACGTTCGCCGTCTGCCAGCCAACGACCGGGACGGATGTCGCCATGACCTTCTCCAGGGAGTTCCTCACGCGGAGCGTGGCGGTGACCGAGGCGCTCGACGACGAGCAGATCGAGCGGATCGCCCTCGGCCTCGCGGCCGTGCGCGAACGCGAGGGCCGGCTCTTCATCCTGGGTGTCGGCGGCTCGGCCGGTCACGCCAGCCACGCGGTCAACGACTTCCGCAAGATCTGCGGCATCGAGGCCTACGCCCCCACCGACAACGTCTCCGAGCTCACAGCCCGCACCAACGACGAGGGCTGGGAGACGACGTTCGTCGGCTGGCTCAGGTGTCCAAGCTCGGCGCGAGCGACGCGCTGCTGGTCTTCTCCGTCGGCGGCGGCGACGCCGAGCGAGAACGTCTCGATCAACATCGTCGCGCGCTCGGGCTCGGCCGGAGCGGGGCGCCACCATCTTCGGCGTCGTCGGTCGCGACGGCGGCGACCACAGCCCGGCTGGCCACGGCCTGCGTCGTGATCCCGCCGCTCTTCGCCGAGCACATCACGCCCATACCGAGGGTCTCTGCGCCGTGGTGTGGCATCTGCTGGTGTCGCACCCCGCGCTCAGCCCGCGACCACCACACGGTGGGAGTCACTTGACGTGACGCCCGAGCACCTGCGCCGCGTGGTTCATCGTCGGCGGCGCCGGCTTCATCGGCAGCCACTTCGACCGCACGCCTGCTCGGCCGACCCGGCGACCGAGGCGGTCACCGTCTACGACAACTTCTCGTCGGGTCAGGACTGGCACCTCGCCGAGGTGCGTGACGACGCGCGGCTCGAGGTCGTGCGCGGCGAGGTCGAGGACCTCGCCGACCTGCGGCGACCGCACGCGGCATGACCACGTGGTCCACCTGGCGTCGAACCCGGACATCGCCGCGCGCGGTGACCGACCCCGCCATCGACTTCGACCAGGGCACGCTGCTGACCCACGCGTCGCGGAGGCCGCACGCCTGGCCGAGGTGCCGCATGGTCCTCTACGCCTCGGGGAGCGGCGTCTACGGCGACCTCGGCGACCACCGAGGCAGCGGAGGACCACGGCCCGCTCGTCCCCGACTCGACGTACGGCGCCAGCAAGCTCGCCGGCGAGGCGCATGCTCTCGTCGTACGCCCACATGTTCGGGATCTGCGTGCCGCGCCTTCCGCTTCGGCAACGTGGTCGGCCCCCGGCAGACCCACGGCGTCGGGCTACGACTTCGTCCGGCGCCTGCTCGCCGACCCGAAGAGCCTGCGCATCCTCGGGGACGGACGACAGAGCAAGTCCTACGTCCACGTCGACGACGTCATCGATGCCGTGCTGACCGCGAGCGGTGTCCGGCGATGCGCCGTACGACGTCTTCAACGTGGCGACCGCGACTACATCACCGTCACCGAGATCGCCGAGATCGCGTGCGACCTGCTCGGCCTGTCCCCGGGACCGACGAGCTTCGAGTACACCGGTGGTGACCGGGGCTGGAAGGGCGACGTGCCGGTGGTCCGGCTCGACAGCAGCAAGATCCGGTCGCTCGGCTGGGCCAATGCGCGGACCGCGCGCGAGGCGCTGCGGGACTCCATGGCGAGCATGGCCGACCAGGCGCGGTCGGGGCTGATGCCGGCATGAGCCGCCCCGCTGTGTTCCTCGACAGGGACGGCGTGCTGCTGCCGTCCGGGGTGGAGGGCGGCACTCCCGTGCCGGCCGGCGGACCGGTCTCGTTGCTGCCCGGTGTCGAGGAGGCGTGCCGCGTGCTCGTCTCGGCGGGTTTCGCGCTCGTCGTCGTCACCAACCAGCCCGACGTGGCGCGTGGTCGGCTCGACCGCGCCGAGCTCGACGCCACCCACGAGGAGCTCCGGCGGCTGCTGCCGCTCGACCTCGTGGTGGTGTGCCCGCACGACGACGTGGACGACTGCGCGTGCCGCAAGCCTCGTCCTGGCATGGTGCTCGCGGCCGCGGAGCGGCTGCACCTCGATCTCGATCGCAGCCACCTGGTGGGAGACCGGTGGCGCGACATCGACGCTGCGCGCAACGCAGGCGTCGGAGCCGTCCACGTGGACGGTGGGCACGGCGAGGCCCTGCGGTCGCGTCCGGACGCGTCGTTCGCGACGCTCCTCGACGCGACGCCGTACCTCGTCTCGGGAACCTCGGGACCTGTCGAGCAGACCCAGCCCTGGGAGGGGGCTCACGCATGAAGATCTTTGCCGACGGAGCAGACCTGGCCAGCATCCAGGCGTTGTCCTCCGACCCGCGTATCGACGGGTTCACCACCAACCCCACGCTCATGCGCAAGGCGGGCGTGGAGGACTACCGAGCCTTCGCCCACGACGTGCTCGCGGCCGTGGGCTCGCGCCCCGTGTCGTTCGAGGTGTTCGCGGACGACCTCGACGAGATGGTCCGCCAAGGCCTTCTCATCGGGTCGTGGGGTCCGAACGTCTACGTCAAGATCCCCGTCACGAACACCCTGGGCGAGTCGACCTCGCGGGTCATCAAGGAGCTCTCCGCGGAGGGGGTGCACGTCAACGTGACGGCGCTGATGACCCTCGACCAGGTGGAGCACGTCCTGGGGGTCGCGAGCGACGGACCCGAGCACGTGATCTCCGTGTTCGCCGGTCGCATCGCCGACACCTGCCGCGATCCCCTGCCCGTCATGCGCGCCGCCGTGGAGATGCTCGCTCCGCACCCGCAGCTCGAGCTGCTCTGGGCGAGCCCGCGAGAGGTGCTCAACGTCGCCCAGGCCGAGGAGGCGGGTGTGCACATCATCACGATGACCGACGACCTGCTGGCCAAGCTGGCCCACCGCGGCCGCGACCTCGAGGAGTTCTCCCTCGACACCGTCAAGATGTTCCGCCGCGACGCCGTCGCGGCCGGGTACGAGCTGTGACGGAACCGCGGACCGTGACCTCGGCCGAGGACGACTGGGACAGCCACTGGAGCGCCTTCGGTGAGGCGGCCAGCGGCAACCCCGCCAACGACTACCGGCGCCGGGTCGTGCTCGAGCTTCTCGGGGACGTGCCTGCCGGGGCGACGTTGCTCGATGTCGGCTGCGGGCAGGGCGCCTTCGCCGTGCAGTTCGCCCTCGACCGTCCGGACGTGCACGTGGCCGGCGTCGAGTACAGCGCCGAGGGTGTACGCCGCGCGCGTGCCGCAGCGATCTCGGCCGGCGTCGACGCGACGTTCCACGAGCGGAACCTCCTCGAGGCCGAGGTCGAGCCTCTCCCCGAAGTCGCCCTCGGCACCCACGCCGTGTGCTCCGAGGTGCTCGAGCACGTCGACGACCCGGCGGCACTCCTCCGCAACACCCGGCAACTCCTCCAGCCCGGTGCCAGGGTCGTCATCACGGTCCCCGGCGGGCCGCGATCCGCGTTCGACAAGGCGATCGGCCACGAGGAGCACTTCACACCGACCCGCTTGACCTCGGTCGTGACGGACTCGGGACTCGTGCTGGACCGCGTGTTCCGCACCGGCTTCCCGTTCTTCAACCTCTACAAGCTCGCGGTGGTCGCTCGCGGCGAACGCCTCGTCAGGGACATGGCCGATCGACGGCCCGAGACCCCGACGTCCTCCGCCGAGCGGATCGCGACGGCCTTCTTCCGGCGGTCGTTCCGGCTCAACCGCCTGGACACACCCGGCGGCTGGCAGCTGGCGGCGGTCGCGCACACCCCTCGGGCAGACGTCTGATGCTCATCACGCGCACTCCCCTGCGCATCACCCTCGGTGGTGGCGGCACGGACCTGCCGTCCTACTACGAGAAGCGTGGCGGCGGCATGGTGCTGTCGGCCGCGATCACCAAGCACGTCTACATCTCGGTGAACCGCACGTTCACCGGCGACTACTTCCTCAAGTACTCCGCCCTCGAGCGCGTCGACCGGGTCGAGGAGATCGACCACTCGATCTTCCGCGAGGTGCTGAGCGCCCACGGTGTCGGACCGGGCGTCGAGATGGTCAGCACGGCGGACATCCCGGCAGGCACCGGACTTGGTTCGTCGGGCTCGTTCACGGTCGGCCTCCTGCGTGCAGTCCACGCAGCCCAGCGCAAGCACGTGGGCGCCGCCGACCTCGCTGCCCAGGCCTGCGAGATCGAGATCGACCGCCTCGGCCGCGCGGTCGGCAAGCAGGACCAGTACATCGCGGCGTACGGCGGGATCACGCAGTTCGAGTTCCGCGCCGACGGCACCGTGGACGTCGCGACCGGCGTGATGGACGACGACACGGCGCACGAGCTCGAGGAGCACCTCCTCATGTTCTTCACCGGCTACTCGCGCGACGCCGACCAGATGCTGAAGGACCAGCGCAGCCTGTCCCTCGCCGACGACGCCGACATGGCGGCCAACCTCGACACGGTGAAGGAGCTGGGCTACCGCAGCCTCGACGCGCTCCGGGCGGGGCGCACCGGGGAGTTCGCGGACATCATGCACGAGCACTGGCTGCACAAGCGCAAGCGCTCGGGCGACATGTCCAACCCGCGCATCGACCGCCTCTACGACCTCGCCCTCGACCACGGGGCGCGCGGCGGCAAGCTCGTCGGCGCCGGCGGTGGTGGCTTCCTGATGTTCTACGCCGAGGACACCAAGGCGCTGCGCGCCGCGATGAAGGCAGAAGGCCTGCACGAGCTGAAGTTCGGCTTCGACCACCAGGGCTCGACCGTGATGGTGCAGGACTGACACGTGCAGTGCGTCGTCCTCGCCGGCGGGCTCGGCACCCGGATGTGGCCGGTGGCGCGCGCCGTGCCCAAGACCCTTCTCCCCGTCGCCGGCCGGCCCTTCGCCGACTGGCAGCTGGGGTGGCTCCGGGACGGCGGCGTCACGTCGGTCGTGTACTGCATCGGCTACCTCGGCGAGAGGGTGCGCGACTTCGTCGGTGACGGCGCGGGCTGGGGACTCGAGGTCGCGTACGTCGACGAGGGCGAGCACCTCCGCGGCACGGGCGGAGCACTGCGCCTGGCCCTCGACCAGGAACGGCTCGACGACCGCTTCCTCGTCGTGTACGGCGACTCGTGGTTGCAGGTCGATCCGGGCGAGGTGTTCGAAAGCCACCGGGCCGTCGAGCTGCCCGCGACGATGACGGTCTTCGAGAACCGCGGCCGCTGGGACGGGAGCAACGTCGTGCTCGCCGACGGCCTCGTCGTCCGCTACGAGAAGAACCTCGACCCGCTCCCCGCCGAGATGCACTGGATCGACTACGGCCTCTCGGCCCTCGACCGCGCCGTGGTGGCGGCGCGGATCCCGCCGGACGGGCGGTCCGACCTGGCGGACCTCTTCACGGGCTGCGCAGCCGAAGGATTGCTGGCCGGCTTCGAGGTGGCCGAGCGGTTCTACGAGATCGGCTCTCCTTCTGGTCTCGCCGAGCTGGAGGCGCTCCTCGCGAACTCCACGTCGGTGAGCGGCACGGCGCCGTCGGGCGACCACAGGTAGACGTAGCTCCCCGACCACTCGTGCCACTGCAGGCAGCTGCCGACGCGCACCTGGAGTCGGTCGCCGGCGACCGGGAGGGAGCGCACCGAGATCCAGTCGCGGGTGGGTGCCGCCCGCTCACCGAGCAGCACGACGTCGGCGGTCCCGAGGGCAGCGTCCGAACGAAGCTCCAGGGCGTCGTAGGCCGTGAGCCCTCCCGCCGGGACGGCGACCCGCGCCAACGTCGTCCGGCGCACCGTCAGGTCGCTCACCGATCCCGCGGTGGACTCCTCGACCGTGAGACGCGACCCGTCGAGGTCCTCGAGCGTCGGCCGGGTGCCCGTCTCGCCGTCGAGAGGGTGCACGGAGCCGTCGGCGAGCTGCGCGAACACGGCCAGCCCACCACGTCGTGCCACCAGGGTGGTCCTGTCGAACCCGCCGGGCTCGACCGAGGTGCCGGTGCCCGGCTCCCGCGCCGGCGGCCAGACGATCGTGGTCGGCCACGAGTCCACGACCTCCCCGTCCTGCGCGAGCAGGATGTCCGTGACCGCGAGCCCCTCCGGATCCTCGGCCATCCCGCGCACCGTGACCTGCAGCCCGTCGACCGCGTCGAGGGACTCGAGCACGGGGTCGCTGGTCTCCTCCCGCGGCAAGAAGACAGGGCTGCTGCCCCAGTCGCACGACCGCAGCGGCGCGGGGGCGGTCACGCCCGGAAGGGTCTGCACCGCTGACGCCCGACCGGCCAGGTCGTCGCGCAGCAGCAGGAGCACCCCGTCGACCGTCGCTGCCGGCGACCAGCCGTCGAGCACGTGCTCTGCCACGAGGTAGTGACGCACCGGGTTGGGCACCCCGTCCCAGTCGTTGAGGCCGATGGAGGAGGCATCGAGCACCACGACGCTCGGCCTCGCCTCGTCGAGCTGGTCGACGAGCTGTTCCTGCGCGTGCTCGGCCACGGCCATGCTCACCTGGTAGTACGTCGTCGCCGGCTCGAGGCCGAGCAGGTAGTTCACGTAGCCGGGGCTGTTGGAGAAGTCGAAGACACGCTCCCCCGGCTCGGTCAAGGCATCCAGCGCGCCACCGAGGTCGGCGACCAGCTCCTCGTCGACCGCGCCGTCCTGCACCCCGATGCGCTCGACCCACGTGGCCTCGGGGTCGACGACCTTGTTGGCGCCCGGTGCCTCCACGAGCGCAGCCAGCGCCCAGGGCGCGAGCAGGACGAGCACGACCCCACCGATCGCGACGGGCGTGACCCGGGGGCGGGCGAGCGCGACGGCGAGCAGTCCGACGACGAGAGGACCCACGACGCTGAGCACCTGCAGGACGTGGGGGTCGTCGAACCGCGCGATGGCCTTCTCGCCGTACAGCGCACCGCACAGGGCGCAGCAGACCAGGACCAGCTCGACGACGCTGAGAGAGCGTCGGTCCACGGTCCGGGTCCCCAGGCGCACCAAGGAGGCGGTCAGCACCACCACGACGAAGAGGAACGTGAGCCGGTAGGGCACCGTCGCGGCGAAGAAAGGAATTGCGCCGGTCGCGGCATGGCCGGGGCCGAAGACGAGGAAGTACGTCACGAAGCCGTCCAGGGCGTCGTACCGCCAGAGGAGGAGGACGAGCCCAGCGGTGAGCACGGCGCCGCTGACCAGGAAGGTGACGAGGCGCCGCCACCGGCCGACGCCGGGCTCGGCAGGTCCGCGCAGGGCCGCCAGCAGGAGCGTGGCGAGCACCGCCACCACGACCAACGCCGACTCGGGCACCAGCACGGCCTGGACGAAGAGGGCTCCGGTGAGCAGGGCGGTCCAGCGTCGCGCCGGGCTTCGCAGCGCGAGCACGAGGAGGCTCACGACGAAGCCCATCGCGACCCAGCGGTACGACGGGACGAGCACGTGACCGAGACCGAGGAGAGCCACGGCCAGGCCGGCGCAGGCGGGCAGCGACCCTCGCACGAGCAGGGCGCCGGCGGTGTAGAGCCCGATCCAGAACAGAGGCCCCCACACGGCGGTCGAGGCCAGGTTGCTGCCCCACAGCGTGTGCTCGAACAGGGCCCAGCCCACCAGGCTGCGCAGGCCGTCCTCGAACGGTCCGTGGATCAGCATCACGTCGCGCCACGGCAGCAGCCCGTGCTGCATGAGCGCCGCACCCGTCACGCTCTGCGCGTCGTCGAAGCCCTCGAAGCGGGCGGGTACGAGAGGCATCGCGGCGGTGCCCAACCCGACCAGGGCCGGGAGGACCCAGGCTGCCACGAGGCGGCGGAGCAGGGTCTCGGGCGACGTGCCCAGTCGCGTCGAGCGGGTCACGGACAGCGCGACGACGACCAGCGCTGCGGCCGCCAGCCACCAGGGGATCCACGCGTAGGTGCGGCTGAACCCGTCGCCCTCCACCGAGGTGTGCCGGGCGAACCAGGTGACCGCCAGCACCGGAGCAACAGCCGCCGCGGCCACCCGGGCCCAGACGCTGGGCTGGATCACGAGCACGACCAGGACGACGACACCTACCACCAGGTCGACCACGGAGACGCGGTCTCGCCCTGACCGCGACGACGACACCGCGAGGACGGAGACGAGCACCACCGGCAGGCACAACCCGACTGCGGCGGCACGGGAAGGGACTGCCGGCCACAGCCGGAGCGCCCGCTCGTCAGAGGCAGGACCGACCGGGGTCCCGGCCCACGGGCCCCAACGCGCGAGCACTGCGTAGGAGACGACCGTGACCAGAGGGACGATGAAGACGGCCAGCCGGTACGCCGTGAACATGGCCGCGAAGCTGAAGTCCTGGTGGCTCGGAAAGCCCACGACGTCCACCGGTGGGGTGAGCTCGTCGTCGCGTGTGGCGAGGACGACGGCTCCGGCCAGGGCTGCCACGAGGAGCGAGAGCACCAGCCGCACGACACGGGTGCTCGGCCCCACGGGTGATCCGGCCATGCGACCTCCCGCTCCTGGACACATCCGAGGTGGTGCGGGGCGAAAGTACCCAGACCAGGATGTTCAGAAGCGGTTTGCGGGCGTGCCGTCCCGCCCGGCGTCAGCCGAAGAAGACCTCGGCCTCGGCGTACTCCTCGGGCGAGACGAGCTTCAGCTCGCCGGTGCCCTCGATGAGCGGCACGCGGACGATGTCCGTGCCGCGCAGCGCCACCATCGTGCCGAACTCCTTCTCGGCGACGGCGGTGACGGCATGGAGTCCGAAGCGCGTCGCGAGCCAGCGGTCGAACGCCGTCGGGGTGCCACCGCGCTGCACGTGGCCGAGGACGACCGCGCGGGCCTCCTTGCCGGTGCGGTTCTCGATCTCCTTGGCCAGCCGGTCGCCGATGCCGCCGAGGCGCACGTGGCCGAACGAGTCGAGCTCGCCGCTGGTCAGCGTCATGTCGCCGCCGTCGACCGGGACCGCGCCCTCGGCGACGACCACGATCGGGGAGTACTGCGTCTGGAAGCGGTGCTCGACGTAGGCGCAGACTGATCCGATGTCGAAGGGCTTCTCCGGGATGAGCACGATGTTGGCGCCGCCGGCGAGGCCGGAGTGCAGGGCGATCCAGCCCGCGTGCCGGCCCATGACCTCCACGACGAGCACCCGGTGGTGCGACTCGGCCGTGGTGTGCAGCCGGTCGATCGCCTCCATGGCGATGTTCACCGCGGTGTCGAAGCCGAAGGTGAAGTCGGTCCCGGACAGGTCGTTGTCGATCGTCTTGGGGACGCCGACCACGTTGACGCCGAGGTCGGAGAGCTTCGTCGCCACCCCGAGCGTGTCCTCGCCGCCGATGGCGATGAGCGCGTCGATGCCGTTGGCCGCGAGGTTGTCCTTGATCCGCTCGACGCCGCCCTCGACCTTGAACGGGTTGGTCCGCGACGACTTGAGGATGGTGCCGCCGCGCGGCAGGATCCCACGGACCTCCTTGACGCCGAGCGGCGTCGTGAGGTTCTCCAGCGGACCCCGCCACCCGTCGCGGAAGCCCACGAAGTCGAAGTCGTAGGTCTCCACGCCCTTGCGGACGATCCCTCGGATGACGGCGTTGAGGCCGGGGCAGTCCCCGCCTCCTGTCAGCACTCCCACTCGCATGACGACCACCGTAGCGAGACTTATTGGAACGTTCCAGTGGCGGGTCGCAGGCTACCGACGGGTAGGCATCGCTGGTTGGATCGGACGCATGAGTGTGCTGGCCATCGACGCAGGGACGACCGGCGTGACCGCCCTCGTCGTCACCGAGGAGGGCCGGGTCGCGGTCCGGGGCTACCAGGAGTTCGCGCAGCACTTCCCGCACGCCGGCTGGGTGGAGCACTCCCCCGAGGAGATCTGGCAGGCCACCCTCGAGGCGACGCGCTCCGCGCTCCAGCAGTACGACGAGACGGGGGGCCCGCCGCTGCGCGCGGTCGGCATCACCAACCAGCGCGAGACCGTGCTGCTCTGGGACCGCGAGACCCTCGGGAGCCCCCGCAGGGCGATCGTCTGGCAGGACCGCCGCACCGCCGACATCTGCCGTCGTCTGAAGGACGAGGGCCACGAGGACCGGGTCGCGGAGCTGACCGGGCTGCGCCTGGACCCGTACTTCTCCGGCACCAAGCTGGTCTGGCTCGCCGAGAACGAGCCGAACACCTGGGCGCTTGTCCAGGACGGCCGCTACGCCATCGGCACCGTCGACTCCTACCTCGTCGCCCGGATGACCCGCGGCACCTGGCACGTCACGGACGTGTCCAACGCCTGTCGGACCCTGCTCTTCGACCTGGCCGAGGGCGACTGGAGCGACGAGCTCTGCGACCTCTTCGGCGTCCCACGTGACGCCCTGCCCGAGGTGGTGCCGTCGTGGGGGGAGATCGCCACCACGGACCCGAAGAGCTTCCTCGGCCTGGAGCTGCCGATCTCCGGCATCCTCGGCGACCAGCAGTCGGCGCTGTTCGGCCAGACCTGCTTCGAGGTCGGTGACACCAAGTGCACCTACGGCACCGGCTCGTTCATCCTCACCAACACCGGCACCGAGGTGGTGCGCTCCGACGCGGGCCTGCTGTCGACGGCGGCCTGGCGCTCCCCTGACGGAGAGCTGACCTACGCCCTCGAGGGCGCCATCTTCGTGACGGGTGCCGCGGTGCAGTGGCTGCGCGACGGGCTCCAGATCGTCGGGTCCGCAGCCGAGAGCCAGGCCATCGCCGCGACCGTCGACAGCACGGACGGTGTGGTGTTCGTGCCTGCGCTCACGGGCCTCGGCGCCCCTGACTGGGACCCGCACGCTCGCGGCACGATCCTCGGCATCACCCGCGGCACGACCCGCGGACACATCGTCCGGGCCACCCTCGAGGCGATCGCCTTCGAGGTCCGCGACGTGGTCGAGACCCTCCCGGACACCTCGCCGTTGACCTCGCTCACCGTCGATGGCGGAGCCGCCGCCAACGACCTCCTCTGCCAGCTCCAGGCCGACCAGCTCGGCGTACCCGTGGAACGACCTGAGGTGCTCGAGACCACCGGACTCGGCGCTGCCTTCGTGGCGGGGCTCGGCGCCGGCGTGTGGTCCTCGCGCGACGAGCTGGCCGAGACCTGGAAGCTGGACCGGCGCTTCGAACCCCAGGCCGACCGGGAGTCGATGGACGACGCGCACCGCCGCTGGCGCCGCGCGGTGGAACGCGCGAAGGGCTGGGCGGACTAGCAGCTAGTCGAGCTCCTTGCGCCGGCGCATCGCATCGTCTGCCTCCGCCTGGGCGTCGTCGAGCTCGGTCCTGGCCTCCTCGACCGATCCATCGAGCCCGGACAGCTTCTCGACGGCTTCCTCGGCCTGCTCCTCCGCCTCGGCCAGCTGCGAGCGGAGCTCCTCGACCCGCGCCTCCAGCTGGAGCACCTTCGCCTGGATCTTGCTCCGCCTCTTCTCGGCCTGGGCGTGGACCTTGTGCGCGGCTCGCACCGCGACCCCGGCCTCGGCCACGCGCTGGTCGGCTTCGCGCACGGCCCGGGTCTGGTCGCGGACCACCGTGAGGTTCGGCTTCTCCGTCACCTCCTCGGGCTCCTCCCCGACGACCAGGAGGTCGGGCGGCAGTGCCAGCACCTCGGCCAACGACTCCAGCCCCGTGGAGGCGAGCGGCTGGGCGAGCAGCCCGGTGCGCACGGCCTCGGCGGCCGTGGGGTCGGCCATCGCGGCCTGGAGCGTCTCCTCGACCTGACGCACGGCGGCATCGCTCAGCTTCTGGCCCTCGGCGGTCGCCAGGGCGCGCGCCTCGTGCGTCACCGCGGCGACGAGCTGGCGGCGCTGCTTGGTCAGGTCGCGCAAGGCCTCGCCGCGCAGCATCGCCTGCGCCTCGCGCAGCGAGCTGCCGAGCTCGACCACCTGGTCGACGAGCTCACGTCGCTGCCGTGCCAGCAGGTTGACCGACCAGGCCGAGACCGTGGGGCGGCGCAGCGACTGCAGCGCCTTCGCGAGCGTCCGGTCACCGGCGTCCCGCGCCTCCTTGACCGCGGCAGTCCGCGCGGCGGTGAACTCCTCGGGCAGCAGCCCGTAGAGCTCGTCAGCGCGCTCCCGCAGGGCATCGGTCACGCCGCTCAGGATAGGCAGTCGGCGCGGGACTCACTCGATCAGCCGCACCGGGTCGCCGGAGATGGAGGCCGACCACGTCGTGGCGTCGGTGACCGACCCGGACCCGAAGCTGACCCGCACCTTGAACCAGCACCCGCCCGTCGAGCTGAAGTTGCACGAGTAATTGCGGAGGGATCGGCACGTAGATCGACTCGGACTTGCCGTTCCACCCCGCGCCGTTGCTGATGCCGCTCAGCGAGCAGGTCGGCAACGTCAGTGACTGGTAGCCCACCGCCTTGCAGCCGGTCAGGGCGGACCCGGTCGCGTCGGTGGGCCGCAGCACCGTCATGGTCCCGCTGGTCGCAGCGTCACCCACGTCGAAGAACGTGAAGATCAGCGTCTTGCCCGCACCGCCGGGCAGCACCCGGATCAAGTTGAACTCCGGCGTCGAGGAGGTGGTGTTGGCGAAGATCGGCATGCGCTCGTACGCCGACACCGCGACCGAGGCGTTGGTGCCCCGTCGATGAACGCCCGCACCGAGAACCGGTTGGTCCCCGTCTGCTTCATGGAGCTGTTGTCGCCGGTCTGCGTGTACATCGCACTCGTCGCCGCGTTGCTCGGCTTGTAGCTGCCGTCGTCGTTCACCGAGCCGCCCATCGGCACGTTGCTGCGCACCTGCAGGTAGTAGTCACCGGCACGCGTCGGGGTGAACGTGCACAGCTGCTTCCACTGGTGGAACACTCGCGCGAGGTTGTCCTCGAAGCTGGCGCCGTTGTCGCGGAGCTGGCCGGTCGTCGGCACGGTGTAACCCGGGTACTGGCGCGTGCAGCCGGCGACCGGGGTTCCCTCGGAGGGCACCAGCGTGTCCGTCGGAGCGCGGAGACCGAACGACGTGATGGTCGGCACCTCGTTGCCACGACGCTGGCCGTTGCCGTTGTTCTGGTTGTCCCCGGAACAGAACTGGTTGGCGGAGTCGTCGTAACGCGTCTTGCCGTCCGTGACGTAGGGGTTCGGCGAGTTCGAGGCGCCGTTGGTCGACATGCTCGTCGGCACGTCCTCGCACTCCGACCCGGTCGCGACGTACGACGGGTCGTAGATCTGCAGCCTGACGACCTTGTTCACCGCCGCCTGCTGGACGCGGACCATCATGAAGTAGCCGAGCGGCGAGTACTCCGTGTTGGTGGTGTCGGTGCACGCCGACTCGCCTGACGAGCAGTAGCGGGTGCCGAACTGCTCCCCCTGGGTCTTGGCCACCTCCGGGCCGGCGATCGAGGGCCAGTACTCCGGGAACTGCTCGCACGACGCCCCGAGAGGGGCCGACAGGACGCTCACGGTCGGCCCGAACGCGGTGGTCCCGCTGGGCTCGTTGCCGAAGGTGTTGCAGGGGCTGCCCATCGGCTGCGGGCCTGTGTAGTCGGCGACCGCGGTCTGGCTGATGGTGATGTTGCCGGCGCCGAAGATCTGTCCGAACGTGTTGGTGATCTGGCTCGAGACGGTCACCTCGAGCTCGCTCGGCTTGTCGCCCTCCTCGGCCGTGACCGAGATCTTCCCGCCGTCGGCGTAGCCGTTGCGAGACGTGATGTCCCGGGCGGTGGCACGGGCGGACGTGAGGTCCTGGGGCATGTAGGTCACGCCGCCGAGCGCACCGGCGTCCGCGGCCTTCTGGACCCGGTGGACCTCGACGTACCAGGCGGACACGTCGACCGAGATCGCGGCGAGCGCGAAGAAGAGGGCGAACACGAAGCGTCGCGACCATGATCGCGACGTAGCCGTCCTCGTCGCGGTCCCGCTCGCTGGGGCCGGCGAGTCACGGGTGTGCCGCCGGTCGTCCGGTCTTGCACGAGTCCTCGGGCAGCGGCTCGAACTTCATGACGGCCCGGTCACCGAGGTCGATGGACGACCCGAAGATGCCGGAGATCCACTTGTGGTTCGCGCTCATGTACACGCCCAGCGTGTCCGACTCGTTCACGCACGCGTTGATGGACGTCGACAGCCAGGAGCCGTCGGCGTAGCGGAACGCGTCCGCGGTCGCCCGCCACGTGAAGCGCACGCAGTTCGCGACCGCGGCGCACGACGACGGCATGGTCGTGACGCCGTTGGCGCCCGGGAAGCCCTTGTCGTTCGCCTTGTAGACGAGGATGTAGTTGATCGAGTCCTGCGGCATCGCCGACCCGGACTTCTGGATCGCGTCGGCCGCGGCCTGCGCGAGCGCGGGGACGCTGCCCGGGGCACACGGCGGCGCCAAGGGGCCGGTCTCGCAGGTCGCCGGTCCGGCGTCGGGCGCGGCCGACGCGACGCGTGCCCCGACGCGCGTCGCCGACGTCACCGACACGTAGTCCCGCAGCGCGAACGACATCTCGACGATGCCGAGCAGGATCAGCAGGATCACAGGCGTGACCAGCGCAGCTTCAACGGCGACGGCGCCGCGCTCGCGACCCCGTCGGCGACCGGAGAGCCTCCGCATTGGCTCCAAGGTCATGCCGCTCACCTCCCTCGAGTGAGTAAGGCGAGCCTAAGTAGAGAGCCTCCCTATGCGCGGCGAAATGCCCGATTATGGCCCGTTCGGGGGTCTACCCCGGCTCTTCGTCCAGCCCCTGCTCGATCGCGTAGCGGGTCAGCTCCACCCGGTTGTGCAGCTGGAGCTTCCGCAGGGTGTTCTGGACGTGGTTCTGCACGGTGCGGTGCGAGAGCACGAGCCGGTCGGCGATCTGCTTGCTGCTCAGGCCCTTCGCGACCATCCGGAGGACCTCCGTCTCGCGCTCGGTGAGCCGGGGCAGGTCGCTGTCGTCCCCGCCCGGTCCCGGCGTCTCTGCCAGCCGGCGGTACTCCCCCAGCACCAGGCCGGCCAGCCCGGGGGTGAACACGGCCTCGCCGTGGGCGACACGTCGTACGGCGTGGAGCAGCTCGTCGCGCGAGGCCGACTTCACGAGGTAGCCGGTCGCCCCTGCCTTGACCGCCTCGAGCACGTCCTCCTGCTCGCCGGACGACGAGAGGATCAGCACCCGGACCGACGGGTCCGAGGCCACCAGCGAGCCGGTGACGGCGACGCCGTCGGGCTCGGGGATCTGGAGGTCCAGCACGACCACCTGCGGGCGCGTCGCCCGGGCCCGCGTGAGTGCCTCGTCGCCGGTGCCGGCGGTCGCCACCACCGAGAGGCCGGCCGCCTCGAGGTCGCGCGTCACGGCGTCGCGCCACATCGGGTGGTCGTCGACGACCATCACGCGGAGCGGGGCGTCGGCGGCGTCATCGGTCGAGCCGGTCACGTGGCCTCCTGGTGTCGGGGCACGGTGAGCTCCCACTCGGTGCCCGCTCCGGGCGTGCTGGTGAGGACGGCGCTTCCCCCGAGCGCCTCGAGCCGGCCCCGGATCGAGCCGGTGACGCCCAGGCGGCCCTCGGCCGCGGCCTCGTCGAGACGGCCGTCGGGGATGCCGGGGCCCTCGTCGCGCACGGTCACGACCACCGACGACCCGAGGTCCTCGACGAGCACCCACGCCGGGGCGTCCGGACCCACGTGCTGGCGGACGTTGTCGAGGCAGGCCCGCACCGCCGCGATCGTCTCGTCGACCTCGTGCTGAGCGAGGGGGACGGACCCCGCCGGTCCCGAGACCGCCACCAGGCGTGATCCCAGCTCCTCGAGAGCCCGGGTCAGGTCGGACCGGGGACCTCCGGTGGAGGGCACGGACGGGCTCGACCGTGCCCGGGCGTCGTCCTGCACGAGGGATCGCAGACGAGTCTCCTGGTCCCCCGCGAGGCGGCCGAGCTCGGCGAGGTCGTCGGCGCGCGGCGAGAGCTCGCGCTGCACGAGACCGAGCACCTGGAGGACGCCGTCGTGAACGGCGCGGGCGAGCCGGGCGCGCTCCGCCGCGGCAGCCGCGGCGCGCTCCGCCACCGCCCTCACCTCGGCGGCCCGGCGCAGGACCCCGGCGCAGTAGCCGACGATGCTCGCGGCCAGCAGCAGCAGGAAGATGTTGCCCCAGGTGCTTCCCGAGTCGACGGTGCGCACCGACAGGTCGGCGACCGAGACGACCGCCGCTGCCGTCACTCCCTCCGCCCAGTGACGACCCACGGCGAAGGCCAGCACCGGCGTCATCACCCAGAACGACGGCATCGTGGACGCGTGCCGGTCGAGCATCGCCTCGGACTGCACGAGCGGGGTGCTGAGGAGCAGCAGCACCGACACCGCGAGGTCGGCCACGTAGAGCGGGAACCGCCGACGGCGTGGGTCGTCGTAGGCCCACGACGCGAAGCCGGTCCACACCACCTGCACCGCGAGGACAGCGACGGCGAGACCCTGGTTCGCGAACTCGTCGAAGCGGCCGATGTTGAGGCCCAGGGCGTAGGCGAGGACGACGAACCGCAGCACGATCAGGGCACGGAAGAGGACCGTCGTGACCTCGGCCCAGGCGCGCTCGATCGCGAGGTCGCGGTGCCGAGAGCCGCCGACCGCGCTGACGCGGGCCACGATCAGGAGGCCTTGAGGTCCGGGTCGTCCGTGGCCGGCTTCCGGGCGGCGCCCTTGGCCGCCTCCTTGTCCAGCGCCTTGGCCCGGCCGGCGTACAGATCGACGTACTCCTGGCCGGAGAGCCGCATGATCTCGTACATCACCTCGTCGGTGATCGAGCGCAGGATGAAGCGGTCGTTCTCGAGTCCGTCGTAGCGGGAGAAGTCCAGCGGCTTGCCGAAGCGGACCGTCGGGCGCGTCCAGTGGCCGAACTTCTTCCCGGGCGGCGCCACGATGTCGGTCCCCACGACCGCCACCGGGATGACCGGCACCCCGGTCTCGAGGGCGAGCCGGGCCACCCCGGTCTTGCCGCGGTAGAGCTTCCCGTCGTGCGACCGGGTGCCCTCCGGGTAGATGCCGAACAGGTCACCCTCGCCGAGCACCTTCTTCGCCGACATGAGCGCGCCGGCGGCGGCGTCCGCGCCCGAGCGGTCGATCGGCACCTGCCCCGCTCCGGAGAAGAACGTCTTCTGGAGCCAGCCCTTGAACCCCGGGGTCGTGAAGTACTCGGCCTTGGCCACGAAGGTGACCTTGCGGTTGATCGTGAGCGGCATGAAGAGCCAGTCGGCGTACGACAGGTGGTTGCTCGCCAGGATCGCAGGGCCCTCGGTGGGGACGTGCTCGAGGCCGGAGACCTCGGGGCGGAACACGAGACGGAGCAGGGGGCCGAGGGCGATCCACTTGAGGAACCAGTAGAACAACGGTCCCCTCCTTGCCCCATCGGTGCCCGACGGCGTCAGGTCGGGCCCTTGGTCTGCCCGATTGCGCCGGGGACACCCTAGCCTGACCACCACCGCCGTGCGACGATTGAAGGAGCGCCCGGTGGGTGCCTTTCCCACCCTTCCTCGGACCTCGTCCCTCGCTGTGCCAGGAGTGTCGCCCCGTGCCCCTCGACCTGTCCGTCGACGCCTTCGCTGCACCTGCTCCCGCCACCTCCGACGGAGGCCCGCGCGTCGGGGTGCTGCTGGTCCACGGGTTCACGGGCAGCCCTGCGTCGATGCGTCCCTGGGCGGAGTACCTCAACGAGCAGGGGTACGCCGTCTCGGTCCCCCAGCTGCCCGGTCACGGCACGGTCTGGCAGGACATGGTGCGGGTGACCTACGACGACTGGTACTCCGAGGTGGAGCGCGCGTTCGAGAAGCTGCTGGCCGAGTGCGACCAGGTCCACCTCGCCGGACTCTCGATGGGCGCCTGCCTGGTCCTCGACCTGGCTGCCCGCCGCGGCCGTGACGTGGCCGGCATCGTCGTGGTCAACCCCTCGGTCTCCACCGAGCGCTGGGACGTCAAGCTGCTCCCCGTGCTCAAGCACGTGGTGCCCGCCTTCCCCGGCATCCGCGACGACATCAAGAAGCAGGGCATCAGCGAGCTCGGCTACCCCAAGACACCGCTGCGGCCGGCGCACTCCCTCATGCAGGCGATGAAGGCGGTGTGCGAGCGGCTGCCCGACATCACCCAGCCGATGCTGGTCTTCCGGTCCCGTGTCGACCACGTCGTGCCGGCGTCCTCGGTGAAGCGAGTCCTGACCTCGGTCTCCTCGCGCGACCTGGAGGAGCGGGTGCTGGAGGACAGCTACCACGTGGCGACCCTCGACAACGACGCCCCGGTCATCTACTCCGTGTCCGCCGACTTCCTTCGACGGGTCTCCGCCGAGCAGTCGCCGGCGACGGGGACGGGGACGGACGGGCCATGAGCGACCGTCCCGAGAGCTCCCGACCCGACGAGCCCGACAAGGGCCTCGACGTCGACGCCGCGTTCGCCGAGATCATCGCCCGGTGGGAGCCCGGCGAGGCCTCGACCTGGCCCGAGAACGGCGACGCCCCCGAGGACGGGGCTCCGGAGACCGAGCAGGACACCAAGCACGACACCGGCGGCGACGCCGTACGCCGGGACGAGGGTGACGCGCCGGACGACGGGCTCCGCAGGTTGTTCACGCCCGCCTGGTCCCCGGAGCCGAGTGCCGAGCTCGAGCCCGTCGAGGAGGAGGACCACTTCGTCCCGCCTCCGCCGCCGCCGCTCCCCACGCTGGACCCCCGACGCAGGGCGGCGTGGACCACGCTCGTCGGCACGCCGGTCATCGCCCTCGTCCTCCTCGTCGCGGGCGTGACCCTGCCCGAGTGGATGGCGGTGGGGCTCGTCCTCGCCTTCGTGGGAGGCTTCGGCTATCTCGTGGCGACGATGGGCTCGTCGCCACCCGACGACTGGTCCGGTGACGACGGGGCACGCCTCTGACGCACCCCCGCTCCTCCGGGCCCGAAGCAGGAGGTGCCGTGCAGTCCAGCGAGACCGTCGAGATCCGGGGTCACCTGATCGACAGCGGGATCCTCTCCGTGGTGCTCAACGACATCAAGGAGTACGAAGCCGACTACGTGATCGACCGCTTCGAGGTGGGACACGAGTCGACCGACCTCTCCGAGGCGACGATCACCGTCTCGGCACGGGACGACGAGGCCCTCGAGCGCCTTCTCATGCGCATGCAGACCCGCGGGGTCAACCGGGTCGAGCCCGGCGAGGCCGAGACCGCCGTCGTCGAGGACGACGGCGTGTTCCCCGACGGCTTCTACTCCACCACCAACCTGGCCACCCGCGTCCGGATGGGCGGTCACTGGGTCGAGGTCACCCACCCGGAGATGGACTGCGGCCTCGTGGTCGAGGGCGAGGGCGACGACCTCCGGGTGGACACCATCCCGATGGTCGACGTCAGGGTCGGCATGCGCGTGCTGGTCGGCGCGTCCGGCATCAAGGTCGCTGCGCCCTCCGCGGTCGAGTCCGGCGTCACCTTCGGCTTCATGGAGTCCGACGTCTCGAGCGAGAAGCCGCAGGCCCTCCTGGTCCGCCAGGTCGCGGACGGCATGAGGGCCGCCAAGGAGCAGGGGCTGAAGCTGCTCTGGGTCGGCGGTCCCGGCGTGGTGCACACCGGCGCCGCCCCGGCGATGGTCGCCCTGGTCGAGGCGGGGTACGTCGACGTGCTCTTCGCAGGCAACGCGCTGGCCACCCACGACATCGAGGCGGCGCTCTACGGCACCTCCTTGGGCGTCGACCTCACCCAGGGCCGCGGTGTCGAGCACGGCCACGAGCACCACATCCGCGCCATCAACACGATCCGCAAGGCCGGCTCGATCCGCGCCGCCGTCGACCAGGGCGTCCTCACCGGGGGCGTGATGCACGCCCTCGTGACCCACGACAAGCACTACGTGCTCGTCGGGTCCGTGCGTGACGACGGTCCGCTGCCGGACGTGTTCACCGATGTCATCGAGGGCCAGCGCGCCATGCGTGCTGCGCTGCCCGGGGTCGGCTACTGCGTGATGGTGGCGACGACCTTGCACTCGGTGGCGACCGGCAACATCCTCCCGGCCTCGATCCCCCTGGTCTGCGTCGACATCAACCCGGCCTCGGTCACGAAGCTCGCCGACCGCGGCTCGTCCCAGGCACGCGGCATCGTCACCGACGTGGGCCTGTTCATCGAGCAGCTGGCCAAGGAGCTGGCCGGGTTCAGCCGCGACTGACTCGCGCCCTCCTACTTGCTCAGCGACAGACCCGAGGGCGGCAGAGGAAGCTGCCAGTCGGCGGTGGCCCCACCCGTGAGCTTCTTCACGACCATGAAGAGCCCGTTCGGTTCCGGACGACGAGGTGTAGTTCTTCGGGTTCGCAGTCGCACAGTTGCCGGTCGTCGGCCAGCCCGTCGACGGTGTACCGAAGTTGAAGCCGCAGATCTCGACGGTGGCCATGCGATAGATGCCGTACGACGCGTTCTGCCCCTGGGCCTCGAACGCCTCGGAGGAGCACTGGGGCGGGAAGCAGAACACCGGCATCGTGATGGTGTGGCCGACGAGCGTCTGCCACTCGTCTGCCGCGTTGTGGAAGTTGTTGCCGGGGTCCGAGGCCAGGCAGGTCGAGTTCTCGGACTTCTTCGGGCAGTAGTCCGTGAGGGTGTCGTAGAGCTGGGTCGGGGTGCCGTTGACCGGCTGACCCGGCACCGGCATGTAGTTGGGGGTAGGGCAGCCGTTGAGCACCGTCGCCTCGGTGGCGTTGTTGCTGTTGCTCTGCCCTGTGCACTGCGCCACCCACCACCCGCCGGGCGGCCCGTTGGTGCCGCACCCGCTGCTGGCGTCCCCGTTCGCGAGGGCGCCACCCTTCATCGGCACGAAGGTCACGGTGCCAGCCGTGTTCACGACCTTGGAGCAGATGCCCCACGGGCGAAGCCCGCCCTCGCCGACCAGGGAGGTGGCCTTGAGCTTGGCCTGCGACGACGCGCCGATGATGACCTTGCTGATGTTGGTTCCGGCCGCCAGTGACGTCTTGGAGTCCCGCAGGGGCATGACGACCCGTACCTCCTCGGGGTCCGAGGACTTGTCGAACGACACGCACGCTGTCTTCCCGCTGACCGTCACCCAGGCGGAGGGCTTGTTCGGGTCCGTGCACGAGCTCCACTCGGCTGCCGTGATCCCGTAGTTGGCCGTGCCGTACGTGGTGGCGGCGTCGACAGCGGCCGACATGTTCGCCGTACCCGTCCGGTAGAGCTCGTTGCCCGCTGCGAGAGCCGCGGAGTCGGCGGAGCCTTGCGCCTGCAGGCGCTGGTCCCTCGCCATGCCCAGGTCCACCACGAGCGCAGCGAGCACGAACATCACCAGCGCGAAGACGCTGACGAGGATGGCGACGGCGCCTGCCTCGTCGCGATTCCTGAGCACCGCGGCGGCGGCCCAAGGCCATGGCAGTTCCCCCTGAATGAGTCCCTCAACTCGGGCGCAGGTACGCCCGACTCTCGATCAGAGTGCCCGCGAAACGGACCTTTCGGAACACCCTGGCCGGTAATCCGCCCGGTTAGGGTGCCCTCACTGTCCCTTCGGTCGAGACCTCTAGTGCGTCCAGGCTGCAAGGAACAGGACCCTGGACCCGGACAAACCACGAGAAAAGTCCCCCCGGCCTAGTCCAGCGACCTCTATCCTTTGGGGTGAGCGGACGACTGTCTGCTCATCTGGCGCACAGCGCCGTGGGAGCAGGGAGACGTCAGATGGGTGCGCACCCCCATCGTCGCGCTCGGGCCGGCGATCGCAACCGCATGCAGCGTGGTGCTGCTGCGGTCGAGTTCGCCCTCGTCAGCGTGATCCTCTTCCCGATCCTGCTGGGGATCATCGACTACGGGCTCTGGTTCAACGACAGCCTCAACGCGCGGCAGGGCGTGCGTGAGGCCGCCCGCCAGGGCGTCGTGCCGACCATCACCGGCACCGTCGCGTCCTACACGGCCCCTTCCTCGTGCTCGGCTGCGACGACCGAGCTCCGGAAGCTCGCGTGCATCACCACCACCCAGGTCGCAGCCACCTCTGGCGACGTGTGGGCGAAGGTGGTCGTGCCCAACGGCTGGGTCCGGGGCAAACCCCTCATCGTGTGCACGATGATCAAGGAGAGCGGCGTCACCGGGATCACGCCGCTGCCCAACGACAAGATCATCCGCGCGTCGGCACAGCTGTCCATCGAGGTCGACACGGCGATTCCCACCGGCGCGACCCTGGCGGGGCCTGACAACGCGACCTGGCCTCTCTCGGCTCCCTTCACCGCCTCCTGGACTGGAACATGCGCATGATCACGACACGCGAGCGAGACGAGCACGGCGCCGTCGCCATCCTGGTGGCCATCTTCTCGGTCGCCCTGTTCGTCCTCGCCGCACTGGTCGTGGACCTGGGACAGGCGCGCGACACCCGACGCAATTCGCAGAACGCCGCCGACGCCGCCGCCCTGGCGGGCGCCAACGTGCTCTATCCGAAGTCGAACACGTGCACCAGCGGCACGACGCCGTGCGTCCAGGACGCCGTGGACGCCGCGAAGCTGTACGCCGAGCAGAACAACAAGGAGCTGACGTCCGCCGACTGGTCCGCTGCCGGGAACGGTTGCACGGTGCCCGCCGGCTTCAGCGCCAAGGCTGGTCAGACCTCCTGCGTGACGTTCGACAGCCTCAGCACCCCGACCAAGGTCCGCGTCTTCATTCCTCTCCAGCGGGTCAAGACCAACCTGGGCGTCGCCGCCGGGGTCAGCTCGGTCGACGTCGGCGCGGCGGCACGCGCCACGTTGAGCACCACGCAGCAGGGCAAGTGCGCGCTGTGCTTCCTCGGCGGGGTCACCGTCGGCAACGGTGACTTCGACATCAGCGGCGGTTCCGTGCACGTCAACGGCGACCTCAACATCGGGGCCGGCAGCTACTGGACCGCGAACCACATCTACGTGGCCGGCAACTGGAACAGCAGCGACGAGTCGCGCATCACGCCCGACCCCGAGAAGGCGCAGACGATCACCGACCCCTTCGCCACGGACTCTCGTTTCCCGCCGTCGGTCACCGGTCTCAGCAGCAAGTCCGGAAGCCCGTGCTCCGGCGGACCAGGCATCTACGGCTCCTACACCTGGGGCGCCAACGAGGACTGCACGATCGCCCCGGGGCTCTACGTCGTCGACGGCACCTGGGAGCTGAAGAACAACTCCGGAATCACCGGCAACGGCGTCACGCTGTACGTGCGCAACGGTTCTCTCGACTTCAAGAACAGCGGCAAGGTCGCGCTCGTCGCACCCACGGCCGCCCAGGCAGCGTCCACCGGTGGCGTCGCCGGCTTCGTCGTCGTCTACGACCGGACCAACGCCCAGGAGCTCTCGCTCCAGGGCAACGGCACCACGACCAACGACGGCAGTGGCTGCACCAACAGCGGCACGCCGTCGCTCGACGGCGGCATCTACGCGCCGAGCGCGTCGCTGTCCGTCAACGGCGTCTCCTGCCTCGCGGTCAACCACGGACCGATCGTGGTCCTGAGTGTCGACTCGAACCAGAACTTCAACGGCACCAAGTCGGGCCTCAAGCTCTTCGCGGCCAACGAGATCAGCATCGACAACCTGCCGAAGTCGATCTACCTCGACCAGTAGGGCAGCCGGCACACCCTCAGTCGTCCCAGTCCCCGGCGTCCGGGCCGTCGTCGAGGTCGATCCGCTGGACGCCCCGGGGCGCCTTGTCCTGGGGCACCTCGGTCGCGAGCAGCCCGGCCGCTGCCTGGAGGAGCGAGCTCGCTGCGGTTCCCAGGTGGGCCTTGACCTCGGGCGAGGTCTGCCGCACCAGGGTGATCACCTGGCAGATCGGGCAGTACTGGCACTCCGCCGACCCGGTGGCGATGTGCTCGTCCACGCCCTTGAGGCCTGCAGCCATGCCCGCGGCGGCCGACGTCGCTGCGTGCACGTGGCCGGCGCCGGCCTCCTTCGCCCAGTCGTTGAGGGCACCGAGCAGCTTCGCCGCCTCCTCGCCCACGCTCCCGACCGGCTCGGGCGGCCCCTCGGTCCCGTCGCTCATCGGCCCTCCTCCGGCGCCACGAACTTCACCCTGAGCGCCCTGTCGTCGATGCGCGCTCCGGCCACGGTGTGCGACCGGAGCGCAGTCGGCAGGGCGAGAAGCCGACGGTACGACCCGACGGTCACGACCAGCTCGTCACCGTGCCGGGCGAGGTCGACGTCGGCGCGTTCCGCGAAGGGGAGCTCGATGCGGAGGGTGGCGCCGGACGACGTACGCAGCAGGGTCATGGGTCCAGGGCCTTCCGGGCGAGCGAGCGGGTCGTCGTCGCCGTACGCCGCCTCGGCGAACGCGCGAAGCTGCTCGACCCCGACCGGTTCGTGCGGCTGGTAGGCCGAGCGCCACACGGGCACCCCGGTGAAGGACCGGTCCACCTCTCCCAGCACCTCGGACTGCGCGCGGACCCAGCCCGTGCGCCACGCGTCGCCCTCGTCGGCGGGGAAGACGCGGTTCGCGACCACACCGTCCACCTGGTACCCGAACAGCGACAAGGTGGTGAGCGAGCGGCGGGCCTCGGCCACCACGACGTTCTCCGGCGTGAGCACGAGCCGGACGCTCGCGTCCTTGCCCGAGAGGATCTCCTGCATCTGGGCGAGCTCGCCGTGGAGGCGCTCCACCGCGTCGAAGACCGAGTCGTGCGGCATGGGCACGCCCGCGGCCTTCGCCAGCACGGGCCTGAGCGCCTTCACGATCCGGCGCTCCATCGGGAAGATCCGGTCCATGTACCACCCGAGCGCCTCGGGGAGCGCCAGGAGCCGCAGCGTCTCCGCCGTCGGAGCGCAGTCGACGATGATGACGTCCCAGGCGCGCGACAGCACCTGGCGTCGCAGCTCCAGCAGGGCCAGGACCTCCTCTGCCCCGGGCAGCACGGTCAGCTCCTCGGCGGTGATCGGGTCGACCCCGGCTGCGTCGAGGACGGTGAGCAGGTAGCGCTGGATCTCGACCCAGGACTCCTCGAAGCGCCGCTGGGTGTCGACCTGCTGCGCGTGCAGCCCCGGCGCCAGCTCGACGGGCTCGGCGCCGACCAGCACGCCCAACGCATCAGCCAGCGAGTGCGCGGTGTCGGTCGACATCACCAGGGTCCGGGAACCGGCCGCAGCGGACATCGCAGCAGTTCCGGCGGCGGCGGTGGTCTTGCCGACCCCGCCTTTGCCGGTGAAGAGGATGACCCGAGGGTCGGACGCGTCGCTCACGGGATCAGAGGGACTCGACCCTCTTCTTCAGGCCCTTGAGCGCGGTGTCGATGATGACCTTCTCCGCCTTCCGCTTGAGCATCCCGATCATCGGGATCCCCAGCTCGGCCGCGAGCCGGTAGGTCACCTCGGTCGAGCCGGCCCCCTGCGCCCGCAGGACGTAGGAGCCGTCCAGCTTCTTCAGCATCTTGCCGGACACCAGCGTCCACTCGACGGAGTCGTTGTCGTGCCAGTCGTAGGTGAGCGTGTACGAGTCCTTGATGGGGCTCGCCTCGATCTCGAAGTAGACGTCCTTGGCCCGACCGTCCGGGAACTCCGCCTTCACCTCGGCCGTGCGCATCCCCTGGGCCCACTCGGGGTAGCGAGGGAAGTCCGCGATCACGTCCATGACCTGCGAGGGCGCAGCGGCGATGACGATCGAGGAGCTGGTCTGATCGGCCACGGAAGGTCCTCCTGGGAACGGGAACGACGACATGAGACTACCTACGCGGAGGGTCGACCGGCCTGCCAGGTCGGTACCCTCGTCCAGCCAGGACGGCGAGGACCGGAGGTGACACGTGCGGGAGTTCGCGACACCCCTCGCGGTGGACGTCCCGGCCGTCGCGACCCTCCTCGACGACCCCGAGTCCAACGCCGCCGAGCACCCCGACCGTGTTGCCTTCTCGCGACGTACCGAGGCCGGGTGGACCGATGTCACCGCCGCGGAGTTCCTCGCCCAGGTCAGGTCGGTGGCCCGCGGCCTGCTCGCCGCCGGGCTCGAGCACGGTGACCGCGTCGCGCTGCTCTCCCGGACCCGCTACGAGTGGACGCTCGTCGACTACGCCATCTGGTACGCCGGTGGCGTGACCGTCCCCGTCTACGAGTCGTCGTCGGCGGAGCAGGTCCGATGGCTGCTCGCCGACTCGGCGGCCCGCTTCGCCGTCGTCGAGCACGCGGACCACGCCGCGCTCGTCGTCCAGGCGGAGCCCGCCGGCGTGGTCGAGCGCACCTGGACGATCGACGCCGGCGCTCCCGGGGCGGACCTGGCGGCGCTGGAGGCTCTGGGCGCCGAGGTCGAGGAGGGCACGCTCGACGAGCGACGGGCCGCGATCACCGCGGACGACGTCGCCACGATCGTCTACACCTCGGGGACCACCGGTCGCCCCAAGGGCTGCGTGCTCACGCACCGCAACTTCCTGACCGAGATCGAGGCCACCACCGGAGAGCTGCACCAGCTCTTCGACTCCGACGACGCCGCGACCCTGCTGTTCCTGCCCCTCCCCCACGTCTTCGCCCGGATCATCCAGGTCGGCGCCGTGCGCAAGCAGGTCCGGCTGGGCCACACCGCCGACGTGCGGCACCTGGTCGACGACCTCGAGTCCTTCTCGCCGACCTTCGTGCTCGCCGTGCCCCGCATGTTCGAGAAGATCTTCAACACCGCGAGCCAGCGCGCCACCGTCGACGGCCGGGGCAAGCTCTTCGACCGGGCGACCGACGTGGCCATCGCCTACAGCCGCGCGCTCGACGCCGGCCGGCCCGGCCCGGTCCTCCGCACGCAGCACCGGATGCTCGACCGGCTGGTCTACGCCCGCCTCCGCGCCTCGCTGGGTGGTCGCTGCAGGTGGGCCATCTCCGGAGGGGCTCCCCTGGGTGAGCGCCTCGCGCACTTCTTCCGCGGGGTCGGCATCCCCGTCCTGGAGGGCTACGGCCTCACCGAGACGACGGGGGCGGCCACGGTGAACCTCCCCGACGCGATGCGGATCGGCACGGTCGGGCGACCGGTGCCCGGTGCCCGGGTCCGGGTGAGCGACGAGGGCGAGCTCCTGGTCGCCGGCGACCTCGTCTTCACGAGGTACTGGAACGACGCGTCGGCGACCGCCGAGGCGCTCGGCGACGACGAGTGGCTCCGCACCGGCGACCTGGGCGAGATCGACGACGAGGGCTTCGTCCGGGTGACGGGTCGTCGCAAGGAGATCCTGGTGACCACCGGCGGCAAGAACGTCGCGCCCACCCTCCTCGAGGACCGGCTGCGCGCGCACCCGCTGGTGAGCCAGTGCATGGTCGTGGGTGACGGCCGCCCGTACGTCGCGGCCCTGGTGACCCTCGACGCCGACGCCTTCGGGACCTGGCGCGCTGCTCACGACAAGCGCGGGGAGCTGGCCGACCTCACCGGCGACCCGGACCTGGTCGCCGAGGTGCAGCGCGGGGTCGACGACGCCAACGGCGCGGTGTCCCGGGCGGAGTCGATCCGCCGCTTCGCGATCCTGCCGGTCGACTGGACCGAGGAGAGCGGCGAGCTGACGCCCAGCCTGAAGCTCCGCCGGAACCTGGTCATGCGGGAGTTCCGTCGCCAAATCGCGGACCTGTACGACTGATCCCATTTACCCTTATTCGGGGGATTCAATCCTGACGTCGGTCGCGACGCGTGTTGCTCCGGTGAACGGGTGTGACGCAATATCGCGATTCGCCTGACGTGGGGGTCCCCCGTACGGAATTCTTTACCTAGTCCGCGCCCGTCGCGGCACCGCAGACCGTGCCTTCTCGGTGCTCGGTCCTCGAACGTCCGGCGTGAGACCGGCTGATGAGTGGGAGATCTGGTCAGGCATGGGACGCAGAACTGTTCTGTTGATCGTGGCCGCACTCGTGGCAGTGCTGGGCTCCGGCATGGTGTACCTCTACGTCAAGGGCGCGGACGACCGCGCCAAGGAGTCGCAGGCGCCGGTCCAGGTGCTCAAGGCCGTGGGCCAGATCGAGCCGGGCGAGACGTTGTCGGCAGCACAGCAGGCCGGCAAGCTCAAGCTCGAGGACGTGCCCGCAGAACAGCGCCTCGACGGCGCGATGACGGCCATCGGGAGCAGCGGTAGCCTGGTCGCTCTCACCAGGATCTTCCCGAACGAGCAGATCACCGCGTCGAAGTTCGGTTCACCGGGTGAGACAGACGCACTGGCGCTGCCCAAGGGGATGGTCGCGATCTCGGTGAACCTGTCCGACACGGGTCGTGTCGCTGGTTTCGTCTCTCCCGGCTCGAACGTAGCCGTCTTCCTCAACGGCCCCACCGCGCCCACCGGGGGCGACGGCGTCCGGGTCCTCCTGCCCAAGGTGCAGGTGATCGCCGTGGGCCAGACCACGGTCACCCAGTCCACGACGACGAGCGCGGCCGGCAGCCAGACCACGGAGCAGCTGCCGAAGACCCTGTTCACCCTGGCCGTCGACCAACGGGACGGCGAGAAGGTCATGTACGCCTCGACGCACGGTGAGCTCACCTTCGCCCTCCTCAACGACCAGTCCAACGTCCGTCAGGGCCCGGGCGTCACCCAGCGAAACCTGTTCGGCTGACCGATGCCCATCATCGTCGAGAGCAACACAGCGAGCGCTGAGCTGTTCCTCTCCGTCTCGGGGCCGGGAGGCCGCCAGGTCTCGAGCCTGGACGAGCTGAGGAGGGCGCTCGCCGAGAGCCCGGACGAGCACGCCATCGTGCTCGGCCCGACCGTCGATCTCGAAGCAGCCGCTGCCCTCGCGGACAACCTCCGGGTCACCCGGCCCGCCGTGAGCGTCATCCTGATGCGCCGCCGCGTGGACACCTCCGTCCTCGCGGAGGCTCTGCGCTCAGGCATGCGCGAGGTGGTCGAGGAACGCGACATCACGGGCCTCGGCGAGGCGATCAAGCGTGCCCAGCAGGTCTTCCGAGCGGTCACAGGACCCAACACCCGCGGGGACGAGAAGCCCCTCGGGCACCTCCTCACCGTGTTCTCGCCCAAGGGCGGGGTGGGCAAGACCACCATCGCCGCCAACCTCGCCGTGTGCCTGACCGCGCGCTCGAACGCCCGGGTGTGCCTGGTCGACCTCGACCTCGGTTTCGGCGACATCGCCATCACGCTGCAGCTCTTCCCGGCCCGCACCATCGCTGACGCCGTGGCCCTCGAGAGCGATCTCGACTTCACCGTGCTCGAGCCGCTGCTCACCCCGCACCGCAAGGGATTCTCGACCCTCGTCGCGCCGGTGCAGCCCGACGCGAAGGACTCCATCCCGGCGTCTCTCATCTCCCGTGTGCTCGCCCTGCTCAAGCAGAACTTCGACTTCGTGGTCGTGGACACCTCTCCCGCTTTCGACGAGCACGTCCTCCAGGCCTTCGACGAGACCGACGAGCTCCTGCTCGTCACGACCCTCGACGTCCCGACACTGAAGAACGTCAAGATCGCCTGCGAGACCCTGGACCTCCTCAATTTCCCGAAGCCGCGACGGCACCTCGTGCTCAACCGTGCCGACGACAAGGTCGGCCTGGCTCCGGAGAAGGTCGAGACCACGCTGGACATGAAGATCACCCAGTCGATCCCGACGTCCCCCGAGGTCGCGAACGCGACCAACGCGGGCGACCCGATCACCTCATCGCACCCCAAGCACCCGGTGAGCCTCGCGATCAACAGGTTGGCCGACGCGGTGACGACGTCGGGTGCGGCTGCGGCAGGTTCCTCAGCCGACGCGTCCGAGAAGTCGAACCGGGCAGCGGCCAACCCCAAGCGCGGGCTCCTCCGCCGAGGAAGGTAGTCCCATGAGCAGTCTTGCCGACCGTCTCGCGGCCGCGTCGCGCGACCGGGCCAGCCAAGCGCCCTCCCAAGAGGTCGAGCAGGTCACAGGCCCGGGCCGCTCGCGCAAGCCGGACACCGACGCGTTCCGCGAGCTCAAGGCGACGGTGCACAACCGCCTGCTCACGCAGCTCGGCCCCAAGCTCTACGACGCCAACCTGACCCAGGGCGAGCTCGAGCGCATGGTGCGGGGCGCGCTCCAGGAGGCCATGCAGGACGACGACGTCATCCTGACCCCGGCCGACCGCACCCGCATCGCCCAGGAGATCGCCGACGACATCCTCGGCTACGGACCCATCGAGCCGTTCCTGCGCGACCCGGACCTCACCGAGGTCATGGTCAACGGCTGCGACGACATCTGGATCGAGCGCAACGGCCGGCTCCAGCGCGTGGAGGGCCGCTTCAGCGACGAGCAGCACCTCCGCCGGACGATCGACAAGATCGTGTCCCGCATCGGCCGTCGCGTGGACGAGTCCAGCCCCATGGTCGACGCCCGCCTGCCCGACGGTTCCCGTGTCAACGCGGTGATCCCGCCGCTGGCGATCGACGGGTCCCTGCTCACGATCCGTAAGTTCTCCGCCGACCCCTACACCTCCGACGACCTGGTCGCCTTCGGCACCTACACCGCCCGCACCGCCGACTTCCTGTCCGCCTGCGTGCGCGGCAAGCTCAACGTCATCGTGTCGGGGAGCACGGGTGCTGGAAAGACCACGACGCTGAACGTCCTCTCGTCCTTCATCCCGAGCGACGAGCGCATCGTCACCATCGAGGACGCGGCCGAGCTCCAGCTCCACCAGGACCACGTCCTGCGCCTGGAGTCCCGCCCGGCCAACATCGAAGGTCGGGGCGCGGTCGAGATCCGTGACCTGATGAAGAACTCGCTGCGTATGCGCCCCGACCGCATCGTCGTCGGTGAGGTGCGTGACGCGGCGGCCCTCGACATGCTCCAGGCGATGAACACCGGTCACGACGGCTCGATCTGTACCGTCCACTCCAACGGCCCTCGCGACACGCTCTCCCGCATCGAGACGATGGTGCTGATGGCCGGGATGGACCTGCCGGTCCGCGCGATCCGCGAGCAGGTCGCCTCGGCGGTCGACCTCATCGTCCACCAGGCCCGTCTGCGAGACGGCTCGCGCCGGATCACCCACGTCACCGAGGTGGAGCGCATGGAGGGTGACGTCATCACCCTCCAGGACATCTTCCTCTTCGACCACTCGATGGGCTTCGACGAGAACGGCCGCAGCCGGGGAGCGATGAAGGCAACGGGCCTCCGTCCGAAGTTCATCGAGAAGCTGTCGCACAACAACGTGCAGGTCGACCCCATGTTGTTTGCGCGGGACGGCGGCTAGTCACGATGCAGCGGACCGCACCACCGCGCCACCGGGCACCACACCTGCCCCGTCTGGCGATCGTCCTGGTGGCCCTTCTCAGCGGATTGCTGGTGGGCTCACCCGCCCACGCGGCCACGGCCGCGACCATCGACCACATCGAGCCGGGTGAAGGCGACGTCAAGCTCGTCATCTCCCTGCAGGACGTGCCCGACGGCGTGACGCCGGACCTCGGCACGGTCACCACGACCTTCAACGACGAACCCGTCGAGTCCTCGGCGCAGTCGCTCTCCGACGCAGGTGCGGGAGAGCTCAAGCGGACGGTGATCCTGGCGATCGACGTCAGCGACAGCATGAAGGGCGCCAAGTTCGACGCGGCGAAGGTCGCTGCCGACACCTTCCTCGACAACGTCCCCGCAGGCGTCGATGTCGGCGTCGTCACGTTCGCCAGCGCCGTGGACCTGGCGCAGGAGCCGACCCAGGACCTCGACGCCGTACGAGCGGTCATCGAGGGTCTGAGCCTCACGAGGAACACCAGCCTGTACGACGGCCTCATCGAGGCGGTGAAGGCGAGCGGCACCGAGGGAGCGCGCAGCGTCCTCCTCCTCTCCGACGGTCGCGACACCACGAACACGAAGATCGAGGCGGCCACCAAGGCCGTGAAGAAGAGCGACGTCAAGGTCGACGTCGTCGCCCTCGGTCAGAGCGAGGCGGACAAGACGCTGCTCAAGCCGCTCTCCGACGCCGGCGGTGGGCAGGTGCTCAGCGCGGACGACCCGGCAGCGCTCTCTGCGCTGTTCGCCTCCGAGGCCGAGACGCTCGCCCAGCAGGTGCTGGTGACCGCAGAACCGACGGAGGAGATGATCGGCAAGGAAGGCACCATGGCGGTGACCCTTCAGGTCGACAACACGCCCGTCACCGCCGAAGCCTTCGCCTCGATCCCCGCGGACACCGAGCCCACGGGCGGTGGCGAGGTCGCCGCCCAGGCGGCCGTCCCGGTCAAGCCGGGTCTCGAGATTCCCGTCGGTCTCATGTACGGCGGCATCGGCGCGACCGCGGTGGCCGTCATGCTCATCATCTTCCTTGCCGTCGGTGGGGCGGGGAACCGTCGGCAGGACGCCATCGATCGCAACATCGAGGCCTACACGCGCAAGGGCGCCAAGCGCATCGCGGAGGCCAACCGCGAGGGGCAAGGTTCGCAGTCGGTGACCCAGCAGGCTGTGGCAGTGGCCGAGAGCGTGCTCGAGGGCCAGAAGGGCCTCGAGAGCGCCCTCGGTGACCGGCTCGAGGCGGCTGGGTTGGCGCTCAAGCCCGCCGAGTGGCTTCTGATCCACCTCGGCCTCGCCGTCGGCCTGGGCATCGTCGGTCTCCTGCTGGGCGGCGGAAGCGCGCTCTTCATGCTGATCGGCCTGGTGGTCGGCCTCTTCGGAGCCTGGCTCTACCTGATCCTGAAGCAACGACGTCGACTGTCCGCGTTCAACAACCAGCTCGCCGACACACTGCAGCTGATGGCCGGTTCGCTGTCGGCGGGTCTCTCGCTGGCACAGTCCGTGGACACCGTCGTCCGCGAAGGAACCGATCCGATGGCCGCCGAGTTCAAGAGGGCGTTGGTCGAGACCAGGCTGGGCGTCGACATCGAGGCTGCCCTCATGGGCATCGCGGACCGCATGAAGAGCGTCGACTTCGAATGGGTCGTCATGGCGATCCGCATCCAGCGCGAGGTCGGCGGCAACCTGTCCGAGCTCCTCAACAAGGTCGCTGACACCATCCGCGAGCGTGAGTACCTCGAACGACAGGTGAAGACGCTGTCCGCCGAGGGCCGACTCTCCGTGTGGATCCTGGGTGGACTGCCCCCGGGGTTCATGTCCTATCTTCTGCTGGTCAACCCGAGCTACATCTCGCCGATGTTCCACAACCCGATCGGCGTTGCACTGCTGATCCTGATGGGGGTCCTGCTGACCGGCGGAATCTTCTGGATGAAGAAGGTCACGAAGGTAGAGGTGTGAGATGACCACAGTGATCCTCATCGCGGGCCTGGCCGCCATCTTCGTGGCCATCTTCCTCTCGCTGACCGCCATCGGGGTGTTCACCAACGAGGCTCGCGGCGTGAGCAAGAGCCTCGCCGTGATCGAGGCCTTCACAGCGGCCCCCTCGGAGCTCCGCCAGGAGCTCGAGCCGTCCTTCCAGGACCGCGTGCTCACACCGCTGACCGATCGCACGCTCGGCGTCGCCAAGAAGCTCACCCCGCAGGACCACAACGAACGCATCCGCCAGAAGCTCGAGATCGCCGGCAACCCTCCGGGCTGGAGCGTCGACAGGGTCACGTCGCTCAAGTTCGTCGGATTCGTGGCAGCCCTCGCACTCGGCCTCGTGATCACGATGCTCTTCGGCTTCGGACTGCTGACCATGCTCGGCGTCTGCATGCTGGCCGCGGTCGCGGGCTACATGGCACCGAACATGTACCTGTACCAGAAGGGCTACGACCGGACGAACCTCATGCAGCGAGCGCTGCCCGACGCGCTCGACCTGCTCACCATCTCGGTCGAGTCCGGGCTCGGCTTCGACGCCGCGCTCTCCCAGGTGGCACGCAACACGGAGGGACCGTTGGCTCAGGAGTTCGCCCGTGTCCTCCAGGAGATGCAGATCGGCATGGGCCGCGGGGCCGCGCTCCGAGCGCTCGGCGACCGCACCCACGTCGCTGACGTCAAGGGATTCGTCTCTGCCATGGTGCAGGCGGACGCTCTCGGTATCCCGGTCGCCCAGGTCCTGCGCGTGCAGTCGAAGGAGATCCGCACCAAGCGGCGGCAGAGAGCCGAGGAGCAGGCCCAGAAGGTCGCCATCAAGATCCTCGTCCCTCTGATCTTCTGCATCCTGCCCTGCCTGTTCATCGCGGTCCTCGGCCCTGCGGGCATCAGCATGTTCGAGAGCTTCTCAGGACGAGTGTGACGTCGGGCGGCCGTCTCGGACTGACGGCCCGAGCCTTCTTCCTGGCGACGGTGCTCGGGCTGGCTCTGGCGTTCCGGGAACCCAAGGTCATCCAGGGACTGCTGTTCCTGCTCGCCATCGGTGCGCTGGCGATGGCGGCGACCACCGTGACGTTCCTGGCCGACCGATGGATCTGCTTCATCGAGGGTGTCCTGGCGGCGTTCGTCGTCGGGCTGGCCCTCCCGGCGGGCGTCCTGCTGCTCCCCTACCTCGTCGTCCCTGCGCTGCTCGCGGGTGTGTCCACCGGTGCCGTGGCCGTCGTCCTGGTGTCCGGCGCCGAGATGATGGGCCTTCTCGCGGTGCTCGCGATCGGCGGGTCCGCCACCTCCCTGCAGTCCGGCATCGAGATGGCAGCGCCGTGGGCCGTTGCCAGCCTGGGCGCAGGGCTCACGGGCGCGTGGGTCGTCCAGCTGCGCACCGGGAGCAGCGCAGCCCACCGGTCCGACGACGCGTCGTACGAGTCGGCACGACGCCTGCTCTCCCAGCTGCGCACGGTCGCCCGGCGCCTCTCCTCCGGCCTCGACCCGGTCTCGATGGCCGCGCAGATCCTCAGCACCACCCACGACGCCGTCCAGGACTCACGTTCCGCCGTGTTCGTGCCGCACCGAGGGTGGGGTGCTGTCCCCGCTGGGGTACCGCGGCTCGGGCGCCAAGCAGGGCCTCGACGCCGGACGGGCACATCGTCAGACGTTGCTGGGACGAGGCCGAGCCCGTCCACGAGCCGCAGGCGAGCGGACTCGCCGAACGCCGGTGGCGTATCGCCCTGCCGCTCCGATCCGGCTCACGACTCATCGGCGTGGTCGTCGCGGAGAGCGAGTCGGCGCCCTCGTCGAAGACCTTGCACGCGCTCATGACCGACCTCGACGACCAGAGCCTCCGGCTCGACACCGCCTTGGTCTTCGACGAGGTGAGGTCGCTGGCCACGCTGGAGGAACGACAGCGGCTGGCGCGCGAGATCCACGACGGCGTCGCCCAGGAGATCGCGGGCCTCGGATACTTCGTGGACGACCTCAGCGCCACCACGATCAGCGAGAACCAGCGCGCCAAGCTCCAGGCCCTGCGGGGCGAGATCAGCCGGGTCGTCAGCGAGCTCCGGCTCTCGATCTTCGACCTCCGCAGCGAGATCTCTCCGACGGCGGGACTGGGGTCGGCGCTGTCCGACTACGTCCGCATGGTGGGAGCCCGCTCGGACCTGACCGTCCACCTGACCCTGGACGAGTCCCCGACGCGCCTGCGGAACGAGGTCGAGACCGAGCTCCTGCGGATCACCCAGGAGGCGGTCACCAACGCCCGCAAGCACTCCGCCGCCGACAACCTCTGGGTCGACTGCCGGATCCGTCCGCCGTACGCCCACATCACCGTCCAGGACGACGGTGACGGGCTCGGGACCGCTCGGCCGGACTCCTACGGCCTCAGGATCATGCGGGAGCGTGCGGAGAGGATCGGGGCGCAGCTGTCGATCGAGGAACGAAACACGCAACCGGGGGCGAAGGGGACTAGAGTCGCGGTGACCATCGGTGAGGAGGCCGAACGCGTGGGCCGAGGGAGAGAGGGCTTCCTATGACCGAGACACAGATGATGTCCGTTCTCCTCGTGGACGACCACGAGCTCATCCGCCAAGGACTGGCGCGCGCGTTCGAACGCACCGCGGACTTCACCGTGGTGGCCGAAGCCGGCTCGGTCTCCGAGGGTTTCGCGATGTCCCAGCAGCACCAGCCCGACATCGTGGTGACCGACGTACGCCTGCCGGACGGGACGGGGCTCGACCTGGTCCGCCGGCTGCGGGCCCTCAGCGCCGACATGGGCATCGTCGTGCTGACCATGTACGCCGGCGACGAGCAGCTCTTCGGCGCGCTGGAGGCGGGCGCCTCGGCCTTCGTGGCCAAGGACTCCCCCTCGGACGACGTCATCGCCGCCGCACGGCACGCCAGCGTCTCCCCTCGCTCCTTCACCGCAGCCGACCTGGCCGAGGCGATGCGGCGGAAGCTGACACCGTCAGGACCCCAGCTCTCCACGCGCGAGACCGAGGTGCTCAAGCTCCTCGCCGAGGGCCTCGGCGTGGCCGCGATCGCCCGCCAGCTCTTCGTCTCGGAGTCGACCGCGAAGACCCACATCTCGAAGATCTACGAGAAGCTCGGGGCGGCCAACCGCGCGCAGGCGATCATGATCGCCATCCGCTCGGGACTCCTCTCGGACGAGCCATTCTGAGAGGTGACCCGGACGGGCCAGGTTCACCCTCCGGGGGTCGCTCTGACGGAGCCCCAGGTCCCGGGTCATCCGGGCCGTAGCGGCATGGTCATTTCGGACTATCCGAACTGTGGCTGATCGGCCATTTGGCCAGGTGGGATCGACCGTTCCGCCGATGCGTCGGGTGCCCCTGTGCTCCAATCTTGGTACCGGGTTCGTCCGACCCAACAGCACACATCATGGGAGATCACATGCTTCAGCTCATCCAGCGGTTCGTTAACCGTAAGGACAAGGAGGACGGCGCGTCGGCTGTGGAGTACGGCCTGCTCGTCGCCGCCATCGCGGCCCTCATCGTCATCATCGTCTTCGCCCTCGGCGGGGTCGTGAAGGACGTCTTCAAGAAGACCTGCGACAACATCCAGGCCAAGGCCGCAACCACCACCACCTGCAACAGCTGATCGTCATCGGGGGCGGGATTCGGTCATGACCGGATCCCGCCTTCGGTATTCAGTCAAGCACTCTGACCTGAGGCCGAAATGAATCCGTTCGCGTCACTCAAGCGTCTCTTCCGGGCCCGCGACGAGCAAGGAGCCAGTGCCGTCGAGTACGGCCTCCTCGTCGTCGCGATCGCGGCCCTCATCGTCATCATCGTCTTCGCCCTCGGCGGGGTCGTGAAGGACCTGTTCAACAAGACCTGCACCAACATCCAGTCGAAGGCAGCCACCACGACCACCTGCACCAGCTGAGGCGACAAAAAACTCCTGACGGCACCTGCCGTCAGGTCTTCCAGATCGCCCGAGTCCACCTCGGGATCGCACCGTTCTGGGAGGAACAGAATCGAATCAGCAAGAAGACCTGCGACAACATCCAGGCCAAGGCCGCCACGACCACCACCTGCGACTCCTGAGCCAGGTATGACCTTGCACGAGGGTGGGCGCTCCTGCGCTCACCCTCGTGTCATGTCCTGACTCGTGTCGAACGCGCGGGCCAAGGCCATCGCCTCGGGGGCTCCACCCGCCTTCCCGCCGACGACGCGCAGCCCGCAGGCGGCCGCCTCCAGGTAGGCGATCCCGAAGGCCTCGACCTCGAGCCCGAACCGGCGGCTCCGCACGGGCATCGCGAAGACGTCGCCGGCAGCCAGATGCGCCGGAACCTCGTCGTGCGACACCGCGCCGGCGAGCACGACCGCGTCCTCCAGGCCGCGGCGCGCCACCATCCGCTCGATGCGGCAGCGGTCCGGCCCGTCCCCCACGAGCAGCAGCACCGCTCCGGGGACCTCGCTCCGCACGTCGGGCCAGATCCGGACCAGGGTGTCCTGACCCTTGCGCCGCACCAGTCGCGCGACACAGACGGCCACGGGCGCCTCGGCCGGGATCCCCCAGCGGTCACGCACCTCCGCGCCGTCGGCAGCGGGCCTGAACCGGTTCGTGTCGACCGTCGGCACCAGCTTCTGCAGCCGTGCCCGACCCGCCTCCGACAGCGCCTTGCCGATGCGTTCGGCGCAGAAGTCGCTCACGTAGGTGAGCTCGTCGACGTCGTCGCCGATCCTCCGCAGGGCCTGCCTGGTGCCGGGCACGGCCGCCCACCACACCTCGTGACCGTGGGTCATCGCACGCACGTGCCGTGCCCCGGCGCGCCGGAGAGCAGGGGTCATCAGCCCGAGGGGTGCGCTCGCCCCGAACACCACGCGTTCGCACCCGGTACGTCGGAGGGTGTCGGCCACCCGGGCCGTGGCCGCCGGCGTCGGGAGCAACGTGCGTGCCGGGTCGCGCACGACCGCGAAGGGCAGACGGGCGTCGTACTCGCTGTCCCCCGGCATCCTCGCCGTGTGCACCACGACGTCAGCCGGGTCGTGCTCGTCGCACAGGCTGCGGACCCAGGTCTCGATGCCGCCGCGGCGGGGTGGGAAGTCGTTGGTGACGACGAGGGTGCGGGTCACGGCGCGGTAGGGCTTCCCCGTGACTGCCTCGGCGATGCCGATGCGCTGCAGCACGGTGGGATGGCTGCCGAACCAGAACTGGGTGATCGCGGGTGGCGACGGGTCGGCGAGGGAGTGCAGCGCGAGCTGGCGCTGCAGCCCGTCGAACGACACCGGGTCGTCGGTGGCCTCGAGCGCGGCTCGGTCGGCTCTCGCCTCGATCGCACGGCTCACGGTGTTCTGCGCCGGGCTGCTCAGGAAGCTGCCTACCGCGACGGCGGCGAGCACGAGCGCGGCCACGGCCGGGTCGCCTGCGCCGGTGACCCCGGCCCGCCTCCGCACCGCAGGCGCGTCCAGGACCAGGGCCAGGAGGCAGACGCCCGCCAAGGCTCCCAGGGAACCGAGACCGGTGCCGAGGAGGACGTCGTGGTGCCGCGCGTGCCCGAGCTCGTGCGCGACCACCGAGCGGATCTGGTCCGGGGGAAGGTCGTCCAGGAGGTTGTCGTAGAGGACCACCCGCCGCGTGCCCCAGAATCCGGAGACGTAGGCGTTGAGCGTGGTGGTCCGCCGGGACGCGTCCGCGACGAGCACGTCGTCGACCGGGACGTCCTCCCGGTCGGCGAGCCGGAGGATCGAGGATCGGAGCGCGCCGTCCGGCAACGGCGTGAACTTGTTGAACAAGCGGCTCGACGGCGACCGGGTAGACGAACGAGACGACGAAGGTGAGCAGCATCATCGTTGCGCCCGCAGTGACGAACCACCGACGCGGCTGCCGTCGGGCGAGAGCCACGACCAGGAGAGCGAGCACCCCGCCGACGAGCAAGGTCAACGCGAAGGAGATGGTCCGGTCCCAGGCCCACGACGAGAGCCCTTGCGTCGTCAGGCCGGCGTCGAGGTTGCGCTCCCGCAGCAGCAGGGCGAACGGAAGCGTGACGACGCGCACCGCCAGACAGAGCACCAGGGCGCCGGCCAGGGTCACCAGCCACCACCGTCGGCCTCGTGCGACGCGACGCGCGAGACGCGCGCCCCAGGGGGTCAGGCCGAGCAGGAGCGTGACTCCGAGCGAGAGCGCCAGGGACGTCCAGGACAGGATGCGGACCGGCCAGACGTAGGCGTCCGCACGGTCGATCTGCGCGGACGTGAACACCTGGTCGGCGGTCGGAGGGCGCAGGTCGCGGCCCGGCAGCCAGTCCCACGGCACCAGCAGGACGGCGATGACGACGAGCGCCCCGCCGCTCACGACCAGACCCCACCAGGCGAGCCTGCGGTCGAGCCGCGCCTCGGAGCGGGCCGGCGCCTCGGCGTCGGACGCGGTGCTCACCGAGCCAGCCTACGAGGCGACGGCACGGAGGTGCGCCGCCCAGGTGCCTTCGAACCGTCCCTCGCTCGTGTCCAGGACGGAGCGGAACGCTCGGTCGACGTCCGTGCGCTCGGCGACGCGGTAGAAGCGGAGCAGGCGGTCGGTGCCGTAGCGCTCCCCCAGCAGGTCGACGGCGATCCAGGCGCCCTCGTACCAGGCGCCGACGTCGGGGTTGCCGCCGTTGAACTCAGCCTGGCCCGGCAGGTGGTCCGGAGACCCGTCGCGCCGCACGAGGGCGATGATCTGCGCCCCGAGGACCGACTCCGGGAGCGGGCTGAAGCGCAGGGCGACGTAGTCGGCGAAGCCCTCGGACAGCCACAACGGCAGCGTGGTCGTCGCCGCGCCGACGGCGACGTGCGTCGCCTCGTGGCTCAGCACGATCTGCTGCCCGCGAGGGCCGAGCGGGTCGTAGACGCGCGGATTGAGGAAGACGTGCACCGACGGCCGCGGCGATCCGGCCGGTTCCGTCGAGGTCGTGACGGCGGCGATCCCCTGGGCCTGCTGCTCGGGCAGGCCTGACGCCGCCTCGAAACCCGGCTGGGTCGGCGGCGCCTCGACCACGAGCTGTCCTCGCCACGAGGGCAGGGTCCGGTTGACGGTGCGGACCGCCACGCGGGCCTGGCGGTCGAGCCGGCGCGCTTCGACCGTCGAGGTGCCGATCGCGAACGTACGGGCGGAGCTGCTGGAGACCACGCGGCCCGTCAGCCAGATCGGCACGCGGTAGTCGGTGTCGACGTCCACCGCGAGGAAGGAGGCGTCCCCGTCACGGGATCCGAGCACGAAGGGCACGTCGACGGTCGAGGCCGCACGGTCACGACCTCGGAGGCGCCAGGTCACCTGGACGTCGGCCCTCCAGGAGTCCCCGCCGAACGCCTCGTCGCCGGGTCCGGACTCGTCGACGTAGCGCAGGCCGAGCCTGTCCAGGCCGAGCCGCTCCACGTTGCCGACGACCTGCGCGAGCGCACGCTTCGCGTCCGCGTCACCAGCGACGGCCCGGGCAGCCTCGACGTCGCCGCGACGGAGCACGTCCTGAAGCTCCTCGACCAAGGCGCTCCCGGCGGCGGCGCGGTCGGTCGCGCTCCCGCCCGTCCCGCCCGGCGGCGGCGGGTCCAGGTCTGCGCGCTGCGGACGGTCCAGCACCACGAAGGCTGTCGCGACCAGGGCAAGCAGAACCCCCAGACCGATCGCCGCCCAGGCCAGGCGCCCCGGTCGGGGCGCGCGAACCTGGTCGTCGTCGAGCTGGGGGTTCGTAGGGTCAGCCAGGGCGCACTGCCCCGCTGATCGGCATCAGTCCGACGGGGTCGGTCCGGACACCCTGGGAGGGGTTGGCCGCGTGGACGATCATGCCGTTGCCGATGTACATCGCCACGTGGCTGACCGGGCTGTAGTAGAAGACCAGGTCACCCGGCTGCAGGGCGCTGATCGAGACCGGGGTCCCGTAGCCCATCTGCGCCGAGGACGAGTGCGGCAGGGACACGCCCGCCGTGCCCCAGGCGGCCATGGTCAGACCGGAGCAGTCGAAGGCGCTCGGGCCTGCAGCGCCGTAGACGTAGGAGTCGCCGACCTGGGCGAGCGCATAGGAGACTGCTGATCCCGCGCTGCCTGAGACGGCGGCGGTCGTCGGGACGCGCGTGTCACTGCGGCTGGCCCGCTCCTCGCGTGCCTCGCGCGCCTCGGCCTTGAGGCGGGAGAGCAGCTTCTTCGCGTCGGCGGCGTTCTCGCGGACCTTGGCACGTTCCCGGTCGAGACGCTCCTTGGTGTCTGCGATGGACGCGACCTCGCGGCTCATCTCGTCCTGCCGCAGCTCGAGGCGGTCGACCTCGACGCTCAGCTCGTCGACCTTCGCGCTGCGGTCGGCGGAGTACTGGCTGATCGTGGTCAGCTGGCCCAGGAAGGCGTCGGGGTCGTCGGCGAGGACGACCTGGCCGGCCTGCGACAGGGGCGAGCCCTGGTACTCGGCCACGACGTTGGCCACGACCTCCTCGCGGATGTCGTCGACCCGCGCGCTCTGGCGGTCGAGGTCGAGCTGCAGCGCGGTGAGGTGCGAGTGCGCCCGGGTCAGCTCGATGCGTGCGTCGTTGTAGCGTTCCGAGGCCTTCTCGGCCTGGTGGTAGAGGGTGTCCACCCGGTCCTGGACGTCCCCGATCGAGGGCTCCGCCTGGGCAGGCGCCGCGGTCAGGATGCTGCAGGTGAGGGTGGTGAGGGCGAGCGTGGCGGTTGCGGTGGCAACACGATGTCTCCGGCCGTCGGTCACGAGCGGTCGAACTCCTTTGTCGTACGCCTACCAGGTGAGCTGACGGGTTCGGGCCGGCAAATACCCTACGGAGTTGCTCACGCGCGATGGTGCGTGCTCGCGTCCGATACACCCCAGGAAGTGGTTCCCCGGTTCCGTGGCCCTGCTCCCGATGGCGAGACACGAATTCGACGCGGTGCCCGCGCCCCCCTGTGTGCGGGACTGTTTCAGGCACCGACCTCCCAGACTAAGTGGGTCGGGTGACCGACACCAACCCGAAGCCGCCAAATGTGCTGTGTCCGTCCGCACACAGCAGGGTGACAACAGTCACACGCGCACCGCGGGTCACACCCAGCCCAGCGGCCTCACGCCGAGGCGATGTCGGGGTCGGACTCGGCGAGACCGCCGAGCGGCGTGACCATCCGAAGATGGGGCACCAGCCCGGAGTCGGCGAGCACTTCGAGGGCCCGTTGCTCGTCCTCGTCGAACCCGACCTCGGGCGGAGGACCCAGCAGCACGGTGACCACGCAGTCGTGACAGGCCAGCCCGCGCACCAGGCAGGTGTCGCAGTCGATCAGCACGCTCATCGCGCACCCTCCTTCGTGTCGAGCCGGGACCCGTCGGGTCCTCGTCAGGACGAGCGTGCACGAGGGCTCCGACAGTTCTCGACGACGCCCGCCGGACAGGTGCCGAGGATCAGGCTGGGCGGGCGCCCATCATCCCGGCGAGCGTCGCTGCGGCGACCACCCGGAAGCCTGCGGCTGCGACGTCCCGAGCCACTTCCTGGTCCGACGACGCCACCACGACGCTGCGCCCCGGAGGCTCGGCAGCGACGAGGTCCCGGATCACGTCGTCGGCGATCACGCCGTACGGGCTGAAGAGGACGCGCACCCCACGGGGCGGCGCCACGAGAGGACGATCCTTGGTCTCGGCCGCGTCGAACACGACCGTGAGCTCGGTGCTGGTGCGCGCCTGGAGCGAGGCCGCAGCCGTCAGCAGGCGCTCGCGCTGACGCGCCAGGGGCAGCTCCGGCCAGCTCGTCTTCGTGACGTTGTAGCCATCGACGATCAGGTGCGCGCGCGGCAGGCGCAGGAGCTCTTCGAGCAGTGCCGGGTCGTCGACGGGCAAGGACCCCCGGCCCGACGAGGCCCGCGTGCCCGGCTCCGCCGTGTCCGCTGCCACGGTGTCGGCCGGCATCCTGTCGGCCGCCGGCAGTCCGAGCTCGCGTCGCAGGCTCGTCGCAGCGTCGACCAGGCTGTCCACGAGCAGCCGGGCGCGGACGGTCTCCCCCACCTTGCTCACACGGTCGGCGCGACGGGCGTTGGCGAGGTCGGCCTCGAGCTCCTGGACGCGGCCACGCAGGCGCCGCATCTCTGCCTCCGCCGCCGTCAACAGCTGCTGGGTGTCGGCGAGCCCGGTCTCTCCCTCGCTGCGCACCGTGCCGACCTGGTCCTCGGTCTGACGAAGCCGCACACGGGTGTCGCCGAGCTTGCGTCGCAGGTCGGTGTTCTCCGCCTTGAGCCGGTCCACCTGCTCCTTCGTGCGGGCCCGCACCTCCTGCAGGTCCGCCTCGGAGTCCTCGAGCTTGCGCCGCAGTCGCACCACCTGCTCCTCGGCCTGGCGCTCCCCGGCGGCGCGCCGCGCGGCGTGCACGACCTCGGTGGCGTCCGCGACGAGCTCCTGCCAGCCCTCCGGGCGCAGGAGGTACGCCGCGGCAGCGACCTCGACGGGGTCCGCGCCCTCTGGTGGAGCACCGTCGGTCAGCGCCTGGGCGAGCTCCCCGACCGTCGCGTGCACCTGGGTGGCGACGCGCTCCCGGAACAGCTCGTCGGACTCGAGGTGCGACTCGATCAGCCCGCCCGCCAGCTTGGCCCGGCGGCTGGGGGTGAACGTGGCGACGCGCTTCAGCGCGGGCGGCAGGTGGTCAGGGGCGAGCCTCGCCAGGGCATCGGCCGCAAGCGCCAGGACCCGGGTGCGCACGGCGTCGGGCAGGCCGTCGGCTGCGCCGTCCTGGGTCATGTCGTGGACGCGTCCGCTTCTGCACGCGAGACGGTCTCCACCGCGTCGGACCGACCGCACCAGCGACAGGTGACCTTCTCGACCGTCTCCCGGACGACCTCGGTGCTCTCCACCGCGTGCTCGCCCGCGAGGTCGAAGTGCCAGAACTCGTTCGTCCGGCTGCTCCGCGTCACGTCGAACCGCGTGAGGTTGCCGCAGGCGCCGCAGCGCCACCGGGTCCTCGTGTCGGGCAGGTCGACCACCACGTCGTCCTCTCGTCCTGGGCGGATCGGGCTCCCGCGCGAGCCCGCGGGAGTCCCTCCAGCCTATTCCGCGTGGCGATCCGATTCTGTCGGTGACCGCATCTAGCGTCGTCGACATGGACACCCGCACCGGCGCCGCAGCAGCGGCCTCCGGTGCGCGCTGGGAGGCACAACGCACGTTCGACGAGCTCGGACGCCCGCTGCGCGACATCACCTTCTGTGTCGTCGACCTCGAGACCACCGGTGGTTCGGCTGCCGGCGGCTCGATGATCACCGAGGTCGGGGCGGTGAAGGTCCGGGGTGGCGAGGTGCTCGGCGAGTTCCAGACGCTCGTCAACCCTCACCAGACCATCCCGCCGTTCATCGCGGTGCTGACCGGCATCACCGACGGCATGGTCGCGACCGCCCCGACGATCGACCAGGTCCTCCCCCAGTTCCTCGAGTTCGCCGCCGGCTGCGTCCTCGTCGCCCACAACGCGCCGTTCGACATCGGGTTCCTCAAGCACTTCACGCTCGCCCAGGGGCGACCCTGGCCCCGCCACGAGGTGCTCGACACCGCGTTCCTCGCCCGCCGTGTGGTGACCCGCGACGAGACGCCCAACTGCAAGCTCAGCTCGCTCGCGGTGCTGTTCGGTGCCACGACGACTCCCAACCACCGCGCCCTCTCGGACGCCCGAGCCACGGTCGACGTGCTGCACGGCATCATCGAACGTCTCGGCAACCTCGGGGTGCAGACGCTCGAGGAGCTCCAGACCTATACCTCGCGGGTCACGGCCGCGCAGCGTCGCAAGCGGCACCTCGCGGAGCACCTCCCGCACGCGCCCGGCGTCTACCTCTTCCGCGACCTCGCGGGCCGCGTGCTCTACATCGGCACGTCCAAGGACCTCCGCAGCCGCGTCCGCACGTACTTCACGGCCTCCGAGACCCGTTCCCGCATGGGACAGATGGTCGCTCTGGCACACCGCGTCGAGGGCATCCCCTGCGCGACGCCGTTGGAGGCCAACATCCGCGAGGTGCGCCTGATCGCCGAGCACAAGCCGCGCTTCAACCGCCGGTCGCGGTTCCCCGAGCGCGTGCACTGGATCAAGCTGACGGTCGAGCCCTGGCCGCGCCTCGCGCTCGTCCGCAAGATCACCGACGACGGCGCCGACTACCTCGGGCCCTACACCACCCGGAAGTCCGCCGACCGTGCCCTGGCCGCACTCCACGAGACCTTCCCGGTGCGCCAGTGCGCAGGACGTCTCCCCCTGCTCCCGGTGCTCAGCGCGTGCGCCCTCGCGGAGATGGGCAAGTGCCTCTCGCCCTGCAACCAGGGCGTCTCCTCGGAGACGTATGCCGCCACCGTGGAGCTCCTCCGGGAGAGCATGATCGCCTCCCCCGCGAGCGTCGTCGGGCAGCTGGCCCGCCGCATGGACCTGCTGTCGGGTGAGCAGCGCTTCGAGGAGGCGGGGCGGTTCCGCGACCGTCTCTCGTCGTTCCTGCGCGGTGCGGCCCGCTCCCAGCGCCTCAAGGCGTTGACCCGGTGCCCGGAGATCGTGGGGGCCCGCAAGGAGGACGGCCAGTGGGCCGTGCACGTCGTCCGCCACGGCCGGCTCGCCGCAGCGGGAGTGATCCCGTCGGGAGCCGACGCCATGGTCTGGGTCCTCGAGCTCCAGGCGAGCGCCGAGACGGTGCTGCCAGGACCCGGACCGTTGCCTGCGTCCAGCGCCGAGGAGACCGAGCTGCTCCTGCGCTGGTTGGAGTCCGACGGTGTCCGCCTGGTCCACGTCGACGGGGAGTGGACGTGCCCCGTCGGAGGCGCGACCCGCCACCTCGCGCTGCACGACGCCGTCGAGTCCTCGAGGCGCTCGTTGGTGCAGTTCGACTCGTGACGGAGTCCCGGACGTATATCCACGAGTCGACCCGCGAGGGGCCCCGCGAAGTTACGCTTTTCGGGCAGTCCTGACGACAACCGAGTGAGGCCCCGTGGCACAGCGCGCATTCCGCACGAGCTGCTGGGTGTTCCTCGGGTCCCTCCTCATCCAAACCGCGTGGATCCTGACCCTCGCCCCGTTCCGGGGCAGTGACGAGTACGACCACGTCTACCGGGCCGCCGAGGTCGCGTCCGGCCACTGGGGCTCCGACGGGATCGAGGCGCCGAACGGTCGCGGTGACCTCGTCCGAGTGCCGGCCGGTCTGGTCGAGGACGCCCGTCCGATGTGCGCGTCGTTGAAGTACAACCGACCGGACAACTGTCGCCCGGTCGCGGCGTTCGACGACGGCACCGTCACGATCGCCAGTGCAGCCGCCCGTTACAACCCCGTCTTCTACTTCGTCATCGGGACGCCGGCGAAGTTCTTCGAAGGCGCCACGTCGATGTACGTCATGCGCATCGCCGGCGCCCTGCTGTGCTCGCTGTTCCTCGCCATCGCTGCGTGGACGATCGCCCGCTGGGCGCGCACGCCGTGGCCGCTGGTCTCACTCGTGCTCGTCTGCACGCCGGTCCTGATGTACTCCACCGTGGTCGCCGCGCCCAACGGCGCCGAGATGTGTGCAGCGGCCGGTCTCGCCTTCGCCCTGCTGGGCTTGTCCCGTGCGGCCGAACGGGACGAAGGGACGCTCATCGGCGTCGCGATCGGCTTTGCCCTGGTGCTGACGACCTTGCGGACCCTTGGCCCCTTGTTCGTCGTGTGCATCGTTCTGCTCGCGTTCCTCCATCTCGGTCCGCGCGCCTCCCTCGCCCTGGCGGGTCGTCACCGTCCCCTGCTCTGCGTCGGGACAGTGCTGGTGTTCGCCGCGACGGCCGCGTCCCTGTGGTGGGTCGTGCACTTCCACACGAACGCGCTCGAGCCGATCGACGCCAAGGGCAACCCCTTCTTCGGCACCCTCGCCTGGGTCCCGCTCTGGTTCCTGCAGTCCATCGCGGCCTTCCCGTTGCGCAACGAGCCCGCGCACCCCGCCGTCTACGGCGCCGGGGTCGTCGTCCTCGGAGCAGCGCTCGCGCTCGGGCTCTTCGCGGTCAGGCGTCGCGACCGACGTGTCGTGGCGGCGGCCTTCGCGCTGTCCATCGCCGTGCCGGTCGCGCTGCAGACGCAGGCCTACTCCACCGCGGGCGTCATCTGGCAGGGCCGCTACGGCTGGCCCCTGTCGCTCATGGTCGTCGCGCTGGTCGGCATGGCCCTGGAGGCCAGTCCCCTGTCCCGGCGTACGACCTCCTTGCTGCTCAGGTGCGGGGGCCTCACCTGGGGTTTTGCGCACGTGTTGTCGATCGTGCGCCTCGCGGTGACCGAGCAGAGCGGCGGCATCTACGCCGACGACCCCAGGTGGATCACGGCGTCGCCCTGGCTCATCGGCCTGGCCGCGGTCGCCGGGCTGCTGCTGTGGGCTTGGGCAGTCGCCGCCTGGCGCTCCGACGACGGCCCGGGGAAGGAGCTTCCCGAGGCCACGCCGGCCGAGCCCTCGGACCTTGTGGTGGACCGGTCCATTAGCGTGAGTCCGTGATCACCGCCATTGCGTTCGTGAAGGCAGACGTGGCCCGGATCCCGGAGGTGGCCTCGGCCATCGCGGACATCGACGGCGTCAGCGAGGTCTATTCCGTCACCGGGCAGATCGACCTGATCGCGATGATCCGGGTGCGCCGTCACGAGGACGTGGCCGAGGTCGTCGCCGACCAGGTCAACAAGGTGCCGGGCGTCACGGGGACCGAGACACACATCGCGTTCCGCACGTACTCGAGGCACGACCTGGAGGCCGCGTTCTCCCTCGGTCTCGACTGAGCTGCCCCGATGGACACCGAGGGCGATGCCTACACCTCACGACTCGTCCAGCGCGAGAGCGTCTGGTGGAAGCGCGTGCTCAACGTGCAGGCGCCGTACCAGTGGAACCTCCGCCGCTACGACCTCGGCACCACGCTCGACGTCGGCTGCGGGCTGGGGCGCAACCTGGCCTCGCTCCCCGCCGGCTCGGTCGGCGTCGACCACAACGCCGGGTCCGTGCAGGTGGCACGCCAGCGAGGGTTCAGCGCCGCGACCGTCGAGGAGTTCCACGCTGGTCCGCTGGCACGCAGAGAGGGGTACGACGCCCTGCTCTTCGCGCACATCGTGGAGCACGTCCCGGTGGAGGCGGCCGAGGGGCTGGTGACCGACTACCTCCCCTACCTCAGGAGCGGCGGCAAGGTTCTCTTCATCTGCCCCCAGGAGCGGGGATATGCCTCCGACCCGACGCACGTGGCGTGGACGACCGGCGACGACCTGGAAGCGCTCGCCCGCGCGGTGGGGCTCGTGCCGGTGACGACGAGGTCCTTTCCCTTCCCGAGGGCGATCGGCAAGGTCTTCACCCACAACGAGTTCAACGTCGTGGCGACGAAGCCCTGACCGCTCGTCCCGAGGCGGTGTGAGCGGCTGCAAGGCTTCCAATCCACCGAAATCGTGCTCGCGACGCATACCGTGGCGGACATGGAACGACCCTCTCGCCTCCTGGTGGTCGTTCCCGCCCTCAACGAGGAGAAGTCCATCGGTGCCGTCGTGACCGAGATCCAGGCACGCGCGCCGGAGGCGTCGGTCCTGGTCGTGGATGACGGCTCGTCGGACGCCACGGCCAAGGCCGCCGCGCGGGCAGGGGCACTGGTGTGCATCCTGCCGTTCAACCTGGGTGTGGGCGGTGCGATGCGGGCCGGTTTCCGGTATGCCCAGCGACACGAGTTCGACGTCGTCGTCCAGGTCGACGGCGACGGTCAGCACGACCCCTCGTTCATCGCTGAGCTCGTGGCGGGACTGGACAGTGCCGACGTCGTCGTGGGTGCTCGGTTCGCCGGGGTCGGTGACTACAAGGCTCGTGGCCCCCGTCGCTGGGCCATGACCCTCCTGAGCGCCACCCTCTCCCGCTTGGCGCGTCACCGACTCACGGACGTCACGAGCGGCTTCCGCGCATGCAACAAGAGAGCCATCGCGATCTTCGCCGCGCACTACCCGGCCGAGTACCTCGGCGACACGGTCGAGTCGCTCGTCATAGCCCTGCGCAGTGGGTGCACGGTTCGCCAGGTGCCCGTCGCCATGCGGGTCCGCAGTGCTGGCCGTGCCAGTCAGAGCCCGGTCCGCGCCACCCTCTACCTGGTCCGCGCCGTGGTTGCCTTGCTGCTGGCCCTGGTTCGACGATGGCCGGTGCCTGCCGCATTGGAGGACGTCGCGTGAGAGCAACCGTCAGCCTCGGCATCGTGGGATCGGTCCTCACTCTTGTCGTGATCTTCGAGATGCTCCGTCGCCGACGGCTTCGAGAGAAGTACGCCATCTTCTGGGTCGCGATCGCGACCTTCACCTTGGTGATCGCCGCGTTCCCGAGCGTGCTGGTCTGGATGTCCGACCTCGCGGGCGTCGCCGTGCCGACCAACTTGTTGTTCTTCCTGGCCAGCATGGTCCTGCTGCTCATCACGATGCAGCTGAGCCACGATCTCGGACGGCTGGAGGAGCGGGCTCGAAGGCTTGCCGAGGAAGTCGCTCTCCTGAGGCTCGAGCTGCCCCCCTCACGCACCGATCGACCCGCCCCTGATGACTGACCCCGCGGTCAGCGTCGTGGTGCTCGCCTACGGCGAGGAGCCGCTGCTCGGCGCCTGCCTGCGAGGGATCCTCGGATCGATCGACGTCCAGGTCGAGATCATCCTCGTCGACAACGGATGCACCTCTGGTTCTGTCGCCGAAGCGTCGTCGTGGGCGGATCCACGGATCGTGTTGCTCACTCCTGGTCGCAACACCGGCTTCACCGGCGGTTGCAACCTTGCGGCTCAGCACGCCGTGAACCCCACGCTCGTGCTCGTCAACAGCGATGCCGTCGTCGAACCCGAGGCGCTCTCGTACCTCGCACGACGGGCGGCCACCAGTGGCCTGGCCACCGCGAGCGTCAGGCTTCGCGACAGTCCGGGAAGGATCAACTCGATCGGCAACCCGGTGCACTTCACCGGGCTGTCCTGGGCAGGCGGCTTCGGTGAGAGTGCGGAGCACTTCGTCACGCCACAGGCTGTTGCGAGTGCGAGTGGCTGCGCGATGGCCGTCCGCCGCGAGATCTGGGACCACCTGGGCGGCTTCAACGAGGAGATGTTCGCCTACGGGGAGGACATGGAGCTCAGCCTCCGATGCTGGCTCGGCGGCTGGACCGTCGAATTCGAGCCGATGGCCGTGGTCCTGCACCAGTACGACTTCCACAGGAACCCGCAGAAGTTCTACCTGTTGGAGCGCAACCGCCTTCTCACCCTGTTGACCGTCTATCGCGTGCGCACGCTCGTCCTGCTCTCTCCCGTGCTGCTGGGTCTCGAGCTGGCCGTGGCGGCGCACGCCGCTCGTGACGGATGGCTCCGCGACAAGGTGGCCGGGTGGACGTGGATCCTTCGTCACCCACGAGTGATCCGGCGACGACGCCGGTTCGTGCAGTCGCGACGCACCCGATCGGACCGAGTCCTGGCCGAGATCTTCACGGGCTCCTTCGCCCCGGGCGACATCCCCGATGCTCCCCGGGCCACCCGTCTCTCCGCGCTGAGCGCGCTCTACTGGCGCCTCGTCCGCGGGCTCATCCGCTGAGCTGTCCGACCGGAGGCTCAGCCCGAGAGCGAGGCGGTGTGCTCCCGCCACCGAGTGAGCAGGGCCTCCGCGGCGCCCGTGTCGATCGCGTCCTTCGCACGCCGGACACCGTCTCGGAGGCGTGACAGCACGTCGCCATCGGTGGCTGCGTGCACCGCCAGCGCCGCGCCGGCGTTGAGCACCACGGCGTCGCGCACCTCGCCTGCCTCGCCGCCGAGCACGCGCTCGACCACGCCCGCGTTGTAGGCAGCGTCCTTGCCGCGCAGTCCCTCGGCAGTGCCACGAGCCACTCCCACGTCTTCCGGCTCCAGTGAGAAGTGCTCGACCGACCCGTCCTGCACGGCCCACACCGACGACGTCGTCGTGGTGGTGAGCTCGTCCAGCCCGTCGTCGCCGCGGAACACCCACGCGTCGACGCCGCGCCTCGCCAGCACGGCCGCCATCAGCGGCGCCATCCGCGAGTCCGCGCAGCCCACCGCCTGGGCCAACGGCTTGGCGGGGTGAGCGAGCGGGCCGAGGAAGTTGAACGCCGTCGCCACGCCCAGCTCGCGCCGCGCCACCGCGGCGTGCCGCAGGGCCGGGTGGAAGGCGGGCGCGAAGCAGAAGGTGATGCCCACGGTGGCCGCGGTCTCCTCCACCTGGGCCGGCGTGAGGTCGAGCCGGATCCCGAGGGCCTCGAGCACGTCGGCGGCCCCCGCCTTCGACGAGGCGGACCGGTTGCCGTGCTTGGCCACCGTCGCCCCGGCGCCCGCGGCGACCATCGCGGCCATCGTGGAGATGTTCACCGACATGGACCGGTCTCCGCCGGTGCCGACCACGTCGAGCCAGCGGCCGTCGAGGCGGAGAGGAAGTGCGTGGTCGTACATCGCGCCGACCAGCCCGTTGAGCTCGTCGACGGTCTCGCCCTTCGCGCGCAGCGCCACGGCGAAGCCGGAGATCTGCGCAGGCGTCGCCTCGCCGATGAGGATCTCTCCCATCGCCCAGGCCGCCTCGTCCTGGTCGAGGTCACGGCCACCGATCAGGCCGGTGAGGACCTCGGGCCAGGTGTGCCCACTCACGACAGCGTCACGAGCGGGTGGCGGGGACCCGCTCGCGCAGCAGCCGGACCACGGCGTCCGCGAGCTGCATCGGGTCGAGAGGATGCGGGACCGCGGCCTCGGCGCGCGACCAGGTCGCCAGCCAGGCGTCCTGCGGTCGACCGGTGAGCACCAGGATCGGCGGGCACTGGAAGATCTCGTCCTTCAGCTGCCGGGCGATGCCCATGCCGCCCTCCGGGACGGCCTCGCCGTCCAGGATCGCCAGGTCGATCGTGCCCGTGTCCATGTGCTGGATGACCACGGCCGCAGTCGCCACCTCGACGTACTCCACCTTCGGGAGGTCGGGGTGCGGACGCACGCCGAGCGCCTGCTGCACGTGGTTGCGCACGTTCTGGTCGTCGCTGTAGACGAGGACACGCAGCGGGGCGGCGGGCGCGGAGGAGGCGTCGGTCACGGGCCCGATGCTACTCGGCGGGCACGCCGTCCTCTTCCTCGCCCAGCCCCAGGACGGCGTCTACCGGCGCTCCGGTGGCAGCGTCGACGACCTCTGAGCGCGGCTCTCCATGAGGTCGAGCCGCCGGTCCTCCCGCTCGGCCTCTCTCATGGACGAGCGTGCCCACTGGGCGAAGAAGACGACGAAGAACACCAGCCCGACGAGGTCACCGGTGCCCCACAGGATCCCGCCGGCCAGGTGCTGGTCCGCCGCGGGGGTCGGGAGCCAGGTCTCGGGGAGCGCGGAGTACCAGTCGCGCGCGATCAGGGTGTCCTCGCTCATGATCGTCAGCCCGAGGAACGCGTGGAAGGGCAGCGTGAGCAGGATCAGCAACATCCGGAAGGGATAGTTCACCCGCCCCGGCACCGGGTCGACCCCCAGCAGCGGCCAGAGGAACAGCGACCCGATCAGCACCAGGTGCACGTGGGTCATCTCGTGCACGTACGGGTGGTGCAGCGACGCGTCGTACCAACCTGTGAAGTAGAGGACCCACGGGCTCAGCACGAACAGCAGGAACGTCAGCGGCGGGAAGGTCAGCACGCGGGCCGGGCGCGAGTGCAGCACACGGAGGAGAAGGCTGCGAGGGCGCTTCGGGAGCGTGCGGAGAGCCAGGGTGACCGGGGCTCCGAGCGCCAGCGCGAGCGGCACGACCATCGACAGCAGCATGTGCTGCACCATGTGCACGCTGAGCAGGGTCGTGTCGTACGCCGCGAGCCCGGACGACGTCGAGACGTAGAACGTGCCCATGCCGCCGACGACGAAGCTGAGGGTGCGGGGCCACGGCCAGCGGTCCCCGCGCCGGCGCAGCGTGCGGACCCCCACGAGGTAGGCGCCGGCGACCCAGACGGTGAGGACTGTCAGGAGCGGATCCATGCCCCATTCCGTGACGATTCGGGCGAGGCCGAACGGGGGCAGCGTCGAGGCCGCCGCGACCGTCAGGACCGTGCTCACCCGACCAGCGTAGGCAGCGGCCCCGGCGGGGGCGCGCCGACAGGGGGTCGGGGTGCCCTTGGGCGGAGGATGACGACATAATGGCGCCCGTGGCGACCTCTACTGCGGTGATCCCTGCCTCGCGGCTCCACGGGCACCATGACCGGCCGAGCATGGTGAGCGTCGGAACGATCGTCTGGCTCGCGTCCGAGCTGATGTTCTTCGCTGCACTCTTCGCCGCGTACTTCACGATCCGTGCGGTCTCCCCCGAGCTGTGGGCCCAGGAGACCGAGAAGCTCAACGTGCCGTTCTCCTCGGTCAACACGATCATCCTGGTGCTGTCCTCGGTGTCCTGCCAGCTGGGCGTCTTCGCCGCGGAGCGCGGCCAGGTGGGGCGCGCCGGGAGCGTGCTCAAGATCAAGGGCTGGGGCCTGCGCGAGTGGTTCGTCCTGACCTACGTCATGGGCGCGATCTTCATCGGCGGCCAGGCATTCGAGTACACCGAGCTCGTCCACGAAGGCCTCACGCTCTCCTCGTCGGCGTACGGCTCGGGCTTCTACCTCACCACCGGCTTCCACGGCCTCCACGTGACCGGCGGACTGATCGCGTTCCTGTTCGTGCTGGGTCGCACCTTCCTGGCGCGCAAGTTCACGCACGAGCAGGCTGTCACCGCGATCGTCGTGTCGTACTACTGGCACTTCGTCGACATCGTGTGGATCGCGCTGTTCGCCACGATCTACCTCCTGCAGTGACCTTTCCGAACCCATCCAACCGCCGAAACAACGAGCAGAGGGACGACAGAGGACATCACGTGCGACGCCTGACAGCCCGACTCTCCGCGCGGCGCCGTAGCCGGTTCGCCGGCCCGGTGGTGCTCCTGCTCGCGCTCATGGCCACGGGCGGCCTCTTCATGCTCTTCTCCCCCGCGCAGGCGGAGGACGCCGCCACGAGCGAGGACCAGGTGGCCCAGGGCCGCAGCCTGTTCCTCGTCGGCTGCGCGTCCTGCCACGGCCAGAACGGCGAGGGAATCACCACGACCAAGGGCGGCCAGTACGGCCCGACCCTGGTCGGCGTGGGTGCCGCTGCCGTCGACTTCCAGGTCGGCACCGGCCGGATGCCGATGGCCGCCCCCGGCATGCAGGCGCCCCAGAAGAAGGTCGTCTACACCGACGACGAGATCTCCGCGCTCGCGGCGTACGTCGCCTCCCTGGGCCCCGGCCCGGCGATCCCCGAGGCCGAGAAGTACGACTCCGAGGCCATCCCGGAGGACGAGCGCCAGGAGGCCATCGTCCGCGGCGGTGAGTTCTTCCGCACGAACTGCACGGCCTGCCACAACTTCGCCGCGTCCGGCGGCGCCCTCCCCGGCGGCAAGTACGCCCCGTCGCTCGTCGGCGTCACTTCGAAGCACATCTACGAGGCCCTGATCATCGGCCCCCAGCAGATGCCGGTCTTCTCCGACGAGGTGCTCCTGCCGGAGCAGAAGCGCGACGTCATCGCCTACCTGCGCAGCCTCGAGGAGAACCCCGACTACGGCGGCTCGGCCATGGGCGCCCTGGGCCCCGTGAGCGAAGGCATGTTCGCCTGGCTGGCCGGGATCGGGAGCCTGGTGGCGTTCGCCGTCTGGATCGCCTCGCACACCGCGAAGTCCTCCAAGAAGGGAGCACAGGCGTGAGCGACCTCGTGCACGGGCCCGGCGACGAGGACAAGGACAAGACACCGGCCATTGCCGACCCGATCGCCGACCCCGGTCTGCCGGAGTACCACCCGCGGCCGACCGACGTCGACCCGAAGGCCGAGAAGCGCGCCGAGCGTCAGGTGGCCACCCTGTTCGGGCTGGCCAGCGTCATGTCGGTCCTCTTCGTGGTGGCCTACTTCGCCTTCGACATCGGCGACGACCCGGACACGTTCATGGGCTGGGGCCTCTCCAACCTCACGCTGGGGATGACCCTCGGCCTGGCGCTGCTCTTCATCGGCATCGGCGTGATCCAGTGGGCCCGCAAGCTCATGAACGGCGCCGAGATCGTCGAGATGCGCCACCCGGTGCGCTCCAGCGACGCGGACCGGGAGGAGACGCTCGAGGCCCTCAACGCCGGCATCGCCGACTCCGGCATCACCCGCCGCCCGCTGATCCGCAACTCGCTCCTCGGCGCCCTCGGGATGCTCGCGCTGCCCGCCATCGTCGGCCTGCGCGACCTCGGTCCGCTGCCGCCCAAGGGCTGGTACAAGACGGTCTGGCGCGAGGGCATGAAGGTCGTCAACGACGTCGCCGGGACGCCGATCAAGCCGGAGTACATCGAGATCGGCCAGCTGATCAACGCCGAGCCCGAGATCTTCTACAACGGCGAGCCGTACGGCGAGGAGCCGCCGGAGGGCACCGAGCTCCTCCAGGACAAGACCAAGGCCGCGATCATCGTCGTCCGGATGCAGCCCGACGACATCACGCCTGCGAAGGGCCGCGAGAACTGGGGCGTCGCGGGGATCCTCGCCTTCTCCAAGATCTGCACCCACGTCGGGTGCCCGATCTCCCTCTGGGAGCAGCAGACCCACCACCTGCTCTGCCCCTGCCACCAGTCCACCTTCGACCTGGCCGACAACGGGAAGGTGGTCTTCGGACCTGCCGCTCGCTCGCTCCCTCAGCTACCCTTGGCCGTGGACGAGGATGGGTACCTCATAGCCACCAGCGACTTCACGGAGCCGGTGGGGCCGAGCTTCTGGGAAAGAGGCTGATTTCGTGAGTACCACCGCCAAGACGCCTGCTGCTGTCAAGAAGGCGAATCCTCTGGGCGCCATCGCAAACTGGGCCGACGAGCGCACCGGCCTCGCCACCGCGACGAAGAAGCAGGTCCGGAAGGTCTTCCCGGACCACTGGTCCTTCATGCTCGGCGAGATCGCGCTGTGGTCGTTCATGGTGCTGCTGATCACGGGCGTGTTCCTGACCCTGTGGTTCAAGCCGAGCATGGCGGAGGTCGTCTACGACGGCTCCTACCAGCAGTACCGCGGCCTGGAGATGTCCGAGGCCTACGCCTCCACGCTGGGCATCTCGTTCGACGTCCGCGGCGGGCTGCTGCTGCGCCAGATGCACCACTGGGCCGCGATGCTGTTCGTGGCCGCGATGTTCGTGCACCTCATGCGCGTGTTCCTCACGGGCGCGTTCCGCAAGCCGCGCGAGATCAACTGGATGATCGGCGGCACGCTGATCCTCATGGGCATCCTCGAGGGCTTCGCGGGCTACTCCCTCCCGGACGACCTGCTCTCCGGCACGGGTCTGCGCATCGCGGACGGCCTGGTGAAGGCAACACCCGTGGTCGGCACGTACATGTCGTTCTTCATGTTCGGAGGAGAGTTCCCGGGTGACCTGATCATCCCGAGGCTCTACATCGCCCACGTCCTCCTGATTCCAGGGTTGATCCTCGCCCTCATCGGGGCGCACATGCTGCTGCTCGTGTACCAGAAGCACACGCAGTGGCCAGGCCCCGGGCGCACCGAGGAGAACGTCGTCGGCTACCCGATGATGCCGATCTACGCGGCCAAGGCCGGCGGCTTCTTCTTCATCGTCTTCGGCGTCACCGCCCTCATGGGTGCGCTGCTGGCGATCAACCCGATCTGGAAGTACGGGCCCTACAACCCGTCCGAGGTGACAGCGGGCTCGCAGCCTGACTGGTACATGGGCGTGGCCGAGGGACTGCTCCGCATCTTCCCGGGCTGGGAGACGCACATCTTCGGCGTCACCATCAGCTGGAACGTCATGCTGCCCGGCCAGGTCCTGCCCTTCATCATCCTGGGCGGCACGCTCGCCTATCCGTTCATCGAGGGCTGGATCACGGGCGACAAGCGCGAGCACCACCTGCTCCAGCGCCCGAGGAACGCCCCGAACCGGACCGCGTTCCTGGTGATGATGATGACGGCGTACGGCCTGCTCTGGGCCGCCGGCGGCAACGACATCATCGCGAACAAGTTCCACCTCAACCTGAACTACATCACCTACTTCATGCGTGGTGCGATCTTCGTCGGACCCCCGCTGGCGTTCTGGATCACCCGTCGTTGGTGCATCTCGCTCCAGCGGCAGGACGAGGGCCGCCTGCTCCACGGCTACGAGACCGGCATCATCATGCGGTCGGCCGAGGGCGGCTACTCCGAGCGGCACCTCCCGATCAGCGAGGAGGAGGCGTACACACTCACCGCACGTGACCGTGACCGCATCGCCCTCGCTCCCCCGGAGTGGGACCGCAACGGCGTCTCCGCGCGGAAGTACAAGGTGCTCAAGCTGCGCGAGCGGCTGTCCCAGCTCTGGTACGGCGACAACATCCAGAAGCCGACCGCCGAGGAGCTCGAGGAGGCCCGACACCACGCCGAGCACGCCCTCGAGGGCCACGACGCCGACGGGCACCAGCACCTCCCGCCCGGCGACTACTCCGGCCCCCACGAGCTCGACGGCCACCCCGCCGACGGCCACCAGTACGACGGCCGCCACGAGGTCGCCGGCGACGAGCTCCGCCGCCACTAGGCACGAACAACGACGAAGGCCCGGGCGTCCACCCGGGCCTTCGCCCTTCCCGACGAACCGCCCCTCCCGTACCGGCGAACTGCCCCTCCCGTACGGGCGAACTCCCCCTCAGGCGCGAGCGAGCCGCCCCCAGTGACCGCGCAGCGCCAGAGCACCGCGCAGCTCTGCGATCCAGGTCTCGACAGACGCGCGGGAGAAATCGTCCTTGGTCACCACGATCACGATCCAACCGTGATCACGGAGCCATGTGCGCCTGACCTCGTCCGCCGCCCGTTGCTCGGGCGAGGTGTGATGTTCCACACCGTCGTACTCGACCGCGATCTTCTGCCTTGGGAACGCCAGGTCCAGACGGAAGGTGGGGACGCCGCTCACCGAGACCCAGAACTGAGGCACCGGCCGCGGTAGGCCGTGCTGGACGATCTCGAACCGCGTGAACGACTCTCCCGTCGACTCCGCGCGCGAGTCTGTGATCGGGACGAGCGCACGTGCTTGGACAACGCCTCGACGACCGCGGAACCGCGGCAGCATCGCAAGCATGTCGAACACGGTCACATCCTGAGTACGGGAGAGCCCATCGAGGGCAGCCAGGGCTCGCGGAGCGTGGAGCCGGCACGCGAGGTCCAAGGCAGTCCGACACGGGGTCGTGAGGTCGATCCCTCCGAGACTGGTGACGTCGGCGGCCACGAGGTCCCGCTCCCCGCCGAGGATGCCATCGCGTTCGATGCGCTTGTTGCCTCGGAGCACGCAGATGTCGAGGGGCGCGACATCGTCGGGAGTCGTGGAGGTCTCGACGCCCCACAGCCAAGCCGCTGTCCGATCCACGACCACGGCGTGGGGCGGCAGCATCAGGCGCACGGCGCCGAGTCGCAGTGCCGTCGTGTCGGGAGCATCAGTCGCGACGTAGACGTCGCGGAAGATACGTCGAACCTGTCCCTCATCCACCGCACGTTGGAGCCCGCGACGGGTCCAGCCGCGCCGCCAAGCCTCCGCCGAGGAGAACGGTTGGACAGAGAGCGAGGTGAGAGGGAGCGGGGTGTCACGGATGAGCTGAGTCATGCGCTGACCCTGCGGCCACCAAGAGCAGGTCAGGGCTGGATGTCGAAGCACCTGTCGACAACCGCAAGGCGCAACGATCTGTGAGCTCAGGGCGGTTCGCCGGTACGTGCAGGGCGGTTCGCTCGACGTGCCGACGGTTCGCCGTACGTGCCGCGGTTCGCCGGTACGTACGGGGCGGTTCGCCGGTTAGTGGAGGGCGGAGGCGGTGCGGTACTGGGGGTAGGAGATGTTCCAGTCGCCGTAGCCGTTGTCGGGCTCCATGGGGCGGTTGCTGCCGGTGACGTCGACGACGTCGCCGACCTTGGTCAGGCCGTAGAGCCAGGCGGCGTTCTCGGTGCTCATGCCGACGCAGCCGTGGCTGACGTTGGCGGAGCCCTGGGAGCCGACGGACCAGGGAGCGGCGTGGAGGAACTCACCGGAGTAGGTGACGCGCTGGGCGTACTCCACGTTGCTGATGTTGTAGTAGTTCGGGTCGTTCTCGGAGACGCCGGTGGTGGCGGCGTCCATGTCCTTGTAGCGGAACTTCTCGATGATGACCTTCACGCCCGAGCGGGTCTCGAGACCGGGCTGGCCGGCGCTGATCGGGATGCTGCGGAGCATCTGGCCGTTCTTGAACACGCGCATCACATGGCGGGCCACGTCGATGCGCATGATCACGGAGTCACCGATGTGGAAGCTGGTCCGGCGGTTCTCCTGGCCGTAGATGCCGTTGCCCGCGCTGACGCCGTTGACGTCGGCGTTCACGGTGACGTCCGTGCCGGGCTTCCAGTACTGCGCCGGGCGCCAGTGGACCTCGTAGTCGGAGATCCAGTGCCAGCTGCCGCGCTGGACGGGCTGGGTGTCGACCGAGAGGTGCTTCTCGATCTCCGCGCGGTCGGTCACCGGGACGTCGAAGCGGACGATCACCGGCATGCCGACGCCGACGGTCTGGCCGGCGAGCGGAGCGATGCTCGGGTAGGTCTGCTGGTCGAGGGTCAGCGCCTGGGTGCGGAAGCTGCGCTGCAGCTTGCGCTGGAGGCCGTCGGAGTCGGAGCCCACGCCGGTCACCGTGTAGCGGACGCCCGGCTCGAGGCGCTCGGCGGCCTTCCAGGTCGACTTGTTCTTCGACAGCTCACCGGGCACGGCCTTGCCGCTCTGGGCGGCGAAACGCACCTTGTCGAGGGTGCCGTTCTCGGCGGACACCTCGAGCAGCGTGCTCACCGGGAGGGCCTTGTTGCCGCGCGGGAGGTTGGTCGTCAGCTTGACCTGGGGCTTCGCGGGAGCCTGCGTCGCGGTCTCGGTGGGGTCGTCGTTGCTGAGCGGGTTGGCCACCGAGGGCCCACCCTTGTCGTCAGCGGAGCAGCCCGCGAGAGCAGCAGCGAGCAGCAGCGACGCTCCGGCAGCCGCGGCCAGGTGACGCCGGCCTGCGGTGTGACGCACGGACATGAAGAGACCCCTCAGAACTCGAACCGCATGAGTCCTCAGCCTAACAACGGGGCGGTCGGATCTCCGATTCCGAGCGACGTGGCGCCGCTCACGCCTAGTGGGCGTGCTCCCCCACGTAGTACTCGAAGACCAGGCCGCAGAGCGCTGCAGCGCCCAGGATGCCGCCGATGACGAGGAGCCACCACGCGTGGATCGCGACCCCGAAGACCATCACGGCCAGCGCCATGCCGCACCACAGCGGCCACCAGGAGTACGGCGGGAAGAACCCGAGCTCGCCGGCTCCGTCCGCGATCTCGGCCTCCTTGCGGTCCTCCGGGCGAGGGTCCATCCGCGAGGCGTGGAAGTACAGGTAGAAGAACACCAGGCTCGCCAGCAGGGCGGTCATGACGAGCGCTGCGGTCCCGGTGGGGTCCTCGGACATGAACCAGTACACCGGCGTCACGAGGACGACGAACGCCGCGAGGATCCCGAACATCCATGCTTCGGCCTTCATCCGTGCACTCCCTCTCCGGACCCGACGCCCGAGCTTTCGGGGTCGGACTGACCGAGCTCCATCGCGGCGACCTCCGGGTGGTGCAGGTCGAAGGCCGGCGACTCCGACCTGATCCGCGGGATCGACACGAAGTTGTGCCGTGGCGGCGGGCAGGACGTCGCCCACTCGAGCGAGCGCCCCCAGCCCCACGGGTCGTCGACAGCGACCTTCGGCCCCTTGGCCGACTTGTACACGTTGAGGAGGAACGGCAGCACGGACGCCGCCAGCAGGAACGCGCCCACCGTCGAGATCTGGTTGAGCGTGGTGAAGCCGTCGCTCGGGAGGTAGTCGGCGTAGCGCCGCGGCATGCCCTCGACGCCCAGCCAGTGCTGGATGAGGAAGGTGGTGTGGAAGCCGACGAACAGCATCCAGAACTGCACCTTGCCGAGCCGCTCGTCGAGCATCTTCCCGGTCATCTTGGGCCACCAGAAGAAGAAGCCCGCGAACATCGCGAACACGACGGTGCCGAACACGACGTAGTGGAAGTGGGCGACCACGAAGTAGCTGTCCGAGACGTGGAAGTCCAGCGGCGGTGCCGCCAGGATCACGCCGGTGAGGCCACCGAAGAGGAACGTGGTGAGGAAGCCCAGGGACCACAGCATGGGGGTGTCGAACGAGATGGACCCGCCCCAGAGCGTGCCTATCCAGTTGAAGAACTTCACGCCCGTGGGTACGGCGATCAGCAGCGTCATCCCGGAGAAGAAGGCCAGGTCCACCGCGCCGGTGACGTACATGTGGTGCGCCCACACGGCCACGGACAGGAACGCGATCGCGAGGGTGGCACCCACCAGTCCGACGTAGCCGAAGATCGGCTTGCGGCTGAAGACCGGGAGCACCTCGGTGACGATGCCGAAGAACGGCAACGCGATGATGTAGACCTCGGGATGGCCGAAGAACCAGAACAGGTGCTGCCACAGGATCGCGCCGCCGTGGGCAGCGTCGTAGATGTGGGCCCCGAACGCGCGGTCCGCCTCCAGGGTCAGCAGCGCGCCGGCCAGGATCGGGAAGGCGATCAGCACCAGCAGGCTGGTCACCAGGATGTTCCAGGTGAAGATCGGCATCCGGAACATCGTCATGCCCGGTGCGCGCATGCAGATGATCGTGGTGACGAAGTTGACCGCGCCGAGGATCGTGCCGAGCCCGGCCAGCCACAGGCCCATCACCCACAGGTCCCCGCCCACCCCCGGGCTGCGCACCGCGTCGGAGAGCGGGGTGTAGGCGAACCACCCGAAGCCGGCGGCGCCCGAGGGCGTGAGGAAGCCCGATCCCGCGATGAGGCCGCCGAACAGGAACAGCCAGTAGCTGAACATGTTGAGCCGCGGGAACGCGACATCGGGTGACCCGATCTGCAGCGGCATCACGACGTTGGCGAACCCGATGAACAAGGGCGTCGCGAAGAGCAGCAGCATGATCGTGCCGTGCATCGTGAACAGCTGGTTGTACAGCTCGTCGTTGACGAACTGCTGGCCCGGAGAAGCGAGCTCGGCGCGCATCAGGAGCGCCATGATGCCGGCGGCGATGAACCAGACGAACGACGTGCCGAGATAGAGCTTGCCGATCACCTTGTGGTCGGTGGTGGTGAGCACGCGCACGACCTGCTGGCCGAGCGTGTGCGTCTGGCGTCCGACCGTCGGACCCGTCGGGGCACCGTATGTCGGGGGAGTCTCGGTGGTCACTCGCTGCCCTCCTCGTTCGACTCAAGGCCGGCTTGCGTGGTGCTGTCGGAGCCGCCCAGCGCGAGGCCGGTGTTGCCCTCGTCCCGGAGCGCCTCGAGCCGCTGCTGGAACTCGTCGGCGCTCACGACCTCGACGTTGAAGAGCATCCGCGAGTGGTAGGTGCCGCAGAGCTCCGTGCACTTGCCGACGAACGTGCCTTCACGCTCCGGGGTCAGGTTGAAGTAGTTGTCGCGTCCCGGGACGACGTCCATCTTGTAGGTGAACGCCGGCACCCAGAACGAGTGGATGACGTCGGGCGAGGAGAGCTCGAACCGGACCGACTCCCCCACCGGCAGGACCAGCGTGGGGATCCGGGCGGGTGTGCCGGGCTCGAACACGCAGGTGTCCCCCCGGTCCTCGCAGTTGGCCGCGTCGCCGTCGCCGCCGAGCGCCGTGTCGTCGACGTAGTTGAAGGTCCACGACCACTGCTGCCCGACCACCTTGACGACGTGGTCGGGGTCCTTGACCTCGGCGTTGACGTCGTTCTGCGTCTGGATCACGAAGTGGAAGAAGACCAGCACCATCACGACCGGGGCGATCGTGTAGAGGATCTCCATCGGCAGGTTGTAGCGGGTCTGCACCGGGACCTCGTCGTCGCTGCGACGGCGGAACTTGATGATCGCGAAGAAGATCAGGCCCCACACCAGGACGCCGGTGGCCAGCGCTGCCACCCAGGTCCACTGCCAGAGCTCGATGATGCCGTCCGAGTGGTTCGAGGCACCCTCCGGGATGGCCCCTCGCTTCCACGTCTCCTGGTCCTGCTCCGAGCATGCGCTCAGGAGCAGGAGCGTGGGCACGAGGAGTGCCCCGAGGGCTGCCGTGCGCAATCGCTTGGGGAGCTTCAGACCCACGTGAGTGGCCTCTTTCTCTCACAGAACGACGGTCGGAAGAACCCTACTCCAGCCGCTCCCCGCCGTGCGCCCTGGGCAGGGGTCCGGCGTGCCCCCGAAGTGGGGCGTGCGGTTGGGGCGTCAGGGGCGGGGGGTGCGGACGTGCTCGGCGACCTCGGCGGCCGCGTCCGAGCCGTACGCCGCCGCGAACCGGGCCACGAAGGCCTCCTGGTGCAGCGTGTACTCCTGCGTCCCCACGCGCTCGACGACGTGCGCGGCGAGCAAGCAGCCGAGCTGTGCCGCGCGCTCGAGCGAGAGGCCCCACTGGAGCGCGGCGAGGAATCCCGCCCGGAAGGCGTCACCGACACCGGTCGGCTCGACCCGGGCGACCTCGGGCACCGCGCGGACGACGAGCGACTCCTTGCCCTTGCGGTCGATCCGGACGCCCTCGGCGCCGAGCGTGACCACCCAGGTGCCGACCCGGTCGAGGACGTCGTCGACGGTCCAACCGGTCTTCTTCACGATCAGGGCCGACTCGTACTCGTTGGAGAACAGGATGTCGGCCCCGTCGACGAGGTCACGGATCAGCTCGCCGTCACCGAAGGCCAGCTGCTGCGAGGGGTCCGCGAGGAAGGCGTACCCGCGGTCGCGGCACTCCTGGGTGTGCCGGCGCATGCCCTCGGGGTCGTTGGGGCCGACCAGGACGAAGTCTGCTCCCCCGACGCGCTCGACGATGGGCTGCAGCTCGATCTCGCGGGCCTCCGACATCGCGCCGGCGTAGAACGACGCGATCTGGGCGTGCGTCGCGTCGTTGGTGCAGACGAACCGCGCAGTGTGCCGGGTGCCGGACACGTGCACGCTGCCGCAGTCGACGTTGTGCCGCTCGAGCCAGGAGCGGTAGTCGACGAAGTCCTCACCGACCGCCCCGACGAGCACCGGACGCAGGCCGAGGCTGCCGAGCCCGAAGGCGATGTTGGCCGCGCAGCCACCCCGGCGTACCTCCAGGTCGTCGACCAGGAACGACAACGCGATCTTGTCGAGCTGGTCGACCACGAGCGAGTCCGAGAACTTGCCCGGGAAGGTCATCAGGTGGTCCGTCGCGATGGAGCCGGTGATGATGAGCGACACGGCGTGAACCCTACGGGAACCCGTGTGGCCCACGACGCGCGAGGCTACCGATCGGTACGAATAGGGCGACCCGTCGGTAACCCCTACCGTCGATGACATGACCTACCACCGGCTCGCCTACGACGACGCTGCGACCACGTCGGAGATGGCCTCGGACGCGCGCGAGGCCGGTCGGGCCCTCCGCCTCCCTGAGCAGGGACTGCGTGCGGTGACGGTCCTCCAGGAGCTCGACCCGGCGCTCCCGGCGTCCGTGGTCGTCAGCGACGACCTCGCCCGGATGGCCGCGGGGCTCGAGCTCCACTTCGACTGACCCGCTCCCACCGGTTCAGGGTCCGTCTGCGAAGGTCGGACCATGGCGTGGCGGGCACCCGTGGCGGAGCCGAGAGAGCGTCGGCGCGGCCCGGGTGGCGGCGTCGTCGCCATCGTCGTCCTCGTGGTGATGTGCCTGGGCTGGTGGCTCTTCAGCGGCAACGGCCCCGGTGGCCCCGACGGCAACTCCCAGCGCCTCGCTGTCCCCGACATCGAGGCCACGGGACCGTCGTTGCCGACGTCGTCGCCCACGATCCAGCCCGGCGCCGTGCGCATCGACGGCTACGTCCTGGAGCGCGACGACAGGGTCGCGCTCAACTACGCGACCGGGCCGGTGCGGTGCGTGGGTGCGCTCGACACCCCCCAGGTGATCGAGACCGACGCGGCCGTGACGGTCACGCTCCGGCTCGTGCCCCCGGAGTCACCGATCGGCGACTGCCGGGACGCCACGGAGCTGCACGCGGTGCGGATCACGCTGGACGCGCCGCTCGAGGGCCGCTCGCTCCTGGACGGGTCGCGGTCCCAGCCGGTCCGGGTGCGTGAGGACGCGACCGCGAACGAGTGAGCATGCAACAGGCCCCGCCCTCCGAGGAGGAGCGGGGCCCGTGGGCCGTTCAGGTCAGTGGAACGAGTCGCCGCACGCGCAGGAGCCGCCGGCGTTCGGGTTGTCGATCGTGAAGCCCTGCTTCTCGATGGTGTCGACGAAGTCGATCATCGCGCCGTTGAGGTACGGCGAGCTCATCCGGTCGACGACCACCTCGACGCCGTCGAAGTCGGTGACGATGTCACCGTCCAGGTCGCGCTCGTCGAAGAACAGCTGGTAGCGCATGCCCGAACAGCCACCGGGCTGCACGGCGATGCGGAGCTTGAGGTCGTCGCGGCCCTCCTGGCCGAGGAGGCTGCGAATCTTGTCGGCGGCACCCCCGGACAGGTTGATGCCGTCCGCGCGGATCTCGGTCTGGGTCTCGACCTGCTCGGTCATGGTCACGTGCTCCCTGAGCTCGACATGGGTGACAACTCGTTCAATGGTCGCACACGGGCGGTTATTCCCCGCCCCTTCCCCGCGGGTCGGGACCGGCCGGTCAGGGCCGCGAGACCGACCAGCTGCGAGCGACCCGCTCCGCCAGCCGGGCCAGGCTCTCAGCCGGCTCCGCGAAGGCTCGCTCGGCTCCGACGAGGTCGACCACGGAGTACGCCGACTCCACGCCGAGCGCCCGCATCTCACGTGACCCCACGAGCACGGACCCGGCGAGGGCGACGCAGGGCCGGACGGCTGCCGCGGCGACCTGGGCGACGCCGTAGGGCACCTTCCCCGACCGCGAGGAGAAGTCGAAGGACCCCTCCCCGGTGAGCACCAGGTCAGCCGCCCGGGCGCGGTCGGCGAGCCCGACGGCCTCGGCGACCACGTCGAGACCGGGTCGGCGCCCGGCACCGAGCAGGAGCAGGGCGAAGCCGAGCCCGCCGGCGGCTCCGGCACCCGGCTTCAGTGCGGTGCGCTTGTCGGTGAGCTCGGCGAACCGCTCGAGCGCGGCATCGAGCGTCATCAGGCGCTCGGCGGCGACCCCCTTCTGGGGGCCGTAGACGTTCGTGGCGCCGATCAGCCCCAGCAGCGGGTTGTCGACGTCGCTCGCGGCGACCAGCTCCACCCCGTCAAGACGACGACGGCACTCCGACAGGTCGACGGCCTCCAGGTCGGCGAGCGGGAGCGGCCCGGCGACGAGGTGACCGGAGGGCTCGCACGTCGCCCCGAGGGCCCCGAGCAGCCCGGCTCCTCCGTCGTTGGTCGCGGACCCGCCGAGCCCGACCACGACCCGGCGCGCTCCGGCTGCCACCGCGCACCCCACCAGCTCGCCGACCCCGCGTGAGGTCGCGCGCTCCGGTTCTCGCTGCTCGACGGGGGTCAGGTGCAGCCCGCACGCCTGCGCGGCCTCGACGTACGCCGTCCCTCCCGCGAGCAGGACCGTCGCCGGCACGGGATCGTCGTACGGCCCGGACACGGTGGTGGCCAGCAGGTCGCCGCCGAGGGCCTCGTGGAGGACGGCGACGAAGCCCGGTCCCCCGTCCGCCATGGGCGCGAGGTCGAGCTCGTCGTCGGGTGCACGCCTCCGCCAGCCGTCGGCGATCGCGTGCGCGGCCTCGACCGCGGTGAGGGTGCCGGCGAACTTGTCCGGCGCGACCAGGACCTTCATGCGCCGAGGTTCGCAGCGAGCCGTTGGGCCGCGGTGGCGACCATCCGGTGCCTGGTCTGACGGGTGGCGCTCCCGACGTGGGGCGTGAGGACGAGGTGTGGCGTGGTCAGCAACCGCGGCCGAGGGGTGGGCTCACCCTCGAAGACGTCGAGGGCGGCCGCGAACAGCCGTCCGTCGTCGAGGCGGTCACACAGCGCCTCCTCGTCGACGATGCCGCCGCGGGCGGTGTTGACCACGATGGCGCCGGCCGGGAGCAGGTCCAGCTCGCGTGCACCGATCAGCCCACGCGAGTCGGGTGTCAGCGGCAGGTGGAGGCTGAGCACGTCTGACTGCGGCAGCAGGTCGTGCAGGGTGGCGACGTGCCCGGGCTCTCCGGTCGGTGTGCGCGTGTGGTGGAGCGTCCGCATCCCGAAGGCCTCCGCCCGCGCGGCGACGAGCGTGCCGATGTGCCCGTACCCCACCAGGCCGAGGATCGATCCGGCGAGGTCGCGGCCCGGGACGTCGTCGAAGGTCCAGCCCGGCCACCGCCCCGCGCGCAGGAGCGCCTGGCTGTCATCGAGGCGGCGCGCGGCCATGAGCATCAGGGTCACCGCCAGGTCGGCCGTCGCGGGCGCCGTCGACTCGCGTGCCGTGGTCAGCGGGATGCCGCGCACCTCGAGCGCCGACCGGTCCAGCCCGTCGGTCCCCGCCCCGGCCACCGCGACGGCGCGCAGGGAGGGCAGGGCGTCGAGCTCGTCGGCCGTGACCCGCTCGGTCGGGCCGCAGATGACGCCCACGGCCTCCGGGTGGTCGGCCAGCCGGCCGCGCACGACGGCGTACCCCTCGATCTCCGGCAGCTCGACCGGGATCGTCACCACGACGACGGGCAGGTCGGACGCGCTCACGTCCGCACGCTAGCCCGGCGGCCAGGTCAGGGGCCGCCCGGGTTCGACTTGAACTCGTGGTCGTCGCCACGGTTCATCTGCGCGTCGTGGAGGTCGTCCCCGCTCGACCACTCGCGGATGCGACGCAGCACGGCGAACAATCGCCGCACTGTGCTCGTGAGCACGTTCATGCGCGTCTCCTCGTCGACGGCCCGAGAGCGTTGCCTCTCTCGATTGAACGCCCGCTCGCCGCCAGTTGCTCCCCCGGTCCAGTCCGGAGGCGAGAGCCTCACGGTCAGAGGCCGGGCGCTCCCCAGAGCGCCATCCAGCGCTGGAGGTCGGGCTCCATCGACAGCTCGCCCTTGAGCAGGTCGCGAACCTGGATCTCGAGGACGTTGTCGCGGGCCTTGGCGCCCGTCGGGGCGAACGGGTAGAAGGTGCCGGACTTGGCGAGGTACACGAGTGCGACCACGCGGCCCTGGGGGTCCTTGAAGGAGACCACCGCGCAGAGCAGGCGGTCGGCGTAGCCCTGGAGCTCGAGGCTGGTCGCCACCGCGTTGAGGTCGGTCGCGAGCGCGGAGACGTCGTCCTGGTACGACGTCAGCCAGGTGTAGCCGTACTCGTCCTTGCTGACCTCGACCGGCTTCGGGTCGTCGTCGTTGTTCAGCAGCTCGACGACGTGGGTGACGACGTCCTGCATCGCGGGGCCGTCCGCGCCCTGGAAGCAGATGGCCCCACGCCCGGTGGGCGCGAGGTTCAGCGCGGCCTGCAGGGTGATCGCCGCCGTCGGGAGCCCGAACAGCTGGTCGAGCTGGGGCTGCGGCGGCTGCTTGCGCCCCGTGAGGATGTCCCGGAGCCCCATCTCAGGGACGCGGACCGGGGTCGGCCGGGAAGCCGCCGTCGAGGGGACGGCCGAGGTCGTTCGCGATCTTGGCCAGCTGCTCGAGGCGCTGCTCCAGCGACGGGTGCGTCGAGGTCAGCGTCTTGACGGACGCGCCGCTGATCGCCGGGGCGATGAAGAACGCGTTCATCGGCTCGACCTGACGCAGGTCGCGCTGCGGGATGGCCGCGATGTCTCCGCTGATCTTGGTGAGCGCGCGGGCCAGGGCTCCCGGGTCGCCGGTGAGGTAGGCGCCGGCCCGGTCGGCGGCGAGCTCGCGGTAGCGCGACAGCAGCTTGATCGCGAAGAAGCTCACGACGTACACCACGATGCTCACCAGCAGGATGACCAGCCAGATCGGCACGCCGCCGCTGTTGTTGTTGTCACGCCGGTTGCCGAAGCCCCCGAGCATGCCGCCCCACTGCGCACCGCGCATCGCCATGCCGGTGACGATCGCGGCGGACGACGCCAGCGTCATCACCAGCACGTCGCGGTGCGCGACGTGGGACAGCTCGTGGGCGAGCACGCCCTCGAGCTCGTCGATCGACAGCTTGTCGAGGATGCCCGTCGTCACGCACACGGCCGAGTGGCTCGGGGAGCGGCCGGTCGCGAACGCGTTGGGCATGTCGGTGTACGAGATCGCGACCACCGGCTTGGGCATGTCCGCCAGCGCGCACAGCCGGTCGATCATCGCGTGCAGCTCAGGGGCCTCCTCGGGCGTGACCACCCGTGCCCGCATCGCCTTGAGGGCGACGGTGTCGGACTTGTACCACTGCCACCAGGCGATGCCGAGGCCGATGAAGCCGATGATGTACGCCCACCCGGGCGGCGCGACGGCGATCAAGGTGACGATGAAGGCCACGAACAGGCCGCCGATGAGGAACATCGTCCCGGTCATGCGTGCGGTGAGCCCGTGGTCGGGCGTGAAGCGCGTGCTCATTCGTCAGGCACCAGGCCTTCGTCGGTCAGCATCGCCCGCACCTCGTCGAGCGTGGCGTCCGACGGCGGGAGGATGAGGTCGGAGTCCTCGAGAGAGTCGTCCTCCAGCCGGGTGCCCTGGCTGCGCACGGCGTCGAGCAGCGCGGTCAGCGCCGGGGCGAAGCCCGCCTCGTCGCCGCTCTCCACCGCCGACTCCACGGCACCGTCCAGGGCGTTGAGGACCTCGAGGTGCGCCTCCTCGACGTCCCACTGCCCCTCCCCCAGGATCCTGACGATCACGACTCCTCCTTGGACCTCTCGACCTCGACGGCCTCGGTGGCCGGAGTCTCGGTGCTCTCCACGGCGACCTCGTCGGGGCCGGCGGCGTCGATCGCCTTGGGCGCGTCGCCGGCGGTGACCGCGGACGCGGCCTTCATCTGCGCGAGCTCTGCCTCGACGTCGGTCGTCGAGGACATCGCCGCGAGCTCGCGGTCGATGTCGTCGCCTCCGCCGCCCAGCGCGAGCTTGTCCTCGAGGGCGCCCGACGCGATGAGCTCGTCGATCGCACCCGAACGCGCCTGCATCTGCGCGGTCTTGTCCTCGGCGCGCTCGATGGCCAGGCCGACGTCGCCCATCTCCTCGGAGATGCCCGAGAACGCCTCGTTGACGCTCGTCGTCGCCTTGGCGGCGTTGTAGGTCGCCTTCAGCGTCTCCTTCTTGGTGCGGAACGCCTCGATCTTGGCCTGGAGCCGCTGGGAGGCGAGGGTGAGCTTCTCCTCCTCGGCCTGCAGCTGGGCGTGCTGCGTCTGCAGGTCGGTGATCTGGCCGGCCAGGCCGCTCTTGCGGGTGAGCGCCTCGCGAGCGAGGTCCTCTCGACCCTGCCCGAGCGCCTGCTGGGCCTGGTTGGTCAGCTTGTCGGACCCCTGCTGGAGCTGCTTGAGCTGGAGCTCGAGGCGCTTGCGACTGGTCGCGACGTCCGCGACGCCCCGGCGTACCTTCTGCTGCATCTCCAGCATCTTCTGGTAGCTGTAGTCCAGCGTCTCGTTCGGGTTCTCGGCACGGTCGAGCGCCTTGCTGGCCTTGGCGCTGAAGATGAGGCGGAGGCGCTGCATCAGGCTCATGTCCTGGGGCCCCTTTCGGTGGATGAGGAACGGCTCACGTGCCACCCTACGAGGGGAACGTGCGGGGTCGGTAGGAAGTTCCTCGGGGTAGCCTTGGCGGCGTCCTCGCACCCGTCCCGCCGTCTCCGAAGGGTCACGTTGTTCCGCCGCAGCAAGTCCGACTCCACCGCGCAGGCCCCTGACGTCGTGACGGCCGACCAGGCCGTCGGCAAGGGCCGGCCCACGCCGACCCGTCGCGAGGCCGAGGCCGCCGCGAAGGCGCGCGCCAAGACCACCCTCGACACGAAGGCCGCACGCCGCCAGCAGCGCAACCGCCAGACGGTGTCCAGCAAGCAGATCCGGCAGGGCATCAAGGACGGCGACGAGAAGTACCTCCCCCAGCGTGACCGCGGGCCGGTGCGGCACTTCGTCCGCGACTACGTCGACCACCGGCTGTGCATGGCGGAGTTCTCGATCCCGCTGCTCTTCTCCAGCCTGCTGGCCTCGGCCGCGAACCAGCCGGGCCTGGGCGCGGGCATCATGAACGCCACGCTGCTCGTCGTGGTGCTCGACTCCGTGCTGCTGAGGTTCCGGATGCGGCGCGAGATCCGCCGCCGGTTCCCCGACGAGTCCCTCAAGGGCACCACGTTCTACGCCTACATGCGCGCGCTCCAGCTGCGGTTCCTCCGGCTGCCGAAGACGCAGGTCAAGCTCGGGCAGCCGCTGCCCGAGCGCTACCGCTGACCGGTCAAGGGTGCAGGCTCATCGGGCCGTAGACCTCGCGGTCACCTTCCAACAGGCAGACCGAGTCGACCCCCTCGGCGCGCAGCTCTTCCCACACCTCGCCGATCCAGCTCTCCGCGTCGCTCTGCGAGGTGAAGCGCGGACCGGGGTCGGGAGCGGTGTCCTCCGCGGCCACCTGCTCGCCCGAGGCGTCCTGCAGCCGCCAACGCCAGATCGCCTGTGCTGACAGGCGTTCGGGGAGGAACCCCGAGGGTTCCAACGAGTGCGTCATGCCCGCAGGCTATCCCGGCCCACCGTCAGTCCCGGACGTGCGACGGCACGAACGGCGGGCGCGTCACCACGAACACCTCGCGGCGGCCGCGGACGTCGACACTGACCTCGGCACCCTCCGTGACCTGGGTCGCGACGAGGGCCAGGGCCACCCCCTGCCGGAGGGTCGGCGAGAAGGTGCCGGAGGTGACCTCGCCGACCGGCACGTCGGCGGCGAGCAGCACCCGCATGCCAGGCCGCGGGATCCCGCGGCCCTGGGCGGTGAGGCCGCGCAGCGTCCGCCGGGGACCTTCCTGCTTCTGGGCCACCAGGACCTCGCGGCCCCAGAACGAGGGCTTGTCCCAGCCGACCGCCCAGCCGAGCCGGGCCTCGACCGGCGTGACGGCGAGCGAGATGTCCTGGCCGTGGAGCGGGTAGCCCATCTCGGTGCGCAGCGTGTCCCGCGCCGCGAGGCCGCACGGGGCGATGCCCTGCGACTCTCCCGCCTCGAGCAGGGCGCGCCACACCGTCGTCGCGTCCGCCGTCGGCATCACCAGCTCGTAGCCGCGCTCTCCTGTGTAGCCCGTCCGGCAGACGGTCAGCCGGACGCCGTCGAGCTCGACGGTCGCGAACGACATGTACTCCAGGCCCCCCGGGAGCCCGAGCGTCGCGAGCACCTCGACCGAGCGAGGGCCCTGGACGGCCAGCACGGCGTAGTCACGGTGCAGGTTCTGCACGGTCACGCCCTCGGGCGCGCCGTCCTCGAACCGGCGGAAGACCTCCGCGCAGTTGGCGGCGTTGGGGACGAGGAAGACGTCGTCGTCGCTGTTGAAGTAGGCGATCAGGTCGTCGACGATCCCGCCGGTCGCGTCGTCGCACGCGAGGGTGTACTGCGCCTTCCCGGGGCCGATCCGGTCGAGCGCGTTGCTCAGGCAGGAGTCCACGTACGCCGCGGCACCCTCGCCCTGGACCCGGATCTTTCCGAGGTGGCTGGCGTCGAAGAGGCCGACACGCTCGCGCACCGCCACGTGCTCCTTCAGCACCCCGTCGGCGTACTCGATGGGCATCTCCCACCCACCGAACGGAGCCAGCTTGGCGCCGAGCGCGACGTGCTCGTCGTGCAGGGGTGAACGGAGCAACGCTGGTGCGGTGGCGTCGTCGACCATGGCCGCAACCTACCCGAGCCTCGACACCCAGGCCCCACCACTAACATGCGCGGGTGACCTCCTACATCCTGCGCAAGGGCAGCCCCGAGAAGACCGGCACGGACGTGCTCGTGGTGGGGGTGCTCCGGGGCAAGAAGGACCCGTCGATCGCGCCCGGCGGCGAGGCCGTCGCGGAGGCCTACGGACGCCGGCTGAAGCCGATGCTGTCCACGATGGGCGTCAAGGGGAAGGCCGGGCAGACCACGACGCTTCCCAGCGGCGGCACGGTGAAGGCCGGGGTGATCGTGCTGGTCGGGCTCGGCGACGAGGTGACCCCGGCCGCGGTCAGGCGTGCTGCCGGCGCCGCTGCGCGCGCCGTCACCAACGCCGCGTCGGTCGGCGTCGCGCTCCCTGCCGACGACCCGGAGCTGGTCCGCGCGGTGGTCGAGGGCTGGACGCTGGGGGCCTACTCCTTCGACGACTACCGCACCCGCAACCCCAAGGACCGACCGAACGAGGTCGTGGTGCTCAGCGAGGGCGCCCGGCGCCAGGAGTACGTCGACGCGTTCGAGCAGGCCCAGGTGGTGGCCCAGGCCGTGGCGCGCACCCGCGACTGGGTGAACACGCCTGCCGGCGACCTGACCCCCGGGCGCTTCGCCGACACCGTCGTCGAGGCCAACGGCGGCCGCCGGCCCTCGGCCAAGGGCAAGAAGGCGGCCGTGCAGGTCAAGGTCATGGACGAGAAGGAGCTCGAGGCCGCCGGCTGCGGCGGCATCCTCGGCGTCGGGGCCGGCTCGTCGAGCCCGCCGAGGATGGTGCGGCTCACCTACAAGCCCGAGGGCGCGACCGCGCACCTTGCGCTCGTCGGCAAGGGCATCACCTTCGACTCGGGCGGTCTCTCGATCAAGCCGGGGTCGTCCATGGCGACCATGAAGCTCGACATGGCGGGTGCGGCCGCCGTGGTCAACGCGACCCTCGCCATCGCCGAGCTGGGACTCCCGGTCCAGGTCACGACCTACGCCCCGATGGCCGAGAACATGATCTCCGGGTCGGCCACCCGGCCTGGTGACGTGCTGACGATGTACGGCGGCAAGACGGTCGAGGTCCTCAACACCGACGCCGAGGGACGGCTGGTCCTCGCCGACGCCCTCGGGCACGCGGTCGAGGCGACGCCCGACCTCGTCGTCGACGTCGCCACCCTCACCGGCGCCTGCGTCGTGGCCCTCGGCGACCGGGTCACCGGGGTCTTCGGCAACGACGACGACGCGATCGAGCGGGTCCTGGAGGCGTCGGACGCGGCCGGTGAGCCGATGTGGCACATGCCGATCCCGGACGAGATGGGCGAGAAGGTCCGCAGCAACAGCAAGATCGCGGACCTGGCCCAGCACAACACCGAGCGGTGGGGTGGGGCGTCGTACGCCGCGGCCTTCCTCCGGGAGTTCGTCGGGTCGGTGCCGTGGGTCCACCTCGACATCGCCGGGCCTGCGTACAACGAGAAGAGTGCGTACGGGCACGTGCTGCCCGGCGGCACCGGTGTCGCGGTCTCGACGCTGGTCGCGCTCGCCGGTCGGATGGCGGAGGCCGCCTCCGAGGAGTGATCCTCAGGCGCCGTCGTTCTTGCGGCGGTTGTAGGCGCGCATGCGCTCGGGGTAGCCGACCACGGCAGCGTCGTAGGACGGCATGCCCTGGGCGTTCGCGAACTTGTGCGCCCACTCGACCGACGGCACCCGGCGTCGGGTCCACTCACCGTCGTGCGCGACGAGCAGCAGGGTCACGTCGCTGACCGCGGTCCGTGGCTCGACGAAGCCCTCCACACCCTTGCGGGTGTGGGCGAAGTCGGTGAGGTGCGCCTGGTCCGCGGAGTCGGACGGGCGCACGGTCGTGAAGCCGCCGTTGGTACGCCGCTGACGACGTGACCCCCGGCCACGGAGCCGGTCGAGCATTCCCATAGCCATCAGTGTGACCTATTCGGGAAAGGTGCAAGGATGACGACGAGGTACGCCGCCCGGCGTTTCTCCCGCAATTCGTGCGAAGCCTGAAGGAGCGATCAGACCGCAATGGCGACTCCAGTCAACCTCCCCGCGCTCGGAGAGTCCGTCACCGAAGGCACCGTCACCCGCTGGCTGAAGTCGGTCGGCGACGAGGTCGCGGTCGACGAGCCGTTGCTCGAGGTCTCCACCGACAAGGTCGACACCGAGATCCCCTCGCCCGTCGCCGGCACCCTGCTCGAGATCAAGGTCGAGGAGGACGAGACCGTCGAGGTCGGTGCCGAGCTGGCGTTGATCGGTGACTCCGAGGAGTCGGGCGGGTCGGGCGGCTCCGACGACAGCGCCGACGACGACGCGGACGACAGCGCCGACGACAGCGCCGACGAGGAGACCGAGGACTCCGACGACTCTTCCGACGAGGAGGAGCAGGAGGCCGAGGAGCCGAAGGCCGAGGAGGAGCCGGAGCCGGAGCCGGAGAAGCCCGCTGCGAAGTCCTCCGGCGGTGGCTCGGGTGACAGCACCCCGGTCACGCTGCCGGCGCTCGGGGAGTCGGTCACCGAGGGCACCGTCACCCGCTGGCTGAAGTCGGTCGGCGACGAGGTCGCGGTCGACGAGCCGTTGCTCGAGGTCTCCACCGACAAGGTCGACACCGAGATCCCCTCGCCCGTCGCCGGCACCCTGCTCGAGATCAAGGTCGAGGAGGACGAGACCGTCGAGGTCGGTGCCGAGCTGGCGCTGATCGGGTCCGGCGAGCCCGCCGCGAAGGAGCCGGAGCCCGAGCCGGAGCCCGAGCCGGAGCCCGAGCCGGAGCCGGAGCCCGAGCCCGAGCCGGAGCCCGAGCCCGAGGCCAAGAAGGAGCCCGAGCCGGAGGCGAAGAAGGAGCCGGAGAAGAAGCCGGAACCCAAGCCCGACCCGAAGCCCGAGCCGAAGGAGGAGGCCGCACCGGCGGCGAGCTCCGGCGGTGACGGTCAGGCGTACGTGACGCCGCTGGTCCGCAAGCTCGCGACCGAGCACGGCGTCGACCTGGCGAGCCTCGAGGGCACCGGCGTGGGCGGGCGCATCCGCAAGCAGGACGTGCTCGACGCCGCCGCGTCGAAGAAGGCAGCCCCGGCCCCCGCGGCCGAGAGCGCGCCGACCTCTCCCCCCGGCACCGCCTCGGCACCCGCTGCTGAAGCTCCGAGCCCGCTGCGCGGTCGCACGGAGAAGATGTCCCGTCTCCGCAAGGTGATCGCGACGCGCATGGTCGAGTCGCTCCAGGTCTCGGCCCAGCTCACCACCGTGGTCGAGGTCGACGTCACCTCGATCTCGCGGCTGCGCGACTCGGTGAAGAAGGACTTCGCCGCGCGCGAGGGCGTGAAGCTGTCGTTCATGCCGTTCTTCGCCAAGGCGGCCATCGACGCCCTCAAGACCCACCCCGCGCTCAACGCCGCGATCGACACCGAGAAGGGCGAGGTGACGTACTACGACCACGAGAACGTCGCGATCGCGGTCGACACCGAGAAGGGCCTGCTCACCCCGGTGATCAAGGGCGCCGGCGACCTCAACGTCGCCGGGCTGGCCCGGAAGATCGCCGACGTCGCGGAGCGGACGCGCAACAACAAGATCGGTCCGGACGACCTGTCCGGCGGCACGTTCACGCTGACCAACACCGGCAGCCGTGGTGCGCTGTTCGACACCCCGATCATCAACCAGCCCCAGGTGGCGATCCTCGGCACCGGCACGGTCGTGAAGCGGCCGGTCGTGATCGACGACCCGAACCTGGGCGAGACGATCGCGGTGCGTCAGATGGTCTACCTCGCGCTGACCTACGACCACCGGCTCGTCGACGGCGCCGACGCTGCTCGCTTCCTCTCCGACGTGAAGCAGCGCCTCGAGTCGGGTCAGTTCGAGGTCTGACGCGTGCAGCTACTCCTGGCCGGCGCGTCCGGCTTCCTCGGGCAGGCACTCTCGCGGTTCCTTGCGCAGCAAGGACACCAGGTGGTGCGTCTCGTACGCGCGGACACCGTCGCGACGGACGAGGCACGGTGGGACCCGGCGCGGGGTGAGGTCGACCAGGAGCTCATCGAGTGGGCCGACGTCGTGGTCAACCTGGCCGGGGCGTCGAACGTGCACTTCCCCTGGACTGACTCCTACCGACGTACCTTCCTCGAGAGCCGGACGCGCACCACCCGTACCCTCGCGGAGGCGATCGCGCGGAGCGAGCGCAAGCCGGCCTTCCTGGCACAGAACGGCGTCGCCGGCTACGGCGACCGGGGCAGCGACCCCATCGACGAGTCGACGCCCGACGACGCGGACAGCTACATGGGCGACGTCACCCGCCAGTGGCAGGCGGCGACCGAGCCCGCCGTCGAGGCAGGTGCCCGCGTCGTCGTCATGCGGACGGGCGTCATCCTCGACAAGTCCGGCGGGGCCCTCAAGCAGATGCTCCCGCCGTTCCGGCTCGGGCTCGGTGGTCCGATCGGTCCGGGCACGCAGTACTTCGCGACGATCTCGCTCGACGACTGGGTCGGCGCCGCCGCCTACCTCGCCGCTGAACGACAGTGCGTCCGGCGTCTACAACGTCACGGGGCCCGACCCGTCCACCAACGCGGAATTCACCGCCGAGCTGGCACGTGCCCTTCGGCGCCCGGCGAAGCTGCGCGTGCCGGGCTTCGCGGTTCGCGCCGCGGGACCGATCGGCGGCGAGGTGCTTTCTTCGCAACGCGTGGAGCCGCGACGTCTCCTGGAGAGCGGCTACGCCTTCGCCGACAACGACATCGTCGACCGGGTCAGGGCGGCGCTGCGCTGATCAGTCGGGGCCGACCGACCGGACACGCCAGGTTTCCTGCCGACGGTCGAGGGTGACCTCGCGGCAGTCGACTCGATCGGCGGGCAGCATCCGATCGATGCCGCGCCCGACGACCCGGCCGCCGTCCACCCGGTCGCACACCACCAGGGTCAGCCGACCGGGCCGGTCGACGACGACCTCGGCGCGGAGCACCTGCGCCCCGAGGTCACGGACGACGAGTCCGCGGTCGACGTACTCCTGCAGCAGCCGCGCGTCTCGAGCGCCCGCTTCCGAGCGGGCGGTGTAGAGCCTGCGAAGCCCGGCCACGTCGCCCCGGGCGTACGCCGTGGCGCGGCGAGCGTCCCAGGCGTGCAGCACCCGCAGTGCCCGCAGTTCGACCCTCTCCTGCCGGACCGGGTCGACAGACAGAGCTGGGGCCGGGACCGGTGCCACCGGGTCAGGGTGGCAGCCGCCCAGCACGAGCACGGAGCACAGGGCGACGAGGAGGGACCGGAGGACCACCCGGCCATCCTCGTCACCCGGACGACCTGGCTGCCCGACTTCTCCACAGGGCTAGGTTGGAGGGGTGCGCGACCTGACCTTCCGGACCGTCGGACTCGGTGACGACGCCGTCGACTACCAGGCCGCGTGGGACCTCCAGCGCGAGCTGCACGCCTCGGTCGCGGCGGGCGGCCCCGAGCAGGTGCTGTTCCTCGAGCACCCCCCGGTCTTCACCGCCGGCAGGCGCACCGAGCCGCACGAGCGGCCGGGCCCGGAGGTCGACGTGCCGGTGGTCGACGTCGACCGCGGCGGCAAGATCACGTTCCACGGCCCGGGGCAGCTCGTCGGCTACCCGGTCGTGCGTCTCCCGAGCCACGTCTTCGTCGTGGACTACGTGCGTCGTCTCGAGGAGGCGCTGATCCACGCGTGCACCGAGCTGGGCGTCACCACCGCGCGCGTGCCCGGACGCAGCGGCGTCTGGCTGCGCGAGGACGAGCGCGGGCCGGAGCGCAAGGTGGCGGCGATCGGCATCCGGGTCGCCCAGCACGTCGCCACGCACGGGTTCGCCCTCAACTGCGACGTCGACCTCGGGTGGTACGACCGCTTCGTGCCGTGCGGCATCTCCGACGCGGGCGTGACGTCGTTGAGCGCCGAGCTGGGACGCGACGTCACGACGGCGGAGGTGGCACCGGTGGTCGAGAAGCACCTGCGCGTGCTGCTCGCGTGGGAGCCCTACGACCGCACCCCGGACTACGAGGCGCGCCCCGAGCCCGGCCGCTCCCCCGCCCTTGCCGGGGCGGGGCTGCGTGTCCCCGTGGTCAATCCCCGGTCCTGAGCCGCGCCTGCGGCAGGGTGGGACGGTGCCCGACCTTGTCATCGAGACCTCCGCGCTACGCAAGGAGTTCCGCACGCGCCGCGGCAAGCACGTCGTGGCGGTGGAGGACCTCGACCTCGCGGTTCCGCAGGGCGGGGTGCACGGGTTCCTGGGTCCCAACGGTTCCGGCAAGACCACCACGATCCGGATGCTGCTCGGGCTCGCCCGCTCCAGCGGTGGCGACATGCGGCTCTTCGGCGAGTCCGTCCCCCAGCGGCTCCCCGCCGTCATGGACCGCATCGGCGCCGTGGTCGAGCAGCCGAGGTTCACCGGCTCCTTCAGCGGCCGCCGCAACCTGACCCTGCTCGCCCGCGCGATCGGCGTGCCCAAGGCGCGGGTCGACTCAGCGCTGTCGCAGGTGGGTCTCACCGGCCGCGACGGCGACCGCTTCCGCACGTACTCCCTCGGGATGAAGCAGCGCCTGGCCATCGCCGCCACGCTGCTCAAGGACCCGGACCTGCTGATCCTCGACGAGCCGACGAACGGTCTCGACCCGGCCGGCATCCGCGACATCCGCACGATGATCCGCGAGCTCGGCGAGTCGGGCGTGACCGTCCTGCTCAGCTCGCACATCCTCGCCGAGGTGCAGCAGGTGTGCGACTCGGTGTCGATCATCGGCGAGGGCCGGCTGCTCTCGCAGGGCCGGGTCGAGGACCTCGTCGGGCGTGGCGAGGCGATGGGGGTGCGGCTCCGCGTGGCCGAGCGTGAGCGCGCCGCCGAGGTCCTGCGCGCCGCCGGGATGACGGTCAGCATCGACGCCCAGACGTTGTACGTCGAGGCGGTGCCCGACCCGGCCCGGATCACCCAGGTGCTCGCCGAGGCCGGTCTGTTCGTGCGCGAGCTCGTGCCCGACCGGGCCGACCTGGAGTCGGTGTTCCTCGAGCTCACCAGCAAGGCGCGCGACGAGCGGGGCCGGTCATGAGGTTGCTGGGGGTCGAGCTCGGCCGGGCACGCTCGCGGCCGGCGATCGTGATCATCCTGCTCGCCACCCTGCTGCTCAGCGGCCTGCTCGTGGGCTCCGCGGCCTACGACACGCGCCCGGTCAGCGACCAGGAGCAGGCCACGGCCGAGCAGCTGCTGGAGCGCCAGAAGGACGCGTCGCAGCAGGACTTCGAGGACTGCCTGGCCGACCCCGAGTCCTACTTCGGTGGGGACGCCACCGAGAAGGACTGCGAGGGCACGCTGCCCACCATCGACTGGTTCCTCACCCGCGGACAGCTCGACCTCGGGGGTGAGCTGGAGAACCGTGGCACCACGCTCATGGTCCTGCTCGCCGCGATGGCGATCCTGGTCAGCGCGACGTTCGCCGGCGCGGACTGGAGCAGTGGGTCGATGAGCAACCAGCTGCTCTTCGAGCCCCGCAGGATCCGCATGTGGGTGATGAAGGCGATCGCTCTCGTGCTCGCCTGCACCGCCGCGGCCGCCGTCGTGCTCGCCGCCTTCTGGGCGGCCCTCGGAGCCATCGCGGGCTCGCGCGGCATCGACGTCGCCCCCGAGACCTGGACCGCGATCATCCAGGCGTCCGGGCGCGACCTGGGCCTGGTGGCCGGGGTGACGCTCGGCGGCTTCGCCCTGACCATGCTCCTGAGGCACACCGTGGGCACCCTCGGGCTGCTCTTCGGCTACGCCGTGGTGGGCGAGGGCCTCGCCGCAGCGCTCCCCGTCGACAAGATGAGCCAGTGGTCGATGGCCAGCAACGTCATGGCGTGGCTGCGCGACGGCCAGGAGATCTACGACGACTCGATCTGCGGCGGCAGCCAGGGCGCCTGCACGCCGTACTACACGCTGCACCTGACCCACGCCGCCGGCTACCTGGGTGTCCTCCTGCTCCTCGCCGTGGCGCTGAGCGTGTTCTTCTTCCGGCGTCGCGACGTCCCCTGAGGGTCTCGACAGGCTCGACGAGCGGTGGACCCGACCAGCCGCCGCGTAGTCTGAACGTCGTGACCGCCGAGACCACCGCACCCGCACCGGAGGGCCGCAAGCTCCTCCGCCTCGAGGTCCGCAACGCCCAGACGCCGATCGAGCGCAAGCCGGAGTGGATCAAGACCCGTGCCCGCATGGGCCCGGAGTACACCGCGCTGCAGTCGCTGGTGAAGTCCGAGGGCCTGCACACCGTCTGCCAGGAAGCCGGCTGCCCGAACATCTACGAGTGCTGGGAGGACCGCGAGGCGACGTTCCTCATCGGCGGCGACCAGTGCACCCGACGTTGCGACTTCTGCCAGATCGACACCGGCAAGCCGCAGGCGCTGGACCGCGACGAGCCGCGGCGCGTCGCCGAGAGCGTGCGGACCATGGAGCTGCGCTACGCCACGATCACCGGCGTCGCCCGCGATGACCTGCCCGACGGTGGTGCCTGGCTCTACGCCGAGACCGTCCGCGCCATCCACGAGCTCAACCCCGGCACGGGTGTCGAGAACCTGATCCCGGACTTCAACGGCGTCCCGGAGCTGCTCGACGAGGTGTTCGACTCGCGCCCCGAGGTGCTCGCGCACAACGTGGAGACGGTCCCCCGGATCTTCAAGCGGATCCGTCCGGCGTTCCGCTACGACCGCTCGCTCGGCGTGCTCACCCGCGCCCGTGAGCAGGGGCTGGTCACGAAGTCCAACCTGATCCTCGGCATGGGCGAGACCCGCGAGGAGGTCTCGCAGGCGCTGCAGGACCTGCACGACGCCGGCACCGAGCTGGTCACGGTCACCCAGTACCTCCGACCCTCGCCGCGGCACCACCCCGTCGAGCGGTGGGTCAGGCCCGAGGAGTTCGTCGAGCTCGCCCAGGAGGCCGAGGAGATCGGGTTCGCCGGGGTGCTGTCAGGACCGCTCGTCCGCTCGTCGTACCGCGCGGGACGGCTCTACCAGCAGGCGCGCGAGCGCCGGGCGGAGACCGCGACCCTCCCCGTCTGAGACACCGTCTGAGACAATCGACGGCGGCGCGGACGCGCCGGACCCTCCCGCCAGGACCTCGAAGGACGCGCATGGCCAGATCAGGCAAGCCCGGACGCATCAAGCAGCTGCGTCAGGCGTACCAGGCCACCAAGAAGGGCGACCCGAAGATCGGGTGGATCCTGCTCGGCACGTTCGTCTTCGGCGCCCTGGTCGGCACGGCGTTGTTCACCCTGATCCCGCCGGACTGGCTGCCCATCGACATGGTCACCGGCTTCCTGGTCGGCATCCTCGCGCTGCTGATCGTCTTCGGCCGGCGCGCGCAGACCTCCCAGGTCAAGCAGATCGAGGGCCAGCCCGGGGCCGCGCTCGCGGTCCTCGGCATGCTCCGCCGCGGCTGGAAGACCGACCAGATGGTCGCCTTCAACAAGCAGCAGGACATCGTGCACCGGGTGGTCGGCCCGCCCGGCATCGTGCTGGTCGGCGAGGGCAACCCGGTGCGGCTGCGCGGGCTGCTCAACGCCGAGCGCAAGCGCCACCACCGGGTGGCCGCCGACACCCCCGTGCACGAGGTCGTGGTCGGGTACGGCGAGGGCGAGGTCCCGCTGGGCAAGCTCGCCCGCCACGTCCAGAAGATGAAGCGTGAGGTCAAGCCCGCCGAGATGACCGACCTGCTGGCGCGGCTGAAGGCCATCGACGCGAGCCGGCCCAACATCCCGATCCCGAAGGGCCCGGTGCCGACGAGCATGAAGGGCATGCGCGGCAACCTGCGCGGCCGCTGACCCGGCGCCGCCGAGCAATCCGCCGCCAGGACCGGGACGAACCACCTACATGACGTCGTCCGACAGTCTCCCCGCGGAGCATGCCGCCCGACCGACCGTTGCCGTGGTCGGAGCCGGGGTGGCCGGCCTGAGCGCGGCGTACGCCCTGCGGACCACGCACCACGTCACGCTCTTCGAGGCCGACGCACGCCTGGGTGGCCACGCCCACACGCACCAGGTGCCGCTCTCGTCCGGGGACGAGGTGGCGGTCGACTCGGGCTTCATCGTGCTCAACGACCGCACCTACCCGCAGCTGCGCCGCCTGTTCGCCGACCTCGGCGTCGCGACCCGGCCCACCGAGATGAGCATGAGCGTCACCTGCGACGGCTGTGGCCTGGGGTACGCCGGGGGCCGCGGCGCCGGAGGCATCTTCGGCCAGCGACGCCGGCTTCTCGACCCGAGGTTCTGGCGGATGCTGCTGCAGGTCCGCCGTTTCCAGAAGGCCGCGGTCGCGCTGGCCGACTCGGGATCCGACCTCTCCTACGGCGCGTTCCTGGAGCGCGAGCGCTTCGACGCCCACTTCGTCTCGCACTACGCGCTGCCGATCGTCTCGTGCGTCTGGTCGATGGGCCACCAGGAGGCTCTGGACTACCCGGCCGCCTACCTCTTCGCGTTCCTGCGCAACCACGGGTTCCTCGAGCTGGGTGACGCGCCCACGTGGCACACCGTGGTGGGCGGCAGCGCGACCTATGTCGCCGCGGTGGCCGGGAGTCTCGATGTCGTCCGAGCCGCGACCCCGGTCACCGCGGTCAGCCGCAAGCCCGACGGCGTGCTCCTGGAGTTCCCTGAGGGCGACGGGCACGGCACGGCCACGTTCGACAAGGTCGTCGTGGCGACCCACGCCGACGCCGCGCTGGCGCTGCTCACCGACGCCTCCGACGACGAACGTCGGGTTCTCGGCGCTTTCGGGTACTCCTCCAACCGTGCCTTCCTCCACCGCGACGACGCGTTCCTGCCCCGCGAGCCGCGCGTGCGTGCCAGCTGGAACTACCGCCTCGACGCGTGCGACGCCGTCGAGGACCGGACGCGGGTGTCCTACTGGATGAACCGTCTCCAGGGGCACCCCGAGGCCGAGCCGCTCGTCGTCACGCTCAACCCGGGTGACGGCGTGCGTCCACGCGACGTCGTCGCCGAGGCGACGTACCAGCACCCGACGTACACCGCCGCGTCCGTCGCCGCGCAGGCCGAGCTCCCCTCGCTCAACAGCGACCGGCTGGCGTTCGCCGGCGCCTACCACGGCTGGGGCTTCCACGAGGACGGCTGCAGCAGCGGGATCGCCGCCGCCGAGGCACTGGGGGCCCGCTGGTGAGCGCCTCCCCCGCGGTCGTCCGCGCCACGGTGCACCACCGGCGCACCCGACCGTTCGACTACACCTTCGAGCACCGCACCACGTCGTGGCTCGTCGACGCCGCCGACCCCGAGCGCGCGATCCCTCGGCGCCTGCGGTGGCTCGCCAGCATCCGTGGCGAGGACCACCTGCGTCCTGGCACCGGGTCGATGACCGAGAAGCTGCGGCACCTCCTCGACGAGCAGGACCTGGACTGGACGGCGAGCACGGTGAAGGTGCTCGTGGGCGCCCGCACCGCGGGGTACGTCTTCAACCCGCTCACGACGTGGTTCTGCTTCGCCGCCGACGGCTCGCTCGAGGGGATCCTCGCGGAGGTGCACAACACCTACGGCGAGCGACATGTCTATGCCATGCCCGCGGAGGCAGGGAAGCGGCCAATCGGCTACGAAGACATCGGTTGCCAAAGACTTCTACGTGTCGCCGTTCTTCTCCGTCGAGGGACGGTACGACGTGCGCGCCCGCCTCACCGACGACGACGTCGCGGTGGCGATCACCCTGACCCAGGGCGACGAGCAGGTGTTCACCGGTGCGGTGAGCGGCCTCCTCGTCCCTGCCACCCGCGGAGCCGTCCTCAGGGCGCTGCTCCGCGACCCCTTCGCCGCGCAACGCGTGGCACTCCTGATCCGCTGGCACGGCATCCGCCTCTGGCTGCGCCGCCTGCCCGTGGTCCCCCGACGCCCGCACCAGGCTCCGAGAGGAATGGCATGACCAGCTACGAACCGACGTTCGACGTGAGCTCGACGCTCGCGACGGGGAACACCGCCGTCGCCCGCCCGGTCCCCGAGGCACCGCCGTACGGCTTCCGCGCCCGCGCAGCCCGCTTCGCGACGCGTCGCATCCTGCGCAAGGTGCCCGTCGGCGTGCTCCTCTCCGACGGCGGCCGCCTCGCGGCGTCGTTCCCGGGCGCACCGACCCTGGAGATCGCCGACGACCACGCCTTCTTCTCCCGGCTCGGCGACAGCCCGATGATCGGGCTCGGCGAGGGGTACATGGCCGGCGAGTGGGCGGCCGCACCCGGCACCGACCTGGCCGACGCGCTCACGCCGTTCGCTGAGCGGCTCACCAACCTGATCCCGCCGTCGTTCTACCGGCTGCGTCACGTGGTGCTCCCCCGGCTGCTCAGCGCCGAGGAGAACACGAAGAACGGCAGCCGCGAGAACATCCACCGCCACTACGACCTGTCGAACGAGATGTTCGCGCTGTTCCTCGACCCGTCGATGAACTACTCGTCCGCGGTGTTCGAGACCCTCGACCCTGCCCCGGCGCAGGCCGACCACGAGGCCGCGCAGGTCGCGAAGATGGATGCCGTCCTCGACGCCGCCGGTGTCCGTGACGGCTCACGGGTGCTGGAGATCGGCACGGGCTGGGGGTCGCTCGCGATCCGCGCCGCCCAGCGCGGCGCCACCGTCACCACGCTGACCATCTCCGCGCAGCAGGCCGAGCTGGCCCGGCAGCGGATCGAGGACGCGGGCATGACGGGCCGCGTCGACGTGGTGCTGCGCGACTACCGGGACGAGGACGGCACGTACGACGCCGTGGTCAGCGTCGAGATGATCGAGGCCGTCGGCGAGAAGTACTGGCCGACGTACTTCGAGAAGATCGACAGCGTGCTCGCCCCCGGCGGCAGGGTCGCGATCCAGGCGATCATGCTCGAGCACCACCGCATGGTGGCGACCCGCAACACCTACGGCTGGATCCACAAGTACATCTTCCCCGGCGGGCTGCTGCCCTCGACCGAGGCGATCGAGCAGGTGCTCGGTGAGCACACCACGATGCGGATGACCGGAGTGCGGTCGATCGGCGCCCACTACGCGCACACCCTGCGGCTCTGGCGCGAGCGGTTCCTCGCCAACTGGGAACAGGTGGAGGGACTCGGCTTCGACGTCACCTTCCGACGGATGTGGGAGTTCTACCTCGCCTACTGCGAGGCAGGTTTCCGCAGCGGCTACCTCGACGACGCGATCCTGACGATCGAGCGCTGAGCGGTGGGCCTGCTCGCCGACGCGAGCGCCTGGATGATCCAGCGCTCCGCCGGACGCACGGCCCGCTACGGCGACGTGCTCTACTTCACCGGGACCGACCTGCCCGAGCCCGACGACGTGCTCGTGCCGACGAGGCACGGCGACGTCCGCTGCGAGGTCTACCGGCCCGCTGATGCCCTGCCCGGCGCCCCGGCGTACGTCCACCTGCACGGGGGCGCGTTCCTCATGCGGCACCCGCGGATGGACGACTTCTGGGCCCGCCTCGTGGCCGCCGAGGTCGGCGCGGTCGTGGTCAACGTCGACTACGACGTGGCTCCGCAGGTGCGCTACCCGGTGGCGCAGGAGCAGGCGCACGACGTCCTCGCCTGGGTGTGCGGCGACGGCGCGCAGGTGCTCGACGTCGACGCGGGTCGGGTCGTCGTCGGCGGCTTCAGTGCCGGTGGGAACCTCGCGGCGTCGGCCGCTCTCCAGGCACGGGACCTCGGGTCGTGCCGCCCGGTCCTGCAGCTGCTCGGCGTCCCGTCCCTCGACGTGGCCGAGGACCCGCACGACAAGGTCGCACCGTCGGGCACCGCGATGATCGGCCCGGGCCTGCTCACCCTCGTGCGGCGCACGTACTTCAAGGACGCGTCGAGGCGGGCCGAGGCCTACGCGTCCCCGTTGCGTGCCGACGACCTCGCGGGACTCGCGCCGGCACTCGTCGTCACCGCCGAGCGCGACGTGCTGCGTGCCGAGGGCGACCGCTACGCGGAGCGGCTGACCGCGGCGGGCGTCCGCACACGGCACCTCGTCGTGCCCGACCGCGACCACTACTTCCTCGACGGCGACCGCGCGGCGGCCCGCCGGGTCCTCGACGTCATGGTCGAGGAGATGCGGAGCGCGACCGGACCGCCTGCCTGACCTACCGCCGCAGGGTGATCGTGCCCACGGCCAGGTCGTGCAGCCCCCGGTTGTCGCGGTTGAAGACGACCGGGGGGATCACCAGGCAGATGAGCACGGTGCGGACCAGCGCGTTGAGCATCGTGACCCTTCTGCCGTCCAGGCGCACCACGGCGATCCGGAGCGCCAGCTGGCCGAACGACGCGCTCATGAAGGTGGTGAACAGCGTGACCTCGGCCAGGAACACGAGCAGCTGCAGGCTCCGGCCGGCATCGGCCCCCAGCTCTGCATAGTGCGCGACAAGGGTCGCGACGAAGTACGCCGCGATCCAGTCGACGAACAGCGCCGCGATCCGGCGACCCCATCCGGCCGCGGAGCCAGGGCCGTCCTCGGGGAGGCCCAGTCGCTGACCGGCGTACTCCTGGGAGACGGGCTGGCTCATGCCGGAGACGCTACCCGGCGCCGCGCACCACTCAGCCAGGGTTCCTGTTGCGGAACGTCCACGTGCCCACCAGGGTGCCGTCCACGAACCACGTCACCTTGTGCCTCCCCCGCTGCGTCGAGGTGATCTCGTTGACCTGCAGCTCGTCCTCGGGTGCGTCCTGCGCGCTCGCGCACAGTCGTTGTCCCTCGGGGTACTTCACGCACACGCGGTAGGTGACGTGGGCGTCCCTGCTGAGGAAGAACGCTCCCTTGCGGCCTTGCCGGTCGCAGGCGTGCGAGGGGGCAGCGTGGTTGCCCAGCCCGCACGCGACATACGCCTTGTAGCGGTTCTCCGTGCCGCCCGCGACGGCCGGACCGTCACCGACCGTCGGCACGACTGCCGCCGTGAACAGTGCCAGCAGCACCAGACGTCTCATGCTTCCCCCAGTCCCAGGTGTGGAGTCCCGAGAGCTGTGAGCTCCACCCTGGCGCCCGGAGCGGTCGCGCACCAGAGCCGTTTGTCCGGGTTCTGGGCTCTCCCCCGGGTCCGTGAGAGGTCCGTAACATGGCGGAAACAATCGTGAGACTGGCGCGTCACTGCCCGTGCATACGGTCGGGCGAGCGGTGCAAGGATGCACCCCCATGGTTTCTGCCACAAAGCTGGCCGCGGGAGCGGCCAAGGAGGACGAATGTTCGCAAACAGCGACGAGCTCCTGAAGTTCGTCAAGGACGAGGGCGTCGAGATGATCGACGTCCGGTTCTGTGACCTGCCGGGCCTGATGCAGCACTTCACGGTGCCGACCTCGTCCTTCGACCAGTCCGTCTTCGACGACGGTCTCGGCTTCGACGGATCGTCGATCCGCGGCTTCCAGGCGATCAACGAGTCCGACATGGCGCTGTTCCCGGACCCCACGACGGCGTACCTGGACCCCTTCCGCAAGTCGAAGACCCTCAACGTCAACTTCTTCGTCCACGACCCGATCACGGGTGAGGCCTACTCGCGCGACCCGCGCAACATCGCCAAGAAGGCGCTGGCCTACCTCGCGAGCACCGGCGTCGCCGACACCGCGTTCTTCGCCCCCGAGGCCGAGTTCTACATCTTCGACGAGGTCCGCTACACGACCGGCGTCAACGAAGGCTCGTACCACATCGACTCGGTCGAGGGCTGGTGGAACTCCGGCAAGGAGGGCGACAACCTCGGCTACAAGACCCGCCTCAAGGGCGGTTACTTCCCGGTCGAGCCCTACGACCACTACAGCGACCTGCGCGCCGACATGGTCAAGCACCTCGAGGCCTCCGGTCTCCAGGTCGAGCGGGCCCACCACGAGGTCGGCACCGCGGGCCAGGCGGAGATCAACTACAAGTTCGACACGCTGCTCAAGGCCGCCGACGACGTGATGAAGTTCAAGTACCTCATCAAGAACACCGCATGGGCCGCCGGCAAGTCGGTCACCTTCATGCCGAAGCCGATCTTCGGCGACAACGGCTCGGGCATGCATGTCCACCAGTCGCTGTGGAAGGACGGCGACCCGCTGTTCTTCGACGAGACCGGCTACGGCGGCCTCTCGGACATGGCCCGCCACTACATCGGCGGCATCCTGCAGCACGCCCCGGCGCTGCTGGCGTTCACCAACCCGACGGTGAACTCCTACCACCGCCTGGTGCCCGGCTTCGAGGCGCCGATCTCGCTCGTCTACTCGTCGCGCAACCGCTCGGCGTCGGTCCGTATCCCGATCACGGGCGCGAACCCGAAGGCCAAGCGCATCGAGACCCGGTTCCCCGACCCGTCGGCGAACCCGTACCTCGCGTTCTCGGCGCTGATGCTCGCGGGCCTCGACGGCATCCAGAACAAGACCGAGCCGGCTGCGCCGATCGACAAGGACATCTACGAGCTGCCGCCGGACGAGATGGCCGAGATCGACCAGGTGCCGACCTCGCTCGGCGCCGTCCTCGACGCCCTCGAGGCCGACCACGACTTCCTCACCGTGGGGAACGTCTTCACGCCCGACCTCATCGAGACCTGGGTGGACTACAAGCGCACGCAGGAGATCGCGCCGGTGCAGCTGCGGCCGCACCCGCACGAGTTCGAGCTCTACTACGACATCTGATGGAGAAAGCCCTCTGACCTGCGGTTTCGCAGGTCAGAGGGTCGGCACCGCCCGCGACCACGAGGTCGCGGGCGGTCTTGCCGGTGGGGCTCAGGTCCACGGTCCCGCTGCTTGAGGAGTGCCCCAAACCTGAACCCCGCCTTGTCACGGAGGGAGCGCGCCCACGCCCCGGTGATAGCGCGCTGTCCGTCACAAGCCTGGGGGCGTGTGTTCAGCGAAGGACAGAAGACTTCTGTACCAGGGGTGTCTTCTCCCACCGGTGTCCGAGCCCGAGCCACCTACCGGCACCCAGAATGGCAAGCAGTCCGAGGGTGAGGGCGTAGATGATGTGGTCGTCCAGGAACGGGTTGTTCTCCGGCGGCAGCACAGCGGTCCACATCATGACCAACAGCAATGCGCCTGATGCGGCGGCGAGGTTCATGAACACGCCCAGGAGAAGGGCAACACCGATGGCGAGTAGGCCGAGCATGAACAACCAATCGGCCCAGGCGTCACCGGCAATGCCGTTGTAGACGCCTTTGAAGGGCCCTGCTGCGCCGAAAGAGAGGAACCCGAACGTCGGACTGCCTCCGTCGATCCAGGCATCCTTTGATTCCGTGGCGTAGCCGAGTCCGAAGGTCTTGTCGAGGAACGCCCAGAGGAAGACCCAGCCGAGTGCGATGCGGGCGAGTCCGCCGAAGATCTGTGTGGGCTTGGTGTCCCGGAGCGTTCCGGCGGCGTGTACACGCCGGTTGCTGTTGTCGGGGATGTGTGTGGGTTGGACGGGAGTTGTTGCCGTCATGCCTGCGCCCTCCAGAAGGGCTTGCATGTTCTCGTCACGGGCGATTGCCCGTGTGCCGAACACTGCGTACCCCTCCACAGTGCTCCTCCTTGTCCCAAACGACTAATCCCCGCGGCACAACCCGGCACCGGGCACCGGCGTAGCGTCGAAGGCGAAGCAGGGTCCTCCCGCCACCACAGACAAGTCAGAGCAGGTCGCCGTGAACGCGTTCAGCACCTCGCAGCAAGATCAACTTCATCGCGTCGTGGAGCCGGGCATCGTGTTGTGGTGGCTGCCGGTCGGAGCCGGTGGGCACGTGGTCCGGCCCACGAGCCGGTGGTGGGAGCTGCTCGACGCGCACCGCGCTCACAGGCCACCGCAACCGCTGTTCCATGCCGCGCTAGAAGTCTCCACCGACCGTGAGCGGTACGTGATTGAGATGGGTCCACGGTGGGCTGGTCCGAAGGGTCAGGACCGTGGTGTCATCGTGACCGGACCTGTCGGGCTCCGGGCACTGGGGCGGTCCACCTTGTTCCGCTACGAGGTGCGCTGTTGGCGCGACGGCACCCTCCCAGACCGTGCGTGGGCGGTCGGGGGTCCCGTGACTGTTGCTGAGGACCAGGCGACGGCGCAGAAGCTGCTCAGCCGCATCCGCGACGTTCCAGTGTTGACGTGGGGGCGGCAGGTGCCGCCCACAGAAGACATGTGGAATTCGAACTCGCTGGTTTCCTGGCTCCTGACCGTCTCGGGGGTGCCGACAGCCGACCTGACGCCGCCAGATGGCGGGCGTGCCCCAGGTTGGGCAGCGGGGCTCGCCCTGGCTGCGCCACGACCCCAACCACGAGAACCCAGAACGCGCCTGGTGTGCCTCGACGCAGCATCTCCAACGCCGTGAAGAGCAGTGCCGCGAGCAGGAACGTCAGGAAGCCCAGCATGGTCACCGCTGCGGCATCCGTGCCGGGAGAGGGCGACCGTTGCAGGAGACCGGTGATGATCGCGAGGGGGATGACGAGCCCGAGGTCCAGGTACTTGATGAGCCAGAACAGCGAGTAGCGGCCGTACTCCTGCCCAGCAACGACCGGGGCGAACGCTTCGCCGCCGACGTATTGCACGAGCGCGTCCGAAGACATGTGGAACCGGACCCGGTCCGCGACGAGCGGGCCCAGGACTGTCGCGGTCAGCAGAAGCAAGCCGAGGATCACCGACAACGCCGCTCCCGTACCGGATGCGGGCGTGCAGCCGACGGCTTCCACGCTCACGAGTCTGACCGTAGCCAGGACTTGGGCGGCCTCCCGCAGTCCGCAGACAGTCCGCACGAGCCGCCATCACCACATCGATGGCGGCTCGTGTGCTGTCGTCTGTGTCGCTCACAAGCGACAGGGTCATCTAGACCAGGAAGTCCGTTGTGCGCGGTCAGTCGTCCTGCTGGGTATCACCCATTCGCGCGGCGATCGGGGGATCAAGGCCGCAGCGCCGGACTGACTGGGAGGGTCCATGTCCCCGAGCAAGTTGCTCATGTCTTTGACGCTCTCGTGCGCCGTCGCTGCTGCGCTGACGCCTCGCGCTCAAGCCGTCAGCGTTCCGTCGGTGCCCATCGAAGTCGTGCCGACCTCGTCCGTCCTCAGGTCGGTGGACTTCGACAGCCTTCCGCTGGGTCGCCTGACCGCGGCCCAGTTCTCCTCGGCGTTCGGTGGGCACTTCACTGGGACCCAGGCGTTCGACGACTCCTGGGTGGTGGCCGACAGCCGGGGCACCGGCAAGGCGTACCGCTTGAAGCTGGACGCAGGCACCATTCACAGCAACCCCGCCGGCAACAACGGGATCGCGCTGACGGTGCCACTCTCGCGAGCTGTCGACAACGCCTGCATCTCCTACGACATCCGCTTCGACCCGCAGTTCGACTGGTCGATGGGCGGCAAGCTCCCGGGCCTGTCCGGGGTGGCGCCGGGCGTCTCGCCGTCCCTGCCGAGCGGGGGCCAGAAGGTCGGCGACAAGGGTTGGTCGGGTCGGATCATGTGGCTGGGCAAGAAGGCATACGCCTGGGCGGGTCCCACGGACATGGCGACCACCTACCTGTACGGCCCGACCGTCAACGGCGAGGGCGTCCGGTGGAACAAGGCATTCGTGGCCGGGAAGTGGCACACCGTCATTCAGTGCTACGTGCTGAACACGGTGGGACTGGCCAACGGTCGCATCGAGACGTTCATGGACGGTCAGCAGGTGCTCAACATCGACAACCACGTCTTCCGCACGCGTTCCGACGTCCACATCACCCATCTGATGTGGTCGATCTTCCGTGGTGGGTCGACGATGAACTGGGCCGGATCGCGCAACGGCTACATCGACTTCGACAACGTCAAGATCATCTCGATCCGTGTGACCTCCTGACCCCCTGATCGGTCGCCGTAGGCTGAGGCCGCCGTGACCACCTCCGACGAGCCCGAGCCCCGCCGCCTGCTGCTGGCGGTCGACGCGCCCTCGTTGCTCCACCGCAACCACCATGCCCGAGCACACACCGGGCTGCACGACCTCGGCGGTCGGCCGGCGTGGGCGCTGCACGGGATGCTGCGGCAGATCCTGGAGGCGCTCGACCGGTTCGCCCCCGACGCCCTGGTGTTCGGGCTGGACGACCGACGTTCCTCGGTGCGGGAGGAGCGCTACCCGGCGTACAAGGCGGGGCGCGCGCCCAAGGATCCGCTGCTGGTCGAGCAGCTCGAGCGCTGCAAGCCGTTCCTCGACGTGCTGGGGCTGCACGCCGTGCAGCCGGAGGGACTGGAGGCCGACGACGTCAGCGCGTCGGCGGCGGCCTGGGCCGGCCGGCACGGCTGGGACTGCGTCATCGTCACGTCGGACCGCGACACCTTCGCTCACATCAGCGACCACACCAAGGTGCTCCGTCTGATCAGCGGCGGCATCCAGGGATCTCCGCTGCTGGACCCCGCACGACTGGAGACGATGTACGGCGTCGCCGCCGAGCACTACCTCGACTTCGCCGCTCTCCGCGGCGACGCCAGCGACAACCTGCCCGGAGTCCGCGGCATCGGCGCGAAGTCCGCTGCGCTGCTGCTCTCGGCCGTCGGGCCGATGGAGGCGGTGTGGGCGGACGTCGAGCACCACGCGGGCTCCTCGGTCGTCGCCGCTCTGGACTCCTGGGCCGAGGAGACCGGCGGTCGCCGCACCGGCCGCACCGTGGTGCGGCACCTCCGAGCGGCGGACGCGCGCACCCAGTTCGAGTTCAACCAGTCGATGATGGCCGGTCGCACCGACGTCGACCTCGGGCTCACCCCGGACCAGCCCGGCACCCCCGGTCTGCTGCCGCTGGACCACGCCCGCGTGCTCACCGGCGTCGGGCACCTCGGGGTGCCGGCCACCACGGACCTCGCGGTCCGGGTGCTCACCGAGCCTCCGGGATCTGCGATGGCCCCTTGACGCGTTCGAACATGTGTTCGAACATGGTGGCATGTCCGCCACCACCGTCCCCGCGCTCGACCCCGGGCGGTCGGCGGTCGAGCAGCTGCGGGAACGGGTGGCCGCCATGGAGCGCCGACCCGCGCGCGAGCAGGTGCCCACCCTGCCTGGACTCGCCGACATCGTGCCGCTGCCGCGCGGGCGCGACGTACGCCGTCGACTCCTCCTCGCTCGCGCTCGCCCTGGCAGCGGGGGCGTCCCAGGCCGGCGAGTGGGTCGGTTTCGCCGGGTGTCGTGACTTCGGGGCCGAGGCAGCGGCCGAGCTCGGCATCGAGCTCGCCCGCACGGTGCTGGTGCCGGACCCCGGGACGCACTGGCTGGAGGTGACCGCGGCCCTGGTCGACGTCCTGCGCGTGGTCGTCCTCACACCACCGGCCTCGGTCGACGAGCGGGCCGCCGGCATCCTCGACGCCCGGCTGCGCACGCGGTCCGCCGTGCTCGTCGTCCACGGACGCTGGCCGCATGCGGAGGCCAGGCTGGGCACCGACGACTCCACCTGGAGCGGTCCCGCGGCGGGGCACGGCCACCTCGAGGAGCGGCGGGCTCGCGTCCTCGTCCACCGCGGCGCGCGGCCACCCCAGCGCGCGGACCTGACCTGGCCGGGCGTCCGCCGCGTCGACCGGCCTCCGCTCGACGTCCGACGAGCGACGGGGTGAGGTCGCGATGAGGGTCCTGGTCGTCTGGTGCCCGGACTGGTCGGTCGTCGCTGCGCTCGACGAGGCAGGAGCGCCGTCCCGTTCCCCCGCGGCCGTGCTCCACGCCAACGTCGTCGAGGTGTGCAACGGGCCCGCCCGGGCCGAGGGGGTGCGACGTGGACAGCGCCGACGCGACGCCCAGGGCAGGTGCCCGGAGCTGGTGCTGCTGCCCGCCAATCCCGATCGCGACGCGCGCGCCTTCGAGCCGGTGCTGGCCACGGTGGAGGACCTCCGCCCCGGGGTGGCCGCGCTGCGACCCGGGCTGCTCGCCGTGCGCGCGCCCGGCCGGTGGTACGGCAACGAGACCTATGCCGCCGCGACCGTCTCGCAGGCCCTGGTGGAGACCGGCGTGTGGGACGTGCGTCTCGGGATCGCCGACGACCTCTTCACCGCCGAGCAGGCGGCACGCACCGCCGCGCCGCAGTCGTGGACCGTCGTCCCACCCGGCGGGTCGTCGGCGTTCCTCCGCGGCATCTCGGTCGACGTCCTCGCGGACGACCCGCGGGGCCGGGAGCTGGTCAGCCTCCTCAAGCGCCTCGGGCTCGGCACCCTCGGCGATCTCGCCGACCTGCCGGCCGAGGCGGTCGAGCACCGGCTCGGCGCCTACGGGGCCGCGGTCCGCAAGCGTGCGCGCGGCGAGGACCCCTCGCTCTTCGCGGCCCGCACGCCGCCGCCCGAGCTGGACTGCCACGTGCCCTTCGAGCCTCCTCTCGACTCCGTCGAGGCGATCACCTTCAGCGTGCGGACGACCGCGGAGCGGTTCGTCGCCCAGCTCGCCCACCACCAGCTCGTCGCCACGGGTGTGCGCGTCGAGGCTGAGTCCGACGGCGCGCTCTGCTCCTCGCGGGTCTGGTTGCACCCGCGTCACTTCCGCCCTCGCGACCTCGTCGACCGCGTCCACTGGCAGCTGCAGTCGGCGGAGGCCGGCGGCGCCCTCCGCGCCCGGAAGACGTCCGGCACGGTCCGCGCCCCGATCGACCTCGTCCGGTTCGTGCCCGAGGTGGTGGAGTCGGCGGCCGCCCACGGAGAGGCGCTGTGGGGCAGCGCAGGCGACGACCTCGTCGAACGCGGGGTGGCCCGCGTGCAGGGCATGATCGGGTTCGACGCCGTGCTCCGCCCCGTGCTCCAGGGCGGTCGCAGCCCCGGAGCCAGGCAGGCTCTCGTGCCGTGGGGCGAGCGCGCCGTCGACCTGCGTCCGGTCGACCGGCCCTGGCCGGGTCGCGTGCCCGGCCCCGCACCCGTGCGCGTGTTCACCACCCCCGTCGCCGCCGCGGTGGTGGACGACCGAGGACACGACGTGCGGGTCACGGAGCGGGGGGCGGTCTCCGCCGAGCCGCGACGGTTCAAGGCGGACGGTCCGGCCGGCGACGCGACCCTCCCGTGGCAGCCGGTCAAGGCGTGGGCAGGCCCCTGGCCCACCGACGAGAGCTGGTGGTCAGGCGGCGCCGGCCTGTCGGCCCGCTTCCAGGTGGTCGGCGCCGACGGCCGCGCCTGGCTGCTGCTCCGGTCCTCCGAGGGTTGGTGCCTGGAGGCTGCCTATGACTGAGGGTCTCGGCAAGCGCGCCCAGCGGCGGTCCTGATGGGCTGGAACAACCCCACGATGAGGTGGGCCGACCTCGAGCGCAGGCTCAGCGGCCTCCCGGGCGCCGACGACGCACCGGTGTCGCGACGCAAGCACGCCTCGACGACTGCCCGGCCCATCGAACGTCCTGCGACGGTCACCCCCTACGCCGAGCTGCACTGCCACAGCCACTTCAGCTTCCTCGACGGCGCGAGCAGCCCCGCCGAGCTGGTGGAAGAGGCGGTTCGTCTCGGCCTGCACGCCCTCGCGATCACCGACCACGACGGGTTCTACGGAGCCCCCGCGCTGGCCGAGGCAGCAGCGGCGTACGACCTGTCCACCGTCTTCGGCGCGGAGCTGTCCCTCGGGCTGTCCGGACCGCAGAACGGCGTGCCGGACCCGGAGGGGACGCACCTGCTCGTGCTGGCGCGCGGGGTGGAGGGCTACCACCGGCTCGCCGCAGCGATGACCGATGCGCATCTCCGGGGCGACGAGAAGGGGCGTCCCGCCTACGACCTCGACGAGCTCGGCGAGCAGGGACGCGGACACTGGGTGGTGCTCACCGGCTGCCGCAAGGGCGTGGTCCCCCAGGCGCTGGCAGCCGGAGGTGAGCGCGCAGCCGCCGAGGCCCTCGACCGGCTGACGAGGCTGTTCGGCCTGGAGCACGTCCTGGTCGAGCTGTCACCGCGACCGGGCGCGGACGCCACCAACGCCTCTCTGGCGCGGCTCGCCGCCGTGCACGGACTCGACGTGGTCGCTGCCGGCAACGTCCACCACGCGACACCGCAGCGACATCGGCTGGCCTCGGCGATGGCGGCCGTGAGGGCACGCCGCAGCCTCGCCGAGCTTGACGGGTGGCTCGACCTGTCGGGATCCGCCCACCTGCGCAGCGGAGCGGAGGTCGCCGCGACCCTGGCTCGCTACCCGCAGGCAGTCGCGCGCAGCGTCTCCCTGGCCGGCGAGCTCGCCTTCGACCTGCGCAAGGCGTCGCCTGCGCTGCCGAAGCGGCAGATCCCCGAAGGGCACTCCGCCGACTCGTGGCTGCGGGTCCTGGCCGAGCGTGGCTTCGCCGAGCGCTACGTCGGTGCGCCGCACGAGCAGGAGGCCCGCGAGCGGCTCGAGCACGAGCTGCGGGTGATCGCCGAGAAGGACTTCGCCGGCTACTTCGTCATCGTCCACGACATCGTCGCGTTCGCCCGTCAGCGCGGCATCCTGTGCCAGGGTCGTGGCTCGGCGGCGAGCTCAGCGGTCTGCTACGCCCTCGGCATCACCGCGGTCGACGCCGTGTTCTACCGCCTTCCGTTCGAGCGCTTCATCTCCGCACATCGCGACGAGGAGCCCGACATCGACGTCGACTTCGACTCCGACCGGCGCGAGGAGGTCATCCAGTGGGTCTACGAGACCTACGGTCGCCGCAACGCCGCGCAGGTGGCCAACGTCATCTCCTACCGCCCGCGGATGGCGGTCCGCGATGCCGCGAAGGCCCTGGGCTTCAGCCCGGGACAGCAGGACGCGTGGTCCAAGCAGGTCGACGGGTGGAAGGCCGTGGTGACCGGCGACCAGGGCGACCAGGCGGCCCACGACATACCTGCTCCGGTGGTGGCGCTGGCCGAGGAGCTGATGGGAGCGCCGCGGCACCTCGGCATCCACTCCGGCGGGATGGTGCTCACCGAGCGACCCATCGGCGAGGTCTGCCCCATCGAGCGGGCACGCATGGAGGGCCGGACCGTCCTGCAGTGGGACAAGGACGCGTGCGAGTCGATGGGCCTGGTCAAGTTCGACCTGCTCGGCCTCGGGATGCTCGGGGCGCTCGACCACATGATGCGTCTGGCCGACGAGCACCTCGGGGAGAAGTGGACCCTGGCGACCATGCCGAAGGAGGAGCCGGCGGTCTACGACATGCTCTGCCTGGCCGACTCGGTCGGGGTCTTCCAGGTCGAGAGCAGGGCGCAGATCGGCACGCTGCCGCGGCTGCGGCCCCGCGAGTTCTACGACCTGGCGATCGAGATCGCGCTCATCCGTCCCGGCCCGATCCAGGGTGGCGCCGTGCACCCCTACATCCGTCGGGCGACCGGTCAGGAGCCCGTCACCTACGACCACCCCGAGCTCGTGCCGGTGCTCGAGCGCACCAAGGGAGTGCCGCTCTTCCAGGAGCAGCTCATGGCGATGGCGGTCACCCTGGGTGACTGCAGCCGCGACGATGCCGACCTGCTCCGTCGCGCGATGGGGTCCAAGCGCGGGGTCGAGCGGATCGAGTCGGTCAAGGAGAAGCTCTACACCGGCATGCGGCGCCGCGGCATCACCGGCGACCTGGCCGACTCCATCTACGTGAAGATCCTGTCCTTCGCCAACTTCGGCTTCGCCGAGTCCCATGCCTTGTCCTTCGCGCTGCTCGTCTACGCCTCGTCGTGGTTCAAGCTGCACTACCCTGCGGCGTTCCTCGCCGGCCTGCTGCGCAACCAGCCCATGGGCTTCTACTCCCCCCAGTCGCTCGTCGGCGACGCCCGACGCCACGGCGTCGACGTGCGCCGTCCGGACGTGACCCGGTCCGCGGCCCAGGCCGACCTCGAGCCCCTCTCCGCCGGATCCGTGGCGACCACCGGGCTCGACGAGTGCTGCCGCCCACGGTTCGACCGCACCGCGTGGGTGCCCGGCACCCCCGACCCGGTGCCTGAGCACCGGCGCGACGGCGCGCTCGCCGTCCGGCTCGGCCTCGACTCGGTGCGCGGCATCGGGCTGGCGGTGGCGAGGCGCATCGTCGAGGCGCGTGACGAGGCTCCTTTCGCAGACGTGCCCGATCTCTCCCGTCGCGCCGGACTCACCCAGGCCCAGCTCGAGGCACTGGCCACGGCCGGGGCCTTCGAGGCCTGGGGTCTCGACCGCCGTGAGGCGCTGTGGGCGGCGGGCTTCGCCGAAGGGGCCGAGCACCTCCCCGGCACCACACCGGCGGCGGCTGCGCCCACCCTCCCGGGGATGAGCGACATCGAGATCACCCTCGCCGACCTCTGGGCCACGGGCGTCTCGTCGGAGCGTCATCCCGTGGAGCACCTGCGCGACGAGCTGCGCCGCGCCGGAGTGCGTTCGGTCGCCGAGCTCGCCACCGTCGAGTCCGGCCGACGCGTCCACGTCGGCGGGCTGGTCACCCACCGGCAACGGCCGGGGACCGCCATGGGCGTCACCTTCCTCAACCTCGAGGACGAGACCGGCATGCTCAACGTGGTGTGCTCGATCGGCGTCATGAAGGTGCACCGACAAGCCGCACGCAACCGCATCGCCGTCATCGTGCGAGGGCGCCTCGAGCGCCACGAGGGTGTCACCAACCTCGTGGCCGACCGGGTGCAAGGGATGGACCTCGTCGTGCCGGGCGCCGGGGCAGCGCTCCAGGCGCGAGCCTCGTCACGCGACTTCCGGTGAGGACGACGTCACTCAGAGCCGGCGCACCGCCGTGGTGGTGAGGACCAGCTCGCCGAGCTCGTCCGAGGCGTCCAGGTCGACCGCGGCCTCGATGACCCAGTCGTGGTGGCCCGCAGGGTCCGCCAGGGTCTGGCGCGCCTGCCAACGACGACCGGTCCGCTCCACGGCGAACAGGTCGGGACCGCGGGCGTCCGCATCGGTCCCGATGCTGTCGTGCTCCTCGAAGTACTCCTCGAGCGCAAGGTCCCAGCCCTCCCGCGTCACCACCACGTCTCGTGGTGGGTCGGTCCTGGCCGCGTCGGACGCCTCCAGCTCCGCGAGGCCGTCGAGGTCGTCACGTGCCATCAGGTGGACCCGGCGCCACATCGCGTTGCGGATCATCACCAGGAACGCTCGTTCCTGCTGGGACAGCGGTCGGGGCGGCGGAGCGGTCGCGTCGACCAACGTCCTCGGCTTGTGGTCGGGGTCGCTCAACGCGGCCCACTCGTCGATGAGCGAGGAGTCGACCTGCCGGACGGTCTCCCCCAGCCAGTCGACGAGCTCGTCCAGCTCCGGCGAGCGGTGGACCTCGGGAACGGTCTGCCGCAGCGTGCGGTAGGTGTCGGAGAGATACCGCAGCAGCAGACCTTCCGACCGGGCGATGCGGTAGCGGGTCACGAAGGCGGTGAAGCCCATCCCCTGCTCGTACATCTGGCGCACCACGGACTTGGGGTCCAGCGCATCGGCCGAGAGCCACGGGTGCGTCTGCCGGTAGGTCTCGAACGTCGCCTCGAGCAGCTCCGCGAGCGGCCTGGGCCACGTGACCTGGTCGAGCAGAGCCATCCGCTCGTCGTACTCCACACCGTCGGCCTTCATCGCCGCGACCGCCTCTCCGCGCGCCTCGTGCTGCTGGGCGAGCAGGACCTGACGCGGCGGTTCGAGCACGGCCTCGATCACAGACACGACGTCGAGGAAGTACGTCGGTGCCTCCGCGTCGAGGAGGTCCAACGCCGCGATCGCGAACAGCGCCAGCGGCTGGTTGAGGGCGAAGTCCTCGGGCAGCTCGACCGTGAGGGTGTAGCGGCGACCGAGCTCGTCGGGAACGTCGCGGCGCACGAGCACGCCGTTGCGCACGAGGCCACGCGCCAGCCGCAACGCGCGTCGGGCCAACCTCAGCTGGGTCTTCCTGTCCTCGTGGTTGTCCATCAGCAGCCGGCGCACGACCGGGAACGCATCCTCTGGACGCGCCGCGACGTTGACCAGCATCGCGTTGTCGACCTTCATGCGGGACCGCAACGGCTCGGGTGAGCCCGAGACGAGCTTGTCGAAGGTCGCCCGGGTCCACACGACAGTGCCGTCGGGCGGCCTCTTCAGGTGCGCCTTGGACCTTCGCTTCGCGAGCTTCGCCTCGCTCATCGCGGCGTTCTTGGCGTCGGCCTTCGCCTTCGCCTTCTCGTTCTCGATCACGTGCTCCGGAGCCTGGACGACGACGTACCCCGCGGTGTCGAAGCCCGGCCTCCCGGCGCGCCCGGCGATCTGCAGGAACTCCCGCGAGCGAAGAACGCGCTGCTTGGTGCCGTCGTACTTCGCCAACCCGGTGAACAGGACCGTGCGGATCGGCACGTTGATCCCCACCCCGAGCGTGTCGGTCCCGCAGATCACCGTGAGCAGGCCCTCCTGGGTGAGCTGCTCCACGAGCCGTCGGTAGCGCGGCAGCATGCCGGCGTGGTGCACGCCGATGCCCTGCCGGAGCAGCTTCGACAGCGTCTTGCCGAACCCTGCCGCGAACCGAACGTCTGCGAGCCGCTCCTGCAACCGTTCGTGCTGGACCTTGCCCCGCAGGTGGAGCTTGTCGCGACCTCCCTTGAGCAGGGCTTCGGCCTGCGCCACGGCCGCCGCCTGGACGAAGTGCACGACGTACACCGGCGCCTGGTCGGTCTGCACGAGCTCCTCGAGCGTCTCGTCCAACGGCTCGAGCGCCCAGCTGAAGTGGAGCGGCACCGGGCGCTCCGCCTGGTCCACGACCGCGGTCGGACGTCCGTTGCGCCGGGTCAGGTCCTCCGCGATCTCGGTGACATCGCCCAGGGTGGCCGACATCAGCACGAGCTGCGCCTGCGGGAGCTCCAGCAGCGGCACCTGCCAGGCCCAGCCGCGCTGCGGGTCGGCGTAGAAGTGGAACTCGTCCATGACCACGAGCCCGACGTCGGCGCGCGAACCCTCCCGCAGGGCGATGTTCGCCAGGACCTCGGCCGTGCAGCAGATGATCGGTGCGGTGGGGTTGACCGAGGCATCGCCGGTCAGCAGCCCCACGTCCTCGGCGCCGAACACCTCGCACAGGGCGAAGAACTTCTCACTGACCAGCGCCTTGATCGGTGCGGTGTAGAAGGACACCCGACCGTCGGCCATCGCTGCCATGTGTGCGGCCGTGGCCACGAGTGACTTGCCGGAGCCGGTCGGAGTCGCGAGGACCACGTTGGCGCCGGACAGGACCTCGAGGATCGACTCCTCCTGGTGCGGGTAGAGCTCCAGCCCCTGCTCGGCCGTCCAGCCCAGGACACGCTCGTACGCCGCCTCGTTCACCAGGCCCATTCTGCAGCCCAGGGCCGCGTGCTCCGGCCGCTCAGTCGACGACTGCTCCGTCGCAGGTCAGGCGGACGAACCCGGACTCGTTGAACTCGTTGGACGCGTACGCGGTGACACAGGTGCCTCCGACGTCGGCGTCCGGCGCTCGGATGATGGCGTACCAGCTCGTCGGGTCCTCGACAGCTGCCTTCGCCCGTCGTACGCCGTCAGCGATGACCTGACCGTCGACCTGGTCCACGGAGAACCGATCGTCGCTGGACGTGCCCGAGCCGCCGAAGTCGCTCCAGTCACCGTTCCAGTACCGCCCGTACTTGCGCTGGGAGGTGGCGTCGGCCGGGACGTCCACGACGGCGTAGCCCGGGTAGAGCACGACCGAGAACGCCTCGAGGGAACCGGTCTCCTCCTCGAGCGCGTCCGCGAAGAGGTCGTAGCCCTCGGGCGTCACGAGGCTGACCTCGTCCCCGAGTCCCAGGTTTCCGGTCGACACCCCGTCGTCCCCGCCGCGGGAGAAGAGCCAGATCGGGAGCGCGACCGCCAGCACGATGCCGAGGACGACGAGCACCCCGACGACAGTGATCACCGCCCCGACCTTCGACGGGTCGACCGACCTCCGGGCGGTGGTGCCAGGAGGGAGCCTGTCGCGCGGCAGGCTCGGCGGGGGTGGAGGTGGCTCGACCTTGTCCTCGGTGACCGCCTCGACGACGTCGGTGGTCGGGTCGTGGGGGTCACGGCGGAGGTCGTGGACCAGCGCCTGCACCTCCCCGACCGTGCCGGCGGACAGGAGCCGGTCGACGCGCAGGTCGTAGTCCGCCCGGCTGATCTGGCCGTCCGCGAACGCAGCCTCCACGACCTCGACCGCGGCGTCACGGTCGGCGTCACGGGCCTTCTTCTGCGGGTCGACCACCACCGAAGAGTAGGGCCTTCACCGCAGTCCGTCAGCCGGCTTCGATGCTGGTGACGAAGTGGTCCTCGTCCTCGAAGAGGCGGATCCGGTCGGGCCGGAAGTCCATCGTCAGCATCTGGTGATCCGGCGGGATCACCTCGCAGTGGAAGCCGGACCCGCGGACCCGTTGCGCCGCCTCGGAGGTCGATACCCCGATGAGGGTACGGCCGAGCTCCTCGCCCTCTGCGACGCGCTGACGACCCTCCTCCGCGTGCTCCCAACCGTCCGAGGAGTCATCGTCCTCTTCCGTAGCGTCGTCGTCCCACTCGTCGTCCGGCACGGTCACATCACACCACCGGACTGCCCGGGGCGCTTGCGGGGCCTCTAGGCTCGCACGCGTGCTGGTCACCAACCACGTCCTGTCGGGCGCCCTGATCGGCGCAGCCTGCCCCGGACCCGCCAGCGCGTTCGCAGCAGGCGTCGCGTCCCACTTCGCGCTCGACATGGTGCCGCACTGGGGCGACGTCGAGTTCGACGAGATGGTGCCGATCGGCGTGCGCGACGGCCTCACCGGTCTGGCCGCGATGGCTCTGGTGCACGTCGTCACCCCGCCGGAGCGGCGCCTCAGGGTGCTCGCGGGCATGTCGGGTGCGGCCTTCCCCGACCTGGACAAGCCCTCGATGCTGTTCTTCGGGAGATCTCCGTTCCCGTCCTGGTTCGACCGCTTCCACATGGCGATCCAGCGCGAGTCGCGCGACCGCATGCCGCAGGAGTTCGTGGTCGGGGCGGCGCTCCTGACCGCGGCGCTGGTCGGCGCCCGGGCGGGACGCACCAGCGGCCGCTGAGCGCCTGACGTGGCCTGAACGGCCGACCTACTGTGGAGGGGTGGACGAGGCTGCCCGGATCCGGGCCCGGAACCAGCGGGTGCAGCAGGCGATGCTGCCGATGGTGGCGTCCCTCGGTTCCTGGGGTGTCGAGAGCGCGCACTGGCTCCCGGACCGCGGTGGTCAGCCGGTTGTCTGGTTGCGCACCTGGACCCAGGCCCAGCGCGTGGCCCTGGAGCAGCAGGTGTGGCTGGTCGCCCAGGTCCAGACGATCCTGACCCGGCTCGGCGTGCCCTTCGAGACCTTGTGGAAGGTGCGCCTGGAAGTCACCTCCGCCGAGGACGAGGAGCGCCTGCTCGCGGAGTAGCCGGGCCACTTGCAGGCGATTGGACCTCGACGCCGCCCGATCCCCGTCGTTGCATGGGCACAGGCGACCCGGGGAGCACGATGACGACGCATGACGGCCTGACCGACCTCTCTCGTGGCCCCGTCGGTTTCGTCGGCCTGGGACGCATGGGAGAGCCGATGGCGAACCGGCTGCTCGAGCACGGCGTCGAGCTCGTGGTCTGGAACCGCACCTCCGCGAAGGTCGATGCCCTGTGCGGCATCGGCGCGATCCGCGCCGACTCCGTCGCCGACGTGTTCGAGCGTTGCGGGACGGTGATCCTCATGCTGTCCAACGGCGAGGTGGTCGACGAGGTCCTCGGGCGCACGACGAGCGGCTTCCAGGTCAGGGTGGAGGATCGAACCGTCGTCAACATGGGGACGGTCGCGACCGCCTACTCGGCTGCCCTCGCCTCACATCTGCAGCAGCACGGTGGGCGCTACGTCGAGGCGCCGGTCTCGGGCTCGCGCGTGCCCGCGCAGAACGGCGAGCTCGTGGCGATGATCGCCGGCGACCCGGCCATCCTCGATGCGGTCGAGGAGCTCGTCGCCCCGATGACGACGGCCACCTTCCGCTGCGGGGTCCCCCCGCAGGCGCTCGGCACCAAGCTGGCCGTCAACGTCTTCCTCATCACCTTGGTGACGGGCCTGGCCGAGTCGATGGCCTTCGCGGAACGCCTGGGGCTCGACCTCGAGGACGTCCGCAAGGTGCTCGACGCCGGCCCGATGGCGAGCGCGGTCTCGAGGTCCAAGCTCGCCAAGGTGCTCGAGGACGACTGGTCTCCCCAGGCGGCCAGCAGCGACGTCCTCTACAACAACCGCCTCATCCTCGAGGCGGCGTACGACGTGGCGGCGGACCTGCCCCTGCTCTCCGTGTGCGAGCGCCTCTTCGCGGCGACCGAGAAGGCCGGTCTGGGTGGGGCGGACATGATCGCGGTCCTCGAGGCACTACGGCAGCACATGGCACCGTCCACGGCGTGACCCGTCGTCACCGTGCAATAGCGTGCGGCCATGCGCAGGCTGCGGCGGATCCTTCTCGTGCTGGTCGGGCTGCTGGTCGTCGCCCTCGTCGCCGGCTACTGGTGGCAGCGGCCGCTCCTGCAGACCGGCACCGGGTACGCCGCGCACAACGCTTGTGCCCTCGACACGGTCGCGGGCCGCGACGACCCGGACGACGACCTGCCCCCGAACCCGCTCGTGCCGTTGCTCCGGTCGTCGACGGATGACGACGGCGCCACGAGCACCATCCTCGGTGTGCTGTCGAAGCAGGCGGCGTGGGCCACCGACGGCTTCGGGTGCACGTTGGCCGACGACCGACCCGACCTGCCGTCAGCGACCGAGGTGGGCTCAGCAGGAAACCCGTTCGCCGACGCGGGAGGCGACCCGGCCGAGGTCCCGGCCGACCTGAGCGAGGCGATGGACCACGCCTTCGGCGCGGACCTGTCCGCCGCGGACCGCGCGGACCTCGGGACCCGGGCGGTCGTCGTGGTGAAGGACGGCGAGGTCGTCGCCGAGCAGTACGCGGACGGGTTCGATCCCTCCACCCCGCAACTGGGGTGGTCGATGTCGAAGAGCGTGACCGACCTGATCGTCGGTCGGCTCGTCCAGGAGGGCGAGGTGTCTCTCGACGACGACCACCTGCGCCCCGAGTGGAAGGACGGCAGGGCGGACATCACCCTCCGCAACCTGTTGCAGATGACCAGCGGGCTCGACTGGGACGAGACCTACGCCCTCAACACCCCGATCACCCGGATGCTCTACCTCGAGCCCGACATGGGGAGCTACGTCGCGTCCCAGGACCTCGCCCACGACCCGGGCACGTACCTGCAGTACTCCTCCGGCAGCACCACCCTGCTCTGCTCGGTCCTCGCCGAGCGCACCGGTCTGGGTGCGAACCTCCCGCGCGACCTGCTCTTCGCACCCCTCGGGCTGTCCAGCGCGGTGCTCGAGCCGGACGCGGTCGGCACGCCCGTGTGCAGCTCCTACCTCTGGGCCACCCCCCGCGACTGGGCGGCGATCGGTCAGTTCGCGCTCGACGACGGGGTGCTGGACGGTGAGCGGCTGCTGCCGGAGGGCTGGCTCGAAGACTCGACGAAGGCCGTCGACGTGAAGAGCATGGAACCCGATCCGTACGCCTCCGGCTGGTGGCCCAACGAGGCGCCCGACGGCTCGCTGGTCGAGGACGGCCTCCCTTCCGACGCCTACTTCGCCGAGGGCCACGACGGGCAGTGGCTCGTGGTCGTGCCCTCCGAGGACCTCGTGGTGGTCCGGCTGGGGTTCACGCCCACCCGCGACGACGACCGCACGCTCTCGACGGCCGTGCACGTGCTCGACGCCCTCGGCTAGACCGGACATGACGAAGCCCCCGCCGTGGCGGGGGCTCTGTCCGTGCGGTCCGGAAGCCGGTCAGGCTGCCACCGACTGCGTGTGCGCGGTGTCGTCCACGAGGACCCAGCGGGCCTCCATGCGGGTCCGCCCGCGCGCGTCGGTGACCTCCACCCAGGTCTGGACGAGGTGCGGCTTGTGCTCAGCCATGGTCTCGTCGCCTTTCGTTCACCTTCTGTTCACCTAAGACTACCGCAGAAAACACCTGTTCAGCGCGTCTTGTGGCGTGTCAGCCGTAGGGACCGCCGCTGGGCCACCCGCGCTCGGAGAGGTACCAGCCGGCCGAGGTGAGCACGACCACGACCAGCAGCGTGAACAGCAGGCCGCCGGCGACCGGCAGGAACCACCCGGGGGCCCGGCGCGAACGGACCGCAGCGACCTTCACGACGATCGCGCCCATCACCAGGCAACCGAGCACGCCGTGGACGACCGTCCTGGCCGGGACCGGTGTCCCGTCGTGGAGCGTCCCGGTCTCCAGTCCGAGCGCCCAGAGGCAGTGGTAGGCGACGAAGACCGCCAGGACGAGCGCGACGACGCCGGACAGCCGGTGCGCGGTGCCCGCCCAGGACGGGACCCGGAAGGGGAGCTTGCCGTAGATCCCCAGCGCTCCCACCAGCTGACCGAGGGTCAGCACCCCGACGACGACGGAGAGGACGACCTTCATGTCGATGACGGTCCGGAACCCGAGGGTGGTGGTGCCGTCGAGGGTGGGGTCGTGGACCTTGCCGATCACCCCGACCAGCAACGCGACAACGGCGCCGGCGGTGAACGCCGCGATCGGGACGGTCATGCTTCTCGGCTGCGTGTCTGCCACCCGCCCAGCCTGCCTCTCCCCAGCCGTCCGGCAACGGGTCGGACGTCCCGGCTGCGCAGGTTGCGGAGGGCCGACCGTAGGGTCGGAGCGTGCGCATCGTGTCCCTCCTGCCCTCCACGACGGAGATCCTGTTCGCCCTCGGCGCGGGCGACGACGTCGTCGGCGTGACCTTCGAGTGCGACACCCCGGCCGAGGCACGCAACCGTCGCATCGTGTCGACGACCGCGATCCCCGAGGGCCTCACGCCGCGCGAGATCGACGAGCACGTCACGGAGGCCGTCGCGGTCGGTGAGGACCTCTACCACCTGCAGGCCGACGCCCTCCGTGACCTCGACGCCGACCTCGTGGTCACCCAGGACCTCTGCGCGGTGTGTGCCGTCGACGTCGCCGTCGTCGACGACGCGTTGTCCTACCTCGGCTGCCGCGCCGACGTCCTCTCCGTCGACCCGCACACGCTCGACCAGGTGTGGGACTCGGTCCTCACCCTCGGCGAGCGCACGGGTACGACGGACCGCGCGGCCGCGCTGGTCGCGGACCTCCGGCGAAGGCTCGCCGCTATCGGGGACGCCGTGACCGGCCGACCCCGCCCGCGGGTGCTCGTGCTGGAGTGGACCGACCCACCGTTCGCGCCAGGGCACTGGATCCCGGAGATGGTCCTCCTGGCGGGCGGCACACCGAGCCTCGGGACGGTGGGCGAGAAGTCACGGCGCATCACCTGGGACCAGGCCCGCGAGTCCGCTCCTGACCTCGTCGTCAGTGCCCCCTGCGGCTACGCGCTCGACGAGGCGGCCTCGCTCACCGAGCAGGTGCTCGAGCACCTCCCGGACGTGCCCGTCTGGGCGGTCGACGCCAACGCGTCGTACGCGCGTCCCGGGCCGCGGCTCGTGGACGGCGTCGAGACCCTGGCAGCGATCCTCCACCCTGACGTCGTCGGCACTCCCACAGGGGCGAAGCAGGTGCGCCCGTGACGCTGCAGGACCGACCCGTCTGATCGACCTCGCCGGCTACCACGTCCGCCTCACAGCCGGTTAGTACAACGAGGGCTTGTCCTCACGCGGGACCTCGACGCGGCCGGCTCCGTGGAGCGAGTCGACCGCCGAGAAGGCCGCGAGGTTCGCGAGGTGGCCGTCCCAGGCCGAGGCGCCGACGGGCACCCCGCTGCCGACGCTCTCCACCCACGACGCGAGCTCGATGCGGTAGGCATCGACGAAGCGGCCGACGAAGTCGGACTTCACCTCGCGGCCGTCCACGCCGGACCGACGCACGGAAACGCCGTACGGCGGCGTGAGGGACAGGGTGCCCTCGGTGCCGGTCACCTCGGTGTGGATGTCGTAGCCGTACTGCGCGTTGATCGACACCTCGACCGTGACGACCAGGCCGCCCTCGGTCTCGAGCACCGCGACCTGCACGTCCTGCAGCCCGCCCGCGGCAACCCGAGGGGCGAAGACCGTCACTGCGGCGATCGGGTCGTCGAGCAACCACGGCACCGAGTCGAACTCGTGGATCATCGAGTTCACCAGCAGGCTCTCCGAGGTGTGGCTCGGGTGCGCGTGGGCGTTGCGGTGGAGGCAGTGCGCCGCCCGCAGGGTGCCGATGGCGCCGCCGAGGATGCCCGAGCGGAGCTCGTTGTACGCCGGGTCGAAGCGACGCATGAAGCCGAGCGTGAGGAGTCGCCGGCCCCCGGAGACCTCCGCTTCCACCACTCGCCGGGAGCCGTCGACCGAGGTCGCCAGCGGCTTCTCGCACAGGGTCGGCTTGCCGGCGGCGAGGCACTCGAGGGCGAGCTCCTCGTGCAAGGGGTCGGGCGCGACGATCACGACGGCGTCCACGTCGTCGCCCTGGATCACCGCGGAGGCCGAGGACGCGGCATAGCCACCGACGCCCTCCGCGACCGCCTTGGCACGTTCCTGGTCGACGTCGAAGACGCACGACACCCGCGCCCCCGGCACCCAGCGGGCGAGCGTCTCGACGTGCGAGGCGCCCATCGCACCCGCGCCGATGACCCCGACACGCACCTGGCGACTCACAGGCTCACCCACCGCTTCTCCTCCACGGAACGGACCACCGCGTCCACGAGCTCTGCCGCCGCGACGGCGTCGTCGATGGTGGCGCCGTGGGGCACCCCGGTGCTGATGTTCTCGACGAGACGCCGGCACTCGACGACCTTGAGGTCGTCGTAGCCCATCGCCACCCCGGAGCCGGGCTGGAAGGCCGACAGCTCGCCGTCGCCCGGCTTGACGAGACGCGTCGACCAGGCGGCGTCCTGGTAGTCCTGGTCCAGGCACACCTGCAGCTCACCCATCCGCCGGAAGTCCCAGGCCAGGGCCCCGGTGCTGCCTCGGACCTCGACGGCATAGCTGCACTGCTCCCCCACGGCGACACGCGACGACACCATCCGGCCCCGTGCTCCGGATTCGTAGCGCAGCAACGCCGTCGCCAGGTCCTCGTTGCCGACCGGTCCTCGAGGGCCGTCCCCGCCGCGCGCGAAGTGCGACCGGCCCCCTGTGACGATCGGACGCTCGGTGATGAAGGTGGCCTGGTCGGCGACGAGCTCGGTGACGCGTCCCGCTCGCGCTCCTCCGACGTACGACGCGAGGTCGAAGCCGTGGCTGGCCAGGTCACCGAGGACGCCGGTGCCGGCGAAGTCCGGGTCGAACCGCCAGGACAGCGCCTGGTCCGGATGGGCGGAGTAGTCCGCGAGCAGGCTGACGTCGACGGTCTCGACCTCGCCCAACCGACCCGAGGCGACGAGCTCGCGGGCGAGCTCGACCGCGGGCGCGTTGCGGTAGTTGAAGCCGGCGGCCGATGCCACGCCGGCCTTGTGCACGGCACCGGCGATGGCCGAGGTGTCCTCGGCGCTCCGCCCGGCGGGCTTCTCGATCCAGAGGTGACGACCCGACTCCGCGACCGCCGTCCCGATCTCGCGGTGCACGAAGTTGGGGCCGCAGACGCTCACGACGTCGACGTCGTCCCGCTCGAGCAGCTCGGCCCAGCTCTCGTGGGTCGCGGCGAAGCCGTAGCTGTCGGTGGCCTCGGCGCGCCGAGCGGGGTCGGTGTCCGCGACCGCGACGAGTCGCGGCCGCAGCGGGCTGTCGGGGTAGTGGTGCAGCAGGCGCGCCCACGCTCGTGAGTGCGCCTGCCCCATCCACCCGAAACCGACGACGGCGACCCCGAGCTCGGAGCCGCGGCTGCCGATCTCCTGCGTCATCCCTGCCGTGCCTCCGCACTGTCGTCGCTCGCGACACCGTGGGTCGAGGTGCCCAGCGTCTCGCTGACCTCGGCCTCCATCGTCTTCGCCAGGTCCGAGTCCGGCATCTCGCGCGCGCAGCTCGTGGCTCAGAGCCTCGAGCTCGGTGCCACCGGCCATCATCTGGACCAGCTCGTCGAGCGTCATCTCCGCCTTCGGGAAGTTGCCCTGGCTCCGGCCACGACGCAGGATCATGAACCGGTCGCCGACCGGGTACGCGTGGTGCGGGTTGTGGGTGATGAAGATGACCCCGAGGCCGCGGTCACGCGCCTTGGCGATGTACTTCAGCACCACGCCCGACTGGCGCACACCGAGTGCCGCGGTCGGCTCGTCCAGGATGAGCACACGTGCACCGAAGTAGACGGCGCGCGCGATGGCCACACACTGGCGCTCGCCACCGGACAGGGTGCCGATGGGCTGCTCCACGTCACGCAGGTCGATGCCCATCGCCTTGAGCTCTTCCTTGGTGATCCGCTTCATCGTCTCGATGTCGAGGCGCTTGAGAGGACCAACGCCCTTCGTGACCTCCGAGCCGAGGAAGAAGTTCCGCCACACCGGCATGAGCGGGACGACGGCGAGGTCCTGGTAGACCGTCGCGATGCCCAGCGCGAGCGCCTCACGGGGTGAGGAGAACTTGCGGTTCTCCTGGTCCACCACGAGCGTGCCGCTCGTGTGCGAGTGCGCACCGGCGAGGATCTTGATGAACGTGGACTTGCCCGCGCCGTTGTCGCCCAGCACACAGGTGACCTCGCCGGCGTTGACGGTCGTGGTCACGTCCCGGAGGGCGATGACCGAGCCGTACGACTTGCCGATGTCGTTGACCTCGAGGATGGCGGTGCCGGGAGGGGGAAGGGTGGCGGTGCCACCGGTCCCGGTCTCGACGACCTCGCCCTTCGCGTCGCTCATCTGACTGCCTCCGCTCGTGACTTCACCCAGTTGTTGACGAGGACCGCGCCGAGCAGCATCACGCCGAGGAAGGCGTAGAGCCAGTCGCTGTCCCAGCCGGCGTAGACGATGCCCTGGCCGACCATTCCGTAGATCAATCCACCCAGCGCAGCGCCCACGGCGGAGCCGTAACCACCTGTCAGCAGGCAACCACCGACGACGGCGCAGATGATGAACACGAACTCCTGGCCGACACCGGTGGTCGACTGGGCTGTCGTGGTCTTGAAGAGCGACAGCATGCCCACCAGCCAGCCGGCGAACGCCGTCGTCATGAACAGCCCGATCTTGGTCGCGAACACAGGCACACCGACCTGGCGGGCGCTGGTCTGCGCACCCCCGACGGCGAAGATCCAGTTGCCGACCCGGGTGCGCATCAGGATCCACGACGCGATGATGACGACCGCGATGGCCCAGAACGTGGCGGCGTAGATGGTGAGCGTGCCGCGGCCCTCGTTGGCCCAGGGCAGCCAGCTCAGGTCGACCTTGACGTAGGACCCGAACAGCTGCGCGCCCGAGTCGTACCCGTCGGCAGCCTGGAAGTTCACGACCGACACCTGGTTGATGATCAGCTTGGTGACCGCGAGGTCGACACCACGAAGCACGAAGAAGGTGCCGAGGGTGACGATGAAGCTCGGCAGACCCGTCTTCATGACGAGCAAGCCGTTGACGAAGCCGAGGACCAGGGCGGCGAGCAGGGAGACGACGACCGCCACCCAGACGTTCGCACCCCAGTGCGTCATCATGATGCCGGTCACGAGGCCGGTGAACCCCGTCATGACTCCCGCGGAGAGGTCGAACTCCCCACCGATCATCAGCAGGGCCACCGCGACCGCCATGATGGCGAACGACGACGACGTGAAGATCCAGGTGCTGGCACCGGCGGGCTGCGCGAACGCCTGGGTGCTGAAGGCGAAGTACAGGAAGATGATCAGCGCAGCGACGGCTGCGCCCACCGCGGGACGGCGCAAGATGCTGGCGAGCCGCGCGTGCTCGCCTAGGCGTTCGTCCTGCGGGGGTGTGGCGTCCGCCTGGGGTGGCGGGGCTGTGGTTGTGCTCATGGTGTGCCCTCCGGGCAGGTTGATGACCTCGGCGAGGTCGGTGAGAGTCGGCCGGGGGTCCCGGGTGCGAGGACCCCCGGCCGTGGGCTCAGCGGGTGCCGTTCTGGGCGAACTTGAGAACGTCTTCCGCGTTGTCCGAGGTGATGACCGCCGGGCCCGAGTAGACCGGCTGGCCGCCACCGATGTCGTTGCCGTTGAGCGCCTTGAGGTAGATCCCGGTCACGCCGAGGTAGCCCTGCACGTACGGCTGCTGGTCGATGGCGAACAGGAGCTTGCCGTCGACGATGTTCTGCACCACGTCGGCGTTGACGTCGAACGTGCCCACGGTGATGTCGGCACCCACCGCGTCCACGGCCTTGACGGCCTGGCCCGACATGTCGCCACCCAGCGAGAGGATGCCGTCGATCGAGTCGTCCGACTGCAGCTTCGACTCGATGGTTGCCTCGGAGCCGGACAAGTCGGTGTTGTCGACCTGCAGGTTCGTCAGCGTGCCGTCGAACGTCTTCGCTGCACCGGCGCACCGCTGCTCCAGACCGACGTTGCCGGCCTCCTGGATGACACAGAGTGCGTTCTTCACACCGGCGTCGGTGAGCTGCTGGCCGGCGGCCTGACCGGCGAGGTCCTCGGACTGGCCGACGTGCGTGATCGCGCCGAAGTCCTGCCACTGGTCGATGCCGGAGTTGATCGTGATCACCGGCACGCCGGCGGCGATCGCGTCCTTGATGGAATTCTCGAGCCCGTCCGGGTTGGCCATGGACACGACCAGTCCGTCCGTGCCTGCTGCGACGGCGTTGTCGATCAGCGTCGCCTGCTTGCCGACGTCCGGGTCGCTCTGGTACTTCAGGTCGACGCCCTCGTCCTCGCCCGCCTGCAGGGCGCCGGACTTCACGACGTCCCAGAACGAGTCGCCCGGAGCGCCGTGGGTGATGACGTCGATGCGGATGTCCCCGCCGCCACCGCCGCTGCCGCTGTCGGAGCTCGTGGTGCTGTCGTCCGTGCTACCGCCGTCGCCGCTGTCGCTGCTGTCGTCACCGCTCGTGCTGCACCCGGTGAGAACAAGCAGCCCGGCGGCCACACCAACGGTGAGTACCCGTCGGATCTTCATGGTGTTCCTCCTTGTTGACCGCTTCATCGCGGACTGTCGCCGATGGTGGTCATCGGACGTTGTGGGGGCCTCATCGGGCCGTGGGGAAGCTGAGGGTCGCCTGCTGGTGCTCTGCGTGGTCGACGTGCGGCCAGCGGGCGGTCACGACCTTCGCGCGGGTGTAGAAGGCCACGCCCTCGGGCCCGTGGATGTGGTGCTCGCCGAAGAGCGAGTCCTTCCACCCACCGAAGGAGTAGTAGGCCATCGGCACCGGGATCGGGACGTTCACACCGATCATGCCGACGCGCACGCCGCGCTGGAAGCGACGCGCCGCCTCGCCGCTCGACGTGAAGATCGCCGTGCCGTTGCCGTAGGGGTTGGAGTTGATCAGTCCGATCGCGGCGTCGACGTCGTCGGAGCGCAGCACCGAGAGCACCGGGCCGAAGATCTCCTCGCGGTAGACGTCCATCTCCGCAGTGACCTGGTCGATGACGGTGGGGCCGACGAAGAAGCCGTTCTCGTGGCCCGGCCACGCTGATCGAGCGCCCGTCGACCGCGACGTCGGCGCCCTGCTTCTCGCCGGTGCCGATCAGGCCGAAGATCCGGTCGCGCGCCTCGGGCGTGACGACGGGACCCATCTCGCTGGCCGCGTCGCGTCCCGAGCCCACCTGGAGGCCCGCGCGCCTTCTCGGCGCACCGCGGCGACCAGGTCCGTGCCGACGCCACCGACGGTCACGGCGGCAGAGATCGCCATGCACCGCTCGCCTGCGGACCCGAAGGCCGCGGCGACGAGCTGCTCGGAGGCGTAGTCGAGGTCGGCGTCCGGGAGGATGATCGCGTGGTTCTTGGCGCCACCGAGGGCCTGCACGCGCTTGCCGTGCTCGTTGCCCTTGGTGTGGATGTACTTCGCGATCGGGGTCGACCCGACGAACGAGACCGCGTCGACCTCCGGGTGCTCCAGCAGCGCGTCGACGGCCTCCTTGTCACCCTGCACGACGTTGAAGACGCCGTCGGGGAGGCCGGCCTCGGCCCACAGCTCGGCGAGCAGCAGCGACGCCGACGGGTCGCGCTCGCTCGGCTTGAGGACGAACGTGTTGCCGCACGCGATGGCGACCGGGAACATCCACATCGGCACCATGGCCGGGAAGTTGAACGGCGTGATGCCGACGCAGACGCCGAGCGGCTCGCGGAAGGAGTAGAGGTCCACGCCTGTGGACACCTGCGAGGAGAAGTCACCCTTGAGCAGCTGCGGGATCCCGCAGGCGAACTCGACGACCTCGAGGCCGCGCTGCACCTCGCCCTTCGCGTCGGAGACCACCTTGCCGTGCTCGTCCGTGATCGCCTCGGCGATCCGGCCGATGTTCTTGTTCACCAGCTCGCGGAAGGCGAAGAGCACCTTGGTGCGCTGGCTGAGCGAGGACTCGCCCCACTCCGCGAACGCCTCGCGAGCCGCGATCACCGCGGAGTCGACGTCCTCGCGTGTGGCGAGCACGAGCTCGGCCTGCTGCTCCCCGGTCGCCGGGTTCCAGACCTTGCCTCGGCGCGTGCCGGTCCCCGTCGTGCTCTTGCCGGCGATCCAGTGGTCGATCGTCCTCATCGTGCGTCCCTTTCCTTGCTGTCGCTGGGGCGGAGGTGGCTCCGCTGCCTCTGCTTGTTGGTCTCGTACGTCGCGCGCGCCTTCGTCGTGGACTCGAGCACCGAGGTCTCCGCGACCGGGACGTCCCACCAGGCCGGGCTGTCCGGCGCCGGGACGAGCGGGTCCGTCTCGACGTGCACCACGGTGGTGGTGTCCGAGGCCTGCGCCTCGGCGAGCGCCTTCTCCAGCTCGGTGATGCCGTCGACCTGGATGACCCGGGCACCGAGGCTCGCAGCGTTGGCCGCGAGGTCGACGGGCAGCTTGTCCCCGTCCAGGCCGGTGCCGGTGCGGTAGCGGTAGCGGGTGCCGAAGCGCTGCGAGCCGAGCGACTCCGACAGCGCGCCGATCGAGGCGAAGCCGTGGTTCTGGACCAGGACGACGATGAGCTTGATGCCCTCCTGGACGGCGGTGACGAGCTCCTGCGCCATCATCAGGTAGGAGCCGTCGCCGACCATGACCACGACGTCGCGGTCCTCGTCGGCGTCGAGGGCCGCCATCTTGACGCCGAGGCCGCCGGCGATCTCGTAGCCCATGCAGGAGAAGCCGTACTCGACGTGGTAGCCCTTGCGGTCGCGGGTCCGCCACATCTTGTGCAGGTCGCCGGGCATCGAGCCGGCAGCGCACACCACGACGTCCTGCGGGCGGGTCACGCGGTTGACGACACCCAGCACCTCGGACTGCGCCGGAAGCGGCGCGTGGCCGAGGTCGTGCGAGCGTTGGACGATCGCGTCCCACTTCTGCGCCAGGTCGGACGCGCGAGCCGTGTGCTGCTCCGGAGCGGCCCAGCCGTCGAGTGCCTCGGTGAGCTGCTCGAGCCCACGGCGTGCGTCGCCGACTGCGGCGACCGCGGACAGCTTGTGCGCGTCGATCGAGGCGACGTTGACGTTGACGAACCGCACGTCCGGGTTGGCGAAGACGGTCTTCGACGCCGTGGTGAAGTCGCTGTAGCGGGTGCCGACACCGATGATCACGTCGGCTTCCTCGGCGAGGGCGTCCGCTGCCGTGGTGCCGGTCGCGCCGACGGCGCCGACCGACTGCGGGTGGTCGAAGGGGAGGGAGCCCTTGCCCGCTTGGGACTCTGCCACCGGGATGCCCGTGGCCTCCACGAAGGCGCGCAGCGCCGCGGTGGCCCCGGAATAGATCGTGCCGCCTCCGGAGACGACGAGCGGTGCCTTCGCCGAGCGGATCACCTCGACGGCGCGCGCCAGCGCCCCGTCCTCGATGGCCGGGCGACCCACGTGCCAGACCCGGCGGGCGAACAGGTCGTCCTCCCAGTCCCACGCCTCGGCCTGCACGTCCTGGGGCAGGGACAGGGTCACGGCGCCGGTCTCGGCCGGGTCCGTCAGCACCCGCATGGCGGCCAGCAGGGAGAGCGGCAGCTGCTCGGGCCGGTTGATCCGGTCCCAGAAGCGCGACACGGGCTTGAAGGCGTCGTTGACGCTGATGTCGAGCGACGTGGGGTCCTCGAGCTCCTGGAGCACGGGGTTGGCCACGCGGGTCGCGAAGACGTCGCCCGGAAGGAGCAGCACCGGGATGCGGTTGATGGTCGCGAGGGCAGCGCCGGTGAGCATGTTGGTCGAGCCTGGGCCGACCGAGGCCGTGCACGCGAAGGCCGCGAGCCGGTCGCGGTGCCGCGCGTAGCCGACCGATGCGTGCACCATCGCCTGCTCGTTGCGGGCCTGGTGGTAGCGCAGGACGTGCCCACCGTCGATCCCCGCACTGCCGGAGTTCTGCTCGCTCTCACGCTCGAGCAGCGCCTGTCCGACACCGGCGACGTTGCCGTGTCCGAAGATGCCCCAGCAGCCTGCGAAGAACGGCGTCTCGACACCGTCTCGCTCGACGTGCTGCACCTCGAGGAAGCGCACGATCGCCTGCGCCACGGTCAGGCGGGTGGTCATCGGTCCTCCTCGGGACGGAAGGGCAGCCTCGGGTCGACGTCCTGGTCGGCCCAAGCGTCGCGGACCCAACCGTGCGCAGGGTCGTCACAGATGCGCCAGGCCCTTTCGTCACCCGGACCGGCCATCACGTTGAGGTAGTAGAGGTCGTAGCCGGGCACGGCCATCGACGGTCCGTGCCAGCCGTGCGGGATCAGCACGACGTCGCCGCCGCGCACCTCGGCCAGGACGTCGATCTCCTTGTCGTCGTGGCCGTAGACCCTCTGATAGGCGATGCCCGGACCCGTCGGGCCGTCGGCGACCTCGTAGTAGTAGATCTCCTCGAGCACACTCTCGGTCTCGGACGCCTCGTCGTGCTTGTGCGGCGGGTAGGAAGACCAGTTGCCGCCGGGCGTGAGCACCTCGCAGGCGATGATCGCCTCGGCGTGGAAGGCGTCGGGCGTGCAGAAGTTGTTGACCTGCCTGCTCGCCTGGCCGGCGCCGCGCAGCTCGACCGGGACGGCATCGGCCGGCTGGTGCCGGAACGGCAGTCGCTGGGTGCAGACCGCCGACGGCAGCGCGAAGCGGCCGCCCTCGGCGCTGGTGATCGTGACCTCGGAGTCGCGGGGCACGTAGACGAAGTCACTGGGCCCGGAGAACACGTCGCGGCGACCGCGCACCGTCAGGGTCTCGCCCGCGAGCGTGACGTCGCAGGAGCCCGACAGGGACAGCACCAGCGTCTCGGCCTCGCCCGTCGACCACGTCGTGCTGCCACCCGGCTCCACGACGAGGACAGCCAGGCCGCTGTAGCCCCAGCCCGCCGACTCCGGGGTCACCAGGAGGGCGATGTCCTCCTGGGCCGACGATCCGGCAGGGAGGTGGTAGCGCTGCTGCGCAGCCACGGGACTCACCTCACATCATCCCCACGACAGTGTCGACGGCAGCCGCGACGTCGCCGTCCGGCGGGTACAGCAGGGAACGACCCACCACCATGCCGCGGACCTGCGGGTTGGCCAGCGTCTTCTCCCAGGTCGCGAACTGTGCGTCCTGGTCGTGCGACACCTCGCCGCCGAGCAGCAGCACAGGAAGGGTCGTGGCGGCGAGCACGGTGTCCATGTCGTCGACCACCGGCAGCTTCAGCCAGGTGTAGGCGCTGCTGCGCCCGAGGCCGGCGGCGACGGTGGCCGAGCGCACGACCGCCTCGGTCGAGAGGTCGTTGCGGATCCGACCGTCGACGCGGTGGGAGATGAACGGCTCCACCATCGCCATGAGTCGCGTGGTCGGCGAGCTGGCCCACGGCATGGGCGCACGCCTCCAGGGTCGCGGCGGTGGCGAGGTCCTCGGGGTCGATGCGCAGCAGCATCTTGCCGCCCTGGTAGCCGGCCTCCGCGATCGCCGCGGCGTCGTACGCCGTGAACCGGTCGTCGATCTCGAAGGTCGTGCCGGCCAGCCCGCCCCGGTTCATGGAGCCGATGACGACCTTGCGGTCGAGGGCGCCCATGAGCAGCAGGTCCTCGACGACGTCGGGCGTGCCGAGCACGCCGTCGACGCCGGGCCGGGCCAGCGCCGTCGCCAGCCGGTCGAGGAGCTCGCAACGGTCGGCCATGGCCATCGGCGCCTCGCCGGCGCGGAGAGCCCCCTCGCGGGGTGGTCGGCCGCGACGAGCATGAGACGACCGGCCGAGCCGCGGAGTCCTTCGGGGCGCGTGCGCTCCTGGGCCATCCGGGCGACACGACCCGGGTCGTCGACGCGGACCTGGACGAGCTCGTGCGCGGTCGTCATGAGACCCCTTCCAGGACCTGCTCGAGCTCGGCTGTCGTCGGCATCGCGTCCGCGCAGGCCAGGCGGCCGGCGACGACGGAGCCAGCAGCATTGGCGAAGCGGAGCATGTGCTCGATGTCCCAACCCGCCAGGACGCCGTGGCACAGCGCACCACCGAAGGCATCGCCGGCTCCCAAGCCGTTGACTACCTCCACCGGCACGGGCGGCACCACCACCGACTCGCCGCGGCGGGCGCCGAGCACGCCGGCCGGCCCTTGCTTCACGACGGCCAGGTCGACCCCGGCGTCGAGGAGGGCGGCGGCTGCGCGCTCGGGGTCACGCTCGCCGATGGCCACCTCGCACTCGTCGAGGTTGCCGACGGCGACGTCCACGAGACCGACGGCGGCACGGATGTGCTCGTGTGCCTGCTCCGGCGAGCTCCAGAACATCGGGCGGTAGTCGAGGTCGAGGATGGTCGTGCCGTGCTCGCCGCGGGCCTTCAGCGCCGTCATGGTCGCCGATCGCGACGGCTCCTCGGAGAGGCCCGTGCCCGTGACCCAGAAGATGTCCGCGGCCGCGATCGCATCGAGGTCGAGCTCGTCGGCCTCGATCTGGAGGTCCGGCGCGGTGGGCAGCCGGTAGAAGTACAGCGGGAAGTCGTCGGGCGGGAAGATCTCGCAGAAGGTGACCGGCGTCGGGAGGCCCGGGACGGCCGACACGAAGCGGTCGTCGACGCCGAAGCCCTGCAGAGCGCGGTGGATGTAGCGCCCGAAGGGGTCGTCCCCGGTCCGCGTGATCACCGCGGCGGAGTGGCCGTGCCGTGCCGCCGCGACCGCCACGTTGGTCGGGCTGCCACCGAGGAACTTGCCGAAGGACGTGACGTCCTCGAGCCCGACGCCGACCTGCTCCGGATACACGTCGACCCCGACGCGCCCCATCGTGAGGACTTCCAGGTGGTCCGTCATCCGGCGACCTTGGCGAGGTAGTCGAGGCAGGCGCGGACGTCGCGGGCCGGGCCCTCGTCCGCGGGTGCGGCCTCCAGCATGACGTCCTGCTCGAGGACGTACCAGCCCTGGTAGCCGGCCGCCTCGAGCGTCGACACCATCGAGGCGATGTCGACGTCCCCCTCGCCGAGCGGACGGAAGATGCCCTGCTTCACGGCGTGGCCGAAGGTGACCTCACCGCCGATGACCTTGTCGGCGAGGGCCTGGTCGACGTCCTTGAGGTGCACGTGGACGACACGCTCCGGGCTCGACGCCGTGATGGCCACGGGGTCGGCACCGCCGACGACGAGGTGACCGGTGTCGATGCAGAGGCCGACGTGGGAGCCGGCGATGACGCGCTCGGTCTCGGCTCCGGTCTCGACCATGGTGCCCACGTGCGGGTGCAGGGCGGCGACGACGCCGCGCTCGACGGCGTGGTCGCTGATCCGGTCGAGGTTGCCGAGCATCGTCGCCCAGCCGGCCTCGTCCAGCACCGGGCGGTCGTCGTACCCGTCGACGCCGGTGAAGGCGGCGAGCACGACCACGCCGGCTCCGGTGGCGAGGCAGCTGTCGATGAAGGCGTCGACCTCGGGCATCGGGTCGTGGCCGGCGTCGTGGAGGAGGACAGGGAGGAAGCCGCCGACCGCCTGCAGCCGGAACGACGCCAGCTGCTTTGCCTTGGCCTCGGGCTCCACCTCGAGGAAACCGTCAGGTCCGAACTCCGTGGCGGTCAGCCCCAGCTCGCGCATCTCCCCCAGCACCCGTTCGGCGTCGAGCTGGAACCCCCAGTCAGGGACCTCGCAGACCCCCCAGGAGATCGGGGCACCGGCGACGCGGGAGCGGACCGGCAGCGCGGGCGTCGGCGACGGGAGAAGAGGGGCGTTCACGGCTGAGATTGTCGTCACACTGCACTGGTCCTGTCAATAGTTTGTCCTGACATATTGACGTGCAGACATGAACCTCCCCTACGATGACGCACCCGGACCGACGACGGAGGAGACCTGCGATGCCGCTGCCCGAGGTGGTGGTGAACCGCTCCAGCCCGGTGCCGCTCTACTTCCAGGTCGCGGAGCAGATCGAGCGCGCGATCCACGACGGTCACCTCGTCCCTGGCGACCGCATCGCCAACGAGGTCTCCCTCGCCGACCAGCTCGGGCTGTCCAGACCGACCATGCGCCAGGCCATCCAGATGCTCGTCGACAAGGGGATGCTCGTCCGCAAGCGCGGCGTCGGCACCCAGGTCGTGCACGCGCCCATCCGTCGCAGCGTCGAGCTCACGAGCCTCAACGACGACCTCAAGCGTGCCGGCATGCAGCCCTCGACCGCGGTCCTGAGCCTCGGCTCGGTGCTGGCCGACGAGGCGATCGCCACCCCTCTCAACCTCGCCGTGGGCACACCGCTGTGGGAGCTGGTGCGGCTCCGCTCCGTGCAGGACGAGCCGCTGGCCCTCATGCACAACTACGTCCCCGAGTCGCTCGTCGACCTGGGTGGTGCGGACTTCTCGGCCGTCGGCCTCTACGAGCACTTCCGCAGCAGCGGCGTGCACCTGCGGGTCGCGCACCAGACCATCGGAGCGCGGCTCGTCGACGCTGCCGAGGCACGGCTCCTGGGAGGCCGCAAGGGCGACCCGGTGCTGACGATGGAACGCACGTCGTACGACGACCAGGGGCGCGCGGTGGAGTACGGCAGCCACCTCTACCGCCCCGACCTCTATGCGTTCGAGACGACGCTGGTCGACCGCTGACCGTCAGGCCGGATGGGCCGTGGTGCGACGGACGACCACGTGCGGGGGGACCACGACCTCCTCGGCGGGGCGGCCGTGCTCCTCGCTGCGCCGGATCGCGAGGTCGACGACGGAGGTGGCGAGCGACGGCGCGTCCTGGGCCACGGTGGTCAGCGCGACCCCGGGGAGCCCCGCGACGGTGCTGTCGTCGTAGCCCACGACTGACAGAGCGCCCGGGACGTCCACGCCACCGGCCCGCACCGTCGCCAGCAGGCCCGAGGCGCATGCGTCGTTGAACACGGTCACCGCCGTCGGTGCACCCCGACGCAGCAAGGCACGGCCGGCGCGGGCGCCGCTCTCCTCCCCCACGCCGCCGGGCAGCAGACGGGTCGTCCGCCCGAGGCCGTGCTCGACCATCGCCTCGCGGTAGCCGCGGCGGCGCTCGGCCGCTCCGGGCGCACGCAACCCGTCGACGTGGGCGATCCGCTCGTGGCCCAGGCCGACGAGGTGGTCCACGGCCAGACGGGCCCCGGCCTTGTCGTCGGTTCGCACCACGTCCACGACGTGCGTGCGCAGGGCACGCGCCACGGCGACGACCGGCACACGCCTGGCGAGGTCCTCGATCTCGGCAGTCGGCAGCGTCGGGCCGAGCAGCACCACGGCCTCGGGACGGAACTCCAGCAGGCCTCGGACGGCCGTGCGCTCGTCCCTGGTCGGGGCCGTCGCGCCCAGGGCCAGCTCGTAGCCGGACCGCGCCACGGCCCGGTAGAGCTCCTCGACGAGGACGCCGTGGAAGTCGCGGTCGAGCCCGAAGACGACACCCAGCGTGCGGCTCCGTGCGCTCGACAACAAGCGGGCCCGTCGGTCCGGCTGGTAGCCGAGGGCGTCGGCCGCCTTCATCACCCGTGCTCTGGTCTCGGGGCTGGCGCCTGGAACGCCGCGGAAGACGATCGACACGAGCGCGCGGGAGACGCCGGCGCGTGCGGCGACGTCCTCCATGGTGACCGTGGGTCTCCCTCGCCCGACCATGCTCACCACCTCGCTCTCGGAACCGGCTCAGTCTAGAGCGCTCTATGCGGGACCTTGACTCCCGTGAGGCACCATGTCCAGACTAGAGCGCTCTAGCCCGCGAGAAGGACGACCCCTGATGACCGCCTCACACGCTGCCCTCCTCGACCCGGTCCGGGTCGGCCTCATCGGTGCCGGACGCATCGGCACCTCGCACGCGACGTTGCTCCGCCACCACGTCGCAGGCGCGACCCTGGTCGCGGTCGCCGACCCGCGCCCCGACGCTGCCGAGCAGCTCGCGGAGACCCTCGGCGTGCACGCGTACGACGACCCGGGCGACCTGGTGGCCGACCCCGACGTCGAGGCCGTGGTGATCACGGCGTCGTCCACCGCGCACGCCGACCTCATCGCGGCTGCTGCCGCCGCGGGCAAGGCCGTGTTCTGCGAGAAGCCGGCCGGGATGACCCTCGCGGAGATCGACCGGGGCATCGCGGCAGCGGAGGCTGCCGGGGTGCCGTTCCAGGTCGGGTTCAACCGACGCTTCGCGCCGGACTTCGCCGAGGCTCACCGTCTCGTGACCGACGGTGCGGTCGGCACGCCGCAGCTCATGCGCTCGCTCACCCGCGACCCGGCGCCCGGTCCCGCAGACCCCGGCTCGGTGCCGCAGTGGACGATCTTCACCCAGACCCTGATCCACGACTTCGACACCTTGTTGTGGCTCAACCCCGGGGCGGAGCCGGTCAGCGTCTTCGCCACCGCCGACGCACTGGTCGCGCCGGACTTCAAGGACCGCGGGCACCTCGACACTGCCGTCGTCGTCATCACCTTCGACAACGGCGCCCGGGCCGTGGCCGAGGCCAGCTTCTCCGCCACCTACGGCTACGACGTGCGCGGAGAGGTCTTCGGCTCCGGCGGCAAGATCACCATGGGCGACGGTGCCCTGAACCCGCTGCTGCACTCCGACGCATCAGGCCGCCACGCCGGCACCGCTCGCGGCGACGTGGAGCTCATGTGGAGCAGCTACGTCGGGGAGCTCGCCGAGTTCGCGGGCGCCGTCCGCGACCGCCGTACGCCCGCGGTCACGGGGGCCGACGCCCGTCGCGCCTTCCGGGTCGCCCTCGCCGCCATCCGGTCCGTCGAGACCGGTGGACCGGTCGACGTGGCCGAGGTGGACCGGTGACCGCGGCGTACACCCTCGCCGTCTGCGCGGAGATGGTCTTCACCGACCTCCCCGTGGTCGAGCGGGTCCGGCTCCTCCACGACCGCGGGTTCGCGGTGGAGATCTGGGACTGGACGAAGAAGGACCTCGACGAGCTCGCCGCGACGGGGGCCCACTTCACCTCGATGACCGGCTACGTCGACGGCAACCTGACCGAGCCCGACGGCATCGCGGCACTGCTCGCCTCGGCCGAGCAGTCGATCCAAGCGTCCCGCACGCTCGGCACGCCGAACCTCAACCTGCACGGCACGGGCCTCGACGGCGACGGGCTCCCCGTGCGCCCCGTCGAGGTCGTCACCGGCGGCATGTGGCTGGCCGCCGTCGACACCCTCGGCAGGCTCGCCGAGCTCGGCGAGCGCGAGAGCGTGGTGTTCTGCCTCGAGAACCTCAACACCGCTGTGGACCACCCCGGGACGCCGTTCGGCACGGCGGCCGACACCGCGGCCCTCGTCGGCGCGGTGGGCAGCCCGCACCTGCGGATGAACCTCGACCTCTACCACGCGCAGATCGGCGAGGGGAACCTCGTCGAGCTGCTGCGTCGGCACCTGCCGCTCGTCGGGGAGATCCAGGTCGCGGACGTGCCGGGGCGCTGCGAACCGGGCACCGGGGAGATCTTCTACCCGGCGATCGCCCGCACCCTCGAGGAGCTCGGGTACGACGGCGTGGTCGGCCTCGAGGCCTGGGCATCTGCCGACCCTGGCGCCGCTGTCGACGCCTTCCGCGAGGCGTTCAGCCGCCCCTGAGGGTCCGCCGCGTGATCGGACGCGGCTCCCCCGTCGCCGGCGCGAAGAGACGACGGCGACCCACGGTGTCCTTGCGAGCCGCGCGCCGACGGCCCCGACGCGAGCGCCGGGCGGCCGAGCGCGCGATGTCGGCCGCGCCGATCATCCCCGCGTTGGGTCCGAGCTGCGCACTGGCGATGACCGGCTCGGTGCGGTGCCCACGGCCGGTGAGCGAGCGGGAGAACGCCTGGCGCACCGGGTCGAGCAGCAGCGCACCCGCATCGGACACTCCCCCGCCGACGATGATGCAGCTCGGGTCGAACGCGGCCGCCATCCCGGCGAGACCGGTGCCGAGCCACACGCCGACGTCGGTGAGCAGCTCCACGGACAGCGGGTCGCCGTCGCGAGCCGCCTGGGTGATCATCGGCCCGGTGATCTGGTCGGGGTCGCCACCGACGAGGTCGCGCAGGTAGTGGGCCATGGGCGCCTTGGCACGCACCATCTCGCGGGCGTCCCGGACCAGGGCGTTGCCCGAGGCGTACTGCTCCCAGCAACCCCGGTTGCCGCACTCGCAGCGGTGCCCGTTGGGCACGACCTGCATGTGGCCGAACTCCCCCGCCATGCCGTTGGCGCCGCGGTAGACGCGGTTGTCGAGGACGAGCGCTCCACCGATGCCGGTGCCGAGCGTCACGCACAGCACGAACCGGTGGCCGCGTCCCGCCCCGAACCGGGTCTCCGCGATGGCGGCCGCGTTGGCGTCGTTGTCGACGACCACCGGCAGTCGCACGCGCTCCGCGACCCGGGCCCGCAGCGGCTCGCGCCTCCAGTCGAGGTGCGGGGAGAACATCACCACGGTGCGCGTGACGTCGACGAAGCCCGCGGCGCCGATGCCGACCGCAGCGACGTCGTGGCGCTGTGCGAAGCCCTCGACGAGGTCGACGATCGTGTCCTCGACCAGCTTGACGTCGTGGCCGAGAGTCGGGCGCCGGTCCATCTCGACGACGGCGCCGGCCGGGTCGACGACCGCCGCCAGCACCTTGGTGCCTCCGATGTCGATGCCGACCGTCAACGGCTCCCAGCGCGGCGCTCGTACGCGCGGGGTGACGACGTCGGACATGGGGTCAGACTAGTGGCCGCCCGGCGAGGGACCTCAGCACCCGTGGTTGACCTGCGCGCACGTGTCGAGGGCCCAGCGGAGCGTGAAGTCGTGGGTGCCGCCCGACCCCGTCACGTGCACCGTGATCGGGTCGAGGTCGAGCTGGTTGGTGCCGGGCTCGGTGATGATGCCGTCGCGCGCGATGTAGACCATCCGCCACCACGTGCGGCCCTGGTCGTCGTCCTGCACCTCGGCCTTCTGGACGTGACCGTCCGGGAACGAGTACGAGATCGTCGCCACCCCTGCCGGCAGCAGGCCTCCCGCGACGAACGCCGTCACGTAGTGCCGGTGGACGGTGTCGATGATGCCGGTGCTGACCTTGAGGCTCGCGACCGCGACCGGTGGCGCCGGGTCGATGGTGTGCGGCGCGTGCACCGTCGGGTTGCCGCCACTGTCGTCGCAGAGGACGTAGCGGTTGCCCGCGACGTAGAACGTGGTCGTGCCCTCCGGCCCCTGGAGCATGAGGTCGGACGCCGCTCCGCGCAGCACCTGCTGCGCCTCGCCCTCGCACGGGGCGAAGTCCTGCTCGCCGGCGGTCTCCGTCGGGCTCGGCGGGCTCGGGGACCCGGCGGGTTCCTCGCTCGGCGTCCCCGTCGGCGACGGGACCTCGGTCACGGTCGGCGTAGGTGCCTGCGTCGCCTGGGAGGCGGGGACGTCCGGCCTGGGTTCCGACGAGCCGCCGCTGCGGGCGAGGGCGAAGCCGGTCGCCGCCACGACGGCGAGCAGTCCTGCCGCGGCGGCGACGGGGACGACCCAGGACCGACGTGAGCCGATGCCGCCCGAGGGCCGTCCGGTGGCCGCGAGCAGGTCGGCTCGCAGGCGTGCGCGGACCGACTCCGGCATCGGCTGGTCCGGAGGAGGGGTGTCGTCGTGGTCGCTCATGAGGGTCCTCCGTCGTGGTTCGTGTCTGCCTGCCCGAGGCGGCCGCGTGCTCGGGACAACCGGGAGCGGACCGTGCCGACCGGCACACCGAGCGAGCTCGCGGCCTCGTCGTAGGTCAGCCCCGACCACACGACGAGTGCGAGCACCTCGCGCTCGCGTTGCGGGAGGTCGGCCACGGCGGTCAGCACGCGGCGCATCCGGTCCTCGGTGGCGAGGCGATCAGCCACGTCGTCGGCGTGGTCCGGCTCCGGCACCGGGGCGGGCAGCAGCGTGAAGGCACGCCAGCCACGGCGACGCTTCCGGGTCAGGTTGCGGCAGACGTTGGTCGCGACGCCGTACAACCAGGGCAGGGCGGAGCCGTCCGTGGACCGCACCCGCTCGCGGTGCTGCCAGACCTCGAGGAACACCGACGCGGTGGCGTCCTCGGCATCCGCCCAGTCCCCCGTGGCGCGGAAGCAGTGGTTGTAGATCCGGTCCGCGTGCCGGTCGAAGAGGTCCGCGAGCGCGGTCGAGTCGCCGACGCGCAACGCGTCGGCGAGCTCCTGCTCGGTGCGTCCGTTCGCGACGACCCCCTCACGCGCGCTCACACCTCCTCATGTCCGCAGGGGCCGAGGAGTTCCCGCTCGTCCTAGTCCGCTGCTCGAGCGGCCCGCTGGCCCCGGCCCGCTCGATGATCCCCTCGACGATGTCGGACTTGGCATCGGCGTAGTCCTGCACCCGCCCCCAGGTGCGGGTTGCGAGGTCCCGCTTCGTGCGTTCGTACGCCGCGCGCTCCTCGGGCACCTGCCGGAGCCGGTCACGGAACATCAGCATCCGGTCGGCCTCGGGCGACCCGCCGCCGAACACGTGCAGGTTCACCCGGGGGTCGTCACGACGGAAGAGCCGGTGCTCGTGCCAGTGCGGCTCGCGCAGGTGCAGCGGGAAACCGGCTGTCTCGAGGTCAGGGACGTACGCCGGCTCGTCGGCCGGGTCGGCCACCAGCAACACGATGTCGATGACGGGCTTGGCGGCCAGGCCGGGCACCGACGTCGAGCCGCAGTGCTCGAGCAGCAGCACCCGGTCATCGAGGGCATCGGTGATCTCACCGGCCAGCACGGCGTAGAGCTCCGCCCAGGTGGGGTCGTGCTCGACGAGCTCGACGGTGCCTGCGAACGGAGCCTGCACGCGCAGGTACTCCGGCGGGGACTCCTCGGTCGCCATGGCTCTCCTCGTGCCGGTCCCGCCCGTGCGGACCCTGCCCGTCACTGTGCCACGGCCAGACCTGTGGCCCTACCGCTCGCGGCTCCCCTGACCGACCATCGTGTGTTCCCGAAGGTTCAGGAGGGGCGGACGTGGGACGACGACGGGTCGTTGCATCGACCCTGGTGGTGCTGGGCGGGGTGGCTGCGCTGCTGCCGGCCGGCGCGGTGACCGCAGCCCCAGGGGCGCCGCCGTGGCAGCAGGTGCACACCGTCGACGACGGCCGGGTCTCACGGCCCGACGTGGTCACCGACAGCACGGGCGCGGACACCGTGGCGTGGTCGCGCGGCACCGACGTGATGGTGCAGCGACGTACCCCCGGAGGCACCTGGCGCAAGGCCGTGGTGATCGGGCGTGGCGTCTCTCCGCAGCTCGCCGTCGACGGCGCAGGCCGGGTGACGGTCGTGTGGACCTGGAACCTCGCCGGGCACGGACCGCAGCTCCTCGGCACCCGAGGACGAGGCTCGAGCTGGGCCCAGCCCACACCGCTGACGCCCGTCGTGGGCAACGTGGTCAACGCGGCTGCCGGGGCGTTCCAGCCCGACCTCGCCGTCGACGCGGCCGGCGACACCGTGCTCACCTACGTCTGGAACCAGCCCGACTCGGGCGCCTCCGTGGTCCGCGCCCGCTACCGCCCGGCCGGGTCGCCGTGGGGCGCCGCGGTGGCGCTCTCCCCCGTCGAGGCGCACCACCCCTCAGCGGCGGTGGACGGCGACGGCCGCGCCGCGGTGGCGTACGTCATCGGTGGCGACGTCTCGGTGCGCACGCGCTCCGGGTCGTCCTGGAGTCCGGCCGTCCTGGTGGCGGAGCACGCCGAGCCGCCCGAGCTCGCGGCCGGTGACGACGGGTCGATGACGGTCGTGGTCTCCGCACTGACGGCGGGCGTCTTCCGTCCCTTCGCGGCCACGCGAGACCCCGGCGGCGCGTGGTCCTCGCCCGTGCCGCTCGACCCCGGTGCGGCGACGGACACCGGCGTGCCTCTCGTGGGGTTCGACCAGTCCGGCCACGCGACGGCTGCGTGGACGCGGGCCGACGGGCGTCTGCGCACGGCAGGCCGTGACGCCGGCGGGTCGTGGACCGCGGCCGAGGACGCGGCCGCCCCCGGAGGGGACGTCGGCCTCGCACGGGTCTCGCTGTCCGTGTCCGTGGGCACCGGTGGCGACGTGCTCCTCGCGTTCACCCGGGCCGCGGCCGGAGGACAACGCGTCAGCGCGGTGGTCGGGTCGACCGGATCCTGGGGCGCTTCCCGGCAGGTCGGCGCTGCCGGCTGCACCGGCCCGCAGGGTGCGGTCAGCCCCGCACCCGGCGTCTCGCTCGTCTGGCGCTGCGGGTCAGGCGCGCACGCGAGCGTGCAGCACCGGCATGCCGACGCGGACTGACTGACAGAGGGGCTTGTCCGGTTCGCCGCTTTGCGTGGGCGTGGTGCAGCCACTAGCGTCACTCGCGTCACAGTTCTGTGAGCCACATCACTCGGGAGGCCTCGTGCCCGCTCCGCGCCGCCGTCCTGTCCGTCTCGTCGCCCTCGCCGCAGCAGCCGCCTCGGCTCTTGCGCTCGCGACGCCCGCGCTCCAGGCGTCGGGGGCTCCACGGGCCAAGGCGGCGGTCACCGCGCCCCGTGCCGTGGAGGCCTCGGCGATCGCGCGTCACTCGTTGCGCGGCGACCTGACCGACCAGGACTTCTACTTCGTCATGGGCGACCGCTTCAACAACGGTGACACCGCCAACGACGACGGCGGCCTCACCGGCGGCAAGGACGTCACCGGCTTCGACCCTGCGGACAAGGGCTACTACCACGGCGGTGACATCACCGGCCTGCGCAACAAGCTCGACTACCTCGAGGGACTGGGCACGCAGGCGATCTGGTTCACGCCGATCTTCAAGAACAAGGCGGTGCAGCCGGAGGACAGCTCGGCGGGCTACCACGGCTACTGGATCACCGACTTCACCCAGGTCGACCCGCACCTGGGCACCAACGCCGAGCTCGCGGGACTGGTGAAGGCGGCGCACCAGCGCGGCATCAAGGTCTTCTTCGACATCATCACCAACCACACGGCCGACGTGATCGGCTTCGACGGTGACGACCGTCCGGCGTACGTCTCGAAGGACACCGACCCCTACCGCGACGCCTCGGGCAACGCCTTCGACGACCGCGACTACGCAGGCACGAACACGTTCCCGGACCTCGACCCCGAGACGTCGTTCCCGTTCACGCCCGAGCTCGGTGCCGGCGAGGAGAACCTCAAGAAGCCGAACTGGCTCAACGACGTCTCGCTCTACCACAACCGCGGGAACACGACCTTCACCGGCGAGGACTCGCTCTACGGCGACTTCTTCGGTCTCGACGACCTCTTCACCGAGAACCCCCGCGTGGTGCGCGGCATGACCAACATCTACAAGACGTGGGTCAAGGAGATCGGCATCGACGGCTTCCGCATCGACACGATGAAGCACGTCAACGACGAGTTCTGGCAGTCGTTCGGCCCCGGGATCCTCGACTACGCACACAAGCAGGGCAAGAAGGACTTCTTCATGTTCGGCGAGGTCTTCGACGACCGGCTGACCCCGGAGGGCTCCGCGTTCCGCTCGCACTTCACGACGAAGGACGACATGCAGTCGGTGCTCGACTTCGGCTTCCAGGCCGCGGCGCGCAACTTCGTGTCCAAGGGCACGTCGCCCCAGGCGCTGCGTGACTTCTTCGCCGACGACGACTGGTTCACCGACGCCGACTCGAACGCCTACCAGCTGCCGACCTTCCTCGGAAACCACGACATGGGCCGCATCGGCTACTTCCTCAAGACCGACAACCCCGGCGCGTCCGACGAGGAGCTGCTTCGGCGCGACGAGCTCGCCCACGAGCTCATGTACTTCTCGCGCGGCAACCCGGTGGTCTACTACGGCGACGAGCAGGGCTTCACCGGGAGCGGTGGCGACCAGCTGGCCCGGCAGGACATGTTCGAGAACACCGTCACGAACTGGCCGGGGAACCAGGACCTCGACTCGATCGGCACCGATGCGTCGCCGAACGACGACAACTTCGACTCCGACCACCCGCTCTACCGCCGGATCGGGCGACTGGCCCGGCTCACCCAGAACCAGCCTGCGCTCCGGGACGGTGCGATGCAGATCCGTTCGGCCTCCGAGGAGGCCGGGGTGGCGAGCTTCTCCAGGATCGACCGCAAGACCCGGCGTGAGTACGTCGTCGCGTTCAACAACAGCGAGGCCGAGGCCAGCACGCTGCTCAACACGTTCGTGGGCGAGGGCGTCGAGCTGAAGCGGATCTACGGTCCGGGAGCGGACACGGTCACCACGGTGGAGAACGGCGACCTCGAGCTGGACGTGCCCGCGCTCTCGGCAGTCGTCTACAAGGCGACCCAGAAGATCCCACTGTCGACGAAGGCTCCCGAGGTGTTCCTGGAGCCGGTGACGCCCAGCGATGCCGCGCGCAGCCGCATGCGGGTCGTCGCCGACGTCACCGGACCGTCGTTCTACGAGGTCACCTTCCAGCAGCGCGCCGCGGGTGGGGCCTGGAGGACGATCGGGACGGACGACAACGCGCCGTACCAGGTGTTCCCCGAGACCTCGGACCTGCGCACCGGCACGCCGCTGAGGTACCGCGCGGTCGTGCTCGACAACGCCGGCCACACCCGGATGAGCGTCCTGCGCAACGCCACGGTGCCGGCGCCGAAGGTGACGATCACCAGCCCGAAGGGCAGCGAGATCGCCCAGCCCTACCCGGTCTCGGTCGAGGCCACCGTCGACCCGGAGCGCGCCAGCCAGACCGTGCGCATCCAGCGCAGCGTCGACGGTGGGACGTGGCGGACGATCGCCCGCGACTCGTCGTCGCCGGCGTTCACCGCCAAGGACGACGTGTCCGACCTCGACCTCGGGACCGAAGTCGCCTACCGGGCGCTGCTCGACGAGCCGGGCACCCCTCGGGTCATCTCACCGACAGCGACGTTCGTGGTCGCCGAGCCCGAGCCGTTGTACTCGTTCGTCACGCTCGCCGGGAACCTCCAGTCCGAGCTGGGTTGCACCGGCGGTGACAGCGGCGGCGACTGGCTCGCCGACTGCGCACTCACCGACCTGGCCTTCGACACGACGGACGGGCTGTGGCACGGGACGTTCGAGCTGCCCGAGGGCTCGTACGAGTGGAAGATCGCCACCGGCCACAACTGGAACAACCCGAACTTCGGGGCCAACGGAGGGGGCACGAACCTCACGCTGTCGGTGCCGGCAGGTGGCGGGACGTACGTCTTCACGTTCGACCAGATCTCGCACGCGCCGTCGGTCGAGGAGGCTCCGTAGCGGTCGGCGCGACCCGTAGGTTGGCCAGGTGAGCGACTCCGTCCGCGACCTGACCGACGACGAGGCACGCCGGGCGCTGCCCACGAAGTGGGGGCTCGTCGACGACGACGTCCTGCCCGCGTGGGTCGCGGAGATGGACTACGCGACCGCGCCGGTGGTCGAGGCGGCGGTGCAGCGCGCGGTGCGCGACGGGGTGTTCGGCTACCCGAGCGACACCAGCGGCGGTGCGCTGGGTGAGGCCTACTCGCGGTTCGCGCAGCGCCATCACGGGTGGGACGTGGACCCCGACCAGGTGATGCCGGTGTCCGACGTGACCGCCGGGCTCCGGCTCCTCATCGAGGTGCTCAGCGAATCCGCTCCGGTGGTCGTGCCTGTCCCGTCGTACCCTCCGCAGCTGGACCTGCCGTCGATCGCCGGCCGCGAGCTCGTCATGGTGCCGCTCTCCCCCGACGCACCGGAGGCCGCCCTCGACCTCGACGGGATCGACGCCGCGCTCGGCGCCGGCGCCGGGACGGTCGTGCTGACCCAACCGCACAACCCGCTCGGCCGCGTCTACCGGCGCCACGAGCTCGAGGGGCTGCGCGACGTCGTGGTGCGGCACGGCGCCCGGGTCGTGAGCGACGAGGTGCACTCCCCGTTGGTGCTGCCGGGGGCCGAGCACGTTCCCTACCTGAGCATCCCGGGGACCGGCGCGCACGCGGTCGCGGTGGTGGCGGCGTCGAAGGCGTTCAACATCGCCGGGCTTCGGTGCGCCCAGATGGTCACGACCGACCCGGCTACGCGCGATCGCCTGGTGGCCCTGCCGCTGGCCCGCAACGACGCGTGGGCCTCGGTCGGGGTGGAGGCATCGGTGGCGGCGTACGACGAGGGCGACCCGTGGCTTGCGGCGCTGGTCGAGAGGCTGTCCGCGCAACGTGCCCTGCTGGGGCAGCTGCTGGCCGAGCACCTGCCACTGGCCCGGACCAGGCCGCTGGAGGCGACGTACCTCGCCTGGTTGGACCTGCGTGCCTACGAGGTCGACGACGTCGCCGAGCTCGCCCTGCAGAAGGGCCGCGTGAAGGTCGTCCCGGGCCAGGAGTTCCACCCCGGCCTCCCCGGCCACGTCCGGCTCAACATCGCCACCTCCCCCGACCGCCTCACCGAGGCCCTCCGCCGACTCGCCTCGGCGCTCGTCCGCACCTGACCATGCACGGCTTCGTCATGGTCTCCGAACCGCCCCTCCGGTACAGCCGAACCGCCCCTCCGGTACAGCCGAACCGCGTCTCCGGTACGGGCGAACCGGGGAGAGGTCCTAGTACCGTCGGACGGCTGTCGACCTGCCCTCGATCGTTCGTACCTTCAATGAAGCCGGCGGGACTCCCCGCCGCACGGACGAGGGAGACCCCATGAGGACGAAGCTGGCTGCCGGTCTCGGAGCCGCCGCGCTGGTCGTGTCGGCAGGCACCGGCGCCGCCTGGGCCAAGCACGGAGCTGACGACCCCGCCGGCCACGACGCCGGCGACGACCAGGGCGGACAGGTGACCCACCATCGGCGCGGCGCCGATGACCCCGCCGGCCACGATGCGGGGGATGACCGTCGTACGACGGCGCGTCACGGCGCAGACGACCCGGCCGACCACGACGCCGGTGACGACCACGGCGGCGACCGCCCGGACAGCGTCAGCGACGACCCCGCCGGCCACGACGCCAGTGACGACCACGGCGGCGACCGACCCGACGGCGCCAGCGGCGACCTCGCCGGCCACGACGCCGGCGACGACCACGGCGACGACCGCCCGGACAGCGTCAGCGACGACCCGGCCGACCACGACGCCGGTGACGACCGCGGCGGCGACAGCAGCGGTCCTGGCGGTGGTGGCGACGACGACAGTGGTCACGGCGCGGACGGTGACGACCACAGCGGCCACGGCGGTGGCGGGGACGACTCCGACTCGGACGACCAGGGCGGTCACGGCAGCGACGACTGAGCCGCCGAACCGTCGCAGATCCACGGTCGAGCCGTCGCCGATGCATCGCGTCGACGACGGCTCGGCCGTCCAGGAGTGACGGTTCGCGCGTACCGGAGCGACGGTTCGGCTGTACCGGAGGGACGGTTCGGCTGTACCGGAGGGACGGTTCGGCTGTACCGGAGGGACGGTTCGGCTGTACCGGAGGGACGGTTCGGCTGTACCGGAGGGACGGTTCGGCTGTACCGGAGGGACGGTTCGGCGGCACCGGAGGGACGGTTCGGCTGTACCGGAGGGACGGTTCGGCTGTACCGGAGGGACGGTTCGGCTGTACCGGAGGGGCGGTTCGGCGGTCAGTCCCAGAAGGTGTGGTCGACGGCGTCGTGGGCTCGGCGGGTGACGCGCAGGTAGTCGTTGCGGAGGGCGTCGGAGGTGCCGGGTGGGTAGCCGAGGACGCTGGCGACGGCGCCGAGCTCGCGGGCGTCGCGGGAGAGCTGGTCGGAGGGTTTGCCGCGGACCAGGGTGATGGCGTTGCGGATCCGGCTGACCAGGACCCAGGCCTCGGCGAGGGTCTCGGCGTCGTCGCGACCGATCACCTCGGCATCGACGGCGGCTCGGAGCGCGGGCAGGGTGCGGGTGGTCCGGAGGCCGGGGACCTCGTGGGCGTGCCGCATCTGCAGCAGCTGGACGGTCCACTCGACGTCGGCCAGGCCGCCACGGCCGAGCTTGAGGTGGGTGGCCGGGTCAGCCCCGCGGGGCAGCCGCTCCTTGTCGACGCGGGCCTTGATCCGGCGTACCTCCCGGACGTCCTCCGGCGTGAGCCCCTGCGCAGGGAAGCGCAGCCGATCGATCAGCTCCATGAACCGTGCGCAGACGCCCTCGTCGCCGACCACCGCCTCCGCCCGGAGCAGAGCCTGCGCCTCCCAGACCGCCGACCACGTGGCGTAGTACTTCGCGTAGGCGTCCAGGGACCTCACCAGGGCACCCTGCTTGCCCTCGGGCCGCAGGTCGGCGTCGACGTCGAGCGCAGGGTCGCTGCCCGGCAGCGACAGCAGCCGGCGCAGCTCGTTCGCGACCGACCGTGCCGCCCGGTTCGCGGCCTCGGCGTCGGCGCCGGGCAACGGGTCGTGGACGAACATGACGTCGGCGTCGCTGCCGAAGCTCATCTCGTGCCCACCCAGCCGCCCCATCGACACCAGGGCCATCCGGGTCGGCAGGTCCGCGTCGATCTCGAACTCGACCGCCCGGATCGCGATCGCCAGCGCGGCCTCGAGCGTCGCCAGGGTCACCGCGGTCAGCCCCTCCGCGACGTCCTCGGTGCTCGCCAGCCCGGAAAGCTCGGCTGCGGCGATGCGCAGCAGCTCCCGACGGCGTACGGCGCGCACGGTGACGATCGCGTCCCCGCGGGTGTCCTGGCGGCCACCCGCAGCGAGCATCTCCACCTGAAGCGTCTCGCGGTCGCGGAGCACGAGCTGGTCGGTGGCGAGGATCCGCACGCCGGTCGGCTCCCGCTCGAGCAGGTCGGTGGCGAACCGGCTGGTGGCCAGCAGCCGCGCCATCCGCTCGGCCACCTCGCCCTCGTCGCGCAGGGTCTTGAGGTACCAGGGCGTGCGGCCGAGCGCCTCGGAGATCTTGCGGAAGCCGAACAGCCCTGCGTCCGGGTACGGCGCGTCCGCGAACCACTCGAGCATGACCGGCAGCAGCGTCTTCTGGATCGACGCCGTCCTGGTCACGCCACTGGTCAGCGACTCCAGGTGGCGCAGCGCCGCGTCGGCGTCGTCGTAGCCGAGCGCGGACAGCCGGGCGCGCGCCGCCTCGGGCGTCAGCCGGATGTCGTCGCCGGGGATGCGGGCGACCGCATCGAGCAGCGGCCGGTAGAAGAGCTTCTCGTGCAGCCGCCGCACTTCGAGTCGACGCTCGCGCAGCGCCTTCTCGATCTCGACGATCGGCTCCTTGAGGAAGCCCATCGCCCGGCCCAGGCGTCGCAGTCCTGCCTCGTCCTCCGGGATGAGCGCCGTGCGCCGCAGCTGCACCAGCTGGAGCCGGTGCTCCACGGCGCGCAGGAAGCGGTAGGCGTGGTGCATCGTGTCGCCGTCGTCGCGACCGATGTAGCCGCCGCGGATCAGCGCCGCCAGGGCCGACAGCGTCGCGCCCTCCCGAAGGGTCGGGTCGGCCCGGCCGTGCACGAGCTGCAGGAGCTGCACCGCGAACTCCACGTCACGCAGCCCACCGAGCCCGAGCTTGAGCTGCCGGTCCGCCTCGTGCGCAGGGATGTGGTCGATGACCCGCCGCCGCATCGCCTGCACCTCGGCGACGAAGCCGTCGCGCTCGGCCGCCTCCCAGACCATCGGCTCGATGATGTCCATGTACTCGCGGCCCAGCGCGCTGTCGCCCGCGACCGGCCGCGCCTTGAGCAGCGCCTGGAACTCCCAGGTCTTCGCCCAGCGCTCGTAGTAGCCACGGTGGCTGGCCAGCGTCCGCACGAGCGGCCCGGAGCGGCCCTCCGGCCTCAGCGCCGCGTCGACCGGCCAGATCGTGCCCTCGGCGGTGTGGTCGGAGCAGACCTGCATGAGGTTCGACGCCAGCTGCGTGGCGGCCCGCATCGCCCGGTCCTCGGGTGCCCCGTCGACGGGCTCGGCGACGAACACGACGTCGACGTCGCTCGCGTAATTGAGCTCGTGCCCCCCGCACTTGCCCATCGCGATGACCGTGAGCCGGCAGGTGCTCGCCGCGTCGCCGACCCGGGCGCGCGCGACCGCGAGGGCCGCGTCCAGGGTCCCCGCTGCCAGGTCGGAGATCTCGGCGGCGACGTCGTCGACACCGAGGTCGTGCGACAGGTCGCGCGACACCAGGCGCAGCAGGTGCCGGCGGTACTCCACCCGCAGCGCGTCGACCGCGGCCGTGTCCGGCGCGGTGGCCACCGGGTCCGGCGAGCTCGGGTCGGCACCCACGGCTCGGAGCAGGCCCGCCCGCAGGTGGTACGCCGCGGGCCGGGTGCTGCCCAACGTCGGGTCGGTGAGCTCGCGCCACTGGTCGGGGTGTCGGAGCAGGTGGTCGCCCAGGGCAGAGCTCGCGCCGAGCACGGAGAGCAAGCGCATCGCGGTGCCCTCGTCGTCCATGAGGACGTCCACGAACTCAGCCCGCGCGTCGTCGCCCTCGGCCTGGCCGATGCGCTCGGCCAGGTCGGCCAGCAGCACGGCGGCCTGGTCGGGATCCGCGGTTCGGCCGAGCAGGGCGAGGAGTGGCTCGCACCAGCCACCCAGGCGGTCGAAGGCGTCCATCGCCCGCTCCGAGTCCTGGAATCCGACGCGGACCATCCGCCCCCGCAGCGACTCCGACCGCGTCGACGTCATCGGCGGACCCCGGCGAGCAGCGCCGCGAAGGCCCCGCCCAGCGGCTGCCACGACGCCCACAACGTGTCCTGCTGCGCCCGCGCGGTGTCCATGAACCCGTCGATGTCGATGCCGCGCTCGCGGTAGGGCTCACCGTCGTGGTCGACCCACATCTGCAGCACGTCGGGTCCGGCCTCCGGGTGGCACTGCAGGCCCCACACCCAGTCGCCGAGGCGAGCCGCCTGCACCGCGCCGTCGGGGCTGACGGCCAGCACCTGCGCGCCGTCAGGCAGGCGGAGCGCCACGTCGTTGTTCCAGTGCGATGCGAGGGAGGCGCCGGTCAGGGCGCCGAGCAGCGGGTCGTCGGCGGCCGCGTCGCCCCAGCCGACGGGGACCACGCCGATCGTCGTCCCGGCCGGGTTGCGGCCGACCTCGCCTCCGAGCGCGGCGGTCGCGATCTGGTGCCCCAGGCACAGCCCCAGGGCCGGCCGGCGCGACTCCTCGGCGGCCCGCACGAGCGCGCGGGTGTCGGGCAGCCACGGCGCCGCGGCGTCGTCCCACGAGTCGACGCCGCCGCCGAGGACCAGCAGCCCGTCGTGCTCCGCGAGGTCGCGGGGCAGCGCGTCACCGGCGTACGGGCGGCGCACGTCGAGCTCGACGCCCGCGTCCACCAACCACTCGCCGAGCCAGGCGGCGGGGGCGCCGACCTCGTGCTCGACGACCAGGATCCTGGGTCCGACCACGGAGGACTCAGATCACCGGGAGCATCTGGTCGCGCTCGAACACCGAGACCTGGCCGCGGTAGGCCTCCCACTCGGAGCGCTTGTTGCGCAGGTAGAAGTCGTAGACCCGCTCGCCGAGCGTCTCGGCGAGCAGCTCGCTCTCCTCCATCACCGAGATCGCCTCGGACAGCGTCTTCGGCAGCGGCTGGATGCCCATCGACTTGCGCTCGCGGTCCGACAGCGACCACACGTCGTCCTCGGCCTCGGGCGGAAGGTCGTAGCCCTGCTCGATGCCCTTCATGCCGGCCGCGAGGATCACCGCGAAGGCGAGGTACGGGTTGCACGCCGGGTCGATCGTGCGCAGCTCGATGCGCGTGGACTGTCCCTTGTTGGGCTTGTACATCGGCACGCGCACCATCGCTGAGCGGTTGTTGTGCCCCCAGCAGATGTACGACGGTGCCTCGCCGCCACCGATGAGGCGCTTGTAGGAGTTCACCCACTGGTTCGTGATCGCGGTGATCTCCGAGGCGTGGTGCAGCAGACCTGCGATGAACTGACGGCCGTGCTTGGAGAGCTGGTACTCCGACCCGGCCTCGAAGAACGCGTTGCGGTCGCCCTCGAAGAGCGAGACGTGCGTGTGCATGCCCGACCCGGGGTGGGTCGTGAACGGCTTGGGCATGAAGCTCGCCCACACGCCCTGGCTCAGCGCGACCTCACGGACCACGGTCCGGAAGGTCATGATGTTGTCCGCGGTGGACAACGCGTCGGCGTACCGCAGGTCGATCTCCTGCTGGCCGGGGCCGCCCTCGTGGTGGCTGAACTCCACCGAGATGCCCATCTGCTCGAGCATCGTGATCGCCTCGCGGCGGAAGTCGGATCCCTTGCTCGCGGCAGTGTGGTCGAAGAAGCCGCTGCGGTCGACGGGGATCGGTTCGGCACCGGGCTCGGGCACCCCCTTGAGCAGGTAGAACTCGATCTCGGGGTGCGTGTAGAACGTGAAGCCCTGCGCCGCGGCCTGGTCGAGGATCCGCTTGAGCACGAAGCGCGGGTCGGAGTACGACGGGGACCCGTCCGGCATCACGATGTCGCAGAACATCCGGGCGGTCGCCGGGCCGTTCTCGGAGCGCCACGGGAGGATCTGGAAGGTGCCCGGGTCGGGCTTGGCCAACATGTCCGCCTCGTAGACGCGCGCGAAGCCCTCGATGGCCGAGCCGTCGAAGCCGATGCCCTCGGCGAAGGCGCCCTCCAGCTCGGCCGGAGCGACCGCGACCGACTTCAGGAACCCGAGGACGTCGGTGAACCAGAGCCGGACGAAGCGAACGTCGCGCTCCTCGAGCGCCCGGAGAACGAAGTCTTCCTGCTTGCCCATGCGCCCAGCATGACGCATCAGTCCCGGTGGTCTCGACGGGCGGCCCTCGCCTGGCGGCCCGGACCTGCTCGACCAGCGATCAGGGGATGTCTCGGGCGATCTCGTCGAGCCAGATCCGGGCGTTGCCGTCCGACGGGGCGCGCCAGTCGCCGCGGGGGCTCAGCGAGCCACCGGAGGACACCTTGGGACCGTTCGGCAGCGCGCTGCGCTTGAACTGGCTGAAGCCGAAGAAGCGCTGCACGAACACCTCGAGCCAGTGCTTCACCTCGCCCGGGGAGTACGCCGTGCGACGGGACTCGGGGAACCCCGGCGGCCACTCCCCCGCGTCGGCGTCGGACCACGCGTGCCCGGCCAGGAAGGCGATGCGTCGCGGTCGCATGCCGTGGCGCAGGACGTGGAAGAGCGTGAAGTCCTGCAGCGCGTAGGGACCGATGGCGTCCTCGGTGGCCTGCGGCTTGCGGCCCTCCTCGTGCGGGATCAGCTCGGGGGTGATCTCCTGCTCGACGATCACCGAGAGGATGTCGTTGACCTCCTCGGCGAAGATGCCCTCGCTGACCACCCAGCGGATCAGGTGCTGGATCAGCGTCTTCGGCACACCGGTGTTGACCGCGTAGTGCGACATCTGGTCGCCGACGCCGTAGGTGCACCAGCCCAGCGCGAGCTCGGACAGGTCGCCGGTGCCGAGGACGATGCCGCCCTGGTGGTTGGCGAACCGGAACAGGTAGTCGGTGCGCAGTCCCGCTTGGACGTTCTCGAAGGTGACGTCGTAGACCGGTTCGCCGTCGGAGAAGGGATGGTCGAGGTCGCGCAGCATCTGCTGGGCGGCGGGACGGATGTCGACCTCGGCGAACGTGACGCCGAGCGACTTCGCGAGCTGGGTCGCGTTGCCCTTGGTCTGCTCGCTCGTCGCGAAGCCCGGCATCGTGTAGGCCAGGATGTCGGTCCGCGGCCGCTCGAGCCGGTCCATCGCCCGGGCCGCCACGATCAGCGCGTGGGTCGAGTCGAGGCCGCCCGAGACGCCGATGACGATCTTCGGGTTGCCGATCGCGCGGAGCCGCTGCTCGAGGCCGGCGACCTGGATCGAGTAGCTCTCGTAGCAGTCGAGCGCGAGCCGCTCGGGATCGTCGGGCACGAAGGGGAAGCGGTCGACCTTGCGACGCAGCCCGATGTCACCGGTCGGCGGGTCGACGGTGAAGGGGACGGTGCGGAAGCTGCTGCCGGTCGAGCCTGTCGAGACCCGTGACCGTCGGTTGTCGTCGAACGTGCCCTGGCGCAGCCGCTCCTGGCGGAGCCGGTCGAGGTCGACGTCGGCCACGGAACGCCGCGGGCCCTCGGGGAACCGCTCGGTCTCCTCGAGCAGCTCGCCGAGCTCGTAGACCATCGTCTGGCCGTCCCACGCGAGGTCGGTGCTGGACTCGCCCTCCCCCGCCGCGGCGTACAGGTAGGCCGCGAGGCAACGGGCGCTCGCCGAGCGGACCAGCAGGCGCCGGTCCTCGGCGCGGCCCACGGTGATCGGGCTGCCCGAGACGTTGGCGAGCACGGTGGCGCCTGCGAGAGCCGCCTCCGCGCTCGGCGGGACCGGCACCCACATGTCCTCGCAGACCTCGACGTGCAGCACCAGCCCGGGCACGTCGGCGGCGGCGAACAGCAGGTCGGACCCGAAGGGCACGTCGGCACCACCGAGGCGGATCGTGCCGCCGTGCTGGTCGTCGCCGGGTGCGTACCAGCGGCGCTCGTAGAACTCGCGGTAGGTCGGGAGGTACGACTTCGGTGCGACGCCGAGCACCTCCCCGTCGTGTACCACGACCGCGCAGTTGTAGACGCGGTTGCGGTGCGCCAGCGGTGCACCGACCACGAGGACCGGCCGCAGCTCGCGGCTCGCCTCCACGACCTCGTCGATCGCCACGCGCACCTCGTCGAGCAACGCGTCCTGGAGCACCAGGTCGTCGATGGCATAGCCGCTCAGGCAGAGCTCGGGGAAGATCGCGACGGCGACGCCGTCCTCGTGGCAGGCCCGCGCCTCGGCCAGCACCGAGGCAGCGTTGGCCGCAGGGTCCGCGACCGCGACGGGCACCGTGCAGGCGGCCACGCGCGCAAAACCCTGGGCGTACGCCGACAGGAAGTCCACGACTCGATCCTCTCACCCTCATGCCACGCTGGTCCCGATGATCCGGACCGAGCGACTCGTGCTGCGCAGCTGGACCGACGCCGACGTCGAGCCGATGCTCGCGATGTCGACCGACCCCGACGTGATGCGATTCTTCCCCGCGGCCATGACCCTCGAACAGGTCGAGGGCTTCGTCGCCCAGCACCGCGCTCACCTGCAGTCCGGTGAGCCCGGCGTGTTCGTGGTGGAGCACGCGGACAGCGCGGCGTTCCTGGGGTTCACCGGGCTGGCCGTGCCGCACCACCCCTTCACCTTCCAACCCTGCGTGGAGATCGGCTGGCGGCTGGTGCGCGACGCGTGGGGGCACGGCTACGCGACCGAGGCGGCCGCCGCGTCGCTGGACCACGGCTTCGGGACGCTCGGGCTCGGCGAGGTCGTGTCCTTCACCGCGGTGGTCAACGAGCCCTCACGTCGCGTGATGGAACGCCTCGGCATGCACCGCGACCCGGCGGAGGACTTCGACCACCCGTCCGTGCCGGCCGGGCACGAGCTCGAGCGCCACGTGCTCTACCGGATCACCGCCGAGGAGTGGCGGGCGCTCACACCTCGCTGAGCGGTACGTCGGTGTCGGCGAGCCGGTCGGCATCGACCTCGCGACCGACGATCCCCTTGATGTCCCCGGTCGCATCCCAGTCGTTGACGTGCATGCCCGCCTCGACGCGGCCGTCCTTCAACCAGAACGCCGTGAACACCCCGCCGTCGTCGTCGTTCGGCTCACCGCGCACGACGACGCGGTCATAGCCGTCAGGGCCGACCCCACCGACGTACTCCATGCCGAGGGCGTACTGGTCGGTGAAGAAGTAAGGGAGCTTCTCGTACTTCTCGTCGCCGCCTGCGAGGTTGTGCGCGGCGACCTTGGCCTGCTGCATCGCGGTGTCCCAGTGCTCGACGCGGACCCGCCGTCCCATGACCGGGTGCTGCTGGTTGGCGATGTCGCCGATCGCGTAGACGTCCGGGTGCGAGGTGCGCAGCGTCTCGTCCACGAGCACACCGTTGTCGACGTCGAGCCCCGCCGACTCGGCGAGGGCGGTGTTCGGCGCCGCGCCGATGCCGACGACGACGAGACCGGCCGACGTCAGGTCCTCCTGGGTGAGTGACGACGACAGCCGCAGGTCGACGCCGTGCGCGCGGTGCAGGTCCGCGAACACCTGCGCCACCTCCGGCCCGAGCACCGCGAGCAGCGGGAGCGCAGCCGTCTCCACCACGGTGACCTTGCAGCCCGCGTCACGTGCCGCCGCCGCGACCTCGAGGCCGATCCAGCCGGCGCCGACGACGAGCAGGTCGGTGCCGTCCGCGAAGGCGGACCGCAGCCGGTCGCTGTGCTCGATGGTGCGCAGGTAGGCCACCGGAGCACCACTGTCGTCGGCCATCGCGAGGTGACGGGGGGTCGAGCCGGTGGCGAGCAGGAGCTTGTCGAACGGCTCCTCACCGGCGTCCGTCCTCACGACGTGCGCGTCGAGGTCGACCGCTGTGACCTCCGAGGACACCCGGACGTCGACGTCGTGGTCGGAGTACCACCCGGCGGCGTGCACGAACGCCTTCTCGAGCGGCTCCTTGCCGAGGAGGTAGCCCTTCGACAGCGGCGGACGCTCGTACGGCAGGTGCTCCTCGGCACCGATCAGCACGACCCTCCCGTCGTACCCCTGCTCCCGCAGCTCGGTGACCGCCGTGCCTCCTGCGAGTCCGGCTCCGACGACGACGATGGTCATGGTTCCTCCTGCGCTCGATGTCAGGGACAACGGCTCCACGCCCCTGTGCGTTCACTCTCACTCACGAGCCAAGCGGTGCCGGCAGTCCTACATTGATCAGATGAGCGAGCAGCCTGCGCCGTACGGCGGTGTGCCAGACCCCAACGGTCCCGCGGACGGCACCACCCCAGCCACGCCGCGCAGACGTACCCGAGTGCACCACCTGCGTGAGATGAAGGAGCGCGGGGAGAAGTGGGCGATGCTCACCGCCTACGACATGTACGCCGCGGCCACCTTCGACGAGGCCGGCATCCCCGTCCTCCTCGTCGGCGACTCGGCGTCGAACAACGTCTACGGCAACGAGACGTCCCTGCCGGTGACGGTCGACGAGCTCATCCCGCTGGTGCGCGCGGTGACCCGCTCGGCCAAGCACGCACTCGTCGTCGCGGACCTGCCGTTCGGCTCCTACCAGGGCTCTCCGGAGCAGGCCTTCCACACCTCGGTGCGCTTCATGAAGGAGGCCAACGCCCACTGCGTGAAGCTCGAGGGCGGCGCCGAGATGGCACCCCAGGTCGAGCTGCTCACCAAGGGCGGCATCCCGGTGATGGCGCACATCGGGTTCACGCCGCAGTCGGAGCACAACCTCGGCGGCTACCGCGTGCAGGGGCGTGACAGCGGCGCGGAGAAGGTCCTCGCCGACGCGATCGCGATGGAGGCCGCGGGCGCCTTCGCGGTCGTCATGGAGATGGTGCCCGGCGACGTCGCGGCCGAGGTCACCGCGAAGATCGCCATCCCCACGATCGGCATCGGCGCCGGCAACGGCTGCGACGCGCAGGTGCTGGTCTGGCAGGACATGCTCGGCCTGCGCACCGGGCGGATGCCGCGCTTCGTCAAGCAGTACGCCGACCTCCACGGGGTGATGCTCGAGGCGGCCAAGCAGTACGCCGCGGACGTGGCCGAGGGCTCGTTCCCGGGACCCGAGCACACCTTCTAGGGCGGGTCACCAGCCCCAGAGCGCCTCGCCACCCAGCAGGAACGCGAACCAGAAGGCGACCCCTCCGACGGGAAGCCAGAACACGCGCACCGGGAACGGCACGAACCAGCGGCACGCCTGGACGAACAGGCCCACCCACACGACGACCAGGAGCGCCACGCCCCAGGCGGGCAGCACGCTCCCGGCCGCGAAGTCCATGAAGAGCAGGATCGCCAGCCCGGCGATGCCGATGAACCCCCCGGACTTGCTCAGGTCGAAACGCACGCGTGCAGTCTGACGGGTGCGCCCGTCAGCCCGGGACTCCGGGGATCCCGGGCTTGTCCTTGTAGTCCGGGTCGTTGTCCCACTCCTCGTTGCGTTCCTTGACCTTCTCGAGCGCCTTCGCGGCCTCGTCACGGCTGCCGTAGGGGCCCAGGCGGTCCTTGTAGGCGCAGCCGCTGTCGGTCTCCTCGACCTCGTGGTGCTTGAGGCAGAACCAGTACTTGTCAGCCATGCCTGCATCTTCTCCGACCCCGGACCGACACACACATCCCGGCAAACCAGGGTGAATCGGACAAACAAGTAGGACGCGCGTCCGAAAAGCAGGTAGGTACCTACGCCGTCTGCCGGGTGACGGTCGTCACCGGAGGGAGCAGGATCAGGGATGTCGGAAGGCGTTGGGAGGCGTCAGCCGACACACCACCGAGAGGCTTTGGGAGGAGCGCTCGGTAGGCAGGGCCGCGCCCCCCGGCCGCCCTCACGAAGGCCCCCGACCAACCCCCGGGGGCCTTCGAGCTTTTTCGGCTCAGGCCGGCTCGTGGTGGACGCGGCCGCCGAGCCTCGGCGCGTCACCGACGGCCCCGTCGCGCAGCGCGTCGTCGGCCCGGGTCTCCTCGGCCGCGTCGATCCACGTCTCGGTGCGCCAGCCGACCCGCACCCATCCCGGCCTGCCCAGGCACGAGCGAGGGATGATCACGTCCACCTCGTTGTCGCGGTAGGACACCCGGTGACCGAGGTCGTGGCACCGCACCCGGTCGCCGTCACGGAGCAGCACGAACTGCCCCTTCCACTTCTCCTCGCTCGCGAACGCGAACAGCTCGTACTCGTGGCGTCGGGTCTTCACCCGCAGCTCGTGGGTGATCGAGTCCACGTCCGTGCGCAGGTCCGCGAAGTCCACCTTCACGACGACCTCGTGACCGATGTTCGACGGCGTCGTCCCGATCACGTCCCCGTTGTCCCAGTCCGGCTGCGCGGTCTGGCTGTCGTCCACGACGCCGCGGAGCACGACGTCGCCGGCCGGGTCGGGCGTGGTGGCGAAGGCGGGGACGGGGACCCAGGGGGCGGCCGCCCCGAGAGCCGTGAGGGCGACGGCCGCGACGGTACGCCGACCGGTGGCGAGCCAGGTGATGTCCATGCCGACGACGCTAGGGACGGCGGGCGTCCGTGTGATGAGCACGCATACTCAACCCATGGCCCGTTTCGTCGACGTGCACCCGCTGGACCCCCAGCCGCGGCGCATCGCCCAGGTGGTCGAGCTGCTCCACGACGACGCGTTGGTGGCCTACCCGACGGACTCGAGCTACGCCCTCGGCACGCGCATGGACGCACCCGGCGGCACCGACCGGATCACCCGGATCAGGCAGCTCGACGCCAAGCACCACTTCACCCTCGTCTGCTCCGACTTCGCGCAGCTCGGCCAGCTGGTCCAGCTCAGCAACTCGGCCTTCCGCGCCGTGAAGTCGGTGACCCCGGGGCCGTACACCTTCATCCTCCCGGCCACCAAGGAGGTGCCCCGGCGCCTGGCGCACCCCAAGAAGCGCACCGTCGGGGTCCGGATCCCCGACCACCCCGTGACCCAGGCCCTGCTGCGCGAGCTCGGCGAGCCGCTGCTGTCGAGCACGCTCCTCCTCCCGGGTCACGAGGACCCGCTCACGGAGGGCTGGGAGATCAAGGAAGAGCTCGACCACGTCGTCGACGTCGTGCTCGACGCCGGCGAGTGCGGCCGGGTACCCACGACCGTGGTCGACTGGTCCGAGGGCTTCCCCGAGGTCGTGCGCGTGGGCGCCGGCGACCCGTCGCGTTTCGAGGACACCTAGCCCGCGAGGGAGGAGAGGACGGCATGGACCTGGACAAGGCGCGCGCGTTCGCGCGGGACCACCACCGGGCGGTCCTCGCCACGCGGACGTCGGGGGGCGGCGTGCAGCAGTCACCGGTCCTGGTGACCGTGGGCGACGACGGTCGGCTCGTCATCAGCAGTCGCGAGACGGCGTACAAGACCGCGAACCTGCGCAGGGACCCGTGGGCACAGCTCTGCCTGTTCACCGACGGCTTCTTCGGGGACTGGCTCTACGTCGAGGGCACCGTCGAGGTGGTGTCGCTGCCCGACGCCGAGGAGGCGCTCGTGGGCTACTACCGTGCGGCGTCCGGCGAACATCCCGACTGGGACGAGTACCGCGCCAGCCTGGTCGAGCAGAAGCGCGTCGCGCTCATGCTCACGGCCGAGCGAGCCGGGCCGGACAGGTCGGGCTGACCTCGGGGACGACCCTCAGGACGTGCGCGCGGAGTCGGGGGCGATCTCGGCGACGAGGCGCTCGACGGCCGAGGTGCCTTCCTCGACGTTGAGCACGTCGAGCACGTGCACGGACTGGCCCTTGGGGGTCGGGACGGCGTGCACGTCGTACCCCTCCCGCTTCAACCGGCTCGCGGCGAGGTTCCGCCGGGTCTGGTTGGGGATCGCGAAGCGCATGTCGGTCACTCCCCCAGAGTGCCCGACGACCCCTGACGTCGTGCGGGGGCGATGGTCGCGAACGCAGGCCACCAGGTCCCGAACCGGGCTATTCCGACGACGCCACGATGCGAGGCGGAGGTGTCCTCCCCTCCAGGACACTCGCCTGCGCACCGTGGCCCACCTCGTCGCGTCCCGCTTCCCGGACTCCGGCGCCCACGTCTGCGGGACCGGCCAGTGCCATGAGCACGATCGACGAGCCGGCGGCCCACCAGGCCCACCGGCTCGTGCGGACCGGTCGTCGCGCGTGACCCAGCAGGCGCATGTCGGTTCCACCCCGTTCCAGGAAGTGCGGAACCACCCCGGTCCCGCTGCCCCAGGAGAAATATCGGGCGAATCAGACAATTGCAAACTCACGCCCGGGTCCCCCGACCGGGGACGGCCCGAGGCGGTGACCCCTCGCGCCCCGGCGTAACTCGTGCTGGAATGGGTTGAGGGGGACAACAGCAAAGGGGGCATCGCGATCATGCGTGCTGTCGACTGGATCGCCGTTCTCGGGGTGGTCACCGCACTCGCGCTCGGACTGTCGGGCGTGCTGGGGATCATGTTCGTGTCGGCCGGCCACACCAGGAACGAACGACTCCACCTGCTGCGCGCCGAGCGGCGCGAGGCCTACCTCGCGCTGCTGGCCGCCAAAGCACGCCTGGACCAGCTGATACCGGAGTGCAGCGCCGCGAGGACCGCCGAGGCCGAGGGGCGGACGCTGACCGAGCTGGAGCAGCAGGCCCGCCGGGACCTGGTCCCGACGTACCGCCGCTTCGGCGAGTGCGTCCAGGTCGCCGGCGCGTTCGCCGACGCCGAGACCGCCAAGACCCTGACCCCGCTGCACCGCGCGGTCACCCGGTGGATCACCGCCTCCCAGCAGGACGTGCCGGACGCCGACCGGGCTGAGGCCTGGGCCGTCTACCTCCGGACCACGACGTTCGTACGGGCGGTCCGCAGGGACCTGGACTTCGCCGACCTCGAGGGCGCCGACGACTACGCCGACGCCGGGGACCAGACCGGCGCGGGCCTGAGGCCCCAGCCCGCTGCAGTGACGGCACCGCCCTCCCGCCAGCGAGAGCCCGAGGCCACGGCTGACCGGGTGCGCACGAGCTGACGACTGGGCACCTCACCCGTACCCCTGGACCCCTGACCGGACGATGTCCCGAGTGCAGCAAGACTTCTCGGGAAAGGGTCTGCCTGTGTTCGGTCGACGACGTCGCGCGGCGAAGCAGCCGCCGCTCAGCTGTCCTGTCTGCGGCTCCGTGCTGGACCTGCACGGCGTGATCCCCGGGTCGGTGCCCGAGGACGGGGACATCATGGCCACCTGTCCCAACGACGGGTGCCCGACCAACCAGCTCCCGTGACTCGACGGGCCGTGGTTGCCCCAGAACTCCCCGACAACGCCCACCCGGCGCTACGCTCGTCACGAGCCCCGCACGGGCATCCCCCGTCTCGTGCGGGGCTCACCTGTGTCCGGATGCCTTGTGTCAGCAAGCAGACAGCGCGTCTCCACGCGAGCGCCTAGGTTCAGTGCCGTATCGGGGATACAACACCACCCCACGGGGGCAGCACACCGCGATCAGCCTCCGGCTCGGGCCGGAGGCTGAACAGCCCCGAGGGGCTGTGTGGTGCGGATGAGCTGACCTGTAGGCCGGGTTCTGTCCCCACGCGCCTCACGGCGTCGCGATGGGCGACCATCCATCTGGGACCACCGTCACCGGTGGCCTCGTGCGGTCTACCCGCGAGCTCGGGCGGGCCGCCCTCGAACGCTCGCGCGGTCCTCTTGCGAGGACCTTCTTGACCTTGCTCCAGGTGGGGTTTGCCAAGCCGTCCCGGTCACCCGGGACGCTGGTGGTCTCTTACACCACCGTTTCACCCTTACCGCCTCCGGAGAGGCGGCGGTCTGTTCTCTGTGGCACTTTCCCGCGGGTCACCCCGGGTGGGAGTTACCCACCACCCTGCCCTGTGGAGCCCGGACCTTCCTCGACGACTCACGCCGCCGCGGCCGCCCGGTCAGCTCATCCGCAGGCTCAGTGTAGGGGCACACCGATTCGTCTAGCGGAGAGTCGAGATCCTGAGCCTGACGACCGCAGACGAATCGGTGTTCAGGCGGTCTCGAAGAGGACGCGGCGCTGGGCCACGTCGGCCTCCGTCAGCCGGAGGGCGGTCTCAGCACCGAGCGTGAGCGCGCTGCCGGAGGCGGCGCGGACGCGAGCCTCGACCGCAGGGTCAGCGATCAGCACCTGGCCGCGGGCCGGGTCCTTCTCGTCGACCTCGACGACGACGCCTGTGAAGGAGTCGCCGACGTGGTCGCGGAGCACCACCGCCTCGACCAGGTCGAGCACCCCGCGCTCGTAGGCGTTGGCCCGGCGACCCGACTCACGCATCGTGGCCGGCAGGTCGGGCAAAGCGTCCCTCGCCCAGGCCGGGACGTCCGCGCCGGCGCTCAGCGCCAGACACACCTCGCCCGCGTAGCGGTCGACGAGCCGCCGCAGCGGTGCCGTGCAGTGCGTGTACGTCGACGGCGATGGCCGCGTGCAGCGGCTGCTCCGGCAGCGCACCGTCGAAGGCGTCGTAGCCCGACCCCCGCAGCAACCGGGTGCTCGCCGTGAGCAGGGCGGCGTGCGCCGGTGTCGCCGGGTCGAGGCTGCGGATCAGGTCGGGATAGCTCATCTCCTCCGGCCACGAGACGTCGAGCGCGTGCGCCACCCGCCGGAGCCGGGCGAGGTCGCGGGGGTCGGCCGGCGGCAGCGTGCGCAGGATGCCGACGCCGCCCTCGGTCATCAGCCAGGCCGCGGACATCCCGGTCAGCAACGAGATCTGCGCGTTCCAGGCCTCCACGGGCAGCGGCGACCGGAGCCGCAGCCGCCAGCGGTCGCCCTCCGCCTCGACCTCCTGGTCGGGCAGCGGGAGGCTCACCCCGCCGCGGTCGCTCTCGCGTTCGAGCCGCAGCAGACCGACCTCGCGGAGCAGATCCATCACCGGGTCGGCCTTGCCCGCGTCGAGGTCGGCCTGCACCCCGTCGTAGGTCAGCTGCGCTCGGCTGCGGACCCGGGCACGCTCCACGCGGACCGAGGTGCGATCGCCCGACGAGTCGAGGTCGATCGTCCAGAGCAGCGCCGGTCGGTCCCCGTCCGGCAGCAGCGAGCACGCGCCCTCCGAGAGCACCGGCGGGTGCAACGGCACCTTGTCGCCCACGTCGTAGAGCGTCTCCCCGCGCTTCCGGGTCTCCTTGTCGATCGCGCCACCCGGGTCGACGAAGGCCGCGACATCGGCGATGGCGTAGAGCACCCGGAAGCCGTGGTCGGTCCGCTCGAGGTGCAGGGCCTGGTCCAGGTCGCGCGCGCCCGGCGGGTCGATGGTGACGAAGGGGACGTCGGTCCGGTCGAGGTCCGGCAGCCGGGGACGCCGCGCGGCCTCCTCGGCCTCGGCGCGCACCTCGTCCGGGAAGCGCGACGTCACGCCCATCTCCTGGCGGAGTGCATGGACTCCGCGGCGGACGGGGCCGTCCTCGGCGGTGAGGGCAGGCTCCCGGGATCGCAGCACGCGACGTGGCATGCACACCTCCCGAGGCTCGACCGGTCCGAGGCCCACCCTAGGGTCGGTGCCGTGCTCGTCCTGCTGCCGCCCTCGGAGGGCAAGTCCGCCCCACGTCGCGGGCGTCCGCTCGACCTGTCAAGGATGGCGTTCCCCGAGCTGGAGCAGGCTCGCGCGACCGTGCTCGACGCTCTGGTGGACCTGTGCAGCACGCGGCCCCCGGAGGAGGTCGCCCCGGTGCTCGGCATCGGGGCGACCCAGCTCGATCTCGTACGCCGCAACGCGGCCCTGCGCGAGGCCCCGACGGCCCGCGCCGACCGCGTCTACTCGGGTGTCCTCTACGAGTCCCTCGACCTCGCATCCCTCCCGTCGGCGCCTCGTCGCCGGGCCTCGAGCCGGCTCGCGGTCGTCTCGAGCCTCTTCGGCCTGGTGCGGACGACCGACCACGTCCCGGCGTACCGGCTGTCGGGGCAGAACTCCCTGCCGGGGCTGGGATCCGTCTCCGGGCACTGGGCCAGGCACCTCGGCCCGACGATGGACCGGGCCGCCGGCGGCGGCCTCGTCGTCGACCTGCGCTCGTCGTCGTACGTGCCGTTCTGGCGACCGGCGAAGGACGCGGCCCGGGTGGCCACCGTGCGGGTGCTGCACGAGGTCGACGGCAGGCGCAGCGTGGTCTCGCACTTCAACAAGGCCACCAAGGGGCGGCTCGTCCGCGACCTGCTCGTCGACGGGTCCGTGCCGCGGACCCCGGCACGCCTCGCCGAGCTGCTCGCGGACCTCGGCTGGACCGTCGAGACGACCGGGACCGGACCGGCACGCCTCGACGTCGTCGTCCGTGAGCTCTGAGCGACCGGCTCAGACCGGCTCGTCGAGCGCCTTCGGCGTTGTCCGCGACCGCGCCGTCGCCGAGTCCATCGGGGCGCTGCAGGCACAGCGGCGTAGGGCTCAGTGCCGCTCCTCCAGGCCGACCGCCTCGCGCAGCTTCCTGGTCGCGTCCGCCAGCTCCGGGTCGGCGTCACCCCGCGAGTCCATCAGGGCGGCGAGTCCCTCGGCGAGCACGTTGAGCTTCTCCTGGGCCGCCTCCTCGGACCGGCGCCCGGCGTTCTCCAGCAGCACCAGGAGGAGCAGCGTGAGCACGCTGCCGACCGTGTGGATGGCGACCTGCCAGGACTTGGGGCTGCTCCACAGCGGGACGCTGACCAGCCACAGCACGACCACGCCCGCGGTCACGGCGAAGGCGGGCGGTGAGCTGACCGCCCTGTTCACCGCCTCGACGAACCTCTCGAACGGCGACAGACCGTCCGCCGACTTCCGGTCCTGCCGAGCGTCCTGACGGTCCATGCCCCGAGGCTAGGGCCTAGCGGACGTCGCTGACGCCGTAGCCCAGGGTCGTCGGCTGTCCGTTGAGCAGCCGCACGACCGACCGGCCGTCGTCGTACCAGGCCAGGACGGTCACCGACGCCGGCGAGGTCTCGGTCTTGAAGATCGACGCCATGGGCAGCTCGAGGACCTGGCGGAGCATGAGCTTGATCGGGGTGAGGTGGCTGACCGCCACGACGACCTTGCCGCGGTGCGCCTCCAGGATGCGGCCGAGGGTCTCGGCGACCCGGGCGTCCATGCCGTTCATCGAGTCGCCGGTGCCGCCGGCGGCCTGGTCGTAGTCGGTGAACCAGGTCGTGAACGCCTCGGGGTCCTTCTCCAGCACCTGCTGGTAGGTCAGCCCCTCCCACGCACCGAAGCCGGCCTCGGCGAGACCGTCCTCCACCGAGGCTGTCGTCCCGAGGAGCTCGCCGATGATCTCCGCGCTCTCCCGGGTGCGACGCAGCGGCGAGCAGAGCAGCACCGGGTCCGCGGCCACCAGCGGGGCCAGCCACTCGCCCGTCGCCCGCACCTGCGCGCGGCCGTCGTCGTTGAGCGCCGGGTCCGCCCCGGTGCGTCCGCTGAACGCTCGGGCTCGCGTGTGGTCGGTGTCGCCGTGACGCACCAGGACCAGCGTCGTCGGCGGCCCCTGTTCCCACGGAGGCTTCGGTACGGCGGTGGGCGCGCTCGGCTCTTCCTCCTCGAGCACCTCGGCCAGCGGGTCGTCGACCTCGGTCGAGCCCGCGACGGGGCCGCCGATGATCACGCCCTCCGGACCGTCGAGCGCCTCGTTGGCGAGCCGGTCGGCGTGCTTGTTCTGCTCCCGCGGCATCCAGGTGAAGATCGTGCCGAACGGGGCGAGCCGGTTGGCCTGCACGGCGAGCGGCTTCATGTCGGGGTGCTTGATCTTCCAGTTGCCCGACATCTGCTCGACGACGAGCTTGGAGTCCATCCGGACCTCGAGGTCCGCACCGTCGGCGTACTCCGCGTAGAGCTCGAGCCCTGCGATGAGCCCGCGGTACTCCGCGACGTTGTTGGTGGCGACCCCGATGCGCTCCGCGCGCTCGGCGATGAGCTCGCCGGTCTCGGCGTCCTTGAGGAGGGCGCCGTAGGCCGCGTTGCCCGGGTTGCCGCGCGAGCCCCCGTCGGCCTCGACGACCACCGAGCGGTGCCCGTGGTCGGCTCCCGCCATCAGATCCCGGACTCCCCCGTGCGCACGAGGATGCGGCTGCACTCCTCGCAGCGGACCACCTCGTCCGAGGGCTGCTTGGCGATCGAGGCCAGCTCGGCGTTGTCCAGCTGCAGGCTGCAGCCCTCGCAGCGGCGGGCCCGCAGCAGCGCCGCGCCGACCCCGCCCTTCTGCTCACGGAGGCGCTCGTAGAGGGACAGCAGGTCCTCGGGCATGCCCTGCACCGCGGCGGAGCGGTCGCGGGCGACGCGCTCGGCCTCCTCACGCAGGGTGGCGACGCGCTTGTCGCGCGACTCGGCGAGCCCGTCGGAGCGTTCCTGGCTGGCGCCGCGCTCCTGCTCGAGCCCGGCCAGCGACCCCTGGGCGGCCTCGAGCCGCTCCATGACGTCGAGCTCGGCGTCCTCGAGGTCGCTGATCCGCTTGTCCAGCGAGACGAGCTCGTGCTGCAGCCGCTCGAGGTCCTTGGGGTTCGTGACCGCGCCGCTGTCGAGGCGCTGCTGGTCACGGACCCGGCGTGCCTTCACGTGCTCGACGTCGTCGTCGGCCTTGCGCTGCTCGCGGGTCAGGTCGTCGACCTCGACCTTGAGCACACTGGTGCGGCTGTCGAGGGACTCGCGCCCCGCCGCGAGCTCACGGAGCTCCCCCGCCTCGGGCGGGTTCGCCGCCTGGTGCCGCAGCGTGTCGAGCCGGGAGTCCAGCTCCTGCACGTCGAGCAGCTTGAGCTGGGCGAAGGGGTCGGCTCGCAACGGACGTGCTCCTCGGGGTCGATCTCGGGACGTCAGGCCCGGAAGCTCCACGGGTCGGTGACCAGCGTGCTGACGTGAGTGTCCACCGTAGCCCCCGCTGCGCGGAGCGCCTGCTCCACCTTGCCCTGCACGACGGGCAGCCAGGTCCACTCGGCCGCCCAGTGGGCCACGTCGAGCAACGCGGGTCCCCCGGCCTCGAGGTGCTCGGACGCGCGGTGGTGCTTGAGGTCCGAGGTCACGTAGGCGTCCGCGCCCGACCGCGTGACCACGTCGAGGAGCGACTCCCCGGACCCGGCGCCGACGGCGACCGTGCGCACCTCGCGGTCGGGGCCGCCGGCGACGCGGACGCCGTGCGCCGTCCTCGGGAGCACGCCGGTGAGGCGCTCGGCGAGGCCGCGCACCGTCGTCGGCTCCGCCAGCCGGCCGACGCGGCCATGTCCTCGCGTGGCCGGGGCCGGCGACCCGGTCGACGGCCCACCCGGGACGTCGGCGAGCTCGACCAGGTCGAAGGCCGGCTCCTCGTAGGGATGAGCGGTCCGCAGCGCGGCGACGACCCGGTCCCGCAGTGGCCGGGGGTAGACGGCTTCGATGCGGGCCTCGGGGACCACCTCGAGCTCGCCCACCCGGCCGATCGCAGGAGCCGCTCCGGGCAGCGGACGGAACCGGCCCTCGCCCGGCGTCGTGAACGACGCGCTGTCGTAGGCACCGATGGCCCCGGCACCGGCGTCGGTGAGGGCGGCGCGCACGGCGTCGGCACTCCCGAGCGGCACGAAGACGACGACCTTGTCCATCCCGCCGCCGTCGGTGGGGAGCAGCACCTCCGGGTCGACGATCCCGACCGCAGCCGCGATCGCCTCGTTGACCCCGCCGGCCGGGACGTCGGCATTGGTGTGCGCGGTGAACAGCGCGGTGCCCGACGTGATCAGCCGGTGCAGCACCCGGCCCTTCGGGGTGGTGGCGGCGACCGAGCTGACCGCGGTCAGCAACAGCGGGTGGTGCACGACGAGCAGGTCCGCCCCGGCGTCCACCGCCTCGTCGACGACGGCCTGCACCGGGTCGACGGCGAAGTGGATCCGGCGTACCTCCGCGTCCGGGTCGCCGCACACCAGGCCGACCTGGTCCCACGGCTCGGCCCACCGCGGGTCGTACCAGCCGTCGAGGAGCGCGAGGACGTCGGCGAGGCGCATGACCGCGAGCGTAACCAGCCCTGCTGATCGAGCTTGTCGAGATCGTGGGCGCAGCAGGGATCGAACCTGCGACCACCTGCTTGTAAGGCAGGTGCTCTACCGCTGAGCTATACGCCCGGAGGCTCCTCGGGGAAGGAGCGGGCACGCACTCTACGCGAGTGGCCACGAGCAAAAACAAGGCAGCCGCTGGCGTCTCGGGTCACCAGCGGCTGCTGCCCCAAGTTAACCACGTCGGCATGGTGCCTTGGCAACTCCGGTGCGCAAGATCACCCGGGTCACTCATCCCCCATCCCCCGGTTAGGTGATCCGGCTTGGTACATCGGTCCCAGACGACAGAACTCAGGTCCCAGGAGGGCCGAGCGCGGACACCGCGGCGACGTACTCCGCAGGGTCACGACCCTGTCCCGACGGGTGGTGCAGGGCCCACCTGACAACACCCTCCTCGTCCACCAGGTACGACGACCGCACCGGGCAGCCGCGGAGCTCGTCGAAGGCGCCGAACGCCCTCGAGACCTCGCCGTGCGGCCAGAAGTCCGAGAGCAGCGCGAAGGGCAGCCGCTCGGCCTCGGAGTAGGCCCGCAGCGTGAACACGGGGTCGCACGAGATCGCCAGGACCGCGAGGTCCTCGCGGTCGATCTCGTCCCACGCGTCCCGCAGGTCACCGAGCTCGCCGGTGCACACGCGGCTGAACGCGTAGGGGTAGAAGACGATCAGGGCCTTGCGCCGACTGCGGTGCGACGCGAGCGCCGCGAGCTGCCCGTGCTCGTCGCGCAGCTCGAAGTCCGGAGCGGGTGCCCCCACCTCGAGAGGGGTCACTCGTCGTCGTCACCCTTCTCCGACTCGGCGTCCTCGCCCTTCTCCTCGAGCTCACGCTTGAGGAGCTTGCCGGTGGCGTTGCGGGGCAGCTCGTCCATGAAGACGATCTCGCGGGGCACCTTGTAGCGGGCGAGGTTGGACTTCACGTGCGCCTTGAGGTCGTCCTCGCTGACGTCCTTGCCGTCGACCAGGGCCACGAACGCCTTGAGGCGCTTGCCGTAGTCCTCGTCGTCGACACCGATGCAGGCCGCCTCGTCCACCGCCTCGTGGCGGGTGAGGCAGTCCTCGACCTCCTTGGGGAAGACGTTCTCGCCGCCGCTGACGATCATCTCGTCGTCGCGGCCCTCGACGAACAGCCGACCGGCGTCGTCGAAGCGGCCGACGTCACCTGACGACATGAGGCCGTCGATCATGTCCTTGTTGCCGCCGCCGGTGTAGCCCTCGAAGAGGATCCCGTTGCCGACGAAGATCCGGCCGGTCTCGCCCTCGGCGACCTCGTTGTCCTTCTCGTCGAAGATCTTCACGATCGTCGCGTGCGGCGGCTTGCCGGCCGTGCCGGGTGCCTCGCGCAGGTCGACCGGGTTGGCGACCGTCGCGTAGGCCACCTCGGTCGAGCCGTAGATGTTGTAGAGGTTGTCGCCGAACTGGTCCATCCAGTCGACACCCAGGTCGCCCGGCAGCGCCGAGCCCGAGGCGGCCACCACCTTGACGCTCGACAGGTCGTAGGAGTCCAGCGTCTCCTGAGGCAGCTTCATGATCCGCTGGAGCATCACGGGGATCACGACGAGCGAGTCGCACTCGTGCTCCGCGAGGGCCTCCAGGCAGCCCTCCGGGTCGAACTTCCGGCGTACGACGACCTTCGACTCCAGGAGCATCGCCAGCGCGAGGTGCGCCCAGCCCCAGGTGTGGAAGAGCGGAGCCGCGATGTGCGTCGTCCAGCCGCGCTTGAGCGGCATCCGCGACAGCAGCGAGACCGCAGCGTCCACGCCGGCCTCGTTGCGCGGGGCGCCCTTGGGCGTGCCGGTGGTGCCCGACGTCAGGATGACGATGCGGCTCTTCTTCTCCGGCGCGTCGATCCTGGCGTCCTTGGAGCCCTTCTCGAGCAGCTCCTCGATGGTGGGGACACCGCCCTCGGCGTCCGTGTTGTCGTCGCCGGGCGCGTCCGTCCAGGCGACCACACGCGTGATCTCCTCGGGCGCCTCGTCGACGAGCTCGGTGAACTCCTCGTCGTACACCAGGACCGTGGGGCCCTCACGGTCGAGCACCTCGACCAGCTGGGGTCCGGCGAACGCGGTGTTGAGGTAGAGGATGTCGGCGCCGAGCTTGGCCGCCGCGAGGCTCGCGTCGAGGAAGCCGCGGTGGTTGCGCGCCATGATCGCGACGCCGCCACCCTCCTTCACGCCGAGCCCACGGAGGGCGTCGGCGACGGCGGTCGCGCGGTCGTCGATCTCGCGGTAGGTCAGCGGGCCGATCTCGTCGACGAAGCCGACGGTGTCGGGGGCGCGCACCGCGAGGGCCGCGAAGCCGCCCGCCGGTCCCACGCCCCAGCTCTTCAGGGTGAGCGCCATCTTCGCCAGCGTCACCGGCGAGTAGGGCCGGATGATGCCGCTGCCGGTCAGGACCTTGGCCTTCACCACCTGGTCGGCGGCCGCAGCAGCGGCTCTCTGGGTCACCTTCTGGGTCATGCGCAACGGTTCGGTCGCTCCTCGAGACGTGCCCGTGGGTCACGGGCGGTGGTCGGACCTGCTCCGATGCTCAACGAGCCTGACCACGAGGGGCTACGAGCCGCGTGGCGGTCCAGTCGTCGCTCACCCCGGCGGTCGTGGTGACCTGGAGCCCGGCGACGGGGGCCGCCTCCGTCACGTCTGCGGCGTCGACGGCCTGAGGCCTGCCCACCTTCGGCGTGAGGAGCCAGATAGCGCCTCCCGCGGCGAGGTCGGTGAGCGAGTCCACGAGCGCGTCGACCAGGTCCCCGTCGTCGCTGCGCCACCAGAGGATCACCGCGTCGACCACGTTGCCGTAGTCGCCGTCGACCATGTCGCCATCGACGGCGTCCTCGATCTGGACGCGCAACGCGTCGTCGACGTCCTCGTCCCAGCCAAGCTCCTGGACCACGGACCCGGGGCTGAACCCCATCCGCGTCCCGGCATTGCTGGTCTCCGCGCCGCCCGCGGTCGCGCCCAACTCGAGCTCCTTGTCCCGTGACGGCCACGCGTGACCGGCACTTTCTCGCCAACGTTGGCCAACAGTCCAGCGGAAGTGGGGCCCAGGTGCAACCGGTTCCACCGGAAGAGGCCCACACGTGACCAGCGGAACAGCCACCGGCCACTACTCGCGAGTACTTCGGGTGGCTGCAAGGATGGCCGGGTGGCGAACAAGGATGACAACTCCGCACGTACGACGGAGCGTCCCTCGGTGATCCACGAGGGCCTCCCCACCCAGCTCCCGGACATCGATCCCGACGAGACGCGAGAGTGGCTCGAGTCCCTCGACGAGATGATCGACGAGCGCGGGCGTGAGCGAGCGCGCTACGTGATGCTCAAGCTCCTCGAGCGGTCGCGGGAGAAGCAGGTCGGTGTGCCCGCCCTGCGGAGCACCGACTACATCAACACGATCCCGCCGGAGCGCGAGCCGTGGTTCCCCGGTGACGAGGACGCCGAGCGCCGGATCCGGGCGTTCCTGCGCTGGAACGCCGCGATCATGGTGTCGAGCGCCAACCGCAAGGGCCTCGAGGTCGGCGGCCACATCGCCACCTTCCAGTCCTCCGCGTCCCTCTACGAGGTCGGCTTCAACCACTTCTTCCGGGGCAAGGACCACCCCGGCGGCGGCGACCAGGTCTTCATCCAGGGCCACGCCTCCCCCGGCATCTACGCCCGCGCGTACCTCGAGGGCCGGCTGACCGAGGAACAGCTCCTCCGCTTCCGCCAGGAGGTGCAGCACGGTGTCGGCAAGGGCCTGTCGTCGTACCCGCACCCGCGGCTGATGCCGGACTTCTGGGAGTTCCCGACCGTCTCGATGGGCCTCACCGCCCTCAACTCGATCTACCAGGCACGCTTCAACCGCTACCTGCACAACCGCGGGCTCAAGGACACCAGCGACCAGCACGTGTGGGCGTTCCTCGGCGACGGCGAGATGGGCGAGCCCGAGTCGCTCGGCGCGATCGGCCTCGCCGCGCGGGAGGAGCTCGACAACCTCACGTTCGTCGTCAACTGCAACCTCCAGCAGCTCGACGGCCCGGTCCGCGGCAACGGCAAGATCATCCAGGAGCTCGAGGCGTACTTCCGAGGCGCCGGCTGGAACGTCATCAAGGTCGTCTGGGGCCGCGAGTGGGACCCGCTGCTGGCCCGCGACGTCGACGGCGTGCTGGTCAACAAGATGAACACCACGCCCGACGGCCAGTTCCAGACCTACTCCGTGGAGTCCGGCGAGTACGTCCGCGAGAGCTTCTTCGGTGGCGACTCACGGCTGCGCAAGATGGTCGAGCACATGAGCGACGACCAGATCCGCAAGCTCCCCCGCGGTGGCCACGACTACCGCAAGGTCTACACCGCCTTCGACGCGGCGGTGAAGCACGTCGGGCAGCCGACCGTGATCCTGGCGAAGACCATCAAGGGCTGGACGATCGAGGCCCTCGAGGGCAAGAACGCCACGCACCAGATGAAGAAGCTGACCGTCGACGACGTCAAGAAGTTCCGCGACCGGCTCTACCTCCCGATGAGCGACCGCGACATCGACGACTCCTACGAGAAGACCGGCGCCGCGCCGTTCTTCCACCCGGGCGAGAAGTCCCCCGAGATCGAGTACATGCTCGACCGACGCAAGGCGCTCGGCGGCTCGCTGCCCAAGCGGGTCGTGCGTGCCAAGCCCCTCAAGCTCCCCGGCGACGAGGTCTACAAGGAGCTCAAGCAAGGCTCCGGCAAGCAGTCCGTGGCCACGACGATGGCGCTCGTGCGGCTGCTCAAGGACCTCATCAAGGACAAGGAGATCGGCGCGCGCATCGTGCCCATCGCCCCGGACGAGTTCCGCACCTTCGGCATGGACTCGATGTTCTCCAAGGAGAAGATCTACAACCCGCACGGCCAGACCTACGAGTCCGTCGACCGCAAGCTGCTGATGACCTACAAGGAGTCGGCACAGGGGCAGATGCTCCACGAGGGCATCTCCGAGGCCGGCGCGATGGCGTCGACGACGGCGGCCGGATCGACGTACTCCACGCACGGCGAGCACATGATCCCGTTCTACATCTTCTACTCGATGTTCGGGTTCCAGCGGACCGGCGACTCGATCTGGGCGATGGCCGACCAGCTCGCCCGCGGCTTCCTGATCGGGGCCACGGCGGGCCGGACCACGCTGACCGGTGAGGGTCTGCAGCACGCCGACGGCCACTCGCCGCTGCTCGCGGCGACCAACCCGGCGGTCGTGCACTACGACCCGGCGCTCGCCTACGAGGTCAGCCACATCGTGCAGGACGGCCTGCGTCGGATGTACGGCTCGACCGACGAGCACCCGGACGGCGAGAGCGTCATCTTCTACGTGACGGTCTACAACGAGCCGATCCGTCAGCCCGTCGAGCCGGACAACCTCGACGTCGAGGGCCTGCTGCGCGGGATCTACCACGTCGCGGACGCCCCCGAGGCCGCCCCCGACGACGCTCCCCGCGTGCAGCTGCTCGCGTCGGGCGTCGGCTTCCCGTGGATCACCGAGGCCGCCCGGCTGCTCGCCGAGGACTGGGGCGTCGCGGCCGAGACCTGGTCGGTCACCTCGTGGAACGAGCTGGCCCGCGACGGTGTCGCCACCGAGGAGTGGAACTTCCTCCACCCCGACGAGGAGGCGCGCACGCCGTACGTCACCTCGAAGCTCGGTGAGGCGCAGGGGCCGTTCGTCGCGGTCAGCGACTACATGCGAGCGGTGCAGAACCAGATCGCGAAGTGGGTGCCCGGCGACTACCACGCCCTCGGCACCGACGGCTTCGGCTTCGCCGACACCCGGCCGGCGGCCCGGCGATACTTCCACGTCGACGCCGAGTCGGTCGTGGTCCAGGCGCTCGAGGCACTCGCGCAGCGCGGCGAGGTCAAGTCCGAGGTCGTCAGTGAGGCCTTCGCGAAGTACCGCATCGACGACCCCACCGCCGTCGCCGGCCGCAAGCAGGAGGGCGGCGACGCCTGATCCGCTGGTCGAGCCTGTCGAGACCTAGGCGATCGTGACGACGCGGGAGTCGGGGATCACGACTCCCGCGGGGGCGCCGTTCTTGAGCAGCGCGCGCCAGCGACCGCGGTGGTAGACGGCGGGCTCGTGGGTGCGCACGAAGCGCTCGAATGTCTTCACGAACTCGTCGGGGTGCTCCTTGTGCGGGAAGTGCCCGGCGTTGCCGAGGATCTTGACCTCCGCGGTGTCGGCGATCCGGCGGACGTTGTCGGCGTGCTGGGTCGGGATCACCATGTCGTCGCTCCCCCAGACCACGAGCATCGGCATCTCGCGGGTGAGGTAGGCGCGGTCGACCATCGTGATGATCTGGCCGCGCAGGTCGACGCAGGCACTGACGACGTGCTTGAGCGCCCGACGTGCGCGCGGATCGCTGAGGTTGTCGATGATCTCCGCGATCTCGCCGAGGTCGCGGACACCGGGCTCTCCCGTGCGGGCCGCCGCTCGCAGCGTGCCGGTGACGAGCTGGCGGACACCGGGGAGCGTCATCGCGCCCATCACGGTGTGGAAGCCCGGCAGGGTCACTGCCCGGATGATCGGCGTGACCTCGCGTCCGAGACCGCCGGGGGCGACGAGCACGAGTCGCTCGGTGCGCTCGGGGAACTGGTAGCCGAACTGCATCGCGACGCCGCCGCCGAGGCTGTGCCCGACCACCGTGGCCCGGTCGACGCCCAGCACGGTGAGCAGGTCGCGCATGCCGTTGGCGTAGCCGCCCACGCTGTAGTCGGCGCGGGGCTTGTCGGACCGCCCGTGCCCGAGGAGGTCGGGGGCGATCACGGTGTGCCTGCGGGCGAGCTTCTCGATGACCGGCTCCCAGGTCGTGTGGTCGCAGCCCATCCCGTGCAGGAGCAGGACGGCCGGGCCCGTCCCCGCCTTCACGAAGGCACGGCGGTGGCCGTGGATGGTGACGTACTGGACCTCGAGGGGGTCGCCCATGGACTCACCGCTTCCTGCGCAGGGGCCTTCGCCACCCGGTGCTCGTGACCCGGACCGATCGGGTTCATCCCATCCTGTCTCTCATCCGGGTCCTGTGTCAGTCACGTGAACATGGTGTGAATCACGTTTGTCGGGAGCCTCCAGTCCGGCGCCCCCTACCCTGGGAGGCGTGACCAAGGCCCCGTCGCGTGCCCAGGTGGCCCGGCAGCTGCAGCGGGCCGTGGGTGACCTGACCAAGACCTCGCTCGGCCGCATGGAGCGGGAGATGCCGTGGTTCGTCGACCTCACCGCCGAGCAGCGGTCGTGGATCGGCATGGTGATCCAGGGCGGCTACAACACGTTCATCGTCTGGTACCGCGACCCCAGCAAGCCGGCCCCGGTGCTCACCGCCGAGGTGTTCGGCAACGCGCCACGGTCGTTCGCCGGGGTGGTCACGCTCCAGCAGACCGTGGCCATGATCCGACTCGCCTTCGAGGTCGCGGAGGCCGAGCTCTCGACCGCCGTCTCCCCGGACTCCGAGACCGAGGTGCGCGAAGGGATCCTGCGGTACGGCCGCGAGCTGGCCTTCGCCACCGCCGACGTCTACGCCCACGCGGCCGAGATGCGCGGTGCGTGGGACGCCCGGCTCGAGGCGCTCATCGTCGACTCGATCATGCGCGGAGACGCCGACGAGTCCGTGCGCACCCGGGCCAGTGCCCTGGGCTGGGTGGAGAGCGGCAACGTGGCCGTGGTCGTCGGGGAGACCCGGGATCGCGATGCGTCGCACGAGAGCGTCGTCGACGAGGTGCGCGGCGCCGCGCGTCACGGCGGCATGGCGTCGCTGGTCGCGGTGCAGGGAGACCGCCTCGTGGTGGTGCTCGGCTCGGTCAGCGACCCGGACAAGGCGGGGGCGCTGCTGGCGCCGTACTTCAAGGACGGGCCGGTCGTCGTCGGGCCGATCGTGGCCGACCTGTTCCAGGCGCACCTCTCCGCCACCGAGGCGATCGCCGGACTCCGCGCCGCCGCGGGCTGGCCCGAGCGGCCGTGGCCGGTGACCAGCGAGGACCTGCTGGCCGAGCGCGCCCTGAGCGGCGACGAGCTCGCTCGCCACGAACTTGTGACAACCGTCTATGTCCCGCTTCACCACGCGGCGTCCGGGCTGCTCGACACCCTCACCGCGTTCCTGGACCAGGGTGGTTCCATCGAGGGCACGAGCCGGGTGCTGTTCGTGCACCCCAACACCGTGCGGTACCGCCTCAAACGGATCCTCGAGCTCACCGGCCTCGCTCCTGGTGACGCGCGTCACGCCTTCGCCCTCCGGATCGCCGTGGTCCTCGGCCGGTTGAGCGTGCCGGAGACGCCGGATCACCCCGATTTGTAGGAACCCTCCAAAACAAGGGGGGCATTCTTCGTGTGCGTCACACGCGAAATGCGCACCCTCCGCCGGGGAGCATGAAGCATGCTCGTCATCGTCGCTCCCGGCCAAGGTGCCCAGTCCCCTGGCTTTCTCGAGCCCTGGCTCGAGGACCCGACGTACGCCGAGCGCATGCGCTGGCTCTCTGCCGTGGCCGACCTCGACCTGGTCCACTACGGCACCAAGGCCGACGCCGACACCATCCGCGACACCGCGATCGCCCAGCCGCTGCTCGTGGCCGCCGGACTGGTGACCGCCCTCGAGCTGTTCCCGCACCCGGCCGACGCCTTCGGCAAGATCGGCGCGGTCGCCGGTCACTCCGTCGGTGAGCTCGCCGCTGCGGCCGGAGCCCGCGCGATCACCGCCGAGCAGGCGATGGTGCTCGTCCGCGAGCGCGGCAAGGCGATGGCCAAGGCCGCCGCCGCGACTCCGACCAGCATGACCGCCGTCCTCGGGGGTGACCGTGAGCAGGTGCTCGCGAAGCTCGCCGAGCACGGCCTGACCGCTGCCAACGAGAACGCCCCCGGCCAGATCGTCGCGGCCGGCACCGTCGAGCAGCTCGCCGCGCTGGCCGCGGACCCGCCGGAGAAGGCACGGCTCACGCCCCTGTCGGTCGCGGGCGCGTTCCACACCGACCACATGCTCCCCGCGGTCGAGGTGCTCGGCGCCCTGGCCCGCTCGGTGTCCGTCCACGACCCGCGGACCCCGGTCATCTCCAACCGCGACGGCCACGTCGTCCACGACGGGGCTGCGGTGCTGAAGCGGATCGTGACGCAGATCGGCCGCCCGGTCCGCTGGGACCTCTGCATGGAGACGATGCTCGACCTCGGCGTGACCGGCATGCTCGAGATGCCGCCGGCCGGCGTCCTCACGGGCATCGCGAAGCGTGCGATGCGCGGCGTCGAGACGTTCGCCCTCAAGACCCCCGACCAGCTCGACGACGCCCGCGCGTTCGTCGAGAAGCACGGCAGCCCCTCGCAGATCGACGCCTCGCCGACCTGGCGGATGCTGGTGGCGCCGGCCAAGGGCACGTTCCACCAGGTGCCCGACCTCGCCGAGGGCGGCGTGATCCCGGCAAAGACGACCATCGGAGCCGTCGCGGGCCTGCGCGACGAGACCCCGGTCACGGCCCCGCACGGCGGCACGATCGTCGAGTGGCTGGTTCACGACGGCGACCTGGTCTCCCCCGGTCAGCCCCTCATCCGCCTCCACCCCGAGGGTGTCTCTGCATGAGCGCACAGCTTCCCGACGCCGTCAGCGGCGTGACCAACACCGCCATCCTGGGCCTCGGCTCCTACCGGCCCAGCAAGCTGGTGCCGAACGCCGACATCGTCGAGGCCATCGAGTCCTCCGACGAGTGGATCCAGCAGCGCTCGGGCATCAAGACCCGCCGTTTCGCCGAGGACCACGAGACCGTGCAGATGATGTCGGTCTCCTCGGCGCGCATCGCGATCGAGCGCGCGGGCATCGACCCCGAGCAGATCGACGGCGTCATCGTCGCCACCGTGTCGCACCTGCTCCAGACGCCCGCGGTCGCGACCGCGGTCGCCCACGAGCTCGGCCTCAACCGGCCGGTGGCCTTCGACATCAGCGCTGCGTGCGCCGGGTTCTGCCACGGCGTCGCCCTCGCCTCCGACATGGTCCGGGGCGGGAGCGCGCAGTACGTCCTGGTCATCGGCGTCGAGCGCCTCTCCGACATCACCGACATGCGTGACCGCGGGACGGCGTTCATCTTCGCCGACGGCGCAGGCGCGGTCGTCGTCGGACCGTCCGACGAGCCCGGCATCGGACCGGTCGTCTGGGGATCCGACGGCGAGCAGTTCGACCTGATCCGGCAGCGCGAGGACTGGCGTGACGTCGTCGCCTCCGACGCCCCCGAGATGCCGCACCTCGTCATGCAGGGCAACGCCGTGTTCCGGTGGGCCGCCTTCGAGATGGCGAAGACCGCGCAGGCGACGCTCGACCGCACCGGCATCACCGTCGACGACCTCGACGTCTTCGTGCCGCACCAGGCGAACATGCGGATCATCGACGCGATGGCCCGCTCCATCGAAGCTGCCCGCCGCACGTGGCGATCGCCCGCGACATCGCCGACCAGGGCAACACGTCGGCCGCCTCGATCCCGCTCGCCCTCGACCGCATGGTCGCGGAGGGCACCGCCAAGAGCGGCGACCTCGCCCTGCTCATCGCCTTCGGCGCCGGCCTGGCCTACGCAGCCCAGGTCGTGAGGGTCCCCTGAGTCCCACGGTCGCGCAACGACGAGCGACCGCGCACCATCCGTCCTAACAACGCAACAACCCACTGGAGGAAGCACCACATGGCAACCACTGCCGAGATCCAGGCCGACCTGGCCGCCATCGTCGACGAGATCGCCGGCGTCCCGGCGGACGACGTGCAGCTCGACAAGGAGTTCGTCGCCGACCTCGACGTCGACTCGCTGTCGATGGTCGAGATCGTCGTCGCGGCCGAGGAGAAGTTCGGCGTCCGCATCCCCGACGAAGAGGTCAAGAACCTCAAGACCGTCGGCGACGCCGTCAGCTTCATCGAGAACGCCCAGTCCTGACCGACAGGCACGAGGAGAGCTCCGCATGACCACCAACCAGACCCGCGTCGTCGTGACCGGGCTGGGCACGACCTCGCCCATCGGCGGGGACGTGACCAGCACCTGGGAGGGCCTGCTGGCCGGCCAGTCCGGCGTCAACGTGCTCAAGCACGACTGGGCCGAGCAGCTCGGGACCCAGATCGCGGCCGAGGTCGCTGTCGACCCGACCGACGTCCTGGACCGCGTGAAGGCCCGCCGCCTCGACCGCTCCGGCCAGCTCGCGCTGGTCGCCGCGCTGGAGGCCTGGGCCGACGCCGGCTTCGGCGACGGCGGTGACGCGACCGACCCGGAGCGGGTGGCCGTGGCCCTCGCCTCCGGCATCGGTGGCGTGCAGACGCTCCTCTCGAACTACGACACGCTCAAGGAGAAGGGGCCGCGGCGGGTGTCCCCGCTCGCGATCCCGATGCTGATGCCCAACGGGCCGGCGGCGAGCATCGGGCTCACCATCGGCGCAAAGGCTGCCGTGCACACGCCGGTCTCGGCGTGCGCGTCCGGCAACGAGGCGATCTCCCTGGGCATCGACATGATCCGGCTGGGTCGCGCCGACGTCGTCGTGGTCGGCGGCACGGAGGCGGCGGTGCACCCGCTGCCGATGGCCGCGTTCGGCCAGATGATGGCGCTCTCCCGTCGCAACGACGAGCCCGAGAAGGCCTCGCGGCCGTGGGACAAGGGTCGTGACGGCTTCGTGCTCGGCGAGGGCGCTGCCGTCCTCGTGCTCGAGTCCGAGGCGCACGCCGCTGCCCGCGGCGCGAAGGTGTACGCCGAGGCGGCCGGTGCCGGGATCACCGCCGACTCGCACGACATCGCGCAGCCCGACCCGGCCGGCCTCGGGGCCACGCGGGCCATGAAGATCGCGCTGCGTGAGGCCGGCCTCGAGCCGGCCGACATCGTGCACATCAACGCGCACGCCACGTCGACCCCGCAAGGCGACATCGCTGAGGCCATGGCGATCCGCCAGGCCCTCGGGGATGCCTCCGGCGGCCTGGTCGTCACGTCCACGAAGTCGATGACGGGCCACCTCCTCGGCGCCGCAGGGGCGCTCGAGTCCCTGTCCACGGTCCTGGCGCTGCACCACCGCGTCGTACCGCCGACGATCAACCTCGACGACCCCGAGGACATCGGTCTCGACATCGCCACCTCGCGGCGCGACCTGCCCGAGGGCGACATCGCGGCGATGAACAACTCCTTCGGCTTCGGCGGCCACAACGTCGCCATCGCCTTCCGCAGCGCCTGACGGGCGCACGTCCAGGAGGCCTCGTGACCACGACGCCCGTAGCCCCCGCAGCCCCGCCCGCGCAGGCAGCCCCGGCCCGCAAGCCGAAGCTGCCTCGCGAGGAGGACCCGCGCAACCCGAGCTTCCGGCTCGGCGCGCTCCTCGACGAGGGCTCGCTGGAGCTGATCAGCCCCGACGACGACAGCGGCATGCTGGCGGCGGCGGGGACGATCGACGGTTCGCCCGTCGTCGCCTTCTGCTCCGACGCGACCGTCATGGGCGGCGCGATGGGCGAGGTCGGCTGCAAGGTCGTGGTCCGGGCCTACGAGCGCGCGCTGGCCGACGGGGTGCCGATCATCGGCCTGTGGCACTCGGGCGGGGCTCGCCTCGCCGAGGGCGTCCGGTCGCTGCACGCGGTCGGGGAGATCTTCCACATCATGACCTTGTCGTCCGGGAAGATCCCCCAGGTCTCGATCGTGCTGGGCCCGGCAGCGGGCGGCGCGGCGTACGGCCCGGCGCTGACCGACGTCGTGATCCTCGGCCCGGAGGGACGCATCTTCGTGACGGGCCCCGACGTGGTCCGCTCGGTCACCGGTGAGAACGTCGACATGGCGCGTCTCGGCGGTCCCGAGCCGCACGGTCGCCGCTCCGGCGTCGTGCACATCCTCGCGGACAGCGAGGCGGACGCCCTGGCCAAGGGACGCGCGGTGTCCACGCTGCTGGGAACCCAGGGGCACCTCGACACCGAGGCGGTGACCGAGGTCGACCTCGAGGCGCTGCTGCCCGACAACAAGAAGCGTGCCTACGACGTGCACCCCCTGATCCAGGGTGTGCTCGACGAGGGCACCGCGGTCGAGCTGCACGCCCGGTGGGCGCCCAACGTCACCACCACGCTGGGTCGCATGGGTGGCCGCACCGTCGGTGTCGTCGCCAACAACCCGCTCCGCCTCGGCGGCTGCCTCGACTCGATGTCCGCCGAGAAGGCGGCTCGGTTCGTGCGGATGTGCGACGCGTTCGGCGTCCCGCTGGTCGTGCTCGTCGACGTGCCGGGCTACCTCCCCGGTGTCGGCCAGGAGTGGGACGGCGTGGTCCGTCGCGGCGCGAAGCTGCTGCACGCGTTCAGCGAGTGCACGGTCCCCCGCGTCACGCTGGTGACCCGCAAGACGTACGGCGGTGCCTACATCGCCATGAACGCCCGAGCCCTCGGGGCCACGAAGGTGTTCGCCTGGCCGGGGGCCGAGGTCGCCGTCATGGGCGCCGTCGCCGCGGTCCGGATCCTGCACCGCCGCAAGCTCCTCGAGGTCGCCCCCGAGGTCCGTGCCCAGGTCGAGAACGAGCTCGCCGCCGAGCACGAACGCATCGCCGGCGGCGTCGAGGCCGCGGTCGAGATCGGCGTCGTCGACGAGATCGTGTCCCCCGCCGAGACCCGCCGCGCGATCGCCAACGCCATCGACGACGCCCTCCGCGCCAACCCCCTCGCCCGCGGCAACCACGGCAACATCCCCCTCTGACCGCCGAACCGTGGCGTAGGTACGTCCGAGCCGGGCTGTGCGTACGCCGCGACGTAGCCGAGGCCCGGTTCGGCGTCGGTGAGTGCTGGTAGGAACGTGGTGTGAGCCTGACGAGCAGCCGACAACGTCGAGCGAGGCTCGTCACGAGGCACCACCTGCGAGGGGACGCGGCGGGGGCGTTGGAGGCTGCGCGGTCGGTGGTCGTGCTGCACGCGACGGACCCGGCGACGGTGTACCTCTCGGTGCTGGCCCGCTGCGCGGAGGCCTCGATCGACGACGTGGCGCGGGTGCTCTACGAGGACCGCGCGATGGTCCGGATGATGGCGATGCGGCGCACCTTGTTCGTGGTGCCCCTGGACCTCGCGCCGGTCGTGCACCACGCGGCCTCGCTCGGGGTGGCCGCCACGATGCGCAAGACCTTGATGAAGCAGCTGTCGACGCTGCCGACCGAGCCCGAGCTCCCCACCGACCCCGACGCCCTCGCCGCCTGGCTCGAGGGCGTCGAGGAGGGCGTCGAGAAGGCCGTGCTCGACCTGGGCGTGGCGTCGGGGGCCAAGATCGGGAGTGCCGAGCCGCGGCTGCGGACCGCGATCCTGCCCACCACCGACAAGGCGTACGACGTGCGCCGGACCATCACGAGCCAGGTGCTCGCGATGATGGGCGCCGAGGGCCGGCTGGTCCGGCGGGAGCCCCTGGGCGCCTGGACCTCGAGGACGCACACGTGGGAGTCGTCGGAGGCCTGGTGGCCAGGTGGGCTGGCGGACCTCCCGGCTGACGAGGCCCGGGCAGCGCTCGTCGCGGCGTACCTCCGCGCCTTCGGGCCGGTCAGCGAGACCGATGTCGCGTGGTGGACCGGCTGGGCGCTCGGCGTCACCCGCAGGGCCATCGCCGCAGCGGGCGCCCTGGAGGTGGACGGCCTGCTGCTCCACCCCGAGGACACCGACCCGGTCGAGGAGCCGGAGCCGACCGCGGCCCTGCTGCCGGCCCTGGACCCGACCCCGATGGGCTGGAAGGAGAGGGGGTGGTTCCTTCCGGAGGACCACACCGCCCTCTACGACACGATGGGCAACGTCGGGCCGACGATCTGGTGGGGCGGCGAGGTGATCGGCGCCTGGACGGTCCGCAAGGACGGGACCATCGCGACCCGGGTCATGGAGGACCGTGGCCGTGAGGCCGCCGCCGCGGTGGAGGCAGCAGCAGAACGGCTGCACCCCCGCCTGGGGGGTGCAGCCGTGACGCCGTCGTTCCCGACGCCGGTCGAGAAGGAGCTCAGGAGCGGCTGACGTCCTCGCACGAGCTCATGCGGTCGTCGCCGTCGGCCCACGCGTCGTCGGACCCGCCGGCGCACTGGAGGTTGTCCCGGCCGCCGTCGGCCCAGAGCCGGTCGTTGCCGCCGCCTCCGTAGATGCCGTCGTCGCCCGAGCCGCCGTGGATGGCGTCCGAGCCGTCGACACCGACGAGCTTGTCGTTGCCCCCGTCGCCCCAGATGTCGTCGTTGCCGATGCCGGTGCGGATCCAGTCGTTGCCGGCGCCACCGTGCCCATGGTCGGTGTCCTGGGCCCCGTTGAAGAAGTCACGGCCCGCCCCACCGTAGAACGTGTCGTTGCCCTTGTCGCCGAGGACCCAGAGGCGGTACTTGGACGAGAGCGACGAGCCGCTGGTGTAGTCGTCGCCGAGCCGCGGCCAGATCTCGAGGAACATCTGCTTCGAGCCGCGGAACTCACCCGGGACACGGCACTTGACCACGATGCCGCGAGAGGCGGACTGCTCGTGGCACGACTTCGGGTGCCTGCGCAGCTCCCGGGTGCCGGTGTCGGCGTAGCGCACGAACCCGTCGCTGACGCTCACCGTGAGGTGGCCGTTCTGCTGGCCGGCCGTGTAGCGGTAGCCGTACTGCGTCTTCTGGATCATCGCGGCGTTCTTGAGCGGCACGATCTTGATGTTGGACTGAGGGGTGATCTCGGTGATCGGGTCCGCGTGGGCAGCGGGTGCGATCGAGGTCGTCCCCGCGGCGGCGGCGAGGGCGACGGCGAGACGGACTGAACGTCGAAACATGGCATTCTCCCAAATGCTGGCGTGGCACCGAGACTAAAGTCCCGTCTGGTCCCGAAAGGGGTCAATGCAGCAAATGCTTGCGCTGTCTGGACCACCCGAGGGCCCTCTGGGGCGCATTTGCCCCGAAATTCGCGCAGAAATCGCCGTCAATGGCCCCGGCTCTCCCACGCTGCTGCACGCGCTCCTGGGAGCCGGGATGGATTGACCTCCTCCGTCGGGGACCTTGGCAAGGACCAACGTCCCCCACTCCGGAGGGCTCCATGGTTCCGAGGACCGTACCCGGCGTGACACGGCACCCGCCAGAGCGGGTGCCGTGTCACGCCCTCCCCGCCCCTGGTGAGCCATGAACGACGAAGGACCGCCTGAGTGGTTGGGAGGGTCCACTCAGGCGGTCGCTCCGGCCGTCCTGGGAGGGGACGGCCGGGCCCGGGGCGTCAGACGACCTGGTGCAACCAGCGCACCGGTGCGCCGTCCCCGGCGTAGCGGAAGGTCTCGAGCTCGTCGTCCCACGGCTTGCCCAGCAGGCGGTCGAGCTCGACCTCCAGCGTGGTCTCGCCCGTGGCCGCCTTGAGCACCGCGGCCTTGAGCCGGTCCTCGGGGATCATCAGGTCACCGTGCAGTCCGGTGACCGCGTGGAAGATGCCGAGGTCGGGCGTGTACGAGTAGCGGGCGCCCTCGGTGGAGGTCGTCGGCTCCTCGGTGATCTCGAAGCGCAGGTGGTTCCAGCCGCGCATCGCCGAGGCGATGGTGGCGGCGGTCCCGGGCTCTCCGAGCCAGGAGTACTCCGCGCGGTACGCGCCGGCGTGCGCCGGCTGCGGGATCCACTCGAGGCTGACGGCATTGCCGAGCACGCCGCCGAGGGCCCACTCGATGTGCGGGCACAACGCGGACGGCGCCGAGTGGACGTAGATGACGCCCCTGGTCGCGTGTCGTGTGCTCATCCCAGCCTCCTGTCGATCCGGCGCGAGGTACGCCTTCCCCAGCGATCTCGACTCATGGATGACAGTGGTTCCGTGGAATCACACCTATGTGGTTGTGCCTCTATTGTGCGTCACTTCGCGCGCATGTGCCACACAAACCTCAGAAGTCACGTGCGTGTCGCAATTCACCCGGGTTGTCCGAGTGTCACGCGGTGGTCCTCCCGCGCGGCTTGAGCCGGGTGTTGGGGAGCGGCGGAGCCAGCAGCCGGTCGCCCTCGAAGTCCTGGACCTGCCCGAAGCGCTCCGGTACGTCGTGCACGCCGCCGCCGTTCCAGGCCTCGCGCTGCTCGACGATCTCCTCGTGGCTGCGGCCGATGAAGTTCCACCACATGACGAGCTCCTCCTCGAAGGGCTCACCGCCGAGCAGCAGCGCGATCGCGCCCTCCCCCGGCGCCCGCAGCGTGAGCTCGTGGTGGCCCTGGCCGAGGAAGCTCATCTGCTGGTGGTCGATCGGGTTGCCCTGCGCCTCGACCGTGGCGCCGACGGCGAGCACGCCGTACTCGAACCCGGGATCCATCGGCAGGACGACCTCAGCGCCCGGCTCGAGGCGGACCTCGGCCCCCACCATCGGGGAGTACGCCGGTGCCGGGGAGCTGTGCCCGGCCAGGGAGCCCACCATCACCGTGACCTCCGCGCCGCCGTCACGGAAGCGCGGGAGGTCGGCGAGGTGGGTGAAGTCGGCGGGCGTCGAGTCCCGGACCGCGTCCGGGAGAGCGACCCAGAGCTGCACCCCGTGAAGCACCTCCGGGGCGTCGTCGGGCGAGACCTCGGCGTGGCAGATGCCGTGGCCGGCGGTCATCACGTTGAGCTGACCGGGCCGGATCAGCTGGTCGGAGCCGAGGCTGTCGGTGTGCCGGCCGAGGCCCTCGAAGAGCCAGGTCACCGTCTGCAGGCTGGTGTGCGGGTGCGGCGGCACCCACATGCCGCCGGTGGCCTTGATGTCGTCGGGGCCGTAGTGGTCGAGGAAGCACCACGCCCCGATCATCCTGCGCACCTTGTGCGGCAGGATCCGCCGGACGTGCGTGGTCCGTCCCAGCAGCACGTCCCGCGGCTCGAGCGGCTCGTGCGTCGTCTGGTCGGTGCTCATGCCCCCATCATGCTCCGGGCTCACTCCCGGAGGAGGCCGCCGAGGATCTCCTGGGCCATGCCGAGGCCGCCGAGGTGGGACTCCCCTGCCATCGTGAACAGCTCGGCGTGCGGCAGGCGCTCGACGCAGTGCTCGCCGTGCCGCCACGGGACGATGTGGTCGGCGTCGCCGTGCCACCAGCGCACCGGCGCCTTCACGTCGGCGAGCCGGAAGCCCCAGTCGCGCGTGAACAACAAGATGTCCGAGAGCGGGGCGCTGACCTGCTTGCGGCTCCCGTTGAGCAGGTCGTCGATGAACATCGCCTTGAACTCCGGGCGACCGAGGAGCCGCCGGTCGCCCTCGGGCTGGAGCACCCGGTAGAGGTCGAGCGCACTGCCGGCGAACGGCCGGGCCAGCCTGATGCCTCCGCTCATCGCGAGGCTCAGGGGGACGCGTCCCACCGACAGGAACGGCGCGAGCGGCCCGGCGATCGCGACCAGTCCGCCGCTGATCGCGTCGGGTCCCACGGTCGGGGCGACCCCGCCGATGACCTCCAGCCCCAGCACCCGTTCGGGCATCGCCGCGGCCGCGGCCAGGGTGTAGGGCCCTCCGCCGGAGAGGCCGATCACGTGGAACGTGTCGATGCCGAGGGTGTCCGCCATGATCTCGAGGTCGTTCGTCCAGTCCAGGACGTCCGGGTAGACGTGGGCCGTCGACGACCCGATGCCGGGCCGGTCGATGCCGATGATCCGCAGGTCGTGCTCCTCGGCCAGCGCCCGGGCCTCGACGGGGATCTGCCGGCGTGCTCCGGGCGTGCCGTGCATCCAGAAGATCGGCCGCCCGTCCGGCGTACCGAAGGAGGCGAAGCCGAGCCGTCGGCCGTCGCGCACCGCGATCGAGCCCTCCAGCCGGGGCCGGTCCACCTCTGTCCTGTGACTCACCGACCCAGTGTCCCGAACATGGGGAGCCGCCGTGCCCAACATGGGGAAGCGCCCCGATTCGGCGAACCCCGCTCCGTTCGTACGTTCGCGATGTCCAGCAGGAACACCGAACCAAGGAGCACGAGATGTCCCTCCGCAACCTCACCGCAACCGTCCTGGCGGGCGCAGCCCTCGCCACCCCGCTCGCCTTGTCCGCCCCGGTCCAGGCCAGCACGTGGAACGACGTGATCGGCGCACGCCAGTCCACTGCCCGCTTCCACGACGTCGCCCGCGCGGAGAAGGCGGGGTACGGCGAGCTCCGCGACGCCGAGGGCATCGCGTGCATCGACAGCGACACCGATGCCGGCGCCATGGGAATCCACTACGTCAACGGCGACCTCGTCGGCGACGACGAGGTCAAGGCCCGCAAGCCCGAGCTCGTGATCTACGAGCCCCAGGACGACGGGTCGCTCAAGCTCGTCGCCCAGGAGTACGTCGTGTTCCAGGACGCTTGGGACGCCACCCACGACAAGGCTCCGCGGCTGTTCCGCCACAAGTTCGAGCTGGTGCCCGAAGGCAACCGGTACGGCCTCCCGGCGTTCTACGAGCTGCACATCTGGACCTGGCGCTGGAACCCGACGGGCCTCTTCGAGGACTACAACCCGCGGGTCTCCTGCCCGACCGCCTGAACGCGACAGACCCCTCGTCCGATCGAGGGGGGCGTAGGTGCCGCTCCCGATCGGACGAGGGGTCTTGTGGTCAGGCGGTGCGCGTGGCCCTCGCCAGCGCGACCGCGACGACCGACATCAGCGCGGTCACCAGGACGGTGGCGAGCACCGTGGCGCTCAGCACCATGAACGCGGGGAACGCGAGGAACGCCGCCGCGAAGGCCCACCAGCGCGCCAGGCCGGCTCGCCACAGCGAGGCCATCGCCAGCGGGAGACCGAGGGCCAGGCCGATCATGCCCGGCAGGATGAACACCGGGATGCCCCACATCGGCTCCATCGCGTCGACGACCGCGCGGTGGCCCTCCATGCCGTACACCTGGCCGATCGCCGAGTCGAACCAGTCGACGAGCAGCAGGCCCGGCATGGTGGACAGGCCCAGGAAGCCGAAGAAGCCGGCGATCGTGGCCAGCCAGGCGCCACGGGCACGGACCAGCGGCACGATCATCAGCGCCGGGACCGTCCAGAAGGCGTAGGCCCAGTGGTAGCCGAGGGACTTGAACTGCAGCGCCTCGGGGTTCGCGAAGTAGTCCCGCAGCATCGCGTCGCCGCTGACACCGGCGGACGGGTCCGCCACGGCGCCGACGATCGCGAACAGACCGGCGAGCACCGGGGCCGCGACGAGGAAGCCTCGTCGTACGCCGAGCGCCTTGCTCCGGGGGGCGTCCGCTGCGGCGGAGGCCGCGAGGCTGGGGGTGAGGGTGTGGGCCGACATGGCGTCCTCCTGCTTTCTAGGTCGTGTTCTCCGTTGACCTGAAGCCTTCCGGGAACGCCTCTCAACCGGATCGGGCGCGAGACGGATTCTCGCCTCTGTCGTGAGAGGGACTCAGCCGGCTTCGCCGGGCACGACGACGCCGGCCTCGTAGGCGAACACCACCGCCTGGACCCGGTCGCGGAGGCCGAGCTTCGCCAGCACGTTGCTCACGTGCGTCTTCGTCGTCCCCTCGGAGACGAAGAGCCGATCGGCGATGTCCATGTTGGAAAGACCGCGCGCGATGAGGCCGAGGACCTCCAGCTCACGGGGCGTGAGGGTGGCGACCCGGTCGTCGGTCGCGGTTCGTGGCGGAGCCGCGCGCGTGACGAACGCGTCGATGACCCGCCGGGTGACACCCGGCGCCAGCAACGACTCCCCCGCGGCGACGACGCGGATCGCCGAGGCCAGCTCTTCCGCGGGTGCGTCCTTGAGCAGGAAGCCGGAGGCACCGGCGCGCAGTGCCTCGAAGACGTACTCGTCGAGGTCGAAGGTGGTCAGCACCAGCACCTTCGTGGGGAGACCGGACGCGACGATCTGCTTGGTCGCGGCGATGCCGTCCAGCACCGGCATCCGGATGTCCATCAGCGTGACGTCGGGCCGCAGCTCCTCGACCAGGCGCACCGCCGCCTCGCCGTCGGCGGCGTCGCCGACCACCTCGATGTCCGCCTCGGTCGCGAGCAGCGACCTGAAGCCGGCCCGCACCATGCCCTGGTCGTCGACGATCACGACGCGCGTCGTCATGCGGGGCGTCCCGTCGGCAGGTGGGCGGCGAGGCGTACGCCGCCGCCGGGTGCATCGGAGATGTCCACCGTGCCGTCGTACAAGGCGACGCGCTCGCGGATCCCGACGAGGCCGTGCCCCGGGGACCCGTTGCGGACAAGGCCGCGGCCGTTGTCGCGGACCTCGACCTCGACGGCGCCGGGCACGTGCCGGACCGCGACGGTCACCGTGCTCGCGCCCGAGTGGCGGATCGCGTTCGTGAGCCCCTCCTGGGCGATGCGGTACGCCGCCAGGTCGATGCCCGGAGGCAGCGGCTGGGCCTCCCCCTCCACGTCGAGCCGGACGTCGAGGCCACCGGCGCGAGCCTGCTCGACGAGCCGGTCCAGGCCGTCGAGGCCGGGCTGCGGCTCGAGGGCGAGCCGCTCGCCGTCCTGGCGAAGCACCCCGAACAGTCGACGCAGCTCCCCGAGCGCCTGCCGTGCCGTGGCTTCCACCTGCGCGAGGTCGGCGGCCTCGGCGGCGTGGTCGGGTCCGAGCCGGCGACGCACCGCCTGGGTCTGGATGGTCACGACGCTGATCGAGTGCGACACGATGTCGTGCAGCTCCCGCGCGATGCGGGTGCGCTCGGCCGCGGCGACCAGCTGGGCCTGGAGGTCGCGCTCGCGCTCGAGCTGCTCGGCGCGCGTCTCGGCGGCCTCGGCGCGCAGCGCCCGCGCACGGGTCTGTTGGCCCACCGCCCACGGTCCTGCCAGGAAGACCATCGCTGCAGCGAGGTCGCTGGGCACGAACGGAGGGATGAAGGCGTTGACGACGAACGGCACGAACACGAGCCCGAGCCCGAGCCAGGCTCGCGGCGGCCGCACCTCGTAGCCCACGGTGAACGACACCAGGACCAGGCTCAGCAGCGTCGTGAACTGGTTGTCGGGGTTGATGAACCAGTTGACGTTGGTGACCACGAGCGCGACCAGCAACGGGTACTGCCGCCGGAACGCCAGCGTCGCCAGGGCAGGAACGGCGACCAGCAGCAGCTCCCGCGCGTTGCCCGGGTCGTCGGTGGTGACCACCTCCGCGAGCGTGAGCGCGACGAACACCCCGGCCATGGCCAGGTCCAGCCACGAGGGCCGGACCGGCTTCGTCGGCGGCACCCAGAGCTCGGTCACGCGGAGACCGTACGGGACCGGCCGGTCCCGACGCATCGGTCGTGGGACCGAGTTTCCGGGTCCCTCCTGCGGCCGAGGAGCTGTCCTGCGATCCTTCACCGGTGACCTCTTCCACGCACGCGGACGCGATCGTCGTGGGGGCGGGCCTCGCCGGTCTCGTGGCGACGTACGAGCTGACGAAGGCCGGCAAGCGGGTCCTGCTGCTGGACCAGGAGAACGAGAAGAACTTCGGCGGCCAGGCGTTCTGGTCGCTCGGCGGGCTCTTCCTCGTCGACTCCCCCGAGCAACGGCGCAACGGCATCAAGGACTCCCGCGAGCTGGCGCTCCAGGACTGGCTCGGGTCGGCGCAGTTCGACCGTGAGCGCGAGGACCACTACCCGCGTCAGTGGGCCGAGGCGTACGTCGACTTCGCCGCCGGCGAGAAGCGGAGCTACCTGCACGACCTCGGGCTGCGGGTGCTGCCGCTGGTCGGATGGGCCGAGCGTGGTGACGGCCGTGCGCTGGGCCACGGCAACTCGGTCCCCCGCTTCCACCTGACCTGGGGCACCGGGCCGGAGGTGGTGCGCGTCTTCGCCGAACCCGTGCTCGAGGCGGCCGCGCAGGGGCTCGTCGACATCCGCTACCGCCACCAGGTCGACGACATCGTCGTCGAGGACGGTGCGGCGGTCGGCGTGCGCGGCACGCTGCTGGCTCCCGCCGACGAGGACCGGGGCGTGGAGTCCAACCGCGAGGTCGCCGGAGACTTCGAGCTCCGTGCCCAGGCCGTCGTCGTCACGTCCGGCGGCATCGGCCACAACCACGACCTGATCCGGAGGAACTGGCCGATCGACCGGCTCGGCAACCCTCCCGAGCACCTCATCTCCGGGGTGCCCGCGCACGTCGACGGCCGGATGCTCGAGATCACGGAGTCGGCCGGCGCGAGCATCGTCAACCGCGACCGCATGTGGCACTACACCGAGGGCATCGCGAACTGGGACCCGATCTGGCCCGACCACGCGATCCGGATCATCCCCGGCCCCTCGTCGTTGTGGCTCGACGCGACCGGGCACCGGATGCCTGCGCCGTGCTACCCCGGCTTCGACTCGCTCGGCACCCTCAAGCACATCGGCTCGACCGGCTACGACTACACGTGGTTCGTGCTGACCCGCTCGATCATCGAGAAGGAGTTCGCGCTCTCGGGCTCGGAGCAGAACCCCGACGTGACCGGCAAGGACGTGAAGTTCCTCGCGAAGAGCCGGCTCGCGAAGGGCGCCCCGGGACCCGTCCAGGCGTTCCTCGACCACGGCGAGGACTTCGTCCAGGCCGATGACCTGCGCAGCCTGGTGGGTGAGATGAACCGGATCACCCGCGGCCCGCAGCTCGACTACGAGCAGGTGCTTCGCGAGGTCGTCGCGCGCGACAACCAGCTCGACAACAAGTTCTCCAAGGACTTCCAGCTCATGGCGATCCGCAACGCGCGCCAGGTGCTCAGCGACAAGCTCACCCGGGTCGCGAAGCCGCACAAGCTGCAGGACCCCAAGCACGGCCCGCTCATCGCCGTACGACTGAACATCCTGTCCCGCAAGACGCTCGGCGGCCTCGAGACCGACCTCGACTCCCAGTGCGTGCGGCCCGACGGCACGCCCTTCCCCGGCCTGTACGCCGCGGGCGAGGTGGCCGGCTTCGGAGGTGGCGGCGTGCACGGCTACAACGCGCTGGAAGGCACGTTCCTGGGCGGATGCATCTTCTCCGGGCGGGCCGCGGGACGGGCGATCGCCCGCAGGGTGTGAAAAGTCGCAGGTCAGGGCAAGGTTCTTGCGAGTGCTGCCACGACGAAGGGACCGTCATGACCGCGACCGCCCAGGAAAACGAAGAGCCGAGGACTGAGCTCAAGCGGGTCATGGGCCCCAAGCTCCTCCTCCTCTTCATCGTCGGGGACATCCTCGGAGCAGGGGTCTACGCCGTCACCGGCGACATCGCCGCCAACGTCGGAGGCCTTGCCTGGCTTCCGTTCCTGATCGCCTTCACGGTCGCCGCGCTGACCGCGCTGTCGTACCTCGAGCTGGTCACGAAGTACCCGCAGGCAGCGGGCGCAGCGCTCTACACGCACAAGGCGTTCGGCATCCACTTCGTGACGTTCATCGTCGCGTTCGCCGTGGTCTGCTCGGGGATCACGAGCGCGTCGACCTCGTCCACGCTCGTCGGTGCCAACCTGCTCGCCGGGCTCGACGGCACGATCGGTGACGCGGGCTCCGGCCTGGTCTCGATCCCGACGTCGGACACGGCCGGCATCATCGTCGCCCTCCTCTTCATGGTCCTGCTCGCGCTGATCAACCTCCGAGGCGTCGGCGAGAGCGTGAAGTTCAACGTCGTGCTGACCCTCATCGAGATGGCCGCGCTCGCGATCGTCATCGGCATCGGTCTGTGGGTGATGGCCCGTGGCGACGGCGACCTCTCCCGGGTCACGCAGTTCACCGGGCCCGACGACATGTCCGCGATCACGGCGATCACGATCGCCACCGCGGTCGCGTTCTTCGCGATGGTCGGGTTCGAGGACTCGGTGAACATGGTCGAGGAGACCAAGAACCCCGAGAAGTGCTTCCCCCGCGCGATGATGCTCGGTCTCGGCATCGCGGCCGTGATCTACATGCTCGTCGCCATCGCCGTGGTCTCCGTGCTCTCGCTCGGCCAGGTCGCCGAGGCGTCCGGCAGTGAGACCGGCGTGCTCCTCACGGTGGTGAACGAGGGTGTGCCCGACGTCCCGCTCGGCGACATCTTCCCGTTCATGACCGTCTTCGCCGTCGCCAACACCGCGCTGATCAACATGCTGATGGCCAGCCGGCTCGTCTACGGCATGGCCAAGCAGGACGTGCTCCCCCGGCCCCTCGCCACCGTGCTGCCGGGACGTCAGTCACCGTGGGCGGCGATCGTGTTCACCACGACGCTCGCGCTCGGCCTGATCATCGTCGTGAGCAACCTCGCCGAGAGCTCGGTGACCGCGCTCTCCGGCACCACTGCCCTGCTCCTGCTCTGCGTCTTCGCCGTCGTCAACGTGTGCGTCATGGTCCTGCGGAACAAGGACGGTCAACGCGAGGGCGCCTTCACGGCACCGACCTGGACGCCGGTCGTCGCCGCGGTCGCCTGCCTCTACCTCGCCGGCCCCTGGGCCCGCACCGACGAGCAGATGGTCCAGTACAAGGTCGCGGGCGCCATGATCGCCGTCGGTCTCGTCCTCTGGGTGATCACCTTCGCGATCAACAAGTCGCGCCACCAGGCCACCGACTTCGAGGACATCGACCACCTCGGCGAGTGACCCAGGTCCGCGTCGGCGTCTCCGGGTGGACCTATCCCGGGTGGCGCGGCGACTTCTACCCCCAGGGTCTCGTGCAGCGCCGCGAGCTCGAGTTCGCGGCATCGCGCATGACCTCGATCGAGATCAACGGATCGTTCTACGCCCTGCAGAAGCCCGCGTCGTACGACTCCTGGCGCGACCAGGTACCTGACGACTTCGTCTTCTCCGTCAAGGGCGGCCGTTTCATCACGCACCTCAAGCGGTTGCGCGACGTGGAAGCACCTCTGGCGAACTTCTTCGCCTCCGGTGTCCTGGCACTCCGCGGGAAGCTCGGCCCCTTGTTGTGGCAGCTGCCCGAGACCCTCGCGTTCGACGCCACCGTGCTCGACCACTTCCTCGGGCTGCTGCCCCGCAGCACGACGGAGGCATCGGCCCTCGCCTTGAACCACGACGACCGACTCGCCGGGGACCGCGTGCTCACCGAGACCGATGCCGACCGCCCTCTCCGGCACGCCCTGGAGTTCCGGAGCAAGACCTTCGCGACCCCGGAGGCCTACGACGTGATGCGGAGCCACCACGTCGCCTGCGTGCTCGCCGACACCGCCGGGCGCTGGCCGAAGGTCGACGAGGACACCGCGTCCTTCCGGTACGTACGCCTGCACGGCGACTCCGAGCTCTATGCCAGCGGCTACGGCGACGAGGCTCTCGACGCCTGGGCCTCCACCCTCTCGGAGTGGGCGCGGAACCAGGACGTCTACGTCTACTTCGACAACGACGCCAAGGGTTTCGCTCCCCACGACGCCATGTCGCTGCTCTCCCGGCTCGGGTGAGCCGCGGGCCGGGTGCGCGCGGGAGTTCTGCGCACAAGACCGGTCAGACGACGGTCTGGATCGTTCGAAGGCGCGAGTGACCGGTCTTGTGCGCGATTCTCCGGGAGCGCAGGTCTCAGCCGCCGGCCCTCAGAGGTGCTTGAGGGCCTCGCGCCTCGAGAGGCCGGACAGGCGGTCCGCGTGGTCGTCGACGAAAGCCCGCACCCAGGCCGGGTCGAGTCGGGCGTGCTGGCGCAGGGCCCAGCCGACGGCCTTGCGTATGAAGAAGTCCTTTCCGAGCCGGCTGTCCTCGAGGTTGGCCTCGAGGGCCGCGAGAAGCAGGTCGACGTCGGTGCGCTCCTTGGCGCCGAGCTGGCAGATCACGGCGGTACGCCGGAGCCACAGGTCGTCGTCGACGGCCCAGGACCGGATGACGGGCCGCACCTCGTGAGGGAAGGCCAGCAGCAGCGGACCGATCCGTCGGCTGGCGACGGCGTCGACGTGGTCCCACCACGCACCGGTGACGACGAGGTGGCGGTAGAGGTCCAGTGACTCCGGAGTCTGGTACGCGCGGTAGTACCGGTGCCCCGTCAGCTCGTGCGCGGCGTACCGCTCCTCGCGGAACTCGGCACCGTCCCAGAGGCCCAGCACCGCCGCCCGCCAGGTCGGCTCGTCGGGCAGGCGGTGCTCGGCGAAGACATCGCGGCAGAGGCGACGGAGCTCCGGTGCGGGCACCCCGCGGTACGGCATCGCCGACTTCATGTAGGCCTGCATCGGGGCGGCCTTGTCGGGATCGGCGGCGGCGGCCAGGCGTGAGCGGACAGCGGTCACGAGGGTCTCGATACGCGGCTCGTTCCTCGCCGCTACTCGACCACCGCTTCCGGTCAGCGGGGGACCTCGTGGGCGAGGTCGTAGGAGTAGTCCTGCTCGTGGTCGCTGGACTCGGTCACGACCTGGACCGGGGCCGCGTGGTGGGCCGAGGATCCGTGGGCGTCGACGCTCGGCACGTCGTGTGCCTCGTCGTACCCGAAGTCACCGTCCTGCGTGCGTTGCTCGTCCATGTTGTCCCGTCCTGCCCCTTGCGTGACCATCGTCACTGGTATCGACTGTAGGCCGACTCCCCCGGAAGGTCGACATGCCCCTCACCCGCACCAAGGTCCTCGTCGTCGCAGTCTCCTCGCTCCTCCTCTCTCCCGCCGCCGTGCTGTCCGCGGCACCGTCGCAGGCCGCATCCGCACCGTCCGCGCGTGCCCCGATGGCTCCCGAGCTCTCCGAGACGGCGCGTCTCGACGAGCGCCGCAGCCTCGTCGTGGGGCAGCGGTTCTACCAGATGGGCGCGGAGGACGGCCGCTACCCGGCCACCGGCTTCCACACCCGTGGCGAGATGGGGGGCTTCTGGTCGCCGCCGATCAAGCTGCTCGACGGCCTGTGGTTCAAGGTCGGCGACGACTGGCTGGGAGGACCGGACGGGGCAGCGACGTCGTACACCAGCGGCTGGGGCTACCAGCGGATGGCGTTCGGCACCCACGACGGCGTCGACGTGGACCGGGTCGACTTCGTCCCGGGCACCCTCCGGGCCGGACTCGTCGGGCTGCACCTCGGGTCGGCCTCCGCCACCACGGTCGACCTCGCCGTGAACGCTCACTCCGAGCTGATGAAGGTCTACCCGTGGGGCGAGACCACGCCCTCGCAGACGACGTACAACCTCGCCGACACCGGCAAGGTCCGCCAGGGCTCGCTCGTCTTCCAGGAGCAGGGTCGTCCCGCCACCGCGCACGCCGAGACCCACGACTACGCCGCCGCGGTCGGGTCCGACCTGACCCCGACGGCGACCGACCTCGGCCCCGACTTCCGCGGACCGCAGGACCCGGCCACGCTGTGTCCGATCTCCGGTCTGGACCCGCCGCCGACGCAGCCCGACTACTGCGACGACACCGACTACGGCAAGGGCACCGGCGGGGCGCTGACCTACGAGGTCGACGTCCCTGCCGGCGGTACGACGGTGTGGTTCGCCGTCGGCGGCTCCGACCAGGGAGCCAAGGCTGCTCGCCTCGCGATGGCCTCGGCGCTGGAGGACCCCGATGCGGCGCTCCGCCGGGTCGTCAGGCAGCGCAAGCAGCTGGACGCGCAGACCAAGGTGTCCATCCCCGGCGACCAGTGGCTCGAGCAGAGCATCGCCTGGAGCAAGCAGAACCTCGCGAAGTCCGTGCAGCAGGCCCGCGACCTCCGGGTCCGCATCACCAACGCCGGCAAGAAGTACCCCGCCCCGGTGGGCCGGGTGCCGAAGGCCACCTGGATCGGCGCCGGCTGGCCGGACTACCCGTGGCTGTTCGCGACCGACGGTGAGTACACCGCGTTCGCAGCCGTGGCCGCGGGGCAGTTCGACGCGATCGAGAAGCACATCAAGGCTTTGCGCGACATCAGCCTCGTCGCCAACGGCCGCAGCGGGAAGATCGTTCACGAGGTGACCCCGGACGGCCAGGTCTACTTCGGCGCGAACGACGACCCGGGCAACACCGACGAGACCGCCAAGTTCCCCAGCGCGGTCGCACTCATCTGGCGGTGGACCGGCGACGACCGGTTCCGCGACGCGATGTACCCGACCTCGGTGCGCGCGATGAAGTACATCTTCCGCGAGCTCGACGAGGACGGCGACCTGTGGCCCGAGGGTCTCGGCAACGTCGAGCGCGAGGGCATGGGCGAGGAGAAGCTGGACAACACCGTCTACACGATCCGCGGCCTGCGCGACCTGGCCGACCTCGCCGACAGCAAGGGCGACCGCGCCACCGAGCGGTGGGCGAACACGCGGGCGAAGTCGATGCAGCAGCGCTTCGACGACGCGTGGTGGTTCGGCGGCGACACCGACCAGTACGCCGACTCGCTCGACGACCCGGGGAACACCAAGGTGTTCCAGCGGCACTGGATCGGCGTCACGCCGGCCGAGGCCGAGCTGCGGATGCCCGACGGCGACACCCGTCCGGTGGCTCCGAACGGACATGCCCGGGCGCTCGTCGCGAAGCGCGAGGAGCACTGCTACTCCGACACCTACGGCATGTACCACACGGGCACCGGGGCCACCACTGCCGACGGCGGCGACCACGGCGAGCAGCCCCCGTGCGACGGTGCGACCTCGACGGTGCAGTCCGAGCGGTCGATCTTCACCCTGAACACGTCGATCATCGCGGTGGCCGAGGCGGCTCTCGGCCGTGTGGCCACGGGCCAGGTCCAGCGCTACACCACCGCCAACGCGAAGGTGCAGCTCGACCCGGACGTCTGGGAGATCCCCGGTGACATGCCCGAGATCGCCCCGTCGCCGGACTTCGGCGCCAACATCGACAAGCTCTTCACCGAGCGGTCGTCGGGCCTGCAGGCCTGGGGGACGTACGGCGTGCTGTGGCCCGTCGTCCGTTACCAGCTGGGCGTGAGCCCGGACATGGGTCGCAACCGGCTCTCCGTCGTGCCCCAGGTCCCCGACGGCCAGAGCCAGGTCTCGGCGACGAACATCCGAGTGGGCGGCGGATCCGTCGACGTGGAGGCGGTCAAGGACACGAACCTGCTCCGCACGACGTTCGAGCAGCACAGGCTCGGTCGCCCTCGCGTGACCTTGGGCTTCGTGCTCCCCGAGGGCGTCACGCCCGACGACGTCACGGATGCCTGGCTCAACTCGGAAGCCGCGCAACCCACGTACGTCCGGACCGCGCGCGGCGTCGAGGCCAGCGTCGAGGTGCGGCCGCGCTACCTCCGTCACAGCGTGTTCGAGCTCCACCTGGACTGACAGGAGGCGGGGTCAGGCCTCACAGGAAGCAAGGTTAGGCTTCCCTTGCTTGTTGTTCCGTCTCCTGTGAGGTCACCGTGCTCGCGAACTACCTCATCGGGCTCCGCGAAGGGCTCGAGGCCGCGCTGGTCGTGTCCATCCTGGTCGCCTACCTGGTGAAGACCGGGCGGCGCGACCGCCTGGGTCCGGTGTGGGTCGGCGTCGCCGCGGCGATCCTGCTCAGCTTCGGGTTCGGCGCGATCCTGACGTTCGGTTCGCAGGAGATGACCTTCAAGGCGCAGGAGGCCTTCGGCGGGTTCATGTCGATCCTCGCGGTGTGCCTGGTCACCTGGATGATCTTCTGGATGAAGCGAACGGCGCGCTCTCCTCAAGAAGGAGCTCGAGGGTCGCGTCGAGGCGGCGCTCGACATGGGTGCCTTCGCCCTGATCGGCATCTCGTTCGTCTCGGTGGCGCGTGAGGGCATCGAGACCTCGCTGTTCATCTGGTCCACCACGCAGGCAACGACGGGCACCCGCCCGTTCACCGGCGCCTTCCTCGGCCTGCTGACCGCCGCGGCCCTTGGCTACCTGCTCTACCGCAGCGCCATCCAGATCAACCTCGCGACGTTCTTCAAGTACACCGGCGCCGGACTCGTCGTGGTCGCGGCCGGCGTGCTCGCCTACGCCGTGCACGACCTGCAGGAGGCGGCGATCCTGCCCGGCCTCTACAACACCGTGTTCGACGTCAGCGCCCAGGTCCCGCCGTCGTCCTGGTACGGCACGCTGCTCAAGGGCACCTTCAACTGGAACCCCGCGCCGACCTACCTCGAGGCCACGGTGTGGGTCCTCTACCTCGTCGTGGTGATGACGCTCTTCCTCCGCAAGCCTCGCCGCAGGTCGCCCGCGCCGGCGCCCCGCGCGCACTCGGCCGTCGACGCCTGATCGGCCCGCGCCCCGAGGTGGGTACGTTCGGGGCATGGCGCCGACGTACACGCTGAACGACGGGCACGAGATCCCGGCCATCGGCTTCGGGACCTACCCGATGAAGGGCGACGACGCGGTCGCCACCATCGTGAGTGCCGTGGAGGCCGGCTACCGGCTCCTGGACACCGCGGTCAACTACGGCAACGAGCGCGAGGTCGGCCGGGCCGTGCGCGCCTCGGGGCTGCCGCGCGAGGAGCTGCTCGTCGCGAGCAAGATCCCGGGACGCCACCACGGGTACGACGACGCGATCGCCAGCACCCGGGCGTCCTTGGAGACGATGGGGCTCGACCACCTCGACCTGCACCTCGTGCACTGGCCGAACCCGAGCGTCGGGAAGTACGTCGAGGCCTGGCGGGCCCTGGTGGACCTGCAGAAGGACGGGCTGGTGCGGTCGATCGGCGTCTCGAACTTCACCGAGGAGCACCTGCGCCGGATCATCGACGAGACCGGGGTGACGCCCGCGGTGAACCAGCTCGAGATGCACCCCTACTTCCCGCAGGAGCAGATGCGCGCGGTCAACGAGAGACTCGGCATCCGCACCGAGTCGTGGAGCCCGCTCGGCAAGCGCCAGGCACCCTTCACCGAGCCTCCCGTGGCGGAAGCCGCCGAGCGCCACGGCGTCGGCCCGGGCCAGGTGATCCTGCGCTGGCAGGTGCAGAACGGTTCGGTGCCGATCCCGAAGTCGTCGAGTCCCGAGCGGCAGCGGCAGAACCTCGACGTGTTCTCGTTCGAGCTGACCGTCGAGGAGATGGCCGCGATCACCGGGCTCGGGCGCCCCGACGGCCGTCTGTTCGGAGGCGACCCGGACGTGCACGAGGAGATGTGACCGTCCTCGTCGATCCACCAGGGGCGCCCGGCCACGGGCGGCTCTGGTCGCACGTGGCGAGCGACGCGTCCTACGACGAGCTGCATGCGTTCGCGCGCACGCTCGGGATCCCGGAGCGGGGCTTCGACCGGGACCACTACGACCTGCCGGCCGAGTGGTACGACACCGCGATCGAGGCCGGGGCCACGCCGGTCAGCTCGCGCGAGCTGATCAGCCGGCTGACCGCGGCGGGGCTGCGCCGGCCCAAGGGTTCGACGCTGGCCCCACGACGGCCTGGCCGGGTGCTGCTGCGGCCGCCGCGGCTCCGTCCCGGGGACACCGTGGCCGTCGTCGCACCTGCCGGGCCGGTCGACCCCGAACGTCTCGAGGCCGGCGTCGCCGTGCTGCGCGTGTGGGGCCTCGAGGTCCGCGTCGACGTGGCGGAGCCTGCCGGCCTCCCCTGGTTGGCGGGCGACGACCACGATCGGGCGGCCCGGTTGACCAGGGCCTGGACCGACCCCGGGGTCGCTGCGGTGTGGACGGCCCGCGGCGGTTACGGCACGCAGCGCCTCGTGGACCTGCTCGACTGGTCCGTCCTCGCAGGCGCGAGCCCCAAGCTGCTCGCCGGCTTCTCCGACAACACCGCGTTGCACCAGGCGTTCGCGGCACGTCTCGGCCTGGCCACCCTCCACTGCGCCGGCGTCGCGGCCCTCGGTGACGACGAACCCGCCACCGTCGAGGAGACGCGGCGACTCGTGCTGTCCGGTGGTGCCGTGACCCTCCAGGGCACGCCCGACCCAGCCGGCGGGACGGCCGACGGGGTGCTGGTCGGCGGCAACCTGACCCTGCTGGCCACCTCCGCCGGCACTCCGGTCGTGCACGCAGCCGAGGGCGGAATCGTGCTGCTCGAGGACGTCGGTGAGCAGCCCTACCGGCTCGACCGCTCGCTCACCCAGCTGCTCCGGTCCGGGTGGTTCGACGGCGTCCGCGGGGTGGCGCTCGGAGCCTTCACCGACTGCGGCGACCCGGACCTCGTGGCCGCACTCCTGCAGGACCGGCTGGCCCCGCTCGGCGTACCCCTGCTGCACGGGGTGCCGGTCGGCCACGTCCCCGCCAACCACCCCGTGCTCCTCGGGGCGCGGGCCCACCTCGACCTCCACACCGGGACGCTGACGATCGAGAAGACGCTCCGCTGACCCGATTCGTCTAGCGGAGAGTCAAGATCTCCCGCGTGACCACCGCAGACGAATCGGTGTCAGGAGCGGAGCGACGCGAGCTCGCGGGCGAGGTTGGCGCGGGCGGTGTGCTCCCAGTGGGTGCGGGCGTGGGCGGTGTGGAAGAGCGAGGGCTTGGCGGCGAGGTCCTCGAGCACGGCGGCCCGGCCGTGGCGGAAGTCGTCGTCGGGGACCTGCGCATACTCCCGTCGTACGTCGGTCACGTACTCGTCGTAGCGCACGTCATCGGCCGCGAGGATCGCCAGGTCGGCGTCGCTGAGCACCTCGCCGTTGTGGTCCCCCGGCTCGGGGCGGTGCTGCTCGGTCAGCCTCACGAGCCGGACCACCTCAGCCGCAGCAGCTGCCTCGAGGCCCGCCTGGGTCAGCGACCGCGACGCCCAGTCCGCCGAGCGCGCCTCGGCACCGGCCACACCGTCGTACACCCCGTCGTGGAACCACGCCGCCAGCACCACCGGCAGCCGGTCGAAGGGCTCCCCGGCGGCCTCCAGCTCGTCGATGCGCGCGAGCACCTCGGCCAGGTGCCGGAGGTCGTGGTAGCCCCTCTCGGGCGAGCCGTAGGCGGCCAGCAGATCGTCGCGCAGCGCGAGGTCGTCGAGGGGCCACCACGCAGTCAGGTCCACACGCCCATTCTTGCCGGTGCTGGCAGAGTGGCCCTCATGGCTGACGATGCAACGCGTGCCAAGGGCACCGAGCTCCTCCGACTCCACCAGGACCCGAAGATCCTCACGGTCGTCAACGTGTGGGACGTCATCAGCGCGAAGGTGGTGGCGCAGGTCGAGGGCACCACGGCCCTCGCGACGGCGAGCCACTCGATCGCCGCGTCCTACGGCTACCCCGACGGCGAGAACATCCCCCTCGACCTCATGCTCGAGGCCGTGCAGCGGATCGTCGACGCGACCGACCTGCCGGTCACCGCGGACCTCGAGGGCGGCTACGGCGACGCGACCGAGGCGGTCCGCCGGGCCATCGGCATCGGGGTCGTCGGCGCGAACATCGAGGACCAGATGAAGCCGCTGGCCGAGGCCGCCGCGCAGGTCGAGTCGATCATGAAGGTGGCCGAGCAGGAGGGTGTCGACTTCGTGCTCAACGCGCGCACCGACGTCTTCCACCTCGGCCGCGACAACGACCGCGCCGAGAACCTCGCCGAGGCGAAGAAGCGTGGGCTCGCGTTCCTGGACGCCGGGGCGCCGGTCGTGTTCGTGCCCGCGTTCCTCAAGGAAGAGAACGTCGCCGAGCTGACCGAGGCCTTCGGCCCGCAGCGCCTGACGGTGATCGGCATCCCGGGGATGCCGCCGCTCTCGCGGCTGGAGGAGCTGGGCGTGGCCCGCGTCTCCTACGGACCGATGGCGCAGAACGTCGCCCTGACCGCGCTGCAGGAGCTCGTCGAGGACGTGCACGCCGACGGCGGCATCCCGTCCACCATGCGCATGCTCAACTGACGGGTCCGACGGGTCAGCCCACCTCGCGCAGCCGACCCGTCTCGACCTCGAAAGACGAAGCCGCGCACGTGGTCGGTGTGCGGCACACCCGGTAGACGTCCACCGAACGCGGGAACGTCGTCGCCGGGTCCCGGGACCCATGGCGCTGGGCAGGCGTACGCGCGCGCCGACAGGATCGCGTGTCATGAGTGACCTCGTAGCCCCCACCGCGACCACTGTCCCCAAGCCCCGCGAAGCCTCCGATCCCGTCCTCCCGCAGCCTCTGGACGTCGCCGTCGACGCGGCCCTCAGCGCCCTCGCCGAGCGACTCGACGGCTCCCTCGTCCGCTCGGGCGACACCGGCTGGGACGAGGTCCGCATCGGCTGGCACCTCGACGTCGACCAGCGTCCGACCGCCGTGGTGGTCGCCGGCTCCGAGCGTGACGTCGTGGAGGTCGTCACCGCCGCCCGCGACGCCGGGCTCCGGGTCGCCGCACAGTCGACCGGGCACAACGCCGGACCGCTCGGCGACCTCGACGGCACGATCCTGCTCAGGCTGCACGGGCTGCGCGACGTGCAGGTCGACCCGGGACGCGCTTCGGCGCGGGCGGCGGCCGGTGCCCAGTGGGCCGACGTGGTCGCGGCCGCGACCCCGCACGGTCTGGCCGCGCTGGCAGGCTCCTCCCACGACGTCGGCGTCGCGGGCTACACGCTCGGCGGCGGAGTCTCGTGGCTCGGCCGCTCCCACGGCCTCGCCGCCAACAGCGTCACCGCGATCGAGGTGGTCACCGCCGACGGTGCCACCCGTCGCGTCGACGCGGACACCGAGCCGGACCTCTTCTGGGCCTTGCGCGGGGGCGGCGGCAGCTTCGGCATCGTCACGGCCCTCGAGATGCGCCTGTACGAGGTCAGCGAGGTCTACGCCGGCGTGCTCTTCTTCCCGATCGCGCGCGCCCGCCAGGTCATGGAGACGTGGCGCCAGTGGACGGCAGACGCGCCCGAGACGATCACCTCGGTCAGCCGGATCCTGCGCTTCCCCCTGCTCCCCGACCTGCCGGCGTTCCTCAGCGGTCAGTCGTACGTCGTGGTGGAGGCGGTCTGCCAGATGCCCGCCGACTTCGCCGACGAGATCCTGGAGCCGTTGCGCGAGCTCGACCCGGCGATCGACACCTTCGCCCCGACCTCGATGCCGGCGCTGCTCCAGCTGCACATGGACCCGCCGGGACCGGTCCCGGGGCGCGGCGACGGCACCCTGCTGGGCCCGATCACGGCGGAGACCATCGACGCGGTCATCGCCGCCGCCGGCCCCGAGGTCGACAGCCCGCTGCTGTCGCTCGAGCTCCGCCACCTCGGGGGCATGCTCGCGAAGGGAAGGATGCCGGGCGGTGCGGTGTCCGGCTTCGACGCGGACTTCGCCCTCTTCGCGGTGGGCATCACGCCGGTCCCGGAGATCGTGCCGGTCGTCGAGGACGCGGTCACGGCGGTCCTGGACGCGGTAGGCCCGTGGGCCACCGGCGGCAGCTACCTCAACTTCTCCGAGCGACCCCGCTCCGGCGACTCCCTGTTCGGAGCCGAGACGCACGCCCGCCTCCGCGAGGTGAAGCGCGCCTACGACGTCGGCGACGTCATCCGGAGCAACCACCCGGTCGAGGGCGCCTGACGCCCTCCTCCAGCACGCCGGCGATCCCGACGGCGAGGTCGAGTGTCGTGCGCTCGTCGGGCTCGCCGGAGAGCACCGAGCGGTAGAGCCCGACGTAGTGCGCCTCCTTGCGGCTGTCCGTGCCTTCGTAGCCGACGTGGTCGACGACCTCGCCGTCATGGACCACCAGGACGGTCATCGAGGTGTGGTCGAGACGCACCTGCACCTCGCCACCGAGGTACTCCAGCGTCGTCTGCTTGCTGGTGTCGGCAGCCACCCAGTTGGAGCACAACGTGGTCCGGCCACCCTCGTGCTCGAGCACCGTGACCGACCGGACCCGCTCGTCTTCGTGCGAGAGGACCGTCGGCAGGCCGACGAAGGGCGCCAGCAGGCTGAGCTGGTTGGGCCCGGAGTCGATCCAGGTGGAGACGTACGACGCGAGCCTCTCCTCCGGCAGCTGCGCGTAAGCGTCGTTGAACACCGACAGCACCCTCGTCGGCGAACCCCACTCGGGACGCGACCGCACCAGCGAGCGAGCCCACTCGACCTCCGGGGAGAAGGCGAAGTGGTGGGCGACCGTCAGCCTCCGGGCGACACCGTCGACAGCCAGGAGCCGTGCGGCGTCGGCCCTGGTGCGTGCCAGTGGCTTCTCCGAGAGCACCCGCGCGTCGGTGCTGGTCAGCACCTCCGTGACCAGGTCGACGTGGGTGTCGGTCGGGGTCGCCACCACCACCAGATCCGGCTCTGTGGCCAGCCCGGCCCCCAGGTCGTCGCACACGTCGAAGGGGTGGTCGCCGCCCGCCGGGTCGACACCACCGACGACCACCACGTCGTCGCGCCGGCCCAGCACCTCGAGGTGGGTGCGCGCGATCGTGCCCAGGCCGACGACGAGCACCCGCGTGGTCCGCTCGTCCTGGTGCACCCTGACGAGACTAGACTGAACGGCGATTCAATACCGACCAGGGAGGTGCGGTGATGGACTTCTCCCTCACCGAGGAGCAGCGCGGCTTCGTCGACGTGACGAGGGCATTCGTCGAACGCGAGCTGCTTCCGCACGAGGAGGAGGTGGAGCGCACCGGCGAGGTCGCTGCGGACCTCGCCGAGCAGATCAAGAAGCGCGCGCTCGCGACGGGCCTGTACGCCGCGGCCATGCCCGAGGACGTCGGAGGCGCCGGGCTCGACACGGTGACCTACGTGCTCGTCGAGAAGGAGCTGGGCCGGGCGAGCTACGCCCTGCACTCCCAGATCGGGAGACCCTCGAACATCCTGCTGGCCTGCACCGGCGAGCAGCGCGAGAAGTACCTCCTCCCGACGGTGAGCGGCGAGAAGCGCGACTGCCTCGCCCTGACCGAGCCCGACGCGGGGTCCGACCTCCGCTCGATGCGCGCCCGCGCGGTGCGCGACGGCGACGGCTGGCGGATCACCGGGACCAAGCACTTCATCAGTCACGCCGCCGAGTCCGACTTCGTCATCCTCTTCGCGGCGACCGAGTCGGGGAAGTCGACGTTCCTCGTCGACCTCGACACCCCGGGCCTGACCGTGCACCCGGGCTACCGCAACGTCTCGCACCGCGGCTACACCAACTCCATCCTCGAGCTCGACGGCGTGCACGTGCCCGCCGGTGCGCTGCTCGGCGAGGAGGGCCAGGGCCTCGCCCTCGCCGGCACCTGGCTGGGCAGCACCCGGCTCCAGGTCGCGGCCAATTGCCTCGGACGTGCGGACCGCGCCCTGGGCCTGTCGGTGCAGCACGCCGCGACGCGCGAGCAGTTCGGCCAGACGATCGGCCGCTTCCAGGGCATCGGCTTCAAGCTCGCCGACATGGCCGTCGAGCTGCGCGCTGCTGAGCTGGTCACGCTCGACACCGCGTGGCGCCACGACCAGGGCATCGCCACCGACGCCGACTTCGCGATGGCCAAGCTCAAGGCCTCCGAGGTGCTCGCCATGGTCGCCGACGAGGCGATCCAGATCCACGGCGGTATGGGGCTCATGGACGAGCTCCCCCTCGAGCGCATCTGGCGCGACGCCCGGATCGAGCGGATCTGGGACGGCACCTCGGAGATCCAGCGGCACATCATCGCGCGCGGCCTCCTGCGCCCGCTGGGAGGCTGAGGGCATGACGACCGAGCAGGCGTACGGCGACGGAATCATCCGCACGCGCAGCGAGGACGGCGTCCTCGAGGTGACCCTCGACCGCCCCAAGGCAAACGCGATCGACCTGGCGACCAGCCGGATCATGGGCGAGGTCTTCGCGGGCTTCCGGGACGACCCCGACCTGCGCGTGGCGATCATGCGCACCGAGGGCGACAAGTTCTTCTGCGCCGGCTGGGACCTCAAGGCCGCTGCTTCCGGGGACGCCGTCGACGGCGACTACGGGGTCGGCGGCTTCGGCGGGGTCCAGGAGCTGCCCGACCTCAACAAGCCCGTCATCGCGGCGGTCCACGGTCTCGCCATGGGCGGCGGCTTCGAGATCGCACTCGCGTGCGACCTGATCTACGCCTCCGAGCCCACCCAGTTCGGACTCCCGGAGATCAACGCCGGCACGTTGGCCGACGCCGCGACCATCAAGCTGCCCAAGCGGATGCCGTACCACGTCGCGATGGAGCTTCTCCTCACCGGACGCTGGATGTCGGCGACGGAGGCCGCGCGCTGGGGGGTCGTCAACGAGGTGCTGCCCGACGAGGCCGCGGTGACGGCCAAGGCGTGGGAGGTCGCACGGCTGCTCGCCTCCGGCCCTCCCCTGGTCTTCGCCTCCATCAAGGAGGTCGCCCGCGAGGCCGAGGGCGACCGCTTCCAGGACGTCCTGGACAAGGTGACGCAGAAGCAGCTGTCGACGGTCGAGACCCTCTACTCCTCCGAGGACGGGCTCGAGGGCTTCAAGGCGTTCGCCGAGAAGCGTGCGCCGGTGTGGAAGGGCCGCTGACGGGTGGGCTGCCGGATCTCTGACTTCCTCGAGCTCGTCGGGCAGCTCCCCGACATCGCGAAGCACGACCACGAGCGGTACTGGCGCTTCGAGGTCGCGGGCCGCACCTTCGGCTACCTCTGGGAGCCGACCCGCACCGTCGGCCTCAAGCAGACGATCCCCGAGCAGCTCGCCCTCGTCGGGGAGCGGCCGGAGGTCTTCGAGGTGCAGTTCACCTCCGCGGGCTTCGGCTGGGTCGTCGTCCACCTGGAGGGCGTCGATCGCGACGAGCTCGCGGAGCTGACCTTCGAGGCGTGGCGCCTGACGGCGTCGGCGGAGTCCGTGACCGCCCGGGCGGACCGCCTGCCGCGCTAGTCCCACCTCTCGTACCCACAGCCCACACAATGGCGGGATGAGAGTCGCGAGGGCGGTGCCGGTGGTGGTCGCGACAATCGCGCTGGCGGCTTGCTCGTCGCCGTCGACCCCGTCCGCGGATCCGCCCCCGACACCCACGGCCTCGGCTTCCTCTCGCACCACCCCGAGCCCCTCACCCTCGCACGCAGACCGGAAGGCGAAGCCGCGGCTGGACCACTGGAGGGTGGGCGCGCGACTTCTTCCCCTCCGGCCGGACGGCTTCGGCCAGGTGCTGCGCACGCCCGCGGTGCTGCGGGACCGGCGGCTCCCGACCCGCGACCTGCTGCCCCCGCCGACCGACGGGAGGTTCCATGGCGTCGTGCGCCCGGTGACGCCGGCCCTGGTGCGGCGCACCGGCCTCGCCTGGGCCCCCGCCTGCCCGGTGACCCTCTCGGAGCTCCGCTACCTCGAGATGACCTTCCAGGGGTTCGACGGGGAGCCGCACACCGGCGCCATGGTGGTGAACGCGACGGTCGCCCCGGACGTGGTCTCGGTGTTCCGCACGCTCTACCGGGCGCGCTTCCCGCTCGAGGAGATGCGCCTGGTCACCCAGGCCGACGTCGACGCCGCTCCGACCGGCGACGGGAACAACACCGGGGCCTACGCGTGCCGGCCCACCGTGGGGACGACGACGTGGTCGGCGCACGCGTACGGCCTGGCGGTGGACGTGAACCCTTTCCTCAACCCCTACGTCAAGGGCGACCTCGTCCTGCCGGAGCTTGCGTCGGCCTACCTCGACCGGGGCTGGCGGCGCCCGGGCATGATCCTGCGCGGCGGCGTCGTGGTGCGCGCGTTCCACCGCGTCGGCTGGACGTGGGGCGGCGACTTCCACACCGTGCTGGACCTGCAGCATTTCTCCACAACGGGGCACTGAGCGGCATTTCGTCCCCCGTCCGAGGGAATCCACGCCCGGAACCGTGGAGAATCTACGGAAAGGACCCTTCGGGACTTAAGTCCTCCTATGATCAGTCCAGAGTCCTGATCTGGGAGGAAAAGTGTCTCTTACCACGTTCGCGCGATCGCTCCCCCTGGCGGTCACCACCACCACCCTCGTCCTTGCTGCGGTCACCGCCGGAGTCAGCTCGGCGGCGCCTGCCCACAAGTCGGCGACGACGGCCCACCGGGCAGCGCAGACCTCGGCACCGTACGAGGACGACACCATGAAGCTGCCGCGGCACACGTCGCCCTACCCGGGCGTCGGGCCGGCCCGCCCGTACATCCAGCAGATCATGATCGGCGGTGTCGTCCCGCTGAAGGATCAGGCGCTGCTGAACAAGACGGCGTACGGCTACCTGTTCCGCGGAGGTCAGCAGAACAACAACCTGACCATGACCTACACCGACGGCCGCCTGGTGTTCGTCGACAGCGGCACCGCGTCGTGGAAGTGGATGCCCAAGTCGTGCACCGAGATCTCCGTGCCCCAGGGCGTGGGCGCGAGCTGCGCTATCGCCGCCAAGTTCGTCGGGGCCGCCCCGATGCTCATCGAGGTGTGGCCGCGGCTGGGCGACGACACGGTCGACTCCACCGCCCTGTCGGACGCGTTCGACGTCTCGTTCCTGGGTGACCGGGGTGACGACACCGCGTACTTCGGCGCCGGTGACAACTTCTTCAACGGTGCGCAGGACGACGACCACGGGGTCGGCGGGTCCGGCGGCGACTGGATGCGGGGCAACGTCGGCAACGACCTCCTCGACGGTGGCGCCGGCAACGACTACATCGTGGGCGTGGACGGCAGCGACAAGATCTACGGCGGCGACGGGAACGACAGCATCTACGGCGCGGACGGCAACGACACGCTGTACGCCGGCTCCGGCACCGACAAGCTCGTCTGCGGCGGCGGCTCCGACACCGCCTACGCGAAGAGCAACGACAAGACGGTCGAGTGCGAGACGCGCAACGCCTCCTGACACCGTCCTGAACCACACGAGGGGCCGCCCGCCATCTGTCGATGGCCGGCGGCCCCTCGTCCGGCTTCTCGAGGAGGACCAGCGTCGCCGCGCCCTGCTGCTCGTCGGCCTGGGCATCTCCGCGAGCTACCTCCCGAGCACCCCGACCATCCACGTCGAGCCGGAGCTGGTCCTCGCCGGCATCTTCCCGAGCATCGACTTCGCCTGGCGGTGGCGCGCCACGTGACGCTCCGTGCGGCACGATTGCCCGACGACGCGTGACAACCTCTAGGTCCCGAGAACCGTCGAGGGTGCATGAACACCGAGACCGAGCTGGGCCTCCAGCTGGAACGTCGCCTCGACCACCTGCCGTCGGTGCCGGCCACGGCGTACCTGCGGCAGGGGCAGCGGGTCCGCCGTCGTCGCCGCGCCGTCGTCGCCCTGTCCGTGGCGTCGGTCGCCACCGCCCTGGCGGTCGGGGTCGGCGCCGTGGTGGACGTGGTGGGTCGAGCCGATGCGGGTCCCTCGACGCAGCCCGGCGGCGCGAGCACGGTGGAGAGGCCGCCGGCCGTGGTCCAGAAGGGTGACCTCGGACCGGACCCGGACTACGTCGCCCCCCAGCCCGCCAACGCGGTCGAGGCGGTCGACGGGCTCGAGGGCGTGGACAGCTACACCACCGACGCCATCCCCTCGTGGGCGCAGGAGTACGGCAACCACGGACCGGTCGCCATCGCACCCGACGGCCGCCTGTGGGTTGCCCCGGACGCCGTGGTGCGGCGGACCGTGGTGGATCCCCTCAGGCCCGGGGACGGACAGGGCCGCCCGCTCACCTCGTCGTACGCCGTGGAGGCGGAGTTCGACGGGCCCGAGGAGTTCCAGGGTGACACCGTGTGGGTGATCCTCTACACCGACGGCACGGGACCGGCGGTCGGCGAGATGGACGAGCCGGGGCGTTGGACCGACGACTTCGAGCTGTGGGTGGACGACGTCACCTCCACGCTCCAGGGTCGACCCGACTTCGCCGAGCGGCTCGTGTCCTTCGCTGACGCGGAGACCGCGGCGCTGACGCCAGTGGGGTCGGTCGAGCTGGTGCGCCAGGAGGACGACGTGGAGATCGGGGTGGGCAAAGCGTCCACGCTGATCTCGAGCGTCGCCGAGGTGAGGTGGGCAGGGAAGACCTGGTTCGTGGTCGCGGAGCGACCGCACCACGGAGATCCTTGGTACGACGCCTACGACCCCGACAACTCCGCGCAGGACCTCCCCGGCTTCGTCGACTGGCTGCGGAACGGTCAGCAGTGAACGAGTCCGATGCTGCCTACGTCGAGTTCGTCACCGCCCACCAGGACCGGCTGAGGAGGATCGCCTACGCCGTCTGCCGTGACGACTCCCGCGCCGAGGACGTGCTGCAGGAGGCCTTGGTCAAGCTGTACCTCTCGTGGTCACGGGTCCGCGAGGCCGGCCGGGAGGAGGCGTACGCCCGGCGCATCATCGTCAACGCCGACCTCGACGAGCGTCGGCGACCGTGGAAGCGCTGGCAGTCGCACCTCTCCACCGATCACCTCGCGCGGCAGCCGGCGGCCGCTCCCCTTCCTGTCGAGGATCGCGCGGACCTGCTCGCGGCCCTCCGGGACCTCCCCGTGATGCAGCGGCGCACCGTGGTGCTCCGCCACCTGGTCGGCCTCAGCGTCGAGGAGACCGCGGACGACGCTCGGGATCAGGGAAGGCACGGTCAAGAGCCACTCCTCGCGCGGGCTGGCTCGACTCCGCGAGGAGCTGGGGGAACCGCTCCCCCGACCGTGAAGTCCGTCAGGCCATAGCGGGTCTAGACACCGCTGTACCCGACCGGAGCGAAGGAGTATTCGTTGTGCTGGGGCTGCACAGGCCGCCCCGTGGCGTCCGGGCCGGAGAGAGAGTGCCTCACGAAGGGGGAACCATGAGAATTCCGCGACGATCCACCGCATCGGCGATCGTGGCTGCCGCGATGTGCTGGGGGATGCCGTCTCCGGCAGTCGCCGGCGCCGTGCCACCCGACATCAAGGTGACCGCGAAACCGTGGACGGACTACTTCGTCGACAACGGCCCGCGGGGCGAGAGCCCCGGGGACAGGTTCGGCTTCACCGAGAAGCTGTTCCAGCACGGTGACCGGGTGGGTCACGACGCCGTGGACTGCACCATCATGCGCGCGACCAGGAGATCGTTCACGATGCAGTGCGTCGGCACCTTGACGCTCAAGGGCAGGGGCCAGATCACCATCCAGGGCGCCATCACGTTCTCGGAGACGAGCGGCGACGAGTTCTCGCTCGCGGTGACCGGGGGCACAAAGGAGTTCCGAGGTGTGAACGGAGAGATGGTGGTCGTGGACAACGGCGGTCCCGACCGGTACCTGATCTACTTCGACTGACGGCCGCACCTCGGGAGTGTCAGGCACCAACCGAAGACTCACACGGCGACGACGTGGGGCTGGTGGGGCGGGTGGGGCTCGAACCCACGACCCAAGGATTATGAGTCCTCTGCTCTGACCGGCTGAGCTACCGCCCCTGAGGCGAGCGAGCCTAGTCGAGCGCCTTACATGTACGGGGACCTCGGCCCCTCCACACGCTCACACGTCGGGCGTACCTTGCGGACATGGTGACGACGATCAAGGTCGCGCGCGTGCTCTTCACGCTCGTCCTCGCCGTGCTCACCATCTCGTTCGTCGTCGGTCTGGCGCGTCCGGAGACAGGTGTGCTCGAGAAGGTCGCTCTCATCGCCCTGATCGCGCTCTGCGTCGGCCTCGCCGCGAAGGTCGGAAGCATGGCCGACCGCGCTGTGGAGCGTGTGACCACGCGCTGAGTGCGTGGTGACCAGCCCCATCAGGGCTGCAGGGTCACCGGCAGGTGCTCGAAGCCACGGAGGATCCGCGTGCTGCGGCGTACGGCGCCTCGCTCCACGCGCAGGTCCGGGAACCGGGTGAACAGCGAGCGGAGGCCCACCTCGCCCTCCATCCGGGCCAGGGCGGCGCCGAGGCAGTAGTGACGTCCGGCGGAGAAGGCGACGTGGTCGCGTGCGTTCTCGCGCGTGACGTCGAACCTGTCCGGGTCCGTGAAGACGGAGGGATCACGGTTGGCGCCGGCGAGCAGCGTGACGATCGTGGCGCCGCGCGGCAGCCGGGTCCCGAGCACCTCGGTGTCGGCGATGGCCATGCGACCCGTGAGGAGCACGGGCGGGTCGAGGCGCAGCACCTCGTCGACGGCATTGGGCCAGAAGGACGGGTCCTCCTCGAGCACCCGGCGTTGGTCAGGGTGGCCCGCGAGAAGGGACGTCCCGTTGCCCAGCAGGTTCACCGTCGTCTCGAAGCCCGCCGCGAGCACCAGTCCGGCGGTCGACCGGAGCTCCTGGTCGGTGAGGCCGACGCCGTCCTCCTGGACCGCGACGAGCCTGCTCAGCAGGTCGTCACCGGGCGAGCGGCGCAGCTTGTCGACGTGGGAGGCGAGCCAGTGGTCGAACTCGCGCAGGGCGCCCTCGACGGTGCGGAACTGGCGCCAGCCGACGCCCAGGTCGAGGCTCGGGGCCGCGGCGGCGCCGAACTCCAGCACCTTCTGCCGGTCCTCCTCGGGCACGCCGAGGATCTCGGCGATGACGGTGACCGGGAGCAGGCTGCAGTACGTCGCGACGAGGTCCCCTGGCGTGCTCGGGTCCATCGAGTCGAGCAGCGAGTCGGCGATCTGCTGCGTGCGGTCACGGAGCTCCTCGACGGCCCGCACCGTGAACACCCGGGAGACCAGCTTGCGGTAGCGGGTGTGGTCGGGCGGCTCGGTCACGAGCAGCGACGGCGGCACCAGCGGGCCGAGAGGTGCCTCCTGCATCGCCCAGTCGGACAGCTTGGCCAACCGGCTCTCGGCATCAGCCGGCACGAAGCCCGAGACCACGTCGGGGCTGGAGAGCACCGCCTTCACGCCCTCGAGGCTGACGGTGACCGCGGCGTACTTCCCGCGGTAGAACGTGCCCGCCGCGCGGATGTCCGTGATCGCCCGCTCCAGCGCGGCCTCGTCGCCGACGTGGGTCGCGTGGTAGACGCGGCCATGCAGGTCACCGGACTTGCCGGCCCGGCTGAGCAGGGTGCGCGGCAGCGCGTGCCCGAGGCTCCAGCGCACTCCGGTCCGGGCGAGGGTGGCGGGGGCAGCGAGGATCGTCGACACGTGCACATCGTGCCTGGTCGGCCACGGCTGTGACAGGTGAGCCACAACGACGCTGGTGCCCGGTTCGGGATCATCCGAACGGCGGATCCCGGGCTGACCGCGATGGGACCGGTCGTACGGCACGGCTGGGCCAGCGCCACGGGCTGTCCACGGGTCTACCTTCGAAGGTGCGACCGGCGGGTCCTCCCGGTCGCACGCACCGACTGGGTTGGGGGTGAGGGCCGTGGGATGGTCACGCGTGCTCAGGGCAGGGGTAGCCCTCACGCTCGGCTTCGTCGTGCTCGCACTCGGTCTCGCGCTGGGGGCGGGCACGGCGCAGGCAGCCGACGGGGCTCAGGTCGGCGGGTCATGGTCGATGACCACGACGGTGACGCAGCAGCGACTTCCCGAAGGTCTTGGCCTGACCGCCGGGACGACGACCCTGTCCTTCGGTGGCGGCTGCGGCGTGGGGTCGGCCTGCACGGTCACGATGACACCCACCGACGGCAAGCCGGTCGAGCAGCCTTTGAGCGGCAAGGGGATCTCGTGGCGCACCGTCCGAGCCGCTCGACTGCATCGACAACACGACCGGGGCGGTCACGACGCCGCACGGCGCCGACTACACCGTGGTCGGCAGCCTCCGACCGACGACGTTCACGGCGCAGGACGGCGTCCGATGGGTCACCGGCATGTCCGGGAGCATCCGCGCGACCGCCACGATCAACGCTGCGGGTCGCGCGGAGGACTGCAGCATCCCGCCGAGGGACACCCTGTCGGAGACCGACATCGCCACCCTCACCGCAGTCCAGCTGCCGCTGGCCGCTCCGGAGCCGTCCGCGCCCATGCAGGAGGCCGCGGTCGAGCCGGACACCACATCCGCGTCCGGCACGATCCCGGAGTTCACGCTGCGGCTCTCGGACGACCAGGCCGACAGCCGCGCAGCCGTCGACGCGGGTCGGCGCTCGACCTTCCCGGCGTCGCTGCAGACGCTGCCCGATGCGGTGAGCAGCCTCGGTGACCGGGTGCCCGAGGTGTCGTTGCTGGTCGCCGTCCTCGGGCTGCTCATGGTCTTCCCGGCCCAGCTCTTCAACAGCACCTACGAGGAGAACCACGAGCGCATCGACGCGCGCCTGCGACGGCTCGCACGACGCCGTACGCCGGGAGAGGCGGCCGGCCGTGCGAAGCGGTTCGGTGTCTTCGTTGGCTGTCTCGTCGTCGGCACCGTCCTCGCTGGACTGCTCGACCCGTCGTTCGGGACGAACGAGCCGTCGATGGCCCTGCTGGCGGGCGTCGCCGCCTCCGTCCTCGTCGGCCTCGCGATCGCGATCGTCGCGGCCCACGGGTTCCGGCGGATCCGGCACGAGGACCGGCACTGGTTCCTGCGCGCAATTCCGTCCGCCCTGATCGTGGCCGCTCTCTGCGTCGTGGTCTCCCGGCTGACGCACTTCGAGCCGGGCTACCTGTACGGCGTGCTGGGCGGCGCCGTGTTCATCACGGCCCTGCACGGGCGCGACGAGGGGCGTGCCGAGCTGACCGGCATGGCAGCGGGACTCGGACTGGCCATGGTCGCGTGGGCACTCTTCACGCCCGTCTCCGCGGCCGCCAACGGGGCGGACCCGTCCTTCCTCGTCCTCGCCATGGACTCCTTCCTCGCAGCGGTCTTCGTCGGCGGGCTCGAGGGGATGCTGTTCGCGCTGCTCCCGCTGCGCTTCCTCCCCGGCGGTCGGCTCGCTGCGTGGAGCAAGGTCGCCTGGGCGGCGACGACGCTCGGCGTCCTGGTGCTGTTCGTCCACGTCCTGCTGATGCCGGCAGCCGGCTACCTGGGCCGCTCGACGGAGGCCTCGGTCGGCGTGACGCTGGCGCTCTTCGCCACGTTCGCCACCGTGTCGGTCGTGTTCTGGCTCTACTTCCGGCTCCGCCCGACCCCCGACGTCGTCGAAGAGTCCGCCGTCGCCGAGGCGGCGCCGGAGGAGCGACGGAGGCGACGGCGGTGTCGGCAGCATCCGTGGAGGTGCCGCAACAGACCGCAGGTCCCGCGGTCGAGTCCGACGTCCGCACCGAGCACGAGGCCACGTCGTGAGCACGCGGTCGGGCCGGCTCGCCCTGGCCGCTGCGGCGCTGGCGACGCTGAGCGCCTGCGGCGACCAGCCCGGGTTCGACGCAGGCAGCGTGGAGGACTACCTGGTCAGCAGCCAGGCTGACGCATTCGCCTCCGGCGACATCGACGGGGCGACCTGTCCCTCGCCTCTCGACCTCGAGGAGGACATGGCGTTCGAGTGCACGTTGTCGGTGTCGGGCGTCGACATCCCGTACTCCGTGCGCCTCACCCGGGTCCACGAGACCTCACCCAGGATCACCGTGAGCGCTCACGGTGTCGTGGTCCGCTCGGCTGCTGCGAAGCGCTACCTGGCGTCGTCCCTGCCGAGGACGGCCAGGGGTGCGCAGGTGGACTGCGGCCCGGCTTACCTCGTCGTGGAGGAGGGCGACGAGGTGACCTGCTCGGTGTCGTTGGGGGCACAGCGCCGGGAGGTCGGGCTCACCGTGGGCGACGGAGGGTCGCTCACCGTCACCGGCTGAGCTCGGGGTCAGCCGGCAGCGAGCGGCTCCCAGTCTCGGTTCGCCCGTACCCGAGGCCCGGTTCGCGCGTACGCGAGCGGCGGTTCGCGCGTACGCGAGCGGCGGTTCGACCTCGTTGCGCTAGCGGCGGCCGCGGCGGGCGCGGAGGTAGTCGGCGACGACGTACTCCCCCAGGCGGCCGATGTCGGGGGTGAAGACCCGGCCGCCGGAGCGGCGGGCGATGGCGTCGACGAAGCGGGCCAGGCCGGGGTCCTCGCCGAGCATGAAGAGGTTGAGGGTGGCGCCCCAGCGGGTGACCTCGTCGACCTGGGCGACGGTGGCGCGCAGGGTCTCGCGGGTCGTGGGCCAGCTGAACCGGGGGGAACCGTCCTGCTGGAGGTGCGCGGTGGGCTCGCCGTCGGTGACCACCAGCACGACCGGCTCGGCGTCGGGGTGCCGGCGCAGGTGGCGAGCGGCGAGAAGCAGCGCGTGCTGGAGGTTGGTCCCCTGCACCCACTCGGGCTCGACGTCGGCGAGCTGCACCGGGGTGAGCCGGCGCGCCATCAGGTTGAAGCCGATGATCTCCAGCGAGTCCTGGCGGAACCGGGTCTGCACGAGGTGCGACAAGGCGAGCGCGGTCTGCTTCATGGGGCCCCAGCGACCCTCGTGGACCATCGAGAACGAGAGGTCGACCAGCAGCGCGACCGCGGCACTCGTGCGCTTCTCGGTCTCGACGACCTCGAAGTCCTCGACCAGGAGCTTCGCGCGCGGTCGCGCGCCGGTGGTCTCGACGGGCTCGACCAGCGACACTCCTCCCCGGCGCAGCGCGTTGGACACGGTGCGCACCGCGTCGATCGGCAGGTCGTCGCCGAACTCCCAGGCGCGGGTGAGCCCGGTGGGCTCGTCCGCCGCTCCGGTACGACGGTCGTCGTGGTCACCCGAGCCGGCTGCCTGGATCTGGGCGAACACCCGCTTGAGCGCGGTCTCCCCGAGCCGACGGACCGCCCTGGCCGTCAGCCGCAGGCCGTCGTCGCCCTGGCTCACGAAGCCCTGCCGCTCCAGCTCGCGCTCGAGCTCGCGAAGGGCCCGGACGTCGGCCGCCGCCTCCGACCCGAGGTGCTTCTCGAGGGTGTCGACGTCCACGTCGTCCAGCGGCGACCCGAAGGCCGACTCCCCCAGCTGGTCCTCCAGCGCCTCGAGGTCCGCGAGCTCGGCGACCGCCTCGACGGCTGCGCTGTAGCCGAGCCCCTCGCCCTGGTCCATGCCCTGCACCCGGCTGCGGTCGAGCCCCGGACGCAGCGCCCGCAGGTTGTCGGACAGCTGCGCCATCTGTGACGCGAGGTCGGGGTCGGACAACGCCTCGCTCATCAGCTGGGCGAGCTGCTCGCGCTGCTCCGGGCGCAACGACGCCATCATCCGGTCGGCCGCGGCCTGACGTCGGGCGAGGGAGTCGATGAGCTCGTCCACGTCCTGGGGGTTCTCGGGGAAGAGGTCCCCGTGCCTGTCCATGAACTCGCGGAACTTGTCGGTGGTGTCCTCGCCCCGCGCGTGCGCGGCGAGCAGCTCGTTGAGGTCGGCGAGCATGTCCTTGACCGCCTGCATCGCCTCGGGGTCGCCGTCCTCGAGCATCCGCTTCATGCCGGCGAACTGCGCGTCCAGCACCTCGCGCTGCAGCATCTGCTTGATCTGCTCGAACGTCTCCCGCGCCTCGTCGGACCTCCAGTCGTACGAGTCCAGCGCGCGCACCGCTCCCGCGGTGTCGTCGGGGATCGTCGCGAGGTCCATCTCGGCGAGACGAGCGTCGTCGCCCTCCATCCCGGCCAGCGTCTCCCGCTCAGCGGCGAGTGCCTGGTCGAGCGCGGCACGCACCTGGTCGAGGGTGCCGCTCAGGTCGCCCCGACGCTGGGCGGACCGTCGCATCCGGCGGACCCGGTCGCGAAGCTCGTCGAGACCGCGCCGCCCGTCGAACCCGCGCCGCATGAGGTCACGCAGCGCGTCGCGCAGCGACCCGCCGGCCAGGACGTCCTGGCCGACCTCGTCGAGCACCCGGCGCACGTCGTACGGCGGGGCGAGCGGGTCGGGCCCGCCCTGCCAGGCGCCGTAGCGGAACCGGTGGTCGTGCCGGTCAGTCACCCGTAGATCGTCCTTCCGCCGACGTTCTCCTTGTCGATGCGGCGGGTCAGGTGCAGACCCTCGAGGACGAGCTCGACCGCGGCGGCCACGTGGCCGGTCGAGGCGTCGTCGCCGTCGCCGAGCCGGTCGAGCACCTTGGACAGCCCGGGCATGCTCTCGAGCTGGCCCAGCAGCTCCTCCGCCGGCACCAGCTCGCCGGTCTCGACGGTCGCGCCCTCGGCGAAGATCGCGGTGAAGCCGGACAGGTCGAGCCCGACCAGGCGCTCCCGGAAGGTCTCCGCCACCGCCAGCCGCAGGAGGTGGGCAACGACCTCGATCTCGCGGCCCTCCTCGCCCATCTCGAACTCGAGCTTGCCGAGCAGCGTGGGCAGGACGGTGGGGATGTCACAGGTGCGGGCGACCGCAGGCTCCTCGCCGGTACGCGCGGCGCGGCGCAGTGCCGAGGCCGCCACACCTTCCGCGGCGGCGATGGCGAACCGGGCGCTCACGCCGGCCCGCTGGTCGACCGACGACGAGTCGCGGAGGTGCCGGGCCAGGCGGGCCAGCACCTCGAGCAGGTGCTCGGGGACGTCGGCGACGAGCTGGGCCTCCTGCGCGATCACCGCGACCTCCTCCTCGACCTCCTCGGGGTAGTGGGTGCGGATCTCCGCGCCGAAGCGGTCCTTGAGCGGGGTGATGATCCGGCCCCGGTTCGTGTAGTCCTCGGGGTTCGCGCTCGCGACGAGCAGCAGGTCGAGGGGCAGCCGCAGGCTGTAGCCGCGGACCTGGATGTCGCGCTCCTCGAGCACGTTGAACATCGCGACCTGGATCCGCTCGGCGAGGTCAGGCAGCTCGTTGATGCCGAAGATCCCTCGGTTGGTGCGCGGGATCAGGCCGTAGTGCACGGTCTCCGGGTCGCCCAGCGTCCGGCCCTCGGCCACCTTGACCGGGTCCACGTCGCCGACGAGGTCGCCGACCGAGGTGTCCGGGGTGGCCAGCTTCTCGACGTAGCGGTGGTCGCGGTGCAGCCATCCGACGGGCAGGTCGTCACCCAGCTCGTCGGCGAGACGTCGGCAGCGCACGCACACGGGCGCGGCCGGGTCGTCGTTGATCTCGCAGCCCTCGACCACGGGCACCCACTCGTCGAGAAGCTGGCTGAGGGTGCGCATGAGCCGGGTCTTGCCCTGGCCGCGCTCGCCGAGCAGCACGAGGTCGTGCCCGGCCAGCAGGGCGCTCTCGAGCTGCGGCAGCACGGTGTCGTCGAAGCCCACGATCCCGGGGAAGGCGGGCCGGTCGGAGCGGAGGGCGGTGAGAAGGTTGTCGCGGATCTCCTGCTTGACCGAGCGGGAGACGTATCCCTGCTCACGCAGGGCTCCGAGAGTGGCAGCACGCGTCATGTCCCGAGCCTAGGCCGGTCCCGCAACGCGGCTCCCGCTCCCGACCTGTGCACGGGCGACCGCCGGCCACCCGGGGGCTGGGTGGCCGGCGGTCGCTGGTCGCGCCCCGGTGAGGGTCCGGGTCGCCCCGAGACGCTGGTTGGTCAGGACTGCAACGAAGGCTGCTCGGATGAGCCGGTGACGGCGATCTCGACCTTGCGCGGCTTCGCCTTCTCCGCGACCGGCACCCGCAGTCGCAGCACGCCGGCGTCGTACGACGCGTCGATGTGCTCCAGGTCCAGGTTGTCGCCGAGGACCAGCTGCCGGCTGAAGTGACCGGCCGGTCGCTCCGCGGCGAGCATCTCCCAGTCGCCGTTGCGGCGCGCGCGCTCGGCCTTGATCGTCAGCACGTTGCGCTCCACGTCGAGGTCGAGGCTCTGGACGTTCACACCGGGCAGGTCGAACTCGAGGACGAACGTGTCGCCCTCACGCCAGGCGTCCATGGGCATGATCGCCGGCCGGGACGTCGTGCCTGCGCCGAAGACCTGCTGGGCGAGGCGGTCGAGGTCGCGGAACGGGTCGGTACGCATGAGCATGATCTCCTCCTCAGGGATGGTGGTGGCGCCAGGTCGGCATGTATCGGTGGATACAGGTTTTATATAGCATGTCATGCCGCTAGCATCAAGTCCTGGATACAGGTCTGCGGAGGTGGTGTGAATGTCGACGGCACGGAGCTCTGCTCGTGGCGTGTACGCCATCTCGGTCGCGGCCGAGATGGTCGGCACGAACGTCCAGAACCTGCGCGTCTACGAGCGACGCGGGCTCGTGGATCCCTCACGCACCGGCGGGGGCACGCGTCTGTACAGCGAGGACGACGTGCTCCGCCTGGAGCGGATCCTCGAGCTGCTCGAGCAAGGGCTCAACCTGGCCGGCATCGCCAAGGTCGTCGAGCTCGAGGCCGAGAACCAGACGTTGCGCGACCGTCTCCCTGACGACCCATGACCCACCCTCCCTGGACGCCGCACCGAGCGCACCCCCGAGGCCGGCGCTCGGTACGACGTCAGCCTGGGGTGCCCACGAAGGGCAGCACGACGGTGCAGGGCACCGGTCGCGGGTGCGCCGGGTCGAGGGCGTTCAGGACGTAGCCCGTGGCGACCTTGTCGGCGGCGATCTGGAAGTGCTCGGTGTAGTCGGTGTCGCAGTGGTCCTGCACGACGATGTTGGTCATGCCGGCCTCGCGACCGCTGGTGTAGGGCACGACGAGCTCGTCGTGCTCGGTCATGATGTTCGTGTACTCGATGCCCGGGACCTTCACTCCCCCGGCGCGCATCTTCTGCATGAACGCGGAGTCGGGCGCGAACTGACCGCACGCCACGCAGAACGGCGTCGACTCGTCGGCCGGCGCACCGAAGGCCCCTCCGGCGATCGCGCCGCGCGCCGGCGACCTGGGTGCCGTGCCACAGGGGCGCGAGCGAGACGTAGCGCTTCACGTACGGCGCTCCGCCGAGGAACTTGAGGTAGTAGTTCGGCATCAGGGTGCCCTGGGAGTGTCCGACCAGGTCGACCTTCTTCGCCCCCGTGGCGGCGAGCACCTTGCCCACGAAGGTCTTGAGCTCGACGGCGCTGTCCTGCATCCGCCCCATGCCGCCGAACTTCTCGGTGGCAGGCCCACCGGAGTGGTCGACACCGTAGGTCAGGGCGAAGACGCAGTACCCGTTGTTGGCGAGCAGCGGGGCGTAGGTCTGCCAGTTCGTGCTCTTGTTGCCGAACGTGCCGTGCACCAGCACCACCGGGCGCGGGTGCGCCGCGCTGGGCCTGCACGACCAGTCGTTGGAGCCTGGGGCGTCCTCCTGCACTCCCCCGGCGACCGCGCTGGGCAGGAACGTGTACGGCACCGGGTACTTCGCTCCGGCGGCCTCGGCGGCGGGACCGGCGAGCCCACCCAGGAGGGCGGCCAGGACGGTCAGGGCGAGGACGGCACGACGACGCATGCCTCTCCAACGACCCGAGGGTCACCGGGGTACGCAGAACCTCAGGTCATCGCGCCGATCGACTCGGGCACGAAGTTCGGGAAGATCGCGGGTCGGCTGCCGGAGACCGAGGGGAACCGCGACACCAGCACCTCCCACAGCACGCTGCGGTAGTCCCGGGTCACCTGGAGGTCGCCCTCGTTGAGGGAGGCCTTGCTGATCCCCGGCCACTGGCCGTGCACCTCGCCGCCGTTGACCCCGGCACCGAGCAGGAGCATGACGTTGCCGTAGCCGTGGTCGACGCCGTGGTCGCCGTTCTCCTCGACGCGCCGGCCGAACTCGCTGATCGTCACGAGGGTCACCCGGTCCGCCGAGGTGCCGAGGTCGCCGAAGAACGCCTTGAGGGACTTCGCCAGGTGCCGGGTGTGCTCGGCCATCCAGCCCTTCGTCGGGTCGAGGTCGCCCTCCGCCAGTCCGGTGTGCATGTCCCAGTCGCCGTAGTCGATGGTCACCACCTCGGTGCCGACGTCGGCACGGATCAGTGCGGCGGTGTTGGCCAGCACCTCCTGCAGCGGGCCCTCCGGATACGCGCCGGTGTGCACCACCGAGCCGCCCGGAGCGTCGTCCGCGGCCGAGTCCACGAGCGGCTCGAGGCGGCGGACGGTCTCGAGGGTGGCGCGGATGCTCGTGGCGAGCGGCCCGCTCTGGCCCTCCCACATCGTCGTCATCGACTCACGACGCGCAGCGGCGCCCGTGTCGAGGTCGGTCAGCCGCAGGTCGCGCACCCGGTAGACGCCGAGCGCCGGCGCGGGGCCGGTCATCGAGGTGGGCACCAGGGTCGAGCCGAGCTGGACGGCACTCTCCGGGTCGACGGCGCCCGTCGCCCCGACCATGCGGTTGATCCAGCCGATCCGCGCCGAGGTGCCGGGGTCGGCGTCCTCCACGGCGGCCATGGCGTCGAAGTGGCTGCGGTTCGGGGCGGGCAGACCCACCGCGTGGACCGCGCCGAAGGACCCGGCTTCCCACATCGGCACGAGCGGCTCGAGCTCGGGGTGCAGCCCGAACGCGGGCGTGCCGCCGACCAGGCTCGCCTTGGGCACCCGGATCGACGGGCGCAGCTGGCCCAGCGCCGTCTGGTCCGCGTCGCCCCGCGGCACCACGAGCGACAGGCCGTCGCTGCCGCCACGCAGGCTGAGCACGACCAGCACGTTGCCGCCCGCCTCCGCGCCGTAGGACACCTGCCGGAAAGCCTCGCCGAAGAGGCGTCCGGCAGTCATGACGCCCGTGCCGGCGGCCGCGGCGGTGAGGAACCGACGGCGGCTGAGGGTGAAGTCGGGACATCCGCAGGTCTTGGTGTCAGTCATCGCAGGGTTCCTCATCGCAGCAGGTGGGCCGGGGAGTCCAGCAGCGACGCCACGATGCAGGTCACGCGGTAGTCCCAGAGGTCGGACTTCTTCAGGGTCTTGGAGAGCGGCAGCTCCACGACGCGGGCCACGCCCGCGCGTACCGCCTCGGACGGCTTCTCGCCGAGCAGCTGCGTCCCGATGTGGTCGACGATCGTGCCGAGGGTCGCGGGCAGCGGCGGGAGCCAGTCGGCCGGCGCACGGAACTTCGCCTCCTTGCTCGGCCACCACCCCGCCGTGAGGTCGAGGTGCAGCCCGAGCCCGTTGAGCACCCGTCCGGCGCTGGTCCACGCGGCGCCCGGCTCGGGGTAGCCGTTGGGCGCCGGCCACTCGTACGGCGCGTGGCCGAGCTCGCTGTACTGCCAGTACATGGCGTTCGCGAACGACGCCTCGCGGGTCGGCTTGGTGGGCTTGATGCGCAGGGCCCGGATCGTGGCGACGTAGTCCTCGGTGGGCGTGCGGATCTTGCCGCCCGCCGAGGCGGCGAATTCGGGGTGGTCCACCAGCGCGCGCAGCGTCGGCTTGATGGACGTGCCGTTCGCCGTGTACGCCGCAGCGACGGCGCTGACGATCGCGGTGCTCGGGGTGTCGCTGACGAAGCGGGTGCACAGCCGGCGGGCGAGCCGCTGGGCGGTGGCGGGATGCCGCGCGAGGTACTGCAGGTAGGCCTTCGTGGCGGCCCGGCCGTCACGCGAGGTGTTCGGGTGGCTGAAGCCCATGACGTCGATCGCGCCGGTGTAGTGCCAGCTCTCGTCGTACAGGGACCGGAACTTCGGCCACCACAGGTCGACGCGGTAGCCGGTGAGCATCTTGCTCGACGCCTTGACGTCGTCCTCGGTGTAGCCGGCGTCCACACCCACCGTGTGCAGCTCGAGCAGCTCCCGGCCGAGGTTCTCGTTGGGCGCGTCCTTCGTCGAGACCGCGTTGTCCAGGAAGATGCCCATCGACGGGTGGATCGTGGTCCGCGTGATGAGGCTCTCGAACGAGTCCAGCGCATAGGTCCGGATCACGCGGTCGTAGTCGATCCGGTGGAACCACGCCTCGTCGTCCATGATCGGCACGTTGAGCAGGTTCGACCAGAAGTCGACCATCACCTCCAGCAGCTGTCGGCTGCTGTGGATGCGTCGGCTGACCGTCCACCGGCTGAGGTCCGTCATGACCTCCCAGGCGCCCTGCACCTCGTTGTTCTGCCGGTCGAAGATCTGCTTCGGCGTCCGGGCGAGGGACGGGAACCAGGTGTCGACGGCATCACCGGAGGGGTCGGGCACCGAGCCGGGCTTGAGCTGTTTCTCGAACCACGCCCGGCCGCCGCCGGCGGCCTTGATCGCGGCCGTGAGGTCGGGGCTGATGCCGCCGCTGAAGCGGCGCGCGAGGTGTCGGTCTGCCGGGGCGAGTGTCGCCCGGCGCAGAGCGGTCCCGGACAAAAGGGTCTCCCATTCGTGCACCTCAGGAAAGGTGGGGGGTGCGAGGTGCGCACTTCCGAGGCTAGCGCCGAGCCGCCGCTCGCAGTCAGAGTTGGCCCAACTGACCACGAGGAGCTCCCATGAACGACCAGGCACCACCCCCGCTCAAGCCGCTGCCCGAGGACTGGTCGACGGCGGTGGCGATCGTGGCCCACCCCGACGACATGGAGTTCGGGGCCGCCGCGGCGATCGCCCGGTGGACCGGTCAGGGCAAGACGATCACCTACGTCATGGTGACCAGCGGCGAGGCCGGCATCGACGGTCTCGACCCGGTCGAGTGCAAGCGGGTCCGCGAGCAGGAGCAGATCGACTCCGCGAGGATCGTCGGCGTCGACACGGTCGAGTTCCTCGGCTTCCCCGACGGCGTGGTCGAGTACGGCCTGACGCTGCGAGCGGCCATCGCCGACGTCGTACGCCGGCACCAGCCGGAGATCGTCATCACCGGCAACTTCCGGGACCGCTTCGGGCCCGGTGCGCTCAACCAGGCCGACCACATCGCCGTCGGCCGTGCCGTGCTCGACGGCGTGCGCGACGCCGGCAACCGGTGGATCTTCCCCGAGCAGCTGACCGACGGCCTCGAGAAGTGGGGCGGGGTCGCGCGCCGTCTGGGCGACCGGCTCCCCCGAGGCGCGGCACGGCGTCGACACCACCGAGACGTTCGACCTCGGCGTCGACTCGCTCAAGGCGCACCGCGCCTACATCGACGGCCTCGGGTGGGAGGACTTCGACGAGCGCGAGATGCTCGAGAACTTCAGCCGGATGACGGGCTTCCGCATGGGCGTCGCGTTCGCCGCCGCCTTCGAGGTCTACTCCCTGACCTGGGGCGGCGGGGACGAGGACTGACGTCGAGACGGGAGAAGCTTCTCCCGTCTCGGCAAGAACCGATCTCGCGCAGGGTGCGTCTTGAGGGGTGAGGGGACGGGCCCCTCGACGACGGGAGACACATGAGCGGGCCGCGCGGGAAGCCGCCGAGGCGGAGTTCGAGCAGTTCGCGGCTGCTGCCTGGCCGCGGCTGCGGTGGTCGGCGTACCTCCTGTGCGGTGACCACCACCTCGCGGAGGACCTGACCCAGACGGCGCTGGCGCGCACGTACTCCGCCTGGCGGCGGATCCGCCGCGACGACCCGACGGCCTACACGCGCAAGGTGCTGGTCAACCTCAACATCGACCGGGTCCGGCGACGCCGGGTCCTCGAGGTCGGCGTCGAGCAGCCGCCGGAGCGGGCGGTCGACGGCGGCACCGGCCCCTGGAAGCGCGCGAGCAGGTCGTCGCGCTGCTGCAGGGCCTCGGCGAGCGCGAACGCGCCGTGGTCGTGCTCCGGCACTACTACGACCTGTCCGAGGCACAGGTGGCCGACGAGCTCGGCATCCCGCGCGGCACGGTGAAGAGCACGCTGTCCCGCGCCCTGTCGAAGCTGCGGGTCACCGCCGACGCCGTCGGCACCATGAGCGGAGGGAACTGACATGCCCGACATCGAGGAGCTCGAGCGCGAGCCTCCAGCCGCCCGACGACGCGCGGTACGGCGCGCCCGACCTCGCCGGCCATCCGGCGGGAGGGCGCCAGTCTGCGCACCCGTCGCGGCTGGCCGTCGGCGGGGCGGGCCTGGCTCTGGCCGCCTGCGTCGCGACGACCGCGCTCGTCGTCCCCGGGATGCTGTCCGACGACGCCCCCAGCCCGCGACGGACGCCGGACCGTGCCGACGCGCCCCGCGCCGTCGCAGGACTGGTCGACAAGTGCCGCGACGGCAACAGCAGCGACGAGAGACCACGTCGCTGGTGTTCGGCGCCGGGGACCCACGGTCGAGTCGGCATGCGCACCACGCCGGCACCGGGTGCTCGCTCGCGCTCGAGTCCGCGGACGGCCGCTACTGGGCGCGACTGCTTCGTGACCCTCGACAACCAGGAGTTCCGCTCCGGCATGACGGTCTACCCCATCGGCGGGAGGCGACGGACTTGAGCTCGTACGCCGGGCCCGGTTGCGGGCTCGTCGACGGCGAGGTCGACCCGACGTGCCCACGTTCGCGACCGGGTTCGTCGACCGCCGCCCGCCGGAGGTGGTCGCCGCGAAGGTGGCGACCGGCGAACGGGGCACGACGACCGTGCCGCAGCCGCAACGGCTACCTCGTCTTCGAGCACCTCGGGGGGCTGCCCGACGGCGTCGAAGACCGACGAGGACGGCGCTGCCCGACGGACTTCAGGCCATGCGACGGATCGTCTTCCTGGACGCCGACGCCGAGCCGATCGCCGCGCAGGCCGGACGGGAGCGGCACCGGCGACGGACCGACGCGAACGGATCGGCGACCTGCCGACGCTCACCGCCTTCCCCGGCGCTGCGAGGCGACCCGGTCTACTGAACGTACAGTCAGGGGAGACCGGGCGCGGGTCCACGGTCTAGGTTCTAGGGAGATCAGCTCCCCTGAGGACCGAGAGAGGGACCCATGAGTGACGCCACCGCGACCGGACCCGAGTACCGGGTGGTGAACCCGGCGACCGGAGAGGTCGTCCAGACCTTCGACCACGCCACCGACGCCGAGATCGAGGCCGCCCTGGCCTCGGCACAGTCGGCGTACGAGACCTGGCGCGACGTGCCGATCACCGAGCGCGCGAAGATCGTGAAGCGGGTCGGCGAGCTGTTCGCCGAGCGGCAGGACGAGCTGGCGCGATCGCCACCGAGGAGATGGGCAAGCCGCTGGGCGAGTCCGCCGAGGAGGCGGAGTACTGCCGCGACATCTTCGACTACTTCGCCGACGAGGGCCCCGACCTCGCGGCCGACCAGCCGATCAAGACGTTCTCCGGCGGCAAGGCCGTCGTGCAGAAGCTGCCGATCGGGGTGCTGCTCGGGATCATGCCGTGGAACTACCCCTTCTACCAGATCGCCCGGTTCGCAGCCCCGAACCTGATGCTGGGCAACACGGTGCTCCTCAAGCACGCGGAGTCGGTGCCGAAGTCGGCGCTCGCGGTGCAGCAGATCATGGACGACGCCGGCGTCCCGAAGGGCGCCTACGTCAACGTGTTCGCCCGCCACCGCAGGTCGAGACGATCATCGCGGACCCCCGCCTCGTCGGCGTCTCACTGACCGGGTCGGAGCGTGCGGGTGCGGTGGTCGCCGCGCATCGCGGGCAAGAACCTGAAGAAGTGCGTGCTCGAGCTCGGCGGCTCCGACCCCTACGTCATCCTCGACACCGACGACGCCAAGGCCGCCGCGGACCTGGCCTGGGACATCCGGATCGGCAACACCGGCCAGGCCTGCAACTCCAACAAGCGGATGATCGTGATGGAGGACGTCTTCGGCGGGTTCGTCGCGCAGCTGACCGAGCGGGCCTCGGGGCTGCACCCCGGCAACCCGGCCGAGGGGGCGGACGGCACGTTCGCCCCGCTGTCGTCACGCGCTGCGGCCGAGCTGCTCGACGAGCAGGTCCAGGACGCCGTCAGCAAGGGCGCGACCCTGCACGCCGGCGGCGTGCTCGGCGACGGCCCCGCGGCGTACTACTCCCCCGCCGTCCTCACCGGCATCACCAAGGAGATGCGGGCCTACCGCGAGGAGCTCTTCGGCCCGGTCGCGGTGGTCTACGCGGTCACGAGCGACGAGGAGGCCCTCAGCCTGGCCAACGACACCACCTACGGCCTCGGCGGCGCGGTCTTCAGCACGGACCCGGAGCGTGCGCGCAAGGTGGCCGAGCGGCTCGAGGTCGGCATGTCCAACGTGAACACCCCTGCCGGCGAGGGCGCCGAGGTGCCCTTCGGCGGCGTGAAGCGCAGCGGCTTCGGCCGTGAGCTCGGGCCGCTGGGCATGGACGAGTTCGTGAACAAGCGGATGTTCTTCGTCGCCGACTGACGCGTGGAGCAGCCGTTGCGGGTGCTCGTGAGCGCGGGCGCCGCCGGGATCGGAGCAGCGGTCGTCGACCGCTTCCGCGCCGACGGCGCCCGCGTGAGCATCTGCGACCGGACGAGGACGCGGTCGGGGCCGCGTTGCACCGCGACCGCAGCCTGCACGGTGTGGCGGCGACGTGTCCGACGAGGGCGACGCCCAGCGCTGGGTGGGCGGGGTCGTCGAGCAGTGGGGCGGCGTCGACGTCCTGGTCAACAACGCCGGCATCGCCGGGCCGACGGCGCTCGTCGAGGACATCGACCCGGACGACTGGCGGGCCTGCCTCGCGGTCGACCTCGACAGCCACTTCCTCCTGGCCCGGCTCGTGGTCCCCCACCTCAAGGCGCAGCGGTCCGGAGCGATCGTGACGATCTCCTCGACGGCCGGTCTCCACGGCTACGGCATGCGCACGCCGTACGCCGCCTCCAAGTGGGCGGTCATCGGGTTCACGAAGTCGCTGGCCGTCGAGCTGGGGCCGTTCGGCGTGCGCGCCAACGTCGTCGCGCCGGGCACCGTCGAGGGTCCCCGCATGACCCGGGTGATCGCAGCCGAGGCCGCCCAACGGGGCGTCCCGCCCGAGGTCGTGGAGCGGGAGTACCTCGCGGGCCAGTCGCTCGCGCGCTACGTGCAGCCCGCCGAGATCGCGGAGATGTGCGCGTTCCTGGCGTCCCCGGCCGCGTCCATGGTCAACGGCCAGGTGGTCGCCGTGGACGGCCACACCGAGACCTTCCACCTCGCGGCCCGATCGCCCCAAGGGCGTCGAGAGCCCCTGGCCCTCCGGTCAGGGGCTCTTCTCGTCCCCACCCCCCTCCCCCCCCTGGCTCCCCCGGTTGGACTCGAACCAACAACCCTCCGGTTAACAGCCGAATGCTCTGCCAATTGAGCTACAGGGGAATGGCGCGGACCCGTCCGCAGCCCGGACAGGTTAGCAAGGCGCCGGGCCGCTGCACATCGACCGGCGTCAGAGGCCCAGGGACTCCTGGGCCTCGCGCAGCGCGGTCGGCGGCCGCGGCGACGGCGGGGTCGTCGGGGTCGACGCCGGGGTCGAACTCGTAGGACCACGTCACCTCGCCGGGGCCCGACGGCGGGCGGCGGGCGATCACCGTGAACCCGCGCTTGCCTCTCCACGTCGACCCGCCGCTGCAGCAGACGCTCGCGGTCACCCGCTCGCGGACGACGTCGAGCAGCGGTCCGGGCTCGGGGACCGTCCATTCCGGGCCTCCACCGGGGCGCCGTACTCCTGGACGCGCTCGACGCGCAGGGTCGCGGAGTCCTGGTCCCAGTCGGCGCGGTGCACCTGCTCCCAGGGCAGCCGTCACCGGTCGTCGCCCACGGCCCACAGCGCGTCGCGGGTCGCCACCAGCCAGGTGCCGTCGTCGGCGTCGGCCGAGGCGAGCACCCGGCCGGAGACGGCGCGCGTCACGTGGTCCGGCAGGCCCGGACCGCGTCGGAGCAGGCCCATCAGTCGACCACGCCCATCGCCCGGTCGCGCAGCGCGGCGCTGGTTCTCGAGGGCATAAGCCGCCGAACATCCGGTTGTGCTCCTCGGCCTCCGGGTCGGTCCGCTGGAGCCGGGACTTGAGGTCGGCGATACCGCGGGCAGCGGTAGTTCCTGGAGCCGGAAGACGTTCGCCGCGACGTACGACGGGCTCGGGTCACCCGAGGAGCAGGGCGGCTCGACGGCGAGGGCGTTGAACACCTGGCCCGGCGTCGGCGAGCCGGGCACCGGACCGGACTCGAGGGCGTCGCGGAGCTTGCCGACCCATACCTCGGCGTCGGCCGCCGCCTCCGGGCCGCCCAGGGTCGCGACAGCCTTCCAGATCACCTGGTAGGTCGGGTGCGTGAAGTCGCGCTCCCCGACGTCGCGGGAGTAGCGGGCCACGAGGGCCGGCTGCTGGACGACGAGCTTGAGCGTCTCGCGCTCGAGCCCGAACCGCGGGTTGCGCAGGTCGGGCAGCGGCGCTGCGCCTCGGCGACGTGCCGGCGCCGGTCCGGCCTCTGCCTGCTGAGGTCGTGCGTGCTGCAGCCCGCGCGCCGGAGCGGGACCACGCTTGGACGCGCGGCGGACCTCCCGGCGGCCTCCTCCATGTCGACCCCGACGATGCTCGCCAGCCGCGCGAGAAGGCCTCGACCTTCGAGCGGTCCCGGATCGACGAGACGAGCTTCGCGGCTTCGCGCAACGCGTCGGCGTCCGTCGGCCCGGTCGAGGTCGTAGCGCTTGACGACGTTGTCCAGCACGAAGCGGTAGAGCGGCGTCCGTCCGCCGACGAGCTCGCGGACCGCCGCGTCGCCCTTCTGCAGCCGCAGGTCGCAAGGGTCCAGCCCGTCGGGCTCCACCGCGACGTACGTCTGCGCAACGAACTGCTGGTCGCCGGCGAACGCACGCAGTGCGGCCTTCTGACCGGCTTCGTCGCCGTCGAAGGTGAAGATGATCTCGCCGCGTGAATCCTCGTCGTGGAGCAGCCGGCGGATGACCCGGCCGTGGTCCTCGCCGAAGGCGGTGCCGCAGGTGGCGACCGCGGTCGTCACCCCGGACAGGTGGCAGGCCATCACGTCGGTGTAGCCCTCGACGACCACGGCCTGGGACGACCGGGCGATCTCGCGGCGGGCCAGGTCGATGCCGTAGAGCACGTGTCTTCTTGTAGATCGGGGTCTCGGGGGTGTTGAGGTACTTCGCCTCGATCCGGTCGTCGTCGAAGATCCGTCGGGCGCCGAAGCCGATGGTCTCCCCCGAGGTCTCGCGGATCGGCCAGAACAGCCGGCCGCGGAACCGGTCGTAGTGCCCGCGCTGCCCCGGCGAAGAGGCCGGCGGTCACCAGCTCGGGTCGGTGAACTCTTCTGGCGCAGGTGCTTGTAGAGCGCGTCGCCGTCGCGGGGGGCGAACCCGAGCCCGAACGTGTCGGCGGCCTCCTGGTCGAAGCCGCGCTCGGACAGGAACTGCCGGGCGGCCACGGCCTCCGGGGCGGAGAGGTGCTCGGAGTACCACTCCTGCGCGAACTGGTGCGCCTCGATCAGCCGCTGTCGCGGGATCACGCTCCGCTTGGGCTGCGGCTCCCGCCGTCGTCGGGGTAGCGCAGCTGCACGCCGGTGCGGTCGGCGAGGTACTCGACGCTCTCCTGGAAGGTCAGGCCGTCGTGCTTCATGAGGTACGAGATGACGTCGCCGCCTTCCCCGCAACCCAAACAGTTGCCCGTGAGGAGGTTGTCCTCGAGCACGAAAGCGTGCCCCTCCTCGACCTCTGCGCAGAAGACTTCCTCGACGCGATCGGTCTCCTCGACGGACTGCACGACCCAGCCTCGCCGAGCGAACCTCTTCGAGGCCGCCTCGAAGCGTCGCGGTGGTCCGGGATGAGGAAGAACTCGGGAGGGAGGTCGTCGTTGACGAAGTGGATGCGATGGAGGGCGCTGGGCCTTCGTCCGGGGAAGCCCTCGCGCATCTGCGTCGTGATGCCGTAGGTGCCGATGCCGAGGCGGGTGCACAGGTGGCGCACCGGACTTCCAGGTTGTCCTGGTCGGCGGAATTGAGGATCACGGTGCCGTCCTCGGCGACGCAGCCGTCGGCCGCGAAGTAGCCGGCGAGCCAGCCGAAGAGGTACGAGGTGGCCTCGTCGATGTCCGGGAGGTCCTTGAAGAACCCGGGGAGGTGGTGCACCAGGAGGTTCGGCCCGGAGGCGGAGGTGACGCTGTTGGGGAACCACTTGAGCATCGCCAGGTCCTTGGCGGGCACAGAAACGCCGTCGAGCCGCGGTGGCGCGTCCGCGTGCCGTCGCCGAAGGTGAAGCCGTGGGCGATGCCGAACGGCGACGGTGTCGTGCTGTGGATGCGGGAACCGGGGAAGACGTGGCACAGCCGATCGCCCTGCTTGAGATTGGCGGTGAGGACCACACGACGCGATGTACGTTCCTTGCCGCTACGGACGTACCACCGGTGACCGTCGGTCGCGAAGAGCTCCTTGACCTGTCGGTTGCGCGTGAGGGTCAGCTTCCAGAGCTCTGGGTCCCGTAGGACCGGAAGGGTGCATCGTGCCAGCGCGCGTCGATCCCGAGGATCCGGTGGGTCCCACCGGCCAGCTCGCTGATCGGCCGGACGCCCTCCCAGGTGATCACCCGAGTCTCGCCCGCCAGGCAATGAAAGCCGCGACCCGGGCGAACGGTGAAAGACGGACTCTTCTCGTCGTGGAAGGGGCAGAGGCCCTTGAAGGCTCCCCCACCGGCAGGCTTGAGCGTGACGTGCTGGCTGACGATCTCGACGATGTCGGCCCGCTCACGCACGAGCGCGATGTCCTCCTCGCGGATCAGGCCTGCCACGCGCGCAGTCTATGTCCGTCCACCCACGTTCCTGGGCGGCCCCGAGGGGTGTGGAGCGCGCCGCACCGGTCAGACCAGGGCCCTGCGCCACGCCATGATCGAGGCGTCGGTGAGGCTGGCGACCTGGTCGACGACGACCCGACCGGGCGCCGTCGTCGTCGGCTGCGGCCCAGTCGTCCTCGAACTGCCGCTCGAGCCCGTGCGGCGCTCGGTCGAGGAGCGCGGCGACCACCTCGCCGATGACCTGCCGCTGCTCGTCGAGCAGCCCGACCCTGTCCTCGGCCCGCATGACGAGGTGGGCGGCGATGCCCTTGAGCACGACGATCTCCAACGAGGTCTCCGCGGGGACGACCAGGTCCGCGTCGTAGCGGGCGTGCGGACCCAGCCCGAACGCCTCCTCGGTGGCCTGGGTCGCGGCCGAGCAGAACCGCCCGATCAACCGCGAGGTGAGGTTCTTCAGCGCGCCGAGAGTGCCCGGCTCCCGTCGTACGCCGTGTCGGGCCAGCCTTCCGAGCGAGCATCCTCTCCAGGGCCGCGGCCAGGAGGTCGTCGCCGGCCTCGGGGAGGTACCAGGCGCGCACGGTCTCCCAGACCTCGCGCTGGAGACCGGCGTCGCTGAGCCAGGCGAGGTCGATCCGGCCGGCGACCACGCCGTCCTCGATGTCGTGGACGGAGTAGGCGACGTCGTCGGACAGATCCATGACCTGGGCCTCGAGGCAGCGTCGTCCGCTGGTCGGCGCCTGCCCGGGCCCACACGAAGACCGGGAGGTCGTCGGCGTAGACACCGAACTTCCGGACGGCGCGAGGCGTGCCGTCCCCGTGTGCGCCCCGTGGGCGGCGGGGCGTCGTCGCGTGACCAGGGGTACTTGGTGCTCGCATCCAAGGACGGCTCGGGTGAGGTTGAGCCCGACCCCGTGGCCGTCGGCGTCGACGGCCTTGGACTCCAGGCGAGTCAGGATCCGCAGCGTCTGGGCGTTGCCCTCGAAGCCGCCTGCAGCGTCGCACGAGCTCGTCGAGCGCGCGCTCCCCGGGTGGCCGAACGGCGGGTGCCCCAGGTCGTGGGCGAGCGCAGCGGTCTCCACCAGGTCGGGGTCGCAGCCCAGCCGCCGGGCGAGGTGGCGCTGCCGACCTGCGCGACCTCGAGGGTGTGCGTCAGCCGGTTGCGGACGAAGTCGTCGTCCTGAGGGCCGACCACCTGGGTCTTGGCGGCGAGCCGGCGCGGGCGGCGCTGTGCAGGACGCGGGCGCGGTCGGGACGAACGGCGTCCGGTACGGAGCCTTGTCGGCCTCCGCGGCCCAGCGCGCACGAGCGTCGTCGTCGTACTGCGGCTCGTGCGGGGGCGCCGTCGGACTCACGGCGCGACCCTAGACGCACCGAACCGCCCGTTCCACCGGGGGCAGGTGGAAGGGCGGTCCGGCTTCACGGGGCCGGTGGGGGTTCCGGCCCGTGCCGCGGCCCGAGAGCCGTCGGGGAGGAGTGGTCCGTGTCGTCCTGCGGACGGCTGAGTAGACGGCCACGTGGACGTGGTCGTAGTGGTTGGCGGTGGCGGTGCCGCGGTCGGGCATCTACCGCCAGCCCTCGGCCGAACGCTCCGGGGTCCAGATGTGCTGCGACCAGATCACGTCGTAGACGTTCAGCGCGCCCGCGTTGACACGGACCCAGTCCGCGACGGCCTGGCCGGTCGCCGGGTCGGTGATCATGAAGTCGATCGCGCGGCCGTTGGCGTGCTCGCCGTGAGCGTCCCAGCCGCCGTAGGTCGACAGGGCCGGGAACGCGGCGCAGACCGCGCGGTAGAGGGTGACCGCCGAGGACACCAGGCCGGCCTCGGTGGCCGAGCCGTCGGCGCAGGGGCGGTGGAGATGCCACCGGTGGCCGCCCCGGTCGAGCGGCTCGGGAGGGGGCTCTTCCTCGCGAGGTACGTCGCGTTGACCCAGCGGACCGGCCGCCCTCGACGATGACCTCGGCCCAGTGGCCCTGGCGCTGGCCGGTGACGCCGAGCTTGGTGCCGAAGTCGAGGACCCGGAACTTGGGAGCCTGCTCGTCCGGGCCCGCCCAGACGTTGAGCGCGGCGGTCGCGTAGAGGTGGCGCACCGGCTGCGGCTCGAGGGTGACCCGCGGGAGGGTGCGGTCGGACGAGCGGGTGGACCGCTCCCGACGCGCCTCGATGGCGGAGATGTCGGACTGGCTCAGTGCAGCCCCGGCCTGGTGCAGGTCGAGATCGTCGTTGCCCGAGACCGCCACGGCGCCCGCGCAGGGAATGCCAGCCACGACGACGCCCGTCGTCCACGGTGGCCGCAAGCGCGGTCGGCGTGACGAAGCGACGGAAGATCGACCGTGCGCGGGAGCGGGCAGTCGCCCGATGACACGCATAAGTATCATGCAAACCACCAATTCGCGAAGATTGTGTTTCGGAACAAGCCCCCGAGTGAAGCACAGTGCCCACCAGGCGGTCACATCCAGACCCCCGTTTGTGCCCGGTTTCACAAGCCTCACCCGTGAGGGTGGCCTGGACCTCCGTTCGTGAAACCCGTCCGGACCATGGTCTGGACCACACCGTGCGTCCACGGGGCTCCAAGCCCCCTCCGCATCGGCTACTGCTCGTCTGCTGGTTCTCGGCCGGGGAATCCAGCGCACGGCCAGTACTGGCCGTGCGGGGCGTCAGCCGCCGGAGCCGGAGTCCAGGTCCTCCTGGCAGGCCAGGCCGTCGGTGTCGTCGAGCCAGCCCTGGGGGAGCACCACCCGGCGGGGGCTGCCCTGGCGGCCGCGCGGGGGGCCGAGCTCGGTGACCGGGAACGGCTCGGCGGGTCGAGCCCGGCCAGCAGCCGTCGAGCCCGGCCAGCGAGGTGACCAGCGCGAGGGCGCGGCGTAGCTCGCCGCCGACGGCGAAGCCCTTGAGGTACCAGGAGACGTGCTTGCGGAACTCCTTGCAGCCCCGCTCCTCGCCCATGATGCTGCCGAGCAGCTCGGCGTGGCGGCGCATCATCGCCGCGACCTCGCCGAGGCGTCGGGAGCGTCCCGGCGGGCTCGCCGGCGAAGGCCGCCGCGAGGTCGCGGAAGAGCCACGGCCGCCCCAGGCAGCCGCGCCCGACGACCACGCCCGCGGCACCGGTCTGCTCGACCATGCGCAGGGCGTCGGCGGCCTCCCAGACGTCACCGTTGCCGAGGACCGGGATCTCCACCGGCGCGGCGAGCTCACCGATCGCGTCCCAGTCGGCGACCCCGGAGTAGGCCTGCGCCACCGTCCGGCCGTGCAGCGCGATGGCCGCGCAACCCGTGTCCTGCGCGACCCGGCCCGCGTCGAGGTAGGTGAGGTGGTCCTCGTCGATCCCCTTGCGCGTCTTCATCGTCACCGGCACGTCGTACGCCGCAGCAGCGGTCACCGCAGCGGTGAGGATCTCGCCGAGCAGGTCCTGCTTCCACGGCAGCGCTCCCCCGCCGCCCCGCCGGGTGACCTTGGGGACGGGACAGCCGAAGTTGAGGTCGACGTGGTCGACGCCGTACTCGGCGCAGAGGATCTCGGTCGCCTTGCCGACGTACGCCGGGTCGGTCCCGTAGAGCTGCACCGAGCGGGTCGTCTCGGTCTCGTCGAAGGTGAGCATCGACAGCGTCACCCTCGTCGCGCTCCACCAGGCCGCGGCTGGTGATCATCTCGCAGACGTAGAGCCCCGGGTATACGTAGAGCCCGGCCGCCCTGCTCGGCGCAGAGCCGGCGGTACGCCGCGTCGGTGATCCCGGCCATCGGGGCGAGCACGACCGGGGTGACGACCCGGAGCGGCCCCAGGACCAGCCCGGGGTAACAGCGGGGCAGTGTCGCCCAGGACGGGTCACAGCTCTGCCGCCCTTCCCGCGCCTTATCCCCCTTCCCGCCCTTGCCGCCCTTCTTCCCTTCCCGTCCTTGCTTCCTCGGCACCTCGACCTCCCCGTGCCACTCCACCGGGGTCGAAGTCGGGGTGGGCCGATAGCTGACGCCCGCCAGCGCGCCCTTGTCGGGGGACAGGAAGACCAGGCAGGTGCGGAACGCGTGCCCGGGGCGAAGCCAGGGGGCAGCGGCTGGGTCGGGCACTTCTTGAAGGCCGAGGTGAATTCACCGGCGGCAGCAGGGTGTTCTTGCCGCTGACCCCAACAGCGGGACGTCGACCTCGCCGAGCCGCTTCGCCGGGGTTCTTCACCGTCACGTCGACGTAGTAGTAGTTCGCCTTCCGCTGGTAGGGGTCGGAGAGGTCGAAGCCGGAGAGGTCCTTCAGGCTGCCCTGCCTCGCGGAGTCGACGGTGAGCTCGAGGACGGTGCCCTTCTTGCTTCCGCGCACCTCGTAGGCGACCGTCGCGGTGTCCCCGAAGGCCAGCCCGCGCGCCGGGCTCGGTCAGCGTCACGCCGTCGGGCACGTCTCGCGTCCGTCGACGGCGTCGGCTGCGGCGCGGTGCCGGTGCCTGCCCGACGCGCTCCGACGCCCCCGCCGCACCGCGAGCACCGCTCTGGGCGAGGGCGGCGGCCCGCTCGTCGGCTGCGATGCCCGGTCAGCCGACCGCGCCGAGGCGCCATCACGGGCATTGAGCCGGCAGCCGCTCAACACCCGAGGAGGCGCTCCGCGAACCACCGCGGCACCTGGCCGAGCCCACCCGCTCCTGGCGCATCGAGTCCCGCTCGCGGATCGTCACCGCGTCGTCCTCGAGGGTGTCGAAGTCGACGGTGAGGCAGTACGGCGTACCGATCTCGTCCTGGCGGCGGTAGCGGCGGCCGATCGCGCCCGCGTCGTCGAAGTCGACGTTCCAGCGCGCGCAGCTCGGCGGCGACGGCCCGGGCCTTGGGCGATGAGGTCGGCGTTGCGCGACAGCGGCAGCACCGCGACCTTGACCGGCGCGAGCCGCGGGTCGAGCCGGAGCACGGTGCGCTTGTCGACGCCGCCCTTGGTGTTGGGCGCCTCGTCCTCGGCGTAGGCGTCGACGAGGAACGCCATGAGGCTGCGCGAGAGCCCGGCCGCCGGCTCGATGACGTACGGCGTGTAGCGCTCGTTGGTGGCCTGGTCGAAGTAGGACAGGTCCTGACCGCGAGTGCTTCGCTGTGCGTCGTGAGGTCGAAGTCGGTGCGGTTGGCGATGCCCTCGAGCTCGCCCCACTCCGAGCCCGCGAAGCCGAAGCGGTACTCGATGTCGACGGTCCGCTTGGAGTAGTGGGAGAGCTTCTCCTGCGGGTGCTCGTAGTGGCGCAGGTTGTCCGGCGTCGATGCCGAGGTCGACGTACCACTGCGTGCGCTCGTCGATCCAGTACTGGTGCCACTCCTCGTCGGTGCCCGGCACGACGAAGAACTCCATCTCCATCTGCTCGAACTCGCGGGTGCGGAAGATGAAGTTGCCGGGGGTGATCTCGTTGCGGAAGCTCTTGCCGATCTGGGCGATGCCGAACGGCGGCTTGCGGCGGGAGGGTCATGACGTTGTTGAAGTTCAGGAAGATGCCCTGCGCGGTCTCAGGGCGCAGGTAGTGCAGCCCGGACTCGTCCTCGACCGCGCCGAGGTAGGTCTTCAGCAGGCCGGAGAACTGCCGCGGCTCGGTCCACGCACCGCGGGTGCCGCAGTTGGGGCAGGCGATCGCGCGAGGTCGACGTCATCGGGGTTGACGTCGCGCCAGCTTCTTCTCGGCGACCGCTCCTGCAGGTGGTCGGCCGGAAGCGCTTGTGGCAGCTGGCACTCGGTGAGCGGGTCGCTGAAGGTGGCGACGTGGCCGCTGGCCTCCCACGTCTGGCGCGGCAGGATCGCGCAGGAGTCCAGGCCGACGACGTCCTCGCGGGACTGCACCATCGCGCGCCACCACTGGCGCTTGATGTTCTCCTTGAGCTCGACGCCGAGCGGGCCGTAGTCCCACGCGGACCGCGTGCCGCCGTAGATCTCGCCGCACGGGTAGACGAACCCCCGGCGCTTGGCGAGGCTGACGACGTTGTCGACGGCGCACCTGGCTTGGGCGGGGTGGACATTCAGGTGGCTCCTGGTGGCTCGCCGGGTGGCAGACGGCAAGGGTCGTGGTTCCGCCGCTGGGGCGCCGATCACGCAGGATGTCCCTCGTCGGGCTCCCGGGGTCAGGACCACTCGTAGGCCCTCGGCTCGTCCACCGCCTGGCCGAGCTCTCCCACGCCCGCACCTTGACGTCGTACGCCGAGAGCGCCCGGCGGTAGGCGCCCGGCCCCTCCCACGGCGTCTGCAGCACCCACAGCGCCGGGTCGTCGACGTTGCGGCCGACGGTGGCCGACTCGAAGCCAGCGTTCCTCGGCGAGCACCGCGAGTGCCTTCCTCCAGCGCGGCCCGGAAGGTGTCGACAGCGGCGGGAGCGACACGGAAGCGGGTGAGGACGAGCACGACCCTAGTCAGAGGTCTAGGCTCCGCGGGTGGGGGTCTCGGTCCTGCGCAACGCATCGCTGCGGCGCACTCTCGTCGGCTACGCCGGCTTCTCCCTGTCCGAGCACGCGATGTGGATCGCGATGCTCGTGGTCGCCTATGACCGCGGTGGCGCGGCCGAGGCCGGACTCGTGTCCCTGGCGCAGGTGCTGCCGTCGGTGGCTGTCGGGTTCCTGACCGGCCGCCTGGCGGCCCGGTGGTCGCTGCCCTCGCTCCTCGTCGGGGCGTACGCCTAGGCCGCCGGATCCGCGGTCGCGGCGACCACCCTGCTGCTCGACGGGCCCGTGCTGGTCGCCTACGCAGGCGCTGTGGCTGCCTCGACGGCGATCCCCGTGGTGAGGCCGGCACTGGGTCCGCGCTGCTCCCCGCCCTGGCCCGCAATCCCGAGGAGCTCACCGGCAGCAACGTGCTGACCAACCTGGTGGAGAGCATCAGCATCCTCGTCGCGGGGCTGATGATCGTGCGTGCTGATCGCGCTCGAGGGCCCCGGCACGGTCTTCGTGGTGACCGCCGCCCTGCTGCTCGGAGCCGTCGGTCCTCGCCCTGCCGCTGCTCGCCGGCCACTCCGCACCCACACCGGGCCTCGCCGGACCACTCCGCCGCCCCCCCGAGGGGTGCCGCTCCCCTCGGCCGCGCGCACGCTCTCGGCCCTGGCGGGGACGCAGTTCGTGGGTGGTCGGAGCGCTCTGGATGTGCTCTTCGTCGTGCCCCCTCGCCGTGGACGTGCTCCATGCGGGCCAGTCGTGGACCGGCTACCTCAACACCGCCTACGGCGCCGGAGGCCCTGGTGGCGGGCCTCCTCGCGACCCTGGTGGTCGGCCGCCGCCTGGGTCCGGTGCTGGTCGCGACCGCGCTCGTCCTGGGCGTCGCCCTGGCCGGCACCGCCGGGGCCGGCCTGACCGGGACGGTGGCGCTCGCTGGTCGTCGTCGGTGCGGCCCGCTCGCTGCTCGACGTGTGCGCCCGCGTGCTCAGCGCTCGGCGCCGCCGGAGGACCTGGCCCGCGTCTTCGCCCGGACCGAGGGGCTGAGCATGCTCGGCCTCTCCGCCGGCGCCCTGCTGGTGCCGGCGCTGATCGCCGTCGCGCGGGGCCTGACCGGCGCCGTTGCTGGGGTGCCGCCCTGCTGCTCCCCCTGCACGTGCTGGTCACCCGCGGACCGTGCGCGACCTCGACCGCGACGCCACCCTGCCGGTCGTCCAGATCGCGCTGCTGCGCCGGATTCCGATCTTCCGGGCGCTGCCGGCGCCCGAGATCGAGTCGCTCGCCTCGGCCCTGCGGCCGGTCTCCTACGCCCCCGGCGAGGTCCTCCTCGAGCAGGGCGACGAGGGGCACACCTACCTCGCCCTCGCCGACGGCGAGGTGCGGATCGACCAGGACGGCCTCCCCATCGCGACCCTCCACCGGGGCGCCGGGCTGGGCGAGATCGCCCTGCTGCGCGCCGGTCCTCGCACGGCCACTGCGACCGCGGTGACGCCGGTGTCGGCGTACTCCCTGGACCGGCACGACTTCCTCCCGCGCCGTCGTCCGCCACGGCGCGACCGGCGCTGCGCTGGAGCCAGTGGGTGCAGGACGTCGAGGAGCGCGACACCCGGCGCCGGGCCGGGCGGGGCGCTCGACGAGTTCCCAGTTGCTCTCATCTGTGATGAGAATGGTTCTCATGCGCTTCCTCGTCCCGTGCTCGCCGCCTTGCTCTCTCTCCTTCCGGGGGTGGCCGGCTGCTCGAGCAAGGCCGGTGCGGGTGACGTGCCCCGAGGTTTGGGGTCGCCACTCTTCTTATCCCCTGCCCCAGTACGTCGCCCAGCGCGTCGCCGGCGACCATGCCGAGTGGACGTCCCTGACCTGGCCCGGGCAAGGAGCCGCACGACGCCGAGCTGACCATCAAGCAGGTTGCCCAGGTGGCCGAGGCCGACGTGCTGGTCTACGCTGAGCGGTCTTCCAGCCCAGCGTCGACGAGGCGGTCGAGCAGGACGCGGGGCGGTGTCCGACGCCTCCGCCACGCGGCGACGACCCGCACTTCTGGCGGGACCCGACCGGCTGGCCGCGGTCGCCGGCGGGACCGCCGACGCGCTGGCGAAGGCGGACCCCGACAACGCCAACGACTACCGCGCAACGCGACGGGCGCTCGCAGGCGCGAGCTGGCCACCTCGGACCGCGCTCCGCGACGGGCTGGCCGACTGCGAGATCTCGACGGTCGTGGTCAGCCACGACGCGTTCGGCTACCTCGACCGCTACGGCCTCGACGTGGTCGGCGTCGCCGGCCTCTCGCCCCGACGCCGAGCCCTCGCCCTCGCGGCTGCGGGAGCTGACCGACCTGATCGAGCGCACCGGCGTCACCACGGTGTTCACCGAGACGCTGGTCAGCCCCGCGATCGCCCAGACCCTGGCCGAGCGAGGTCGGCGTCGACGCCGCCGCCCTCGACCCGATCGAGGGCCTGAGCGACGAGACTGCGGACATGGACTACCTCTCGCTGATGGGGCGCAACCTGGCAGCGCTGAGGAAGGCGGACGCTGCACGATGAGCACCACGACCCCTGATCGATCGTGGCCGTCACCTCAGCTCGGCGGCCGCCCCGTGCTCCGCGGCGTCGACCTCGCGCGTCGGCGCCGGCGAGGTGGTCGCGGTCCTCGGCGCCAACGGCTCCGGCAAGTCCACGCTGGTGCGGGCGATGCTCGGCCTGCTGCCCCCACGGGCACGTCACGCCTGTTCGGCACCCCGCTGGAGGACTTCTCCGACCACCACCGCGTCGGCTACGTCCCCCAGCGCACCACCGCCACCGCCGGCGTGCCCGCCTCGGTGTGGGAGGTCGTCGCCGCCGGACGCCTCGCGCGACGCCGCGCCTGGCAGCCGATGCGCGCGGCCGACGCGGCCGTGCACGCGCGGCGCTGGAGGCCGTCGACCTCGCCGACCGTGCCCGCGACGGCGTCGCGGTCTCTCCGGCGGTCAGCAGCAGCGCGTCCTGATCGCCCGGGCCCTGGCCGGAGAGCCCGACCTGCTCATCCTCGACGAGCCGACCGCGGGCGTGGACCTCGCACCAGCAGGTCTTCGCCGACCTGCTCACCACCCTGGCGGACGCGGCGCCACGATCGTGCTCGTCGCCCACGAGCTCGGCCCGCTGGCCCACTGGTCGACCGGTCGGTGGTCATGCGCGACGGCCGGGTGGCGTACGACGGGGCGCCGCTCGAGGCGTTCACCGACGTCCACGCCCACGCCCACCACCACCCGCCCGTCGCCGGACCGCCCGACCACCACCCGCAGCTCGACGGCCGTTCGACGGGCCCGGAGGTGGCGACGTGAGCCTCCTCGCGTGGAGTTCATGCAGCGCGCGCTCGCTCGCCGCGTTCATGACCGGGCTCGCCGCCCCCGCCGTCGGCACCTACCTCGTGCAGCGCCGCCAGGCGCTGATGGGCGACGGCATCGGCCACGTCGCGCTCACCGGCGTCGCGGCCGGTCTGCTGACCGGCACCTCGCCGGTCCTCACCGCGGTGGTCGTCGCGATCCTGGCCGCGCTGCTGATCGAGGCTGATGGCGCGACCGCGGCACCAGCGGCGACGTCGCGCTCGCGCTGCTCTTCTACGGCGGCATCGCCGGCGGCGTCCTGCTCACCGGGCTGGCCGGCAAGTCCGCTGCGACACTCAACCGCTACCTCTTCGGGTCGATCACCACGGTCGAGACCGGCGACCTCGCCGTCACGTCGGCCCTCGCGGTCGTCGTCATCGCGGTCGCGCTCGGCTCGTCGGCCGAGCTGTTCGCGGTCGCCCAGGACCCCGACTTCGCCCGGGTCGCCGGCCTCCGCGTCGGGGCGTGGAACGTGCTCGTCTCGGTCCTCGCCGCGGTCACCGTGACGGTCGCGATGCGGACCGTCGGCCTGCTGCTGGTCAGCGCGCTCATGGTCGTCCCGGTCGCGACCGCTCAGCAGGTCGACCCGCACCTTCCGCGCGACGCTGCTCGGCGCGATGGCGGCTCGGCACCGTCGCCTCGGTCGGCGGGCTGATGCTCTCGGTCGTACGTCACCGTGGCGCCGGGCGCGAGCATCGTGCTGCTCGCGCTCGCCGGCTTCTGGCTGGCCTGGCCCGGTCGGCGCTGCTCCGGCAGCGGCGGCTAGCGGGTGCCGCCCTTCGACGGAGGAGGCCGAGCTGCTCGCCGTCGCCGACCGCCACACCGTCGTGCCCGAGGACCACCGGCACGACCACGGACCCGACTGCGGACACCCGGCGGTCCCCCACGGTGACCACGTCGACTACGTCCACGACGGACACCGTCACGCCCCGCACGGAGGTCACTATGACGAGCACTGAGCGCGCTGCCCGCGGGCACGCGGCCGACCCGTCAGCGCCGCGCGGTCGTCGCGGCCTCGGCCGTCGACGACTTCCGCTCCGCCCAGGAGATCCACGACCTGCTGCGCCACGAGCGGAGAGCGCGTCGGCCTGGCCACGGTCTACCGCACCCTGCAGGCGCTCGCACTGCCGGCGAGGTCGACGTCCTGCGGGCCGAGGACGGAGAGACGCGCTACCGGCGCTGCTGCGACCACCACCACCACCACCTGGTCTGCCGCGCGTGCGGGCGGACCGTCGAGGTCGAGGGCCCCGCCGTCGAGCGCTGGGCCGACGCCGGTCGCCGCCGAGCACGGCTTCGACGAGGTCAGCCACACCGTCGAGCTGTTCGGGGTCTGCGCGACCTGCCGCTGAGCCCGGTGTCGGTTTCGGGACCGAAGGCCGTGTCTTCCCCGATCCGACGCGTTGTGTCAGGCAGCGGACAGTGACGGGGTCCCGAGCCTGCCTACGATCCTCTCGTCTTCGAACGGCTCGGGACACACACGAGGAGGTCGGAATGAACGACCAGGAGAAGCCGCCCCGCGAGGACGAGGACGTCGAGGCCCACAAGATGCGCCCCGCGGTCGAGGACACCGAGAACGACGAGGTCGAGGGCCACAAGATGCGCCCCGCCGTCGCCGACGACGAGAACGACGAGGTCGAGGGCCACAAGATGCGCCCGGCCGTCGCCGACGACGACGGTGACGACGACGTCGAGGCCCACCGGCTGAAGGTCGGCGGTCCCTGATCGAAGGACCGGGGGAGCGGGAGATACGAGAGGCCGGGTCGGCCCTGGGTGGTCGGCCCGGCCTCCTCCATGCAGTTTGGCGAGAGCCCCACGGGTCCGTCCGAGGCGTCAGGTGGCGTTGTCGGAGACCGCGTGCAGCACCGCCTTGACCTGGAACGGCGTCAGGGTGCGGGTGCTTCCCAAGGATCCGAGCGATCAGCCCGGCCACGTGGGGGGTCGCGAAGCGAGTTGCCGCTCGACGACGATCGTGGGAGCCGTCGGACCAGGCGACCTCGACGTCGAGGCCGCGCGCGCCGAACTCCACCGGGGGGCGACGGGTTGTAGGCCAGTGCCTCGGGGTCGTCGGTCGGGCGGGCCGCGACCGAGAAGACCGACGCGAACGGCGACGGGTAGGTCGGGCCGGGCATGTCGTTGGCGGCGCACACGAGCATCGTGTTCTTGAAGTACGCGTCGTCGGCGATCTCGTGCAAGGCGGCGAACCACTGGTCGCTCTTGCTGCTCAGGCTCATGTTGACGACGTGGATGCCCTGCTGGAGGGCCCACTCGATCCCGGCGTAGAACGCCGTGCCCCGGCCCTTCATGTTGGCGCCGAGCACCCGCACGCTGTAGATCTCCGCGTCCGGGCGCGAGGGGACCGGATGATCGCGGCACAGGCCGTCCCGTGGCCGACCACGTCGGTGGTGCGGGGCCGTCGACGAAGCGGACCCCGTCCGGCGCCTCGTCGTCTCAGCTCCACCGCTCACGGCCCCGGCGATGCCACCGACCAGCGGGATGGTCGGCGTCGACCCCGCTGTCGACCACGGCGACCTTGACCCCCGCTCCGGTCGAGCCACCCCAGGCCCACTCCCGCGGCGGCCCGGGGATGGGCAGGCCGATGACGTGCTCCGGCCCGGTGCCGGCGAAGGCGGCCGACGACTCCGGAAGGGTCATCGACGCTCACCGGCTGTAGGCGGCCACGTCCTTCAGGATCTGCCGGGCGAGTCGGGCCGCCCGCGGGCCTGCGGCTGCGACGGAGCGGAAGGCCTCGGCCAGCTCGCCCAGGGAGTCGTCCTCACCGGCGATGCCGTCGAGGGCTGCGTCGAAGGCCCCCGACGTCGTCGGGGTCGGCGAGCGTGCGCAGCAGGCCGGTCCCGAGACCGTCGTACAACGAGGACAGCCGGACCACGGTGCCGAGCATCCGCCCGACCAGCCCCAGCACGACCAGGTCCTGGGTGCCGTCGCCTGCCAGGACCGTCGGGTCGAGGACCTCGACCACGCCGACGGTCTCGCCGCTGTCGTCGACGACGGGTGCGGCGAGGATGTCCTGGGGGACGTACTGGGTCGACTCCGCGACGTCGCGGGCGAAGCGGCTGTCGGTCGCGACGTTGGCGATGCGCAACGGCTCGCCCGACATCGTCACCCAGCCGGCGATGCCGCGAGTGACGGGCAACGTCACCCCGATGATCGCGGAGGCGCCCGCACCGTCCGCGGCCACGAAGCGCAGGGAAGCGCCGTCGGGCTCGACCTGGGCGAACGAGCACGCGGCCGCGCCGAAGACGGTGCGCACCTGCGCCACGACCTCGTGCAGCAGGGCCGGCCCGGTGCTCGGAGCGACCGCGGACCCGAGGGCGTCGCCGAGCCGGGCCACGAGCGCCGCCGTCTGGGCGGACTGCGGGGGGTCAGTCGTCATGTCACCGGAGTGTGCCAGGTCTCACCTGTGGTAGACCTCCGGGAATGGACTGGCCGCTGCTGCGCCCCTTGGCCCCGCAAGAGCGCGACGCCGTGCTGGAGGCGGCGCGCGAACGCCGCTTCGACAAGGGCGAGGTCGTGTTCCACGAGGGCGACCCGGCGGACGCGATGCACCTGCTGGTCTCGGGCCGGCTCGTCGTCCAGGTGGCCACCCCTGACGGCGAGCGCGCGAGCCTCAACGTCCTCGGGCCCGGCGACCACGTGGGCGAGCTGGCGCTCCTCCCCCACGGCGGCCACCGCTCGGCGAGCGTGACGGCGCTGGAGAACGCCACGACCCGGGTGCTCACCGCCCACGCGTTCCGCGACCTGTGCGACCGGCACCCCGCCGTCCAGGGCCTGCTGGTGGACCTGCTCGCCGAACGCGTCAAGGAGCTGAGCAACCGGTTGCTGGAGACGATGTACCTCCCGCTCGACCGGCGGCTCTACCGCTCGCTCGACCAGCTCGGACGGTCGTACGCCGAGCCCGGCCGCCCGCCGGTGGTCCCGCTCACCCAGGAGCAGCTCGCCGACCTCGTCGGCGGGACCCGGCCGACCGTCAACCAGATCCTCCAGCGCCTCGCCGACGAGGGCATCATCGAGCTGGGGCGGGGCCGGCTCGTGATCCGCGACCTCGGTGCGTTGCGGGCCAAGGGCGGCGTGGTGTGAGCGCGGAGTCCTCGGGGATGCTCGCCGCGCTCAAGCACCGCGACTACGCGTACTTCACCGGCGCGTTCACCACGTCGTCGATCGGCAGCTGGGCCTACAACGTCGCGCTGGTCGTCTGGCTGATCGACACCACCCACTCCCCGGGCTGGGTCGCCGCGGCGACGACCGGCCGGTTCGTGCCGTCGCTCGTGATGAGTGCCTACGGCGGCGTCATCGCCGAGCGCTTCGAGCGGGTCCGGCTGATGGTGCTGACCGACCTCCTCAACGTCGCCCTCATGGTCGCCCTCGCCGTGGAGATGGCGGTCGGGGCGCACCCCGCCTGGTCGTCGCTCACCGCCGCGGCCACCACGACGGTGAGCACGGTCTACTCCCCGGCCGCAGCCGCGCTGACTCCGCAGCTCGTCCCGGAGAAGGTCCTCGGCGGCGGCCAACGCGCTGCGCAACGCCATCGACAACATCTGCGTGATCGCCGGGCCCGCACTCGGCGCGCTGCTGCTCCTCGTCGCCTCCGAGAGCGCGACGGTCCTCGTCAATGCCGGCACCTACCTCGTCTCCGCCCTGCTGACCGCCAAGATCTCGGTGCGCAGCACCCCGGTCGACGTGACCGAAGGCGGCGAGGTGGGCCCGGTCAAGCAGATGCTGGTGGGCGTCCGCACGATCACCGCGTCGTCGTCGGTGGCCACCCTGGTGGCGTTCAGCGTCATCGCGACGTTCGTGTTCGGCATCGACAGCGTCCTCTTCGTGGTCGTGTCCGAGGACGTGCTCGGCACCGGCTCCGAGGGCTACGGCTACCTGCTCACCGGCCTCGGCATCGGCGGCGTCGCCGCCGCCGGCCTGGTCACCCGCCTCGAGCGGCTGCCGCGCCTGGGCACGGTGATCCTCGCCGGGATGATGGGCTACTGCCTGCCCACGCTGCTCTTCCTCTTCGTCGACCAGCCGGCCGTCGCCTTCGTCGCGCAGGTCGTCCGGGGCGCGAGCACCCTCGTCGTCGACGTGCTCGCCATCACCGCGCTCCAGCGCTCGATCCCGTCGGACCGGCTCGGCCGGGTCTTCGGCGCCTTCGACGGCCTGTGCCTGCTCGCGATCGTGATCGGCTCCTCCCTCGTCCCCCTCGCGCTCGGCGCGTGGGGTCTCGACGCGGTGCTGTGGGCCAGCGGCCTCGGCATCCCGGTGCTCTGCCTGCTCGGTCTCCCGTGGCTGCAGCGCATGGACGGCGAGGCGGCGGCGCGCCGCGACGCCCTGCGGCCCAAGACCGACCTGCTGCGTCGGTGCGGCATCTTCGGCGCCGTGTCGGAGGGGGCGCTCGAGCAGCTCGCCGGTGACGCCGAGGTGGTCGAGACGGCCGAGGGCCAGGTCGTCGTGGCCCAGGGCGACCGCGCGGACCACTTCTACGTCATCGAGTCCGGCACCTTCACCGCGTCCGCGCGCGGCGACGACGGCACGGTCCTGGCGCTCCACGAGATGGGTCCAGGCAGCTACTTCGGCGAGATCGGCCTGCTCGAGTCGATCCCGCGCACCGCGACCGTGGTCTCCGACGGCCCCGGCCGGCTGCTGCGGGTCGACGGGCCCGCGTTCCTCACGGCGCTGACGCAGGAGGGGCCGTCGGCGGCCTTCCTCGACGGAGCCTCGCTGCGGCTCAGTCGGACCCACCCCGCGCAGCGGCTGACCAGGTCGGCGCTCGCCGAGGACTGACCGGGCAACGCGCGACCTTGGTCCTGCCGGTTGTGTCAGGCGCCCGACAGACCAGGCGGAGCCACACCGCGAGGATGAGGTCACCGGCAGCGCGCCGGACGGTCTCAGGAGGACACATGGACGAGGACCGCATCCCCAGCGAGTACGACGGCGACGACGTCGAGGGCCACCGGGTCCAGGCGGCGCTCCCGCAGGACGACGCCGACGAGGTCGAGGGCCACCGCATGCGCCCCGCAACCGCCGAGGACGAGGACGACGTGGAGGGCCACCGGATCCAGGCGGCATCCCCCGCGGTGCACGACGACGGCACCGGCGAGGGCATCTCCTCCCTCTGACCCGCCCCTGAGGGTCGTCGGGGCCAAGCCGTGACTGCGGCCCCGGCGACCCGGTCAGCAGTCACGAGGACGGCGGCTCCGCACCGCCGTACCGGCGGTCGCGACGGGCGTAGAGTGTCGATCGCCTGCCAGAGGTGCCGGCGGTCGACGTCCGGCCACAGGACGTCGGTGAACACCATCTCGGAGTACGCCGCCTGCCAGAGCATGAAGTTCGACAGCCGCTGCTCCCCCGACGTGCGCCACACGAGGTCCGCGTCGGCGAGCTCCGGGACGTAGAGGTAGCGGGCGAAGGTCTTCTCGTCGACCCGGTCCGGCTTGACCTTGCCCGCGGCCACGTCCTGCGCGAGCCCGCGCGCCGCGTCGGCGATCTCCGCGCGGCCGCCGTAGTTGACGCACATCGTCAGCGTCAGCACGTCGTTGTCGCGGGTCATCTCCTCGGCGACCTGGAGCTCCTTGATGACCGAGCGCCACAGCCGCGGCGCCCGCCCCGCCCACCGGACCCGGACGCCGCAGCTCGTGCATCTCGTCGCGGCGACGGCGGATCACGTCGCGGTTGAACCCCATGAGGAAGCGGACCTCCTCCGGCGAGCGGGACCAGTTCTCCGTCGAGAACGCGTACGCCGAGACCGCCTTCACCCCGATCTCGATGGCGCCCTCGACGACGTCGAAGAGCGAGTGCTCCCCTCGCTCGTGGCCCGCGGTGCGCGGCAGGCCCCGCTCCTTCGCCCACCGGCCGTTGCCGTCCATCACGATCGCGACGTGGCGCGGCACCAGGTCGGCCGGCACCGCCGGGCGGTCGCGCTCCGGACGGGTGCGGCGTCGGCGCTCGTACGGGGGTCGGGCGCGGCTGCGCCCTCCCCCGTCCCCTGCGGACCCGGTCCATCCCACCTCCGCCCTGGTCTCTCAGTGCCCTCTCACGATGCGCGTCTAGAATGCCCGAACGCCGGTGAGTGCGAGGGGACGGGCTTTGCAGACCACGCAGATCGAGCAGCAGCTGACCATCCTGCTGCGCCGCACGCAGCGGATCCACTTCCGCACGACCGCGGGCGAGGTCGACCTGGATCGCTCGGCCTACGGCATCCTGTGCTGGCTGGCCGACGAGGGTCCGCAGCGCGTCGGCTCGCTCGCCCAGGCCTTCGGCCTGGACCCGTCCACGATCACCCGTCAGGTGCAGGCCCTCGAGGCCGCCGCGATGGTCATGCGCCAGAGCGACCCGAGCGACCGGCGGGCCTCGATCGTGGACCTGACTCCCGAGGGCGCCACCGTGCTGGCCGAGAGCCGCGACCGGCGACGGGCCCGGCTCCAGGAGGCCCTGGCCCAGTGGTCCGACGACGACCTGGCCACCTTCGGACGCCTGCTCGAGGGCTTCAACCTCTCCATCGACGAGATGGTCCAACGCCACGCCAACGAGCCGCAGCACGCGGGGTGAGCGTCAGCGCTGGAGGTGCGTGAGCGACTTCAGCCCGCGCTCCAGGTGCCAGGCGAGGTACGCCGCCACCAGGGTGCTCGCCTCACGGAGGTGACGAGCGTCGGTCGCGAGCACGACGTCCCAGTCGCCGGAGAGCAGTGCGGCGAGCGCGGCGACGGTCTCGGCCGCCGGGCGCGCCGAGCCGGGGAGGCGGCAGACGGGGCAGAGCATCCCGCCGGCCGAGGGGTTGAACGCGACGTGCGGACCCGGGGCCCCGCACCGGGTGCACTCGTCGAACGACGGTGCCCAGCCGGCGACGGCGAGCGAGCGCAGCAGGAAGGCGTCGAGCACCTGCGCCGGTGGCCGGCCGCTCTCGCACATGGCACGGAGCGCGCCGACGAGCAGGAGGTACTGCTGGAGGGCAGGCTCCCTCTCCTCGGTCACCAGCCGCTCGGCGGTCTCCAGCATCACGGTGCCGGCGGTGTACGCGGCGTAGTCGCCGCCCATCCGCCCCGCGAACGGCTGCAACGTCTCGACCTGGGTCACCACGTCGAGGGAACGTGCCTCCGCGAGCTGGAGGTCGACGTGGCTGAACGGTTCGAGCCGCGCCCCGAACCTCGACGTGGTGCGGCGTACGCCCTTCGCCACGGCACGGACCCGGCCGTGGGACCGGGTCAGGAGGGTGACGATGCGGTCGGCCTCGCCCAGCTTCTGGGTGCGCAGGACGATCGCCTCGTCGCGGTAGAGCGGCACCTGCCCATTCTGCCTGTCAGGAGGTGGCGGGAGGGCCTGCGGCGCGCGCCCTGCCCGGCTCGTCCCACACGTCGACCGCGAACGCGATGGCCTCGCCGTCCAGGCGCTCGGGGCGTCGACGCCACTCCAGGATGCTGGTGGCCGCGACGTGGTGCGCGTTCGGCAGCTCCTCGGCGACCATCAGCGCGTCGGCGGCCACGTGGATCGGGTCGTGCGGGTGTCCGATGACCAGGGCCGGCGCCTGGATCCGCGCCCGGGCCCTGCTCGACGGCGCGACCCGCCCGAAGAACAGGCCGTGCACCGTCGCGGCCATGGGTCGGGGCCGCTGGTCGAGGGTGTCCAGGGCGACGCCCACCCAGTGCGGCGCCGGACCGCGCGGCACCAGCCGGGTCGCGGCGGCCACCGTGGAGATCGTCCACGGCGCGAACCTGGCCAGGAACAGCAACGGGGCGAACGCCAGGATGCCCGCCTCCACCGCGTTGTCGAGGACCGGCATCTCGAGCACGAGCCCGCGCACCCGCTCGGGGGCGAGGTCGGCGACCTCGAGGCTGACGTTGGCGCCCAGCGACGTGCCGCCGATGACGGCCTGCTCGGCTCCCAGGTGGTCGAGGAGTCCCACCACCTGCTCGGCGAAGGCGGACATCGAGTAGCCGCGTGGGTCCTCGGGACGGTCGGAGCGCCCGTGACCGAGAAGGTCGAGCGTCACGACGTGCAGGCCCTCGGACGCCAGGACACGGGCGAGCCGGTCGTGCATCGTGCGCGGCATCAGCTGGCCGTGGAGCAGCACCACCCACCGGTCCCCGCCGCCGAACTCGGTGTACTCCAGGCGGTCGTCACCCAGGACGAGCTGGCCGATCCGCTCGGAGACCAGGGGTGCGCTCATGGCCCTCACTCTGGCAGATCCGGTAGAAGGGTCTCGTGACCGACAACCTGCTCCAGGATCTCGAGCGCTACTACGACGAGGTGCCGCGCGCCTTCGCCACCACCGAGGAGATCGGACCCTTCACCCTCTTCGTCGCCCGCGACCCCGCCGGGTGGGCGTACTACGCCCGTCCACGCCTGGGGTACGCCGGTGGGGCCACCGTCGAGGACGTGCAGGCCGTGCGCGCACGCCAGCGGGAGCTCGGCGTCGCGGAGGCGTTCGAGTGGGTCGTCGAGAACGCTCCGGACCTGGGGGCGGTGATCGCCGCGGCCGGCATCGAGCCCGGCGACTACCCCCTCATGGTGCTCGGTGATCGCGAGCAGTCGGCCACCGTCCCGCCCGGCATCCGGATCGAGCTGCTGACCTCCGAGCACCCCGACGTCGCCACGGTGCACGGCGCCGTGGGTGCCGCGTTCGGCGAGACCGACGTCGTCGCAGAAGCCAGTGCTCCGGCGGTGCTCAGGGAGAGGGTGGCGACCGGCCTGCTCCGGATGCTCGGGGCCTTCGATGCCGACGGCCCGGTGGGAGGTGGCTCGCACTCCCCGCGTGAGGGCATCAGCGAGCTCATGGGCATCGGCGTGCTGCCACGGGCGCGGCAGCACGGTGTCGGTGCCGCGGTCACCGCGGCGCTGGTCGAGGATGCGCGGGCCCTGGGCGTGCACACGGTCTTCCTGTCAGCCGGCAGCGACCGGGTGGCCGAGATCTACGGCCGGGTCGGCTTCGACCGCGTCGGCACGGCGGGCATCGCCGAGGCCTGAGCCGTCAGAGGGGCGAGGCGATCGGCCCGGTCTCCTCGAGCACGCCCGATCGCTTCCGCTGTCGTGGCAGCCGCACCTCGAAGTCGGTGCCCTCCTCGGTCCGCGACTGCACGACGATCACCCCGTCGTGGGCCTCCACGATCGACTTGGTGATGGCGAGCCCCAGGCCGACGCCCTGGATCGCCCTCATCTCGGCCTCGCGGGTGCGGAAGAAGCGGGTGAAGAGCTGGTCGAGGTCGTCCTGCGCGATCCCGATGCCGGTGTCCGCCACGCGGAGGACGACGGTCTGGTCCTCCTCGAGCAGGCTGACCGTGACCAGCCCGCCGGCGGGTGTGTACTTCACTGCGTTGGACAGCAGGTTGTCGAGCATCTGCCGGATCCGCACCGGGTCGACCACGAGGTCGATGCCGGGCTGCACCCGCGCGTCCACCCGCACCGCGGCGGCGCCCGCCACCGGGGAAATGTCGCCGAGCGCCTGCTCGACGAGCAGGGACAGGTCCGTGCTGACCGAGGTGAGCACCAGCCTCCCGTGGTCGGTCTGTGCGATCGTGAGCAGGTCGCTGACCAGGTGGTAGAGGCGGTCCGCGTTGCGACGCACGATCTCGAGCTGGGCGGTCGTGCTGGGGTCCAGCCCGCCCCGGTCGAGGAGCAGGTCGAGGAAGCCCATGATCGAGGTCAGCGGGGTCCGCAGCTCGTGCGACACGGAGGCCACGAAGTCGTCGCGCACCTTGAGCGCGGTCACCAGGTCGGTGACGTCCTTGTAGACGAGCACCGACCCGTCGAACTCGCCCTGGCGGTTCTGCACCGGCTTCGCCGAGACGCTGAGCGCCCGCTGCGTCGTCGGGTCGTCCCCGACCCAGATCACGTAGTCCGACAAGGTCCGGTCCTCGATCGCCCGGACGGTCGGCATGTCGCGACGGCCCAGCGGGGTGTCGCGGTCCGCCGCGTAGACGTGGCCGAGCTGCCCCATCTGGCCGGCGTGCCCGTCGGGGTAGGCGAGCCGCATGAAGTCCGCGTGCCGCGGGTTCATCGAGCGGTAGTTGCCCTCACGGTCCAGCGAGACCAGGCCGACGTCGACGGCCGAGACGATGGCGTCGTTGACGGCGCGGGTCTCGAGCGACTCACGCAGCGACTCCTCGAGCTGGTGCCCCTGCTCCTCGAGCTGGGCGGCCTGCTGCAGCCACAGCCGCTTGGCGAGCGCGATGGTGAGCGCGCAGATCACGACCGCGAGCGGGGTCATCACCGCGCGCGAGATCTCTGCGGCCGTGGTGCCGTAGTAGGTCAGGGTCGGGACCGCGATGAACCCGATGCTCAGTGCCGCCACGAGCGCCACGCCGCGCATGAGGTAGTCCGCCCCGAGCCAGAGCGCCGGGAGGAAGACCAGGATCGAGACACCGCTCGCGGTCGACAGCGGGACCAGGCGCATGAGGCTCAGCCCGGCCAGGTCGAGCACGGGGACGAGCCAGAGCAGCCGGGGGTCGGGCCGCCACTGCAAGATCCCCGCGGCCACGGTGGCGAGCACGATCACGACCACGCCGAGGGCGTAGAGGCTGCCGAGACCGCTCACGCCCCCGAGAGTCACGAGAAGGACGCTGACCAGGAACGGCCCGAGCAGGAGCCCCTGTCGCAGCAGGGGCCCTTCTCCGAAGGTCAGCGCATGACGGATGTCCTCCGACACGTCCCAGGAACGAACGATCGCCATGCCTCCACGACAGGACGCCCCCCACCCAACGGGGAGCGTGCTGTCGCCAGACTGTCAGACCGCGGAGCCGCCGGGGGCGGATTCCGGCGCTCAGCCGCCGCGGTTCACCGAGGAGACCACGGCCTTGAGGGACGCGGTGACGATGTTGGCGTCCAGTCCGACCCCCCAGTACACCTGACCGTCCACGGCGCACTCGACGTACGCCGCGGCGATCGCGTCACCGCCCGAGGAGAGCGCGTGCTCGGCGTAGTCGAGCACCCGGACGTCGTACCCCACGGTCCCGAGGGCGTCGCAGAACGCGGCGATCGGGCCGTTGCCGGTGCCCTCGAGCGTCTGCCGTTCACCATCGACGTAGACGCTCACGGTGAGCTGGTCCTTCTCCCCCGCCGCCGAGCTGGTGTGCACGCTGTTCAGGCGCAGCGGACCACCTTGCTCGAGGTACGTCTGGCTGAAGTACGACCACATGGCGTCCGGCGAGACCTCCCCGCCCTCGGCGTCGGTGTGCTCCTGGACGACCCGGGAGAACTCGATCTGGAGCCGGCGGGGCAGGTCGAGCTTGTGGTCCGTCTTCATGATGTAGGCCACGCCGCCCTTGCCGGACTGGCTGTTGACCCGGATGACGGCCTCGTACGTGCGGCCCACGTCGTGCGGGTCGATGGGGAGGTACGGCGCCTCCCACTCGATGTCGGCCACCGGGATCCCGCGCTCCGACGCCTGCTTCTCGAGGTCCTCGAGGCCCTTCTTGATGGCGTCCTGGTGGGACCCGGAGAAGGCCGTGTAGACCAGGTCGCCCGCGTAGGGGTGGCGCGGGTGGACCGGCAGCTGGGTGCAGTACTCCACCGTGCGACGGATCTCGTCGATGTCCGAGAAGTCGATCATCGGGTCGACGCCCTGGCTGAAGAGGTTCATGCCGAGGGTGACCAGGCAGACGTTGCCGGTGCGCTCGCCGTGCCCGAACAGGCAGCCCTCGACGCGGTCGGCGCCGGCCATCTGTGCCAGCTCGGTCGCGGCGACCGCCGTACCCCGGTCGTTGTGGGGGTGCAGCGAGATCGCGGTGTGCTCGCGGCGGGTCAGCTGCCGCGAGAACCACTCGATCTGGTCGGCATAGACGTTCGGCGTCGCCATCTCGATGGTCGCCGGCAGGTTGAGGATGATCTCGCGGTCGTCGTCGGGCTGCCAGACGTCGCTGACCGCCTCGCACACCTCGACGGAGAACGGCAGCTCGGTGCCGGTGAAGATCTCGGGCGAGTACTCGTAGCCGATGATCGTCTTGTCGAGGTAGCTCTCGGAGTACTTCATGACCATCTCGGTGCCGCGCGTCGCGATCGCCTTGATCTCGTCCTTGCTCGCGTGGAAGACCACGCGGCGGAACAGCGGCGCGACGGCGTTGTAGAGGTGGATGTTCGCCCGGGGTACGCCGACCAGCGACTGCACCGAGCGCTCGATGAGGTCCTCGCGGGCCTGCGTGAGGACCGAGATGGTGACGTCGTCGGGGATGCGGTCGCTCTCGATGAGCTGGCGGACGAAGCCGAAGTCGGTCTCGCTCGCGGCCGGGAACCCGACCTCGATCTCCTTGTAGCCCATCCGCACGAGCAGCTCGAACATCGTCAGCTTGCGGGCCGGGGACATCGGGTCGATCAGCGCCTGGTTGCCGTCGCGCAGGTCGGTCGAGAGCCAGCGCGGCGCGTGGGTGATCTGCCGGGTGGGCCAGGTTCGGTCGGGCAGGTCGATCGGCGGGAACGCGCGGTAGCGGTGGATCGGCATCCCGCTGGATGACTGGGTGGTGTCCTGAGGTCGGGACATCGGAGGGATCCTCACTGTCAGTGATGGGTCCGGAGGGCGACACGGACTCCGCAGCGAGGAGTTCCGGTCAGTGGACCCCGCTGCGGCAGAGAAGGAGGAGGCTGCGCTTCATAGCGGTCTCACCCTAGCAGGGGCCTCCGGCGCGGAGTCGCGGCCGCGGACGGCCAGCGAGACGCCTGCAGCGAGGCACCAGACGGGGAGGCCGAGGAACAGCGACAGCAGCGAGACGACCCAGAGAAGGCCCAGGTCGTCCGCCGCGAACCGACCCAGCAGGGCGGCCACGGGATAGGCCAGCGGGACGAAGCCGAGCACGACCACCGGTCTCGGCAGCAGCCGCTCCGGCCATGCGGCGCGCGACACGGTGGCTGCCCACAGGCCGAGCAGGACCAGCCCGCCGAGCAGCGCCGACTGTGTGCCGACCATGTGCACGACCAGGTACGCCGACTCGCCCCAGTCCTTGTCCAGGCCCGAGATGTAGTCGATCGGCCCGGGCGCCGACATCCGCAAGGCCCCGACCAGCACCAGGAGCGTCGCCGACGTCGTGGCCAGGGCCGTCGTGAACGTGCTGCGCCACGGCAGCCGGGAGGCCGCCAGCAGCAGCACGACAGCCGCCGCGACGAAGCAGGCCCCGGAGAACACGTACGCGTCACCGTGCTCGGCGAGGAACCGCACGCTCGCCGCCGCGTCGTCGGCGTCGGTGTCGCCGCGCGGCCCGATCTCGAGCACGGCAGCGGTCGGCAGCAGGACCCCGAGGGCGGCCAGGGCCGCGGCGCACGACGTCCGCTCGGACATGACGGCACTGTAGCGATGCGGAGGTGCAGCCCCTACTCCTCGGGCTCTTGCACGCCGAGCCCGCGACGCTCCGCCCTGGCATTCTCCGAACGGCTGAAGCGCATCCAGGTGGCGACGTCGACAAGCCGGAGCGTCGAGATCTCCCTCGGAACGCCGCTCGAGCGGAGAGCATCGATCGACTGTCTGAGACCTGGTTCCCTGAGCGCATCGCGCAGGAGAATCCATGCGTCTGGTCGGAGTGGCAGAGCCTCGTCGATGACGCTGTCCAGCACCGGCATGAGTCGAGGCCGCTTGCGTGCCAGCAGCTTGCTCGTGCGGGTCCTGCCGACGCCAGGCAGCGCCTTGACCGCGCTCCAGAGCTCGTACGCCGGGGCCAGCTGCTCATCGGACGCATCCCAGAGGTCAAGGTCCGTGCGGATCAGTGCCAGCTGCCTTCTTAGGGTCCCGTCCGGGTCGCCGAGCAACCTTCGCACGGCTCGAGGCTCGAACCTCACGTCAAGCAGGCTCACGGCAACCAGATCCTCCGCCGTGAATCTAGGCGGATCGTTGTTGGGCAATAGGTCGAAGGTGCTGCCGGCAAACGACTTTGACTCGTCGAAGTAGGCCCGAACCAGTTCCGCTGCCGGATCTGCCACGACTTCGCCGATGAGTTCGGACAAGCGAGCGCTCACGTGCTGTTCCCCCAATCGAAGAATCGGGCTCGGTGGCCCACGAAACCGACGCTAAGCGCGAGCGCCGGGCCACGGCGATTCCTCAACAGGATGAAGTCGGCATCACCCGGTCTCGTGGGCCCCAGATCGCCCGGCCAGCTGGCCTGACGAACCTCCAGGACCACGTCAGCGACTGAAGCCCACTCGTGCGACAGGCACGGTCGGTCACCTTCGCGATGCACGACGAGGTGTCTCGGAAGCACCGTGACCACGCAGCTACCGCGATCGGCAAACGTTCGCATTCGTCCGGCGAACACTCCGGCCGATCTCTCCGCATCGTCAACGACCAAGACTTCGGGCCGCAGGAGCCCCGGGTCGGCATCATCGGAGTCGAGCATCGTCAGGTCAGCATTGGCAGCCACGTGGAGAGGAAGGTGGTCCAGGGAATCGACACGGCCGGCACGGAGTCGCGCGGCGATCGCCCCCTTGTCTTCGCGGCAACCGATCAGCCAGGTGCGGCGACCCGCTTGTGCGGAGGCGATCGCCCACTGAGTCGCGAGGGCGCTTCGACCCTGCCCCACATGGCCGGTGATGATCCAGAGATCGCCGAGTGCCAGCCCACCCACGCAGCGGTCGAGCTCCGTAAAGCCGCTCGGGACCGGGGTCCGCGGGACCTCAGACGGCTCCACCGCTGTATCAAGGAACTCTCCGACGGTGTGCACACGCGTCAGCGTCCCGGGCACGACCGACACAACCGGCTACTAGCGTCTGACGCATGCCCTCGTTGCTCGTGGTCCACCACTCCCCCAGCCGCTCGATGCAGGCCCTGGTGGCGGCACTGCTCGACGGCGCCGGTGACGAGGAGATCGCAGGCGTCGAGGTCACCGACCGTCCGGCGCTCGAGGCGACACCCGACGACGTGCTGGCGGCGGACGGCTACCTGCTCGCCACGCCTGCCAACTTCGGCTACATGAGCGGGGCGCTCAAGCACTTCTTCGACTCGACGTTCCTGGCCGTGGGCGGGTCGCTCTCGGACGACGGGTCCCCCGCGGACGACGGCGGCGGCACGTCGGGGCGGCCCTTCGGCCTGCTCGTGCACGGCCGCTACGACACGACCGGCGCCGTGCGGTCGGTGCTGTCCATCGTCGGGGGGCTGGGCTGGAAGCAGTCCTCGGAGGTGCTCGCCGTCATGGGGGACGTCGACGACGCCGACCGAGGGGCGGCGTACGAGCTCGGGGCGACACTCGCTGCCCTGCTGTCGGAGTGACCGCAGGGCAGTCCCCGGCTCGGTAGGGTGCCAGGCACCGTGCGCAGCCGTCTCGCCCTCCTCAGCGCCCTGGTGGCGCTGCTCGCGCTGACCGGGTGCACCGGCACGGACACACCCGACGGCCCGGACGGCGGCGAGGAGAAGGTCGTCGTCGACCCGCCCGAGGAGGGCGACTGCCGGGTCCTGGAACCCGCTGACATCGCTGAGCCGAGCAACGACACCGAGACCGTGTCCTGCGCCGACGACCACACCGCACAGACCTTCGACGTGGGCACGTTCACCGGCAAGGACGCCGACCTGGAGCCGGACGACCCGGCGCTCGGGGCGACGGTGTTCGGAACCTGCGCCAAGAGCTTCAAGAAGTTCACGGGCGCGGACGACAGCCTGGCGATGCGCTCCGTCCTGTCCTGGGCGTGGTTCCGCCCGAGCGACGCCGCGTGGGACCAGGGAGCCCGGTGGTTCAGGTGTGACGTCGTGGGGGGCGTGGAGAGCTCGCCCGCCCTTGTGACCCTGCCCACGAAGAGTGCCAAGGGAGTCCTGCTCGGCATCCCCGACGACGAGTGGCTGACATGTGTGGCGGAGGCCACGGTGGCAGGCGCTCCACGCGTGCCCTGCACCGAGGAGCACGCCTGGCGAGCGGTCTCGACCATCGTGGTGGGGACGCCCGACGAGGGGTACCCGGGTGACCGAGTCGTCATGGTCAGGAGTCGTGACAACTGCTCGGACTGGGTAGGAGCGTGGATGAACTATCCCGTCACCGACTACCAGTTCGCCTACACGTGGTTCCCACGTGGTGAGTGGGACGCCGGCAACCGGCGCTCCATCTGTTGGGCGAAGACACCAGATTGAGATGATTCCCAGACTTCCCGTGCGCCAGCACCGTTCTGCCCTGCACCTCCTCCTCGCGCCTCTGCTCGCTGCCCTCGTCCTCACGGGTTGCTCGGCGAACGAGCCGACCGCGGACGAGCCCGCTGCCGACCCGTCGGCCGGCGACTCCGCCTCGACCACCTCCGCGGCTGCGGAGGAGAAGCCCGAAGCTCCCCGGCTCGGAGCGTGCTACGACCTGACGATCCGGCAGGCTGCCCGCACGGCGAGCAGCGCCGACCCCGTGCCCTGCACCGGTCGGCACACCACGCTGACCCTGCACGTCGGCAGGCTCGGCGACGAGGGCAAGGTCGCCCCGAACGTCGAGAACCCCGCGGTCCGCGACCGGCTCACCGGCCTGTGCAACCGCGAGATGGCCGACTTCGTCGGCGGCGACGCCGCCACGCTGCGACTCAGCCGCCTCCAGGTCGTCTGGTTCGCGCCCACCCAGGAGGAGCTCTCCCGGGGCGCCCGCTGGGTGCGCTGCGACGTGCTCGCGTTCAGCCGCACCAACGACCTGATGGCGCTGCCGAAGCTCCGGCTGCGCGGCGTCCTCGACCGCCCGGCCGGCCTCGAGACCTTCGGACTGTGCGGCACGGCCGCACCCGGGGAGCGCGGCTTCGAGCGCGTCGCCTGCTCGCTGAAGCACTCCTGGGCCGCGATCAGCACCATCCCGATCGCCGGCGGACCTCGTTACCCCGGCCCCGCGAAGGTCCGGGCCGCCGGTGACGACGCCTGCAAGGACCAGGTGAACGGCCGGACCTCGGAGCTGAAGTTCGCCTACGGCTGGGAGTGGCCGACGGCCGACCAGTGGAAGGCCGGGCAGCGTTACGGCTTCTGCTGGGCCCCGGCCTCGCTGGCCTGAGCCTCGGGCACCGACGTCTCCGGGACGCCCGCCAGGGGCAGAGTGAGCACGAAGGTCGCCCCCGGCCCCGGGACGTCGGCAACGACGAGCCTGCCGTCGTGTCGTACGGCGACGCCGCGGGCGATCGCGAGCCCCAGCCCGGTCCCGGTGAGGGCCGACTCCGTCCTGGCGCGGTCACCCTCCACCCGGGCGAAGCGCTCGAACACCCGCTCCCGCTGGTCCTCCGGGATCCCCGGTCCGTCGTCGGCGACCTCGAGGACGGCCTGCTCCTGGCTGCGCAAGGTCACCGTCACGCGGGTGGCGGCGTGGGCCACGGCGTTCTCGAGGAGGTTGCGCAGCAGACGGGCCAGGTCGTCGGGGTCACCGCGCACAGGGGACGCGTCGACGCGGAGCGCGCGGACGTCCACCGACGTGGTGGTGCGCACGCGACGCAGCTCCTCGGTGAGCACCACGTCGAGGTCGACCAGCCCGCGCCTGGCCGCCTCGAGCCCTGCATCCTGACGTGCGAGCGCGAGCAGGTCGCGGACCAGGCGCTCCATCCTGAGGGTGTCGGCGAGCAGGTCGGACGCGGCGGTCGACCAGTCGGCGCCGGGGTGCGCGCGGATGACCTCGAGCTGGGTGCGCAGCGACGTGAGCGGGCTCTGCAGCTCGTGGGAGGCGTCGGCGACGAACTCCCGCTGCCGCAGCACGCCGTCCTCGACCCGGCCGAGCATCTCGTTCATCGTCACCGCGAGCCGCTCGAGCTCGTCGCGGGTCGGTGGCACCGGCACCCTGCGGGACAGGTCGCTGCTCGACAGCGTGGAGACCTCGGAGCGGATGCGTTCCACCGGTCGCAGCGACCGCGACACGATCACCCAGGTCCCGGCAGCCATCAGCGCCACCAGGAGCGGCACACCGACGAGCAGGCCCTTGCGCAGGGCGCTGGTCGCCTCGTCGACGGACTCGAGGCTGTCCCCCACCACGATCGCGACCGGGCCGCCGGGCCCGTCCGCGCGGAGCCCCCACGCACGGTAGGACTCGGTCTCGGTGTCGTCCTGGACCCCGTCGAGCGGCACGAGCCGCGGCGACGTCCCGACGCCATCGACGGTGACGACGGCCGGCGCCCCGGCGAGACCGCTGGACGAGGCGAGCACCCGGCCGTCGGCGTCGACGACCTGGGCCACGCCGTCCTCGCCGATGTCGACGACGGGATCGTCCAGCGTGCCGTCGCGGACCTGCCCGGCGAGCTCGGTGGCACGGGCGCGCGAGAGGTCGTCCTTGGCGGACTGGAGCGAGCCCGAGAGCACGCCCACGAGCGCCCACCCGGCGACCCCGAGCATCACCGCGACGAGCGCCGAGGCGAGGAGCGTCGTGCGTGCGCGGAGCGAGGTCGGCCTCCTCACGCGATGTCCTCCTCGACGAGCTGGTAGCCCGCACCGCGGACGGTGCGCAGGCTCTGCCGCCCGAAGGGCTTGTCGATGCGACGGCGCACCTGGAGGACGTAGACCTCGACGATGTTCGGGTCCCCCTCGAAGTCGAAGTCCCACACGTGCTCGAGGATCTCCGCCTTCGGCACCACCTCGCCGGCCCGGCGCATGAGGTACTCCAGGAGCGAGAACTGACGTGGGGTGAGCTCCACGACGTCGTCGCCGCGTCGTACGACGTGACGGGCGGGGTCGAGGCTCAGGTCCCCCACCGTCAGCACGGTGGGTCGGCGGTCGCGGCCCCGGCGCAGCAGCGCGCGGATCCGGGCCAGCAGGACGACGTAGGAGAACGGCTTGGCGAGGTAGTCGTCGGCGCCGAGGTCGAGAGCCTTCGCCACGTCGTCGTGGTCGCTGCGCGCCGTGAGCATGAGGATCGGAGTCCAGTCGTCGGCCTCACGCAGCGACGCGCAGAGGTCCAGCCCGGAGCGCCCCGGGAGCATGACGTCGAGCACCAGCACGTCGTACGAGTTCTCCGCCGCGAACCACGCGCCCTCGTCGCCGTCGCCCGCGACGTCCACCGCGAACCCCTCGAGCTCGAGGCCGCGCTTGAGCGCACGCCCGAGGCGCACGTCGTCGTCCACGACCAGGACCCGCATGCCGTCAGCGTCCCACCGTCGCGCTGAAGCCGCGCTGAATCGCCCTGCTTCCCCGTCTTCAGGCTGCCTTCAGCCACGACCTCGCATGCTCGGGACATGAGCCCTGTGAGAACCGCCACCGTCGCCGCCCTGGCCGTGGCCGCCACCGCCGTCGGGGTCCCGAGCGAGGGATCCACACCCGTGCCGACCCTTCCCCCGCCCGGCGACTTCGTCGCCCACGTGGACAACCCGCGGCTCCCCTGGATGCCCGGCATGCGCTGGGTCTACCGCGCCCACGAGGACGGCGAGACCCAGCGCATCGTCGTCGAGGTGCTCGACCGCACCAAGGAGATCGAGGGCATCACCGCCACCGTGGTCCGAGACGTGGTCCACGTGCACGGCAAGGTCCGGGAGCACACCCTCGACTGGTACGCCCAGGACACCGACGGCAACGTCTGGTACCTCGGCGAGAACACCAAGGAGTACGACCACGGCGAGGTCAGCACCGAGGGGTCGTGGGAGGCGGGCAAGCACGGCGCCTCTGCCGGCATCGCGATGCCTGCAGATCCCACGATCGGCGAGACCTACCGCCAGGAGTACAGGGCCGGTGTCGCCGAGGACCTCGCGAAGGTCGTCGACCAGGACATCAAGGTGCGCGTCCCCTACGGCTACTTCGGCCACACCTGGCTCACGGCCGAGACGACTCCCCTCGAGCCACGCGCCGAGGAGCTGAAGTTCTACGCCGCGGGGATCGGTGTCGTCGAGGAGGACACCGTCAGCCCACACAACGGACGCACCGTCCTGGTGTCGTTCGAGCAACGCTGAGACACTGGAGGAACCATGAACCGCACCAAGAAGGTCGTCGCCGTCATCGGCACCGCCACCGCACTCGCCCTGGCCGGCGGCGTGGGCGCCGTCGCCATGGCCGGTTCGGACACCGGGGACGACGGCGACGTGACTGTCACCGGCACCCAGGCCGACAAGGCCACGAACGCCGCGTTGAAGCTCACGCACGGCGGCACCGCCAACTCGGTCGAGCGGGACTCCGAGAACGGTGCCACCTGGGAGGTCGAGGTCACCAAGCCCGACGGCGACACCGTCGACGTACGCCTGGACGAGGACTACGGCCTCGTCGTCATCGAGGGCGACGACGGCAGCTGAGCTGACCGCTAGACGAGGTCGTCGAGCAGCGGTGCGACGCGGTCCGGCGCCTCCATGTGGGGAGCGTGGCCGAGCCCCTCGAGGACCGTCACCTGGGCAGCGGGGACCCGCGCCTCGATCTCCGGTAGCACGTGCGCGCCGGACACCGGGTCCTCCGGCCCCCAGATGAAGCGCTTCGGCAGGTCGGAGCCGACCAGCGCCCCGACCCAGCGGTCCTCGTGTCGACGTCGCTCGGCGATGTAGCCCAGCAGGTCATGGGCGCGGTGGTGGCCGTGGTCCCGGGAGAAGGCCCGCCAGTGGTCGCGCAGCTCACCGTCGTCGGGCGGCTCACCGAGGATGCCTCGATAGCCGTCGACGAACCGGCCCTCGCTCATCAGTCGCCCGAGGACCGGGCCGAGAGGTCCCGCCAGCAGCTTCTGGACACGGACCGGGCGGTGAAGGGCAGGGAACAAGCCACCGTTGAGGAAGACGACCCGGGTCAGCTCGACCCCGAGGACACCCTCGTCCCGACGGGCCAGCAGCTCCTGCGCGACCGAGACGCCGTAGTCGTGCGCGACCAGAGCCGTCCGCGTCACTCCGTGGTGCCGCCAGACGCCCTCCAGGAGATCGGCCTGCTCGACGAGCGAGTACGTGTGGCCCTTCGGCTTCGCCGACGCACCGAACCCGAGGAAGTCCATCGTGATGTCGCGGCGGCGCGACTCCCATGCGCCGTGCAGCTTGGCCCAGTCCCACGACGAGATCGGGAACCCGTGCAGCCAGGTCACCGCAGGAGAGTCACCCTCTCCGTCGGCGCGGGTGAACACCCCCGAGGTCAAGGTCTCGCCGCCGGCCCACCACGCGTCCAGGGAGGTCATGGCGTCGAACCTAGCCGCCTTCGCGAGCTAGGCGTCTGGGACCTGTCGGGGACGTTGGAAGCGCCGCACTTCCTGGGGCCAACCGCAGGCGACCGCCACCTTGCCCGCCCAGAATCGCGCGGAGTCCTCGTCGGCCACATCCACGATCGTGAAGCCTCCGAGATGCTCCTTGGTCTCGGCGTAAGGGCCATCAGTGAAGACAGGAGCACCGCTCGACGCCTCCACGCTGAACACCGGTGCGGAGTCGTCCAGACCTCCGAGGAAGACGTAGACGCCCGCCGTCTTCATCTCCGTCCGCAACGCCCTGACAGCCTCGGACTTCTCGGCCATCTCCGCTTCCGTGTAGTCGTCGCGCACCCACGCGCCGTTGAACGCGATGAGATATTCAGCCACGTCTCCTCCTCGGGGGCAGGTGGCACCTTCGGCCGTCTCCCACCCAACCTACGAATGGCCCCAGCCCTTTTCGACAGGCGGCGGACAGCGCCCTGCGCCCACGCGCGCTCATCGGCAGCAACGAGCGAACAGATCCAGATCCGCTATCGGAGCGAGCATCAGCGCGACGGGCACCTCAGGGCTCCAACACGACCTTTCCGGTGCTACGGCGAGCCTCGATGTGCTCGTGGGCCCGGCCCGCATCCGCCAGGGGGTACGACGAGTCGACGTGCGGACGCACCCAACCGGACCCGACGCCCTCGAGCACCTGCCCCATCCAGCCACGGAGCCTGTCGACCTCGTCCCACATGTGTCCGAGGTTGACCCCGAAGGCGCCCTGATTGGCGTTCATGAGCGGCACCGGGTGGAACAGAGGCATCCGCGCCGCAGTCCTGGCCAGCTGCAGCTTGCCGCGCAGGCCCTGGTTGCTCGAGGCGGCGGAGACGCCGTACATCCCGAGTCGGCCAGTGGATCGCAGCACGCTGCGGGACCGGCGGAAGCTCTCTCCGCCGAGCGGGTCGATCACCAGCTCCACGCCCCGGTCGTCGGTGAGGGCGCGGACCTCGCGGGTCCAGTCACCGGTGCGGTAGTCGACGGCGTGGTCCAGGCCCCGCGCCGTGAGAAAGTCGTGCTTGCCCGCGCTGGCCGTCCCGATGGTGCGCGCCCCCACGTGGCGGGCGATGTCGAGAGCAGCAAGGCCGACCCCGGAGCCAGCGTTCTGGATGAGCACGGTGTCTCCCTCGCGCAGGCCGCCCTGCACCACCAGGAGCTGCCAGGCGGTGAGGTAGGCAACCGGGATGGACGCCGCCTCCGCGTGGCTCAGCACCCCTGGCTTGGCGAAGACCTGGGCAGCCGGGACGTTCAGCGCGCTGCTGTAGCCGCCGAAACGGGTCAACGCGAGGACCTCCTGCCCAACCAGTGACTCATCGACCCCCGGCCCCACGGCACGCACCGTGCCCGAGACCTCGTAGCCGACCACCAGCGGCAGCGGCGGCGCATCGGGGTAGAGGCCCTGACGGGCGAGGATGTCGGCGAAGTTGATCCCGGCGGCGACCACCTCGACCTGCGCCTCACCAGGGGCGGGTGGTTCCAGCCGAGACGTCTGAAGCCTCAGCCGTTCCGGGGCGCCTGCGCGGGTGATGACGACCTGTCGGATGTCCATCCGTGCATTCTCGCCCCGGTCTCAGGCCCATCGGCGCGGGACTCCTCGTTGATCGCGGGGCTGCTCTTGCTCGGCTTGCGCCTCGTCACTGCTCGACCGCCGCACTCAGAAGCCGAGGCGGCGCAGCTGCTTGGGGTCGCGCTGCCAGTCCTTGGCGATCTTCACGCGCAGGTCGAGGTAGACCGGGGTGCCGAGCATCGCCTCGATGCTTCTCCGGGCCGTGGTGCCGACCTCGCGCAGCCGCGCACCCTGGTGCCCGATCACGATGCCCTTCTGGGACGAGCGTTCGACGAAGAGGTTCGCGTGCACGTCGAGGAGCGGCTTGTCCGCGGGCCGGTCCGGGCGCATCCCCATCTCCTCGACCACGACGGCGATCGAGTGCGGCAGCTCGTCGCGCACGCCCTCCAGCGCGGCCTCGCGGATGAGGTCGGCGACGATCGCCTCCTCGGGGGTGTCGGTCAGCTCACCCTCGGGGTAGAGGGGCGGTCCCTCGGGCATCCGGGCGACGAGCAGGTCGGTCAGCAGCGCGACCTGCTCCCCTGACACCGCGGAGACCGGGACCACCTCGGCCCAGTCGGTCTGCGTCGACACACCGAGCTCGGCGATGTCGAGCAGGTGCTGCGCAAGCCGGTCGGACTTCACCAGGTCCGTCTTGGTGGCGACCGCGAACTTCACGGTGCGACGCACCTTCGCCAGCTCGGTGACCAGGAACCGGTCACCCGGGCCGATCTTCTGGTCCGACGGGAAGCACGCGGCGACGACGTCGACCTCGCCCCAGGTCGAGGTGACGAGGGCGTTGAGACGTTCGCCCAGCAGCGTGCGCGGTCGGTGCAGCCCCGGGGTGTCGACGAGGATCAGCTGCGCGTCGGGCCGGTGCACGATCCCGCGGACCGCGGTGCGTGTGGTCTGCGGACGCGAGGACGTGATCGCGACCTTGGTGCCGACCAGCGGCGTTGGTCAGCGTCGACTTGCCTGCGTTGGGCCGCCCCACGAAGCAGGCGAACCCGCTCCGGTGTGCGTTGGTCTCGACAGGCTCGACCACCGGCTAGCTCAACCAGGTCGGGCGCAGCGGGAAGTCCGCGTCGCCGTTCTCGTGGAGCTTCACCGCGAGCACCTGGTGCAGCTGGATGTCGTTGATCGTGAAGCCGAGGCTGCAGCCCGAGAGGTACAGGCCCCACACCCGCGCCGTGCCCTCGCCCGCCTCCGCGACGCACTCGTCCCAGTTGGCGGCGAGGTTCTTCGCCCAGGCCCGGCACGTCATCGCGTAGTGCTCCCGGAGGTTCTCCTCGTGGCGCACCTCGAGGCCGACGTCCTGCATCTCGGTGATGATCTTCCCCGACCCGGTGAGCTCGCCGTCGGGGAAGATGTAGCGGTCGATGAAGGCGCCGGTCTGCGTGTTCCGGTTGTGCGGCCGCGTGATGCAGTGGTTGAGCAGCCGGCCGCCCGGCACCAGCTTGTCCTTGAGGAACGAGAAGTACGCCGGGTAGTTCTTGATCCCGATGTGCTCGGTGAGGCCGATGGAGCTCACCGCGTCGAAGTCGGTCTCGGGGACGTCGCGGTAGTCGAGGAAGCGCACCTCGGCCAGGTCGTCGAGGCCGTCGCGCTTGATCGCGTCCTGCGCCCAGGCGGCCTGCTCCCGCGACAGCGTGACGCCGAGTGCCTTGACGCCGTAGTTCCTCGCGGCGTGCCGGACCATGCCACCCCAGCCGCAGCCGACGTCGAGCAGACGCTGGCCCGGCTGGAGGTCGAGCTTGCGGGCGACGAGGTCGTACTTGAACTCCTGCGCCTCCTCGAGGGTCGCCTCGGCGCTCGGGTAGCAGGCGCACGTGTAGGTCATCGACGGCCCGAGCACGAGCTCGTAGAACCGGTTGGACACGTCGTAGTGGTGGTGGATCGCCTCGGCGTCGCGGGTCCTGCTGTGCCGGGCACCCTCCACGATGCGACGCCACCGCGGCAAGGTCTCCTGCGGTGGCGGGGGCGGAGGCACGAGGTTGTTGATGCCCACCGTGCGCAGCAGCACCAGCGCCTCCGCTGCCGTGGGCCGGCGCAGCGTGAACCTGCTCATCGCGAGCAGCATCAGGTCGTACGGGTCGCCCGGGTGCACGCCGTCGGCGACGAGGTCGCCCATGACGTAGGCGCGTGCCATGCCGAGGTCGCCCGGCGCGGTGAGGATGTAGGAGAGTCCGCGCGCCGAGGCCAGGTGCAGGTGCACGTCGGACTCGGGGTCGCCGGCCTCGCTCCCGTCGTACGCCGAGAACCGGAACGGCATGCCGTGCTCGAACAGGGAGGCCAGCGCCGAGGCGATGGTCAGCTTCTTCTCGGTCCGCGTCAACGTGCTCATCGGTGTCCCACCGCTTTCTCGTACAGGCCGGTCAGCCTCCCGTCGGGATCGACGTCGTGCTTGACCCGGGCCAGGTTCTCGGTGTTGTAGAGGGTGTCGAAGGTCGCCTCGTCGTAGAAGGCGTCGGAGTAGAGAGACTTGTGGCCGCCGAGCTCGGTCACCTTGGCCTCGATGGCGCGATTCAGGTCGCCGTCTGCCCAGCCGTCGGGGATCGCCACGAGTCCCCAGAATCCGGCGTTGACGTAGACGGTGCCCTCCGTGAGGGGGTACGTCGGCCACGCGCGCGAGCTGCCCGGGCCGTCGCCCTCGCGCAACCTCAACGGGCACAGCCACACCGGCCGCATGCCCACGACCTCGTCGAACCAGGTCACGAACTCCGCGATGCGGTCGACGGGGACCTCGATGTCCTGGATGACGCGCTCGCGGGTCACACCGGCGCGCCGGTCGCGTCGGTCGGAGATGCCGATCCGCCGGTCGAGGGCGACGAGCTTGTGGAAGACGTCGCTGCGTCGCCAGCGTCGCGGCCAGAGCCGACGGATGCGGGGGTTGTGCAGGCCGAAGGCTCCCGAGCACCAGAACCAGTCGGTGTCCCAGCGCCACAGGTAGTCGTACGTCGACAACCGGTCGGAGCTGCGCTGCTGCAGGGAGCGGAAGTAGATGTCCTGCCCGGTGTAGTCGCTGAGCGGTCCGGGCTCGTCGGTCCACCGGGCGAGCGTGAGGTAGGCCTCGCCGGGCTCGAAGGAGACGCCGTCGAGGCCGTCGACCGGCGTGCCGTCCCAGCTGCGCGTCGTGGCGATCTCGGACACGGCGGCCGCGAGGTCCTCGAGACGGTCGAACCGCACGTGGCGCAGGTCGACGTACGCCGGCACCGCCTCGAGGTCGATGCGCAGGCGGGTCGCATAGCCGAGCGACCCGTAGGAGTTCGCGAAGGCGTCGAAGAGGTCGTCACCGGGCTTGACCGTGACCACCTCGCCGGCACCGGTGAAGACGTCCATCTCGAGGACCGACTCGTGCGGGAGGCCGTTGCGGAACGACGTCGACTCGATGCCGAGGCCGGTCACCGCACCTCCGAGCGTGATCGTCCGCAGCTGCGGCACCACGAAGGGGATGAGGCCGTGCGGCAGGGTCGCGTCGACGAGGTCCTCGTAGGTGCACATGCCCTGGACGTCGGCGGTGCGTGCGGCCGGGTCGACCTCGATGACGCCTGCCAGCCCGGAGACGTCGAGTCCTGGAGCGTCCGTGCCGGTGCGGGCGCGGAAAAGGTTCGAGGTGGGCTTGGCCAGCCTGACGGGTGCACCGAGCGGGATCGCGGCGTAGGACTTCTCGAGCTTCCGCACACCCGCCGCGTGTGCGTCCCAACCGACGGCGCTGGTCACCACTTCAACTTACAACCACCCGACCCCAACCCACGCACCCGGCACGCGCGTCTACGGTGCATGCAGGCAGCATCGTCGTTTGTCTCGGAGGGCTGCGTGTTCGACGGCTACGACGCGGACGAGGAGTTCGCGACGTTCTACGGCGACACGTGGACCCGTCTTTTCCGGACGACGTACGCCGTGGCGGGCCAGCGCTCGCTCGCGGAGGACGCCCTGCAGTCGGCCTTCGCCAAGGCCTACGGCCAGTGGGACCGGATCCGCTCCGCGGAGCACCCGGAGGCCTACGTCCGACGCATGGCCGTCAACGAGGTGCTCAGCACCTTCCGTCGGCCGTGGTTCCGGGCCGAGAGGTCGGGCGACCCGCCCGACTCCCGGCACACCGTCTCGCACGAGAAGTCCGCCGTCGACCGCGAGGCCCTGTGGCGCGCGGTGAAGGCGCTCCCACCACGGCAGCGAGCCGTGGTGGTGCTGCGCTACTACGAAGACCTGTCGGAGGCCGAGATCGCGGCCGTCCTGGGCTGCAGCCGAGGGACAGTGAAGTCCCAGGCGTCCGACGCGCTGCGTCGGCTGCGCGTCTCCGACCCCGAGCTCGGACCGCTGGGAGACGCGTCGTGAGCACACACACCCCCGAGGACCTGCGGGTCGCTCTCCGGCACGGGATCGAGCAGATGCCCGTGCCGATGCCGGACCTTCCGGACGTGCGCCGTCGTCGACGTCGGACCCGCGACGCCCGCGCGGTCGTCGGCGTCCTGGTCGCCGCCTCGCTCGTCGCGGTCGCGTTCGCCGTGGCGCGGCACACCCCGGACGTCACCGACCGGACCGGTCGGTCGGGCTTCGCCGGCCAGGGCTCGCTCGACCTGGACAAGGGCACGCGGGCCTACGGCGTCGACGGCAAGGTCCTGCACATCGGCGGGAACACCTACGCCTGGCCCTCCTCGGTCGGCCTGGACACCCGGGCGGTGGCCACGCAGGACGGTCTGGTGTTCCCCGACGGACGCGGACGGCCCCAGCTGCTGGGCGACGACGGCAAGGTGGTGCTGCTCGACGACACCCCGGCCGACGCCGTGCGTGGATTCTCCCCCGCGATCAAGACGGACCCGACCACCGGAGAGATCGCCTACGCACTGACCCACGACGGCACGGTCACCCTGTCCCTGCTCGACGTCGCCGATGGGTCCGGGCGGACGATCGACCTCCCGTGCGCCGCGACGTGCACCAAGGTGCGGGTCGACGCGGTGGACAGCGAGCGGGTGTTCGTCAGCACCTCCGACGGCACCACCATGTGGCGTGCGGACCAGACGAGCGACCAGCTGGTCGACTTCGCGGCCAACGGCACGCGCGTGGTCGACGCCCGCAACAAGGTGCTCCTCTACACGGGCCCACCGCCGCGGCGGCTGGACGGGTGGCGCTATGTCGAGGGGCGCAGCGACGACCAGCTGACCTTCGACGGATCGCACGTGCTGGGTTGGTCGAACGAGCTCGCCTCCACCGACGGCAGTCCCCCGATCGTGCTCGACCAGGGTGCGAGGAAGCAGCAGGACGGGCTGACCTTCACCACCCTGGACAGCGACGGGTCGGTGCTCGTGGCCACGGCCGTGGAGTACCCCGAGTTCGACTTCTTCGACTGCGAGATCCCGAGCGGGACCTGCCAGTTCCTCCGTCGCGAGGCGACCGGCGACCCGGTGTTCATCGGCAACGACGAGTAGGTCCACCCCGGCCGGGCTCTCGGGCCCGGCCGGCGCACTCAGGTGGTGAGCGACTCGGCGACCTGGCCCCGGGCGTCGCCGCGCAACAGGGTCACGCCGTCGCCGGCGAAGTCACGCACCACGGCGAGGTCGTGCTCGGAGACGCCGTCGGCCTCCGTGAGCAGCGCGACCGCCTCCAGTCCCTTCGCGCCGCTGGACACGGCCATCGCGACCGCGACATCGACGGCCGACAGGGCGAGGGAGTCCAGCGCGACGGTGGACCCGGCGTACGTCCGGCCGTCGAGGTCGCGCACGCACGCACCCTCCGCAGCGCCGGTACGCGCGCGCACCGACCGGGCGAGCGTGACGATCTTCTTGTCCTCGGCGCTGAGCTCCACGGGGCCAGGCTAGGCGGTCACGACACGTCGAACGTCTCGAGGTGCTCCACCCGCACGGGCTGCTCGAGCGACCCGCTCCGGAAGTCGGCGACGTCACGGATCCCGAGCACGTGCACGGTGCACAGGTCCCCCGACACCTGCACGCGCAGGTGTGACTTGTAGTCCTCGATGCGCAGGCCTGAGTAGGACTCCAGCTCGTGGATGCGGTTGAGGTCGCACAGGTGCAGGTAGAGCGCGAAGACGAGGAGGCCCCAGACCGTGAGCGCGACCCACAGCAGGGCCCCCCACCCGAGCACCAGCTCCGGCTGGGACCAGCGGCTCAGCAGGTAGCCAGCCCAGGACAGCGGCGCCCAGTGCGCCGCCGTGTGGAGCCCCGCCGCCACCCAGGCCTTGGTGCCGCTGCTCCTCGCTCCGTGGACCGCGAAGGCGAACAACAGCCCGAGCAGGGCGAGCATGCCGACGACCGCCCACACCATCGGCCAGGTGACGGGCCAGCGGTCGAAGCGGTAGTCGATCCGGGCGACGGACTTCCAGCCCCAGTACGTCGACAGCAGCAGCACGAGGTAGAGCGCGCCGACGAGCACCGGCAGCCGGTCGTTGCGGAAGGGCACCGCGAGCCAACGGAAGCCGCTGGTCAGCTCCTTGGACTCCTCGGCCGTCGGGAACGTGGTCTCACGCCGGTAGCCCGTCGGCGGTGGCTGCGGCTGCTCGTTGACGCCCCACGGGACCGGGAGGTCGACGGGCAGGTGGTGGGTGGACGACATGAACGCTCCCCCGCCCCCGCAGGTGACGAGGTGCTCCGGCACCCCGAGCTGGTCGGTCGAGTAGCGCGCGTAGTGGTGCTTGTCCCCGGTGAGCACCAGCTTCACCTTGTGCCGGACCTCCGGCATCCGCTGGAGGAACCAGGTCAGGGTGAAGAGCGGGCCGTCCTTCTCCGGCGCCCCGTGCTCCGCCTCGAGCCAGCTCGGTGTCGCCGTGCAGAGGATGATCTTCTGGTCGTCGCCGACCATCTCGGCGGCGGTGCGGAAGTAGCGCAGCTGCACGCCGTCGATGGGCTTGTCGAGCTGGCTGTCCAGCCCCCACAGCCACCACGTCGGCGAGAGCCGGACGGCGAAGTAGCTCCTCGACTGCACGGCACCGAGACCGGCGATCGAGTCGCGCTGGTCCGCGGCGGGCAGCCGGACCAGGCGGCCGGCCGGGTCGACCGGTCCGGCCGGCGGGGGCTCGGCCGCCTCGCCGTCCAGGGTCGGGCGCTCGTAGCCGTCCGTGGTCCACGACTCGCAGAAGGCGCGGCGGAACGCCACCAGCCCGTCGTACCAGTCGTGGTTCCCGGGCAGCGCCAGCACCGGGGTGGCCGTGCCGTGCGGGTCGCCCGCCGACAACGGAGACCTCACGAAGGCCTCCCGGAAGGGATGGTCCAGCCGGTCCTCGTAGGCGGTGTTCGACGCCGTCGGGTAGACCTCGTCGCCACCGAGGACCACGAGCGACCGCGGGCTGTCGACACAGGTGCAGGTCTCGACGTGCTCGACGTTCGGCCCGCGCATCACCGAGCAGGCCGTGGCGTACGTCGCGCTGAACCCGTCACCCGTGTCCGCGACGTAGTCGAACCACACGTCGTCGACACCCTCGTTGAGCTTGAACACGGGTCCCGGCACGCCCCCCATGACCTCGCGCTTGTCGGCGAACCTCGCGAAGATCGTGCCCTGCAGCACCTCGATCGCGGTGGTGAGCAGCTGCGACGGCGAGAGCCAGCGGACGGGACCGAGCCCGCGCTCTCCCAGATGGTCGGACGTCGTCGTGGGCTGAGGTGGGCAGGTCGACCACCGTCGGTGGCAGCGCCTGGGGACCCGGCGCGGGGAGAGATCCCATGGGGCCACGCTAGTCCGAGTGCGCCCCGACCGGCTCCGACTCGTCGCTGTCGTTGGCGGTCTCCGCGTGGAGCGGGGTGATCACGACCGTGCCGATGCGGTTGCGGCGCCCGGCGGGGCCTTCCGCCTCGAAGCGGATCCCGTTCACCTCGACGACCGACCCGGCGATCGGCACCCGACCGAGGTGCTTGCCCATGAGGCCACCGACGGTCTCGACGTCGTCGTCCTCGAGGTGGATGCCGCAGGACTCGCCGAGGTCGTCGACGTGGAAGCGCGAGCTGACGCGGAACGTCCCGTTGGCGAGGTGCTCGACCTCGATCTCGGCCTGGTCGTACTCGTCGGTGATCTCACCGACGATCTCCTCGAGGATGTCCTCGATGGTCACGAGGCCGGCGGTGCCGCCGTACTCGTCGACGACGACGGCGACGTGCTTGCGCTCGGCCTGCATCTCGCGCAGCAGCTGGTCGACCGGCTTGGAGTCGGGGACGTACATCACCGGACGCATCACGGTCTCGGTGCGTTCGGTGGTCTCGGCCTCGTGCTTGTCGAAGACGCGCTTGGTGACGTCCTTGAGGTAGGCGACGCCGACGATGTCGTCCAGGCCGTCGCCGATGACCGGGATCCGGCTGTAGCCGCTGCGCAGCGCCAGCGACATGGCTTGCCGCAAGGTCTTGTGGCGCTCGATGAACACGACGTCGGTGCGCGGCACCATGACCTCGCGGACCATGGTGTCGCCGAGCTCGAACACGGAGTGGATCATCGCCCGCTCGCCGGACTCGATGACCTTGCTCGCCTCGGCGAGGTCGACGAGCTCACGCAGCTCGGCCTCCGAGGAGAACGGGCCCTCGCTGAAGCCGCGGCCCGGCGTGATGATGTTGCCGACCACGATGAGCAGCTGCGGCAGCGGTCCGAGGATCCGGGTGAACACCACGACGGGTCCGGCGCTCAGCAGCGCCACACGCTGGGCGTGCAGACGGCCGACGGTGCGGGGGCCGACGCCGATCGCGACGAACTGGATCACCAGCATGGCGGCGACCGAGACCAGCACCCCGAGCGTGTTGTCGGAGAAGTAGCCCAGGGCCACCTCCGTCACCAGGACGATCGCGGTGATCTCGCACAGCATGCGCAGGAAGAGTGCGGTGTTGACGTAGCGCGGCGGGTCCTCCGCGATGGTCAGGAGGCGGGCGGACCCGCGGCGACCCTCGGCGGCCAGCTCCTCCGCGCGGATGCGGGACATGGACGCGAGAGCGGCGTCAGCGCTCGAGAAGAGCCCGGCGACGAAGACCAGCACCGCCGCGCTCAGGAGCAACCAGGGATCGCCACTGCTCATTCGACGGCCACCCCTGAACGGACGCTCTGCCACTCGGCGAGCAGCCTCGCCTGGAGCCCGAACATCTCGGCGTGCTCCTCGGGCTCCGCGTGGTCGAAGCCCAGCAGGTGCAGGATCCCGTGCACGGTCAGCAGGTCGACCTCGTCCTGCGTGGTGTAGCCGCGCTGGCCGGCTTCACGCGCCTCGGTCGCTTGCCGCTCGGCGACGGACGGGCAGAGCACCATGTCGCCGAGGATGCCCTCCTCGGGCTCCTCGTTGACCAGGCCTGGCCGCAGCTCGTCCATGGGGAAGGCCAGCACGTCGGTCGGGACCGTCCTTGCCCATCCACTTCTCGTTGATGTCGGCGATCGTGTCCTCGTCGACGAGCTTGATGCACAGCTCGGCCTGGGGATGCACGCGCAGCCGCTCCAGGACGAAGCGGGACAGCCGCGTCATGCGCGCGACGTCGACCCCGGACCCGGACTCCTCGAGGACCTCCACGCTCACGACGCGGGCCCCCCGCGTCGTGGCCCGGTGCGCGGCGCTCGCTCCTCGTCCCGCGCCTCGAACTCGTCGTACGCCGCGACGATGCGCCCGACCAGGCGGTGACGGACGACGTCGTGGGCCGTCAGCCGGTTGAACGACACGTCCTCGACGCCGGTGAGGATGTCCTCGACGACGCGGAGCCCGCTGCGCACGCCGCCCGGGAGGTCGATCTGGGTCACGTCGCCGGTGACGACGATCTTCGACCCGAAGCCGAGGCGGGTGAGGAACATCTTCATCTGCTCGGGCGTGGTGTTCTGTGCCTCGTCGAGGATGATGAACGAGTCGTTGAGAGACCGGCCACGCAGGAACGCCAACGGTGCGACCTCGATGGTCCCCGCCGCCATCAGCTTCGGGATGCTCTCGGGATCGACCATGTCGTGCAGCGCGTCGTACAGCGGCCGCAGGTAGGGGTCGATCTTCTCGCTGAGCGTGCCGGGGAGGTAGCCCAGCCGCTCCCCCGCCTCCACCGCCGGGCGGCTCAGGATGATCCGGTTGACGTTCTTGTTCTGCAGCGCCTGCACGGCCTTCGCCATGGCGAGGTAGGTCTTGCCCGTGCCGGCCGGCCCGATGCCGAACACGATCGTGTGCTTGTCGATCGCGTCGACGTAGCGCTTCTGGTTGAGGGTCTTCGGACGGATCGTGCGACCCCGGTTGGACAAGATGTTGAGGCTCAGCACGTCCGCAGGACGCTCCTGCGACTCGGCGCGGAGCATCGCGATGGCGCGCTCGACCGTCTCGGCGGTCAGGCTCTGCCCGGTGCGCAGGATCGTCACGAGCTCGTCGACGAGGCGCTCGGCGAGGGCGAGCTCGGACGACTGCCCCCGCAGGGTGATGCGGTTGCCCCGGACGTGGATGTCGGCGTCGAATGCGTTCTCGAGGAGCGCGAGGTGCTCGTCGTTGGGGCCGAGCAGCGACACCATGTTGACGCTGTTGGGCACGTCGACGATGTGCTGCGGCTGGTCGCGTCGGTTCGTGGTCTCGGTCATGGACGGCCCCTCCGGGCCCGCCTCCTCCGTCGGGGCTGTGAAAGACCCCTCCATGCTACGGGAGCACGCCGCACGCGAAACCCGGTTATCCGGCTGCTGCGCCGGGGGCTACCCGGGCGGCCAGCCCAGCGCCCGGCCGCCCAGGACGTGGGCGTGCACGTGGAAGACGCTCTGCCCCGCTTCCTCGCCCGTGTTGAACACCAGGCGGAACTGGCCGTCCAGCCCCTCCTGGTCGGCGACCGCACGGACTGAGTCGAGCACGGCGACCAGGGTCTCCGGGGCGTCCGCCGACAGCGCAGCGACGTTCGGGTGGTGCTCCTTCGGGATCACCAGCACGTGCGTCGGCGCCTGCGGGTTGATGTCGCGGAACGCGAGGGTCGTCTCCGTCTCGTGCACCACGTCGGGCTGGATCTCACCGGAGACGAACGAGCAGAAGAGGCAGTCGTCGGGCATGCCGCCACCCTAGGGCGATCTCGGTCCGTGCGGACGGCGTGTCAACCGGAGGGGCCGCTCGGGCGTGGAAATAGGGCGACCGCCGAGGACGTGCGCGTGCACGTGGAAGACGCTCTGGCCAGCCTCGGCGCCCGAGTTGAGCACCAGACGGAACTGCCCGTCCAGCCCCTCCTTGTCCGCGACCTCGCGGACGGCGTCGAGCACCGCGACCAGGGTCGCCGGCGCCTCCGCCGACAGCGTGGCGACGTCCGGGTAGTGCTCCTTCGGGACCACGAGCACGTGCGTGGGCGCCTGCGGGTCGATGTCGCGGAACGCGAGCGTGGTGTCCGTCTCGTGCACCACGTCGGGCTGGATCTCACCGGAGACGAACGAGCAGAAGAGGCAGTCGTCGACCATGCGCCCACCCTAGGCCGGTGCGGTCAGTAGGAGATCCTCCGGTCGTCCTGCGGGTTGACGGCGAAGTAGTAGACCTGGCCCGCCTGAAGCAGCTTCGGCTGCACGGTCCGCGACGCGGTCTGCTGGAAGGCGCGAGCAACCAGCGACGCGTTGCGCGCGGCGTACTCGGCATGCAGGTAGTCGCCGGCACGGAACAGCTTCGCCGCCTTCGCCCGCCACGTCTTCATCTCCGAGTAGTCCGCCTTCCACGCCGCGGTGGGCGTGGTGCGTCCGGCCTCGACCTGGTCCTTGAGCCGGTCGCGCAACGCGTCCTGTGCCGCGACCAGGTACTCCACCACGTGACCGCGCTGCAGGTTGTCCTGGTCCTCGACCTCGTACGGCCGGTAGGACATCGCGTACGTCGTGGGGGCCGCGGAGATGTCGAACATCCAGCCGAGGCCGTTCCAGTAGCACTCCCACTTGCCGGCGTTCGGCGCACCCTCGGGGCACTTGTCGACACCGTAGGAGCCGTCGTGCGGGTGCGAGAGGCCGAGGTTGTGCGCAGCCTCGTGCTCGATCGTGTAGCTGAACCCGGTGCCGGACTCCTGCGTCGGCAGGCAGGGCACGGGCAGCGACTGCGGCTCACCCGCCGGTCGACCGGACGGGTAGTGCGACGCGCACGACTTGAACCGGTCGTTGACGTTGTTGAGCACGCCCCAGGCCTCGCCGTCCTCGGTGCCCTCCGCGATGCCGCCGACGATCGCAGGAAGCGCCCAGGTGTACACCTTCTCGAACACCAGGTTGATCGACGGGATCGTGTTGACGCCGTTGATGCGGTCGGCGATGCCGGGGTCGGTTGCCGTCCACGAAGTCGCGGAAGACATCGGGGTTCACCGAGTCGTCGTACCCGAGGCCGAGCACGCCGTACGCCTTGGCCTTCTCGACGGCGTTGCTCACGGCAGTGAGGTCGACGCCGTAGTCGGTGTGGACGTGGTCCTCGGTCGCCAACGGCTCCGGGACGATCTCGGCGTCGTCGGCCGCGCTGCCGTGCACGTGGTAGTCGGGCGCCGGCAGGTCCTCGTACTTCGGCGAGGTGTCCAGCGACTTGCCCGTCGGACGGTTGCTGGTGGGGTCGTAGAGCGGGATCGTCTCCCCGATACGACCGACCCAGCGCGCGTACGGCGTCGCGGACGACAGCCAGCGCAGGGTGTCGTCCTGCCTGCGGCCGTCGGACGCCTTGCCGATCTTGTAGAGCTTGTGGGTGTTGGTCCACCAGGTGCCGTACCACGGCAGGTTGGTGAGCTGTCCGCCCACTTCTTGTGGCCGTGAGTAGAAGTCGGTCCAGCTCGAGACGGCCAGCCAGTACACGTCGCCGCGCGGGATCGGTCGGTAGAGGTAGCCGGCCGTCGACCGGAAGACCAGGCCGTACTGCGACGCTGCGCGACGATGCGTGGCATCAGGCGGCAGGGAGTGGCACCGGTGTAGGCGGTCGGGCTGTCGGCGCACACGTCACCGGCCTGGTCCCAGCGGGGGTCCGCGTCGTACTGCCAGATCGGCGGGTCGCCGTGCGGGTAGTCGCTCGACATCGGCAGCTTGGCGTTGAGCCAGGTGGCCGACTCGTAGGCGTTGGGTGCGGCGCCGAGGTCGACGAAGTGGAACCGGTAGCGGCCACCCCAGGTGCGGGCGAAGTCGACGCCGTCCCACTGCCCTGGTGTCGGGGTCTGTGATCCGCCAGGAGCCGCCCTTCTCCACGGGCTTGGCGACGATCTTGCCGTCGATCACCTTGTCGGTGCCCCACGAGTGGTAGGCGTCGGGTCGGAAGTAGTCCTGAGGCGTAGTCGGGCGTGAAGGTGTCGAAGAAGAAGTACGACGAGCCGCGAGTTGACGCCCTCGAGGCATGCGGTTCAGGTCGAGGCCGTTCTTGTCGTAGTACGGGTCGTGGTAGGCGGCCTTGCTGTCCTGGATCACCTTCGCGCCGACGCATCCACCCTTCTCGGCGTCGGTGAACGCGCACTTCCACTTCGCGTCGTCGCGGGTCCGGAACATCCAGTCCTCGACGGCGTAGGCGTCGATGAGGTCGGTCTTCGTCGGGTCCGTCACCTTGTACGCCGGGTCCCCGCCCTTCGCGGCCACGCGGAACTGGCCCTGGGTCTCGTCGTACGACGCGAGGTTGGCGCCGTAGGCGGTGTTGTGGAAGTCCTGCGCCTGGGTTACGTGAACGGTGTGATGACGGTCGCTGGACGGCCGCCCGGCCCCGAGCCGGGTCAGTGGGACGCCGACGAGGCCGTGGCCGAGCTGTACGCCGGGCACTACCGCCGGCTGGTCCGGCTGTCGGTGCTCCTCGTGCGCGACCTCGGGACGGCCGAGGACGTCGTGCAGGACTCGTTCGTCGCGATGCACGGCCGCTGGCGGTCGCTCGACGACCCGGCCAACGCGCTGGCCTACCTGCGCCAGACCGTCGTGAACAAGTCGCGCTCGGTGCTGCGACACCGCGGCGTGCAGGCTCGCGTCGCCCCGGTGCTCGAGGCGGACCACGGCCGCACTGCCGACAGCACCCGCGACAACACGGCGGACGGGGTCCGCCGACGGCTCGTGCTCGACGCTCTCCAACAGCTCCCGACCCGTCAGCGCGAGGTGCTGGCGCTGCGCTACTACCTCGACCTGGACGAAGCCTCGATCGCCGACGCGCTGGGCATCAGCCGCGGCGCCGTGAAGAGCCACGCCTCGCGCGGGGCCGCCACCCTGCGCACCCTCCTGGAGGACTCCGATGACTGACCCGAATCCCGGGCGCGACCTCCACTCGCTCCTCGAGGACGCCGTGTCCGACGTCGAGCCGCGCCTCGGCCTCGCGGACATCCAGGACCGGACCGCCGCCCAGCGGCCGACCCGACGTCCCTGGGTGTGGGGCACGCTCGCCGCCGTCGCGGCCACCGCCGCCACCGTCGCCGCGGTCACCGTCGTCACCGACCGGTCGCCCCAGCAGCGGAGCGACGACCCGCCCGCGGCCTCGCAGTCGCCGGACGCCACCCCTCCCGAGCCCACGCAGACACCCGATGCCCCTGGTGGAGACCTCCTGCCGGTGTACTACGTGGGTGACGCCCCGTCCGGGACCCGCCTCTTCCGTGAGTTCGTGAAGGACCCGAATCCAGGTGACGACACGGCTCTGGACAGGATGAGCACGGCGCTCGACCTCGCGATGTACGGCGACGCCGTGGATCCCGACTACCGCAGCGGCTGGCCGGACTCGACGAACCCCGAGGCTCCGCAGGTCCTCAACGTGAGCTTGACGCCGGAGGCGATCGAGATCGCGATCGACGACTCCGGCGAGGGACCCTACGACCTTCGTCAGCGGCCGGAGGGGATGTCACAGGGAGAGGCGAGACTGGCCCTCCAGCAGCTCGTGTACACCGCACAGGCGGTGCTGCAGGAGCGGCTGCCGGTCATCTTCACCATCGGCGGCGACCACACGGTGTCCCTGCTCGGGGTTCCCGTCGGGACGCCGATGACCAACGACCCCGAGATGGACGTCCTCGGCACGGTCTGGATCATCGATCCCGCCGAGGGCGCCACCGTCGGCTCGACGTTCACCGTGACGGGTCGCGGCGCGTTCTTCGAGGCCACCGTGAACTGGCAGCTGCTCCAGGGCGAGCGACGTCGTCAAGGAGGGCTTCACCAACGCAGCCGAGGGCATGACCCTGTCTCCGTTCGAGCTCACGATCAAGGGCGTCGACCCCGGCGACTACACCCTCCGCGTCTTCGAGGCCGACATGTCCGGCGGCGAGGGCCCCGGTGAGCCCGAGGACACCAAACGCATCACGGTCCGCTGACGCTCCACACCGATTCGTCTAGCGGAGGATCGAGATCCTGAGCCTGACGACCGCAGACGAATCGGGGTTCGGGGTGTCAGCGCCAGCGGGGGGTGCGGGCGAGGAGGGCTGCTGCAGCGGCGACGCCGGCGGTGGACGACCGCAGCACCGAGCTGCCGAGGCGCAGGGGCTCCGCGCCGACGGAGGAGAACGCCTCGAGCTCCGCGTCGGTGATGCCGCCCTCGGGGCCGACGACGATGACGATCTCGCCGCGGCCGGGCACCGGCACGTCGGCCAGGGGTCCGGAGGCCGCCTCGTGCAGGACGACGCGCACCGAGGCGCCGGCCAGCAGGGCAGCGACGTCGTCGGTGCCCGCGAGGTCCGCGACCTCGGGGAACCACGGCCGCCTGGCCTGCTTCGCCGCCTCACGAGCGGTGCTTCGCCACTTGGCGAGGGACTTGTCGGCGCGCTCGCCCTTCCAGCGGGCGATCGACCGCGAGGCCGACCACGGCACGATCACGTCGGCGCCGACCTCGGTCAGCATCTCGACGGCGAGCTCGCCGCGGTCGCCCTTGGGGAGCGCCTGCACGACGACCAGGCGAGGCATCTCCGGCGGGTGCACGACCACGTCGAGCACCTGTGCGGTGAGCGAGCCCTTGGCGACGTCGCTCACGCGACACACCGCCACGGTGCCGGCACCGTCGGTCAGCTGGACCTGCTCGCCGGCGGCGATCCGGCGTACGGCGGCGGCGTGGTGACCCTCGTCGCCGTCGAGGACCACGGAGTCCCCCGTCGCCGCGGAGACGACACCGGGCAGCACGAACATGGCCAGGCTCATGGGCGGGACCTCACTTGAAGGCGTCGCGGAGCCGGCCGAAGACCGACTTGTGTTGCGGCTCGACGTTGCCGGTGGGCTGCTCCTCGCCGCGGATCGCGGCGAGCTCCTTGAGCAGCTCCTCCTGGCGCTCGTCGAGACGCGTCGGGGTCTCGACCATCACGCGGACCTGGATGTTGCCCCTGCCGCCGCCTCGCAGCGCGGGGACGCCGTAGCCGGCGATCGTGATCTCGGCACCCGACTGGGTCCCTGCCCGCACCTCGAGCGGCACCTCGGTCGCCGGGTCCTTGAACCCGGCCTCGGTGGCCGCCGCCGGGCCCAGGTCCGACTCGAGGGTCGGCAGGGCGATGGAGGTGCCCAGCGCCGCCGCGGTCATCGGCAGCGTCACGGTGCAGAGCAGGTCGCGGCCCTTGCGCACGAAGACGTGGTGGTCGTTCACGTGGAGCTCGACGTAGAGGTCGCCGGACGGGCCGCCGCCGGGACCGACCTCGCCCTGCTCGGAGAGCTGCACCCGGGTGCCCTCGTCGACACCGGCCGGGATCTTGACCGTGAGGGTGCGACGAGACCGCACGCGACCGTCGCCGGAGCACTCGCGGCACGGCTCGGGGACGACCTCGCCGTAGCCGCGGCACGCGGCACAGGGGCGCATCGTCCGGATCTCGCCGAGGAAGGACCGCTGGACGTGGAAGGTCTCGCCACGGCCCTGGCAGGTCTCGCACGTGACGGGACGGGTGCCGGGAGCGGCGCCGTCGCCGTGGCAGGTCGTGCACAGCACGGCCGTGTCGACCTTGAGCTCGCGCGTCGTCCCGAAGGCCGCCTCGGCGAGGTCGACGTCGAGGTGGATCAGCGCGTCCTGACCACGCCGGACGCGTGGCCTCGGGCCGCGACCCTGGCCGGTGCCGCCAGGACCGGCACCGCCGAAGAACGCGTCCATGATGTCGGTGAACGAGAAGCCGGCTCCCGCGCCGGCGCCACCGAAGCCGCTGCCGAACGCGTCGCCGCCCAGGTCGTAGTGGCGGCGCTTCTCCGGGTCGGACAGCACCTCGTAGGCGCGGCTGACCTCCTTGAACCGCTCCTGCGTCTCCGGGTCGGGGTTGACGTCGGGGTGCAGCTGGCGGGCCAGCTTGCGGTAGGCCTTCTTGATGCTGTCGGCGTCCGCGTCCTTCGGGACCCCGAGGATCTCGTACGGGTCGTGGCTCACGTGCTTCTCGTCATCCTTCGTCGAGGATCTTGGACAGGTACTGGGCCACCGCGCGGACGCTCGCCATCGCGCCCGGGTAGTCCATGCGGGTCGGGCCCAGCACGCCGAGCGTGGCCAGGGCCTCCGAGCCGGGACCGTAGCCGGTGGCCACGACCGAGGTCGTCGCGAGGCCCGCGTGGGGGACCTCGGCGCCGATCCGGACGGTCAGGGTCGAGGGCGATCCGGCCTCACCCAGCAGCTTGAGCAGCACCACGTGCTCCTCGAGCGCCTCCAGCAGCGGCTGGATCGCCAGGTCGAAGCCGTCCCCGAACCGGGCGAGGTTGGCGGTGCCGCCGACCACGACCCGCTCGTCGGAGCGGTGGTCCGACATGGCTTCCACGAGCGCCGCCGCCAGCATCGTCAGCACCGGCCGGTCGTGCTTCTCGAAGCCCTCGGCGACGTCGGCGAGCTTCTGGGCCGCGTCGGCGATCCGCTCCCCCATGACGGCGCGGTTGACTGCGACGCGGAACGACGCGACCCTCTCGTCCTCGAGGGCGTCGGGGAGCTCGACCACGCGCTGCTCGACCCGGCCCGTGGACAGGATCAGCACGAGCAGCAGCCGCGTCGAGCTCAGCGTCACGAGCTCGACGTGGCGCACGGTCGAGCGGGACATGATCGGGTACTGCACGATCGCGACCTGGTGGGTCAGCTGGGCCAGCAGGCGCACCGATCGGCGTACGACGTCGTCGAGGTCGACGGCACCGGTGAGGATCGTGGCGATCGCGCGTCGCTCCGCGCCGGTCAGCGGCTTGACCTGGCTCAGCCGGTCGACGAAGAGGCGGTAGCCCTTGTCGGTCGGGATCCGCCCGGCGCTCGTGTGGGGCTGGGCGATGAAGCCCTCCTCCTCGAGCGCCGCCATGTCGTTGCGGACCGTCGCCGGCGAGACCCCGAGCTGGTGACGCTCGACGAGGGACTTGGAGCCGACCGGCTCCTGGGTGGAGACGTAGTCCTCCACGATCGCGCGCAGGACCGCGAGCTTGCGTTCCTCGACCACGGTCCCTCCTTCGCTCGGTCGTCGGTCTCGTCCTGGCACTCAGACACCGTGAGTGCCAAGCCTACCCGCCTAGGATCGTCAGATGCCTGCTCCCGTGACCGATGCCGGGTTCACCGAGGTCGCCCCCCGTGTCTGGGTCGCCCGCTACGCCAGCTGGGACGTCAACGTCACGGTGGTCGAGGGCGAGCGCGGCCTCGTGGTCGTGGACACCCTGGGCTCCGACGAGACGGTGGCGGTGCTGCGCGAGGACCTGCGTCGGCTCAGCAGCCGCGACGTGGTGGCCGTGGTCAACACCCACGAGCACTTCGACCACGTCCACGGCAACGCCGACCTCCAGCAGTCCTGGCCGGGACTCCCCGTCCACGCCCACGAGGACGCCGACGTGCCGACCGCGACCGACCGGTTCTCCTCGGTGGGTTTCGTCGACCTCGGCGACCGGGTGCTCGAGCTGGTGCACCCGGGCCGTGGCCACACCGGCGGCGACCTGGTCGTCCGGGTCCCCGACTGCGACCTGGTGCTCGCCGGCGACCTCGTCGAGGAGTCGGCGGCACCGGCGTACGGCACCGACTGCTTCCCCTTCGAGTGGCCCGAGACCCTCGACATGGTCGTGGGCCTGCTCACCGAGCGGACCGTGGTCGTCCCGGGTCACGGGGCGCCGGTCGACAAGGCGTTCGTGGTCGACCAGCGCGACGACGTCGGGACGGTCGCCGAGACCTTCCGCGACCTGGTCACGCGCGGCGTGCCGCAGGAGGAGTCCCTGGGCCGGGCGGAGTGGCCCTTCCCCGTGTCCGGGCTGGAGAAGGCCGTCGCCCGTGCCTACCTCCAGCTGCCCCGGCCGCCCACGCAGCTGCCGTTGGTGTGACCCCACCCGTGCCGACGCCGTGACGCCCAGAAGATCCAGCCGCCGATCGCGATGAGGAACAGCGGGAGGTGCGTGATCGCCGAGGCGATGATCAGCACCACCAGGATCGGGAACCACGGGAAGCCACCGCGGGGACGCGACGGACCGCTCGGAGATCCGCCCGGGCCTGCGGTGTACGTCGGTGTGGCGGGCTGGAGAGGCCCGTGCGGGAGCGGCAGGTCGGCGAAGAGCGGTTGCAGCGCGGCGAGCGAGCGCGCCTCGTAGGCCACGGTGGCCCGCTCGTCGTACTCCTCCTTCGAGAGCCGCCCGGAGGCGTAGTGCTCACCGAGGGCGGTGACCGCCGCCTCGCGCTCGACGTCGCCGATGCGCAGCTGCTCGCCGCCGAGACCGTCGCTCCAGGTGCGGAACCGCGACCCCTGGTCGGCGCTCACTGCTCCGGGTCCCCGTCTGCGAGGAGGCCGTAGAGACGACGGCGGGTGTCCGCGAGGATCTCCGCCGCCTCGGCCTGCTGCTGCCGGGTCCCGGAGGTCATGACCTGCCAGACCGCGGACATGACCTGGCCGATCACCGGCTTGAGGTCGGGGCGACTGTCGTCCTCGGTGCCCTCGTCGAACGAGTGCCAGGTCGCCGCGAGCTCCTCGGGGTGCTCCTCGACGTAGGTCTGGCCGGCCTCGGTCAGCTTGAGCAGCCTCCGGCCGGAGCCCTCGATGCCCTCGACCAGGCCCTCGTCCTCGAGCTGCTGGACGGTCGGGTAGACCGAGCCGGGGCTCGGCTTCCACGCGCCCTCGGTGCGCTCAGCGATCTGCTGGATGATCTGGTAGCCGTTCATCGGCTCGACGGCCAGCACGTCGAGGATCGCGGTCCGGACGTCGCCGCGGCGCACCTTGGGACCGCGGTTCTGCGCTCCCTGGGCCAGGCCCAGGAGCCCCGCCACCCACGGCGGCGGGCCGCCGTGCCGTCCGGGTCCTCCCCAGGGCCCGCCGTGCCCGGCGTGGCCACCACGGCCACGCGGACCGCCGGTCCATCCGCTGTCCCACTCGAACTTCGCCATCGTCCCTCCTCGGGGTTCTTCACGTCTGACGATGACGATATATCGCGAGTGTTCCGCGAACAAGGGCGATGGGTGGGTTTCTTCCGAGCGGCGCGTCCGCGACGACCCCGCGCCACCGCGCCGTACCGTGCCCGCATGCCTCCCCCCGACCGCTACGGCTCCGACGTGCTGGCGACCGACTGGAGGGCGCCGAAGCGCGGCCGCGCGGTCGAGACGCCGGCCGACAAGGGCCTCGTGGTCGAGGAGGTCAGCACCGACTGGTGCGGCGAGATCGTCGTGGTCGAGCGCGACCTCGACACCGTGACCCTCGAGGACCGGCACGGGCAGCGGCGCACCTTCCCGCTCGGACCCGGTTTCCTCCTCGAGGGCAAGCCCGTGATCCTGGTGCCGCCGGCACGGTCCGCGCCCGCGGCGCCCACCCGCACCGCGTCGGGATCCGTGGCGGTGAAGGACGCTCGCGCCCGGGTCGCTCGCGGCAGCCGGATCTTCGTCGAGGGACGCCACGACGCGGAGCTGGTCGAGAAGGTCTGGGGTGACGACCTGCGTGTGGAGGGCGTGGTCGTGGAGTACCTCGCCGGCGTGGACGACCTCGCCGGCCACCTCGCCGACTTCCGCCCCGGCCCCGGGCGACGCGTCGGCGTGCTCGTCGACCACCTCGTCACCGGGTCGAAGGAGAGCCGCATCGCGCAGGACGCGATGCGCGGCCCGTACGCCGAGCACGTGCTCGTCGTGGGGCACCCCTACGTCGACGTGTGGCAGTCCGTCCGCCCCGCGCGGCTCGGCCTCGACGCCTGGCCCACGATCCCGCGTGACGTCGAGTGGAAGAAGGGCATCTGCCGCCACCTCGGCTGGCCGCACGCCGACCAGGCCGACATCGCAACGGCCTGGAAGCGGATCCTCGGCACGGTGCGGAGCTACCAGGACCTGGAGCCGTCGCTGCTCGGGCGGGTCGAGGAGCTCATCGACTTCGTCACCGCGCCGGAGTGAGCGTCCGGGGCGGGACGCTCAGGGCTTGAGCACCCGCCCGTCGGAGTCCTTGGGCGCGTCGCTCACCAGGATCACGATGCCGTCGACGAACGGCCACAACGCGCCGATCCCGCAGGTCACCACCGTGACCACGAGCTGAGCGACACCGAGCCCGGTCTGGCCCATGTAGAAGCGGCCGATGCCCAGCGGGATCAGGATCTGCAGCAGGCCGGCGACCAGCTTCGACTTGTCGGAGTAGGGCAGCCCGGTCCCCGGGTGGATGCCGTACGGCGCCCCGGGGTGAGCGCCGTACCCGCCGTACGCAGGCTGGCCCCATCCCTGCTGGTAACCACCCTGCGGCGGGTAGTACTGCCCGTAGCCGGGCTGCTGCGGGTGCTGCTGCCCGTAGCCCGGTTGCCCGTAGCCCGGTTGCCCGTACCCCTGCTGGCCGTACCCCTGCTGGTCCCAGCCGGGCTGGCCCCATCCCTGCGGGGGCTGCTGGGGCTCGTCGGGCTGGTCCGAGGGCTGGTCCGGCGGCTGGGTCATGGCCTCACCCTAGGCGGCTGGTGCGTCTCGTCACGGGACCAGGTCACGCACGACGGCGTCGGCGAGCAGCCGCCCCCGCGACGTCAGCACGACCCGCTCCGGGTCGGCCGCCACCAGCCCCCCGGCACGCAGGTCGGGGAGCCAGCCGCGACCGGCGTCGTCGAGGACCTCGACGGGCAGGCCCTCGACCAGCCGGGTCTCCAGCAGGATCCGCTCGACGCGCCTGGTCTCGGGGTCGAGCACCTCCCGTGCCGCGGCCGGACTCTCCCCCGCAGCGAGCCGGGTGGCGTACGCGGCCGGGTGCTTCACGTTCCAGAACCGGACGCCTCCGACGTGCGAGTGGGCTCCGGGGCCGACGCCCCACCAGTCCCCGCCGCGCCAGTAGAGGAGGTTGTGCCGGCACCGCGCGGCGTCGTCGCGGGCCCAGTTGCTGAGCTCGTACCAGGCCAGGCCGGCCGCGGTGAGCCGCTCGTCCGCGAGCAGGTACTTGTCCGCGAGGTCGTCGTCGTCCGGCGCCGGCACGGTGCCGCGACGGACCTTGCGGGCGAGGGCCGTGCCGTCCTCCACGATCAGGGCGTACGCCGAGACGTGGTCGGGCTCGCAGGCCAGCGCGGCGTCGAGCGAACGCCCCCAGTCCTCGACGGTCTCCCCCGGCGTGCCGTAGATGAGGTCCAGGCTCACCTGCTCGAACCCCGCCTCGCGGGCCCAGGCGACCACGCGGGGCACGCGCTCGGGGTCGTGGGTGCGGTCGAGCACCTGCAGCACCCCCGGGACTGCGGACTGCATGCCGAACGAGATCCGGTTGACCCCGCCCTCGCGCAGCGCCTCGAGCTCCGCCGGTCCCACGCTGTCGGGGTTCGACTCGGTGGTCACCTCGACGTCGGCCGCCAGCCCGAAGTCGTCGTCGATCCGGCGCAGGACCGACAGCAGCGCCTCGGGCGCCAGCAACGTCGGCGTACCCCCGCCGAAGAAGACGGTGTCGACCGGGCGCTCGACGGCACCCAGCACCCGGCGGGCGAGCCGGACCTCCGCGACCGCTGCGTCGGCGTACGTCTCCCGGGACGCGCCCGGCGCCGCGTCCGGCCCGCCGAGCTCGGCCGCGGTGTAGGTGTTGAAGTCGCAGTAGCCGCACCGCACCGAGCAGAACGGCACGTGCACGTAGAACCCGAACCCCCGCTCGCCGACGTGGGTCAGCGCCTCGTCGGGCAGGCGACCGTCAGCCGGGGCCGGGTCACCGTCGGGGAGCGTCGAGGGCACCAGCCCATCCTGCCTCGTCCGATTGGGAGGGGCGTATTTGTCCCTCCCAATCGGACGAGGCAGCAGATGGCGGAGCCCTGTGGAGGAGTCGGGAGGCGAGCCACGACTTCGTGGCACGGTGCCCGGCATGGAGAGGGCGATCGATTGGCGAGGTGTTGCCTCCGAGCAGGCCGGCGTGATCACACGGGACCAGCTCCGGGTCCGCGGTCTCGACCGGCACTTCGTCCGGACTCAGCTGCGCGCAGGCCGATGGCAGGAGGCCAGCTCGACGGTCCTTGTCACGACGACCGGTCCGTTGTCCCCTGAGCAGCGCCGGTGGGTCGGCGTCCTGCACGCGGACCAGCCAGCTGCAGTCGGCGGCATCACGACCTTGGCAGACCAGGGGTTGAAGAACTGGCAGCGCGACCAGATCACGATCGTGGTGCCGAAGTCGGACGACCCGGTGCGCCTCGAGGGCTACCGGTTCCTCGAGACCCGGCGCGACATCGGGCGCATGACGGTGAAGAGGTCAGGCCCTCCGTGCCTCCGCGTGGAGCCGGCCGCCCTGCTCTTCGCTGGGTACGAACGGTCGGAGCGCAGTGCCTCCGGGTTGCTTGCGGCCGTCGTCCAGCAGCGGATGACGACGGTGGCGCGTCTGCGTGAGGAGCTGAGGGCGCTTCGCCCGTTGCGCCGCGCGCCGGTGATTCGACTGCTGCTCGACGACATCGAGGGAGGGGCCCACTCCCTGACCGAGATCGAGGTGAGTCGGATGTGCCGCCGGGCGGGCTTGCGCCCACCGGACCGCCAGACGCCACGTCGCGACAGGCAAGGACGCCGACGTTGGCTCGATGCCGAGTGGATCCTGCCGGACGGTCGCACCGTCGTCCTCGAGATCGACGGCGCTTTCCACATGGAGGTGTCGGAGTGGTGGCAGGACATGCCTCGCGAGCGCAGCGTCGTGCTCGGCAAGAGCATGGTGTTCAGGACGAGCACGTTCGAGGTGCGACGTCAGCCCCACCTGGTCACGCGCGATCTGGAAGCCGCCGGCGTACCGAAGCTGTCTCGTCCGATTGGGAGTGCGTCATAGTGCACTCCCAATCGGACGAGGCCATCCTCACGAGTACAGGGCGTCGATCTCCGCCTTGTAGTTGCCCTCCACGACCTTGCGCTTGACCTTCATGGACGGAGTGAGCTCACCGGACTCCACGGTGAGGTCGTGGTCGAGGATGATCCACTTCTTGATCGACTCCCACCGGTTGAGGCGACCGTTGAGCTGCTCGATGCAGTCGGCGATCTCCTTCTCGATCTCGGGCGACTTGGCGAGCTCCTCGTAGGACTTGCCGTCCTGGCCGTTGTGGTTGGCCCAGTCGGTGAGCGCGTCGGGGTCGAGGGCGACGAGGGCGACGCAGAAGTTGCGCTCGTTGCCGTGGACGAGGAACTGCGACGCCAGCGGGCAGATCGCCTTGAACTGCGACTCGATCGCGGACGGGGCGATGTACTTGCCGCCGGAGGTCTTGAAGAGGTCCTTCTTGCGGTCGGTGATCCGCAGGTGGTCGCCGTCGAACTCGCCGATGTCGCCGGTGTGCAGCCAGCCGTCGGTGATCGTCTCCTCGGTTGCCTCCGGCATGTTGTGGTAGCCCTGCATGACGCCGGGGCCCTTGATCAGGATCTCGCCGTCCTCGGCGATCTTGATGTCCGTGCCCGGCATCGGGATGCCGACCGTGCCGAACTTGTACGACTCGGGGTGGTTGACCACGGAGCCCGCGGAGGACTCCGTCATGCCGTAGCCCTCGAGGATGAGGATGCCGGCGGCGTGGAACCACTGGGCGACGTCGCGGTTGAGCGCGGCGGCGCCGGAGATGAAGAAGCGGACGCGCCCACCGAAGCGCTCGCGGATCTTCGAGAACACCAGCTTGTCGAAGACGCCGTGCAGCACCTTGAGGTGCGGCGGCACGGACTTGCCCTCGCGCTTGAGCTCGTCGACCTTGAGGCCGACGGCGAACGCGGCGTTGAAGATCTTCTCCTTCACGCCGCCTTCCTGCTTCTGCATCGTGGTGATCCGGCCGTGGGCCTTCTCGAAGATGCGGGGCGCGGCACCCATGAAGGTCGGGCGCACGACGGCGAGGTTCTCGATGATCTTGTCGACGCGACCATCGATCGCCGTGGCGAAGCCGATCGCGAGCTGGGTGGACAGCAGCACCTTGCCGAACGAGTGCGCCATCGGCAGCCAGAGGTACTGCAGGTCGTCCTGGGTGAGGATCTGCTGTGCCTCGATGGCGGCGCCCTCGTAGGTCCAGGAGCTGTGCTTGAGCCGGACGCCCTTGGGCTTGCCGGTGGTGCCCGACGTGTAGATCAGCGTCGCCAGCGACTCACCGTCGGTGCCGGCGATGCGCTCGTCGATGACCGAGCCGTTCTCGTTGAGGAGCTCCTCACCGAGCTTCTCGAGGTCGTCGAGGCCGATGATCCAGTCACCGTCCGCCGTGCCGTCGAAGGTGACGACCTTGGCGATCTGCGGCAGCTCGTTGCGCTTCTCCTTGAGCTTGGCGATCTGCGCGTCGTCCTCGGCGAAGACCAGCCGGCACTCGGAGTCGGCGAGGATGTAGGCGACGTCGTCGGTCATCGTCGAGGGGTAGACCGTGGTGGTCGCCGCACCGGCGCACATGATGGCCAGGTCGGACAGGATCCACTCGTAGCGCGTGCCCGAGGCGATGCCCACGCGCTGCTGCGGCTCGATGCCCACCGCGACGAGACCGGCCGCGAGCCGCGTGACGCGGGCGCCGGCCTCCTTCCAGCTCACGGACTCCCAGGTCTCGCCGACCGGGAAGCGGAACGCCTCGTGGTCCCCGCTGGCCTTCACCCGCTCCATGAACTGCTGGCCGACCGTGGCCGGCCGGTTCTCGACGACGCTCAGGTCCCTGACGATCGACACCGCGCACCTCTTCAGCTTCGGCCCGGCGGGAGCCTCGGCCCGCGGGTCAGTGTTGGTGGTCACACCCTAGGGCCCGTGGCTACCGGCAGGTAGCCTGCCTCGTCCTCTCAGGCCGATCTCAGGTTCCGGGGCGCTCGGCGTCCTGGCGGTCGACGTAGCGCTGCGCGCGGTCGTACGCCGAGGGTGGCAGCCCGTCGATCTCGAGGAGCAGGGGCAGCAGCGCCGGCTCGGTGGTCACCGCGCGGAACATCGTCCCGGCGGTGAGGCCGTGGCTGGGCTGGTCGATGACGTCGATCGGGTCGCCGGCCTGGATGTAGCCACGATCGAGGATCGAGAGGTAGACGCCCGGACGCCCGCGCTCGGTGAACCGCTTCACCCACTGGGTGTCGTCGAAGCCGCTCAGCGCCATCCAGCGCTGGAAGTTCGCGCAGGGGATGCGCACCGAGCTGACCTGGAAGCGCGCCGTGCCCACCAGCCACTGCTCGCCGATCACGCAGGAGTTGAGGTCGAGCTCGCTGGTCGTGAAGTTCTCGCCGAACAGTCCGGGTCGCACGGGCTTGCCCAGCTCGCTCCCCCACCACTCGAGGTCCTCGTTCGCGAAGGCGTAGACCGCCTGGTAGGTGCCCCCGTGGCTCTGCTTGTCGGCGACCTCGTCACCGTCCAGCGAGACGTTGCCGACGGTCACCGGACCGCGTGCGGGCAGCTTGTCGATGGCGGACACCAGCTGGGGCTTCGCCTCGAGAAGGCGCGCCTGAGCGACGTTGACGGACACGAGGGTGGGGTAGCCCATGGGTCGATCCTCCCGCACCGACGCCGCGATGCCGTGGAAATCCGCGGCTCAGTCCTGGACGGCCTTCGCGATCGTGATGGCCACGGTCACCTCGTCGGCGTCGTCGTCCTCGAGCGCCCAGACCGCGTTGAGGACCTCGCGGAGCACCACCCAGTCCCGGGCCCGGTCCTCGTCGAGCCCGGCGACGTCGACGAGGGTGTGGAACCGCCGACGGACCGCATCCCGCACCCGACCACTCGCGACGACCTCCTCCCAGCGGTTCCAGAGCATGGGCGCCGGCTCGTAGTGCGGGTCGCCGCTCATCGGCTTGGGGTCGATGACCAGCCAGGGCTCGCGGTCCGAGGACAGCACGTTGAGGTAGTGCAGGTCGCCGTGGACCAGCCGCCCGTCGGTGCCGGCGTCGGACGCGAAGTCGCGGGCGAGGGCGCGGGCCTGCTCGACGAACCGGTGCGGGACCGCGGTGCTGCGCGGCAAACCCGCGAGCTCCTTCTCCCAGCGGGTGCACCAGGTGCTGAGCAACGTCAGCTGAGGAGGTGCCGGGACGTGCAGGCGTCCGTAGAGACCCCCGACGACCTCGCAGGCCTCGACGTCCCAGATCTCCGTGAGCTTCTCGTCGTGCAGCCGCTCGAGCAGGAGGGCGAAGCGGCGCGGGTCGGCACGCAGCAGCTGGACGGCGCCGTCACCGTGCCAGTGCTGGAGCGCGAGGTGCTCGTGCTCCGCCTCCTCGTGCGGGTAGGAGATCTTGAGCATCGCGCGCACCCGGTCACGGGTGCGCACCGGGAGCACGAGGGCGCAGAACCCGTGCTGGGGAAGGCCGTCCTCGGTGAGCTCCCACTCCCCGAGCAACCGTTCTGCGAGGGTCGGCAGGCCGTCGACCCAGGTCGCCCACGACTCGTCCCGCGCAGCCATCCCGCGCACGCCGTCCGGCAGCACCACCACACCCCCAGCCTGTCAGGCAGGGCGATGGCGCCCTCAGCCGGCTGCGACCGCCTGCGGCTGGGACGTCTCCTCGTCGCCGTACGACGCGCGCCGCGCTGCCCGACGGAGGGTGGCCAGGATGGCCGGCCCGAGGACGACGATGGCCACGGAGTTGGTGATGGCCCGGCCGGTGTCCCAGCCCCCCGTCGACGTGATCAGCGTGTAGACGAGGAACCGGTGCAGGTTCTCGAGCAGGGGCGCGCCGGGGAGGAACGCGAGCGTGTCCGCGTGACCAGGCACCGCGAGACCGAGGATGTAGGGCCACGACGACAGGTTCATCAGCAGCCCGAAGCCGTACGCGCACAGGATGCCGTAGACGACGAGCATCGCGATCTCGGGACGGCCGCGGATCGCCCGGCCCCGGAACGTGCGGGGCAGCAGGCCGGCGAAGAGCCCGACCCACGCGGAGCAGAGCATCTGGTACGGAAGCCAGGGGCCGACGCCGGAGGTGAGCAACGCCGAGGCGAACAACGAGGTGCACCCGAGCACGTAGCCGAAGCCCGCGCCGTAGACGCGTCCGGCGAGGATCAGCAGGAAGAACACCAGCTCCACGCCGGCGATGCCGGCACCGAGGCTGCGCATCGCCGCGTTGATCGCGGTGAGCACGCCGAGCATCGCGAGCGCCTTGGCGTCCATCCCGCCCTCGGACAGCTCGACCATGACGACGAGCACGACGACGGGCAGCAGCGCGAGGAAGACGAACGGCGGGGTGACGTGGTCCGCCGACGGGTCGGGCACGAGCAGCAACGGCCAGACGAACATGATGAGGCCGGCCAGCGTCGCCAGGCTGAGCACGGCGGCCGAGCGTCGGCCCAGCGGCAGCACGTTCACGACGCGATCGCCTCCCGCACCTGCTCCACCGTGAGCCAGCCGGCGCCGAGGATCTTCGACATCTGGGGCGCGAAGGCGGGCGACTCCGCCAGGACGCGGTCGGCGGGCCCGGACGAGACCACCTCCCCGCCGGCCATCACCACGACCTCGTCCGCGACCCGGGCGACGAACTCGACGTCGTGCGAGGCGACCACGATCCCGTGGCCGTCGGCGGCGAGGGCCGCGACAGTCTCGGCGAGGGCTGCCTTGGCCGCGTAGTCGAGACCGCGGGTCGGCTCGTCGAGGGCGAGCACGCGCGGGCGGGCGGTGAGCACGATCGCCAGCACCAGGGCCAGGCGCTGGCCCTCGCTCAGGTCGCGGGGGTGCCGGTCGTCGTCGACGCCAGGGGCGAGCCTGTCGAGCAGCGCCCGGCAGGTGCCCGGCGCGACGGCCGCCTGGTCGTCGGCGGCAGCGCACTCGTCGCGCACGGTCTCGAGGTAGAGCAGGTCCGACGCGGTCTGCGGCACCAGTCCGACCAGCGCACGAGCGCGGTCCGCCGGCTGGTCCGCGGGGTCGACGCCGTCGACGGCGACCGCTCCGCCGTCGCGTCGTCCCGATCCCTGCAGCGCCCAGAGCAACGACGACTTCCCGGATCCGTTGCGCCCCATGACGGCGACGACCTCGCCGCGGCCGACGGTGAGGTCGACGTGGCGCACCGCGACGGTCGTGGCGTACCGGACGAGGACGCCCCGCGCGTCCAGGGCCGCGTCGGCCGGTGCGCGGACCGGGCGGACGGGCGGCATGGAGAGGCCGCGCGGCAGGTCAGGCGTACGGCGCCGGGCCTCGCGCACGGACAAGGGCAACGGCTGCCAGCCGGCGATGCGGCCGAGCTCGACCACGGGCGGGGCGACGGGTGAGGTCTCGAGCATCTCGGCCGTCGCTCCGCTGGTCACCCGTCGGTCCTGGACCACCACGAGCCGGTCCGCGAACGGCACGACCCGCTCCATCCGGTGCTCGGCCAGCAGGACCGTGAGGCCGAGGTCCTCGACGAGGCGCGCAAGGGTGCCGAGGACGTCCTCGGCAGCGGTGGGGTCGAGCGCGGACGTCGGCTCGTCGAGCACGAGCACCCGCGGGTGCATCGTGAGCACGGCGCCGATGGCGACCCGCTGCTGCTGCCCACCCGAGAGGGACCGGAGCGGGCGCGCGCGCAGGTCCGCGATGCCGAGCAGGTCGAGCGTCTCCTCGACCCGGCGGCGCATGGTCTGCGGTGCGAGCCCGAGCTGCTCCATGCCGTAGGCGAGCTCCTCCTCGACGACGTCGGTGACGAAGGTGCTCGAAGGGTCCTGGCCCACGAAGCCCACGACGTCGGCCAGGTCGCGCGGGGTCGTGCCCCGCACCGGTCGCCCGTCCACGAGCACGTCGCCGGTCACCTGCCCCCCGGTGAAGTGCGGCACCAGCCCGTTGACGGAGCGAAGGAGGGTCGACTTGCCCGAGCCGGTCGCGCCCGCGACCAGCACGAGCTCCGACTCGTCGACCCGGAGCCGCACGTCCTGGAGCGCGGGGCGGTCCGCCCCGGCGTAGGTGAAGGTGAGGTCACGCCACTCGATCACGACGCCTCCCCTCGGCGACGACGGCCGGCTCGACCTCGGTGCCGGTCTCGACGCGCCGGCCGGCGGCCGAGAGCAGCGGGGGCGGCGTCACGAACGCCGGCACCACCGCGAGCAGCACGAAGAGCAACGCCGCGCCCGAGAGCGGCGGCACCAGGGCCGGATCCGGGAGCGCGACGTCGAGCCGGGTCGAGGCCACCCAGGCGATCCCGGCGGCGACGACCACGCCGGTCGCCGCGGTCACGACGTCGGCTGCGTGCCACCGCGCCGGCTGGTAGCGGGTACGGCGGACGCGCCTGCCGGCGGACACGAACCCGGCCACGGCCGCCGCGAGACCCAGCACCAGCATCGGCCAGGCGAGCACCCGCGGTGCCGTCGAGTCGAGGAACGCGTAGCAGCCGACGGTGAGTCCGAGGAGCCCACCGACGAGGAGCGCGCCTGTGGTCCGGCGCTGGCCGGCCCCGAGGCCACCGGCACGTCCGTAGCCGCGGGCGTCCATGCTCGCGGCGAGGTCCAGCGACCGGTCCAGGGCGTCCTCGAGCACCGGGATCACGACCCGGCGCAGGGCGCGCACGCCCTTGCCAGGGTCGCCGCGGAGACGGCGGGCCCGGCGCACCCGTTGCACGCTCTCCGCCAGCTGCGGGAAGAGCGACAGCGCGATGACCACCGCGGTGCCCACCTCGTAGAGGGCGGGAGGAAGCGACGACAACAGCTTGCGCGGGTTGGCCAGCGTGTTCGCGGCCCCGACGCAGACCAGGATCGTGGCGAGCCGCAGACCGTCGTACAACCCGGAGAGCAAGGCCTCGGAGGTGAGCGGGCCGAGCAGCGTGATCCCCGCAGCCCAGTCCGGCAACGGGATCCCGGGCAGGTCGAGCAGCACGTTCGTGCCGTAGCCCCCGCCGAAGATGATGCGGAAGAGCACGCGCAGCACGACGACCACGAGCCCGAGCACGAGGTAGAGCCGGAACGACAACGCCCACGGCGCATCCGTCCGACGGGCCAGCACCGTCACGCATGCCACCAGGACGAGCAGGACCAGCAGCCAGGGGTTCGTGGTGCGCGAGGCGGCCGCAGCCAGCCCCAGCGCCCAGATCCACCAGGCCGCCGGGTGCAGGTCCCGGGGCAGCGTGCTGATGTCAGGCCCTCCTTCTCCAGGCCATGATCCCGGCTGCGCCCCCGAGGAGCACGACCGCAGCGGCACCGGCGAGCAGGAGGACCTCGTCGCTGCCGTCGTCCGACGGCGTCCCGGACGTCGGCGTGGTCGCGGTGAGCTCGTCACCGGCGTCGGCCGAGGCCGATCCCGACGGCGAGGGGCTCTCCGACTCGGGGGCCTCCTTCTTCCGGCCGCTCCCGTCCTTGCCCTTCTCGTCCTGGTCGGTCTTCCTCCGGTCGGCATCCTTCGTCGCCGCTGCCTTCTCGGACGCGGACGCCGAGGCGCTCGGCGAGCTCGACGGCGTCGCGCTCTGCGTGGCGCTCGGAGTCGGCGTCGGGGTGGCGGAGTGCGAGCTCCCGCCTCCGCCGTTGCTGGGCGGCTTGGTCGGGGTGGGCGCCGGCGCCGGGTTCGGGCTCTCACCCGGCAGGTCGCGGGACCCGCCGTCCTGCCAGGCCCAGCCGATCGAGCCACCGGTGGGGACGCGCAGGCTCGCCACTCCCTGGGAGGAGTAGACCCAGCCGCCGCCCTTGCCGTCGTTCCAGAACAGGCCCCAGTACGCGTCCGCCGGCGGCGTGTTGTTGCACGCCTCCTGGGAGGAGTCGGGCAGGCCGTCGATCCGGCACACGAAAGGCTGGCCGGCCGTGTAGGTGATCGGGAAGCCGGCCGCGGGCACGACCCGGGACGCCGGGTCGCCACCGCCCCCGGGATCGCAGCCGATGCCGGTCGACCGACCGAGGGCGCCGTAGTCGACGACCACGGTCACCCCCGTCCCGGCCTGGCAGCGCCCCGGCGCCGCCCCGGCCGTGGGCGCGGCGAGGACCGCCGCGCCCAGGACCGTGAGGAGGAGCGCGACGACCCCAGCACCCTTGCGCAGTGCGGGCATCAGCCGATCAGGTCGAGCGCGGGCGCGGCCTGCGCGGTCGCGCGACGCCACTCGTACCTGTCGGCTCGCAGCATGCCCTTCGTCTTGCCCTTGGCCAGCGCCGCGCTGCCGTAGGCAACGGCGCCCAGGTCGGCGGCCTTGAACGCCGTGGTGCGCACGAGCCTCGGCGTGACCCGGAGGCGGTCGATCCACGCAGCAGCCTTGCGGGCCTTGCCCTCACGGCCGGCGATGATGAACGCGCTCGCAGCCAGCCCGGTGGAGTTCGTGTTGGCCACGCCGTTGCCGACGAACGCGCCGTCGTCCCGCTGCTTCGCCGACAACCAGGCGAGGGCATCGGTGAGCGCCTGGGCCGCGTCCGCGCGCACGTCGTTGGGCAGCGAGGGTGCGCTCGAGAGAGCGGCAAGAGCCACCGCCACGGTCGCGGTGGCATCGACACTGGGCGTGCTCTCGTCACCGGTGCCGCTGTCGCACGTGAAGTCGGACGACGTGACGTCCTCGCGGAAGAAGCCTGCGTCGCACTGCTGCTTGAGCAGGAACGTGGTCGCCTCGTCCGCCGACGTGCTCCCCGCCCCGGCAAGGGCGGTGGCGTCGTAGGCCTGGGTGAAGGTGTTGGAGAACCCGCTCGGGTCGTCCTTGGCGCGGCCCCCCTCGTCGCCGCCCACGACGACCAGGTCCTCGAGTCCAGCGAGGTAGTCCTCGTCGCCGTCGCCGTACGTGTGCGGGTTGCCACCGGCGAGCTCGACCGCAGTGAGCAGCTTGCCGATCGCGCCCGCGGAACGCCCGAAGCCGTCGATGTACGCAGCAGCCTCGCCCTCCAGCGCCGCCAGGATCGCGGCGCGCTTGGCGGGCCGGGTGTCGAGCTGGCCCAGGGCGTAGTAGACGTCCAGGGTCAGCCCCTGGTCGGTGTACTGCTGCCAGCCGTTGCCGTCGTGGAGGTTGTACTCGCTGACGATCAGCCCGCTGTCGAGCTGGTCGGCGAGCCAGCCGGCGGACTTGTCCGAGGCCGGGCTGGCGGCGACCGGCGCGACGAGCGCCCCGGAGCCGGTCACGGCGATGGTGGTGACAGCCAGGACTGCCCTCAGGGCAGTACGGCGCGGTGACATGCGCATGGATGTTCCTTCCCGCTGCGACAGGAATGAGCACCTCGGCGCCCACCCTGCGTTCCTCGACAGCGTGGTGTCAGGTCTTCGCGCGGCAGGTGTTCCGGCTTCCCGCTCAGATGGAGCCGAGCGGGCCACGGTTGCGGGTCAGCGCCGGATTTCGACCGGCTTCCCCTGGTCTCGCGGAGATGTGTTGACGCCGCCGGACGGCGGCGGCTCAATCTAGCACCGGGCCTACTTCTTGTCCTTGCCGCCGTCGGTGGTGGACAGCGCGGCGATGAAGGCCTCCTGGGGGACCTCCACGCGACCCACCATCTTCATGCGCTTCTTGCCCTCCTTCTGCTTCTCGAGCAGCTTGCGCTTGCGGCTGATGTCGCCGCCGTAGCACTTGGCGAGCACGTCCTTGCGCATCGCGCGGATCGTCTCCCGCGCGATGACCCGGGCGCCGATGGCGGCCTGGATCGGCACCTCGAACTGCTGGCGCGGGATGAGCTCCTTGAGCTTGGCGACCAGCGCGACGCCGTACTCGTAGGCCGCGTCGCGGTGCACGATCGCGCTGAACGCGTCGACCGTCTCGCCTTGCAGGAGGATGTCGACCTTCACGAGGTCGGCGGCCTGGTCGCTCACGGGCTCGTAGTCGAGGGAGGCGTAGCCCTTGGTCCGCGACTTCAGCTGGTCGAAGAAGTCGAAGACGATCTCGGCGAGGGGCAGCGTGTAGCGCATCTCGACCCGGTCCGCCGACAGGTAGTCCATGCCCTGCAACGCACCGCGCTTGTTCTGGCAGAGCTCCATGACCGTGCCGATGTAGTCCGAGGGCGTGAGGATCGTGGCGCGCACGACGGGCTCGTGCACCTCCGACACCTTGCCGGTCGGGTACTCGCTGGGGTTGGTGACCTCGAACTTGGTGCCGTCGTCCATCGTCACGTCGTAGACGACGTTGGGCGTCGTCGAGATCAGGTCGAGGTTGAACTCGCGCTCCAGGCGCTCGCGGACGATCTCCATGTGCAGCAGGCCCAGGAAGCCGCAGCGGAAGCCGAAGCCGAGAGCTCCGGACGTCTCGGGCTCGTAGCTGAGCGCCGCGTCGTTGAGCTGGAGCTTCTCCAGCGCCTCCCGCAGCGTCGGGTAGTCGTCGCCGTCGATCGGGTAGAGGCCCGCGAACACCATCGGGTTGGGGTGCTTGTACCCGCCGAGCGCCTCGGTGGCGCCATGGTGCTGCGACGTCACGGTGTCGCCCACCCGTGACTGCCGGACCTCCTTGACGCCGGTGATGAGGTAGCCCACCTCGCCGACGCCGATCTCCTTGGCCTTCATGGGCTCGGGCGAGATCACGCCGACCTCGAGCATCTCGTGCACGGCACCGGTCGACATCATCTTGATCCGGTCGCGGTGCGAGAGCTTGCCGTCGAAGACCCTGACGTAGGTCACCACGCCCCGGTAGGTGTCGTAGACGGAGTCGAAGATCAGTGCCCGCGGCGGGGCGTCGGCGACACCGACCGGAGGCGGCGTCTGCCGGACGATCTCGTCGAGCAGCTCGGCGACGCCTTCGCCCGTCTTCGCGCTGACGCGCAGCACCTCCGAGGGGTCGCAGCCGATGATGCCGGCCAGCTCCGCGGCGTACTTCTCGGGCTCCGCGCTCGGGAGGTCGATCTTGTTGAGCACCGGAACGATGTGCAGGTCCGCGCCGATGGCGAGGTAGAGGTTCGCCAGCGTCTGCGCCTCGATGCCCTGCGCCGCGTCGACGAGCAGCACCGCGGCCTCGCACGCCTCGAGCGACCGGGAGACCTCGTAGGTGAAGTCCACGTGACCCGGGGTGTCGATCATGTTGAGCACGAACGTGTCGCCGGCGCTCTCGCCCTCACGCGCCGTCCACGGCATCCGCACGGCCTGCGACTTGATCGTGATGCCGCGCTCGCGCTCGATGTCCATGCGGTCGAGGTACTGCGCCCGCATCGACCGGCCGTCGACGACACCGGTCAGCTGCAGCATCCGGTCGGCCAGCGTGGACTTGCCGTGGTCGATGTGCGCGATGATGCAGAAGTTCCTGATCGTCGCGGGATCGGTGCTGCCCGGCTGAGGGGCGGTGGACAAGGACACGCTCGTCTTCCGTGGTCGGGGTCGGTGGGGTTGCCGGCGCCGCGATCGGGCGCCCGGGCACGCCACATCCTCCCATGCGGACGAAGGCGGTGTGGCACGCGCGGGGGCTGTCGGTGAGGATGGCGCCCATGCCTCCGGACACGACCGACGACGCCCCTCGGCCGGGCATCCCCGCGTACGCCGACGTGGTCCCGTTCGGGCACACGGCCCTCCGGATGCCGTGGACCTACCTGCCTCCCGGGCTGCGCGCCGAGGTCGGGCGTCGGTGCGGCTCGCCCGTCGTCGACTCGGAGAGTCGTGACTCGGGCTTCACGCCCGGTGTCGCGTCGGTGCTCGTGTGCGCGGACGGCAGCCGGATCTTCCTCAAGGCGGCGTCGGCCAAGGCGCAGCGGGCCTTCGCGGCGTCGTACCGCGAGGAGGGCGTCAAGCTCGCCGCGCTCCCCCGCGGCGTCCCGGCTCCGCGGCTGCTGTGGTCGATCGACGACGAGTGGGTGGTGCTGGGGATCGAGCACGACCCGGGGGTGCTGCCGGAGCGGCCGTGGCGACCCGACCAGGTCGAGGCCTGCCTCGACGCCCTCGAGACCACGGCCGACCTGCTGACCCCACCGCCGGAGCGCCTCGACCTGGAGGACTTCCTCCACGAGTTCCCCGACATGACGACAGCGTGGGAGACGCTCCTGGCCGACGACCCCGACCTCCCGCACGGTGCCGAGGCGGCGGCGCTCACGGCCCGGCTCCCGGAGGTCACGCGCGGCGGGACCGTGGTGCACACCGACGTGCGCGGCGACAACGTCCTCGTGGCCGACGGCAAAGCCCGGTTCTGCGACTGGAACTGGCTGGTCCGCGGGGCCGCATGGCTGGACACCGTGTTCTTCCTGCTCGAGGTGCACGGCGACGGCCTGGACGCGGACGCCCTGCTGCGGCAGCGGCGGCTCACCCGGGACGTGCCGGACGACGACATCGACGCTGTGCTGGCGGGGCTCGCCGGCTTCTTCAAGGTCTTCGCCCGGGGACCGGTGCCGCCGAGCTCACCGCACCTGCGCGACCACCAGCAGTGGAACGCCGACGTCACCTGGGACTGGCTCTCGCGACGTCGCGGCTGGTGAAGCGGGTCGAGCCCGTCGAGCCCCCGGACGCACGAAAGGCGCCTCCCGAGCGGGAGACGCCTTCGTCGGCAGCAGGGTCGGTCAGAGACCGGCGGCCTGCTTCTGGATGGCCGACTTGCGGTTGGCGGCCTGGTTCTTGTGGATGACGCCGGCGGAGGCGGCCTTGTCGAGCTTGCGGGCCGCTGCGCGGGCCGCGGCCTGGGCCTTGTCCTTGTCACCGGAGGCAGCGGCCTCACGGAACTGACGGACCGCCGTCTTCAGCGCGGACTTCACGGACTTGTTGCGCTCGTGCGCAGCGTCGTTCTGTCGGTTGCGCTTGATCTGGGACTTGATGTTCGCCACGGGGCAGGCCTCAGTGTCTTCGGGTTCGTCGGGTGGTTTCGCGTGGGCCCACAAGGCCGGCACGCGACCGCCCACTCTATCAGCGGCGTCACTGCCGCCTCAAATCCTTGGTCAGCGGGAGAGGCGGGCCTCGCCCACGGTGAGGATCATCTGCTCCAGGGAGTACGCCGGCGAGGAGCTGTCGCCCTTGACGTCGGCGTCGGCGCGGGCGACGGCGCGGATGACGGTCGCGAGCCCCTGGTCGTCCCAGCCGCGGGCCTGCTCGCGCAGGAACCTCAGCCGGAACGGCGGCACCCCCACCTCGCGGGCCAGGTCGGCGTCGCGGAGGCCCCGCGGGGCGCCCTTGAACCTGGCCAGGCCACGCACGGCGGACGCGAACGAACCGGTGACGGCAGGCCCCCCGACCCCGGTCTCCATGGCCCAGCGGAGCTCCTCGAGCGCCTGGGCGGTGCGGCCGTTGAGCGCGTGCTCGGCGATCTCGTAGCCCTTCACGTCGGCACGACCCGAGAAGTACTTCCGGACCAGGTCGAGGTCGAGCGTGCGGCCCGGGAAGTCGTGGGCCAGCTGGTCGACGGCTCCCGCCAGAGCGCGGAGGTCGGCGCCCACCGCCTCGACGAGGGCGGAGGCGGCCTCGGGGTCGATGCGCGCGTCGTGGCGCCGGGCCTCGTTGACCGCGAACTGGACGAACCCCTGCCCCTTCACCGCCTCGGACTTGTGCTCGGAGACCGACGCGAGCTTGCGCAGCCTGCCGAGCAGCCCGCTGCCCCGCGGCCCACCCGAGTGCACCAGCACGAGGGCGACGTCGGGGTCGGGCGACGCGGCGTAGCCGGTGAGGCCCTCGTGGACGTCGTCGGGCACGTCCTCGAGCCGACGGACCACCACGAAGCGCGTGCTGGAGAAGAGCGAGGGCGCCGACAGCTCGCCGAGCGAGCCCCTGTCGACCTGCTCGCCCGCGGTCTCGTGCACCTCGGCGTCGGGGTCGCTGCGCAGCACGGCTGCCCTGGCGGCCAGCACGATCCGCTCGTTGAGGAGCTCCTCGGGTCCGGTCACCAAGGTGACGGAGCCGAGGGGGTGCTGCGTCCCGGACGACGCTGCGGCTGCCATGGCCCGCAGCCTGCCACAGCCCGGCGACAGGCCCGAGATGTCCCTAGCCCCGGCTGACGACGCGCAGGCCGCCGCCCCGGAGGACGACCGCGACGTCGCCGTCCTGGTCGGTGCGGCGGACCAGCATGCCGGCGTGCTCGAGGAGCGACATCGTCGACGGCGCCGGGTGACCGTAGTCGTTGTCGGCGCCCACGCTGACCAGCGCCACCCGCGCACCGAGCCCGGTGAGCAGGGCCGGGTCCTGGTAGCGGCTCCCGTGGTGCGGCACCTTGAGCACGTCGACCGGGCCGATCCCCTCCCGTTCCAGCACCTCCTGCGACGGCGGCTCGACGTCCCCGGTCAGGAGGAGCCGGAGCCCGTGGGACTCCACGAGCAGGACGAGGGACGCGTCGTTGGGGCTCTCGGACAGCAGGCGTGCCGGCGACAGCACCGTCCAGCTGACCGGACCCACCTCCGCCGTCTCGCCCACGACCGGCGTCCGCACCGGGATCCCGGCCGCCGCGCTCCACCGGGCGACCTCCTGCTCCCCGGAGACCGGCTCCTGCAGCGGACTGGCCATCAGCTCACCCACGGCGCGGTGGCGGAGCACGCCCGGAAGGCCGTCGACGTGGTCGGCATGGAAGTGGGTGAGCACCACCTCGGGGACCTCGCGCACGCCGAGCCGTCGCAGGCAGCCGTCGATGAGGCGGGGGTCGGGACCGGCGTCGACGACGACCGCCGTGTCCGGACCGGCGGCCAGGACGAGCCCGTCTCCCTGGCCGACGTCGCACATGACCAGGACCCATCCCTTCGGCGGCCAGCCGGTCACCCACGCGAAGTTCGGTGCGGGCACCACGATGACCACGAGGAGCAGCACGGCCCCGGCGACCGCAGGGCCACGTCGTCGTAGCAGCCGGTCGGCCCTGTGCAGCGCCAGCAGGCAGAGCCCGGTGAGCAGTGCCAGGCCGGCCAGGGTCGCGGGCCAGGACACGGCGGCCGTCGGCAGCGCGGCAGCGTGCTCGGCGACCGCGACGATCCACCACGCCGCCCAGCAGGCGACCCGCCCGAGCAGCCCACCGAGCGGTGGCACGACCAGCCCGACGAGCCCGCCCAGCAGGCCCAGCACGGTGGCGGGGCCGACGACCGGAGCCACCACGAGGTTGGCCACGACCGCGACGAGGGAGACCTGCCCCGACAACCCCGCCACCAGCGGGGTGCAGGCGAGCTGCGCTGCCAGGGGTACGGCGATCGCCTCCGCCCACGCCCGGGGCAGCCAGCCGGCCAGGGCGTCGCGCGTGCGCGGACCGACCAGCAGGATCCCGCCGGTGGCCAGCACCGAGAGGGCGAAGCCGGCGGTCGACGCGAGCGCCGGGTCGAGCACGAGCAGACCCGCCGTCGCCGCACCGAGCGCCCTGGTGCCGGCGGCGCGTCCGCCGGCCTGGAGACCGAGCAGGGCCACGCTGCCCATGACGGCCGCGCGCAGCACCGACGGCTCGGGACGGGCGAGCAGCACGAACCCCACGACTCCGAGCAGGCCGACGAGGAGCAGCCCTCGCGCGCGCACGCCCGCCGCCCGTGCGATCACGAGGAGGAACGCGAGCACGAGCGTCAGGTTGGTCCCCGACACCGCGGTCAGGTGGGTGAGCCCGGTGGTGCGGAAGTCGTCCTGGAGCTCCTCGGAGAGGCCGGCATCGTCCCCGGTGACCAGCGCCGGCACCAGGGCCGCGGAGGCACCCGGCCCACCCTCGGCCGCTCGCCGGACCGACGTCCGCACCCCCTCGGCCCCACGCAGGAGCCGGGACGGTGGCCGCAGCAGCTCCGGTGCGCCGGCGACGTCGACCAGCGCCGCGGTGCCGGCCTCGTCGGCGGGCGCCAGCCGGCCGGTCACGCGGACCCGCGCTCCGAGACCGACGTCGTCCCAGGCGTTCCCGTCGTCCCCGGGGCGCCCGAGCACCAGCACCGGCACCTGCGCGGTGAGGACGCTCCCCCGCACCTCCATCCGCACGGTGCGGGCCGGCACCACGACCATGTCGCCGAACCGTCCCGGCCGCAGCACCGGGTCGCCCCGCAGGTCGAGCACGACCGATGCGACCGGCCGGGTGCTCGCGACCGCCGCGACCGGGCTCTCGTCCACGGCCGCGAGCCGGACCGCGGTCTCGGCTCCGACCAGGCACACGACGGCTGACAGGAGGAGGGCGGTCGACCCCCGACCGCGGCGGACGAGGAGCACCACGAAGACCGGGGACAGGAGCACGGCACCCGCGAGCCAGACCGGCAGGGCGAGCACGGCGTCGCCGAGAAGGGCCCCGACCCAGGCGGCGGAACCGACCGCCAGCGCCCGGAGGTCGGCACGCGCCGCTGGCTCCCCCACCGCTCAGAGCGTGACGTGCGGCCGCAGCTCGGCCAGGGTGGCGTCGCCGATCCCGGACACCTCCAGCAGCTCCTCGACAGCGGAGAAGGCACCGTGCTCCGTGCGCCACTGCAGGATCGCCGCCGCGGTCACGGGACCGACGCCCGGCAACGTCTCCAGCGCGGCCTGGTCCGCGGTGTTGAGGTTGACCAGGGCGGCGGTCGGCGCGACGCCCGGGACGGTCGACGTCGGCGCAGGGACCGCGGCCCCCGCCGGGCGGCCGACGACGATCTGCTCCCCGTCGGCGACCAGCCGGGCCAGGTTGAGCCCGGTCAGGTCGACACCGGCCCGCGAGCCGCCGGCCGCCTTGATCGCGTCGACGACCCGGGCGCCGGCCGGGAGCACGGCGATCCCGGGCCGACGCACCCGACCCACGACGTCGACCACGAGCTTGCCTGCGGACGCCGACGGGGCCGCGGGGTCCCCCGACGCACCCGAAGGCTCCGACGGCCCTGCCGGCGACGCGCGCGGCGTGCTCGCCACGACGCCGGACACCCGTGGGGGGACGGTCGTGCCGGACGACGAGCGGGTCACGAACCACGCGGTCAGCAGCAGACCGCCTGCGAGCACGAGCGCGACCAGGCCGACGTGGGCCGCGCCGAGGTCGAGACGCCCACGGGCCCCCGGGGGCACGCGGTCGGCGAACCACAGGGCCAGTCGTCGCGACGCCCTGACCGGACGCTGGGCGTGCCGGCCGGGTCGGTCGACCTCGACCACCTCGACCGGTTCGGTCGGGGTCGGCCCGTCGTCGAGCTGCACGCCGAGCTCGGCGGCGAGGGCCTCGAGCCGTCGCCGGGTCACCTCCGCCACGCGCTGGTCGTAGCTGCGGTTGCGCATGAGGCGACGTTAGGAAGCCACGATCCCCGCGGGCCACCGCCGCCGCGACGCCTGTGGAGAACTAGGTGGTGGGCGAGACGACCACACCGACCAGGCCCGGGCCCACGTGCGCCCCGAGCACCGCGGCGACCTCCGCCACCTCGATCTCACGTCCGGCCAGGTTGTCGGCCAGCCGGGTCGCGAGCCCGTCGGCGAGCGCGCGGGCGCCGTCCGGGTTCGCCAGGTGGCTCACCGCGACCTCGACGTCCGACGTCCCGGCCGCCTCGACGGCCAGGTCCTCCAGCCGGGCCAGTGCCCGTGCCGCCGTCCGCACCTTCTCCTTGGGCGAGATCTTGCCGTTCTCGACGCAGAGGATCGGCTTCACCGCGAGCGCGGAGCCGAGCAGGGCCGCGGCGGCGCCCACGCGTCCGCCGCGGCGCAGGTGCTCGAGGGTGTCGACGTAGAACAGTGACGAGACGAGCGCGGCCCGGTCCCGCGCGGCCTGCGCGGCCTCGGCCCCGGTGGCCCCCTCGGCGACGGCACGGGCCGCCGCGCGGGCGGCGAAGCCCGTGCCCGCGCCGATCTGTCGCGTGTCGACCGTGTGCACCGGGACCGGCGACTTCCTGGCCGCGAGCAGGGCGGACTCGTAGGTGGCGCTGACCTCGGCGGACAGGTGCACCGAGACGATCTCCTCGGCCCCCTCGGCGGCCGCCCGACGGTAGGCGTCCTGGACCACCTGCGGGCTCGGCCGCGAGGTGCTGACCGGGACGTACTCCTTGAGGGCCTTCGCCACGTGCTCGGGGCTCGCCTCGTCGTCGACGCCGTCGTCGTACGACGTCGCGCCGATCACGACCTGCAGCGGCACCACCAGGATGCCGAGCTCCTCGGCGACCCCGGCGGGCAAGGACGCCGTCGAGTCGGTGACGACGGCGACCTTCGGCATGCGCGCAGGATAGCGAGCCTCAGCCCGCGACGATGTTCACCAGGCTCGGCTCGCGCACGATGACCTTGCGGACCTGCTTGCCGTCCAGCGACCGCACGATCGCGGGGTCGGCCAGGGCCGCCGCCTCCAGGTCGGCCGCACTGATCGACGGCGCGACCGTCAGCCGGGCCCGGACCTTGCCCTGGACCTGCACGACCGCGGTCACGGAGTCCTCGACCAGCAGCGCCTCGTCGACCGACGGCCAGCCAGCGCGGGCGACCGTGGGCGCGTGGCCCAGCCGCTCCCACATCTCCTCCGCGGTGTACGGCGCGACCAGGCTCAGCATCACGGCGACGGCCTCCGTGGCCTCGCGCACCGCCGGGTCGGAAGGACCGGGACCGGAGTCGATGGCCTTGCGGGTGGCGTTCACCAGCTCCATGACCTTCGCGACCATGACGTTGAAGCGCTGCGACTCCAGCAGCTGGTCGGCGTCGTGCACCGCGCGGTGCGTGGCCTTGCGCAGAGCCTCGTCGCCCGTGGTCACCTCGACACCGGGCTCGGAGGTCACGTCGCCGGACAGCCGCCAGGCCCGCTGCAGGAACTTCAGCGACCCGCCGGGCGACATGTCGGCCCAGTCGATGTCGGCCTCCGGGGGCCCGGCGAACACCATGGTCAGCCGCACCGCGTCGACGCCGTACTGGTCGATCATGTCGCCCAGGTTCACGCCGTTGCCCAGCGACTTGCTCATGCCGCGGCCCTCGTTGACGACCTCGCCCTGGTTCATCAGCGCGGTGAACGGCTCGACGAAGTCGATCATCCCCATGTCGTGCAGGACCTTGGTGAAGAAGCGGCTGTACAGCAGGTGCAGGATCGCGTGCTCGACACCGCCGACGTACTGCGCGGCCGGCATCCACGAGCGCACCGCGGACTCGTCGAACGGGCCGTCGGTGAACTCCGGCGCGCAGAAGCGCAGGAAGTACCAGCTCGAGTCGACGAAGGTGTCCATCGTGTCGCTGTCGCGCCTCGCCGGTCCTCCGCAGGAGGGGCAGTCCACGTTGACCCAGTCCTCGGCGGCCGCCAGCGGCGAGACGCCCTTCGGCTTCAGGTCGGAGCCGCGCAGGTCGGGCAGCTCGACGGGCAGCTGGTCGTAGGGCACGGGGACCTCGCCGCACGCGTCGCAGTGCACGACGGGGATCGGGCAGCCCCAGTAGCGCTGCCGGCTCAGCAGCCAGTCGCGCAGCCGGAAGTTGATGGTGCCCTTGCCGGTGCCCCGCTGCTCCAGCGTCTCGATGATGCGCGCGATGCCGGCGGCCTTGTCGGTCAGGCCGTCCAGCTCGCCCGAGCTGACGTAGGTGCCGTCACCGGACGTGGCCTCGTAGGTCTGCTCGGGGTTCTCCGCCCCGGTGTCGACGACCATGCGCACGGGCAGGCCGAACTCCTTGGCGAAGTCCAGGTCCCGCTGGTCGTGCGCGGGCACCGCCATGATCGCGCCGGTGCCGTAGTCGGCCAGCACGTAGTCCGCGGCCCACACGGGGATCCGCTCGCCGCTGACGGGGTTGACCGCGACGACGCCCAGGTCGACACCCGTCTTGGGACGGTCCGTGGACAGCCGCTCGACGTCGGTCGTCCTCCGGACGTCCTCCAGGTACGTCGCCAGCGCCTCGCGCCGCTCCGGCGCCACGATCTCCGAGGCCAGCTTGGCGTCCGCGGCGACCACCATGAAGGTGGCGCCGAACAGCGTGTCCGGCCGCGTCGTGAACACCGTGACGGTGCGCGTGCCGGCGTCCCCGGCCAGCTCGATCTCGAAGTCGACGTGGGCGCCCTCGGACCGGCCGATCCAGTTGCGCTGCATGGCCAGGACCTTCGACGGCCACGTGTCGGCCAGCGGCTCCATGTCGTCCAGCAGCCGCTGGGCGTAGTCCGTGATCTTGAAGTACCACTGGGACAGCTCGCGCTTGGTCACCTCGGCGCCGCAGCGCTCGCAGTGGCCGTCGACGACCTGCTCGTTGGCCAGCACCGTCTGGTCGTTGGGGCACCAGTTGACCGGCGAGAACTTCCGGTACGCCAGGCCCTGCTCCCGGAACTTCAGGAACAACCACTGGGTCCAGCGGTAGTAGTCGACGTCCGAGGTGTTGAGGCGCCGCGACCAGTCGAACGACAGGCCGTAGCGCCGCATCGACTCGGCCTGGGTCTCGATGTTGGCGTAGGTGAAGACGACCGGGTTCTCGTCGCGCTTGATCGCGGCGTTCTCGGCAGGCAGCCCGAACGAGTCCCACCCCATCGGGTTCAGGACGTCGTAGCCCTTCTGCCACCAGTAGCGCGCGATCACGTCGTGCAGCGCGAACACCTCGGCGTGGCCCATGTGCAGGTCGCCGCTGGGGTACGGGAACATCGTGAGCGCGTAGCGACGCTCGCCGTTGCCGGAGATGCCGCCCTCACCCGCGGTGAAGGGGTGCTTCTCCCACTCCTGCAGCCACTTGTCCTGGGTGGCCACGACGTCGTACGTCGCCCGCTCCTCGCGCTGCTGGGCCGGCTCCTGGGCCTGCTGCTCGCTCATCGGTCTCTCGCGTTCTCGTCGGTGGTGGTCACGGTCCTGTCTGGTGGCACAAAAAAACCCTCCTGGCAGGGAGGGTGGCCGCTCGGTGCGATCAGGTCGGGCGATCGCTCAGAGCGGCTGTCCAAGGAGGAGGCTCGTGAACATGCCCCCAGGGTATCGCACGAGGGCCCCCGGCTAGGGTCGGGCGTCATGAAGGTTCTCGTCACCGGCGGCGCCGGCTACATCGGGTCCACCACCGCCAAGGCGCTCGAGGATGCCGGTCACACCCCGGTCATCCTGGACTCCCTGCTCACCGGGCCGCGCGTGTTCGTGAAGGACCGGATCTTCTACGAGGGCGACATCGCCGACCGCGACCTGCTGGCCCGGGTCGTCGACGAGCACCCGGACCTCGACGCCACGATCCACATGGCCGCGCGCATCGTCGTGCCCGAGTCGGTGGAGAAGCCCTTCGAGTACTACCGGGACAACGTCGCGAAGTCGCTGGAGATGTTCGACCAGCTGAACGCGCTCGGCAAGCCGCGCGTGCTCTTCTCCTCGAGCGCCTCGCTCTACGGCATGGTCGAGGACTTCGAGGTCACCGAGGACGCGCCGCTCGCGCCCACGTCGCCGTACGCACGGACCAAGCTGATGATGGAGATGGTCCTGACCGACATGGCGGCGGCCACGGACCTGCGGGCGATCATCCTGCGCTACTTCAACCCGATCGGGTCCGACCCGGACCTGGAGTCCGGCATCTACGCCAAGGAGCCGTCGCACGTCCTGGGCCAGCTGGTCATGGCCGCGCAGGGGCAGAAGGACGCCTTCACGATCACGGGCACCGAGCACCCCACCCGGGACGGCACCGGGATCCGCGACTACATCCACGTGTGGGACCTCGCGCAAGCCCACGTCCGCGCGGTCGAGCAGTTCGACGAGGTGCTCGCGAAGGTCGACGCCCCGAGCACCGTCATCAACGTGGGCACCGGGGACGGCGTGACCGTGCGCGAGCTGGTCGTGGCCTTCGAGAAGGTCTTCGGCCACCCGGTCCCGTTGAAGGAGGCTCCGCCGCGCCCCGGCGACGCGGTGGGTGCCTTCGCCAACGTCGACAAGGCGGGTGACGTGCTCGGCTGGACCACGGACCTCACGATCGAGGACGCGATCGAGTCGGCGCTGGCCTGGGGCCGCAAGCGCGAGTCGGTCCTGGGGTACCCCTGATGGGCGTCCTGGACCTGTTCCGCCTGGACGACAAGGTCGCGATCGTCACCGGCGCCTCGTCGGGGCTCGGCGTCGCGTTCGCCAAGGCGCTGGCCGAGGCGGGTGCCGACGTCGCGCTCGGCGCGCGGCGTGAGGACCGGCTCGCCGACACCGTCGCGCTCGTCGAGCAGGCCGGGCGCCGCGCGCTCGCCGTCCGCACCGACGTGTCCTCGCCCGAGGACTGCCAGGCCCTGGTCGACGCGGCCATGGCGGAGTTCGGCAAGGTCGACGTCCTCGTCAACAACGCCGGGGTCGGTACGGCGGTGCCGGCCACCCGCGAGACCCCCGAGCAGTTCCGTCAGGTCATCGACGTCAACCTCAACGGCTGCTACTGGATGGCCCAGGCCTGCGGCCGCGTGATGGAGCCGGGCAGCAGCATCATCAACATCTCGTCCGTGCTGGGCATCACCACCGGCGCGCTGCCCCAGGCGGCGTACTCCGCCTCGAAGGCGGGGCTCATCGGCCTGACCCGCGACCTCGCGCAGCAGTGGACCGGACGCAAGGGGATCCGCGTCAACGCCGTGGCTCCAGGGTTCTTCGAGTCGGAGATGACCGAGCAGTACCCCCCGGGCTACCTCGATGCGATGGGCGCGCGGATCCCCAGCGGTCGCAAGGGCGACCCGGAGGAGCTCGCCGCCGCGGTGGTCTTCCTGGCCTCGGGCGCGGGCGGCTACGTCACTGGCCAGACCCTCCCTGTCGACGGCGGGCTCACCATCACGTGAACACCCCTCCGTCCCGCGAGAGCACCTGGGTGCTGCTCGGGGTGATCGCCCTTGCGGTGAACCTGCGGCCCGCCGCCGTGAGCGTCGGCCCCGTCCTCGAGGAGATCCGCGACGGCCTCGGCATGAGCCACGTCGAGGCCGGCGTGCTCACGTCGTTGCCGGTCGTGGCGTTCGGCCTCTTCGGCGCAGCCGCACCCGTGGTTGCCCGCAAGGTCGGCGTGCACCGGCTGACCCTCCTCGCCCTGATCGCGCTGACTGCGGGGCTCGTCGTGCGCGCGGTCACCCACCAGGCTGTCGTGTTCCTGCTGGTCACCGTGGTCGCGCTCGCGGGCATGGCCGCGGCGAACGTGCTGCTCCCCTCGTTGGTCAAGCTGCACTTCCCGAGCCGCATCGGGCCGCTCACGTCGATCTACACGACGGCTCTCGCCATCGGGCTCACGGCTGCCTCGGTGCTGACGGTGCCGCTCGCCCAGGCGATGGGCTCGTGGCGCTGGGGGCTCGCCGTGTGGGCGATCCCGGCGTTCATCGCCGTGCTCCCCTGGCTCGGGCTCGTCGCTCACGACGAGCGGCCCCAGCCCGGAACGCGCTCCGTTCCCCTGCGGGCCGTCGCCCGGACCAAGATCGGCTGGGCTATGGCGGTGACCTTCGGGCTGCAGTCGGCACAGGCCTATGCGATCTTCGGCTGGTTCGCCCAGCTCTACCGCGACGCCGGTTTCTCCGCCGGCACGGCCGGGCTGCTCCTCGGGGTGATCACGGGCATCAGCATCCCGGTGTCCCTCTGGGTGCCGTCCGCCGCCGCCAAGCGCGACGACCAGACCGGCCTGCTCCTGCTGCTGCTCTCCTGCTACCCCGTCGGATACCTGGGGCTGATCTTCTTCCCCGTCGGCGGCGCCTACCTCTGGGCCGTCCTCGTCGGCATCGGCACCGGCGTCTTCCCGCTGGTGCTCACGATGATCGCGCTGCGCAGCCGCACCTCCGACGGCACCGCGGCCCTGTCCGGGTTCACCCAGGCGGTCGGCTACGCCCTCTCGATCGCCGGACCGTTGGGCGTCAGCCTGATGTACGACGCGACAGGTGGCTGGACGTTGGCCCTGCTGGTGCTCACGGCCGCCTCCGTCGCGACCGCCCTCGTGGGCATGCTCGTGTCCCGGCCGGGCCATGTGGAGGACCAGCTGCCGGCGTGAGCCCCCTGGCCTACCGGTCGAGGTGCCGCGCCCACGCGAAGCAGTAGAGCCCGAAGGACGCGAGACCGACGGCCATCGCGCCGACGAGCACGGGCCCGAACGGCTGCTGCAGGAGCTTGCTCAGTGCCTGGTCGAGGCCCCCGGACTTGTCGGCCTCGTGGGTCACCGCAGCGATCACGAACAGGATGCCGACCACGCCGAGGGACGCGCCCTTGGCGACGTACCCGACCTTGCCCAGCAGCACGATCGGCTTGCGGCGTTCACCGGACGTGGCCTCGGCGTCCAGACGCTTGGTGAACTTCTCGGCCAGGCCCTTGTAGGCGAGATAGGCGCCGACGGCGATGATCCCGAGGCCCACGGCGCCGACCAGGACCTGGCCGAAGGGGGCGGACATGAGCTTCGCGGTCCAGGTGTCGGTGCCCGACCCGCCCTGGCCCTGTCCGAGCGCCGCCTTGAGGGCGCTGAAGCCGAGGATCGCGTAGATGACCGCCTTGGCGCCGGACGCCACGCGCTTGAAGACGCGCTTGCCGCCGTCCTCGTCACGGTGGCCGAGGGCGGCCTCGAAGCCCTGCCACAGGACGAGCGCGAGGAAGCCGACGGCAACGACGTAGAGCGCCACCTGGCCGAAGCCGGACTTCGCCATCTGCGCGAACGCACCTGACTGGCTGGCCTTGCCACTGTGGTCCCCGAAAGCCAGCTGGATCGCCGTCCAGGCCACGATCAGGTGCACCACGCCGTACGAGACAAGCCCGATCCGCACGCCCTTGTCGAGGGCGTCGCTGTTGTCGATCCGGTCTCCGGTCGCCCTCGCGCCCATGGCACTGCTCATGTCCGTTCCCTCCGCGACCCCGTGTGCGTCCCGCGCGGTGCAGGTACGTACGTGAGATGTACCGCCGTTCGGCACGCGGGAAACGCCCCGCGTGGCTCCCTCTTGGCGGGACGCGGGAGAATCGGGGCATGAGCAACCCTCGTGACATCGCCGCCCTGCGGACCGGGATGAACCTCGAGTACCCCCAGTCCCTCGGCGTCTACGACGACTACGCCCAGGCGCAGAAGGTGGTCGACTACCTCTCCGACCAGGAGTTCCCCGTCGAGAACTGCATGATCGTCGGCACCGAGCTCAAGCAGGTCGAGCGGGTGACCGGGCGCCTCACCACCGGGCGGGTGGCCCTCGGCGGGTTGCTCTCCGGGGCGTGGCTGGGCCTTTTCGTGGGCCTGATCATCTCCCTGTTCGGCGACGAGAACACGCTGCTGGTGATCGCGTCCGTCGCGCTGTACGGCGCGCTCTTCGGGGTGATCTGGGCGCTGGTCGGCTACGCCGCCACCCGGGGTCAGCGCGACTTCAGCTCGGTGAGCCGCATCGTCGCGACGCGCTACGAGGTGCTCGTCGAGCACAAGCTGCTCGCCAAGGGCCAGGAGGTCCTGGCGTCGATGCCCGGCAACACGCGTGGCTTCTGACCCCGGGGGCATGACTCCACGGTGAGGACTGTCGGCGTCGAGGAGGAGCTGCTGCTCGTCGACCCCGACACCCTGCGGGTCACGGCCGTCGCGCAGCAGGTGCTCGGGCTCGAGGCCCTGGCCACCGACAGCGGCACCGACGAGGCGGATCCCGACATCGAGGCGGAGCTGCACCAGCAACAGCTGGAGGTGGCCACGACGCCGCTGGCGGACCTCGGCGAGCTCCGCGCCGCGCTGGTGCGCCGACGCCGGGACGCCCAGGACGCCGCCCGTCGCGCTGGGGTCCTCGCGGTCGCGACACCGACCCCGGTGCTGCCGCACCCTCAGGGGGTCCTGACCCCGAAGCCGCGCTACCGACGCATCGGGGAGCAGTTCGGCGAGATCACCGCCGAGGCCTTCGTCTGCGGGATGCACGTCCACGTCGATGTCGACGACGACGAGGAGGCGGTCGCGGTCATCGACCGCACGCAGCCGTGGCTGCCCGTGCTGCTGGCGCTCAGCGCCAACTCCCCGTACTGGGCCGGCGTCGACACGGGCTACGCGAGCTGGCGCAGCCAGGTGTGGGCACGCTGGCCGACCGGGGGCGCCCACCAGAGCTTCGGGACCGTCGAGGAGTACCGCAGGATCGCGGGCACCCTGGAGGACTGGGGCGCCGCGCTCGACGAGGGGATGCTCTACTACGACGTCCGGATGGCCCGAGGCCTCCCGACCGTCGAGGTCCGCGTCGCCGACGTCTGCACGGACGTGGACGACGCCGTCCTGGTGACGGCGCTGGCCCGGGCGCTCGTCTCGACCGTCGCCGCGGAGCACCACGACGGGACCGAGCCGCCGGAGGGCCCGTGGCGTGCGGACCTCCTCCGCGCGGCGCACTGGCGTGCCGCGCGAGACGGCGCGGCAGGCACCCTGGTCCACCCGGCCACACGTCGCACCGCCCCCTCGGGAGAGGTCGCGGCCGCCCTGGTCGCCCGCGTCTCGGACGCCCTCGAAGAGACCGGGGACTGCGACCTGGTTGACGAGCTGCTCCCCCGCCTGCTGGCCGCCGGCGGCGGCGCCGGCAGGCAGCGCGCGGTGGCAGCGGACCACGACGACAGCCTGCCGCCGGTGCTCGTCGACCTGGCGCGGAGGACGCATGCCGGCTAGCCGCGACGACCTGGTCTGGTACCTCGCCTACGGCTCGAACCTGCACCAGGAGCGCTTCGCCCGCTACGTCGCCGGCTGCCGTGACACGGCTCTGCCGGCCCGGTGGGAGGCCAGGACGGTGCCGGGGCGGATGCTCTTCGCGGGTGCGTCCTTGGTCTGGGGCGGCGGGGTGGCCGTCTTCGACCCCTCCGGTGACGGCGAGGTCGCGGGCCGCGCGTACCTCCTCACCGAGGAGCAGCTCGACGACGTCGTGACCCAGGAGGTGTCCGGGGGCTCGGGTCTCTACGACGAGGTCGTCTCGCTCCCCGACGTCGACGGCGTGCCCGTGCGCACGCTCGGCACCCGGATGAGCCCAGTCCCGGCAGCGCCGGTCCCGCCGTACCTGCGTCGTGTCGTGCACGGGCTTGTCGAGACCTTCGGGTGGAGCGCCGACACGTGTGCCGACTACCTCCTCGCCGCCGACGGTGTCGCACCGACGTGGACGCACACCGAGGTGGTCGGCCTGCACCCGGGTGCGAAGGACCTGGACGGAAGGACCTAGTCAGCCCTCGGAGAGTGCTGGCAGTATCCGTCCGTCAGCGGAGCGGCCGCTGCACGGGGTGAGGATGCGATGAAGCGACGACTGGGGAAGCGTCTGGCTCGTCGGCTCGACGACCTGTTCTCCTCGCCGCTGCTGCGCCGGATCGGCTTCCACATCCGGCGCTTCACCTCCGGCATCGAGCGCGGCTTCTTCCTGCGCCTGATGCTGGGGCTGCTCGCCGTGGTCGCCATCGCCTCGATCCTGGTCACCGCGATCGAGGGTTCCCGCGACTCCGTCGGCTCCCTCTTCGAGGCGTTCGGCGCGACCTTCTACTGGGGCGTGACCACGGTGATGGGGTCCGGCGACGCGTCGTTCGTGACCTCGCCCGCGGGGTACGTCGTCAGCTGGCTGCTCGTCCTGTTCGGCGTCGCGATCGTCGCCTCCATCACCGGCGCGCTCGTCGGCTTCGTCATCGACTTCCTCCTGAAAGAGGGTCAAGGCATGGGTGCAGCGGGCTACCGCGACCACATCGTGGTGTGCGGCTGGAACCCCACCGCGAGGGAGCTGATCGGCGAGCTCGCGACGGACGAGTACACACCGAAGGTCGTCGTGGTCCACGACGCCGACAAGAACCCGGCCGGCGCCAACGCCTACTTCGTCAACGGCGACTGCACCAGCGCCGACGACCTGCGTCGCGCAGGCATCGAGGAGGCGATGGCGGCCATCGTGTGCCCCTCGGACACGAGCAACGAGGCGGACATGCGCTCCATCCTCACCGTGATGGCCATCGAGTCGATCGCCCCGCACGTGCGCACCGTCGTGGAGGCCAACAACCCGGCGCACGTCGAGCACTTCCAGCGGGCGCACGCCGACGAGATCGTGGTGACGTCGCGCCTGGCCTCACGGCTGTTGGCCCGCTCCTCGCTCTACCCCGGTCTCGCCGGGATCGTCACCGACATCGTCTCGGGCGGCGAGGGGTCCGAGCTCTACCGCGTCTCGCTGCCCGACGAGTACGTCGGCCTGTCGGTCGACGAGCTGTCCTCACGACTCCGGGGCGACCACAACGCGACGCTCCTGGCGGTCGGCAGGGACAGCGCGTCGTTCGTCAACCCCGGGCCGGACTTCCGGCTCGCGACCGGCGACGACGCGGTGGTCGTCGCCGAGTCGCTCGGCACCCTCGCGCCGCTCAAGCTCGACAACGACTAGTGGGCCGGCGGCCTGTCGTCGTCCTCCACGTGGGCGGGCACGATGACGGGCTTGAGCCGTGCCCACGTGAGGAAGAACGCCGACACGAGGACCAGGCCGATGCCTGCCCACAGGTTCACGTTGACCCCGTCAGCCTTCGCCCGGTCGGCGTCCGAGGTGAAGAACAGGCCCGTGACCAGGAGGATGACGCCGTAGAGGCCGAGGAGCGCGCCGATGAAGTTGCGGACGTCGAACGCGCCCGCCCGGTGCGGTGACTCAGAGGTGGCGGAGGAGCTGGTGTGCTCTGACATGGGACTCTCCTTCACCAGAAGATGATGTTGAGGATGATGACGAGGACGAGCCCCACGGCGGCGAGCTTGGTGGGCTGCTGGTACCACGACAGAGCCCCTTCGTCCTCGTCGTGGAAGTCGGCCTTCGGCGTCAGGCTGTAGACGAGTCCTCGTAGCTCGGACTCGTCCTTGGGTCTCGTGCCCATGCTGACCGCGACACTCACCACGATGTCGACCACGAACGCCGCACCGGCGGCCACGAAGCTCGCACCCTGGCCGGAGAGACCGATCGCGCCGATCGACCAGCCGCCGAGCGCGTCCTCGCTGAGGATGCCGACCAGCACCGCCGCCAACGTGCCGCTGACCAGGCCGATCCAGCCGGCTGCCGGTGTCATCCGCTTCCAGAACATGCCGAGGATGAAGGTCGCGAACAGCGGAGCGTTGAAGAAGCCGAACAGGACCTGGAGGTAGTCCATGATGTTGGAGTAGCTCGCGGCGAACGTCGCAGTCCCGATGGCGATCAGCGTCGCGGCCACCGTGGCCAGACGCCCCACCCGGGTGTAGTAGGAGTCCTCCTCGTCCTTCTTCACGTACGTCTGCCACAGGTCGTAGCTGAACACGGTGTTGAAGGCCGAGATGTTGGCCGCCATGCCGGCCATGAACGACGCCAGCAGACCGGCGATCGCCAGGCCCAGCATGCCGTTGGGCAAGAGGTCCTCGATGAGGTAGAGCAGCGCGTTGTTGTAGTCCGGCGACGACGCGTCCGGCGCGACCTCCGCGATCGTGACCGAGGCGATCATGCCCGGGAAGATCACCAGGAAGGGGATGAACATCTTCGGGAAGGCGCCGATGATCGGCGAGCGCTGGGCGGCCGAGATCGAGCTGGACGCCATGGCGCGCTGCACCTCGACGAAGTTGGTCGTCCAGTAGCCGAACGACAGCACGAAACCGAGGCCGAAGACGATGCCGATGACGGACAGCACGGGGTTGTCGATCGCGGTGATGTTCGTGCCCGGCCACGACGACACCCGGTCGGCGCCGTCGGGCAGGCCGAGGAGCTTGTCCTTGAGCCCGCCGTAGCCGCCGACCTTGTGCAGGCCGATGAGCGTCAGCGGCAGCAGCGCCGCGACGATCACGAAGAACTGGAGCACCTCGTTGTAGATCGCAGCGGAGAGCCCGCCCAGCGCGGTGTAGCTGAGCACGATGGCTGCGGCGACGAGCAGCGAGATCCACAGCTGGATGCCGAGGATGATCTCGACGATGCTGGCCAGCAGGTAGAGGTTGATGCCGGCGATGAGCAGCTGCGCGACGGCGAAGCTGAGCGCGTTGACCAGGTGGGCCTCGGTGCCGAACCGGCGGCGCATGAACTCGGGGACCGAGCGGACCTTGGAGCCGTAGTAGAACGGCATCATCACGACGCCCAGGAAGAGCATCGCGGGGACCGCGCCGATCCAGAAGTAGTGCACCGTCGGGAGGCCGTAGTTGGCGCCGTTGGCGGACATGCCGATGATCTCGACGGCGCCGAGGTTCGCGGCGATGAACGCCAGTCCGGTCACCCAGGCTGGGAGAGCCCGGCCGGACAGGAAGAAGTCCAGGCTGCTGGAGACGGCCCGGCGGGCCATGATCCCGATGCCGAGGACGAACACGAAGTACAGCCCGATCATCAGGAAGTCGACGAACTCCGCGTCGAGCCGGAGAGCGCTGTCGGCCGCGAGAACCATCCGGTCATCTCCTCACCGTTGATGGAGGACGGGCACGCACGCACCCATCGCCAAGCCTTCCCCCAACCGGCACGTTCTCATGCATGGCGCACCAAGTGTGGGATCTCCCCACGAGCGCGTTTTGTCCCTGTTTGGCCCGGGTACATGACAGCCGGAGGCGCGTCTCTCGGGGGAGGCGTGCCACTCGACCAGGGGGAAATCTCGTGCGCAGGTCCGTCACCGTGCCCGGGCGGAGCCGTGCTCTCGCGGCTCTCGCCACCGCCATCGCCGCCACCGGCGCTCTCGCGGGGGCGCTCGTCCTCGGAGGACCGGTCGTCGCCGACACGGCTCCGCCGGGCGCAGCGACGCCGCGGACCGTCGCGGGCGACGCGCTGCCCGCTCCGCAGATCAACGGCGTCGGCTGGGAGCAGGTCATCGTCGGCCGCACCGTCTACGTCGTCGGCGACTTCTCGACCGCGCGTCCCGCCGGGGCAGCGCCGGGCACGCACACCGTGCGTCGGTCGAACATCCTGGCCTACGACCTGCACACCGGGCGTCTCGACAAGGGCTTCGCGCCGCGGCTCAACGCCCAGGCCCGCGAGGTCACGGCGTCGCCGGACGGGTCACGCCTCTACGTCGGCGGCGACTTCACCCAGGCCAACGGCGCACGTGCCCGGTACGTCGTCGCGCTCGACGCCCGGTCCGGCGCCCGCGTCCGCTCGTTCTCCGCAGGCGCCGACGCACCTGTGCTCGCGATCGCGACCAAGGGCGACCGCGTCTACCTCGGCGGACGCTTCACGAAGGTGAACGGCAAGGAGCGCTCCCGACTCGCGGCGGTGAAGGCGGGCTCGGGCGCCCTCCTCCGGTGGGCGCCCCAGGCCAACGGCATCGTCGATGCCCTCCAGGTGTCTCCGGACGGCTCGAAGGTCGTGGCCGGCGGTCGGTTCACGACCATGAACGGCTCCAGCAACCCCGGCTACGGCCTCGCGGCTCTCTCGCGCGGCTCCGGCGACAACCTGCCGGTGCCTGCCAACTCCGTGATCCGCAACGGCGGCACGAACGCGGGGATCCTCTCCCTCGCCAGCGATGGCACGTACCTGTTCGGGAGTGCGTTCAACTACTCCGGTGACGACGCCTACGAAGGTGCCTTCGCCCTCCGCTGGTCCGACCTGTCGATCGCGTTCATGGAGGACTGTCACGGCGACACCTACGACGTCGCAGCAACGAACAACGCCATGTACGTCGCCGGTCACCCCCACTCCTGTGAGGGCGTCGGCGGCTACCCGCAGACGGACCCGCAGACGACCTACCGCTCGCTGGCGTTCACCAAGCGCGCCACGCAGACGCTGCGGCCCACCCTGCCGGGCACCCGCTACGGCAACTTCGGTGGCCAGCCGGCGCCGTCGCTGCTCGTGTGGTTCCCGAAGCTCGACGCGGGAACCTACACCGGCGACGGCCAGGCCGCCTGGTCGGTCGCCGCGACCGACCGCTACGTCGTCCTCGCCGGGGAGTTCCCGAAGGTCAACGGGAAGCCCCAGCAGGGCCTGGTCCGCTTCGCGGTGCCGTCGACGGCTCCCAACAAGCTCGGTCCGGAAGATGACGGCGCGGACATCCGCCCCTCGGTCCAGCCCTTCATCGGCTCGGCCCGGGTGTCGTGGACGACGAACTGGGACCGCGACAACCAGCAGCTGACCTACAAGGTGCTGCGCGACGGCAAGGTGGTCGAGACCCGCTCGGCCAGCTCGACGTTCTGGCAGCGGCCGGACCTGACCTTCGACGACACCGGCGCGTCGTCGGGAGAGCACCGGTACGCGATCAGGACGACCGACGCCTTCGGCAACACGGTGACCTCGCCGACGGTGACCGTGACGGTCCTGTAGGTGGAGCTGAGGGGACTCGAACCCCTGACCCCCTCCATGCCATGGAGGTGCGCTACCAGCTGCGCCACAGCCCCGCTGTCCTGAGCCGTGGGGCTCCGGGCAACCAGGGAATCCTAGCCAATGGCTGCGGACGATGCGAAATCGCCCATGCCGTAGTCCTGCAGGCGGCGCTGACCTCCGTCGACCGGCGCGAGGATCGTCGCCCAGTGGCAGTTGTCGAGCACGCCCAGCACCTTCCCGGCGCTGCGCCCCCACCCGACCAGACCGCCGATCGCCAGCCGGAGCGCGGCCCCGTGGGTCACCACGACACCGGTCTCGCCCGGCTCCAGGGCGGCGGCACAGTCCTCCAGGGCCGGCACGATCCGGGCCAGGACGTCCTCGTCGGTCTCCGCGCCCGGCACGCCGCGCAGCTGCTCCCCGAGGCCGACGCCCTCGGCGATCTGGGGGAACTCCTGGACCGCCTCGTCCCAGGTCATGCCGGTGCGCTCCCCCACCGAGAACTCCCGCAGCCGGGCGTCGTACGCGATCTCGAGACCGCAGGCGGCGGCGACGTGCTCGGCCGTCTGCGCCGCGCGGGCGAGGTCGGAGGACCAGAGCCGGACCGGGCGCATCGCGGCGAGGTACGGCGCTGCGGCCTGCGCCTGCGCGTGCCCGACCTCGTCGAGCGGGACGTCGGCGTGCCCCTGGGCGCGGCGGGAGTGGTTCCACTCGGTGCGGCCGTGGCGCAGCAGCACCAGCCGCCGAGGCGGTGGCGTCACCGACGTGTGTTGCCGGTGGTGACGCTGTCGGGCAGCTCGATGAGCGGGCAGTCGCGCCACAGCCGCTCGAGGGCGTAGAACGACCGCTCCTCCTCGTGCTGCACGTGCACGACGATCTCGGCGTAGTCGATGAGCACCCAGCGCCCGTCGCGCTCGCCCTCGCGCCGCACCGGCTTGGCGCCGATCTCGCGCAGCCGGTCCTCGACCTCGTCGACGATCGCCTTGACCTGACGGTCGTTGGTCGCCGAGCAGAGCACGAACGCGTCGGTGATGACGAGCTGCTCGCTGACGTCGAAGGCGATGATGTTCTCGGCGAGCTTGTCCGAGGCCGCCTCGGCGGCGGTGCGGACGAGCTCAAGGGCTCGGTCGGTCGCGGTCACAGGGCTCCATGCGTTGCGGTCTGGGCGGGTGGCAGGTGGTCGACGGGGGTCTCGACCGTGTTGGGGCGGTAGAGACCGTGCTTGGTGATGTACTGCACGACGCCGTCGGGGACGAGGTACCAGACCGGCTCGTCGCGGGCAGTGCGCTCGCGGCAGTCGGTCGAGGAGATGGCGAGCGCGGGGATCTCGACGATGGTGACCCGCTCGCCCGGCAGCCCCTGGAGCGAGCTCTCGTCCATGCTGTAGCCGGGGCGGGTACAGCCGACGAAGTTCGCGAGCTCGAACAGGTCCTCGGCGTTGCGCCACCCGAGGATGTCGGTGAGCGCGTCCGCGCCGGTGATGAAGTACAGGTCCGCGTCCGGGTGCACCGCACGCAGGTCGCTCAGCGTGTCGATCGTGTACGTCGGTCCGCCGCGGTCGATGTCGACCCGGGACACGGTGAAGCGAGGGTTCGAGGCGGTCGCGATGACCGTCATCAGGTAGCGGTGCTCGGCGGCCGAGACCCGGCGGTCCGCCTTCTGGTAGGGCTGGCCGGTCGGCACGAACACGACCTCGTCGAGGTCGAACCAGGACTGCACCTCGCTGGCGGCCACGAGGTGGCCGTGGTGGACCGGGTCGAACGTGCCGCCCATCACCCCGATGCGCGGACGTCGCACGATCTCAGGCACCTCAGGAGTGCTCTCGCCCCGCACCCATGGAGAGCACGGCCAGGACGAGCAGCAGCAGGATCAGCAGTGCCCCGCCGCCGACGGCATAGGGAGACACCGAGGTCTCCATGGGGACGGTCGCGATCAGGTTCGCCATGCCCGTCAGCCTAGACGATCGGCGGCCGGGGTCCGCGCCGGGACGGGCAGCCCGATGCGGGCCAGCCTGGCCAGCGAGACGCACTTGAGCACGAGCAGCCCGGAGGCGATGACGACGCCGACCTGCCACCAGCCGGTCACCAGGAGCAGGACCGCGAACAGCGAGGAGTTCACGGCCTTGCCGGGCTTGGACCAGTTCCAGAGCCACAACGGCCGGTCGATGACGAAGAAGTAGTTGGGGCTGCGGACCGGCCAGGCCAGGAACGCCAGTGACAGGAAGCAGTCGACGACCATGAACTCCGCGAGGTAGACCAGCACCGCGGGTGAGTACTCGGGGTGCAGCCACATGAGGCCGACGTAGAAGGCGGCGGCGCAGAACCGGTCGGACAGGATGTCCAGCGCCGCGCCGATCCGGGTCTCGCAGCCGAGGATCCGGGCGACGAAGCCGTCCAGCATGTCGCCGATCCAGTAGACGACCAGGCACGCGATCAGCAGCGGCAGGCTCTCCTCGCGGGCGGCGAACCCGGCGAGGACGACGGCCGCGACCGTGCGCACGCCGGTGATGACCGTCGCGGCGGTGCCGATCCGCTCGGCCTCGACGTCGGTCCACACGTCCAGCGTGTGCGGGTCAGCGAGTGTGTCCATGTCCTGTCACCACGTACTTCGTCGAGGTCATCTCCGGCAGCCCCATCGGCCCCCGGGCGTGCAGCTTCTGGGTCGAGATCCCGATCTCCGCGCCGAAGCCGAACTCGCCTCCGTCGGTGAACCGGGTGCTGGCGTTCACCATCACCGCTGCCGCGTCCACCGCGGCGGTGAAACGCCGGGACGGCCTCGAGCGAACCGGTGACGATCGCCTCCGTGTGCCCCGACGAGTGCCGCCGGATGTGCTCGACCGCCGCCTCGAGGGAGGGGACGACGGCCGCGGAGATGTCGAGGGAGAGGTACTCCGCGTCGTAGTCGTCATCGGTGGCCGGCTCGACCCCCTGCTGGGCCGCGAAGGTCGCGTCGCCGTGCACGGTGACGCCGGCCTCCTGGAGGGCCCGGACCACGCGGGGCACGAACTCTCCCGCCACCGCCTCGTGGACCAGCAGCGACTCGGCGGCGTTGCACACCGAGGGGCGGTGTGTCTTGGCGTTGACCACGATGGCGAGGGCCATGCCGAGGTCGGCGTGCTCGTCGACGTACACGTGGCAGTTGCCCACGCCCGTCTCGATCACCGGCACCGTGGACTCGTCGACCACCGAGCGGATCAGTCCGGCACCGCCGCGCGGGATGAGCACGTCGACGAGACCCCGCGCGCGCATGAGCACCTTCGCCGCCTCGTGGCCCTCCCCCGGGACGAGCTGGACGGCGTCGGCCGGGAGCCCGGTCGACGCCACCGCGTCCCGCAGAGCGACGACGATCGCCTCGTTGCTGCGCCGGGCGCTCGAGGACCCCCGCAGCAGCGCGGCGTTGCCGGACTTCAGGCAGATGCCGGCGGCGTCGGCGGTCACGTTGGGGCGGGCCTCGTAGATGATGCCGACGACGCCGAACGGCACCGTGACCTGACGCAGCTCCAGGCCGTTGGCCAGCGTGGATCCGCGGACCACCTCGCCCACGGGGTCGGGAAGTCCCGCGACGTCGCGGAGCCCGTCGGCCATGGCCGCGACCCGGGCGGCGTCGAGGCGGAGCCGGTCGACCATCGCGGCCGACGTGCCGGCGGCCTCGGCGTCGGAGACGTCCTCGGCGTTGGCGGCGAGAACCGCGTCGGTCGCCGCGACCAGGCCGTCCGCCATCGCGTGCAGCGCCCGGTCCTTGGCCTCGCGGGTCGCGACGGCGAGGTCATGGGCGGCCGTCCGGGCGCGGCCCGCAGCGGCGAGCACGGGGTCCGCGGACGGGGAGTCGTAGGTGCCTTGCATGGCCCCAGCCTAGGAGGCAGAGCCCTCTTCAGGACCCGGGGCCCGGGTCAAAACGGCTGGGGCACGAGGTTGAGGTCGCCCATCGCGTCGAAGCTCTCCCGACGCTCGCGCACCTCACGCTCGACCACCTCCAGACCAACCACCTCCCAGAAGGGAAGGCTGGCTGACTCCCGGTACTCGTTCCAGAGGCGGAGGGCCAGCGAGGCCACGTCCACCAAGGTGTCGGCCTCGTCCCAGTACGAGATCTCGGCGCGGTCGGAGCTGAAGCGCAGGGCGCTGAGGAACGGCCGCTGCTCGGAGAGCCGCTGGAGCGCGGCGCGCACGATCAATGGCTCGACCGGCGTGCCGGCCACCGTCACGGTGACGTGCCAGAGCCGAGCTTCTTCGATCACGTGTGACCCTCATCTACGTGTTGCGTCCCCGCGCCCAAGTCTTGCCCCTCTCCGGCACTCCGTCAGCAGAGTTGCCAGATCTCGCCGACAAAATGTCGAGGGCGAGAGAATCTGCGGCGGCGCACCCTCCCGGAATCCTCGGGACCGGACGAATGAGCGCTCCGGTCGGAGGTTCAGCGGGGAAGGATGACGAGGTCGTCGCGGTGCACGACCTCGCGCTCGTACGACGCACCGAGCTCCTGGGCGAGCTCGCGGGTCGAGCGGCCCAGCATCGCGGGGATCTCCGCGGAGCCGTAGTTGACCAGACCACGGGCCACCGCCGCGCCGGCCTCGTCGACCAGGTCGACCGGGTCCCCGGCCTCGAACACGCCCGTGACGGCGGTGATGCCGGCGGGGAGGAGGGACGCCCGTCGCTCGACGACCGCGCGCACGGCTCCCGCGTCGAGCACGATCCTGCCCTTGCCCTCGGTGGCGTGCGCGAGCCACAGCAACCGGGTCGACCGGCGCCGTCCGGTGGGATGGAAGAGCGTGCCGACCGGCTCGCCCGCCAGCGCGGCGGCCGCCTGGGTGGCGGAGGCCAGGACCGCGGGGATCCCGGCGCCGGTGGAGATCCTGGCGGCCTCGACCTTCGTCTGCATGCCCCCGGTGCCCACGCCCGCGGCCCCGGTGCGACCGATCTTGATCCTGTCGAGGTCGGCCTCGCCCGTCACGTCGGAGACCAGCCGGGTGCCGGCCGCCGACGGAGGACCGTCGTAGAGGCCGTCGACGTCGCTGAGCAGGAGCAGCAGGTCGGCGTGGACGAGGTGCGCGACCAGCGCGGCGAGCCGGTCGTTGTCGCCGAACCGGATCTCGGTCGTCGCGACCGTGTCGTTCTCGTTGACCAGCGGCATGACGCCGAGCTCGAGGAGCTTGGCGAAGGTGCGGAAGGCGTTCTGGTGGTGGCTGCGCCGGGTCACGTCGTCCACGGTGAGCAGCACCTGGCCGGCGGTGATGCCGTGCCTGGCCAGCTCCTCGGCGTAGCGGTGCACGAGCAGGCCCTGACCCACCGAGGCCGCGGCCTGCTGGGTGGCCAGGTCCCGCGGTCGTCGGGGCAGGCCGAGGGGCGCGAGGCCGGCTGCGATGGCTCCGCTGGAGACCACGACCAGCTCGGTGCCGCGCGCGCGAGCCTCCGCGAGGGCATCGACCAGCGCGCTGATGCTGTCGGGGTCGATCCCCCCAGCGGCGGTCGTCAGCGACGAGGAGCCGACCTTGACGACCACACGGCGCGCATGGGCCACGGCTCCGCGCCGGTTCCCGTTCGCGCCGCTGGTCATTCCTCGTCCTCGCCTCGCGTGCCGGAGTCCTGGCGCCGGGCGACGTCGGCCCGCGCCTCCCCCTCGGCGCGCTCGCCGAAGGCGGCGTCGATCGCCTCCCGGCGTCGCGCTGCAGGGCGCCGCTCGTCGAACCGCGCGTCCTCGCCGCGCCGACTCCCCAGGGCGGTGGCGCCGGCGTCGACCATCGGCTTGAAGTCGAAGACGACCGCGTTGTCGTCGGGTCCGATCATCACGGCGTCGCCCTCGGCCGCGCCGAGCGACAGCAGCCGGTCCTCGACGCCAAGCCGGTTGAGCCGGTCGGCCAGGAACCCGACCGCCTCGTCGTTGGAGAAGTCGGTCTGCCGCACCCAGCGCTCGGGCTTGGCTCCGCGCACCCGCCATGCCGCCTGTCCTGAGCCTGCCGAAGGGTCGGCGGACGGGGCCACGGTGAAGTCGGAGGTGCCGCTGGCGACGGGAGGCCGGATGACGAGCCGGGGCGCCTCGGGGGCAGGGCGGGCGGCCCGGGCGGCCGCCACGACCGAGGCCATGGCGAAGGACAGCTCGCGGAGGCCTTCGCGGCTGGCTGCGGACACGATCAGCACCTCGAGGCCCCGGGCCTCCAGGTCGTCGCGGACCATGGCCGCCAGCTCACGACCGTCGGGCACGTCGACCTTGTTCAGCGCGACGAGCCGGGGGCGGTCCTCCAGACCGCCGTACGCCGCGAGCTCGCGCTCGATGACGTCCAGGTCTCCCACCGGGTCGCGGTCGCTCTCGAGGGTCGCGGTGTCGATCACGTGCACGATGGCGGCACACCGCTCGACGTGACGCAGGAAGTCGTGGCCCAGGCCGCGCCCCTCGCTCGCCCCCTCGATGAGGCCGGGCACGTCGGCGACCGTGAACGTCACCTCACCCGCGGTCACCACCCCGAGGTTGGGCACCAGCGTGGTGAAGGGATAGTCGGCGATCTTCGGCCGGGCGCGGCTCAGCGCCGCGATCAGGCTGGACTTGCCGGCGCTCGGGAAGCCGACCAGGCCGACGTCGGCGACGACCTTGAGCTCGAGCGTGACGGTGAGCTCGTCGCCGGGTTCGCCGAGCAGCGCGAAGCCGGGAGCCTTGCGGCGGGCGCTGGCCAGGGCAGCATTGCCGAGCCCGCCCCTGCCGCCCTCGGCGACGGCCAGCTCGGTGCCGGGCCCGACCAGGTCGGCGAGCACCTGACGGTTCTCGTCGAGCACGACCGTGCCGTCGGGAACCAGGAGGACGAGGTCCTCGCCGTGCACACCGTTGCGGTGCCCGCCGGCCCCGTGCCCGCCGTGCTGGGCCTTGCGGGTGGGGCTGTGGTGGTAGTCGATCAGGGTGGTCACGTCGGGGTCGACGCGGAGGATCACGCTGCCGCCGGGGCCGCCGTTGCCGCCGTCGGGGCCGCCGAGCGGCTTGAACTTCTCACGGTGGACGCTGGCGACGCCGTTGCCGCCGCGGCCCGCGAAGACGTGCAGCACCACGCGGTCCACGAACGTGGGGACGGCCATGGTGCTGCTCCTCTCTGGAGAGACGAAGAACGCCCTGCTGCACTCAGCAGGGCGTTCTCACGGAAGAATCTGTGCGGCCTGCGCTCACTCAGCCGCCGGGACCACGTTGATCACGCGGCGCCCACGCTTGGTGCCGAACTCGACGTTGCCCGCGACCAGGGCGAACAGGGTGTCGTCACCGCCACGGCCGACGCCCGCGCCGGGGTGGAAGTGGGTGCCACGCTGGCGCACGATGATCTCGCCGGCGTTCACGAGCTGGCCGCCGTAGCGCTTCACGCCCAGCCGCTGGGAGTTGGAGTCGCGGCCGTTCTTGGTGGAAGCCGCACCCTTCTTGTGTGCCATCGTCCTTGTCCTTCTCCGGGAGGGGCCAGGGGCCCGAGGTGGTCGGGGAGGTCAGCTCGCCGTGATGTCGGTGACCTTGACCTGGGTGTAGTGCTGGCGGTGGCCCTGACGCTTGCGGTAGCCCGTCTTGTTCTTGAACTTCATGATCGTGATCTTCGGGCCCTTGGTGGCACCGAGGACCTCGACCGTGACGGTCGCCTTGGAGAGCTTGTCGACGTCGGAGGTCACCTTCTCGCCGTCGACGAGGAGCAGCACGGGCAGCGACACGGAGTCGCCCACACCGTGGGAGGTCTTGTCGATCTCGATGACGTCACCGACAGAGACCTTCTGCTGGGTCCCGCCACTGCGCACGATCGCGTACACCGCGACTCACTCTCCTGTCGTGTTCTGCTCTCGGTACGTCGGGCTGCCGGGCGCGCCTCACCGCATCCGGGGGAAGGGGAGCGCGCGGTCAGCGCACGACGTGGTTGGCGCGGGCTCCGCACCAAGGGTCGAGTCTACGGAACGACCCTCGGAGCGGTCAAAACGGTCCGGACCTCGGTCAGCGCTTCCGGGTGCCCTTCTTCTTGACCGGCACGTGCCCGAACGTGGCACCGCCGTTCGCGGCGTCGTCAGCCGCGTCGTCAGCGGCGTCGTCAGCCGCGTCGTCAGCGGCGTCGCCCGCGGACTCCCCCGGGTCGTCCACCTGCTCGACAGGCTCCTCGACGGGTGCCGCGGCCGCCGACGGCGGTCCGGCCGCGCGACGGGCCCCCACCCGGCGCACCGAGGTCACGATCCGCGGGCCTGTGTCGACCGGTTCGACAGGTGTCTCGACGGGCGTCTCGACGGGCGTCTCGACGGGCGTCTCGACGGGCGTCTCGACGGGCGTCTCTGCTCCGGGCTGCTTCGACAGCGGCCTCGGCCTCGCCCTTCTCGGCAGCCTCGGCCTCGGCGGCGTGCGCCTCGGCACGGGCCATCGCGGCGAACTCGGCGGGCGTGGGCCGCTTCGGGGTGCTCTCGTGCGTGTCCTCGGAGGTGTCGGATCCCGAACCGCCGCCCTTGCCGTTGTTGCCGTTCTGCCCGTTGCTGCCCCGACCGCCGCCCTGGGAGCCGTTCTGGGACCCGTTCTGGTCGTCGGACTGGTCGTCCCCACGGCCACCACGACCGCGGCCGCGACGACTACGCCGCGGCTGCTCGTCGTCGGCCTTGGACTTCTTCGGCTCCACGGGGACCTGGTGCAGGATCAGTCCCCGGCCCTGGCAGTGCTCACAGGTCTCGCTGAAGGCCTCGAGCAGCCCGGTACCGATCCGCTTGCGGGTCATCTGCACCAGCCCGAGCGAGGTGACCTCGGCGACCTGGTGCCTCGTGCGGTCGCGGCCGAGGCACTCGATGAGCCGGCGCAGCACGAGGTCGCGGTTGGACTCGAGCACCATGTCGATGAAGTCGACGACGATGATGCCGCCGATGTCGCGCAGCCGGAGCTGCCGGACGATCTCCTCCGCGGCCTCGAGGTTGTTCTTGGTGACGGTCTCCTCGAGGTTGCCGCCCGAGCCGGTGAACTTGCCGGTGTTGACGTCGACGACGGTCATCGCCTCGGTGCGGTCGATGACCAGGGAGCCGCCGGAGGGCAGCCAGACCTTGCGGTCCATGCCCTTGGCGATCTGCTCGTCGATGCGGTACTCCGCGAAGGCGTCGAGCTCGGAGTCGTCGTGCTTCTCGAGCCGGTCCCGCAGGTCGGGGGCGACGTGCTCGACGTAGCCGGCGACCGTCTCCCAGGCGTCGTCGCCGGAGATCACGAGCTTGGCGAAGTCCTCGGTGAACAGGTCCCGGACGACCTTCACGGTGAGGTCCGGCTCGCCGTAGAGCAGCTGTGGGGCGTTGCTGTTGCCGCCCTCGACCTTCTTGTCGATGTCCTCCCAACGGGCCTTGAGCCGCTCGACGTCGCGGGTCAGCTCGTCCTCGCTGGCGCCCTCGGCCGCGGTGCGGACGATCACGCCGGCGGTGTCGGGGACGATCTCCTTCAGCAGCGTCTTCAGGCGGTTGCGCTCGGTCTCGGGGAGCTTGCGGGAGATGCCGCTGGTGGTGCCGTCGGGGACGTAGACGAGGAAACGGCCCGGGAGGCTGACCTGGCTGGTGAGCCGGGCGCCCTTGTGGCCGATCGGGTCCTTGGTGACCTGCACGAGGACGGACTGTCCCGGCTTGAGCACCTGCTCGATCTTGCGCTGGTTGCCGTCCTTGGCGCCGAGGGAGTCCCAGTTGACCTCGCCCGCGTAGAGCACGGCGTTGCGGCCGCGGCCGATGTCGATGAACGCCGCCTCCATGGAGGGCAGGACGTTCTGCACGCGGCCGAGGTAGACGTTGCCGATGAGGGAGGTCTGCGACTCACGGGCGACGTAGTGCTCGACGAGGACCTTGTCCTCGAGCACGGCGATCTGGGTGAGGTCCTCGCGCTGCCGGATGACCATCGACCGGTCGACCGACTCGCGGCGGGCCAGGAACTCCGCCTCGCTGATGATCGGTGCGCGGCGGCGGCCGGCCTCGCGACCCTCGCGGCGGCGCTGCTTCTTCGCCTCCAGGCGGGTGGAGCCGGAGAAGCTGGTGATCTCGTCCTCCGCGGAGCGTGGCTTGCGCACCCGGGTGACGGTGTTCTCGGGGTCGTCCGAGGCGTCGCCGTCGGTGTCCCCGGCCCGGCGACGTCGACGGCGGCGGCGGCTGGTGCCACCCTCGCCGCCCTCACCGTCCGGGCCGTTGTCGCCCTGGTCCGAGCCGTTGTCGCCGGCGTCGTCGCCCTCGCCGGAGCTGTCGTCACCGGAGTCGTCGGAGCCGCCCTCGCCCGGGCCCTTGCGACGACGACGTCCGCCGCGACGGCGACGTCGGCGAGGACCTCCGTCACCATCGGTCCCGTCGCCGGGACCCTGGTCGTCGGCGCCGTCCTGCGCGCCCGAGGTCGAGGTGTCGGCGTCGTCCGCGTCAGCGCGGCCGCCACCGTCCGAGGCGGCGGTCTTCTTCGCGGTGGTCTTCTTGGCGGTCGTCTTCTTCGCGGCGGTCTTCTTGGCCGCGGCCTTCTTCGCTGGCGCTCCGGTCGGCGCGGGGGCCTGGAACAGGGGTGCTGCGCCTCCGCCGTCGGCCGGCTTGTCGGCCGGCGCCTCGGCCGGCGCGTCGGCCGCCTGGGCGGCGGCCTTCTTCGCCGTGGTCTTCTTCGCCGCCGCCTTCTTGGCAGGCGCCTTCTTGGCCGGCGCCTTCTTCGCGGCGGCCTTCTTGGCGGGAGCCGCTCCCTCGCCCTCAGGCGCGGCGTCCGCGCCTGACGGGGCCACGGACGCGGCCGGGGCGGCCTTCTTGGTGGTGGTCTTCTTCGCGGCGGTCTTCCGCGCGGTGGTCTTCTTCGCCGGCGACGCCGTGTCAGCGGACCCGGAGTCGGGTGCCGGCTGGTCGGTGGTGGTGGTGTCGGGGCTGCTGTGCTCGTCGAGCATGGAACTCCTTGGCCCCTGCGGGAGCCGTGGCGCCGCGCAGGTGCGGGTCAGTCGCCCCACCCGGACGGTGCCGAGGAAGGCGCAAGCTTGCGGTGGTGGCTCCGCGGGATGGGCGGAGCACCGGCGGCGCCCACCGGCAGTGCGTCGGTGCGTGGTGCTCGTACCTGACCGCGGTCGTCGGTGTCAGCGGCCGGAGCTGTCACTTTCCGGTCACACCGCGTCGCGGTCGGGGGCGAGTGGATCACCCACCGTGCCGGTCTTCGCGTCGAGCGGGCCCTGGGCCAGGCGCTCGGTCAAGGCAGCGGTACCGGCTTCGAGTCCGGCGACCTCGCGGAGACCGGCGAGGACGTCGTCGGGCCTGACGGACGGCACGCCGTGCCTCAGGACCACCTCGAGTATCGCACAACCCTCCTCGTCGGGCCGCGACTCGACGGTGCGGAGCGTCACGACGGCTCCCCGACAGTCGAAGGAGCGGAGCCCCTTCTTGGTCATCCGCTCGACCAGGAGCTCGTCGGCGGCGAGGAACGCGACGACCGCGCTCTCGGCGGTCGCCGCCTCGACGTCGGGCACCCGGATCCGCCAGAGGCTGGCCTCCAGGCGGTCCGCCAGACCCGCTCCGCTCGCCGGGACGACGGCGATCACGTCCAGCCCCGGCGGCAGTGCCTCGTCGAGCGCGGCGCGCACCTCGTCGGGCTCCGCCTCCCGGGCGAGGCCGATCTCGAGGAACTCGGCCTCGCTGGCCGCCCCCGTGGGCGCCGCACCGGCGTACGAGATGCGCGGGTGCGGGTTGAACCCGGACGAGTACGCCATCGGCACCCCGGCGCGGACCAGCGCCCGCTCGAAGGCGCGCGAGAAGTCACGGTGGCTCGCGAAGCGGAGCCGTCCGCGCTTGGCGTACCGGATCCGGAGACGCTGGACCGGGGGGGCCTGCTGCTGGGGCTGCTCACGCACGGGCACAGGTTATGTCCGGTCGCCGTGGGGCAGACTGTCCGCACCCAGGGGCCGTGCTAAATCCGGCATACTGGACATGCTGTCGGGGGTTCTCGGAGAACGAGGGGGCACGGGTGAGCGACCTCAAGGTCGACTACTGGGCGTTGGAGGACAGCGTCTCGACGCTCTCGTCGCTCAAGTCGGAGTTCGACGACATCGAGGACCGGCGCGACGACACGAGCAGTGCGTGGGGTCACGACGCCGTGAAGGACGCGATGCACGAGTTCGCCTCGAACATGGACTACAACCGCGGCAAGCTCTCCGACGAGATCAAGACCGTCGGCGAGAAGATGAGCGGCACCATCGACGCCTTCCGCGAGGCGGACGCGAAGCTGGCCGAGTCCTTCGACGAGGAGCGGCGGTCATGACGAACCGCCCCGGTGAGTGGGACCTGCTGGGCTACGACGGCGACCCCTGCCCCGGGGACCCGCCGACCGTCCGCGACGAGAGCACCCACTACAACGCCGTCGCGAGCTCGATCACCGACCAGATTCGTCGGCTCAAGCGCCTGGCCGAGCCGGACGAGGCACTCCAGGGCCACTACACCGAGGGCCTCCAGGACTCCTGCGACGACCTCGCCGACCACCTCGGCAAGATCGAGGAGCGTTTCCGCGAGACCGGCCGTCAGCTCTCTGGCTTCGCCTCCGACCTGACGACGGTGCGCGTCACCACCGGCATGGCCCTGTCCGAGGCCGTCGACGCGAAGCGCCGCATGGACGCCAACGCCCCGCAGGAGGGTGGGAGCGGTGACCCCACGGAGGCACAGAAGCAGGCCGCGGAGGACCGTGCCGGTCGGCACGACGCCGCCGAGGGCGACCTGGCCGCGGCACGCACGAAGGCGCACCACGCCATGGACGCCTTCGACGGCGAGGCCGAGAAGGTCGCCCGGGCGATCAAGGACGCGTCCGACGACGACATGAAGGACTCGCGCTGGGACAAGTTCAAGGACGCGGTCGGCAGCATCGCCGGTGTCCTCGACGGCATCGCGGACGTCCTGGGCTGGATCGCCGCCGCCCTGACCATCGTCGCGCTCTTCATCCCGGGCCTGAACCTGCTCGTCATCGCCGCGTTCGTCATCGCCGGGCTGGCGCTCGCGATCCACACGTTGCTCGCCGTCACCGGCAACGGGTCATGGCTCGACGTCGCCTTCGACGTGATCGGCATCCTGACCCTGCGCATGGGCACCGTCGCGATCAAGGGCGCCCAGGCGGGCCGGGCCGTGACCCTGGCCAACGCGGGCCGGGCTGCAGGAGGCCGCGCGTCGAGCGCGGCGCTGGCCCGTGCGTCGTTCAACGGCGGCCGCGGCATCCTGGGCGGTGCGCACAAGCTGCTGCTGCGCACCTTCTCCCCCACCGTCCGCTCCGCGATGCGCACCGCGTACGACGACGCCTTCCGCACCTGGGTCACCCGCTCGGTGCCCAACAGCACGGTGCTCGAGGGCCTCAAGGCCGGCGCCGACCGTGGCCTCGCGTCGCTCGTGAAGGACCACCGCCTGCTCCTCCAGGAGCTCGGCGAGACGGCGATCGACCCCGCGTACACCGCCAACCTGACCAAGGCGCTGACCGCGCTGCGGATCAACGTCGGGACGATGGCGCCGCTCGCGATCAACCCGGAGATCGGACCCTTCGAGGGTTACTCCCTGCCGGGGTGGAGCGACCTCGAGGACGCCCTCACCATCACCATCGGCGGCCCGTTCTGAGATGGCGGGACTGACCGAGACCGGCGGCCCCTTCCTCGACCTGGACCTCGATCCCGAGGTCTGGCTGATCGGACCGACCCCGGAGCGACCGCTGGAGGCCTGGCTGCCCGCGGCCACGGACGTCATGTCGCAGGTGCTCGGGCTGCGCGACGAGCAGTCGCGGGAGCGCGACGTCGTGGCAGCCGTGCTGGGCGGCACCGCCCGGCAGCACCCCTCCCCGCTCCCCCTGTTCGCGATCCGCTGGAACGACCTCCACGAGGTGCCGCTCGTGCTCTTCTTCGGCCTGGTCGAGAAGGAGCCCGGGACCGGCGAGGCCTGGCTCGGGCACACCGACGGCCAGACCGTCGAGAAGCCGCTGGTCGAGGAGGTCGAGGCCGAGGGCCTCACGATCAGGCGGTCCCTCGGTTACGGCACCGACGACCTCGGTGGACTCGTCGCCTCGGTCCGCTACCTCGTGGACAGCGGACGTGACGACGCCTGGGTGCTCGCGCATGCCGGGTCCGACCAGCCCGCGCACCTGACGCTCGCGCACGAGGACATCGAGGCGCTGCTGCGGTCGGTGCGGATCACCGACGAGGCGCCCGCGTGAGCGTCTCGACCGGCTACCAGCTGGTGCTCCCGCACCCGTGGGAGCGGATCCCCCTCGACAAGGACATGCCGCGGCGCGTCCGGGACCTCGTGGACCGGTCCGTGGCCCGGCTCCCGGCCGAGGTGCCGCCGGACCAGGTCGCACCGGCACGGCACAAGATCGAGCGCGAGCTCCTCACCCAGCTCCGCGCGGCCCAGGACCAGGGCGGGCTCGACTACTACCTGCCCACCGACCTCATGCATGGGCAGCAGCTCAACGCCAGCTTCGTGGTCAGCGCGATCGTTCCGGACGCCAACGCCGATGCCGCCCTGTCGTCGCGGGCGATGGCCTCCCTGCTCGCCGACGCGGAGGCCCGGCCGGTCTCGATCGCCGGCCAGGTATGGGTCCGCACCGAACGGGTGATCCGGAAGGGCCCGGACGACTTCGCCTCCGACGAGGTCGCGCTGCGCCGCGTGCAGTACCGCACCGCCGTACCGGACGACCCGCGGCGGTGGGTGGTCGTCACCTTCACCACGGTCGGTGACGGCAACCCGGACAGCGACATCTCGGGCCTGGTCGTCGAGCTGTTCGACGCGATCGTCTCCACGTGGCGGTGGCGCGACCTCTCCGCGGACGGCGTGGGGAACGGCGTTCCCGGCAACGCCCCGTGACAGGCTGAGGACATGGCGAGGCTGAGCCACCTCCACGGCGAGCGCGACCTCCAGGTGCAGGTCGTGGCCACCGTCGTCTGGACGATCCTGAGCGTGCTGGTGGTCGCCGGTCTCCTGTTCGCGACGATGGATCCCTCCGCGACCGACACGACGCACGACGGCGACGCGGGCTCGGTGCCGATAGGCGCCCGGCTGGGGCTCGGCGTGGTCTTCGCCCTGGTCGCCGCGCGCCTGCCCGTGCTCGTGGTCCGGCACCGGGAGCAGGTCGCGACGGTGCAGGGGCTCCGGCGCCAGTACGTCACAGCGGCCGTCGTCACGGCCGTGCTCGCGCTGCCCGGCTTCCTCCTCTGGTCGTGGCTCTCACCGGTCGGCGCGCTCCTCGGTCTCGTGGCGCTCGCGCTGGCGCTGCGCGTCACGACCGTGCCCGAGACCGAGATGACCGAGCGGATCGACTACGCCGACCCGGAGGCCTGGCAGGACAGCTCGTCGACGCTGCTCGACGCCAGGCCGGTGGTGTTCTGGCTCCTGGTCGTCGGGTTGCCGATCGTGCTCGTCTTCGGCATCGCCGTGGTGGCGTTCCTGCTCACCGGCTCCTCCGACTGAACGGACCCCGGCGGCTCAGACCACGCTGAGCGGGAGCAGCTGCTGGCCGGTCGGGCCGACCTGGATCTCGGTGCCCATCTCCGGGCAGACCCCGCAGTCGTAGCAGGGGGTCCACCTGCAGTCGTCGACCTCGGCCGAGTCGGGGTCGAGCGCGTCCTGCCAGTCCTCCCACAGCCAGTCCTTGTCGAGCCCGGCGTCGAGGTGGTCCCAGGGCAGCACCTCGTCGTACTCCCGGTCACGCAAGGTGAACCAGTCGAGGTCGACCCCCACGAGGGCGGACTCGGAGGCCGCGGCCCACCGGTCGTAGGAGAAGTGCTCGCTCCAGCCGTCGAACCGGCCGCCGTCGCGCCAGACCGCCTCGATGACCGCGCCCACCCGGCGGTCCCCGCGGGACAGCAGTCCCTCGATGATGCCCGGGCGCCCGTCGTGGTAGCGGAAGCCGATGGCCCGGCCGTAGCGCTTGTCGGAGCGCACGTCGTCACGCAGCTTCTTGAGCCGCTCGTCGGTGGTCTCCCAGTCGAGCTGGGCGGCCCACTGGAAGGGCGTGTGCGGCTTGGGCACGAACCCGCCGATCGAGACCGTGCAGCGGATGTCGTTGCGCCCGGAGACCTCCCGGCCCTTCGCGATGACCTTCTTCGCGAGGTCCGCGATGCCGAGCACGTCCTCGTCCTCCTCGGTCGGGAGACCGCACATGAAGTAGAGCTTCACCTGCCGCCAGCCGTGGGAGTACGCCGTGGCCACCGTGCGGATCAGGTCCTCCTCGGTGACCGCCTTGTTGATCACCTTGCGCATCCGCTCCGACCCGCCCTCCGGCGCGAAGGTGAGGCCCGAGCGTCGGCCGTTGCGGCTGAACTCGTCGGCCAGCGTGATGTTGAAGGCGTCGACGCGCGTGGACGGGAGGCTGAGCGAGACGTTCGAGCCCTCGTAGCGGTCGGCGAGCCCGGTCGCGACGTCGCCGATCTCGCTGTGGTCCGCGCTGGACAGCGAGAGCAGGCCGACCTCCTCGAAGCCCGACCGCTTCAGGCCGTTCTCGACCATGTCGCCGATGGTCTTGATGGAACGCTCCCGCACCGGGCGGGTGATCATGCCTGCCTGGCAGAAGCGGCAGCCGCGCGTGCAGCCGCGGAAGATCTCGACCGAGAAGCGCTCGTGCACCGTCTCGGCCAGTGGCACGAGCGGGTTGCGCGGGTAGGGCCAGGCGTCGAGGTCCATGAGCGTGTGCTTGCGCACCCGCCACGGCACGTCGGCCCGGTTGGGCACGACGCTCGCGATGCGGCCGTCGGCGGCGTACGAGACGTCGTAGAACTTGGGGACGTAGACCCCGCCGGACATCGCCAGACGAGCCAGCAGGCCGTCGCGTCCGTCCGGTCGGCCGTCACGCTTCCACTCGCGGATCACCTCGGTGATGGCGAGCACGACCTCCTCGCCGTCGCCGAGCACGGCGGCGTCGAGGAAGTCGGCGATCGGCTCGGGGTTGAAGGCGGCGTGGCCGCCGGCGAGCACGATCGGGTCGTCCTCACCGCGGTCGACCGCGTGCAGCGGCATGCCCGCGAGGTCGAGAGCCGTGAGCAGGTTGGTGTAGCCGAGCTCGGTGGAGAACGAGACACCCAGCACGTCGAAGGACCCGACCGGGCGGTGCTGGTCGACGGTGAACTGCGGGATCCCGTGCTCGCGCATGACGGCCTCGAGGTCCGGCCACACCGCGTAGGTGCGCTCGGCCAGCACACCGGGCTGCTCGTTGAGGACCTCGTAGAGGATCTGCACACCCTGGTTGGGCAGCCCGACCTCGTAGGCGTCCGGGTACATCAGCGCCCAGCGCACCTCGGAGTCCTCCCACGCCTTCGGCGTGGAGTTCAGCTCGCCACCGACGTACTGGATCGGCTTCTGCACGGAGCTGAGGAGCGGCTCGAGCAGGGGCCAGACGGACGCAGGTGCCGACTCGGTGGAGACGGCGGTGGCGGGCATGCGGCAACCTCGGGATCGTGGTCGGGGACCGTCCCAGGGTACGCGGTGGGGCGTGGCGCGCGCTCAGCCCTTCACGTACGAGAGCTTCTCCGCCACCTTGCCGTCGCGCAGCGTCACGACGTCGACCCCGCGGACGTGGCCGGGGTTCCCGTCGTCGTCGGTCCAGTCGAACCGCCAGCGCAGCACGCCGCGGCCGTCGGGACCGATGAAGGAGTCCTCCTCGTTGAACGTCGCGCCGGGGGTGCCTCCGAACAGCTCCTCCCAGACGGCGCGGACGGCCGCCGCTCCCTCGTGGCGGACCCCGTCGGGCGCCGGACCGGTCGACTCGAAGACGACGTCGTCGGTCATCAGCGCCATGATCGCGTCCACGTCCCCGCTGCCGAACGCAGCGGAGAAGCGGGCCAGGGCGTCGCCCTCGCTCGTCGCACTCGTCGTCACGTCGTCGTTCACCACGACGCGTCACGTCCGAATGCCGCGAGCAGCTCCGTCTGGGCATCCCCGCCGGCGTCCAGACGGGGCCCGATCGCCCCGGCCCCTCGATACATCTCCTCCATCCCCCTGAACCACTCACCGACCGCCGAGACCAGCTCGGCGTCCAGCGTGCGGTCCTGTCCGGTGGCTGCCGCGAGGTCCCAGCCGTGGACGAGGTGGTCCGCCGTCAGCTGCATGGCGTACTCGGCGATCGGGGTGTCCCCGAACGAGAGCTTGACCAGCGCGCCCTCCGGGCCCTTGGCGTCCATGGCCTCGGCGGCATCGGCACCCGCGTCGGCTGCGACGCTACCGGGTGTCTCTCCGAGCAGGTCGCCGTCGAACCGGTCACCGACGTCCTCGACCGAGCTGCCCTCCACGAGCGGCCGGGTCCAGAGCTCTTCGCCCACCACGTGGTTGACCAGCGCGCGCACGTCCCAGTCCGTGCACGGGGTGGTCTGGCCCCACTGGTCGTCCTCGACGGACCCGACTCGGCGCAGCCACTCCTCCACGGCTCGCCGGTGAAGCTTCCAGGCGTCCATGGACTCGGAGTTTCCTCCGGACGGGGCATGGCGTCGACAGACGCATGGCAGGGGTCTGGACCGCCTCTTCGGGCGATCTTCTCCTAGCGCGATCGCATCACACGCGAGCGGACCGTGCCGAGGCTGGACTGCCGCTGGGTGCGCAGGTGCACGGTCTGGAGCAGGCCGATCGCCATCAGGCTGGCGAACATCGAGGACCCGCCGTAGGACACCAGAGGGAGCGGGACGCCGGTGACCGGCATGATGCCGAGGCACATCCCGATGTTCTGGAACGCCTGGAAGCCGAACCAGCAGGCCACGCCCGCGGCGGCCAGCCGTCCGAAGAGGTCGTCGGAGTGCGCGGCGATGCTGAGCGCGCGCCAGATCACCAGGCCGAGCAGCAGGATGAGGATCGCGGCGCCGACCAGGCCGAGCTCCTCCCCGGCGACCGTGAAGACGAAGTCGGTCTGCTGCTCGGGCACGAATCCGGACTTGGTCTGCGAGCCGTTGAAGAGGCCCTGACCGAAGATGCCGCCGTTGCCGATCGCGATGCGGGCCTGCTCGGTGTTGTAGCCGGCTCCGCGCGGGTCGAGCGCGGGGTTCGTGAACGCCATGAAGCGGTCGATCTGGTAGGCCTTCAGCACCCCGGAGTCGACGGCGACGACTGCCACGGTCACGCCGGCCGCGGCGATCGCGGCGAGCCAGCGACGCGGCGCGCCCGAGGCGGCGATCACCCCGAAGACCGTGGCCAGGAGCACCAGCAGGGTGCCGAGGTCGGGCTGGAGCAGGATCAGCACGGCCGGAAGCGCGGCCACCGCGAGCATCGCGAGCACGTCGACGTGCTTGACCTCGCGCTGGCGCCACGAGCCCTCGGTGCGCTCGGCGACGACGAGGGCCATGCCGGCGCAGACCGCGAGCTTGGCGAACTCGGCGGGCTGGATCGACATCCCGCCGAGCATGATCCAGCTGCGCGAGCCGTTGATCGTGGTGCCCATGACGAGCACCAGCAGCAGGCCGATGATCGAGGCGACGTAGACCGCCGGGGCGAGGATGCGGACCCACCGGTGGTCGGTGGCCGCGACGAGCACCGCGAGGACCACGCCGATCGCGATGTTGACGAGGTGACGCCGCAGGAACGCCTGCGGGTCGCCGCCGGTGAGGATGTCGCGCTCCGCGGTCGCCGACCAGACGAGCAGCGTCCCGAGCGTGAGCAGGGCTCCGGTGGCGACGAGGAGGGACCAGTCGACGCGCGGCATCCGGGCCAGGCTGGACTCGACGCGGGAGACCCTCGGGCGGCTGGAGGTCCGGGTGGGGCTGACGACGCTCATCCGCTCTTCCTCGGGTCGGTCGCCGGCGGCAGGATCGAGCCGTCCTGGGCGAAGGTGGGGAGGCGGCCCGGCGGGGTGACACCGGGGATAGCGGTGAGGGCCGACCGCACCGACATGCCGCGCACGCCGTACAGCGACTCGAAGATCTTGCGGACCGCGGGACCCGAGGTGCCGGAGCCGGTGCCGCCCTGGGAGACCATCATCACCACGACGTAGTCGGGCGTGTAGGCCGCGACCCACGAGGTGCTCTGCTTGCCGTAGACCTCCGCCGAGCCGGTCTTGCCACGGAGCGGCACCTGCGCCAGCGGGAACTCGCCGAAGCGCCAGGCCAGGGTGCCGCCCGGGAGGACCGTGCCCTTGAGGGCGTTGTCGATGTAGGACATCGTCGCGGCGCTGAAGGGGAGCTTCGCGTCGACCTTCGGGCCGAACTCCTTGACGACCTTGCCGGCCGGGTCGACGACCGCCTTCGCGACCTGCGGGGTGTAGAGCGTGCCACCGTTGGCGATCGCGGAGTACGCCCGCGCGAGCTGGAGCGGGCTCACCATCGTGTCGCCCTGGCCGATGGAGAAGTTGACGGCGTCGCCGGCGCGGTAGGCATAGCCGTCGACGCAGAACTCCCGGGCGAACCGGTGGATGAAGTCGTAGCCCGGCTCCTTGCCGAGCTTGCAGTAGTAGTCCTTGTTGGTCTTGTAGTAGTCGGCCTTCCAGTGCCGGTCGGCGATGCGGCCGGTCGCCTCGCCGGGGAGGTCGATGCCCGTCGGCGACCCGAACCCGAACTCCTTCGCGGTCTCGACGAGCGGGTCCTTCGCGTCGACGTCGGTCTCGTCGCTGCCGTACTTCTGCCAGAAGCCGAGGCCCACGCGGTAGAAGAACGTGTCGCAGGAGATCTGCAGGGCCTTGGCGAAGTCGATGTAGCCGTAGGAGGCGGACTCGTAGTTCTTGAAGAGCCGGTTGCCGACCTGGACGCCCGAGGAGCAGTCGAGCCGGCTGGCCGGGGAGTAGCCGTCGGAGAAGGCGCCCGCGGTCATGATCGGCTTCCACGTCGAGCCGGGGGCGAGCTGGCCCTGGAAGGCGCGGGAGAGAAGCGGCGTGCCGGCGGCCGCGGAGTAGAGCCGGGCGAGCTGGGTCTTGGAGATGCCGCCGACCCAGACGTCGGGGTCGTACGTCGGCTGGCTGGCCATCGCGATGACCTGGCCGTTGTGGGCGTCGAGCACCACCGCGGCGCCCTGGTCGGCCACGTAGTTCTTGCCGGACACCTCGTCGAAGGTGCTGCGCGCGGTCTTGATCGTCTCTGCGAGCTGCTGCTCGACGACCGACTGCACCTTGGCGTCGATCGAGGTGACGAGCGTGTCCCCGACGGTTCCCTGGACCTCGCCCGAGTCGCCGAGGACCCGGCCCATCGAGTCGACGGAGACCGACTTGTAGCCCGGGATGCCGCGGAGGTACTTGTCGTACTCCTTCTCCAGACCGGCGCGGCCCACGACCGAGGCGCCGTGCAGCGTCTCGTCGTCGTCCTTCTCCGCCTGGTCGAGCTCGCCCTCGGTGATCGGGCTGAGGTACCCCAGCAGGTGGGCGGCGTTGATGCCGAACGGCTGTGGGTAGGACCGCACGCTCTGCGCGTCGACGATGACCGCCGGGAAGTCCTCGTTCTGCTCCATGATCCGCAGGGCGGTCTGCTGCCGGATGTCCTCGGCCACCGGGACCGGCTGGTAGGGCGAGCCGTTCCAGCACACGCCGGACACCGACTTCGGCTCGCCGCAGAGCAGGGTCGCGGCCTTGATCTGGCTGTAGGGGCGGTGCACCGCGTAGGCGATCCGCTTGAGCAGCCGCTCCTGGGTCTGCGGCTCCATCTTGTGCAGCATCGTGCGGTCGACGGTCACCACCCACGAGGTGCGGTTCGCGACCAGCGGACGGCCCATGTCGTCGACGATGAGACCCCGGGCCGGCTGCTCGACCAGCTCGCGGATCGACTGGTCGGCGGCCTTGGCCTGGTAGTCGTCGCCGCTGAACACCTGGAGGTACCACAACCGGCCGAAGAGGGTCAGGAACAGCGTGAGCACCAGGACCTGGATCACGCCGATGCGAAGCCGGCCCTTGGTGGACGAGCGGACGCCGGCCGGGAAGCCGGCGCCGTCGGTGCGGAAGGTGGTGAGGGTCGCCACGGTGTCGGCCGCTCCCCCGTCAGTAGGCGACCTGCGGTGCCTGCATCCGCCGGAACACCCGCATGGCCAGCGGGAGCACGAACGGTGCGAGCAGCAGGTCGTAGAGGACGGCGACCGGGATCACGCGCAGGGCCTCGGTGACGGGGATCCCCGGGTCGGTGAGCACCATGCCGGACAGGGCGAAGACCGAGGTGCTGACGAAGGAGCAGGCGGCCACGGTGGCCAGCGCGACGGTGCTCGACCGGCCGCGCTCGGGGCGGACCTTGCCGGCGAGGTAGCCGGCCAGGGTCAGCGCGAGGGCCCAGCGCCCCGCCACGTGGTCGGCCGGGGGCAGCAGGTCGACGACGAGGCCACCGGTGAAGCCCAGCAGGGCGGCGAGCTCCGGCCCGCGGCTCAGGCCCGCGGCCACGACGACCAGCAGCACCAGGTTGGGCACCACACCGTCGTACGAGAAGAAGGAGAAGAAGCTCACCTGGAGGACGGCAGCGGCGAGCAGCAGCACGAGGAACGTGGCACCTCGGACGAGCGGCATGTCACTGGCCTCCTTCGGGGACTTCGCCGGCCTTGATCACCGAGCGGTCGCTCTTGGTGTCGGCGTCCACCACGACGCCGACGAGGTCGAGTGAGGAGAAGTCGACGAACGGGTCGATCACGGCGTGCTTGGCCTGCTCGCGCGGGCTGGAGACCACTGACTCGACGGTGCCGATCGGGACGCCGGGGACGTACGGCGCTCCGCCGCGACTGCCCCAGGTGACGACGACGTCGTCCTGGCCCGGGGTCTCGGTGTTGTCCATGAGGTCGAGGTCCATGCGGCTCCGGCCACCGACGTCGCCACGTCCGCTGAGGAAGCCGACCTCGGCGTTCGAGCCGAGCCGCGCGCCGACCACGGACTCCTGGTCGATGACCAGGAGGACCGTCGCGCTGCCCTTGCTGGCGTGCACCACCCGGCCGACGAGGCCGTCGTTGTTGAGCACCGTCATGTCCGGGCGCACCCCGGAGCTGGTGCCCGCATCGATCGTGACGGTGCGCGAGAAGGACTGCGCAGGACCCATGGCGACCACACGCGCGGGGACGAGGGCGAGGCCGGAGTCCTTCGAGGCGGTGAGCAGGCCGTCGAGCTCGGCCGCGCGGTAGCGGACCTCGCTGGTGGTGGCGAGCTGGCCGCGCAGGTTGGAGTTCTCGGCCTCGAGCCGGGCGATGTCCGACCGCAGGGACTTGGTGGAGGTGAAGAAGTCGGGGACGTCGCCCAACGGGCGGGCGACGACGGCCGCGCCCTCCTCGACCGGCCCGAAGGCGTCGCCGAGGGACTCGCGCACCGGCTGGAACAGCGAGCTGTCGCCGCCCTGCGAGTCGAGGGTGATCGCCGTCAGGCTCGCGAGCACGAGGACGGCGTACAGCGAGCGCGAGGTGCGGCGGGAGTTCTTGGCCATCGCTGCCCCGTCAGCGCCGCGGCTCGGACACGAGCACCTGCTGGAGCGCCTCGAACTCCTCGACGCACTTGCCGGCGCCCAGCGCCACGGAGTGCAACGGCTCCTCGGCCACGTGGACCGGCATCCCGGTCTCGTGGCGGAGCCGCTCGTCGAGGCCGCGGAGGAGGGCGCCACCGCCGGTGAGCACGACGCCGCGGTCCATGATGTCGCCGGCGAGCTCGGGCGGCGTCTGGTCGAGCGTGGTGCGGACCGCGTCGATGATGTCGTGCAGCGGCTCCTCGATGGCGTGCCGGATCTCGACGCTGGAGACGACGAGCGTCTTCGGCAGGCCGCTGACCATGTCGCGACCGCGGATCTCCGCCTCCGGCTCCTTGGTGAGCGGGAAGGCGGTGCCGAGGGTCATCTTGATCTCCTCGGCGGTGCGCTCCCCCAGCATCAGGGAGTGCTCCTTCTTCATCCACGCGATGATCGCCTGGTCGATGTCGTCACCGGCCGAGCGGACGCTGAGGCTCGTGACGATGCCGCCGAGCGAGATGACCGCCACCTCGGTCGTGCCGCCGCCGACGTCGACCACCATGTTGCCGGTGGCCTCGTGGACGGGGAGGCCGGCGCCGATGGCGGCGGCCATCGGCTCCTCGATGATGTAGACCCGACGGGCGCCGGCTTGGTAGCCGGCCTCCTTGACCGCGCGCTGCTCGACCGCGGTGATGCCGCTCGGCACGCAGATCACCAGGCGCGGCTTGGCGAAGTAGCGGCGGCGGTGCACCTGCTGGATGAAGAACCGGAGCATCTGCTCGGTCGACTCGAAGTCCGCGATCACGCCGTCCTGGAGGGGCCGGATCGCGGTGATGTTGTCGGGGGTGCGGCCGAGCATCCGCTTCGCCTCGTGCCCGACGGCGAGGATCTCGCCGGTCGTGGAGTTGAGGGCGACGACGCTCGGCTCGTCGAGCAGGACGCCCTTGCCGCGCACGTAGACCAGGGTGTTCGCCGTGCCCAGGTCGACAGCCATGTCCCGACCGATGAAGCTGTTCGCCATCGCAGTCCCGTTGCCCGTCTGTCACATCCGCCACGTGTGTCACACGCAGCCTAAGGACGGCGCCGGGGGCTTCCGGGGAGGACACGCGGACGCCTGGCGCTCGCCTGGCGCGCCGGTGGACCAGATCGCCAACACTTCTTTGCAAACACCTCTTTGCAAAGAAGTGTTTGCAGTTCTAGGCTGCCGTCATGGAGCTGACCACGATCGTCCCCGGGCCCGAGGCGTTGAAGGCGATGGCGCACCCCGTGCGGCTGCGACTGATCGGCCTGCTGCGCCACGACGGACCGTCGACCGCGAGTGCCCTCGCCGAGCGGCTGGGGCTCAACTCGGGAGCCACGAGCTACCACCTCCGCCAGCTGGCCAAGCACGGGTACGTCGTCGACGACGAGACGCTGGGCAACGGCCGCGAGCGCTGGTGGCGGGCGGCGCACCAGACGACGCGCGTGGACGAGGGTGACGAGACCGACGAGGACCGAGAGGCGATCGACGCGTTCGCCCAGGCCATCGCGATCGTGCACACCGAGCAGCTGCAGCACGCGGTCGAGGAGCGTCCTCTCCTCCCCCTCGAGTGGCGTGAGCCCAGCTCCCTCTCGGACTGGAGCAAGCACCTGACCGCCGTCCGCGCCCTCGAGCTCAGCCGCGCGATCGACGACCTCGTCACGCAGTTCGTGGAGGACGACGCCGACGTGCCCGGCGCAGAGGACTTCATCGTCACCGTCCACGGCTTCCCCCGCCCCGGCCAGATCGCCACCGGGCTCTCCGAGGAGGAGCCGCCATGAGGACGCGCGCGACGCTGTGGGGGTACCTCGCCTCCGAGGCCGTCTCCCTGACCGGCACGCGGGTGTCGATGATCGCGATCCCCTGGCTGGTGCTGACCACGACGGGCAGTGCCGTGCAGACCGGCCTCGTCGCGTTCGCGGAGATGGCTCCCTACGTCCTGCTCAAGGCGCTGGCGGGCCCGCTGACGGATCGCGTCGGTGCGCGTCGCATCTGCATCACTGCCGACCTCGTCAGCGTGCTGCTCGTCGGCGCGGTGCCGCTGCTGCACCTGCTCGACCTGTTGTCCTTCCCCGCGCTGCTCGCCCTCGTCGCCGCGGCGGGCGCCGTGCGCGGGCCTGGCGACGGCGCCCGGCAGGCCCTGGTGCCGGCCGTGGTCGAGCGGGCGGGCGTCACTCTCGAGAAGGCGACCGGGCTCAGTGGCGCGGTCGAGCGGCTCGCCAGCACCCTCGGTGCCGCGTTCGCCGGGCTGCTCGTCGCCGCGATCGGGCCGGCGCAGGCCCTGGTCGTCGACGCCGCCAGCTTCGGCGTCTCGGCCGTGCTCCTGGCCCTGACCGCCCCGGCTGCTCGGCGCCGGGCCTCCGCCGAGACCGACTCGCCCCGCCCGGCGTACCGCCGTGAGCTGGCGGAGGGCTGGGACTTCCTGCGCCGGGACCCGGTGCTCGTGGCGATGACCGCGATGGTGTCGGTCACCAACCTGCTCGACGCCGCCTTCGTGGCCGTGCTGCTCCCGGTGTGGGCGCAGGAGACGGGAGGTGGCGCGGGTGCGGTGGGCCTCTTCCTCGCGACGTTCAGCGGCGCTGCGGTGCTCGGCAGCGTCGTCGCGTCGTCGATCGGCGAGCGGATCCCGCGCTACCTGACGTACGTCGTGGCGTTCTCGCTGGTCGGGCTCCCCCGCTTCCTCGTCCTCGGGCTCGAGGTGCCGCTCGGCTGGGTGCTCCCGGTGTGCGTGGTCATGGGGTTCGCCTGCGGGTTCATCAACCCGATCCTCGGCGCGGTGCTCTACGAGCGCATCCCCGAGCGCCTCATGGGGCGGGTGACCTCGCTGAACTCCGCGCTGTGCTGGTCGCTCATGCCGCTCGGCGGTCTCCTCGGCGGCGTGCTCGTGGCGGCCTTCGGGCTGCAGGCGGGCATGCTGATCGCCGGCCTGATCTACACGGTCGCGGCACTGTCGCCGGTGCTGGTGCCGGCCTGGCGCACGATCGACGAGCGCCCGGCGACGGCCGAGGCGGGCTCGGACGGCTCAGGCGAGGCCGGGGAACCAGAGCGCGATCTCGCGAGCAGCCGACTCGGCTGAGTCCGAGCCGTGCACGAGGTTCTCGCGGTTGGAGAGCGAGTAGTCGCCGCGGATGGTGCCGGGCGCGGCCTTGCGTCCGTCGGTCGCGCCGTTGAGGCCGCGGACCACCTCGACGGCCTGATCGCCCTCGAGGACGAGCGCGACGAGGGGGCCGGAGGTCACGAACGCCCGGAGCGGCGGGTAGAAGTCGCGCTCGACGTGCTCGGCGTAGTGCTTGTCCGCCTGCTCGGCGTCGATGGTGCGGTGCTCCATCGCGACGATGCGGAGACCACGACGCTCGAAGCGGTCGATGATCGTCCCGGTCAGGCCGCGCTTCACGGCGTCGGGCTTGAGCAGGACGAGGGTGCGTTCGGTGGGGGCGTCGGCCATGGCGCAGACCCTACTGGTCTCGATACGCGGCTCGTACCTCGCCGCTACTCGACCACCGACTGCTCGCGCTCGGCACGCTCGCGGTCGATCCTGGCTCCGAGGAACCACGAACCGGCGTACAGGCTGAGGAAGACGGCACCCAGCGCGAACATCACCGGGACCACGAAGCCGAGCCCGATCGCGCAGACCTGCACCGCCCAGCCGAGCGGACCGCCCCACGAGGCCCGCATGCCGCCGGCGGCGACGAAGCAGGCCACGGTGAGGCCCAGGCCGACGACGAGGGCGGCCACGGTGTCGACGTCGGTGAGGCTGAGCATCACCGGGGTGGTGAGGAAGAGCACGACCGCCTCGAGCAGGAGCATGCCCGAGCAGCACGCGCGCTGGATGCGACCCACGACGCACTCAGTCCTTCCGGCGCTTCAGCAGCGCCCGGGCCTCGCCGACGGTGACCACGGAGCCGGTCACGACCACGCCGCCCGACCCGATCGACTCGCCCCTCGCTCCCCCGGTCTCCGCCAACGTCACGGCCTCGGTGATCGCGTCGTCGAGCCTCCGCTCGACGCGCACCCGGTGCTCGCCGAACAGGTCACGCGCGATCTCGCCGAGCTGCTCGGCGGGCATGGCGCGGTCGGTGGAGTTCTGGGTGCACACGATCTCCGACAGCACGGGCTCCAGCTCGCCGAGGAAGGCCTCGACGTCCTTGTCGCCCATGGCGCCGACGACGCCCACCAACGGGTCGAAGGTGAACGAGTCGCGCAGGGCCTCGACGAGCGCCGTCGCGCCGTGGGGGTTGTGCGCGGCGTCCAGGAGGATCGTCGGTCCCCGGCGCACCACCTCGAGCCGGCCCGGCGACGTCGTCTCGGCGAAACCGTCGCGGACCAGCTCGTCCGACAGCGCCTCGTCGCCGGCGAGCACCTCGGCGGCAGCCAGCGCGAGCGCGGCGTTCTGGGCCTGGTGCGCGCCGTACAGCGGGAGGAAGACCTCGTCGTACTCACGGCGCAGGCCGCGCAAGGTCATCACCTGGCCGCCCACCGCGGCCGCCCGGTGCACCACGCCGAAGTCGATCCCCTCGCGCAACAACGTGGCGCCGACCTCGCGGGCCCGGTCCTCGAGGACCGCCATGACCTCCGGCTCCTGCTCGGCGACGACGGCTTGGGCATTGGGCTTGATGATCCCGGACTTCTCGACCGCGATGACGGCAGGCGAGTCACCGAGGTACTTCGCGTGGTCCACCGCGATCGGCGTGACCACGGCGACCGCGCCGTCCACGACGTTGGTGGCGTCCCACGCACCCCCCATGCCGACCTCGACGATGGCGATCTCGACCGGCGCGTCAGAGAACGCGGTCAGCGCCATGCCGACCACCGTCTCGAAGAACGACAGCGGGATGAGCTGGTCGGCGTCGACGAGGTCGAGGTAGGGCGCCACGTCGAGGTACGCGCGGACGAACGCCTCCTCCGACAAGGGCTCGCCGTCGATGCTGATCCGCTCCGTCATCGACTCGACGTGCGGGCTGGTGAAGCGCCCGGTGCGCAGGCCGCGGGCCCGCACCAGGGAGTCGACCATCCGGGCGGTGCTCGTCTTGCCGTTGGTGCCGGTCAGGTGGACGACCTCGTAGGACGACTGGGGGTGGCCGAGCAGGTCGACGAGGGCCTGGATGCGGTCGAGGCTCGGATCGAGCTTGCTCTCCGGCCAGCGGGCGAGAAGGGTCGCGGCGACGTCGGCGTACGTGGGGCCGGAGGGGTTGGCGGAAGGCGTGGCTGGCATGGCGCGTCGAGTCTACGGAGACGTCCGCATCCGGCGCTCGTTACTGGTTCGCGGGGCCCCCGGCACGCTCCGTAGACTGCGCGCCATGACCGAGACCATCCGCTCCGACCTGTCCACGTCGACGCCCGCCCGCGTCGTCGACGTACCGGACAAGCCGGCGTTGGAGGGTCTGGAGGCGAAGTGGTCGGCGCTCTGGAAGGAGCAGCGGACCTACGCCTTCGACCGCACCAAGGAGCGGCACGAGATCTACTCGATCGACACCCCGCCGCCCACGGTGTCGGGCTCGCTGCACGTGGGCCACGTCTTCTCCTACACCCACACCGACCTCGTGGCGCGCTTCCAGCGGATGCGCGGCAAGGAGGTGTTCTACCCGATGGGGTGGGACGACAACGGCCTGCCCACCGAGCGCCGGGTGCAGAACTACTTCGGGGTGCGCTGCGACCCGTCGCTGCCCTACGACCCCGACTTCACGCCGCCGGAGAAGCCGGACGCGAAGCGCCAGGTGCCCGTCGACCGGCCGAACTTCATCAAGCTGTGCGAGCAGCTGGTCGAGATCGACGAGCAGGTCTTCGAGGACCTGTGGCGCACGCTCGGCCTGTCGGTCGACTGGGAGCAGACCTACACGACCATCGGCAAGGAGTCGCAGGTCGTCTCGCAGCGCGCGTTCCTGCGCAACTTCGCGCGCGGCGAGGCCTACCTCCAGGAGGCGCCGACGCTCTGGGACGTGACGTTCCAGACCGCGGTGGCTCAGGCCGAGCTGGAGGCACGCGACTACCCCGGTTCCTACCACCGGGTGGCGTTCCACCGGCCCGACGCCGAGCCGGTGTTCATCGAGACCACGCGCCCCGAGCTGATCCCGGCCGTCGTCGCGCTGATCGCCCACCCCGACGACGAGCGCTACCAGGCACTGTTCGGCACGACCGTGACCTCCCCGGTGTTCGGCGTCGAGATCCCCGTGGTCGCGCACGCCGCCGCCGAGCCAGACAAGGGCGCCGGCATCGCGATGTGCTGCACCTTCGGCGACCTCACCGACGTGACCTGGTGGCGCGAGCTCCAGCTGCCCGTCCGCACGGTCATCGGCCGCGACGGCCGGCTGCACCGCGAGACGCCCGAGTGGCTGGGCTCGCCGGCCGCGTCGGCGGCGTACTCCGAGCTGGCGGGGAAGACCCCCTTCTCGGCACGCGAGGCGATGGTCGCGCTGCTGCGCGGGAGCGGGGACCTCGTCGGCGAGCCGACCGCCACGACGCGCATGGCGAACTTCTACGAGAAGGGCGACAAGCCGCTCGAGATCGTCTCGACGAGGCAGTGGTACATCCGCAACGGTGGCCGCGACCAGTTCCTCCGCGACGAGATGATCGAGCGCGGTCGTGAGATCGAGTGGAGCCCGCAGCACATGCGGCACCGCTACGACAACTGGGTCAACGGCCTCAACGGTGACTGGCTGATCTCGCGGCAGCGGTTCTTCGGGATCCCCTTCCCTGTCTGGTACCCGCTCGACGACGAGGGCGAGCCCGACTACGCGCACCCGCTGCTGCCCGTGGAGTCCGAGCTGCCGATCGACCCGTCGACGCAGGCGCCGCAGGGGTACTCCGAGGACCGCCGCGGCAAGCCGGGCGGCTTCCTCGGCGACCCCGACGTGATGGACACCTGGGCGACGTCCTCGCTCACCCCGCACATCGCGGGCAAGTGGGAGGACGACAAGGACCTCTTCGAGCGGGTCTTCCCGATGGACCTGTGCACGCACGCGCACGACATCATCCGCACCTGGCTCTTCGGTCGGGTCGTGCGCGCCCACTTCGAGAACCACACCGCCCCCTGGCGGCACGCGCTGATCTCCGGCTTCGTCGTCGACCCCGACCGCAAGAAGATGAGCAAGTCCAAGGGCAACGTGATCGTGCCGTCCGACATCCTCGAGCGCTACGGGTCGGACGCCGTCCGCTGGCGTGCCGCGATGACGCGGCCGGGTCTGGACTCGCCCTTCGACGAGACGCAGATGAAGGTCGGGCGGCGGCTCGCGATGAAGGTGCTCAACGCCTCGCGGTTCGCCCTGTCCGGCGTGGGTGCGTCCTCGATCGACACTGCCGCCGTCACCGAGGCGGTCGACCGTGCGATGCTCGCCGGCCTGGCCCAGACGGTGACCAAGGCGACCGCAGCGTTCGAGGCCTACGACTACACGACCGCGCTCGAGACCACCGAGCGCTTCTTCTGGTCCTTCTGCGACGACTACGTCGAGCTGGTCAAGGAGCGTGCCTACGGCGGGCGCGGTGACGCCGCGGCCGACTCGGCGAAGTCGGCGCTGGCCCTGGCGCTCCACGTCCAGCTCCGCCTGCTCGCGCCCTTCCTCCCGTACGTGACCGAGGAGGTCTGGTCGTGGTGGCAGGACGGCTCGGTGCACCAGCAGACCTGGCCGACCCCCGACGAGCTCACCGCCGCCGGTGACGCCGACCCCGCGATGCTCGACGCCGTCGGTGCCGTGATGGCCGGCTTGCGCGGTGTGAAGTCCAGCGCCAAGGTCTCGATGCGCACCGAGGTCACCGACGTCCGCATCTCCGCGATCCGGACTCTCCTCGAGCTCATCGCCCAGGCCGACGAGGACCTCCAGGCAGCCCTCAAGGTCGTCGGCGACATGGCCTTCGTCGAGACCGCGTCCGGCGACGCCGTCGGCCACCCCCCGGTCCAGGTCGAGGCCGAGATCATCCGCCCCGACACCGACTGACCCCGATTCGTCTGCGGTCGTCACGCTCAGGTTCTTGACTCTCCGCTAGACGAATCGGTGCCATCGCGCGGCTCTGTGGAGAGGCGAGGCGCTGCGTCGTCATGTCGTACGACGATCTGGCGCATGACGGAGCCCGAGGACTGGCAAGGGACGCGCTACCCGGAGCTCGCCGATGTCGGCAGGCACCAGAGGTGGGTGCTGTCCCGGGAGCAGCTGCGTGCACACGGATGGGCCTCCAACCGGGTGCAGCACGAGCTCGCCATGAACCGGTGGATCGAGCTGGCTCCGAACGTCGTTCTCTGCCACACCGGAGAGCCGACCTACGCGCAGCGACTGTGGTGCGGCCACCTGCACGCTGGGGTCAGCAGCGCGATCACGCATCTGACCGCGTGCCATGACGCCGGGCTGCGGTGGACGACGTCCGACACCCGCGTCCATGTCATGACGCAGAAGGGCGACCTGGTCAAGGAGCTTCCGGGATTCGTCTTCCACCAGACCCGGCGGCCGTTCTGGCGATGGCTGGATCCGTCGCCGCCAGGACCTCCCCGGATCGAGGTGCACCGCGCGGTCCTCCTGACAGCCGAGCGCGACATCAGCATCCGACGTGGGATCGGACTCATCGCCGCGAGTGTCCAGCAGGGACTCACCGATGCTGACCGTCTGGCCATGGCAATCAAGGAGATCCGCAAGGTCCGACATGGCAAGCAGTTCGGCCTGGCTCTCGGCGACATCGCTGGCGGCGCCCAGTCGTTCGCCGAGATCGACATCGTTCGCCTTTGCCACGAGGCCGGCCTCGTGGCCCCGAGCCGTCAGACCAGGCGTCGCGACAAGGAGGGCCGCTGGCGCTATCTCGACCTCGAGTGGGTGCTGCCCGACGGACGTCGCATCGTGCTCGAGGTGGACGGCTCCTTCCACATGAAGACCGAGAACTGGTCCGCAGACAAGCGCCGGGAGCGATCCGTGGTCATCGGCGGTGCCACCGTGCTGCGGTGCACCTCCATCGAGATCCGCTTCTCGCCACGGGACGTGCTCGAC
>CAVXBM010000020.1:0-739315 GCA_963759965.1 uncultured Actinomycetota bacterium
GCTCAAGGTCGCGGGCCTGGTGAGTCAGGGGCTGTCCGACAAGGACGTGGCGGCCCAGTGCTGGATCTCGCCGAGGACCGTGGCCTTCCACCTTCGCAGCGTCTTCGCCAAGACAGGCGTGACCTCCCGCAGCGAGCTCGCCCGGCTCGACCTGGCCTGACCCGAGCGAACCTGCAACTGAGCCTCGGCGGTCTCAACCACGCGCTGGTCAGGTGTGAGCCAGGACGCGTTGCAGCGCCGAGGCAATGGTCTTGAGCTGCCGGTCCGTCAGCTGCTGTGCGAAGTGCTGCTCGATCCCTGCCAGGTACGTCGGCGCCGCCTTGCGATAGCGCTCGAGCCCGGTGGCGGTGAGAGCCGCGTAGGCCGACCGGCCGTCGCGGGGGTTCTGCTCGCGGACGAGCAACCCGGCCGCGACCATCTCGTCCACGAGCCGGCTGACCCGCGTCCGGCTCAGCACGACCCGGTCCGCCAGCTCGGTCATCCGCAGCTTGCGCTCGGGTGCCGCCGCCAGCTCCAGCAGCACGTCGTAGAACCGCAGCGGCATGCCCGCCTCGGTCATGAGCCGGTGGTCCAGGACCGGCACCACCGCCGCATGCACCTGCAGCAGCGCGCCCCAGGCGCTCGTGGCCAGATGCTTCCGCTCTTGAGTCATAGACCAAGCCTACCGCTAGTTGCGTGCGCGCGCACCTTCTGATAAAGTTGCGTGCACGCGCACACAACTATGGAGGTCACCATGACACACCTGCTGCACATCTCAGCCTCACCCCGGGGCGCTGCCTCGGAGTCGCTCGCCATCGCCGAGGAGTTCCTCACCGTCGTCCGCAACGTCCGTCCCGAGGTGGAGGTCGAGACCTTCGACCTGTGGGACGGCACCCTGCCCGAGTTCGGTCCTGCTGCCGCGGGCGCCAAGATGGCCGTCTTCGCGGGCCAAGCTCCGACCGGGGAGCAGGCCGCTGCCTGGCAGGCGGCGAAGTCGACCTTCGAGCGCTTCGCCGCCGCGGACGAGTACCTGTTCACGGTTCCGATGTGGAACCACGGCGTCCCCTACATCCTCAAGCAGTTCATCGACGTCGTCAGCCAGCCCGGCATGGTCTTCGGCTTCGACCCCGCCGCCGGCTACACCGGCCTGCTCACCGGCAAGAAGGCAACCGTCATCTACACCAGCGCCGTCTACGGCGCCGGTCGGCCGCCGTCGTTCGGCGAGGACTTCCAGCAGCCGTACCTGGACAGCTGGCTGCGCTGGATCGGCATCGAGGACATCACCACGATCGAGTTCCGTCCCAATCTCGCCACCGCCGACGCCGACGCCGCCCGCCAGCAGGCCCTGGCGGACGCACGCGACGCCGCCAAGACCTTCTGAACCGCACCGAACCGCTACCCGACGCATCGAAGGACACGTCATGACCACACAGATCAACCGCACCGAGCTGCACGCCCTGCTGACCGCAGGCACAGTCACTCTCGTCGACGCACTCCCGCAGAGCTACTTCGACCAGCAGCACCTTCCCGGCGCAGTCAACCTCGTGGCGGACGACGTCGAGACCCACGCAGCGGCCCTGCTGCCCGACCGGACCGCGACGATCGTCACCTACTGCTCCAACCCCGCCTGCGGCAACAGCAAAGCGGTCGCCCGCCGCCTCGAGAAGCTCGGATACCTCGACGTCCGTAGCTACCCGGGCGGCATCCAGGACTGGGTCGAGGCCGAACTGCCGACGCAGACGACCGCGCCCGCCGCGATCTGAGGACCGACGCCAGGGAATGGGCATGTAACCCCGGCCATCGCTTCCTCGGTGAGGTCGAGCGCGATCGTGGTGGCCTGGGATTGCGCGGTCGCGGAAGAGCTGCTCGGCGACCTTGAGGGTCGCCGCCGTCTGCGCCTTGCGCCGCGTCCCGCGGTGAGCTCGCCGGGCCAGAGCTGGGCAGGACGCGCGCGGTTCCCGGTCACAACCTGGTCATCTGGCCGGGGCGAGCACCCCTGGCTGCCAGCACTGTCAGTGGCATCACCAGTTCAGGAGGCGCCATGTCCATCCATGCACACCACTCCGCCGACACCACGCCGGCCGCTTCACCGCCACAGTCGCACGCACAGTCGACGGCACAGTCCCGACGACCGTGGACCGTCCTTGCGGTCGCCCTCGTCGCGCAGGTCCTGGTCGTGCTCGACATCTCCGTGGTCAACACGGCGCTGCCGTCCATCGCGACTGCCCTCCACCTGGGCAAGAACGACATGCAGGCCATCGTCACCGCCTACCTGATGTGCTCCGGCGGCGGCCTGTTGCTGGGCGGACGCATCGCGGACTTGCTCTCGCGACGCACCGTCTTCCTGTTCGGCCTGGGCCTGTTCGTGCTGGCGTCGCTGGCCAGTGGCTTCGCGGACTCCGCCGCCCAGCTCGTCACCACCCGGGCGCTGCAGGGGATGAGCGCTGCGGTGCTCACCCCGTCGGCGCTGTCGCTGATCATGACGACCTACGACGGCGACCAGCGCCGGAAGGGTCTGGCGCTGTGGGGCGTCGTCGGCAGCCTCGGCGTCGCAGCCGGCGTGGTCGTCGGCGGTGCGCTGACCACCTGGGTGAACTGGCAGCTGATCTTCTGGGTCAACGTCCCCATCGGCGCCGTCGCGCTTCTCGCGGGCCTGCACGCCATCCCGCGGGTGGCCCGCACCGGGACGGCGTCCCTGCGACGGTTCGACCTGCCTGGCGCGGTCACCATCATCGGAGGGCTCAGCACCCTCGTGCTCGCACTGTCGTCGACCAGCACCCACGGGTGGACCTCGGGCAGGACGCTGGCCACCTTCGCCGGGTCCCTGGCCGTGCTGGCCGGGTTCGTGCTGTGGGAGCGCCGCTCCTCCGACCCGCTGTTCCCGCCGCACGTGTGGAAGGTCCGCACCCTGGTCTCCGGCACCGCCGTGATGCTCGGCATCACCGGCATCCTGGTCGGCGCCGTGTTCCTGGCGTCCATCCTGCTGCAGGCGCAGTTCGGGTTCACCGCCCTGCAGGCCGGTCTCGGCTTCCTGCCGTTCGCGTTCGCCATCACCGTCGGGGCGGTCCTCGCCCGCCACGCGATGGCCCACGTTGCTCCCCGCGTCGTCGCGGTCATCGGTCTGGTCGTCACCGGCGGCGCCGCTGCCCTGCTGGCCGCCGTGCCCACCGACGCGTCGTACGCCTCGAACGTGCTGCCCGGGCTCGTGGCCCTGGGCCTTGGGGTCGGCCTGGTGTTCGCGCCGGTGTCGGTGACGGCGATGGCGGGCATCCCCGAGAGCCACGCCGGACTCGCGTCGGGCTTCCTGATGACCGGTCACGAGGTGGGTGCCGCTCTGGGCGTTGCCGTGCTGTCCGCGGCCGCGAACGCCGCCGGCAGCCTCACCGACCCGGCCCAGGTGCTGGACGCGTTCTCCCGCGGCATGTTCGTCGCCGGCATCGCTGCCGGTGTGCTCGCCGTCTTGGCATGGTTCCGTCTCCCGTCGACGAAGGTCGCGGGCGGCGCCGGCATGCACATGCACCACTGAGGAGCCCTGCCATGAAGACACAGAGAACACCCACGACACCCAAGACACGGAAGACGTCCACGATGCCAACGACCCGTTCGAAGAAGATGCGCCTGCTCCACGCCGTCGGCAGGGTGGTGCTCGCCGCCGCCCTGCTGGTCGGCTTCCTGGTCCTCGGCTCGAGCCGCACGACGGCGCAGCTCAACCCGCGCCCTCCGCAGGTGGATTCTCTGCCTGCCGCGGCGCCGTACGGCACCGGAAAGCTCACCGTCGCCGTCGTGCTCGGCGCCACGGGCACGACAGGTACGGATGCGATGGGACCTTACGAGGTGTTCGCCCGCTCCCCGCGCTTCACCGTCTACACCGTCGCGGCGCACCGCATGGTGGCGCCGGTGGAGGGCGGCCCGGCGATTCTCCCGGCCCGCACGTTCGCGGAGGTAACCACCGTCCCTGACGTCGTCGTGGTCCCAGCGCTCAACGACGCCGAGGCGCCGGCAGAGAAACCCCTACGCGACTTCGTGCGCACCCAGGCGCAGGCGGGTGCCCACATCCTCGGGGTCTGCCACGGGGCGCGGGTCCTGGCCGCGGCTGGTCTGCTGGACGGGCGGGAGGCGACCTCTCACTGGTCGCGGCTCGCTCAGCTGAGGCGCGACTACCCGCAGGTCGACTGGGTTTCGGACCGCAGGTACGTCGATTCTGGCTCCGTCACCACGACCGCCGGCATCACCTCCGGCATCGCTGGGGCGCTGCACCTGGTCGACCGGCTCGCCGGCGCGACCGAAGCCGAGCGGATCCAGGCTGAGGTCCGCTACCCGGGTTGGTCGCCCGACGCATCGACCCGCCTCCCGGGCCGCTCCTTCGGGTTCGGCGACGCGCCGGTGCTGCTGTCCGCTGCCGTGCCGTGGGGACGACCGACGGTCGGCATCGAGCTGAGCGACGGGGTCGGGGAGACCGATGTCGCCGCCGAGTTCGAGGTGCACACCGTCGCCTCCGACGCCCACGCGGTGGGCCTGGCCGACCGGGGATGGGTCACCACCCGCCACGGGATGGTCCTGGTCACGGGAGCTCCTCGCGACGTTGACCGACGCGTGACGCTCCCGGTCACCGGCGACGGTCCAGGCTTCCAGGGGGCCCTTGACCGCCTGTCCCGGACCGCCGGCACGGCCGCCGCGCGCTCGGCCGCCAAGATGGTCGACTACCCGTACGAACCCCGCGAGGGGTCGGCGGTCCGCTGGGACGGGCTGCGCGCCACGGTCCTGGTCGGAGCGGCTCTCCTGCTCCTTCTGGTCCTGGTCATCCGTCCGCCCAGGCTGCGTCGCAGGAAGCCCGGTGACCGGACTGACCCGACTGACCCACGCGCGGCGGCCCTCGTCGAGCAGGAGGTCTCGCGATGACCACGACGGTCACGTCCACCGGGGCGACAGGTACGAGCCTGTCGCCTCGGCGGGTCGCGATGCTCCGCGCGGCCTACGGATTCGTCGGCGTCGGTCTGTTGGTCACGCGTTGGCCGCGGGTGGCTGACGCCCACGCGCTCCCGAGGTACGAGGGCGTCGTGCTGGTCATGCTGACGGCGATGTCGGTGCTCATGCTGCTGGGACTGCGTCATCCGATCCGGCTGCTGCCGATGCTGGTCTTCGAGTCGCTGTGGAAACTGATCTGGCTCGGGACCGTGGCTCTGCCGCTGGCCGCCTCTGGTGGTCTCGACGACGGGTTCACCCAGACGCAGGTCGCCTGCCTCTTCATCGTGCCGGTCCTGTTGGCGGTCCCGTGGCGGTACGTGTGGCGGACCTACGTCCGCGAGCCGGGGGAAGCCTGGAGGTGAACGGCGATGTCGGCGCGTTCGTACGGGGGCGCGGGTCGGTGGAAGCGTTGCTCCCCCGTGGTCCGGGCGCCGAACGAGGAAGCGACCGGTGGTCGGGGCATGATGATCGTGACGGCAACGAGCCTCGACTGGGGTTTCGAACAGTCGCCCCAGGGCGGCAAGACCACCTGGGTGATGTTCGGACTCGATTCACCCACCTTCGAGGACTGGCGTTGGTGCGACGTCGGCAACCATGTGGCCGGCGACGAGCGCGCCGAGGTTGTCTGAGGTGTGACGGCGCGGTCGCGCTGACCCGATCCACGTCGATCAGATCGTGTCGTTCGCCTGTCGTATGACCAAGTGCTGCCACGGCATCCACCACTGCCTCGGCGCTCACGACGTAGTCGTCGCCCCCCTACGATGCTGTCGTGCTGGAGCTGCGACCGAGCTGTGAGTGCTGTGACACCGACCTCGCCGTCGACTCGGAGGACGTCTGGATCTGCACCTTCGAGTGCACCTGGTGCGGTGACTGCGCGCGCGACGTGCTGAAGATGACGTGTCCGAACTGCGGAGGCAACCTCTCGCGTCGTCCGGTCCGCCCGGCCGCGAAGCTCGGGACGAACCCTCCGTCCGACGTGCGCGTCTTCAACCCCGACTGCGCGCGGGACCATGCCGTGGCGGGCCGGTGATCCTCAGCCGGTGTTGCGCATCCCGGCGGCGATGCCGTTGATCGTGAGCAGCAGGGCGCGCTCGAGCTGGGGGTCTTCCTCGCCGGCGCGGAAGCGGGTGAGCAGCTGCACCTGGAGCCGGTGCAGAGGCTCCAGGTAGTTGTCGCGGACCTCCAGCGTGCGCTGGAGCAGCGGGTTGGTGCCGAGCAGCGTCTCCTCGCCGGTGACCGCGAGGACGGCCGCCACGGTGCGGTCGTGCTCCTCGCGCAGGTCGTCGAGGATGCCGTGCAGCTCGGTCGGCGCGAGTGCCTCGACGTAGTGCGCGGCGATGTCGAGGTCGGTCTTCGCCAGCGTCATCGAGACGTTGTCGAGGAAGGTCCGGAAGAACGGCCAGGCGTCGTACATCTCGCGGAGGTCCTTCGTGCGGTCGCCCACGGCCTCGAGACCGCTGCCCACGCCGTACCAACCGGGGACGATCTGGCGCGACTGCGTCCAGCCGAAGACCCACGGGATCGCGCGGAGGTCCTCGATACCGCCGCCCGACTGAGGGCGGCGCGCGGGCCTCGAGCCGATGTGCATCGCGCCCAGCAGGTCGACCGGCGTCGACGCGAGGAAGTAGTCGGGGAGCCCGGGGCGCCCGACGAGCCCGGTGTAGGCGTCGTGGGCAGCCGACGAGAGGTCGTCCATGAGTGCGTCGAAGCGCTCGGCCTGCTCAGGAGTGCGCCGGTCGGTGCGGTGCAGCACGGACGCTTCCAGCGTCGCCGCCACGGTGAGCTCGAGGTTCTGGCGGGCGAGCGAGGGGAGGGCGTACTTGTCGCTGATCACCTCGCCCTGCTCGGTGATCTTCACCTCGCCGTCGACGGTGCCGTAGGGCAGCGCCATGATCGCGTCGTACGTCGGGCCGCCGCCGCGACCGACCGAGCCGCCGCGGCCGTGGAAGAACCGCAGCCGGACGTCGTGCTCGCGGGCGACGTCCCGGGCGCGACGCTGGGCGCGCTGGATCTGCCACTGCGACGTCGCGATGCCGCCGGCCTTGTTGGAGTCCGAGTAGCCGAGCATGACCTCCTGCACGTCTCCGCGCAGCGCGAGGAGCTTGCGGTAGGCGGTGTCGGCGAACAGGTCGGTGAGGATCTCCTCGGTCCGCTCGAGCTCGGTCACCGTCTCGAGCAGGGGCACGAAGCCGATGCGCGCGAGCCCGGCGTCGAGGTCGACGAGGCCCGCCTCGCGGGCCAGCACCGCGACCGCGAGGAGGTCGTCGGCGCCCTGCGTCATCGACACGATGTAGCTCTCGATCGTCCGCGGGCCGTAGGCGTCGAGCGCCCGGCGGATCGTGTCGAAGACCGCGCTGACCTTCAGCCCGTCGTCGTCGAGGGGCAGCGGGTGGGTGGCCAGCGGACGGTGGCCGGCGAGCTCGCGGGAGAGGACCTCGCGGCGCTGGTCGCGGTCGAGGTCGGCGTACGCGCCGTCGAGCTCGCCGGTGCGGTCCATGAGCTGGCCGAGGGCCTCGTGGTGCTTCGCCGCGTGCTCGCGGACGTCGAGGGTGGCCAGGGTGAGCCCCGCCGCGGCGACGGTGCGGACGAGGCGCTCGAGGTCGCCGGACGCGACGAGGCTGCCTTGGTGCTCGCGCACGGAGTCGTGCACGAGCATGAGGTCGTCCATGAGCTCGGTGTCGTCGCGGTAGTCGCGTCCCTCGACGTGCCGGGAGGACGACTCGATGCGGTGCTCGGTCAGCCCGAGCCGGACGTGGACGCAGGTCAGGAAGAGGCGGTAGGGCTCCTCGGCGTTGAGGCGCCGGTAGCGGGAGGCGACCTCGGGCAGGGTGTCGAGGGCAACGTCGAGGCGCTGGCGCAGCTCGGGGGAGACCTCGGAGAGGCGCTGGCTCACGGAGAGCTCGCGCCGCATCCGCTCGACGAGGGTCCGCAGCAGGCGGACCCCGTGCAACGCCTGCAGCTGGAGCACCGCAGCGGTGGTCGCGGGCGTGACGTTGGGGTTGCCGTCGCGGTCACCACCCATCCACGTGCCGAAGCGCAGCGGCCGCGAGTCGAGTGGGAGCGCGACACCGATGTCGGCAAGACGGTCGCGCATCTCCTCGAGGACGTCGCCGAGCGCCGCTGCTGACAAGCCCTCGAGGTAGTAGACGCCGTTGCGTGCCTCGTCGATCGGCTCCGGCGGCTCGATGCGCAGCTCGTCGGTCTGCCACAGCAGCTCGACGCCCTCGGCCAGGCGACGTTCGCGGCGCGGGCCGTCGGGTTCGGCGAGCACGGCCGCGATCTTCCGCAGCTTGTCGAGCGTCGACCGTCGGGCGACCTCGGTCGGGTGTGCGGTGAACACCGGACGCACGGCCACCTGGGTCACCAGGCGGGCGACCTCCTCCGCGGTCACCTCCGAGGCCGAGATGCGGTCGACGACCTGGCTCAGCCAGCCGCCATCTCGGGCCCGGTCCTCGTCGAGCGCCCAGCCGCGGTGCACCTGCTCGGTGACGTTGGCGAGGTGGAAGTACGCCGTGAACGCACGGGCCAGCCGGGCGGCCGTCGTGAGGTCGAGCTCGGGAATCGTGACGAGCCCCTCGTCGTCCTTGGCCCGCGTGCGGACGCGCTCGACCAGGTCGAGGAAGTCCTGGCCGTGGACGCGGACGAGTGTCTCGCCCAGCATCGACGTGACCTCCCGGATGTCACGGCGCAGCGCGGTCTCGTCCATCCGGCTCGGCTCGTTCACGCGCCCAGTATCCGGCGCTCTCGCGAGGTGCCTTCACCCTGTCTCAGCACCGTGCCGGGCCACGGTGAACATCGGCAGCGGGTCGGTGGTGCCCTGGACCAGGTCGCGCAGCAGCTCGCCGACGACCGGCACGAACTTGAAGCCCTCGCCGTTGAACCCGGTCGCGAACGTCACCGGGCCGAACCGGTCGATCACGAAGTCGCCGTTGCCGGTGTTGTCGTAGAGGCACGAGATCGGCGTCGAGCGGTCCGCGTCGAGACCGGGGAACCACGACCGCACGTACTCGTGGAGGACCGCGTCGCGCTGCGGCTCCGGGAGGAAGTCGCGGCCGTCCGGGTCGACGACCGGTCCGGCCGCGTGGAGGCCGACCTTGTAGCCGGATCCCTGCTCCCACAGCCCGTAGGTCTCGATGCGGCCCCACTCGCCGCGGTCGTGCCGCCAGTGCACGAAGCACGGCCAGTCGTCCGCGCTCCCGACCGGCTGGAAGAAGCGCGGCTGCTCCTGGGTGACGCGGATCTCGGGCAGGGGGACGACGTCGCCGAGCAGCCCGGGTGCCCACGACCCCACCGTGACGACCGCCTGTCGTGCCCTGAGGACGCGGTCGGCCGCATGGACGGTCACGACGTCGTCGCCGACCTCGATCCGGTCGACGCGGGTGCCGTCGAGGAGCGTGGCGCCCTGGGCTCGGGCCAGCTCCTGCAGCCCGGTCACCGCCCGGTCGGCGTGCACGATCGCCCCGCCGGCCTGGTGCAGCACGGGTCCGTCGAAGCGCATGCCGGGCCAGCGCTCGGTCGCGGCACCCGGGTCGAGCACCTCGTGCTCGATGTCGCGGGCGCGGAGGTGCTGGACGAACGAGTCGACCTGCTCCTGGGTGACGCCGTGCTCGACGGCGCCCTGCTCCGTGAGCAACCGGGTCCCGGTCGTGGCCTCGAGCTCGCCCCACAGGACCCTCGCCCGCTGGGCGAGGTCGAGGTAGTGGGTCTGCTCGGTGCCGACACGGTAGATCCGGCTCGCACCGTGCGAGCTGCCGCGGTCGTGCCCGAGCGCGAACTGCTCGACGGCCACCACGTCGTGGCCGGCCTTCGACAGCGCCCAGGTCGCGGCCGAGCCCATCGCGCCGGCGCCGACCACGAGGACGTCGTGCACGTCGCTCATCGGCTCAGGCGTCGTGGATCGGCGTCTTGGGGAGGCGCTTGGGCTTGCGGCTGCGCTTCCTGCGGCTCGGGATCATCGAGCGCATCTCCTCGAGCTTGCCGAAGCACAGGAGTCGGTCGCCGGCCTCCAGCTCCTTGCGGCCCGGCGGGTTCGGGATCACCGCCGTGCCGCGCTGGAGGGTCAGCACGGTGATGTCACGCTCACGCAGGTCGGTCTCGTCCAGGCGCTTGCCGACGAGGTCGGCCGAGTGCTGGACCAGGAGCTCGGCGACGCCGTACCCGGTGGAGACGGTGAGCCTCTGACGCACGTCGATCTCGGGGAACGCGACCTGGTTGTCGATGAAGTCGATGATCGACCCCGCGACGTCGAGCTTGGTGGCCTTCTCGATGCCCTCCAGGCCGGGGGAGGAGTTGACCTCCATCACGAGAGGGCCGTCGTTGCCCTCGAGCATGTCGACGCCGGCGACGCGCAGGCCCATGATCTGCGACGCGCGTACGGCGGTGCGCTCGAACTCCGGGTCGAGCTCGACCGGCTCGACGGAGCCGCCCCGGTGCACGTTGGAGCGGAACTCGTCGCCCTGCGCGACCCGGCGCATCGCCGCGACCACGCGGTCGCCCACGACCAGCGCGCGGATGTCGCGGCCCTTGCTCTCCTTGACGAAGTGCTGGATGAGGACGTTCTGCTTCGTGCTCTGCAGCGTCTCGATGATCGCCTCGGCGACCTTGAGGTCCGGTGCCAGGATCACGCCGATGCCCTGGGTCCCCTCGAGCAGCTTGATGACGACCGGGGCGCCGCCGACCCGCTCGATCGCGGGGATCACGTCGGCCCGGTCCCGCACGAACGTCGTCGCCGGCATCGCGATCTGGTGCCGCGACAGGATCTGCGAGGCACGCAGCTTGTCGCGGGAGTTCGAGATGCCCCACGACGTGTTCGGGGTGTAGACGTCCATCTGCTCGAACTGCCGCACCACCGCGACGCCGAAGTACGTGATCGAATTGCCGATCCGCGGCAGGATCGCGTCGTAGTGCGAGAGCTGCTTGCCCCGGAACTGGAGGTCGGGCTCGTCCCCGGACAGGTCGATGCCGAAGCGCAAGGTGTTGAGCACCTTGACCTGGTGGCCCCTGTCCAGGGCGGCGGTGCGCAGCCGCTGCGTACTGTACGAGCGGTAGGCGCGGGAGAGAAGCGCGATCTTCATGGGTCCCCAAGCGTTGAGCAGCGGTCGACGGAGAGGTGGCGGGTCAGCCGGTGACTGATCTTTCCTACACCCTCGTCGGATGGCGCGAGTGGGTGAGTCTCCCCTCCGTCGGAGTGCGCTGGATGAAGGCCAAGGTCGACACGGGCGCGCGCACCTCCGCCCTGCACGCCTTCGACATCGAGGAGCTCGAGCAGGACGGCGACCGCTGGGTGCGCTACTCCGTGCACCCGTGGCAACGCTCCGACGACGACGCCGTCGAGGTGACCAGCCAGGTCGTCGACCAACGCGTCGTGCGCTCCTCGAACGGCCAGGAGGAGGAGCGCCTCGTCGTCGTGCTCGACCTACGGCTGGCGGGGCTCGTCGTCCCGGCCGAGGTCACCCTGAGCCGTCGCGACGAGATGGGCTTCCGGATGCTCGTCGGTCGCCAGGCGCTCGCGCAGGGCTTCCTCGTCGACTCCGGGAAGTCCTACGCCGGCAAGCGGCCGAAGCGCAGCGTCCGCCGGCACAACTGGGGTCATTGATGGGCGGCCACTGATGGCACGTGCACCGTTCCAGATCGGCTCCGACAAGGTGCGCCCCGGCCGCCACCACGCCCTGGCGCTCCCGATCACCCGCATGGTCACCGGCGCCGACGTCGACCTGCCGGTCCGCGTCGTGCACGGCCGCGAGGACGGACCCGTCGTCTGGGTCAACGCGGCGATCCACGGCGACGAGGCGGTCGGGGTCGAGGTCATCCGTCAGGTGCTCGAGGGGATCGACCCGCGCCGGCTGCGCGGCACGCTGATCGCGATCCCCATCGTCAACGTGCTCGGCTTCATGACCGGCAGCCGCTACCTGCCCGACCGCCGGGACCTCAACCGGTCCTTCCCCGGGTCACCCCGGGGATCCCTGGCCGGGCGCATCGCGCACCTGATGATGACCGAGGTGGTGGCTCGGTGCGAGGTGGGCATCGACCTGCACACCGGCTCGGACCGGCGTACCAATCTGCCGCAGGTCCGCGCGGACCTCGACGACGAACGCACCCGCGAGCTCGCACTGGCGTTCGGGGCGCCGGTGGCCCTGCACGCCAAGCTGCGCGACGGCTCGCTGCGCCACGCCGCCCTGGAGCGCGGGGCGAAGGTGCTGCTCTACGAGGCCGGCGAGGCCTGGCGCATGGACCCGTGGGCGATCGAGGCCGGTGTGCAAGGAGTACGCCGGGTGCTCGCGTCGCTCGGCATGACCGAGCCGGACGGGAAGCCCGTCCCGGAGAGCATCGTGTGCGACCGGAGCGGCTGGGTGCGTGCCCGCGGCACCGGGATGCTGCACGTCGAGGTCGACCTCGGCCACCGCGTCACCCAGGGGCAGCGGATCGGCGGGCTCTTCGACTCGTTCGGCAAGCGCGTCGGCCTCGTGCACGCGGACCGCACGGGCATCGTCGTGGGCCGCTCGGAGTCGCCGCTCGTCAACCGCGGCGATGCCGTGGTGCACATCGCCGCGGAGGCCGTGGTCACCTGACGGCGCGCGTGACGACGGCGGTCAGCTTCTTCTCGACGGCCGCGTTCATGGTGGTGACGGCGTACTCCGTCGGCCACACGTCGCCGTCGTCGAGCTGGGCCACGTCGTTGAAGCCGAAGGTCGCGTAGCGGGCGCCGAACTTCTCGGCGGGCTTGAAGAAGCACAGCACCTTGCCGTCCTTCGCGTAGGCGGGCATGCCGTACCAGGTCTTCACGTCGAGGTCCGGCGCCGTCGTCGTCACGATCACGTGGATGCGCTCGGCCAGCGTCTTGTCGGGCTCGGACATCTCGGCGATCTTGTCGAGGCAGGCCTGGGCCTCCTCGGCCTTCTTGTTGCCACCACGGCCGGACGTCTTCAGCTCCTCGGCGCGTGCCTTCATGGCAGCGCGCTCGTCCTCGCTGAACCCGGACTTGGTGGTGGACTTCGTCGATGTGCTCATGAGGAAGACGCTAGGGATCCTCACGCTTGGTGGCTTCTCGATTCCTGATCAATGCGGGGTCGAGCGCGGTCGATGCCGAGAAAGTGAGTTCTCCGACGCTACGCAGCCGTCCGAGCCGAATTCGGCTGGGAGACGTCGGATGTCTCGTCCGGCGAGGCTCAAGGGACGTCCGCCCAGGACGTGGACCGACGTCGGTAGAAGGGTGCTGTCGGTCGTGCTGCCGCTGCTGTGCCGAAGCCGCTACTGGATCACCGAGACGAGTGACGCGACTCCGTGGAGGTCCGGCAGCACGGTGTGGGCGCCGGCCTCGCGCAAGGCGTCCTCACGCCAGGTCGTGGTCAGACCGACGACGTGCCCGACGCCCGCCGCGACCGCGGCCTGCACCCCGGCGGGGGAGTCCTCGACGGCGAGGCAGGTCGCGGGATCGACGCCGAGTCGCTCCGCGGCGAGCAGGAACCCTGCCGGGTCGGGCTTGCCGTCGGCCACGTCCTGGGCGGTGACGACGACGGCGACGTCGTCAAGCACGCCGAGGCCCTCCCCGACGGCGACCTGCACCCACGCATGCCGGGCCGATGTCACGATCGCGAGCCGCACGCCGGCCGACACCGCGGCCTCGAACAGCTCGTGCGCTCCGGGCACCGGCCCGGGCGTGCCCATGTCGTCGACGATGCCGCGCACCTCTGCAGCGAGGTCCTCGGGGTCCAGCCCCTCCCACGGCCCGGGCTCGGTGGCGAACACGTCCTCCGCCCGGCGGCCCGTGAACATGCGCAGGTCCGGCACCGTCCACCCGCGACGTTCCAGGAACACGTCGTACGAGCGGCGGTGGAACGGCTCGGAGTCGACCAGGGTGCCGTCGAGGTCCAGGAGGAGCGCGACCGGCCTCACAGGTCGACGGTGAAGAGCACGTCGCCGACCTTGGCCACCTCGTCGGCCCCGGGCTGGGCGACCGAGCCCTTGGGCCGGTCCATGGCGACGACGGGGACGATCGTGGAGATGTCGTCGCCCTCGATGGTGCCTGGGTCCCACCGCACCATCGGGTCGCCGGCCTCGACGGTGGAGCCCTGCTGGGCGATCACCTCGAAGCCGCGGCCCTCCAGGCGCACGGTGTTGATGCCCAGGTGGACGAGCACGCCGACGCCGTCGGCGCCGAGCACCACGAACGCGTGCGGGTGCACCTTGACGACCTTGCCGGCGATCGGGGAGACCACGGTGACCTCGCCGGGATCGGGGTCGATGGCGATGCCGGGGCCGACCATCTCCGAGGCGAACACCGGGTCCGGGACGTCGGCCATCGGCACGAGGCGCCCCGGGCAGGGCACGAGGACCTCGGTCACATCAGGTCCTCGATGTCCTCGGCGATGTTGTCGGCCTCCGGACCGACGACGACCTGGACGACGTTGCCGGACTTGATGACGCCGTGCGCTCCTGCGGCCTTCAGGGCCTTCTCGTCGACCTTGGAGCCGTCGTTGACCTCGGTGCGCAGCCGCGTGATGCACGGCTCGATCTCGACGATGTTGTCCGCGCCACCGAGGGCGGCGAGGATCTGCTCGGCCTTGCTGCTCATTGCTCTCCTTCGTGCTGCTACGGCTCGGGTTGAGCCGTCAGTCTCTGTCGGTGCTGGTGACCTTGGCCAGGCCGCGCGGGTTGTCGGGGTCCAGGCCGAGGGCCCGGGCGAGTCCCTCGACCAGTCGCTGAGCCGGCACGATCGCGCCGAGGGGCGCGAGGGCCTCCGGCAGGTCGGGCCCGGGGACGTGGACCGCGCACGCGTCGGCGAAGGCGGCGTCGCCCCCGATGCCGACGACGGTCGCGCCGCGCGTGGTCAGGTCACGGGCGAGCTCGACGAGTGGAGCGACGAGCGGACCCTCGGGCGCGGCGACGAGCACCGCTGCAACCCCGGACGTCACCACCGAGATCGGGCCCGTGCCGCAGGTCGGCGTAGGAGTAGCCGCGCACCGGGCGGAGGCACGTCTCCTCGAGCTTGAGCGCGGTCTCCAGCGCGGTGCCCATCATGAGCCCGCGTCCCGAGACGACGGTGTACGCCGCGTCGCGGAGCACCTTGACGGCGTCGTCGAGGCCGGTGTCGTCCGTGGTGAGCCGCTCGACGACCTCGCTCACGCGCGCCACCGCGTCGTCGAGGGTGGCCGGGTCGGCGGCGAGAGCAGTGCCGAGCACGGACATCGCGGCGAGCTGGGTCAGGTACGTCTTCGTCGCGGGGACCGCGAGCTCCGGCCCCGCCTGGGTGACGAGCGCGAGGTCGGCCTGGTCCGCGAGCGGCGACCCGGCGACGTTCGTGACCGCGACGGTCGCCGCCCCCTGTGCGTCGGCCCACTGCTGGGTCTCGACGATCTCCGTGGTCTCACCGGACTGCGAGACACTGACCACGACGGTGTCCCTGAGGTCGAGCTCGGCCCGGTAGTGCGTGGCGATGCTGGGGGAGAGCAGACCGCCGAGGACGCCGGAATGGGTCTCGAGCAGGTAGCGGCCGTAGATCGCGGCGTTGTCGCTCGATCCCCGCGCCGCGAACAGCACGCGACGGCGTCCGGCCGCGACCTCACGCACCCGCTCACGGAGCGGAAGCAGGGCGGCGAAGGTGGCGCGCACCGCCTCGGGCTGCTCGGCGATCTCGACGGCCATCTGGGTGGTCATCCGGTGGTTCCTCCTCCGCCACCCCTTGACAGCGGGGGGCGCTCCTGGTCATGCTCTGCCAACTGGTACGTACCAGACCGTACCAGTGAGAGACACCGTCGTCGAGAGGCCCAGCGTGACGAGTCAGCGCCCCGTCCCCGGGAGGCAGCGCATCACCGGGGGACCGCGACCCAAGCACGCGCAGCTCAGCGACCTCCTCGCCGAGCAGGCGGTCCAGGAGCTCGGGCCGGACGCGGCCATCCCGTCGGAGCGCGACCTCATGGCGACCTATGACGTCTCCCGGGCGACCGTCCGCAAGGCGATCGACAGGCTGGTCGCTGACGGGCTCCTCACCCGCATCCACGGCAAGGGCACGTTCGTGTCGCGCCCTCGGCTCGAGAGCCGCCTGCACCTCGCGTCATTCAGCCAGGACATGCGCCGTCGGGGCCTGACCCCCAGCACACGCCTGCTCGCCGCTGAGGTCGACGATCCCCCGGCCGACGTCGCCAAGGCCCTCGACCTGGCGGTCGACGGCCAGGCCTGGCGGGTCGACCGCGTGCGGCTCGCGGACGGCCAGCCGATCGCACTGGAGAACGGCTGGTACCCGAAGGCCCTCCTCCCTGGCCTCGATCGGCACGACCTCGGCGGCTCGCTCTACCAGCTGTTCGGCGACGTCTACGACCTCGCCATCGACCACGCGGAGCAGACGCTGTGGGGCGAGAGCGCCGATGCCGCCACCGCGCGCCGGCTCGACGCCCCCGTCAACACCCCGCTGCTGGTCTTCCGCCGCGTCTCCTACGCCGAGTCGCGTCCGGTCGAGTACGTCGTGTCCCGCTACCGCGGCGACCGCTACCAGCTCCACATGTCCCTGGACGTCGGCGGATCCGACGCCCGGACCCACCGCAACACCGAAGGGAACAGTCGATGACCACCACCGATGCCACTGCCGAGAGCGGAAAGCGGCGGCTCAACCTGGCTCCGGTCCAGAAGTTCGGCCGCAGCCTGATGCTGCCGATCGCGAGCCTGCCTGCCGCGGCCCTCCTCCTGCGGCTGGGCCAACCCGACCTGCTGGGTGCCGACGGCCTCGGCTGGGACCGGGTGGCCGCCGTCGTCGGCGCTGCCGGCAACGCGCTCTTCGAGTACCTGCCGCTGCTGTTCGCGATCGGCGTCGCGATCGGCATGGCCAAGAAGGCCGACGGCTCCACCGCGCTGGCGGCGGTCGTCGGCTACCTCGTGTTCAAGGGCGTCGGCGACGCGATGTCCCCGGCCGTCCTCGGCACACCCGCCGAGGGTGCGGAGCAGGAGCTGATCAACTACGGGGTGCTCGGCGGCATCGTGATGGGCCTCGTGTCGGCGTACTTGTGGCAGAAGTACCACCGCATCAGCCTGCCGCCGTACCTCGCGTTCTTCGGCGGGCGCCGCTTCGTGCCGATCATCACCGCGTTCGCCGCGATCGTGATCTCGGTGGGGATGAGCTTCCTCTACCCGGCGTTCAACTCGGCGCTGACCAACATCGGTGAGTGGGTCACCAACAACGACGTCACCGGCGGCTTCGTCTACGGCACCCTCAACCGCCTGCTGATCCCGCTGGGCCTGCACCACATCCTCAACAACCCGCCGTGGTTCCTGATCGGCGACTACACGCCAGCCGGCGGGGCGACCGTGCACGGCGACATCCCGCGCTTCCTCGCAGGCGACCCGACCGCGGGTGCGTTCATGACAGGCTTCTTCCCGATCATGATGTTCGCGCTCCCCGCCGCCGCCCTCGCCATCTGGCACGAGGCCCGCCCGGCGCACAAGAAGGCCGTCGGCGGCATCATGCTGTCGGCCGCGCTGACCGCGTTCCTCACCGGCGTCACCGAGCCGCTCGAGTTCGCGTTCATGTTCGTCGCCTGGCCGCTCTACCTGATCCACGCGCTGCTCACCGGCACCTCGATGGCGCTGGTCAACGCGCTCGGCATCAAGGACGGGTTCGGGTTCTCAGCGGGGTTGTTCGACTACGTGCTCAACTTCAACATCGCCACGAAACCCTTGTTGTTGATCGTGATCGGGCTCGGCTACGCGGTCATCTACTACTTCACCTTCCGCTTCGTCATCCGTCGCTGGAACCTCAAGACCCCGGGTCGCGAGGACGAGGACGACGAGTCGTCGGTGCTCGCGGACACGAGCGCCTGAGCGTGCTCCTCTCCTCCGACCGAGTGGTCACCCCGGCGCGAGTCCTCGCGCCGGGGTGGCTGCGCGTCGAAGGAGGCACGGTCGTCGAGGTCGGCGAGGGGGAGCCGCCGATGCCGGCGGACGTCTCCCTCGCCGGCGCCACCGTGGTGCCCGGCTTCGTCGACGTGCACCTGCACGGTGGGGGCGGGGCGTCGTTCGACGGAGGTGACCAGGACGCGGCGGAGACCGCCGTGCGCGCCCATCTCGCGCACGGCACGACCACGGTCGTCGCCAGCCTGGTGACCGACGCCGTTCCCGCTCTCGCCGCGTCGGTCGTTCGGCTCGCGGACCTCGTCGACGACGGGCTGCTGGCCGGCATCCACCTCGAGGGGCCGTGGCTCAGCCCGCGGTACGCCGGGGCGCACGAGCCGTCGCTGCTCGCCGACCCCACCGACGCCGACGTCGACCTGCTGCTGGAGGCGGGGAGGGGCCACGTGCGCATGGTGACGCTGGCTCCGGAGCTGCCGGGCGGCCTCGGCGCGGTGGAGCGGCTCGCAGCGGCGGGCGTGGTCGCCGCGATCGGCCACACCGACGCGACGTACGACGTGGCCCGCGCGGCGCTCGACGCCGGAGCACGCGCGGGTACCCACCTCTTCAACGCGATGCGGGGGCTGCACCACCGTGAGCCCGGCCCGGTCGCCGCTCTGCTCGAGGACCGCGAGATCCACGTCGAGCTCGTCGCGGACGGCGTGCACGTGCACCCTTCGGTGCTCGCACTGGCCGCGCGCGCCAAGCCCGACCGTGTCGTGCTCGTCACGGACGCCATGGCAGCGGCGGCCGCTGCGGACGGCGACTACCGGCTCGGCCGGCTCGGCGTCGAGGTCCGCGACGGCGTGGCTCGCCTCGCCGACAGCGGTGCGATCGCCGGCTCGACGCTGACGATGGGCGACGCCGTGCGCTACGCGGTCACCGTCGCCGGCCTGCCGCTGCTCGACGTGGTCCGAGCAGCCTCCGCCACGCCGGCCGCCCTCCTCGGCCTCGACCTGGTGGGGGAGCTGACCCCGGGCGCGGTGGCCGACCTGGTCGTCCTCGACGACGACCTCTGCGTGCAGCGCGTCATGCGTCGTGGCGTCTGGGTCGACAGCTAGGCGGACTCCTCCAGCGCAGCCAGGGCGCGGAAAGCCGCGATCGCCGTGGCCAAGGCCGGGATCGCGGTCGCCGTACGCCGGTGCAGCAGCGTCATCGTCACCCGGGTGCCGTCCTCGGCGATCGGCCGGGCTGCGATGAGCCCGGCTCGTTGGAGCGGGTCACCGAGCACGCTGTAGTCCGGGAGCAGCGAGATGCCGAGACCCTCGGCCACCATGAGCTTGCCCATCTCCGCACCGTCGGTGGTGTGCCACTCGCCGGGCAGGTCGGCGCCGAAGAGCCGGTGGGCGAAGCGGTGCATGAGGTAGCCCGCGCGCATCCCGATGAACGGCTGCCTGCGAAGGTCGTCCGCGGTGACCTCGTCCTGCGCGGCGAGCGGGTTGTCGGCAGCCAGGACCGCCACCGGCCGGCCACGGAGCAGGGGCAGCCCCACCAGGTCGGGTGGCACGTCGTCGCCGGTGAGCAGGTTGACGATGCCCAGGTCGAGCGCGCCCTCGCCGAGGCCGGTCTGGATCTCCGACTGCTGCAGGTTGCGGATCTCGACCGTCGCCCCCGGGGACGACTGCTGGTACCGGCGCACCGCAGGGAGCAGCAGGCGCGACGTCCCGGCGTTGACGGTGCCGATCCGGAGCGAGCGCCACCCGACGTGCTGGTCTCCCGCCTGCGTGCGCAGCCGGTCGACGGCCTCGAGCACCTCCTCCATCCCGCGTAGCAGGTCACGCCCCTCGCGGCTGATGCGGGCGCCTGAGCGGCGACGGTCGAGCAACGTCACGCCGAGCTCGCGCTCCAGCTTGGTGATCGCCTCGCTCAGCGCCGGCTGCGACACGTGCAGGTGCTCGCTCGCCCGGCGCAGCGACCCGTGCTGCGTCACGGCCGTGACGTACTCGAGCTGCTCGATGCGCATCGCGCCTCTTTCGGGGTGGTCGCGGACGGGGCTGTTGGTGCTGGCTGGAAGGTGCGGCCGATCCCGGCATCGGCGACGTGTGGTGCTCAAGGAGCGGATCTGTGGGTAAGTCTAGTAAACGACTAGAGATATTTGGGTATGACCGTCCCGGCGACGAGGAGAGACGCACGATGACACTCAAGTTCCACTGGTTCCTTCCGACCAACGGCGGCGACGGCCGGCACGTCGTCAGCGGCGGCCACGGGGTCGACTCCGCGCGCGGCGGGCGTCCGGCCTCCGTGCCTTACCTCGGACAGGTCGCGCGCAGCGCCGAGCAGCTCGGGTTCGAGGGCGCGCTCACGCCGACCGGCGCGTGGTGCGAGGACGCCTGGCTCTCCACCGCGATGCTCGTGCCGCTCTCCGAGCGCCTCAAGTTCCTGGTCGCCTTCCGGCCCGGCATGACCTCCCCGACGCTGGCGGCGCAGATGGCCACGACGTACCAGAACCTCAGCGGCGGACGCCTGCTGCTCAACGTCGTCACCGGCGGCGAGAGCCAGGAGCAGCGCGCCTACGGTGACTTCCTCGACAAGGACGAGCGGTACGAGCGGTGCGGCGAGTTCCTCGGCATCGTCCGAGCACTGTGGGCCGGGGAGACGGTCGACTTCGAGGGCAAGCACCTCAAGGTCGAGGGCGCCCGTCTCCAGCAGCTCCCCGAGACCCTGCCTGAGATCTACTTCGGCGGGTCCTCGCCCGCCGCCGGCACCGTCGCGGCGAAGCATGCGGACGTGTACCTCACGTGGGGGGAGCCGCCGGAGGCGGTGGCCGAGAAGATCGCGTGGATCCGTGGTCTGGCCCGCGAGCAGGGCCGCGACATCAGGTTCGGCATCCGGCTGCACACGATCTCCCGCGACACCTCCGAGCAGGCCTGGGCGGAGGCGCGACGCCTGCTCGAGGGCATCGACGACGAGACCATCGCCAACGTCCAGGCGGGACTGCGCAAGAGCGAGTCCGAGGGCCAGCGCCGCATGCTCGACCTGAACAAGGGCTCACGCGACGACCTGGAGATCTATCCGAACCTGTGGGCCGGCGTCGGCCTGGTCCGCGGTGGCGCGGGCACCGCGCTGGTCGGCAGCCACGAGGAGGTCGCCGACCGCGTGCAGGAGTACCACGAGCTCGGCATCGACGAGTTCGTGCTGTCCGGCTACCCGCACCTGGAGGAGTCCTACTGGTTCGGCGAGGGTGTCCTCCCGCTCCTCGAGCACCGCGGCCTCTGGAAGAACCCGGTGCCCTCCACGGCGTCGGGCCGCTCTTCCGTCCCGTTCGGATCGGGAGCCTCGTGAGCACCGCGGTCCTGGTCGGGAACCCCAAGCCCGGCTCGCGCACGCTGGCCGCGGCTCTTCACGTCGTGGACCGCCTCGGCGACGAGTCGCCGCAGGTCGTGGACCTGGCGACCCTCGGCACCTCGCTCCTCGACGCGGAGGACGTCGCGGTCCAGGCCGTGGTGGACCAGGTGTCTGCGGCCGACCTCCTGGTGGTGGCGAGCCCGACGTACAAGGGTGCGTTCACCGGGCTGCTCAAGGTGTTCCTGGACCGGTTGCCGCACCGTGGCCTCGAGGGTCGCGTGGCGGTCCCGGTCATGCTCGGCGCGCTGCCGGGTCACGCCCTGGCCGTGGAGACCAGCCTGCGCCCGGTCCTCACCGAGCTCGGTGCGGTGGTGCCGTCGTCCCTTTTCGTGCTCGAGTCGTCGTACGACGATCCGGCGTCCTACGACGACTGGGCGGACCGCACCCGGCCCCTCGTCGACGCCCTGGTGCGGACGAGAGCGGGGGTGGCCTGATGACCGCGACGTTGGGTGTCGACCCGACCGTGCTGCGCGAGGCCTTCGGCGCCTTCCCGAGCGGCGTGGTGGCCGTGGCCGGACTGGTCGACGGCGCCCCGGTGGGACTGGCGGCGAGCTCGTTCCAGTCGGTGAGCCTCGACCCGGCCCTCGTCTCCTTCTCGGTGGCCAACACGTCGTCGACGTGGCCGGTGCTGAGGCAGGCCGGCGAGCTCGGTCTCAGCGTGCTGGCCAGCCACCACGACGAGGTCTGCCGCCAGCTCGCAGGTCCGGCGGAGGAGCGCTTCGCCGGGCTGCCGCTCCACGTCGGCGACGAGGGCGGCGTGCTGCTCGACGACGCGGTCGCCACCTTCGAGTGCTCGATCGAGCGAGAGGTCGAGGCGGGCGACCACACCTGGGTGCTCCTCGCGCTGCACACGGTGGACGACCTCGGCGGAGACGCCCTGGTGTTCCACCGCAGCGGGTTCCCGCGCCTCGCCGGCGGTTCGGTGGCCTGACGCGGACCGATGAGTTTCGGCGGTCCCGCCGGTCGGTACGGGTGACAGCGACGACAGGAGCTCCTGCATGTTCGACCTCACCCCGGCCGCGCACGAGATGACCCGGCTGGTCGGCCTGGTCAGCGACGACCAGCTCGACGACCCGACTCCGAACGACGGCTGGCAGGTCTCGAACCTGCTCGAGCACGTCCTCGAGTTCGCCACGGTGTTCACGCTCAACGCGAGCAAGTCGCCCATCGAGCTGGCCGGCGGCCTGCCCGACGACTGGCGCACGGCGATCCCGACACAGCTCGAGGCCCTCGGCACGGCGTGGAGCGAGGAGTCGGCCTGGGAGGGGCGGGTCAGCGCCGGCGGCGTCGACATGAGCGCCCCGGAGAACGCCCTCGTCGCCGTCGAGGAGCTGGTGCTCCACGGCTGGGACCTGGCGGTGTCGACGGGTGACGAGCTCCGGGTCCGCAGCGAGGACCTCGCCAAGGTGGAGGAGTTCCAGAACCTGTTCTCCGAGGCGATCGAGTCGGGCCAGGGACCCTACGGACCGAGGGTCGCGGTGGCCTCCGAGGCGGAGCGGCTGCACCAGGTGCTGGGGGTCGCGGGACGTGATCCCGACTGGTCTCGACGGATTGACTGAACATTCAGTAAAGTCGCCCGCATGCTCAGGATCCCAGGGCAGGCAGGGCGGCGATGATCCAGACGACTCCGTTCCACGAGCGCCTCAGCGAGCTCAACCAGACCCAGCTGTGGGGGCACTGGTCGAACTACCTCTCGGCCACGCGCTACTACTCGTCGGCGAAGCACGAGTACTTCGCGGTGCGCAACAGCGCCGGCTTCTTCGACACCTCGCCGCTGTACAAGTACCGGATCCACGGCAAGGACGCGGAGCGTCTCCTGGCCGGCGTGATGACCCGCGACGTCCGGCAGTGCCGGCCCGGAAAGGCGCAGTACACCGTCTGGTGCGACGACCGCGGCTTCGTCCTCGAGGACGGCGTGGTGTTCCGCGACGCGGACAACGACTTCCTGCTCACCTCGGCGGAGCCCAACCTCGGCTACCTCAGCGACCTCAAGGGCAAGCTCGACGTGAGCATCGAGGACGTCACCGACGCCTACGGCATGCTGGCCGTGCAGGGCCCTCGGTCGCGCGAGATCCTCGCGCAGCTCGCGCCGGAGGTGGAGAAGCTCGGCTTCTTCGACCTCGCCGAGGCCAAGATCGGCAAGGCCGCCGTGACGGTGTCCCGCACCGGCTACACCGGCGACCTCGGCTTCGAGATCAGGGTGGCCCGCGACGACGCGATCGGTGTCCTGGACGCGGTCATCGAGGCCGGCGAGGGTCGCGGCTTCCGCCCCTTCGGCGAGCAGGCGCTGCTCATGACCCGCATCGAGGCGGGTCTGGCGCTCATCAACGTGGAGTTCTCGTCGAGCCGATTCGCGTTCACCGACCACGACCGGGTCACCCCGAAGGAGCTCGGCTTCGGCTGGATGCTCAAGGGCATCGACGACGAGGACCGGCCCTTCGTCGGCCGCAACGCGATCCGTCGCGAGCTCGCCGAGAAGACCTCGCGCTGGTCCACCGTCGGGCTGTTCCTCGACTGGAAGGACTACGACCGCGTCTACGGCGAGTCGGGCCTGATCCCGCCCAAGGACGAGACCGCGGTCGAGGACGAGTACATGCTCTACGACGACGAGGGCGAGCGGGTCGGCTACACGACCAGCCAGATGTACTCGCCGGTCCTCCAGCGGCACATCGCGATCGCCCGAGTGCGCCCCGACCACGCCGCGGTCGGCACCCGCGTCGGCTACGAGCTCACGATCAACCACGAGTACAAGACGGTCGCAGCCGAGGTCACGCGGCTCCCGTTCTTCAACCCACCACGAAAGACGGCCTGACATGGCAGGGAAGAGCAAGACCTACGACGCGATCATCGTGGGCGGCGGCCACAACGGTCTCGTCAACGGCGCCTACCTCGCGAAGGCCGGGCTCAAGGTGCTCATCGTCGAGCGGCGCGAGCTCGTCGGCGGCGCGGCCATCACCGAGGAGCTGCGCCCCGGCTTCCACTTCACGTCGTTCTCCTACGCGCTGAGCCTGCTGCGGCCCGACATCGTGCAGGACCTCGACCTCGTGAAGCACGGCTTCATGCCGATCCTCATGCCCTCGTCGTTCGCGCCGATGGAGAACGGTGACTACCTCCTGCTCACGCAGGACCGCGACGAGAACATCAAGGAGATCATGCGGCACTCGCCGCACGACGCCGACGCGATGGACCGCTTCGAGTACGACATGGAGCGCGTCTGCCAGGTCGTGAAGCCGCTGTTCGACAAGGCGCCGCCGAACGTCTTCGGCAAGTCGCCGGAGGACCTCGCCGACACCGCCGAGCTGGTCAAGCACCTGGGCGGCGTCGACCAGAAGGTCATCCACGACCTCGTCCGCCTGCTCACCGGCAGTGCCGCGGACTTCCTCGACGACTACTTCGAGAGCGACATCCTCAAGGGCTTCCTCGCCTCCTCGGGGATCATCGGCACCAAGGTCGGCCCGATGTCGCAGGGCTCGGGACTGGTGCTGCTCTTCCACCACATGGGCGAGCACGACGGGCTCTTCGGCGCGTGGTCGTTCCACAAGGGCGGCAACGGCGGCTTCACCCAGCTGCTCGCCCGGGCGGCCCAGTCGTTCGGCGCCGAGATCATGCTCAACGCCCCGGTCGCCCAGGTGCATCACCAAGGACGGCCAGGCCGTCGGCGTCGTGCTGGAGGACGGCACCGAGCTCACCGCGAAGACGGTCGTCAGCGCCCTCGACCCCCGGCGTACCTTCACCCAGCTCGTCGAGCCGCGCGAGCTGCCCGACGACCTGGTCGAGAACATCAACCGGATGCGGTTCCAGGGCACGTCGGCCAAGGTCAACTTCGCGCTCGACGGCGCCCCGCGCTACCCCGCGCTGGGCGACCGCACCGACCAGTTCCTCGGCTTCGTCAACATCGGCCCCTCGATGGAGTACCTCGAGCGGGCCTTCGACGACGCGAAGTACGGCTGGTACAGCCAGCGTCCCTACATCGACTGCGCGATCCAGTCCTTCGTCGACCCCGACATGGCGCCGGCCGGCAAGCACGTCATGTCGTGCTTCGTGCAGTACGCGCCGTACCACCTCAAGGGCAGCGACTGGGACACGGAGCGAGAGAACTTCGCGGACACCGTGCAGGCGACCCTCGAGTCGTTCTTCCCGGGCTTCGGCGACCTGGTGCTCCAGCGCGAGGTGAAGACGCCGCTCGACATCGAGCGGACCGTCGGCCTCACCGAGGGCAACATCTTCGCGGGCGAGTTCTTCGCGCCGCAGATGTACTTCTTCCGGCCCGCGCCGGGCTGGAGCCAGTACCGCACCCCGATCGACGGCTACTACCAGTGCGGCTCGGGCACGCACCCCGGCGGCTGCGTCATGGGCGCCCCGGGCAAGCTCGCCAGCCAGCAGATCCTCAAGGACCTCCAGGGCAAGGAGCGGGTCGGCTGAGGCCCCTCCCCGCCCTGCTCGCGGTCCTCGGGCTCTCCGTGGTCGCGGGCTGCTCGGCGGGCTCGGATGCTCTGTTCTCGTCCGACCCGGCCACGACGCCCGCGACGGCGGCAGCGGGGGAGTCCGAGCCGATGCCGCTGTCCCTGCTGGTCTTCAACATCGAGTACGGCGGCACGAAGGCGACCGACCAGGTGATGGCCGACGTCGACGCGGACGTGGTCGGTGTGCTCGAGTCCTACAACCGGCTGCCGGAGATCGCGCGAGGCGGCGGGCTACCCGTACTACGACCTCGGTCTGCAGATCATGTCGAAGTACCCGATCCTCGAGCCGTCGGGTGCGAACGGCCTCTACGCCTACCTCGAGGTCCGGCCCGGCGAGGCCGTCGCGATGGTCAACACCCACCTCGACTACGTGCAGGACGGACCCAACCGCCTCGCCGAGGGCGTCCCCGTCGAGGAGGTGCTCGCGAGCGAGCGTGAGGTCCGGCTGTCGTCGATCGAGAAGCTTCTGCCCTCGGCCACCGCGCTGCTCGACGACGAGTGGCCGGTGCTGCTCACCGGCGACCTCAACGAGCCGTCCCACCTCGACTCCGACATCGCGTGGCCGGTCAGCGAGGCCATCGTGGGCGCCGGGCTCCGGGACGCCTTCCGCGAGGCCAACCCCGACCCCGCCACCGACCCGGGCAACACCTGGGGCCACGTCGCCGGCAGTGGTGGCAGCCCCCGCAGGATCGACTACGCCTATGTCGGCGGGCCGGTCGAGGTGGAGTCGAGCGAGGTGGTCGGGGAGGCCGGCGCCGACGACGTCGGCCGCGGCTACCCGCGCTGGACCTCCGACCACCGCGCGGTGCTCTCGGAGCTCCAGGTCTCGCCTGTCGCGATCCCGACGACCGTCGCCCTGTCCAGCCGGATGCTGACGGTCGGCGACGAGGTCACCGCGACGTACGTCATGCCCGACGGCACCGACGGCGGCACCGTGACGATGGAGGGGGCGTCCACGGCCTCCGTCGACGTGCACGGTGGGTCCGGCACGGTGCAGCTCGCGACGGAGGGACTCGAGCCGGGTGGGTACCGCGTCGACCTCACCGACGAGGCGGGTGAGGTCCTGGCGACCAACGCGCTGCACCTGCGTCCCGTCGACGCGCAGGTGGACGTGACCACCGACGCGGCGGCGTACGACGTCGGCGACCCGGTCACCATCAGCTGGACGGACGGGCCGGCCAACCGCTGGGACTGGATCGGTGTCTATCGCGCCGACGCGTCCGACCCGGCGAAGGACGACTACCTGGTCTGGGGCTACACGGGCGGCCACGACGCCGGCGCCCTGCCGCCGACCGTCGATGGCGAGCTGGTGCTCGGTCGTGACCAGCAGGGCAAGCCCTGGCCGCTGCCGCCCGGGAGGTACGTCGCGCACTACCTGCTCACCGACCAGTACGTCAGCGCCGGGAGCACCTCCTTCCGGGTGCGCTGAGGGGCGAGACGGGCGTCACAGCGTTGAACGCTCGATATATGTAACATGCATAGATCTCCGTCCCCCTGCTGGAAGCGCCGATCGCTCTTGCCGTCCGCACCCCTGTTCCGTCGTGACCACCCGACCCTCGCCGTGGTCGTGCTCTGCTTCGGCGGCCTCACCGCCGCCCTGACCCAGACCCTGGTCATCCCGATCCAGAGCGAGCTGCCGCAGCTGCTGGGCACCTCGCCCGCCAACGCGTCCTGGGTGGTGACCGTGACGCTGCTCTGCGCGGCGGTCACGATGCCCGTCGCCGGCCGGCTTGCGGACATGTTCGGCAAGCAGCGCGTGCTGGCCACGAGCGCCGGCATCCTGCTGGTCGGCTCCCTGGTCTGCGCGCTGTCGAGCTCGCTCGCGCCGATGCTGGTCGGCCGCGCCCTGCAGGGCCTGGCGATGGGCTTCATCCCGGTCGGGCATCTCGCTGATGCGCGAGATCACCCCGCCGCACATGACCTCGACCGCCATCGCCGCGATGAGCGCCACGCTGGGCGTGGGCGGCGCGATCGGCCTTCCGCTGTCCGCCTGGATCGCCGAGGTCGGCAACTGGCACGCGCTGTTCTGGGCCTCCGCCGGCCTCGCCGGCGTCGTGCTGGCCGGCACGGTCCTGCTGGTGCCGCACGTCCGCGACGGTCACCCCGGCCGCCTCGACGTCGTCGGAGCCCTCGGCCTCGCCCTCGGGCTCAGCGCCTTCCTGGTCGGCGTGACCAAGGGCAACGACTGGGGCTGGTCCGACGCCGCGGACCGCTCGGCCTCGATCGGCGGCGGCGTCCTCGTGCTGCTCGTCTGGGGCGCGTACGAGCTCCGCGCCAGGAGCCCCTGGTCGACCTCCGGGCCACCGCCAAGCTCCCCGTGCTGCTCACCAACCTCGCCGCCGTGGCGATCGGCTTCGGGATGATGGCGCAGGCGATCGTCGTGCCCCAGCTGCTGCAGATGCCGCCGAGACCGGCTACGGCCTCGGCCAGACGATCCTGCAGGCCGGCCTCTGGATGGCGCCGGGCGGCCTCATGATGATGGTCTTCGCGCCGGTGTCGAGCCGGCTGATGAGCACCATCGGCGCCAAGGCGCACGCTGATGATCGGCGCCGCCGTGCTCGGATCGGGCTACCTCGTCGCGTTCGAGCTCATGGACGCACCCTGGAAGCTGCTCGTCGCGTCCTGCATCGCCAGCGCCGGGGTGGGCATCGGCTACGCCGCGATGCCGACCCTCATCCTGGACGCCACTCCGCCGCGCGAGGCGGCGTCCGCCGTCGGCGTCAACGCGCTCATGCGGTCGATGGGTACGACGCTCGCGTCTGCCGTCATGGCCGCCGTGCTGACCACCTCGACCACCCCCCTGGGCGCCTTCGAGGTGCCCAGCCAGCACGCCTTCCGGCTGTGCTTCGTCATCGGTGCGCTCGCCGCCTTCGTGGGTGTCGCGATCGTCGCCACCATCCCGCGACGGCGCAGCGGTGCCGACCCACGCGAAGCCGTGGCCGCGGCTGGTCCGGCCCGGTCTGCCGCGGTCGGCGGGGGAGCACGCTAGACTGGTCGCGCTCCCCTTCGGGGGAGCACGCACGGGGAGAGTCGCGCACAGCCGTCGAGGCGCTCGGGATCACAGCCTCCGACGAACGCACTGTCGCGAGCACACCCGTCAGGCCGACCGTCTGCAGCCGCAGACGACCTTCGCTCGGACGCCGCACCACGTCCGAGGCCCGCGTCACCAGCAGGTGGCCGGACAACAGTTCGAGGAAGAGTTCTTGGCACGAACCCGCCAGCAACCGTCCCGCACCCGCGGCAACGCCCCTCGTGGCGACCAGCGTGGTGACCGCCGCCAGCGCGCCCGCGACGAGGGCGGCATCATCCCCGTGCTCGCCCGCACCGTCCGTGAGGTCGAGTCCGCGGTCGAGCGCCGCAGCATCACCGACTCCACGCGCACCAAGTTCCAGGTCGTGTCCCTGCTCGTCCGCGAGGCCCGTGCGGCCGTCCGCGCCGACGAGACCAGCACCGAGGCCTTCCGCGACCAGCAGATGAAGCGGCTCGACGGCGTGGCCACCATCCTCGCCAAGACCGCTGCCCGCGAGTCCTCGCTGCTCGAGCTCCTCGCCGAGGACGCGGTCGTGTCCGCCTCCGCGGTGCGGCTCAAGCGGGAGATGCAGCAGGCCGCCGGCCTCGAGGTCGCGCCGGAGGCCGAGCCGACCCTGCCGGTCCTGTCCGACAGCGCCGGTGCTGCGCCGACCGAGCGCCGCGTCGTACCGCAGTCGGTGACGGCCCGCCAGCTCGCCAACCCGTTCCTGGCGCCCGACTTCAGTGCCGCCCAGAAGCCCAAGCGCAACCGGGGCGAGCTTGCTCGCTGGGAGCTGCTCGGCCCGTTGTTCCGCGCCTTCGAGGAGGGCGACGGTGGGATGGCCTGCATGCCGCTGCCGGACCATGCGCACGTCGACGTCCCCGGCACCCTCGAGCTCATGCGACACCAGGCCCAGGTCGTCGCCGCGGCGCGGCGGGGCCACCGCAGCTTCCTGCTCGCCGACGAGCCCGGTCTCGGCAAGACCGCGCAGGCCCTGCTGGCCGCGCAGGCGGCCGACGCCTACCCGCTGCTCGCCGTGGTGCCCAACGTCGTCAAGACGAACTGGGCGCGCGAGACCGAGCTCTGGACCCCGCGCAAGAAGGCCACCGTCATCCACGGTGACGGCGACACGATCGACGGCTTCGCCGACATCATCGTCGTCAACTACGAGGTCCTCGACCGGCACGTCGGCTGGCTGGGGGACTTCGGCTTCCGCAGCATGGCGGTCGACGAGGCGCACTTCATCAAGAACAAGTCGTCGCAGCGCTCGCAGCACGTGCTCGAGATCGCCGAGCGGATCCGCGGCCGGATGGCCCGCCCGCTGCTGATGGCGCTCACCGGCACGCCGCTGATCAACGACATCGAGGACTTCCGCGCGATCTGGCAGTTCCTCGGCTGGATCGACGACAAGAAGCCGCTCAGCGAGCTCATGGACGCCCTCGAGGAGACCGACCTGACGCCGCTCGACGCAGGCTTCTACCCCGCCGCGCGCCGCAGCGTCATCGACCTCGGGATCGTGCGGCGCCGCAAGGTCGACGTGGCCAAGGACATCCCCGAGCGACGGGTCGCCGACCTCCCGGTCGAGCTCGACGACGAGGCTGCCTCCGACATCCGCGCGGCCGAGAACGGCCTGGTCAAGCGTTTGCTTGCCCGCTACGACGCGGCCATGGAGCACCGTGGCGCGACGGGGGAGACCGCGATCGACCGCGAGCTGGTCGCCCGCGTCGCCGCTCACGAGCTCGAGGACACCGACGAGGGCACCGGCGAGAACGTCTTCTCGATGATGCGCCGCATCGGCCAGGCCAAGGCTCCCCTCGCCGCCGACTACACCGCCCAGCTGGCTCGCAACGTCGGCAAGGTGGTGTTCTTCGCCAAGCACATCGACGTGATGGACGCGGCCCAGGAGACCTTCGCCCGTCGGGGGATCCGCTACTCCTCGATCCGCGGCGACCAGACCCCGAAGAACCGCGAGAAGAACATCCGCGACTTCGTCGAGGACCCCGAGGTCCAGGTCATCGTCTGCTCGCTCACCGCGGCCGGCGTCGGGATCAACCTCCAGGTCGCCTCGAACCTCGTCCTGGCCGAGCTGTCCTGGACCGACGCCGAGCAGACCCAGGCCATCGACCGGGTGCACCGGATCGGCCAGGACATGCCGGTCACGGCGTGGCGCGTCATCGCCGCGCAGACGGTCGACGCCCGGGTCGCGGAGATCATCGACAGCAAGGCAGGGCTCGCCGCTCGTGCCTTGGACGGCATCGACGTCGAGGTCGGGGACAAGACTGCTCCGCAGGTCGCGGCGCTCATCGGCCTGCTCGCTGACGCGCTCACCGCACGCCAGGACGCCACCGTCTGATCCGACGGCGGCCCGGGGTCGCACGGTGCGCGTAAGGTGGTGACATCACCTGTCCGGGGAGCCTCCACGAGGATCCTTCTCAGGACGGGACGAAAGGCGGACGTCATGACGACGTCGAATCCATCCGCCCCCTCCATGCCTCTCAGGCTCGAGTTCGCGCCCGCAGCCGCGAAAGGTCGCCTCAGCGGGTCCTGGTGGCCACGCTCCCGGGACCTCGAGCACGAGCTCGCGGACCTGGTCGACCACTTCCCGGCCGAGGTCGGGTACGTCTCCCGGGCGATCTTCTCGAGACCCGACTGGGACACCGTTCCGCGCAAGGTCACCGTGGGCCGAGGTCCCATGAAGACCGGGTCCTTCCCTCGGGACGACACGCACCTGATGCTGCTGACGCTGGCGACGCGCCGTCAGCTCGTCGCTCCTCGTGGTCCCTCCGGACACGGAGGAGACCGTCGCCCGAGCCCTGATGGCGAGGGCGTCCGACCCTGACAACTCGCGGTCGGCTGTCCAGCTGCTCGCCGGAGACCTCGAGCCCGAACAGCCGAGCACCTGATGGCCTCCGTGCCCGGCGGTGCCCTCGGCACTCGCAGCCGGGTCGACTGGCCCCAGGTCTCGCCGTGGACGCAGGCGTGTGCCCTCAGCGCGATGATCGGCGCGACGGCCGGCACGACCGCCGGTCTCGTCGACCGGCAGCTCGACGGCAACGACGCCCGAGCGCAGCTGATCGGGCTCGTGGTCGTGGTCGTAGGCGGTCTGGTGGCCGGGCTCGCGCTCGGTCGGTCCCAGGTCCACGTCCTCCTCGACGTCCTCGAGCAGCGGCGCCGCCTCTGGATCCTGGTCACCATGCCCGTGGCCGGCATCGGGTGGGCCATCGCCTCGGCGCCCGGCGGCTACGCCGCGGGTGGCACGTCGACCGCGTCGGTCGGCCTCCTCACGGTCGTCGCGGCCGGGCTCGTCGCCGGGGCGGTCCTCGGCACGCTCCTCGGCGCGGCCCAGGCCCTGGTCCTGCGACCGCTCGTGAGCCATCCCTGGCGCTGGGTGGGGATCAACGCGCTCGCATGGTCACCTGCCGTGGCTGTCATCGCCCTGGGTTCCTGGCTGACCCCCGACTCGTGGCCGTGGTTGGGCTTCCTGATGGTGGCCCCCTTCGTCGGCGCGTTCGCGGGCTTCCTCGCGGGACGGATCTCGGGTCCCCTTATTCCCGCCCTGTCCGGTGCTCCGGTCCGCGACCTCCTGGTGCTCGGGTTGCTCGGCAGCATCGCCCAGCTCGTCATCGGTCACCGACTCGTGGGGCTCTCCTTCGACGGCAGCACGACCGGGCGCGACGTCCGGCTGCCGCTCGCGTACGCGCGGTGGGGCGAGCGGATCGTCCTCGTGCCCCGGGGGTCCGACACCAAGCACTGGTGGCGCAACATCGACGGTCGCCTCACCGACGTCCTCCTGCTCCTCGGGGGCAGCTGGCGACCGGCAGTGGCCGAGGTCGTGCGACCCGGCGCCTCGTCGTACGAGGAGGCGAAGGCGGTCTACCACGACCGGTGGCCGCGCCTGGTCCTCCCGGACGACCAACCCGTCGTCGTCGTCACGGGTCTCGGACCGGTCCCCGGGAGCGTCGGCCGCTGAGGGTGCGGCGTCGAGGGCTCAACGAGCCCTCAACGCCGCCACGGCGTGCTGCGCGTCCTCGAGGGCCAGGTCGTTGTTGAGCATGGCGCCGGCCATCGCGCCCGCGGCGGCCGACGCTCCCACCTGCGCTGCCAGGTCGGTGACGTTGCCCGCCACCCAGACGCCCGGCACCGCGGTCCGACCCGTCATGTCGGTCGTGGGGACGTGCTCGCCGATCCCGTTCGGGTGCTCGACCGCCGCCAGACCGAGGCCGGCGAGGAAGCCGGTGTTGGCGCTCATCCGCGTCGCCACCACGACGGCGTCGCGCGCGACCACGGTCCCGTCCTCCAGGCGTACGCCGGTGAGCCGGTCGTCCTCGACCACGACACCGGCGACCCTCCCCTTCACCATCGGGATGCCGAGCGCCTCGAGCTTCTCGGCCTCCTCCGGCTCCAGCGCGTCGTACTCGTGGAGGAACACCGTGACGTCGCGCGAGAGCTGGTGGAAGAGCAGCGCCTGGTGCACGGCCATCGGCGTTGACCGCCAGCACGCCGATCGCCTGGTCGCGCACCTCCCAGCCGTGGCAGTAGGGGCAGTGCAGCACGTCGTGGCCCCACCGCTCCCGAAGTCCGGGGACGTCCGGGAGCTCGTCCGTCAGCCCGGTCGCGGCCAGGATCCGCCGTGCCGTGGTCGTGCGCCCGTCGGCCAGCGTGACGGCGAAGACGTCCCCCGTCCGCTCGGCGGCGACCACCTCGCCCTCGATCACGGTGCCGCCGTACGACCGCACCTCCTCGCGCCCGCGCTCCAGCAGCTCCTTGGGCGGCGTGCCCTCGCGAGCGAACAGACCGTGCACCGCTCGTGCCGGAGCGTTGCGGGGCGATCCCGCGTCGACCACCAGAACCGACCGGCGCGAGCGCACCAGCATGAGTGCCCCGTTCAGCCCGGCAGCTCCGCCGCCCACCACCACCACGTCGTACGCCTTCTCGATGTCCATGCCCCGAGAGTGCGTCACCCGTGCCTCGAGCGCAATGTCTGTTGCCGTTCCAGCAAGGTCAGTTGTCCGCCCAGATCCGTTGGTCGAGCAGTGACGAGCCGCTAGGCGAGGAGCGCCGGTCGAGACCACCTCGAACGGGTGACGCAGGATCCTCAACCAGGTCTGGGGAAGGTCCCTGTTCTCGGAGAAGGCCGGACCTGAGCACTGTGGCACCGAGGGGACGCTGGCCAATCCGAGGCGACTCACTGAGCCGCGCTGAAGGCGCGGGGTGGCGGGGTCCGTCGGGCACGCGGCATCGCATGACGACCGGCGCGCCCTGACCGAAGACCCGGATGAACCCGAGGCCGCCACGGACCAGTGAGGCCTGTTGCCCGAGCAAGGCTGGTGACACTCGACAGTCCGCCAAAGGTCTTTGTGCCAGCCCTCACATGGGCGCCGCGTGGGAGCGTCGAGGTGGAGGTGATGGTCATGACCAGCCCGGTCCGAAAGATCACGCGCCACACCGTTCTGATCTGCACCGCACTGCTCGTGGCACTGCTCCTGGTGGCCGGGGGCGCCTTCGCGGTCGGTCGAGATTCCGCGCCCTCAAACACCTCCACCTCCACCTCCACCTCCACCGCGACGATGCCGATGGGTGCCTCCTGGGCGCGACGGCACGCTGACGACTTGAGTTGGATGCGCAATCACCCCGCCGACATGGCGTCGATGCGCGACAACCCCCGCGCTTGGCGGTGGACGCGTCACCACGCGGGCGACATGAAGTGGATGGTCCAACATCACGATGACTGGGGCTGGATGCGCGAGCAGATGGGCGACGAAGCCCAAAGGTACGGGCCGAACTGGATGATGCGTCGTGGTCCTGATGCCTACCCGTCGCACGAGGAACAGGACCAGTCCCAGCACCGTCACGGCCCCAACATGATGCGGTGACCTTTCGGTACCAATAACGGCACACGTGCAACCTCGCGAGACTCTGCAGGTTCCACCACCGCGTCAAGACCCACACGGACTGGACCTACCGACGCAACCCCGACGGATCCGTCACCTGGACCTCACCCACCCACGCCCGCTACCGCGTCGACCACCACGGCACCACCCGCGTCTGAATCAGGGCCGGGCAAGCCGCGCGTCCCTACACTCCTTGCATGAGCCTCTCGGTGCAGGAGCGCGTCCGGACCCGTCCGTGGTTGGTCGGCGCCGTGGCCGTGGGCGTCTTCGTGCTCGGCATCGCCGTCGGCGTGGCCATCGACGGGTCGCGCGACGGCAGCTGGATCGAGGGCAGGGCACAGCTGGGCGACAACCAGGTGTCGATCGAGACCGACGACTGGACCTACGGCGTCGAAGCATCCGTGCCCGAGTGGATCGACGCGCAGGGAACCCACCACGAGGGCGGGTGGCCCGCCTGCCTCGACGGTCCGGTCGGATCGACCAGGAACGTGCGCTTCATCGCGACGCCCGTGCGGGTCGAGGGCGTCGGGTTCCGCGCGATCGTCGCTGTCGACTGCCGATGACGACGTGACCACCGATCAGGAGCTCGACCAGGTCGGCCCGCACCTGCGCGCGCTGCGGCAGCAGCAGGAATGGACGTTGGCCGAGCTGTCGGAGACGACCGGCATCTCGGTGAGCACCCTGTCGCGCCTGGAGTCGGGGAGTCGCAAGCCGACGCTGGAGCTCCTGCTCCCACTCGCGAGAGCGCACGGCGTGACGCTCGACGAGCTCGTCGACGCACCGCCGACCGGTGACCCACGGGTGAACCTGAAGTCAGTGCGGCGGGGCGGGATGACGATGCTGCCGCTGACGCAGCGGGCCGGCGGGATCCAGGCCTACAAGCTGGTCATCCCCTCGGCCAAGCGCCAGACGGTGGAGCCCAAGACGCACGAGGGCTACGAGTGGCTCTACGTCCTCGAAGGCAAGCTGCGGCTCGTCCTCGGCGAGCACGACCTCGTGCTCGGGCCGGGGGAGGCCGCGGAGTTCGACACCCGGGTGCCGCACTGGTTCGGGCCGGCCGACGGCCGCGCCGTCGAGGTGCTGAGCCTCTTCGGCAGGCAGGGCGAGCGCGCACACCTGCGCGCCCGCCCGACGAGCAAGAACGCCTGATGACTACTTCTTCAGGAACTCCACCAGCGCGTCGTTGAACTGCTGCGCGTGGCTGACGTTGAGCCCGTGCGGCGCACCCTCGACGAGGACCAGCTCGCTGCCCTCGATGGTCGCGTGCGTCCGCTTGCCCGAGCCCTCGAAGGGCACGATCGCATCCGCGTCGCCGTGGATCACCAGCGTCGGCACGTCGACCTTCTCGAGGTCGCCTCGGAAGTCGGTCGTCGCCCAGGCGTCCATGCAGCCGAGAGCCGCCTGCTCGTCGGACTTCCGGCACAGGGCCCGCGCGGCCTCGAGCTGCTCGTCACTGACCTCGAGCTCGCCGTTGGCGCTGAAGAAGTTCGTCGTGAACTCGTCGAAGAACGCGTCCCGGTCCTGCTCGAGGCCACCGCGCAGCCCCGAGGCGGTCTCGTCGTCGAGCGGACCGTCCGGGTTGTCGTCACCCTTCTTGAGGTACGGCGGCACCGCGGCCGCGAAGACCACGGAGTGCAGCCGCTCCGTGCCGTACTTCGACGCGTAGCGGGCCACCTCGCCACCGCCCATGGAGAACCCGACGAGCGTGACGTCTGTGAGGTCGAGGTCCTGGAGGATGTTGTCGACGTCGCCGGCGAGCGCGTCGTAGTCGTAGCTGTCGCCCGGGTCGGACTCGCCGAACCCGCGCCGGTCGTAGACAACCGTGCGGAAGCCTGCGTCCTGGATCGCGGCAGTGTTCTCGGACCACGAGTCCCCGGAGAGGGGCCATCCGTGGATCAGGACGACCGGCCTCCCGTCGCCGCCCGAGTCGCGCACCTTGAGGTTGTGGTCGTCAGCCATGTCGCTGCTTCACTCCTTCGCGTCGGTGGTGGCCCGTCACCGGGCCTCACTGCGCACATCTGCCTGCGCCCCCGGCCGCTGCTACGCCCGATCCCGGCCCAGGGTCGAAAGACCTTTCCATCGTGGTCCTCCGGCAGACACGTGTGTGGTGGCACCGTCACCGGGCCTCACTGACCGCGTACCCGCACCCGGCCGCTGCTACGCCCCATCCCGGCCCAGAGCCGCACGACCTTTCCATCGTGCGCGTACCCGCGCCCCGGCCGCTGCGACGCCGATCCCTGGCCCAGGGTCGAAGACCTTTCCATCGTCCTCCGGCAGACACATGTTGACCATCGACCGTCGCGGCCCTGCGCCCGGCTTGAGAGACTGGGCGCATGGCGGAGTCGGCGAAGATCACGGTCTACCTGCTCGACGACCACGAGGTGGTGCGGCAAGGCCTGCGCGCGATGCTCGAGGCGACCGGACGGATCGAGGTCGTGGGCGAGTCCGACTCGGCGGATGAGGCGGCCGGCCGCATCCCTGCGCTGAAGCCCGATGTCTCGGTCCTCGACGCCCGGCTGGCCGACGGGTCCGGCATCGAGGTGTGCCGCCAGATCCGATCGGTCGACCCCTCGCTCAAGGCGCTCATCCTCACGTCGTACGACGACGACGAGGCGCTGTTCTCGGCGATCATGGCCGGCGCGGCCGGCTACGTGCTGAAGGACGTCCGCGGCTCCGACCTCTTCGACGCGATCGAGCGGGTGTCGCAGGGACAGTCGCTCATCGACCCCTCGCTGATGCAGCGCGTGCTCGACCGTGTCCGCAACGGGCCCCGCGTCGCTCCCGAGCTCGAGGGACTGACCGAGCAGGAGCTGACGCTGCTGAGCCTCATCGCAGAGGGCCTGACCAACCGCCAGATCAGCGAACAGATGTTCCTCGCGGAGAAGACGGTGAAGAACTACGTGTCGAACCTGCTCGCGAAGATGGGGCTCGAGCGGCGCACCCAGGCGGCGGTGCTGGCGACCCGCCTGCTCGGCCCCGCCCACCAGGGCTGACTCGCGGTCCGTGGTCGACTCGAGCGCCGAGCCCCCCGACGAGGTCCTGGCCGTCCCGACGGCCCAGGTGCGGCTGCGCGGCCTCTTCGACGCCACGCGGTCGATCATCGGTGACCTCGACCTCACGACGGTGCTGCGTCGCATCATCGAGTCGGCGTGCACCCTCGTCGACGCCAGGTACGGCGCGCTCGGGGTCATCGCACCCAGCGGCACGGGGCTCGAGGCGTTCATCCACGTCGGGCTCGACGACGAGACGGTGGCGCTCATCGGGCACCTTCCCGAGGGCAAGGGTCTGCTCGGGGCGCTCATCGAGGCCCCGCACCCGATCCGGCTCACCGCCATCGGGGAGGACCCGCGCTCCGTCGGCTTCCCGGCGCACCACCCGCCGATGGCCGGCTTCCTCGGGGTGCCGATCGCGGTCCGCGACGAGATCTTCGGCAACCTCTACCTCGCCGAGCCCGTGTCCGGCACGTTCAGCGCCGAGGACGAGGAGCTCGTCACGGCGCTCGCGGCCACCGCCGGAGTGGCCATCGAGAACGCACGTCTCTTCGCCGACGCCCAGCAGCGACAGCGGTGGCTGCACGCCTCGACCGAGATGACCCGCGACGTCCTGGTCGAGGCCCCCGATGACTCGCTGCGGGTGCTCGCGCAGCGTCTGCTCGAGCTTGCCGAGGCGGACGTCGTGAGCGTGGTCGTCCCCTCCGCCGAGGCCGGACGCCTCGACGTCGTCGTCGCGGTGGGCGTCGGAGCCGAGCCCTTCACGTCGTCGACGTACGACGCGGAGGGCTCGCTCACCGAGCGGGTCATCGCCACGGGTGAACCGTTGCTCGCCGACGTCTCCGACCGCCCCGAGGCGTCCGGCCCCGACCTCGGCCCGGTCATGGTGCTCCCGCTGGCCGACACCGAACGCCCGCGCGGGACGCTCGTCGTCGGGCGACACCCGGGAGCCAGGCCCTTCACGGACGCGCAGGTGGAGGCGGCTGCGACCTTCGCCGGACACGCCGCCGTCGCACTCGAGCTGGCAGAGGCCAGGCGCAACCAGCAGCGGATTGCGCTCATGGAGGACCGCGCCCGGATCGCGCGCGACCTCCACGACCACGTCATCCAGCAGCTGTTCGCCGCCGGGATGACCGTGCAGGCCGTGACCCCGGGCCTGACGGACGAGGCCGCAGTCGACACCCTCGAGACAGTGGTCGACCACATCGACGAGGCGATCAAGCAGATCCGGACCTCGATCTTCCAGCTCCGGCCGCACTCCGTCACTGGTGGCAGCCTGCGAACTGCTGTGCTCGAGGTCGTCTCCGAGGTGACACCGGCACTGGGCCTCGACCCCTGGGTGCACTTCGTCGGACCTGTCGACGCGGTCAGCGACGACGAGCTGGCCCAGGACGTGACGGCCGTCGTCCGCGAGGCCCTCACCAACGCCGCCAAGCACGCGCACGCACGCCGCGTCGAGGTGCGCGTCCACGCGGGCGCCAGCGAGCTCGAGGTCGTCGTCGACGATGACGGCGTCGGGATCGGCGCCGTCGAGCGACGCAGCGGCCTCGACAACCTCCGCGCCCGGGCCGAGCGCAGGTCCGGCGTGTGCCTGTCTGCGCCGGGGACGGATGACATCGGCACGAGGCTCACGTGGACCGTTCCCCTCGGAGGGGCGTGACGCGGGTCAGTCACCCTGATGACTTTTGACCATCCGGGCGAGGGAGGCCTCCTCTGCCGTCGGGATGTCCACCGGCGGGATCGTCGTGGTGAAGGTAAAACGACACCAAGGAGCAATGATGACCAGCCTCATCCACCGCCACCACACGGCAGGCACGAACGCCGGACACGTCGAGGAGCGGTCGATCGGGGGCGCAGCGCAGAAGGCACTGGCCGCCCTGCGGATCGGCTTCGGCCTCACGTTCCTCTGGGCGTTCCTCGACAAGATGTTCGCCCTCGGCTTCCACACCGGGTACGACCAGGCAGGCAACCTCGACCGGTTCGGGAACGGCGCCTGGATCAACGGTGGCAGCCCCACCGAGGGCTTCCTGGCCTTCGGCGCGGATGGCCCCTTCGCCGACCTCTACCACTCGATCGCCGGCGCATTCTGGGCCGACGGGTTGTTCATGCTGGGCCTTCTCGGGATCGGCCTCGCGCTGACGCTCGGGATCGGCATGCGGTTCGCAGCGACCGCGGGAGCCCTGCTCTACGTCCTCATGTGGACCGTCGTCCTGCCCCCGGAGAACAACCCGGTGCTCGACGAGCACATCCTCGGAGCCATCAGCCTCGTGGTCCTGGCGCTGACCAGCGCCGGCGACACCTGGGGCTTCGGCAAGGCCTGGTCGCGCGCCAGGCTGGTGAAGGAGAACCCGGTCCTGCGCTGACCGTCCGCTCACCGAGAACGGCTCCCCCGGCGACGGGGGAGCCGTTCTTGTGTCGAAGGACGCGGAGGGGTCACGCGCGCCCGGCGACGGAGAACACGCTGCCGCGGATGTCGCGGATCGTGGTGTCCAACGCGTCGACCACCTCGTCGATGCGGGCGCCCGTCTCGTCGTCGCTCGCCATCCGCACCGCCTGCAGCTGCATGCCGGTCGCGAACAGCCGCTGGAGCACGACGTCGTGCAGCTCTCGCGAACCCTGGTCGCGCGCCGAGACCGCTTCGAGGTGACTGCGGTCGGTGACGCCCTGCGCCCGGTCGAGCGCGAGCCCGGCCTGGTCGGCGAAGCCGCCGAGGAGCACGCGCTCGTCCACGTCCCGCGCAACGAGCTCGTCACGGTGCACGAGGACGAGCACGCCGGGTTCCGCCACGAGCGAGCGCAGCGGCACGACCACCGTGATCAGGTGGCCGGGGACCTCCAGGTCCTCCGCTGGTACGCCGTGGAGCGCGAGGTGTCGGACGGCCGATTCCACTGCGGCAGCCACGGCCGGCTCACCGAGGCCACGGGAGGCGACGACAACGGGCAAGGGGCCGGCGGCATCGCGACGGCGGACCTGCAGCACGGCAACGCCGACGGCTCCGGTGACGAAAGCGGCTCGCGTGGTGATGTCCGCCAGCGCGCGGTCGAGGTCGAACGGGCTGGCCGCGTGCTCGAGCAGCGCGGACGTGGCCTCCAGCCAGACACGGCGGCGTTCGACCAGGTGCTGGGACCGAGCGACGTCGAGCACGAGCGCGATCGCGTTCGCGAGTGTCGTCGCGATCCGCACGTCCTCCCCGGACCACGTGCCGTCCTCGCGAGACAGGTGCAGCGTGCCCCAGCGCCGGGTGTGCCGCCCGACGGCGCACGACAGGGAGGGAGACGCAGCCGCCTCCGCGACGGGGTCGTCCGCGTCCCAGCGCTCCACCACCCGGTCCCGGGAGTCGACCAGCTCGAGAAGGGCGTGGGTCGCGGCCGTCGTCGTGACGGCTGCCGCGACCAGGGTGCGCAACGCCGTGCCGCGGTCGACGTCGCCTGCCATGGTGGCGACGACGTCGAGCAGCGTGGTCATGCGTGGCTGGACAGCGAGACCGGTGCCAGTCGGCGCCCGGTGAGCTCGGCCCAGCACAACCGGACGTACAGGGTGCGGACGCCCGCCGCCCAAGGCTCCGCCGTCCACGCACGGCGGATGTCGACAACCTCGTCCGGGTCGGTGACCACGGTCGCCCGGCCCCGCGCGTGCACGCTCCAGCCGACCTCGAGCTCGCTGTCGATGCTGTCGACCTCGACCGCAAGGACCGCATCGCGCCCGTACGTCCCCAGGACGCTGTAGGGCGAGGTCCGGAACACCAGTGAGTCCTCGAGCACGCGGTAGTTCACAGGGACCACGTGCGGACCGTCAGGGGTGCAGACCGCCACGCGGGCCACCACGCCCTCCCGGAGGAGCCGTTCGCACTCCGCAGTCGACAGCTGCAGTGACTCGGCCATCGTCTCCACCTCCGCACACTCGTCGTTTCCTCCCATCCTGCGCCGTGCCGACAGTGCCGCTGAGAGGAAAAGGACCTCAACGCCGATTGCTTTCCTCACTGCCCGTGGGGCAGCGGGCGGAGCAGCCTGGAGGTGAGGAGAGGTGGTCAGGATGCGTGCCCTGGTGGTGTTCGAGTCGATGTTCGGCAACACGGAGGAGGTCGCCCGCGCGGTGGCCGAGGGCCTGGAGCTCGGAGGGTGCGCCTCGGCCCAGGTGGTGCGGGTCGACCGTGCGCCGCTCCAGGTGCCCGGCGACGTCGACGTGGTCGTCGTGGGCGGTCCTACGCATGCCTTCGGCATGAGCCGGCCCTCCTCGAGAGAGGAGGCAGAACGCCAGGGTGCCCCCGGTGACGAGTCGGAACGCGGCCTCCGCGAGTGGGTCGGTGTGGTGCAGGCTGCCCCGTCGGTGCGCTTCGCGACGTTCGACACCCGGATCGACAAGGTGCGCCGGGTTCCCGGGTCCGCCGCCCACCAGGCCTCCCGGCACCTGCGGCGTCGCGGCTTCCGCTTGGCCAGCGGTCCGACGAGCTACTACGTCACCGGCACTGCCGGTCCGCTCGGCGGGCACGAGACCGGCAAGGCCCGACAGTGGGGGAAGGACGTCGCGCACAACCTCGTCGCGACCGGCGCTGCGCGATGAGCGTCGCCCGCATGGTCGCGGAGAGCGTGCTCGTCCCCCACGAGCCCCGACCGACGGCGTCTCGTGGCGTCGCCGGTCTCGCCTGGGCGCTCGCGCTCGTGAGCTCCGTCGCCGCTCTTGGCACGCTCTGGTGGCCGGACCTCCTCACCGGGACAGCCGTGATGAACGGCTCCGCGCGCGGCACTGCGCTGGTGGTCCTCGTGCTCGCCGTCCCGCTGCTGGTGGGGTCCCTCAGCGGTCGCCTCGGCCCGACCTGGTCCATCGTCGGCGCGCTCGGGGCGACGGCGTACCTGCTCTACAACGCGGTGCTGTTCTCGTTCGCGACGCCGCTCAACCACGCGTTTCTCGTGTACGTCGCCATGCTGGGCCTCGGGTTCTGGTGCCTCGCGCGACTGGTGCACGAGGTCGGCACGGGTTCCGTCCTTCCGACGCGCGCCCATCGCCTGGCGGCCGCCTGGATCCTTGCGGTGGTGACGCTCAACGCGCTCGCATGGCTGGCGGCTGTCGTGCCGGCGTCCTTCTCGGACCGGCCCACCTCGGTCCTCGACGGGACCGGTCTGACCACCAACCCGGTCTATGTCCAGGACCTCGCGCTGTGGCTGCCCGCGCTCACGTGGATCGCTGTCCAGCTGTGGCGTGGCAGGGGCACCGTGCTCGGAGCTGGCGCGCTGGCGTTCTGGACGTTGGAGGCGGTCGGCGTCGCCGTCGACCAGTGGCGGGGCCATGCCGCGGACCCGTCCTCCGACGTCGCCTCTGCCGCAGTGGTGCCGATGTTCCTGGCCGTCGCCGCCGTCACGGGGACGGTTCTCTGGCTGCTCTCCCGGGAGAGCCGAGGGGGACTCCAGGGCCGGCGCGGCGTCAGCTGAGCCTGGTCAGGCGACCGGCTCCAGCACGAAGACCGGGATCAGCCGGTCGGTGCGCTTGGTGTAGTTGACGTAGTCGGGCCACACGTCGATCGCGCGGTCCCACCACTCCTCGCGCTCGTCACCGTCGAGCTCGCGCGCGACGTAGTCCGCCTTCGCCGGGCCGTCCTGGAGCTGCACCTCGGGGTGCTTCTTGATGTTGTGGAACCAGACGGGGTGCTCCGGAGCGCCGCCCTTGGAGGCGACGACGGCGTACTGGCCCAGGTGCTCGACCCGCATGAGCGGTGTCTTGCGGACCTTGCCCGTCCTGGCGCCGCGGGTGGTCAGGATGACCACCGGCTTGCCCTGGTTCGTGGTGCCGCGGGTGCCGCCGGAGGACTCGTACTCCTCCACCTGGTTGCGCGCGCGGTCGTAGGGACTCGGTGCGTACTCACCATCGAAGTTCATGGAAGGTTCAACACTCCTCTCGTCCGTGATCTTCCCCGGAGGAGAGCGGTGCAACCCGCGGTCAGCCCACTCGTTCGGTGAGCACGACGGTCACGTCGTCGCCCGCGCTCTTGCCGATCAGGCTGCGCACGTCCTCCTTGACCGGCAGCTTGTGCCGCCCGTCGCCGAGCGCCATGAACGAGCTCTGGAACGGCTGCCCGTCGACGGTCCCGATGACCTTGACCAGGCCGCGGGTGCCGAAGAAGGCCGCCGACTCGGGCCACACCACATAGGTCCAGCCACCCGGCTTCGGGCTCTTCTCCAGCGTGGCGGTGAACGTCACGTCGAGCGGTCCTGCCTTGGTGGTGCGTCCGGCGGTCATGGTGTCCATGGTGCCCTCCTCGGGTCGTCGCGGCCCTGCTGTCGCCTGCTGTCGGCCGCTGTCACCTGGATGTCGAGACTGCGAGAGTGGTCTCGACATGGAGGCAGAAACCCTTTCGACCACGCCCGCCCCGGGCGCCCGAGACGAGGAGCCCCTCATGAAGTACATGATCCTGATCCACCGCAACCCGGCCGCGACCGCGGCATTCATGGCACTGCCCTCCGAGCAGGTCCAGGAGGGCCTCGACGTCTACCGCCGGCTCGACGAGGAGCTCCAGGCCTCGGGGGAGATGGTCGCTGCCGCCGCGTTGGCGGACCTCGAGGCGGGCACCAGGCTGCCGGCCGAGGAGGGCGCCGCTTTCGGCGAGTTCGCCACGGACGGTCCGTTCGCGGAGGTGACGGAGTACGTCGGCGGCTTCTACCTCGTGGACGTCGAGTCCGAGGAGCGTGCCCTGGAGATCGGCAGGAGGATCCCCGAGGCGGCGCTGGGTCTCGTCGAGGTGCGTCCGACCATGGACCTCAGCGCGTTCGACGTATGAGCCGATGAGCAGGTGAGTCGATGAGCTGGGAGCCGGTGCTGCGGGACGCCGGGCCGCGTGCGCTCGGCGTCCTGGTGCGTCGGCACGGCGACTTCGACGATGCCGAGGACGCCCTGCAGGAAGCCATGCTCGCGGCAAGCAGGCAGTGGCCGGCGGACGGGCTGCCCGACAACCCGGTCGGGTGGCTGGTCCGGGTCGCCCACCGCCGCCTCGTGGACCAGTGGCGTCAGGACGCCGCCCGTCGTCGTCGGGAGGAGCGCTCGGCGACGTACGACGGTGAGGGCGATGCCGAGGTCCCGGACGCCGACGACTCGCTGCGCCTGCTGTTCCTGTGCTGCCACCCTGCGCTGAGCATGCCGTCCCAGGTGGCGGTGACGCTGCGCGCCGTCGGAGGCCTCACGACGGCCGAGATCGCTCGTGCGTACCTCGTCCCCGAGGCCACCATGGCGCAACGGATCAGCCGAGCGAAGGCCGCCATCACCACCGCCGGAGCGACGTTCACGCTGCCCACCACCGAGGAGCGCCCGGCGCGCACGGCGGCGGTGCTCAAGGTGCTCTACCTCGTGTTCACCGAGGGTCACGACGTGACGGCGGGGGCTGACCTGACTCGACCGGACCTGTGTCGCGAGGCGATCCGGTTGGCGCGGATGCTCGCGCGGGCCGTGCCCGACGACGGTGAGGTGGTCGGGCTGCTCGCCCTGATGCTGCTCACCGAGGCACGACGTCCCGGTCGCCTCGACGCCGACGGCCGACTGGTCCCACTGGCCGAGCAGGACCGGGCGTCATGGAACCGCGCACTGGTCGACGAGGGCACCGCGTTGGTGGTGGAGGCGCTCACCTCGACGGGGCTCGGCCCCTACCAGGTGCAGGCCGCGATCGCCGCGGTGCACGCGGAGTCGCCCGACACCGAGCACACCGACTGGGAGCAGATCCAGGCGCTCTACGACCTCCTGTCCGCGCTCGCTCCCGGAGCGATGGTGACCCTGAACCGTGTCGTCTGCCTGGCCGAGACCATCGGTCCGGACGCAGCGCTGGCGTCGCTCGAGTCCTCGGTGGCCGGCGACGCAGCGCTGTCGAAGCACCACCGCACGCACGCCGTGCGCGGCCACCTCCTCGAGCGTCTCGGACGCCGCGAGGAGGCCGCGACCGAGCTCAGGGCGGCGGCGGCCCGGACCCGGAACCTCCCGGAACAGGCGTTCCTGTCCGACCGGGCTCGTCGCTGCGAGGCCCGGGCTCGCGACGCGACGGCATGACAGCGACGGCGAGCGCGGGGAACACCAGCACCGACACGAGACCGGCGCACACCAGCCCGGTTGCCGTGGTCTCGCTCAGCCGCCCGGTCAACACGCCGATCTGGGCCGCGGTGACCAGGAACGGCAGCGACGTCGCCTGGAGCAGAGCGGTGGCCGCGACGCCGCGGGCACCGACAGCGCGCCACGACAGCAGGGCGGGGAGTCCTCGTGCCACGAGCAGCACCAGCAGGAAGACCGGCACGCGCGCGGCCTGGGCCGGGTCCGTCAGTCCGCTCACGTCGAGGCGCATGCCGCTGGTCACGAAGAAGACCGGCACGAGGAAGCCGTAGCCGACCGCGTCCAGCTTGACCCGGAAGTGCGGGTGGGTGCCGGCGTCCCGGTCCAGCACCGCCACGGCCGCGCCGGCCAGGAACGCACCGAGGATGCTCTCCAGCCCGACCTTCTCCGCGAGCACGACGAAGGCGAGCAGCAGCACCATGGCGGCACGCACCCGGATCTCCGCGCTCGTGTCCTGGAGCCGCACCAGCACGTCACCGAGGCGCATCGACCGTGACGAGACCGCCGCGGCCATGCCGGTCACCGCGACCAGCCCGACGAAGACCCCCAGCAGGACCAGCCTGGTCGAGGTGCCCTTGCTGTCGGCGGAGAACAGCAGGGAGAGCAGCAGCACGGCGGCGAAGTCGGCCACGGAGGCGGCCGCGATGACCATCTGACCGAGGGCGGTGTCGAGCTGGCGCGCGTCCTTGAGCACGGCGACGACGAGCCCCAGGGACGTCGCGGACACCGCAACCCCGAGCAGCAGGGGGTCGTTGACCCACCCGATCGCGTCGAGCCCGAGTCCCGCGGCCCAGCCGACGAGCAGGGAGACGGCGTACCCGGCGGCGGCGGTCAGCAGCACGGTGCCGCGCAGCCGGCCGACCTCGACCTCGAGTCCTGCGAGGAAGAGCAGCATGGCCAGCCCCAGCAGTGCCACGATCTGCACCGCCAGGTCGGGCTCCAGCCAGCCGAGCGCGTGCGGACCCAGCACGATGCCGAGCACGATCTCCAGCACGACGGCGGGCACCCGCAGCCTCGGAGCGAAACCCAGGGCGAGGGGCGCCAGCAGGGCGACGAGGAGCACGCCGAGCAGGTTGACGAAGTCCACCTCAGGCACGGCGCTCCTCCCGTGCCCAGTCCCGGAAGGCCTCGAGGAGCTGGTCGCGCGCCGGAGGGTCGAGGTGCTCGGGCTCGAGCCGGCCGACCTCGGCGACGGTGCGGCGCAGCTGGTCGACGTACACCTCGCACCCCGGGCACAGCGCGGTGTGCTCCTCGAAGCGCGCGACGTCGTCGGGACCGAGCGCGCCCTCGAGGTAGTCCGTGACGAGCTCGACGAGCTCGCGGCACGTGAGCGCGCTCACCGGACGCCGCCGTAGTGCTCCTCGAGGCGTCCGCGCACCGTCGACCGTGCGCGGTGCAGCAGCACCCGCTGGTTCTCCGGCGTGACGGCCAGGAGGTCGCAGACCTCGTCGGAGCCGAAGCCGTGCAGGTCGCGGAGCGTGATCACCACGCGCTGCCGCTCCGGCAGCGTGCGTACGGCGGTCGCGACCACCCGCCGGACCTCACCCGCCTCCGCCTCGTCCGCCGGGCCGGGCCACGCGTCGGGGAAGCTGCGCCAGCCCCCGGGGTAGCGCTCGGTGCTGTCCTGGAACCGGTCCGCGGCGACGCTCGGCTCGACGGGCGTCGTCCGGTGCTCACGGACCCCCGTCGAGCGAGCCGTGTTCACCAGGATCCGGAAGGCCCAGGTGCGCAGGGACGAGCGCCCCTCGAACGTGTCGAGACCGCGCAGGATCCCGACCCACGCCTCCTGGACGACGTCGTCGGCCGAGGCGTCGCTGCCGACGTGCTGGCGGGCCACCCGGCGCATCAGCGGTGCCCAGGCACTGACGAGGGCGCTGAAGGCCCGCTCGTCGCCGGCGCGGAGCGCGGCCACGATCTCGGCGTCGTCTCCCATCCCAGTGTCATAGCAGTGCTGCGTCCTGCGCGACATGGACCAGGACCGGTCCCGGGGTGACGAAAGTCTTGCGGAGAGCGTCGTCGAGCTGGTCGGCGTGGGTCACGGAGATGCCGGTCGCTCCGCAGAGGTCGGCGTAGGCCGCCCAGTCGGGGTTGACCAGTGAGGTGTGCCAGACCGGGAAGTCGCCGGCCACCTGCTCCTTCGCGATCTTGCCGAGCGCCTTGTTGTCGAGCAGCACGTGCTTGACCGGGATGCCGTACTTCACCGCCGTGGTCAGCTCGGTCGCGTACTGCCCGAACCCGCCGTCGCCCGTCACCGCGACCACCGGCCGCTCCGGGTCGGCGGCCCAGGCGCCCAGGGCGGCCGGGTAGCCGAATCCGATGGAGCCGAGGTAGCCGCTCATGAGCACGGGCTGGCCCGCCGACTCGAGGTAGCGGCCGAGCGAGTAGGCGTGGTTGCCCACGTCGACGGTGACCACGGCGTCGAGGGGCAGGTGCCGGGCGAGCGCCGCGAACACCGCGGCCGCGCCGACGCCGCGTCCGTGGTCGTCGGCCTCGCGCCGCTGCTTCTCCGCCCGCCAGAGCCCCCAGCGCGCGGCCACGTCCTCGGTCTGGTCGACGGGGTGGGCGTCCTCGAGGAGGGGCATCAGCGCCTCGAGGGTCAGGGCCGCGTCGGCCAGCACCGGGCAGGCGACCGGGTGGAAGCGACCGATGGAGGCGGGCTCGTCGTCGACCTGCACGATCGGCTTGTAGGACGCGATCCCCGTGTGGTTGGAGAAGGACGCCCCGATCACGATGAGCAGGTCCGACTCGTTCATCAGCCAGCTCGCCACCGGGGTGCCGCTGCGACCCAGCACGCCGGCGCCGAGCGGGTGCGTGTCGGGAACGAGTCCCTTGGCCTTGAACGTCGTGAGCACGGGCGCGTGCAGCCGCTCCGCGAGCTGCACCACCTGCTGGCGTGCCGCGCGGGCGCCGTGGCCGACGACGATGACGGGCCGTCGGGCGCCCACGACCATCCCGGCCACCTTCGCGAGGTCGGACTCGTCGGGCCGGATCCGGCGCGCCGTCGTACGACCGGTGGGGGCGGTGCCCTCGGCCTCGCTCGACTGCACCTGCACCTCGTCCGGGAGGACCAGGTGCGCCACCCCGCGCCGGTCGACGGCGTGCTTGACCGCCAACGCCGCGAGCTCCGCGTGGTCGCTCCCCGCGCTGACGGTCGTCGTGCTCACCGCGACGTCGCGGAAGACCGCCTCGAGGTCGAGGTCCTGGAAGGCACCACGTCCCTTGACGCTCGACGGCACCTGGCCGGAGATCGCGAGGACGGGGGACTGGTCGAGCTTCGCGTCGTAGAGGCCGGTCAGCAGGTTCGTCGACCCCGGACCGGCGATGGCGAAGCAGGCCGCCGGTCGACCGGTCAGCTTGCCGTAGGCACTGGCCGCGAAGGCAGCGGCACCCTCGTGGCGGATGCCGACGAACCGCAGGTCGCCGCGCTCCTCGGCGCGGCGCATCGCGTCGGCGAACCCGAGGTTGGAGTGGCCGACCATGCCGAAGACGGTGTCGACGCCGTGGGCGACGAGGGTGTCGACGAGGACGTCCGACACCGTGCGGACGGGCGCCTCCTTGTCGGGGAGGTCGACGTACACGCCGTCGTCGCGATGGTCGACGGAGTACGCCGCGACGGCGTCGCTGAAACCCTCCGGCGGCCGCCCCGTCGTCGGGTCGTAGTCGTAGCCGTGCCACGGGCAGCGCAACCACCCGTTCTCGATCGAGCCCTCGCCGACCGGTCCGCCCTGGTGCGGGCACTTGTTCTCGAGCGCGCCCAGCACGCCTCCGCACCGGGTGAGGGCGACGGAGTGGCCGTCGATCACCGCGCTGCTGACGCGACCCTCGTCGGGGAGGTCGGTGTCCGGCACCCGGTGCCAGGTCGAGGGCGGCGTGGAATGCTGCTCGGGAGCGGTGGGCGTCGGAACGGTGTCGGTCATGCCGGTTCAGTCTCCGCACCCCGCCTGGCGTTACAGGAGGACGCATGACCGATCTAGACCTGACCCGACGGGCCCTGCACGGCGTGGCCGAGCTGGTGCTCGCCGGCCCGCAGCACGCAGCCAGCGGGACGATCCGGCTCCGCGTGGTGCCGGGCGGCTTCGCCACGGTCGCGGACCCCGACCTGCGCGTCGAGGGCACTCGGCTGGTGCACCCCGGGGGCACGGTGGACCTCGACGGGCGCACGCCGGTCGACGTCGCCGAGGCCGCGGGGGTGGCGGCGCGGTCGCTGGCGGACGTCTACTCCGACACCACCGACGTGCTCCCGACCGACGTGCTGCAGATCGACGCGGCCGCGGCCGAGGAGCTCGCGCACGCGCTCGAGGTCGGCGACCAGGCGCTCCGCGCGCTCGCACCGGAGGAGACACCCGTCCTGTGGCCGGAGCACTTCGACGTGGGGATCAGCGTCGACGAGGTCAACTACGGCGTCTCGCCGGGCGACTCGTCGTCGGCGGTCCCCTACGCGTACGTCGGCCCGTGGGCGCCGCGTCGGGGCACGTTCTGGACGGCGTCGTTCGGGGCCTCCCGCCCGATCGCCGAGCTCGGTGGCCCCGACGGTGTGCTCGCGTTCTTCCGCGAAGGACGCGACGCGGCGGCGCAGGACCCGCCGGCCTGAGGCAGGACAGGAATCAGAGGTAGCGCGCGAGAGGGTCCGAAGGCGTCAGGACACGCTTTGCGCGGCCCTCGGCGCAGGCTCCAGCGCGAGCGGCATGAGGGACGCGAGCGCGAGTGCTTGGTGCTCCTCGACGTCGGTGAAGGAGCGACCGCCCGCCGTCCGGCCCACGATCAGCGCGGCACCGCCGGCCTGGCCGAGGACCGGCACCACGAGCCCGCAGGCGAAGGGCATCTCGCCGAAGATGACGCTCGGTACCGTGCCGCCGCGCAGGTTGTCGAGGCGCAGGACCTGTCCTTCGCTCATCGCGTGCCCCGAGACCGACGAGTGGCGGTCGAGGCGCCTGCCGAGCGCGGCCGCGTCGTCGGGCAGGCCGCACGCGGCGACGATCCGCACGTGGTCGGGACCGTCGCCGGCGACGAGCAGCGCGAGGTCGACGTCGAGCGCGGCGCGGACCGACTCCACGACAGCCTGACGTGGGGTGCGGCCGTCCTCGCCGGACAGCGCGGCGGCGGCGCACACGGCGGCCAGCGCCGCAGGCAGGTTGTCGGGCTCTCCGTCGCCGGCAGTGGCGACGAGGCCGTTGGACAGGCCGGGCGTCAGCGTGAGCGGGACACGCCACGTCATCGTGGCGCCCCCGGTCCCGTTGGTGCTCCACACGCAGGTACCGCCGAGCCGCTCGGCGCGCTCCCGGAGGTTGCGCATGCCGCTGGTCGCCGAGGCCGGGTCGACCCCGACGCCGTCGTCGGAGACGACCAGGACGAGGTCGTCGCCGCGCGCGTCGACCTCCAGGGTGATGAGGTCGGCGCGGGCGTGCTTGACCGCGTTGGACAGGCCCTCGCGGGCCGCGGCGACCACGTGCTCGGCGATCTCGTCGGGCATGGAGGTGAGGTGTCCTGTCGTGCGCAGCTCGATCACGGCGTCCGTGTGGCTGGACACCGAGACGATCTCGGCAAGGTCGGACTCCAGCTGCTGCGCGGTGCCGGCCCGCTTGAGCTCGAAGATCGTGCTGCGCAGGCCCCGGATGGCCTGGTCGACCTGGGTGCTGGCGTCGACGAGGGGCTCCGGTCGGTCGGAGCGGCGCGACTCGGCCTGCAGCTGCAGGGCGACGGCGAAGAGGGTCTGGATGACGTGGTCGTGCAGGTCGGCCGCGATCCGGTTGCGGTCGCGCAGCACGGCACTGCGGCCGCGCTCCTCCTCGAGCTCCACGGCGCGACGGTTCACGCGGGACTCGAGGTCGTGGTTGACGACCGAGAGCGTGGCGAGGGCCTCCAGGAGCTGCCGGTCGTGGTCGGCCAGACGTCGGGCGACGAACCAGCTCGCCCCGCCGACGATGGTGAGGCAGGCGGTGACCATGACCGCGACGCCGGTCTCGGTGCTGTACCAGCCTGCGCGCTGCCCGAGGAGGGGCGCGTAGCCGATCAGCGGGACGCTGACGAGGAGCAGCGGGAGCATCCGGCGCAAGAGCATCGCTCCGGCGTCCTCGCCGTGGAGCAGCCACGGCACGGGGCCACCCGTCCGCTGGAGCAGCGACGAGGCGGCGAGCAGGAACATCGTCACCGCCGAGAGCATCGCCATGGTGGAGTGTTGTCCCGCGGTGTAGAGGGCGTCGACCTCGTAGGCGTAGCCCAGCACCGCCACGACGGCGATCGCCATCACCAGCAGGGCAGCGAGCTGGGCCAGCCGCGGGAAGCGCACCGCCGCCAGCCGCGAGCCGGCCAGCAACGCCAGGCACACCGCGGTGGTGAGCGCCATCCGTCCCGGGTGCGGGCCGGGCTCGTCGACGTGCACGAGCAGGGTGTCGACCGAGAAGGCCGCCTGCGGAAGCATCGAGAGGACCGTGACGCCGACCAACGTCAGTGCCGCCAGCGTGGGCACCCGGCCGAAGCGCGGGAGCAGCGTGCTCACGGCGAGGAGAAGGGCGCCCAGGGCGCTGTTGGGCTTCATGGTGTTGAGGCCGGGGGCGACGTCGGTCAGCCGCGCGACGCCGGCGAACCAACCGAGGAGCACGGCGGTCGCGACGAGGGCCGCTGCGAGCGCGAGCCCGCGCGCGGCGGACGCGTCGTGCGGGGGGACACCGGTGGGGGACGGGGGCATGGCACAAGTGTGGGGTTCAAGTGTCCGGTACGGGCCGTTTGTCGAATCCCTGGGTACTAAGTCCTGGTGCATCCGTACTAGCCGGGGAGCAAGCGTTTGCGTTCGGGCCTTCCGGCGGCTTCGTTCGGGCGTGACAAGCGCGGAAATCGGGCTTGTCGGCCGTTCCCTGGAGCACCGCGGGGGACTACAGTAAGGGCACTGGTTTGTAGCGTATTGCGAAACGAGTTCCTTGATGCGCAACAGGGTGACGACGGCGTCCACGATCCGGCGGCTGCTGGAGAACGCCCGCTACGAGATCCTCCCGACGGCCTCGATCGAGGCCACCGTGCTCGAGCACGTGCCCGTCGGGCACACGATCACGGTGACCGCCTCGCCCAAGAAGGGTCTCGGGCCGACGCTCGAGCTCGCGGAGCGGCTGACGACAGCCGGCTACACCGCCGTACCCCACCTCGCGGCGCGGATGATCAGCGGCAAGGCCGAGCTGAGCGAGGTCTGCGACCGGCTCACCGCGGCGGGCATCACGGCGGTCTTCGTCCCCGCAGGCGACCAGGACCCCCCGGCAGGCGAGTACCACGCGTCCCTCGACCTCCTCGAGGACCTCGAGAGCCTGGGCCGGCCGTTCCCGCACGTCGGGATCACCGGCTACCCCGAGTCGCACCCGACCATCCACGACGACGTCACCGTGCAGGCGATGTGGGACAAGCGCCGGCACGCGACCCACGTCGTCAGCAACCTGACCTTCGACGCGACCCAGGTGGTGAAGTGGGTCGAGCGGCTCCGGTCGCGCGGCGTGCCGCAGCCGGTCCTCATCGGCCTGCCCGGCCCGGTCGAGCGCACCAAGCTGCTCACCATGGCCACCCGCATCGGCGTCGGCGAGTCGACGCGCTTCCTCGCGAAGAACAAGAAGGTCTTCGCGGGCATCGCCACCCCGGGCGGCTACGACCCGATGCGGTTCGTGGAGAAGTGCGCCAAGACCTTCGCCGACCCCGCCATGCACGTCGAGGGCCTGCACGTGTTCACGTTCAACCAGGTGGCCGAGACCGAGGCGTGGCGGCTGGAGCAGCTCGCCCGTCTCGGGGCGGCGGTCACGGCTTGATCGCAGGCCTGCCCGTGCCCACGCCGCAGAGGGCGCGGAGGAGTTGGATCTCGCCCTGGATCTGGCGCGGCACCGGCCAGCAGCGGTGCCGCAGGGCTGCCGCGTAGGTCTCGAGCGCCTCCATCATCGCCCAGCGGGCGGCCAGCACCCGGTCCGGGCTCGACCGGGTCTCGCGTGCCGACTCCTGCTCACGCCGAGCGCGCGTCACCAGGAACAGCAGGGCCTGCAGGTCGGCGACGTTGCTCGTCGCGTCCTGACTCGGCCCCGGAGAGGCACCGTTCGTCAGGTCTCGGGCACTCACGGCCACTGCCTTCCCACCGGTGCGCCGAGGGCTCCTGGCCGGATCCTCGGGCGGTCCCCCCACCATAGACCCGCCCCTCCGGCCCGCGCGATTCGCTATCTGAGCGGCGATGGCCTACCGTCGGGGGCAAGGACCTGCACATTTTCGTCCAGGCCCGTTTCCCGCTCCTCGACGTGAGCGCGCTCCACGCGCCGTCGGGACGAGCCCTCAGATCCCGGAGTTCCCCTCATCACTTCCTCTCCTCCGCTCCAGGCCTCCGTGCCTGCGGACCACCTGACTCATCCCTCCTTCGCGCGGCTCGGACTCAGTCCGGCGCTCGTGTCGTCGCTCGCCTCGTCGGGCGTCACCACGCCCTTCCCGATCCAGTCGGCGACCCTTCCCGACTCGTTGGCCGGCCGTGACGTCCTCGGTCGGGGACGCACCGGCTCGGGCAAGACCCTGGCCTTCGCGCTCCCGCTGGTGACCCGGCTCGCCGAACATCGTCGCGCCAAGCCCGGCCGTCCCACCGGCCTGGTCCTCGTGCCGACCCGTGAGCTCGCCGTCCAGGTGGCCGCCGTGCTCGCGCCCCTGGCAGACGCCGCCGGCCTGCGCCACATGACCGTGTTCGGTGGTGTGCCCGACCGGCCCCAGATTCGCCGGCTGGCCTCGGGCGTCGACATCGTCGTGGCCTGCCCCGGCAGGCTCCGTGACCTGGTCGACCGTCGCCACGTCGACCTCTCCGAGATCCGCGTGACGGTGCTGGACGAGGCTGACCACATGGCCGACCTGGGCTTCCTGCCGGTCGTCCGGGCCCTCCTCGACCAGACCCCGCGGGGCGGTCAGCGACTCATGTTCTCGGCCACGCTCGACAGCGGGGTGGACGTCCTGGTGCGGCGCTTCCTCGACGACCCGGTCGTGCACGCCGTCGACGACGAGCCCGTCTCGCCGACCGTCATGTCGCACCACGTGCTCAGCGTGACCCAGGAGCACCGCGTGCCGGTGGTCGCCGACCTGCTCGCCTCGCCCGGCCGGACCGTCGTCTTCACCCGCACCAAGCGCGGCGCCAAGACGCTCGCGCGCCAGCTGCGCGCCCGCGGCGTCGAGGCCGTCGAGCTCCACGGAGATCTCTCGCAAGGTGCTCGCACCCGCAACCTCGCCGCGTTCTCGGGCGGACGTGCCCGAGCCCTGGTGGCGACCGACATCGCGGCGCGGGGCATCCACGTCGACGACGTGTCCCTCGTGATCCACGCCGACCCGCCCGCCGAGCACAAGGCGTACCTGCACCGTTCGGGCCGCACCGCGCGTGCCGGGGCCGTGGGCACCGTCGTCACGATGATGCTGGACGGCCAGCGCGACGACGTGCGCGACCTGATGCGCCGCGCGCGGATCGAGCCTCAGACGCGTCGCGTCGCCAGCAGCGACGCGATCCTCCTCGACATCGCGCAGGGTCGCGAGGTGCCGCAGGGAGCGCCGCTGCCCGCCGGCGCCCGGGCCGCGAAGGCCACCGCCGGCGCAGGCAAGGCCGGCAGGGGCGGACAGGGCGGACAGGCCCCCGCGTCCGCGCGGCGGCGCAAGCCTCAGCACCCCTCGGGTCGCGACTCACGTCGCGGACCCTCGACAAGCTCACGACCGCACAGCGCGGCAGGATTCTCGGCCGGTCGCGGCCGCTGACAAACTCGGTCGCCGCACGGTGCGACGGCCGCTCACGCTCTTGAAGGGAGCACAACATGGCACAGGGAACTGTGAAGTGGTTCAACAGCGAGAAGGGCTTCGGCTTCATCTCGCAGGCGGAGGGCGCTGACCTCTTCGTTCACTTCTCCGAGATCGAGGGGACCGGCTACAAGTCCCTCGAGGAGAACCAGGCCGTCGAGTTCGAGGTCGCCCAGGGTCCGAAGGGCCCGCAGGCGACCCGCGTTCGCGCGATCTGAACCCACGCTGGACAGAACGGGCCGCCCTCGACGTCACGTCGAGGGCGGCCCGTCTCCGTTCAGGAGGTCGGAGAGCGACTGCTCCAGGAGGCGGTCGCCGGTCTCGACCACGGTGAGCGGAAGGCCGATCCGCTCTGCTGCGCGCTCCGCGAGCCCCCGCAGGTCGGGGTCGGGGTCCTGGGCCAGCCAGACCACGCGCGTGTAGGAGTGGAAGTAGTCGTCGCGCAGCTCGGGGTAGCGGTCCAGGCCGAGCTCGACGACGACCGAGCGCTCGAAGGAGCGCACGAGGTAGTCGGTGAGCAGGTAGGTCCCCGGCTGGTCCTCAAGGAACCGCTGGATGCGCTCGGCCCCGGCGTAGATGTCGTAGCAGTGCAGGCCCGGGAGTCGCCGCAGCGACAGTCGCTCGCAGACCTCGTCGAGCGCGCCGTAGGTGCCGCAGTCGGCATAGCCGACCACCACCTCGTCGTACGACGGACGCAGGTCCGCGACGAGCCGCTCGACCTCGCCGGCGATCTTCCCCGGGTGGTTGTGCAGCAGGGGCGGCAGCGGGTGCACGTCGACCGGCCAGCCGCGGCGCTGGACGACGGCGGCCGACGGCTGCGCGATGGCGCCGCAGGCGACGAGGGCGACCGTGCCGGTGCGCCGGGTGTCAGCTCGGGAAGGCGAGCTGGTCGACGAACTTGTCGTTGAAGTCGCTCCGGTCGGAGAGCTCGACATACAGCACCTCCTCGAGCAGCGTGAGGGCGCCGGCCCGCTCGCGGTGCGACAGCAGGGCCATCTTCGCGCCCTCGCCCGCGACGTTGCCGGCCGAGATGATCCGCAGCACCGGGAGCTTCGGCACCAGGCCGATGCGCACCGCGGAGCTGGGGGAGAGGTAGCTGCCGAACGACCCGGCGAGCAGCACCTGCTGCACGTCGGACGGGTCGACGCCCAGCTCCTCGAGCAGCAGGGTCCAGCCGGTGGAGATCGCGGCCTTCGCGAACTGCAGCTCGCGGACGTCGCGCTGCGAGAGGTAGACCGTGTCCTCCGGCTCGGTCACCCCGTCGGGACGGTGCATCACGAAGACCCGCTCCTCGCCGATCTTGGTCAGCCGGTCGGCCAGCGTCGGGGCGACCTCCTTGGCGACCTCGTCGGTGACGAAGCGTCCGCTGTCGTCGAGCAGTCCTGCCTTGTGCAGCTCGGCGACCACGTCGACGAGCCCCGAGCCGCAGAGCCCTTGCGGCTCCACGTCGTCGATGACGGTCAGCGTCACGTCGTCACCGATGCGGACGCCCTCGATGGCTCCCGGCGCGGCGCGCATGCCGCAGCGGATCGCGCCGCCCTCGAAGGCGGGCCCGGCCGGCGCCGCGGTCGACACGATGCGATCGCCGTCGCTGAGCACGATCTCGCAGTTGGTGCCGACGTCGATGAAGAGCCGGGTGCGCTTGTCGCGGTCCATGCCGGTGGCAAGCATGCCGGCCACGATGTCGCCGCCGACGTAGGCGCCGAGGGCCGGGAAGAGCAGCGCGCGGGCGCCCGGGTGGAGCGACAGTCCGAGGTCGCGGGCCTGGATGCCGACGGGCACCGCGGTGGCCATGATGAAGGGCGCGACGCCCAGGGGCTCGGGGTCCATGCCGAGCACCAGCGCCGTCATGGTCGCGTTGCCGGCGAGCGCGACCTCGTAGACCTGCCTCGGATCGATGCCCGCCTCCTCGCACACCTGCTCCGTGAGCTCGGCGAGCGTCGCCTGCGCGGCCTTCTGCAGGCGACCGAGCGCCTCCGGGTCCATCATCGTGGCGCTGATGCGCGTGATGACGTCGCCGCCGAACGGCTGCTGCTTGTTGAGCATCGACTGCACGGCCATGGGTACGCCGGCGTGCAGGTCGAGGAGCGTCGCCACGACTGTCGTGGTGCCGAGGTCGAAGGCGATGCCGTAGCGCTGCTCGGAGGTGTCGCCGGCCTCGACCTCGATGAGGGCTTCGTCGACGACGACGGCGGTCACCTTGAAGTCCGCCTGGCGCAGCACCGTGGGCAGCCGCCGCAGCACGTGGAGGTCGGGCACGACCTCGAGGTCGTCGAGGGCGTCGGTGAGCCGCACCAGGTCGGGCCGCTGGTCGGACAAGGACGGCTCGTCGAGCTCGACGTACCGCTTCTGCACGGCCGGCCGCAGGATCACCTGGCGACCGACGCCGACCGTTGCGGCCTTGGGCCGCGTGGTCAGCGGTGGCACGTCGATCTTCAGGTCCGAGGTCGCTGCCGCCAGGCAGGCGAGCCGCCAGCCGTCCCTGAGCTGGTCCGCGGTGAACGCTCGGGCGTCGAGCCGTGACACCGGGACCGAGCCGTCGGTGACCTGCACCTTGCACTTCTTGCAGGTGCCGTGGCCGCCGCACGTCGAGTCGATCGCGAGACCGTTCCAGCTCGCCGCGTCGAAGACCGTGACCCCCGAGGGGACGCGCGCGGAGAGGCCGGACGGCGAGAAGCGCAGCTCCACGCGTCCGGTGCCCGACTGCGTCGCCTGGGTGTCAGGCGGCTCGATCAGGCCTTCGCGACGGAACTGGTCGACCGAGAACTCCAGCGGAGTCCCCTCGCGGCCGGTGCTCATGAGCTGTCCCTTTCGAGGGCTCGGGTCAGGCGGTCGCTGATGCAGCCGCCTGCTGCTTGGCGCGGAACGCCGCGATCCACGCGCCGCCCCACTCGTCGTGTCCCAGCAGGAGGTCGGCGGCCTGCACGGCCTCCGAGATCTGCGGCGTGCGGGCGTCCATGATCGCGCTGGTGAGGCCGGCGGCCATCGCCATCGGCAGGAACACCGAGCCCAGGGAGTGCCGGCCGGGCATGCCGAACGACACGTTGGACGCGCCACAGGTCATGTTCACGCCGAACTCGGCCTTGATCCGGCCGACGGTCTCGAAGAACGACAGGGCGTTGTTGCTGTCCGCGCCGATCGGCATCGCCAGGGGGTCGATGAGGATGTCCTCGATCGGGATGCCGTACTCCTTGGTCGCCACCTCGATGACCTTGCGCACGAGGACGAGCCGCTTGTCCGGCTCCATCGGGATCTCTTCCTCGTCGTTCGGCAGCGCGATGATCGCGGCGTCGAAGCGCTTGACGAGGGGGAGGATCTGCTCCATGCGCTCGTCCTCGGCGGTGACCGAGTTGACCAGTGCACGGCCCTTGTAGACCGACAGCCCTGCCTCGAGCGCCTCGACGACCGAGGAGTCGATGCAGATCGGGAGGTCGGTGAGCTCCTGCACCATCGTGATCGCCTTGGCCAGCAGCTCGGGCTCGTCGGTCAGCGGCACGCCCATGTTGATGTCGAGGACGTGCGCACCTCCCTCGACCTGCGCCTTGACGTCGCGCTCGATGGCGGAGAAGTCACCGGCGCGCAGCTGCTCCTGGAAGATGCGCCGGCCGGTGGGGTTGATCCGCTCGCCGATGATCGTGAACGGGCGGTCGTGCCCGATCACGACCTCCTTGCTCTCCGACCGGATCTTGGTCTCGTGGGTCAGCCCGTCGCTCATGCGTTGACCAGGTTCCTCTTGCGGTTGAGCAGGTCCTTGGCCTTCTTCACCGTCGCGGAGGCGTCGGCTGCGTAGCCGTCGGCACCGACCGCGTCGGCGTACTCCTGGGTGACGGGCGCGCCGCCGACCATGATGATGACCTCGTCGCGGAGGCCGGCCTTCTGCAACGCGTTGATGTTGGCCTTGAACATCGGCATCGTCGTGGTGAGGAACGCCGAGAAACCGACGATGTCGGGCTGGTGCTCCTCGATGGCGGAGACGAACTTCTCCGGTGCCACCTGCACGCCGAGGTCGATCACCTCGAAGCCGGCACCCTCGAGCATGATGTTGACGAGGTTCTTGCCGATGTCGTGGACATCGCCCTTGACGGTGCCCATGAGGAACTTGCCGATCGTCTGGACGCCGGTGTCGGCCAGCAGCGGTCGGAGCACCTCCATCGCACCGGCCATGGCGCGCCCGGCGATGAGCATCTCCGGCACGAAGAAGTCGCCGCGCTCGAAGCGGGCGCCGACCTCCTCGAGTGACGGGATGAGGGCGTCGAACAGGAGGCTCTGCGGCTCCATGCCCATCCCCAGTGCCTCGTGCGTGAGCTCCAGTACGACCGGGGCGTTGCCACGCAGCGTCTCGTCGTACAACCCCTGAAGGATCTCCTCGGGTGTCATGCCGCTCCCTCCTTGTGTGATGTCGCGCGGCGACGGAGCCGGCGCGACAGGCTGTCCGCTGACTCGACCAGGGTCCGACCGAGCTGGTCGGCGTGCGATCCGATACGTGCGGTCGGACCGGAGATGCCGAGTGCGGCGACGACGCCGGCCCGGCCCAGTGCGGAGCCGAAGACGGGGGCGGCGACGGCCGACAACCCCTCCTCCAGCTCGTCGACGGTGACGGCGTAGCCCATCCGCCCGATGCGCTCGAGCTCCGTGGTGAGGGCTTCCAGCGAGTGGTGGGAGTTGTCGGTGGGGCGCTCCATGGGTTCGCCGGGGAGCGGCAGCGCGCCGTGCGCCATGAGGACCTTGCCCTGCGCGGAGCAGTGCGAGGGGACGTCGATCTGCGACCAGTCGCGGGCTCCGAGCACGAAGCGCGAGTCGACCTGGGCGACCTCGACGACCTGGGTGCCGCGAGGGACGCCGAGGTGGACGGTCTCGCCGGTGAGCTCGGCCAGCTCGGCCAGGAACGGCTCGGCGATGCGGCCGAGGTCGCGTCCCGGGTCGTGGCCCGCGGCGTACTCGCTGAAGAGCGGACCGGCCAGGAACGAGCCGTCGCCGTTCCGGGCGAGCAGCATGTTGCGCTCCAGCGCGGCGAGCAGGCGCGACGTCGTGGAGCGGGGGAGGCCGGTGTCCTCGGCGAGCGCGCTGAAGGCCAGCGGCTCGTCGGCGCGCACGACGCGCGCGAGCAGGGTGGCAGCGCGGTCGACCGCCTGCGTGCCCGTCATGTGCCACCTCCCTGCGACACGAGCAAGAGTTCCATATTGCGGAACTCCATTTCCATAACGTGAGGCTAGGATGCCGCCAAAGGAAGAGTCAAGGAGGCCGAGGTCCGTGTTCCAGAACCGCATGCCGCGCTACGAGATCCTGTCCGAGGACGCGATGGCCACCCTGGACAAGGGGTGGAGACGTCTCGTCACCGAGATCGGCGTGGAGTTCATGAGCGACCGGGCGCTCGACCTGTTCCGGAAAGCGGGCCAGCGGGTCGAGGACAACACCGTCTTCATGGACCCCGACTTCATCCTCGAGCAGGTCGCGAAGGCGCCGCGCGAGTTCGACGTGCGGGCCCGCAACCCCGAGAACTCCATCCACATCGGCGGCGACTCGATGGCCTTCGGTGCCGTCTACGGCCCGCCCTTCGTCCGCCAGGGCGAGGTCCGTCGCGACGCGACGATGGACGACTTCCGCAACTTCACCAAGCTGGCGCAGTCGTTCTCCGCGCTCGACTCCGCCGGCGGAGTCATCTGCGAGCCCAACGACACTCCGCTCGACTCGCGGCACCTCGACATGACGTACGCGCTGCAGACGCTCACCGACAAGCCCTACATGGGCAACGTGGTCTCCGGCGTCAACGCGGCGGACACCATCGCGATGGGCGAGATCCTCTTCGGCGGTCGTGAGGCGATCGAGAAGACACCTGCCTCGATCTCGCTCATCAACTGCAACTCGCCGCTGCGCTGGGACGACCGGATGCTCGAGGCGCAGTTCGAGTACTCCGCCGCCAACCAGGCGGTCGTGCTGACGCCGTTCATCCTCATGGGCGCGATGTCGCCCGTGACGATCCCCGCGGCGCTCGTGCAGCAGATCACCGAGGCGTTGACGGGCATCACGCTGTCGCAGCTGATCCGCCCGGGGTCGCCGTGCGTCTTCGGCTCGTTCCTCTCCAACATCGACATGCAGTCCGGGTCGCCGACCTTCGGCACGCCCGAGTCCGGCATGGGCCTGCTCTGCACCGGCCAGATCGCGCGCCACTTCGGGCTGCCGTTCCGCTCCGGTGGTGCGCTCACCTCGTCGCAGGTGCCGGACGCACAGGCCGGCTACGAAGCCCTCATGACGATGCTGCCGACGTTCCTCGCCGGCACGAACTGGGTCATGCACTCGGCCGGCTGGCTCGAGGGCGGCCTGGTCGCCTGCTACGAGAAGTTCATCGTCGACGTCGAGCTGCTGCAGATGATGAAGGTCGAGTTCACGCCGCTGGAGATCGACGAGGACTCGATGGCCTTCGGTGCCCACGAAGAGGTCGGGCACGGTGGCCACTTCCTGGGCGCGATGCACACGATGGAGCGCTTCCGCACCTGCTTCTACCGCCCGCTCCTCAGCTCGTCGGAGAACTACGAGCGCTGGATGCGCAACGGGGGTGTCGACGCGGCGGGCCGCGCCACGAAGATCTACCAGCAGAAGCTCGAGGAGTACGAAGCGCCGGCCATCGACGACGCGATCCGCCAGGAGCTCGAGGAGTACGTCGTGCGCCGCCGCAAGGAGCTCGGCGACTGACGCGTTCGATGATCGAGCCCGTCTCTGCGCAGGCCCCGGCACTGAGCGGGCCGGTGATGATGAACCAGCGGTGGCTGGACCTCACCTTCTTGCACTGGGCGGTCGCGCCGGGACTCGTCGCCGACCGCATGCCGCGAGGCGTTCGCCCCGACACGCTCGAGGGGGTCACCTACGTCGGGCTGGTCCCCTTCCGGATGGTCGGAGCCGGGTTCGCCCGTGGCCCCGGGGTGCCGTGGTTCGGCACGTTTCTGGAGACCAACGTGCGTCTCTACTCCGTCGACGAGACCGGTCGGCGGGGCATCGTCTTCCTGAGCCTCGACGCCGACCGGTCGGCCGTCGTGCTCGGCGCTCGCGCGGCGTTCAGCCTGCCTTACCGGTGGGCTCGGATGCGCCACCGCGTCGAGCGCCGACCCGAGGGGGACACGCACCACTACGACGCGCGCCTTCGCCGCCGGGGCGCGAGGCCGCAGAGCCACGTCAGCATCCGGGTCGGCGCAGAGCGACCGAGGACGGAGCTCGATGACTTCGTCAGCGCACGCTGGGGACTGCACGTGCGGTGGTGGGGACGAACGCTCTACGTCCCCAACGAGCACGACGCATGGCCGTTGCGCGACGCCGAGGTCCTCTCGCTCGACGACGACCTCATGGCCTCCGTCGGGCTTCCGGGGCTCGCCGACCGGCCACCCGACCACGTGGCGTTCAGCCCGGGCGTGACGACCGAGTTCGGGCTCCCTGGCGACGCGAGGCGTCCTCGCCGACCTTGAGCAGCATCCGTTGCAGCAGGTCGTGGGCCGCGTCGACCTCGGCCCGGTCCCCGGTGACCAGCAGGTCGTGCAGCAGGCCGCGTGCCGATGCCAGGGCCAACCGTGCATGGGTCGGTGCGACGTCCTCGGGGATGCCGATGGCCACGCAGAGTGCGGTCACGCCCGGGAGCCACGAGCCGACGAGCTCGTCGCGAAGCGTCGCGGCGTGCTCCCTGCCCTGCATGGCGTGCGAGGTCAGCTCGAAGAACAGCGGGCCGTAGCGCGAGGCCGCGTCGACCGTCTGGGACCAGTACGCCGCAGCGGCCTCGAGGGGAGGGAGGTCGGTGTCGTAGGCGACGTCCATGAGGGCGCGTTGCCGCGCCTCGACCTCCCGGGTGACCTCGGCGAGCAGGCCCTCCCGGGACCCGAAGTGGTAGATCAGCATGCGGTGGCTGGTGCCCACGGCCTCCGCCAGTCCACGCAGGCTGGTGTCACCGATGCCTTCCTTGCCGAGGTGGTCGATGACCGCGTCGAGAAGTCGTGCGCGGGGTTCCTGCGCCTTCGTCACGCGGCGGGCGCGTTGGTCGCCCGGCGGTCCAGGCTCTCGGCCTCCTGCTCGATGTAGCGCTGGGTCAGTCCTCGCCACAGCAGGGCCGCGACGGCGCCCATCGGACCGGTCTGCTCGATGCTCAACGTGACGAGCGAGCCGTCGCCGTCCGGGACGACGCTGTGACCGGCGACCGTGCGCAGGCCCGGGCCCGTGGCCTCCCAGACGAACGACGAGCCCGGCGCGACGGCGGTCACCTGCCACTCCGCGCGCGGGAGCCTGGGCTGGCGCAGCGACGCGCGCAGGCCCACGCGGAGCGGCCCGTCGTCGAGCATCTCGACCGAGCTCACGGTGGGCGTCCACTCCGGCCAGCGGGCGACGTCCTGGAGCACCTCCCACACCTGTGCGGGGGGAGCGTCGATGTGGCGGTGGGTCTCGAACGTGTGGCTCATGTACCAAATGGTACATCAGTCGGGACGAGGCTCGCGAAGCTGTCTGGCCCGGCCGGCGGCGAGCAGGCCGACGATCGCGGTCAGCACGAGCAGGACGACCCCCCACCCGACCTCCCGGGACAGGAGCCCGTCGTCCGACACGTTGCCGATCAGGTCGCCGTCGAACAACCCCGCCAGCACGCTGATCAGGCAGAACACGCTGAGCACGACGGCAGCGATCCGTCCGACCGGAGGGCGCAGGTTGCGTGCGGCCGCCCAGGCCAGGACGAGCTGGACCAGCGCGACGGGCAGCGGCACCGTCGAGGTGGTGTCGAAGCCCCACGCCTCGTTGAACGAGTCGGCTCCCTCCGAGAGCGCGATGAAGCCGCCGATCACGTCGCAGACGAGCAGCACGAGCATGGCGACCAGGAGACGCACGCCGATGAGTTTCGCACGGGTCCGGAGTCAGTACGGGTAGGAGGAACGGCAGGGCCGAGGAGGTGAGCACCATGGCTGCAGAGATGATCGTCGAGGAGGAGACCGGCACCTTCGCCGGACAGGTGCACTCCCACAACGGCTACTACGCGGGAGACTTCGCGATGACGACGTCCACCGACTGGGGGCACGCATGAGGACATTGCACGCGGGGCTCCGCGTCGCGGACCTGGACCGCTCGCTCGCCTTCTACGGCGCGCTCGGCTACGAGGTGCTCGGCACGGTTCCAGAGACGGCCTTCGGCAGCCTCACCATGATCAAGCTCCCCGGTGACCCGTTCGTCGCGCTCGAGCTCGTGCACGACCCCTCGAGCGGCGAGATCGAACCTGGTGGCCTCAACCACCTCGTGGTGCACACGCCTGACCTGCGTGCCACCGTGGAATCCCTTGCGAGCAAGGGGATCGAGGCCGAGGAGCCCACCTCGCCCGACGGCTCCGACGACTTCTTGACCTCCTGGCTGACCGACCCCGACGGCTACCGCATCGAGCTGGTGCAGTGGCCCACCGGTCACCCCGAAGGGATGACAGCGGAGGACCTGCAAGGCGGGGACGACCAGCCTGCGGACTAGTCCGCAGGCGACCCGGTCGTATCTCGCGAGCGGGTCGCTGCCTCATCGCAGTGGCCAGACCACAGCTGCGAGAGGAACCACCATGTCCACCATCACCGACCGTCCCGCCATCCCGGCCCAGCGCGTGTCCTCGTCCCCGGTGGCATCACCGCCGGTGACGTCGCCGGGCTCCCGGCTCGAGACGGTGCTCGCGAGAGCGACCGACCTCCTCACCCGGCACAGCGTCGCGGTGCTCCGGGTCGCGCTCGGCACCGTCTTCCTGGTGTTCGCGGCATTCAAGTACGTGCCGGGTGCCAGCCCTGCCGAGGGTCTCGCCATCGCGACCGTCGACAAGCTGACCCTCGGGCTCGTGAGCGGCAACACCGCGCTCCTCGTCACCGCACTCACCGAGACCGTCATCGGTCTCACCCTCGTGAGCGGCCGCTTCCTCAAGGTCGGCGTGCTCGTGCTCGCCGGCGCCCTCGTCGGGATCATGTCGCCGCTGGTGCTGTTCCCCGACCAGATGTGGAGCGGCAACGGGCCGACTCTCGTGGGTCAGTACGTCTTCAAGGACATCGTGCTCGCCGCCGCCGGCCTGGTCGTCGCCGCGCATGCCCTCGGAGCGCGCATGCGCCGCGAGACGCTCAGCTGAGCTCCGTGTCACCCAGGCGTGGAGGTCTCGACCCCGGTGGTCGGGACCTCCACGGTGCGCAGTCGGGGCCATGGCTAGCCCAGGCGTTGACCCTCACGCGCCCGCTCATGAAACTGAGTGGTTGGGGGGAAGGGGATGGCCATGTCCTGGAATCTCGCGGGGAGCTACATCGAGACCTGCTCGTGCGAGCTCATGTGCCCGTGCAACCTGTCGCTCGACCACGGCGCCACCTACGACTTCTGTCGGGTGACCCTCGTCTTCAACATTCGTGAGGGTGACGTCGCAGGAACCCCGATCGCGGGGCGCGTCGTCGCACTCATCGCGGACACCCCGAAGGTGATGACCGAGGGCAACTGGCGTCTGGGCGTCTTCGTCGACGACCAGGCGACCGACGAGCAGTTCGACAAGCTGGTCAAGGTGTTCGGCGGTCAGCTCGGCGGACCGATGGCGGCGCTTGCACCGATGATCGGCGAGATCCTTGGCGTGGAGCGCGCTCCGATCCAGGTGACCGACGACGGGCTGCGTCACAGCGTGCGCATCGGCGACGTGATCGACTTCGAGATCGAGGACGTCGTCCCGTTCGGCGTGGACACCGGCCGTCCGGTGCGCTTCGACGGCATGTTCCACCCGGTCGGCTCGAACCTCACGATGGCCGAGGCCACGCGCACGCGCATCAACGCGTTCGGGATCTCCTACGAGGGACGAACCGGCCTGTCGACCTCCGACTTCTCCTGGGCCGCCTGACCTGTCATGACCTCGGCGGCCGGACCTGCTGAGGGCACCGGTCTCGCCCCTGCGTACGCCGCCGTCCGCACCCGGCTCGGCCTGGTCGCGGCGCTCTTCGCCGTCGCCGCCCTGGGCTGGCTGTGGGCTGCCCACGCGATGGGCGGCATGGATGCCGGACCGTGGACCGAGCTCGGCTCGCTCGGCTGGTTCCTCGGTGTCTGGACCGTGATGATGGCCGCGATGATGCTGCCGTCGGTAGCACCGACGATCGCGCTGTACGCGAAGGTCACCAAGGCGAGCTCGCCGTGGTCTCCCTGGTTGTTCGCCGCGGGCTACCTCCTGACCTGGGTTGCTGCAGGACTGATCGCCTATCTCTTCGGACTGCTCGCAGCGGCGCTCCTCGGTGATGCCCTGGCCTGGGAGCGCGCCGGGCGCGTCGTCGCGGGGGTCACGCTTCTCCTCGCCGCCGGCTACGAGCTGACGCCGCTCAAGGACGTCTGTCTGTCCAAGTGCCGCAGCCCGCTCGGGTCGTTCCTGGGGTCCTGGCGGAGGGGGCGCGTCGGCGCCGTGCAGATGGGCACGCGCAACGGCGCCTGGTGCGTCGGGTGCTGCTGGGCGCTCATGGCTTCGCTGTTCGCGCTGGGGATCATGAGCGTCACCTGGATGGCGTTCGTGGCAGGGGTCATCGCGTTCGAGAAGACCGTCCCGTGGCGCCGCAGCCCCAGGTACGCCACCGCGCTGGTGCTGCTGGTCGTGGGCGTCCTGCTGCTGGTTGCGCCCGAAGCCCTGCCAGGGCTACGCATCCCGTCCGGCGAGACGATGCAGATGGGGTGACGCCCGACCGACAGGCTCAGCCCGGGACCACGACGACCCAAGGCGTCGACCACCCCGCCACGTCGAGGTCGGCGCCCACGAAGTCGTCGCGGGTGATCGGGTAGCGACGCCCGCGCGCCGGGTCGTAGATCCGCACCGAGTCCCGTCCCTCGTCACCGGGCAGGACCAGCACCACGTGCCGAGGTGACCAACGGTTGCCGACGTACAACGGGACGGCGATGCCGTCCTTCGCGCACGTCACGATGCGGGTGAAGGCGCTCGAGCGTGACGAGGACGTCGGCAGGACGGGACGCGCGGAGTACGTCACCCCGGGCTTGCCGGACTGCGTGCTCATCTCCCGCGCGACGGCCCACGGCCGGGTGCCGAGGGCACTCGGCCAGGGCAGCTGGAAGCCGCCGCCGCTGTCGCGCAGACCGCTGGTGAGGCGGTGCATGGCGAGGGTCTGCTCGGCGAAGCGCTCGTTCACCGTGCCGGGTGCCTGTTGACCCGTTGCGGGGTTCGCGCCGTTGACGAGGAAGGCGGCGTACGACGGGTCGTTGAGGATGCGCGAGACCACGAGGACGCTCGACCCGCACGTCGTCGGGTCGGGCTGGACCAGGCCCGTCGCGAGAGCCTTCTCCGCGAGATCGGCATCCGTCACGGCTCCAGGTTGGCAGGTCCCCGAGAGCACCGCGAGGCCTCCGCCGCGTAGTCCGACGGCGATTCAGTTCGAGTCCGTCGACTTTCGCCTATGCACACGACGGATTCGGACTGAATCGCCTGGGTGAGGTCAGCGGAAGACGACGGTGCGGTGGCCGTGGCGGAGGATGCGGGTCTCGGCGTGCCAGCGGACGGCGCGGGAGAGGACCTGGCACTCGACGTCGCGGCCGGCGGAGACGAGCTGGTCGGCGGTGAGGCCGTGGTCGACGCGGGTGACGTCCTGCTCGATGATCGGGCCCTCGTCGAGGTCGGGCGTGACGTAGTGGGCGGTCGCGCCCACCAGCTTCACGCCGCGCTCGAACGCCTGGTGGTAGGGCTTGGCGCCCTTGAAGCTCGGCAGGAACGAGTGGTGGATGTTGATCACCTGGCCGTCGAGCTCTTTGCAGACCTCGTCGGAGAGCACCTGCATGTAGCGCGCCAGCACGACGAGGTCGACGTCGAGCTCCTGCACCAGCGCGAGCAGCCGGGCCTCCGCCTCGGGCTTGGTGTCCGCGGTCACCGGGATGTGCACGAAGGGGATGTCGTACTGCCGGGCCAGCGGCTCGAGGTCGGTGTGGTTCGACACGATCGCCGGGATGTCGATCTGCAGCGAGCCGATGCTCCATCGGAAGAGCAGGTCGTTGAGGCAGTGCCCGAACCTCGACACCATGATCAGCGTCTTGTAGCGGGCCTCGCGGTCCCACAGGTGCCAGGTCATGCCGAAGCGCTCGGCGATCGGCGCGAACGCGGACCGCAGGTCGTCGACCGTGACGTTGCGACGGTCCGGGGTCTCGACGTGCACCCGCATGAAGAACCGCTGCTCGACGGCGTCGCCGTACTGCTGGCTCTCGATGATGTTGCCGCCCTGCTCCACGAGGAAGCCGGTGACGGCGTGCACGATCCCGGGCCGGTCGACGCAGTCCAGGGTCAGCACGAACTCCGGGGTCACCGTCTGGGTCATGGGGGATGGCCTTTCGTGTGCATTCGCGTGCAATCGCGCTGTTGCGCTTCACGCTGCGCATTGCTGGATGCGCAACAGGTGCGGTCTACTGTTGCGCCATGCGCACAGACGCGGCTCCGCGGGAGGGAACGGTCCAGTCGGTCGACCGGGCCGTCTCGATCATGGAGATGCTGGCGCGCACGGGGGAGTCGGGGGTCACCGAGATCGCCGGTGAGCTCGGTGTGCACAAGAGTACGGCGTTCCGCCTGGTCGTCGCCCTCGAGCGACGGGGGCTGGTCGAGCAGACCGAGGACCGCGGGAAGTACCGCCTGGGCATGGGTCTGCTCCGGCTCGCCGGCGCCACCACCGCGCGGCTCGACGTCGTCCAGGAGGCCAGGCCGATCTGCCGCAAGCTCGCGGCCGACTCGGGCGAGACCGTCAACATCGCGGTGCTCTCGGAGAGCTCCGCGCTCTACCTCGACCAGATCGCCGGCACCTCCGCGCTCCAGCCCCACAACTGGGTCGGCCAGCACATCCCGCTGCACGCGACCTCCAACGGCAAGGTGCTGCTGAGCGGCCTCCCCGACGAGGAGCTCGCGCGCGTCCTTCGCGCGCTGCCGGCCTTCACGGGCACCACGATCACGTCGAAGAAGGCGCTGCGCGGCGAGCTCGACCACGTCCGGGAGCAGGGCTACGCGCTGGCGGTCGACGAGCTCGAGATCGGCCTCACCGCTCTCGCGGCCCCGATCCGCAACGCCCACGGCGACGTCATCGCCTCGATCAGCGTCTCGGGCCCGAGCTTCCGCCTCAACGAGGAGCGCATCGAGGAGGTGCTCCCGATGCTGGTCGACGCGGCCGCGGAGGTGTCGCACCGGCTCGGCTGGGGACACCGCTGACAGATCGGGCATTGCAGGACCTACGGCCTGCAATCCAGGCAGAACGTGACCGTCCTGTGCCTTGACGCCAGGCGCGGACCTGGCCAGAGTGTTGCGCAAGACACATTGTCGTTGCGACATGTGCAACAGCACCTCTCTGGGCGAGGGGGCGTGGCCGGGGCGCGGAGGAGTCGATGCCGGAGACGTTCGTGGGGGGCCGCTGGACCTCGGCACGTTCCGGGGATCGCCGCGAGATCCGCTGCCCTGCCGACGGGACCCTCGTCGCCGAGGTCGACGAGTGCGGTCCCGAGGACACCTCCGACGCGATCGCCGCAGCCCGCGAGGCCTTCGACGACGGTCGCTGGAGCAACGTCTCCGCGCACGAGCGCTCCGACCTGCTGCTGAGGCTCGCCGACCTCCTGGTGCGCGACAAGGCCGAGGTCGCCCGCGCCGAGTCGATGGACACCGGCAAGCGCTACGTCGAGGGCGAGTACGACGTCGACGACGTCGTCGGCGTCTTCCGCCACTACGGCAAAGTCGCCGCCGAGGAGGCCGGCCGGGTCGTCGACACCGGCAACGCCGACGTCCGCTCGCGCATCGAGCACGACCCCGTGGGCGTCTGTGGCCTGATCACGCCGTGGAACTACCCCTTGCTGCAGACCGCGTGGAAGGTCGCGCCGTGCCTCGCCGCCGGCAACACCTTCGTGCTCAAGCCGAGTGAGCTCACGCCGCACACCGCGATCATCCTGATGCGCCTGCTCGCCGAGGCAGGTCTCCCGGACGGTGTCGCCAACCTCGTCCTCGGCGCGGGCGCGAGTGCCGGGGCGCCCCTCGCCGAGGACCCCCGCGTCGACCTGGTCTCCTTCACCGGAGGGCTGGAGACCGGCCGGCGCATCATGGCCACGGCGGCCGCGACGGTGAAGAAGGTCGCCCTCGAGCTCGGGGGCAAGAACCCCAACATCGTCTTCGCGGACGCCGACCGCGAGACCGCGCTCGACTACGCACTCACCGCCGTCTTCCTCCACTCCGGCCAGGTCTGCTCCGCCGGGGCTCGGCTCGTCGTGGAGGAGTCGATCCACGACGAGTTCGTCGACGAGCTCGTCGAGCGCGCCCAACGGATCCGCCTCGGCGGCCCCTTCGACGACAAGGCCGAGACCGGCCCGCTGATCTCCGCCGCGCACCGCGAGAAGGTCGAGGCGTACGTCGCCCGCGCGATCGAGCAGGGCGCGCAGCTGCGCTGTGGTGGTGCCCGCCCGGACGACCCGGCACTGGCCGAGGGCTTCTACTACCTGCCCACGATCCTCGACGGCTGCTCCACCGAGATGGACGCGGTGCAGAACGAGTCGTTCGGCCCGGTGCTCACCGTCGAGACGTTCACCGACGAGGACGACGCAGTCCGGATCGCCAACGACAGCATCTACGGCCTGGCGGGCGCGGTGTGGACCGACAACGCCGGCAAGGCCGAGCGCGTCGCCCGCCGGATGCGCATGGGCACCGTGTGGATCAACGACTACCACCCCTACGTGCCGATGGCCGAGTGGGGCGGCTACAAGCAGTCCGGCTTCGGACGCGAGCTCGGCCAGGTCGGTCTCGAGGAGTACCGCGAGACCAAGCACGTCTGGCACAACACCCGGCCCGCGCCGATGCGCTGGTTCGGCGGCTAGGGCGAGAGGGGAGGGGCAACGTGGTCGGGTCGGGCAGCAAGGCGTCGTACGACTTCGTCATCGTCGGCGGAGGCTCCGCCGGGTGCGCGATCGCGAACCGTCTCTCCGCGGACCCGGGCACGTCGGTCCTCGTGCTCGAGGCGGGCCGCTCGGACACCAAGCTCGACCCGTTCATCCACATGCCCGCGGCACTGCCGTACCCGATCGGCAACCGGCTCTACGACTGGAAGTACGAGTCGGAGCCCGAGCCCTTCATGGGCGGCCGCAAGGTCTACCACGCACGCGGCAAGATCCTCGGTGGCTCGAGCAGCATCAACGGGATGATCTTCCAGCGGGGCAACCCGATGGACTTCGAGCGCTGGGCCGCCGACCCGGGCATGGAGTCGTGGGACTACTCCCACTGCCTGCCGTACTTCAAGCGCATGGAGACCTGCCTCGCCGGCGCGGACCTCTGGCGCGGAGGAAGCGGCCCGCTGGTCCTCGAGCGGGGGCCCGCGACGAGCCCGCTGTTCGGCGCCTTCTTCGAGGCCGTGCAGCAGGCGGGCCACCCCTTGACCGACGACGTCAACGGCTACCGCCAGGAGGGCTTCGCGCCCTTCGACCGCAACGTGCACCGCGGCCGCCGGCTCAGTGCCGCTCGCGCGTACCTCCACCCGGTCATGGGCCGGAAGAACCTCACCGTCGAGACGCTCGCGATGGTCACTGGCCTGCAGCGCGAGGGCAACCGGGTCACCGGCGTGACCTACCACCGCGCCGGCCGCGGCAACCGCACCGTCACCGCCGGCGAGGTCGTGCTCTGCGGCGGGGCGATCAACTCCCCGCAGCTGATGCTGCTCTCCGGCATCGGGCCGAAGAAGGAGCTCGAGGCGCTCGGCATCGACGTGATGGTCGACCTGCCCGGCGTGGGCAGCAACCTGCAGGACCACCTCGAGGTCTACATCCAGTACGCCTCGAAGCAGCCCGTCTCCATCGGCCCGTGGCTCAAGCACCGCCACAAGCCGCGCATCGGTGCCGAGTGGATGTTCCTGCGCAGCGGCGTGGGTGCGACGAACCACTTCGAGGCGGGCGGCTTCATCCGCTCCAACGACGAGGTCGACTACCCCAACCTGATGTTCCACTTCCTGCCGATCGCCATCCGGTACGACGGTTCGCAGCCGGCGTCGGAGCACGGCTACCAGGTGCACATCGGCCCGATGTACTCCGACGTGCGCGGCACGCTCACGCTGAAGAGCACCGACCCGCACGACCACCCGGCACTGAAGTTCAACTACCTCTCGACGGAGAACGACCGCCGCGAGTGGATCGAGATGGTGCGGGCCGCCCGCAACATCCTCAACCAGCCCGCCTTCTACGTGTTCAACGACGGCGAGATCTCGCCCGGGCCCTCGGTCGAGACCGACCAGGAGATCCTCGACTGGGTGGCGAAGGACGCCGAGACCGCACTGCACCCCTCGTGCACCGCGAAGATGGGCACCGACGACGCACGCCGTCCTCGACCCGCAGTCGATGCGCGTGCACGGGGTCGACGGCCTGCGTGTCGTCGATGCGTCCTCGATGCCCTACGTCACCAACGGCAACATCTACGCGCCGGTGATGATGCTGGCCGAGAAGTCGGCCGACCTGATCCTCGGGAACACCCCGCTGCCGCCGCTCGAGGCGCCGTTCTACCGGTACCGCGACGGCACCCCGCTCTACCCGGCGGGCGACCCTCGCAACCACATCCCGACCACCCATCCCAGCAGTCACGCAGGAGCGGAGGTGCGGTCATGACCGCCACCCAGGAGACCCCGGCCACCACGAAGAGCTCGGAGTCGGCGGCCCTCACGGTCACCGACCTCTGGAAGATCTTCGGGCCGGGCTCGGACAAGATCATCGGCTCACCGGACGCCGACCTGTCGCGTGCCGACCTCAAGGCCAAGACCGGCTGCGTCGTCGGCGTCAAGGACGTGTCCTTCGAGGTCGCGCCCGGCGAGGTCTTCGTCGTCATGGGTCTCTCGGGCTCCGGCAAGTCGACGCTCGTCCGGCTGCTCACCCGGCTGATCGAGCCGACGTCGGGCACCGTGAACATCAGCGGTCAGGACATCACCTCGGCGTCCGAGGGCCAGCTGCGCGACCTGCGCCGCAGGCACGTGTCGATGGTCTTCCAGCACTTCGGCCTGCTGCCCCACCGCAAGGTGGTCGACAACGTGGCCTACGGCCTGGAGATCCGCGGGGAGTCCAAGGCGCAGCGCCGCGAGCGCGCGATGAAGATGGTCGACCTCGTCGGCCTCGATGGCTACGACCAGTCCTACCCCGACCAGCTCTCGGGCGGCATGCAGCAGCGCGTCGGCCTGGCCCGCGCCCTGGCCAACGAACCCGACCTGCTGCTCTTCGACGAGCCGTTCTCGGCGCTCGACCCGCTGATCCGACGCGACATGCAGAACGAGGTCGTCAGGCTCCACGAGGAGCTCGGCAAGACGATGGTGTTCATCACCCACGACCTGGCCGAGGCACTCAAGCTCGGCGACCGGATCCTCATCATGCGCGACGGCGAGATCGTCCAGATCGGCCGGCCCGACCAGGTCGTGGGCGCCCCGGCCGACGACTACGTCAAGGAGTTCGTGTCCGACGTACCCAAGTCGCACGTGCTGACCCTCAAGTGGGTGATGCGGGACGCGACCGACGACGTGCCCTCCGACTCGCCGGTGCTGCAGTCCGACGTGATCGTCCGCGACGCGGCTCGCGTCGTGCTCGCCGCGCAGGGCCCGGTCCGCGTGGCCGAGGGCGACCGGATCGTCGGCGTCGTCGACGACGAGGACATCCTGCGCGTGGTCGTGGCGGAGGAGGGCTGATGACCGCCACCCTCACCAAGCCGGTGGAGCCGGGGGCAGCACCCCCGCCGCCGCCCGAGGAGCGCAGCGTCCCGCGCTGGGCATGGGCGCTCGGCGTCCTGGTCGTGTGGCTGGTGGTGTGGAGCTTCACCAAGGGTGAGGACAACCTCGTCGTCAGCGGTCTCGCGCAGACCAACCTCCACAAGGACATCGGCGAGGTCGCGAACAGCCTCGGGGGCAGCGCCTTCACCGACGTGTTCGCGCGCGTCATCAACGCGATCATCGAGTTCTTCCAGGGCCTCCTGTCGACGCCCGACCCGCCGCGGCCCGCGCCGCAGATCGGCTGGCTCGGGGTCCTCGCGATCGCCACCTGGATCGGGTACGCCGTCGCCAACTGGCGGATCGCCCTGCTGGTCGCCGCGTCGTTCTTCTCGTTCGCGCTGTTCGGCTACTGGGAGGACTCGATCGACCTCCTCATCGTCACCCTGTTCTCGGTGGCGATCGCGGTGGTCATCGGCTTCCCGCTCGCGATCTGGATCGGGCTCAGCCCCAACGCCGCACGGGTCGTCACGGTCGTCCTCGACCTGCTCCAGACGATGCCGACCTTCGTCTACCTGATGTTCGTCTTCATCCTCTTCGGGATCGGCTCGCCCAACGCCGTCGTCTGCACGGTGGTCTACGCCCTTCCGCCGATCGTGCGCATCGCCGGCTTCGGCATCCGCGACGTGTCGAAGACGACGATCGAGGCGACGGACTCGCTCGGCCAGACGACGTGGCAGCGCCTGCTCAAGGTGCAGATCCCGATGGCCCGCAAGACGATCATCGTGGGCCTCAACCAGACGATCCTGGCCGCGCTGTCGATCGCGATCATCGCCGGCTACGTCAACGGCCCGGGCCTCGGCAAGCCGGTGCTCACCGCGCTGACCCAGAACGACTTCGGCGCCGGTCTGGTGCCCGGTCTCCTCATCGTGATCATGGGCATCATGCTCGACCGCCTCACCACGGCGGCGAGCGAACGCTCCGAGATCGTCGCCCGCGGTGGCGGCGAGGACCCGAAGAAGCGCCGCATCGTGCTCGGCGGCATGTTCGTCGGCGTGCTCGTCGCGATCTGGTACTCCCGCTACTCCATCAACGCGGCGGTCTACCCGGAGAACGACCTCTCCCGCACGGTCGCGGACAAGACCAACCAGTGGATGGAGTCGATCACCTCGGCCCTCGACGGTCCGGCCGGTGCGTTCAAGGACTTCATCAGCTACGGCCTGCTCAACCCGCTGCAGTCGCTGATCGCCGACTCGCCGTGGTGGCTCGCCTTCGCGGCCCTCTTCGGCCTCTCGATCGTCATCGGCGGCACCCGCGCCATCGCACCGAGCCTGATCGGGCTGGGCGGCATCTACCTCCTCGACCTGTGGCACGACACGATGCTCGTGCTCACGATGACGCTGGTCGCGACCCTGCTGGTGATGGTGCTCGCCCTGGTGTTCGGGGTCTGGATGGCCAGGAGCCGCAGGGCCGACTTCTGGATCAGGCCGCTCCTCGACGCCGGCCAGACGATCCCGGCGTTCGTGTTCCTCATCCCGGTCCTGGCGCTGTTCAACGTCGGCCGCTTCACCGCGATCGTGGCGGCGATCATCTACGCGGCGCCGGCCGCGATCAAGCTCGTCGCCGACGGCGTGCGCGCCGTCAACCCGGGTGTGATCGAGGCCTGCAGGTCGAACGGCTCGACGAAGTGGCAGGAGATCACCAAGGTCCAGCTGCCGATGGCCAAGGGCTCGCTCGTGCTGGCCACCAACCAGGGCCTGCTCTACGTGCTCGCGATGGTCGTCATCGGCGGCCTCGTCGGCGCACAGGCCCTGGGCTACGACGTGGTCTACGGCCTGGCGCACTCGGACTACGCCGGCAAGGGTGTGGCAGCCGGCTTCTCGATCGTGCTGCTCGGCGTCCTCATCGACCGGGTGACGAGAGCGGCCGCGGACCGTGCGGGTGCGGACACCCGCTCGACGGAGAAGCGCAGGGCGAAGGGCCTCTTCATGGGATTCCCGAGGAGCGCATCCTCCTGACACACCAGATCGGTTCGGACGACACACAACACAACAGGCTCGCGTCGCGCATCGCGACACGACGACGAAAAGGGAGTGGGACAGTGCGGCATCTTAGGAATCGGCGGGGGCGGCTCGCCGTCGTTGCTGTGAGCGCTGCGCTCGCGCTGACGGCGTGCGGCGGGGGCTCTGTCGGAGAGAAGACCAACGAGAACGAGCAGAAGGCCGAAGCGGCCGGCGGCGAGTGCGGTGACCTCAAGATCATCGTCAACCCCTGGGTCGGCTACACCGCCGACGCCTACGTCGTCGGAAGCGTCGCCGAGAGCGAGCTCGGCTGCACGGTCGAGTACGTCGACCTCAAGGAGGGCGGCCCGTCGTACCAGGCCCTGGCCAGCGGCGACGGCGACGTGATCCTCGAGGAGTGGTCGCACCAGGCCGAGCTCAAGGCCGCCGAGGAGGACGGCACCGCCGTCGACCTGGGCTCGCCGGGCAACGTCGGCGTCATCGGTTGGTACGTCCCGGGCTGGCTGGCCGAGGAGCACCCCGACATCCTCGACTACAAGAACCTCAACAAGTACGCCCAGGACTTCAAGACCTCGGAGTCCGGTGACCAGGGCCAGTTCCTCGGCTCCGACCCGACGTACACGCAGTACGACGAGGCGATCATCAAGAACCTGGGCCTGGACTTCAAGGTCGTCTTCGCCGGTGGCGAGACCGCGACCGTCGAGGCGTTCAAGAAGGCCCAGGCGGACAAGGAGTGGCTGATCGGCTACTTCTGGGAGCCGCAGGTGCTGCACGCCGAGATCGACATGGCGCGCGTGAGCCTGCCGGCGTACAAGCCCGGCTGTGACGCGGACAAGGCCAAGGTCGCCTGCGACTACGCCGAGACCGACCTCAAGAAGGTCGCCGCCAAGTCCTTCGTCGACTCCGGCTCGCCGGCCGTCGACCTGGTGAAGAACTTCAGCTGGACCAACGAGGACCAGAACCTGGTGGCGAAGTACATCACCGACGACAAGATGTCGCCGGAGGACGCCGCCGCCAAGTGGATCGAGGAGAACCAGGACAAGGCTGACGCCTGGCTCGGCTGACGTCGAACCGCCCTGAAATCACGGTCGAGCCGCCCAAGACTCGCGCATCCGCGTGAATCGAGGGCGGCTCGATCGCAATTACGGGGCGGTTCGGCGAAATGAGAGGCGAGTCGACCGTTGACAGGGGGTCGGGGTCGACTCAGACTTGGACCAAGTGTTTCGCATCACGCATCACGTTGCGCATGACGCAACGACAGGAAGAGGGTTGAGGGAGCATGGCGACGGTTCCGCAGAGCGCACGTTGCGTCGTGATCGGCGCAGGCATCGTGGGCAACAGCCTCGTGTACCACCTGGCGAAGCTGGGGTGGCGCGACATCGTCCAGATCGACAAGGGCGCGCTGCCCAACCCGGGCGGCTCGACCGGCCACGCGTCGAACTTCATCTTCCCGGTGGACCACTCACGTGAGATCACCGACCTGACCCTCGACTCCGTCGAGCAGTACAAGGAGATGGGCGTCTTCACCCAGTCCGGCGGCATCGAGGTCGCCCGGACCGAGGAGCGCATGGAGGAGCTCCGGCGCCGCATGTCGTCGGCCAAGGACTGGGGCATCGAGTCCCGCCTGGTCACGCCGGAGGAGGTCCAGGAGCTCGTCCCGTTCCTCGACCCGTCGGTGATCATCGGCGGCTTCCACACGCCGTCCGTCGGCGTCGTCGACTCGCTCCGCGCCGGCACGATCATGCGCGAGCGAGCGCTCGAGATGGGCGCCCTCACCGTCGTCCCGACCGTCGAGGTCACCGGCCTCGACGTCGAGGAGGGCCGCATCACCCGGGTCCGCACCGACGGAGGCGACATCGAGGCCGAGACCGTCGTCATCGCCTGCGGCGTGTGGAGCCCGAAGATCGCGAGGATGGCCGGCGCGCACATCCCGCTCACGCCCGCCGTGCACCAGATGATCAGCGTCGGCCCGGTGCCGGTGCTGGCCGAGAAGGAGGGTGAGATCTCGTTCCCGATCGTGCGGGACATGGACACCTTCTGCTACGAGCGCCAGCACGGCGCCGACATGGAGGTCGGCTCCTACGCGCACCGGCCGATCCTGCACGACGTCGAGGAGATCCCCTCGATCGAGCAGGCCAAGCTGTCACCGACCGAGATGCCCTTCACCAGCGACGACTTCGACCAGCAGCTCGAGGAGGCCCTCGAGCTGATGCCGGAGATCCTCGGCGACGAGAGCGTCGAGATCCGCTACGCCATCAACGGCCTGCTCTCCCTCACGCCGGACGGCGCCCCCGTCCTCGGCGAGACCCCCGAGGTGAAGGGCCTGTGGTCCGCCGCCGCGGTGTGGATCAAGGAGGGCCCGGGCGTCGGTCGCGCGGTCGCCGAGTGGATGACCGACGGTCTCCCCGAGATCGACCTCGGTCACTCCGACATCGCGCGCTTCTACCCCCACCAGCAGACCCGCTCGCACATCCGGGCCCGCACGGGCGAGGCCTTCAACAAGACCTACGGGATCATCCACCCCGGTGAGCAGTGGGCCTCGGACCGTGGCCTGCGGCTGCCGCCGGCGTACTCCCAGCAGAAGGAGCAGGGTGCGGTCTTCTACGAGACCGTCGGCTGGGAGCGCCCCTGGTGGTACGAGTCGAACGCCTCGCTGCTCGAGGAGTACGGCGACAAGGTGATGCCGCGCGAGCACGAGTGGGACAGCCGCTGGTGGTCGCCGATCATCAACGCGGAGCACCTCGCGATGCGCGACCGCGCCGGCATCGTCGACCTGACCGCGTTCTCGATCTTCGACGTGGTCGGCCCCGGGTCGCTCGACGCCGTGCAGCGGATCATCGTGTCCCAGGCCGACGTGCCCGTGGGCCGCGTCATCTACACGCCCGTCCTCGACGCCCGCGGCGGCTTCCGCTCCGACCTCACGGTGATGCGCCTCGCGCACGACCGCTTCCGGGTCGTCACCGGCGGCGCGCACGGCCAGGTCGACCGCAAGTGGTTCTCGGACCGGATGCCGTCCGACGGCTCGGCGGCGGTGGTCGACCTGACCTCCGGCACGTCGACGATCGGCCTCTGGGGCCCGCAGGCGCGCAACATCCTCGCGAAGCTCACCCGTGACGACATCAGCCACGAGGGCTTCGGCTTCGGCACCTGCCGCGCCATCGAGGTCGAGTCGCTGGAGGTGCTCGCCTCCCGCATCTCGTACGTCGGTGAGCTGGGCTGGGAGCTCCACATCCCGTTCGAGCACGGTGCCAAGCTCTGGTCGCTGCTGCACGAGGCGGGCCAGGAGTTCGGCGCCGTCCCCGTCGGCATCGGTGTCTACGGCACCACCGGGCGCATCGAGAAGGGCTACCGCGCCTACGGCTACGAGCTCGACAGCGAGCGCACCATCATCGAGGCCGGCATGCAGCGGCCCAAGGTGAAGGTCGCCGACTTCGTCGGCCGCGAGGCCTACGTCAAGCAGCGGGACGAGGAGCCGAAGGCGGTCATGTCGACCCTCGCGGTCGAGGACCACACCTCGAAGTCCGGTGTGAAGCGCTACATGCTCGGTGGCGAGCCGATCCTGGGCAAGGACGGCTCGGAGCTGATCGACGACCACGGACACCGCCCGTACGCCACGACCGTCGGCTCGGCGCCCTCGCTCGGCAAGCACCTGCTGATGGCCTACCTGCCTCCCTCGGAGGCTGTGGTGGGCAACGAGCTCACCGTGTCCTACATGGAGGAGCTCTACCCGGTCTCGGTCGTCTCGGCCGACTCCACAGCGCCCTTCGACCCCGACAACTCCCGTATCCGGAGCTGATCACCCATGGCTGACATCCTCGTCTGCATCAAGCGCGTTCCCGACGTCTCGGGAGAGGTCCTCCTCTCCGACGACGGCCAGCACGTCGACGCCCGCCACGTGGGCTACACCGTGAGCAACCACGAGCTCTGCGCCGTGGAGCTCGCGGTCCAGGTCGCCGGCAGCACCGGCGGCAGCGTCACCGTCCTGAGCATCGGCACGGCCGACTCGGTCGAGAAGATCCGTGACGCAGTGGCGGTCGGTGCGACCGGTGCCATCCTCGTCGAGGTCGAGGACCCCGACGCCTGGGGTCCGCGCGACATCACCGCCGTGATCGCCGAGGTCGTCGAGGCCGACGCGGCCGCCGGCACCGGCTACGACCTCGTGCTGCTCGGCAACGACGCCGCCGACACCGGCGACTTCCAGGTCGGCGTTCGGCTCGGCTACAAGCTGGACCGGCCCGTCGTCGTCGGCGCCTCGGTGCTCGGCGTCGAGGGTGACAAGGCGGTCGTCACCGCCGACGGCCCGGACGGCACCGACATCTTCGAGGCCCCGCTGCCCGCCGTCGTCACCGTGCTGGAGGGCGGCGTCGAGCCGCGCTACCCGTCGGTGGTCGGCCGCATGAAGGCCAAGAAGGCTGCCGTCGACACCCGCTCCACCGCGATCACCCCGACCGGGGCCGGTCGCGTCACGCTGAAGCTGCCGCCGCAGCAGCCGAGCCAGGTGGAGGTGCTCGGGGAGGGTCCCGAGGCCGCGCCGAAGCTCGTCGACCTCTTCGAGTCCCTGGGGGTGCTGTCCCGATGAGCCAGACCATCGTCGTTCCGGTCGAGGTCGACGCCGACGGAGGCGTCAACCTCATGTCCCTCGAGGCCCTGACCTTCGCGCGTCGCCTCGGCTCCTCGCTCCACGCCGTCGTGGTGGCGCGCACCGGCAAGCCCAGCGACGCCGAGGTGGCGCAGCTCGGCGAGCAGGGCGTCTCGACCGTGCACGTGGTCGACGACGAGCGGCTCTCGTCGTACGCCCCGGCCGGATGGGGCGCCGCGATCGCCTCCGTCGTCCGCGCCGTCGGCGCGGACACCGTCCTCGCCTCCGGCACCCCGCGGGGCATGGAGCTCGCCGCCCACGTCGCGGTGCGCCTCGACGTGGCGATGGCCGCCAACGTCGTCGCGATCGCCGGCACCGAGCCCCTCGTCGTGACCCGCCAGGTCGTGGGCGGTACGGCGCTGGAGGACACCGCCCTCGGCGACCCGGTCGCGGTGCTCACCGTGGCCGGTCACGCCTGCGACCCGGCTGCCGCCGACGCCGCGACCAGCCCCGCCGTCGAGGTGGCCGCGGTCGAGCTCAGCGACGCCGACCTGCGCGCCCGCGTGGTCCGCACCGAGCACGGCGAGCCCGACCAGTCCGGTGCACTCAAGGGCGCCCGTGTCGTGGTGGGTGCCGGCCGTGGTGCCGGGAGCGCCGACGGGTTCGGCGACATCGAGGAGCTGACCAAGAACCTCGGTGGCGCCCTCGGTGTCTCGCGCGTGGTCACCAGCCTCGGCTGGCGTCCGCACCACGAGCAGGTCGGCCAGACCGGCAGCCGGGTGTCGCCCGACCTCTACGTCGCGTGCGGCATCAGCGGTGCGATCCAGCACTGGTCCGGCATGTCGAGCTCGAAGACGATCGTCGCGATCAACACCGACCCCGACGCCCCGATGGTGACCAAGGCGCACTACGCGGTCATCGGCGACCTCCACAAGATCGTGCCCGCGATCAACGAGGAGATCCGCCGCCGCAAGGGCTGAGGAGCACGCGGTGGCCCTCAGGCCACCGCATGCGGTGGCTCGGTCGCACGCCCCTGGAAGGCCAGGATGGCCGGGTTGATCACTCGGCCCTCACGGATCTCGATCGCTCGGCCCAGGGTCGGGTCGGCATCCCAGCTGGTGGCGCCCTCGAGCACCGGTCGCAGGAAGGGCAGCAGCGCGTTGCTGTTCTCCCACGTCGCCGAGCTCCAGAGGTACGACGGGCTGTGGTCGACCGCGTAGTAGAGGATGTTGTCGCCGACCACGAAGGAAGGGTCGTCGAAGGTCGTCGGGCGCGCCCAGCTGAAGCCCATGCCCAGGTCGCAGGAGACGTCGACGATGATGCTCCCCGGGCGGAACGCACCGAGGTCCTCCGACTGCAGGTAGACCAGCGGGTTCGCGGTGTCCTGGAGGGTGCAGTTCACGACGATGTCGTTCTCCGCCAGGTACGCCGGAAGCGGCTCACGTCCTCGCTCCGTGATCACGTGGCTCACGCGACCGTCATCCGGCTCGTGGTCGAACTGGCGGATCCGCACCGAGTGGATCGGTGAGCCCACGGCGGCCACGCCGCGGTTGGTGAGCACCGCGACCTTGTGCACCCCGTGGGCGTTCAGCGCGGTCACGGCGCCACGGGCCGTCGCCCCGAAGCCGATCACCACCGCGCTGAGCCGGCGGCCGTAGTCCCCGGTGAGCCCGGCCAGCTCGAGAGCGTGGAGGACCGAGCAGTAACCGGCGAGCTCGTTGTTCTTGTGGAACACGTGCAGGCCGACCGCTCCGTCACCGGTCCAGTGGTTCATGGCCTCGAACGCGATCAACGTCAGCCGACGGTCGATGGCGAGCTGGGTGAGCTCGCGGTCCTGGACGCAGTGCGGCCACCCCCAGAGCACCTGGCCGGTGCTCATCGAGGCCACGTCCTCGTGCTGCGGCTTCGGGAGCAGCACCACGTCGGAGTCCGCGAGGAGCTCGGCGCGTGACGCGAACCCGGCGACGTGCTCGCCGAGGGCCTCGTCCACGACACCGAAGCGCGCGCCGTACCCGTGCTCGAGGGTGATCCGGGCTCGGAGGTCGGCGTCCAGGTGGGGAAGGTGGTCCGGGTGCAGCGGGAGCCGGTGCTCGTTCTCCTTGGCCGACGAACCGATCACGCCGAGCGCGAGGAGGCTCACCCCTTCTTCTGCGGGTGGAGCTTGTCGGAGAAGGTCTCCTCGGCTCCCTTGCTGCGCTTCTCGGCGCGCTTCTCCTTGATGGACTTCCCGGATTTCTTGGACATGTTCTGCCGCGGCGACTTGTCGCTCATGGGGAATCTCTCTGAGAGGGAGCCTGAACGGCTCCGTGTCCCGAGACTACGCCCGTGCCTGGCGAGGCTGCCCTCGCGCTCCGTGAAAATGGATCGCCTCGCCGGCCATGACCTGTCACTCTCGTCGACGCGAGAGAAGCAGTCCGGACGGGGTACCGCGACCGGGTCCTGCGTGTCGCACCTCGCGCCCTGCCCTGCAAGGCTCCTGGTCACGGCGTGCGCAAACAACGCTCGAGGTTCGATTCCTCACTGTGGTTCCCGGCCGGTGGAGCACGGGGCCCGAGACCTTGCGGTCCGGCGCGGTCAGCACGACGTGCCGCACCCCGTCGACGGCCGCGCCACCCGCCGGGGACTCTCGCGCCCGTGACAACCGAAGACCAACCAGACGGCTCACACGACACGAAGGAGGTTGCCGTCATGTTCACCCAGAAGATCACCGTGCGTCAGCACGAGCGCGTCCTCGCCTACCGCGACGGCCGCCTCGAGGACGTGCTCGAGCCGGGTCGTCATGCCCTGCGCACGCGCACCGAGGCCGTCCGCATCGACGTCCGCGACCGCATCGTCACGCTGGCTCCGCAGGAGGTCCTGACGTCCGACGGCGTCTCGCTGCGCGTCACCGCGTCGCTGGTGTGGGCGGTCACCGACCCGGTGGCGTTCCACGAGCGCTCGACGTCCGCCGAGGCCGTCGTCTACCTGGCCGCGCAGATCGGCCTTCGCGAGGCGCTGTCCGGTCTCGAGGCCGAGGCGGTCGTGACGACCGGTCGCCGCGTCGTCGTCGAGTCGGTCACGGCAGCGTCGGCAGCCGCCGGCGCGACCGTGGGCATCACGGTCCGCGAGGCGGTGCTCAAGGACGTCCTGCTCCCCTCGGAGCTGCGCGCCGCGTACGCCGAGCTCGTCACCGCGCGTCAGCGTGGCAAGGCGCAGCTCGAGGCGGCGCGGTCCGAGACGGCCGCCCTCCGCTCGCTCGCGAACGGCGCGAAGCTCCTCGACGAGCACCCCGGTCTCGCGCGGCTGCGCCTCGTGCAGGCGCTGCCGTTCGGCTCGACGGTGAAGATCAGCGTCGAGGACTGACCCCGGGCCGCACCTGGATGGTGACGCCTCGCCGGTTGATCGTGTGCACCAGGTGCGCACGGTCAACCGGCTACGGCGCCGTCGTCGGGACGATACCGATGCCCTCGCCCCCGTGACCTCTCCCCAGGTGTCTCGTTGGAACTCACAAAACGGACAACTCGGACCCGTTACGGAAGAGGTAACCCCCCATGGATCTTCCCGACAACGCCCGCCGGATCGATCGCCTCGGCGATCAAGGCACCGACTCCCTGGTCAGTGCCGTCCGCCGGTTCACGACGCTCGAGCTGTGCCTGGCCTGGCAGCAGAGCTGCACCATGTCCCGCGAGACCCACGAGTCGCGGCGACACCTGTCCCTGGCCCGCGTGCGAGCGGCGTTCCTCGACGAGCTGGAGCGGCGCGACCGGCCGGCCCTCGTGGCCTGGCTGCACTCGGACGCGCCTGCCGACCAGTCGCCGCTCACGTTCTTCGGCCCGCGCCTCCTCGGCACCGGCACCTGACGGGTCAGACGAGCCCGAGCTCACCGGCCCGCACGACGACGGCCCGCCGGTTGGTCATGCCCAGCTTGGCGAGCACCGCGGACACGTGGTGGTCCGCCGTCTTCGGCGAGATGAACAAGCGGCTCGCGATCTCCGCGTTCGTGAAGCCGCGCGCCACCAGCTTGGCGACGTCGAGCTGGCGGTTGGTCAGGCCGCCCGGGTTGGCGCGGGTGCTCTCCCGCGGACGTGGGGGTACGACGGTCACGCCGGCCTGACGGAGCTCCACGCGCACCCGGTCCGCCGTCGCGGTCGCGCCGATCTTGTCGAGACTCTCGACGCCCCGGGCCCGGACCGCGTCGTCGCCCGAGTCCACCAGGCACATCGCCTCGGCGAACGGCTCGCCGGCCTGGTGCCACCACGAGGCGGCCTCCTCGTGCTGCCCGCCGAGCGAGAGCCGGAAGGGCTCGGCCACACCGACCGGGACGTCGGTGAGGAGGCCGAGGCGCTGCAGCCAGACGGCCAGCTCGCCGGCCGCCCACTCGGCTCCGGGCTTGCCGTCCCACGCGGCCAGGTCGGCCGGGGCCACCTCGGTGACGCGCTCGTCCACCACGCCGGTCATCCACTGCCGTTCGGCCAGGCCTGCCAGCACGCCGAGCCTGCGGGCCTTCTCGTCGAGCTGGGTGAGGAGGTCCCACGCCTGGTCGAGGCCCGAGGTGTTCTCGCCCGACCCGCTGCGCAGGGCGATGAGCGAGCTCACGACGTACGGCCACAGACGCGCGAGCGGCATGCCGTCGTCCACGACCACCTGCGTCGCGTCCTCGAGCGCGGCACTCCACCGGCCCTCGAGGAACCGCAGGCGTGACCGCACCGCGGTCTGCCAGTGCCGGCAGATCGGGATGTCGCGCTCGACCGTGAAGGGCAACGACTCGTCCAGCACGTTCTCGGCGGACCGCAGCCGCCGTTGCTCCACGTCGAGGTAGGCGAGCTGGGAGTAGCCCGTGGAGGCGAGCTCGTCGAGGCCCACGCCGCGCGCCGTCTCGATGTTGTCGGTGAGCGAGGTCCGCGCTCCCTCCCCGACCGACTGGACCTCGAGGACGCTGCGGTAGAGCGCGCTACGGACGCCGAGGGCCTCGTTGCCCTGGGCCTGGGCGATGCGGTCGGCGTCGGCCAGGAGCTCGGCAGCCTGGTCCATGTCGTGCCGCATGTAGGCGAGGTAGCCCCGGAGGGAGCGGGCGCCGGCGTACGTCAGGCTGCCCTCGCCGTCGTCGCCGGCGATGCTCATGGCCCGGTCGAGGTGCGACTCGGCCTCGCGCCGGTGGGCGCTGTAGTACTCGTAGAGCGCCGCGGTGCCGTGCGCCGCGGCGAGGCCGTTGACGTCGTCGGCCTCTTGCCACAGCCGGAAGCTGGCGCGCACGTTGTCGAGCGCCTCGGGGAGCCGGCTCGTCATGTACTGCTCGTAGCTCAGCCGCTGCATGAGGTCGGCGCGATCACGCGGATCGGCGTCCCCCAGGTTCGCGAGGGCGGTGCGGTAGAACGCGGCGGCCTCGGTGTGGGACCCGGCACGCGCGGCCTCCTCGGCGGCCTGGGTGGCGTGGTGCAGCGTGCGCTGGGCGTCGCCGGCGGCGACGGCGTGGTGCGTGAGCACGGCGGGGTCGCGCAGGTCGATCCGCTCCAGGGCGTCGAGCACGCGGGCGTGCAGCGCCGAGGCACCGCCGGGAGGCACGGTGCTCTCGACGGCCTGCCGGGCCAGCTCGTGGCGGAACACCAGGCCGCCACGGGCCCGGCCGAGGAGACCGGTCTCGTCGAGACGGCGGAGCGTGGGAAGGTCGACGCCGAGCGCGGGGAGGAGCCGGTGGTCGAGACGGTCCGGGGCGCTGGCCACCAGCTGGAGCACCTCGAAGTCCTCCGACGTCACGTCGAGGGTGCGTGCGAGCACGGCGTCGCGCACGGAGCTGGGGAGTGGTCGGGCCGGCTCCTTGGCGACCTCGACGACGTAGAACGGGTTGCCGTCGGTCAGCGCGTGCACCGACTCGGCGTCGAGGGCGGTGCCGTCGACGATCGCGCGCACGGCGTCGACGGAGAGGGGGGACAGTGCGAGCCGGTGGGCGCCGTCGGTGCGGGCCAGGTCGCCGAGCAGGGCGCGTGCCGAGTGCCGCGGCCCGATCTCGGCGTCGCGGTAGGTCAGCATCAGGACGAGCGGGAGCGACTCGACCCGGCGGACGAGGAAGCGGAGCACGTCGACGGACGCGGCGTCCGCCCAGTGGAGGTCCTCGACGACCAGCGCCGTCGGACCGGCCGCGAGCGCGGCGTACAGCTCCTCGCACACGGTGGAGAGCAGCGAGGCGTCGCCGGCGGTGAGGCTGGGGAGGTCGAGCGTCGGGGCGACGTCCCGGAACGGCCCGAGAGGGCGTGGGGTGCTGAGCGGGTCGCAGGCGCCGCGCAGGACGCGCAACGGGGCGCCGCCTCGGTCCATCTCGGCCAGCGCGGTCTCGAACAGTGCGGTCTTGCCGGTGCCGGAGTCGCCGCTGACGGCCACGGTCGAGCCCTCGCCGACCGCGGCGGCGGCGAACGCCTGACGCAGCTCGACGAGCTCGCTCTCCCGTTCCAGGAGGTCCACGCGGTCAGCGTAGGGCGATCTCACGGTCCGTCCGAGGGCCGAGGTCCCGAGACCTGCTCGGCCGTGCCGGGCCCGAACTCGTGCGTCACCTCGGTGACGACGCTGGCCGTGAAGCCGATGCGACGGGCGTGCTCGCGCACGGCCTCGTCGTCCTCCGCCTCGTGGACGCAGTAGATCTTGTCGCCGGCGACGTAGCTCGTGACCCACGTGTAGGGCACCCCGAGCGACCCGACGGCCTCGTTCCAGGTGCGCGCGAGGCCGGCCAGCTCGTCGTGGGTGAGGTCGTGCGCGCCGTAGGTCTGACGCTCGATGAGGTAGCGAGGCATGACACCAGGGTCGCCTCGCCGCCCGATCGGGTCATCGGGAGCAGCTCCCCATGTTGACGACCCGACTCTGACCGACTCCACCCGGTTGTGCCCGTGTTCCTGCCAGCGGCTTGCGGGCCTCCCTGGATGGGTATTTCTCCTCCATGCATGACTACCGCCGAGCCTGGCGGATCTGTTGGATCCTCTTCGCCCTCGCCGGGACCATCGGCGCGATCCTGTCGTGGCCCGGTCCGGTCATCGTGCTGACCTGGGTCTTCGGTGCGACGCTCGGGGCGGCGCTCGTCACCGGGGTGCGGGGCGAGGACGACACGACCGCGCCCGCCGCGCCCGTCACGTCCCGCGAGGTCATCATTGCGGCCGTGCTCGGAGCCGTCCTGACCAGCGGCATGGTGGGCTGGCTCGAGGTCTCGCCCGTCGGCGCGGTCACCCTGACCGCGGTCGCGCTGGTGAGCAGCCCCTGGTTCATCGGCGTCGTCCGCGGGAGGACCGGCCAGGCCGGCGACCCGCGGCGGAAGCCGGGGCAGACCCTCGACGACGTCATCGCCGAGGCCGAGTCTCTCGACGAGCTGTGCCGGCGCATGTCCACGCCGGAGCTGTGCCTCGCGTGGCACCAGACGTTCACGCTCGTGAACCACGCGGATGCAGCGAACCGTCAGATGCGCGTGCTGGTCCTCCGTGAGGCGTTCCTCGACGAGCTCGTGCGTCGCGACCCCTCAGGCCTGGACGCCTGGATCTGCTCCGAGGTGCCCGCCCACGTCGCGCCGACCGCCTTCTTCATCGGCCGGCCCGACCTCACGACCTGACGTCCTTGAGGATGCGCTGGCTGGCGAGCTTGCCGGGCGCCCCGATCACGCACCCGCCGGGGTGGGTCCCCGAGCCGCACTGGTAGTAGCCGTCGATCGGCGTGCGGTACTGGCTCCAGCCCGGAGCCGGGCGGAAGAAGTACATCTGCGGCGCCAGGAACTCCCCGGCGAAGATGTTGCCCTCGGTCAGCCCGGTCACCCGCTCGATGTCGACCGGTGTCACGACCTCGCGGTGCAGCACCAGGTCGCCGAACCCCGGGAAGTGCTTCTCCAGCACGGCCTGCGCCTTGTCGGCGAAGGGCTCGCGCTCGGTCTCCCAGTCGCTGCCCTTCAGCTCGTACGGCGCGTACTGCACGAAGCACGACATGACGTGCTTGCCGGGGGGAGCCATGTCGGGGTCGACGACCGACTGGATCGCGCCGTCGATGAACGGCTCCTCGGAGTACCACCCGTACTTCGCGGCGTCGAAGGCCTTCTCGATGTACTCGATGGTCGGGCCGATGTTCATGAAGCCGCCGTAGTGGTCGACGGTGTCAGGGAGCGCCGGGAACACGGGCAGTCCGTCCAGCGCGAAGTTCACCTTCGCCGAGACGCCGCGGAACTTCATCCGCTCGACGTTGTCGACCAGGTCGTCGGGCAGCTGCCGCGGGTCGACGAGGTCGAGGAACGTGTGCCGCGGGTCGAGCGCGGAGACGACCACGGGTGCGTGGAGCTCGGTACCGTCCCGGAGCGCCACGCCGACGGCCTTGCCGTCGCGGGTGATCACCGACGAGACGGCGGAGTCGAGACGGATCTCCGCCCCGAAGGCTTCCGCGGCGCGACCGAGCACCTGGGTGAAGCCGCCGTTGCCGCCCTTGTGGAAGGCCCAGGAGCCGAGGTGGCCGTCGTGCTCGCCGAGCTTGTGGAACAGCAGCACCAGCCCGGAGCCGGGAGACATCGGGGCCAGCTTCGAGCCGATGATGCTCGACGAGGCGTGGTAGCCCGCGACCGCGTCGTGCTCGAAGTAGTCGTTGATCCAGTCGGCGGCGCTGCCGGTCAGCAGACGCACCGTGTCGTGCATGGTCTTGCGGTCGATGCCGCCGAGGTGGTCGAGCAGCCACTTCACGTCGGCCTGGTCCTCGGGGTCGTGGCCGAAGATGTTGGGCGGCGGGTTGTCGAAGAGCGGCTGCACCGCCTGGCAGACCCGGTCGAGGTCGTGGTGGTAGCGGTCGTAGGCGTCCGCGTCGTGCGGCGAGTGCCGGCGGATCTCCTGGATGTTCTGGCCGTGGTCGTCGCCGAGCAGCATGTAGTCGCCGTCACCGGTGGGGTGGAACGACGAGGGCATCATCAGCGGCAGGAAGCCGTGCTGGACCAGGTCGAGCTCGTGGATGATCTCCGGGCGCAGCAGGCTCAGCGCGTAGGAGAACGTCGTGAACGAGAAGCCCGGCACCAGCTCCTCGGTGATCGCGGCGCCGCCCACGAAGGAGCGCTGCTCGAGCACGAGGGTGCGCAGCCCCGCCTTCGCGAGGTACGCCGCGTTGGTCAGCCCGTTGTGGCCGCCGCCGACCACGATGGCGTCGTACTGGTGCCCGCTGGTCGAGCTTGTCGAGACCGTCATGGCTTCGCCGTCTTCCTCGCGGGGTTGAACAGGGGCATCTTCGCGGTGCGCGCCGCGACGGTCGTCGTGTGGTGGTTGACCGTCAGCTCGACGTGGAGCTCGGTGTCGAGGGCACCGAAGTCCGGCTCCACGCGCGCCATCCCGATGTGCCGCTGCAGGACAGGGGAGTACATGAAGCTCGTGGCGTAGCCGACCTGGCGGTTGCCGCTGCCGCCCCGGGCGGCCGCGGGAGCGTCGTACAGCATCGACTCCCAGGCGAGCGGCATCTCGTCCTTCTGCGGGAGCAGGCCGGCGTCACGGTACAGCCGGTCCCAGTCCTGCCAGTCGACGACGATGCCGACGGTCTTCATGCGTGAGCTGCCGTCGGCGAGCTCGCGGCGGATCGCGTCGCGGCCGACGAACGGTCGGGTCTCGTCGTCGATGCCACGCAGCAGCCAGCCGAGGCCGAGCTCGGTGGGCGTGACCCGGTCGTGGTCGGTGAAGACCAACCGGCTGTTGTGGAACTCGACGTCGACGAGGGGCAGCCCGGCCTCGATGCGCAGCATCGTGAGCGCCTCCTCGCCGAACGGCCTGATGCCGTGCCCGTTGCCCGCCTCCAGCACGGCGTCGAGCACCGCGACCGCGTCGGCCGCGGGAACGGTGAGCTCGTAGCCCAGGTCACCGGTGTAGCCGGTGCGGGACACGGTGACCGCCGTGTCGGCGACCTTCGCCTGCGTGTGCTGGAAGTAGGCGAGCGAGGCGACCTCGGGCATCAGCGGCTCGAGGATGCGCCGCGAGTGGGGGCCCTGCACGGCGAGGATGCCGAAGTCGTCGGAGACGTCCTCGATCTCGACGCGGAGCCGTCCGCGGTGCTGCTCGAGCCAGGACTGGTTGGGCCGCGCTGAGGTCAGCAGGAAGTCGTCGTCGGCGTGCCGGAAGGCGACCCCGTCCTCCATCACGAAGCCGCGGTCGTCACACCAGACGGTGTACTGCGCGCGACCCGGTCGGCAGGCCCGGATGTCACGCACCATCACCCCGGCGAGGAGCTTCTCGGCGTCCGGGCCGGTGACGCGGTACTTGAAGAGGGGTGAGGTGTCGAAGACGCCCACGCTGTTGCGGACCGCGAAGTACTCGTGCTTGGGGGCATGCGTGTAGCGCAGCGGCGACAGGAATCCCTGCCAGTGCGTGAACAGCTGCTGCGTGTTGAGCTCGCTGAGCCGCGGGTGGAACGGGGTCGTCCTGATCATGGGCGCTCCTTACTGACTCGCGAGTCAGTAGCGTAGACCACCGTGCCGCTGGTCGAGCCTGCCGAGACCACGTGTGTCCCGTTGGTCGAGCTTGTCGAGACCAGGTTCTCCACAGATCCTTGTCGCCCCTGGCGGTGCAGTCGCTCTCTGGCGTCATCTGTTCTCATGCCTTTCACCTACATGCTGCGCTGCCGCGACGGAAGCTTCTACGTCGGCAGCACCTACGACCTCGAGCGTCGACTGTCCGAGCACAACGAGGGTCTCGGCGCGCAGTACACACGTCGACGACGCCCGGTGGAGCTCGTGTGGGCCGAGGAGCATGGTCGCATCGATGAGGCACACGGGCGGGAGAAGCAGATCCAAGGGTGGTCACGTGCGAAGCGCCAGGCATTGATCGATGGGCGGCTGTCCGACCTCCCGGAGCTGGCACGGGGACGGACGCCGGCACCCGATTGACGCCCATGGTCTCGACAAGCTCGACCAGCGACTGCGCAACGAGGGCTTAGGCGGGGCGGACCGTCAGTGGGCGAGCTCCGTACCGGACGGTGATGACCTCGAGGAAGTTGCCGTCGGGGTCGTGGAAGTAGACGCCGCGGCCGCCGTCCTCGTGGTTGATCTGCCCCGCCTTGCTCGCGGACGGGTCGGCGAAGTGCTCGATGCCGCGCTCCTGCAGGCGTGCGTAGAACGCGTCGAACTCCTCCTCGCTCATGAGGAAGGCGTAGTGCTGGCCGTGCTCGACGACCTCGTCCCAGCCTCCGAACGCCAGGGCAGCGTCGTTCGCGAGGTGGATCACGAGGAAGGGCTCCTCGAGGCTCGCCTCGGGCAGCCCGAGGATCTCTGTGAAGAAGTCCGCGCTGCGCTTGCGGTCCGTGCTGGGCACGATCGTGTGGTCGAGGAAGACGGTCATCGGGTACCTCCTGGGCGTCGTGGTGGAGTCTCCATCAGAGCGCGGGCGACTTGCCAGGGACTTGCAGCCGACTTGGTGCCCGGATGTCTCCCCAGGTCGAGCCACCCTCCGGTTCTCCGCGGACGGGGCAGCCGAGCCTCCCTCCGACGGCGTCCGTCGTGATGCTCGATGCATGTCGAGTGACGAGGTTGTCCGAGGCCACCGGCGTGGGGTTGCCTGGCACCAGGTGAGTCGCGGTCTCTACCGCCTCCACAGCGGTGGCGTCGACGACCTCGATGCCTGGCGTCTCGTGCTTCCTCCGAGCGGTCGGTTCACGCACCTGACCGGAGCCGGGCTGCACGGCCTCTGGATGCCCCCGCTTCCGTCGGGGATGCCGGTGTTCGCGGCGATGAGCCACGGCGAGTCACGCCCGCAGCGCCCGGGACTCGTCGTGTCCCGGCACGCAACGGCGCCGGCGACGGTGACGTGCCGCGACCTCCCCGTCGACCCGGTCCCCGAGGTGCTGCTCGCGTGCGCCCGGCACCTGCAGCTGGTCGACCTCGTCGTCCTGATCGACAGCGCGCTTCAGCTGGAGCGATGCACCGTTGCCGACCTGGAGGAGCTGGCCAGACGTCGGCGCCGAGGCGCCCCGCGCCTGAGACTCGCCCTTGCCCTCGCTGACGGGCGATCCGAGTCTCCTTACGAGTCGCTCCTGCGGCTCCTGCACGTCGCGTGCGGGATCGAGGTGGAGGCTCAACACGTCCTACGGGACGAGTCGGGCGGCTTCGTCGCCCAGGCCGACCTCTGGGTCGTCGGCACCCGCGCCCTGCACGAGTACGACGGAGACGTGCACCTCGAGCGTCGGGTCCGGCGCAAGGACCTCCGTCGCGAGCGACGGATCGGCAACGAGACCTGGATCCGTCGCGGCTACACGGCGGCCGAAGTACTGCACCAGGGAGTGTCGATCCTGCGCGACGCCGACCTCTCGCTCGGCCGGCCCCACGACCCGGCGGTGATCCGGATGTGGCACTCCTGGTTGGCGAGGTCGATGTTCACGCCCGCGGGTCGCGAGCTCCTGTGCCGCGAGCTCGGGTTGGTGAGGACCAGTCGAGAGTCGACGGCAAGTGGTGACGAGTGACCGGTCCGAGGTGCGCAGATCGGTCACTCGCCACCACTTTCCGACTGGAGGGCGGCGGTCCCGTCAGGAGACGCCGAGCCGGTCGAGCACCCAGGCGTAGACCTCGGCCTCGTAGGCGAGGTGGCCGAAGCGGCCGGACGGACCCGCGTGGGCGCCGGCGCCGACCTCGCAGCGGAAGAGGCAGCGCGGCGACCAGTCGGGGTCGGTGTGCCGCAGGGCGGCGACCCACTTGGCCGGCTCCCAGACCATGACGCGGGCGTCGTGCAGGGCGCCGGTGACCAGCAGGTCCGGCCGGTTGCCGGCCTCGGGCGGGTTGTCGTACGGCGAGTAGGCGAGCATCCAGCGGAAGTCGGCCTCGCGACGCGGGTCTCCCCACTCGTCCCACTCGGTGATCGTCAGCGGGATCGACGGGTCGAGCATCGTGCTGACCACGTCGACGAAGGGCACCTCGGCGACCACGGCCCGCCACCGCTCGGGCCGCTGGCTGAAGACCGCACCCTGGAGGAGCCCTCCGGCGCTGAGGCCTCGCGTGGCCAGGCGGGACCCGTCGACGATGGCCGGGGTCCCGCTGTCGCCCGCGACGCCGTCCGCGACAGCCGCGTGGTCGGTGAAGGTGTTCTGCTTGTGCTCCAGCCGGCCGTCGAGCCACCAGCGCCGTCCGCCCTCGCCGCCGCCGCGGATCTGGGTGTGCACGTAGACGACGCCCTGGTCGAGCAGGCTCGGCAGCGCCGGGTCCCACTCGGGCTCGAAGGAGTACTCGTAGGCGCCGTAGCCGTAGAGCAGCGCCGGTGCCGTGCCGTCGAGCGCCACGTCCTCACGTCGTACGACGATCGCCGGCACCGCCGTGCCGTCCGGAGCCGGGAAGCTCCGTACTTCGCAGAGGTAGCGCGCGGGGTCGTGGCCCGGTGCCCCCTGACGGTGGCGCTCGGTCCGGCTGCCATCGGCCAGGTCGACGTCGGACCAGAGCAACGGGTGCACGAGCGACTGCTCGACCACGGTGATGGTGCCGGTGTCGAAGACCTCGTTGGCGGACAGGTCGATCATCCCGCCGGACAGCCCGGGCAGGACCTCGATGCCGTCGGCGCCGAGGTCGCCGAGGGGGAGCACCCGCAGTCGTCGGACGCCGTCACGGCGCAGCTGCAGCACGACGTGTCCCGCGAACGCCTCGGCCCGCTCGAGTCGCTCGGCCGGGTCCTCGGGTCGGACCGCAGCCCAGGAGGTGTGGTCCTGGTCCGCGTCGCGGGGGACCGGTGCGCTGGCCAGGCGGTACTCGGTGGCCCCGTCGTTGGTGACCAGGAGCAGCTCGTCCCTCCCGTCGGGGTGCACCACGTGCTCGGCGTGGTACTCCACGCCGGGGCGCCGACCTCCCACCGACAGCGCAGGGCTGGTCGGGACGTGCGCGTCGACGACCCAGACCTCCTTGGTGTCGCGGGACTCCGACCACAGCACGACGAGACCGCCGGAGCGGGTCCCCCGGACGTTGAGGTCGTACCTCTCGTCCGGCTCGTCCTTGACCAGCACGTCGGCCGAGACCGGGGTGCCGAGCTCGTGCCGCCAGACCTGGAACGGCCGGTACGCGTCGTCGTGGACGGTGTAGAAGAAGTGCCGCGCGTCGGCGCTCCAGGCGCCGCCGTAGTAGCTCCGGGACACCTCGTCGGCGAGGTCCTCCCCGGTCTCCAGGTCGCGGAAGCGAAGGGTGTAGACCTCGTCGCCGACGGTGTCCACGGAGTAGGCCAGGAGCCGGTCGTCGGGGCTCAGCCGGGTCAGCCCGAGCTCGAAGTAGTCCGAGCCCTCGGCCAGGGCGTTCGAGTCCAGGACGATCTGCGGTTCTCGCGCGGATCCGTCGTGAACGTCATCGGCGACTGCGGAATCCGACGGTCGATCCTCGGAATTCGTGTTGAGATCGCGCAACAGTTGCGGGTAGTCCCTTCCCGCCGGGACGCGGGTGTAGTAGGAAAACGTGCCATGGGCCCAACTGACCGACGAGTCAGTCTCAGGGACCCGCGCGACCATGTCGGCGCGCAGTGAATCGATGAGGGGACCCAGATGCCCGGTCGAAGCGTCGTACCAGGCCCGCTCGGCGACGAGGTGGGAGACGACGTCGGGCGAGGTGACGTCGCGCATCCAGTGGTAGGGGTCCGGTCGGGCCACGCCGTGCTCGGTGTGCTCGAACGGGCGGCGCGGGGCCTCGGGAGGCTGGGTCATGGCGGGCACCGTACTGCGACGAGGCTGGTCGCGGCACTCGCGTTGGTGGCCGCCGCGGTCAGCGGCCCGTCGCTCCTCACCCCCGCGCACGCGGCCGAGCAGGAGAAGAAGACCACCTTCACCGTGGCCCTCATCAACGACGTCGACTCGTTCAACCCGTTCCTGGGGATCGAGGCGCAGTCCTTCGAGATGTGGGCGCTGACCTACGACTACATGATCACCTACTCGATGGAGGACATGTCGCCACAGCCGGGCCTCGCGGAGTCGTGGGACACCTCGAAGGACGGCAAGACCTGGACCTTCCACATCCGCGAGGGCGTCGAGTGGTCCGACGGTCAACCGTTGACCGCCGAGGACATCGCGTACACCTACAACCGGATCCTCGACGGCGGGCCCGAGGCGGCCACCTGGTCGTCGTACCTGACCTCGGTGACGAAGATCGAGGCGCCCGACGACACGACCGTCGTCCTGACCCTCGACCGGCCCAACGCGGTGCTCCCGCTGCTGGGGATCCCGATCGTGCCCGAGCACATCTGGAAGGACGTCCCCGAGGACGAGGTGAAGAGCTACGCCGCCGAGCCGAAGGACGGCCAGCCGGTCGTCGGCTCCGGCGCCTTCCGCTTCGTCGAGGGCACCGCCGGTGGCTCGACGTACCGCTTCGAGGCGAACCCCGACTACTGGCAGGGCGCGCCGCACGTCGACGAGGTCGTCTTCCGCGTCTTCAAGAGCGAGGACCCGGCGGTCCAGGCGCTCATCAAGGGTGAGGTCGACTTCGTCGACGGCATCACCGCCCTGCAGGTCAAGGCGCTGCAGAAGCAGGAGGGCATCACCGCGCAGAGCGGGGACTCTCCGGGCTTCGACGAGATCGGCTTCAACGTCGGCGCGAAGGACGTGGACACCGAGAAGCCGATCGGTGACGGCAACCCCGCGCTGGAGGACCCGAAGTTCCGGCACGCGCTCGGCTACGCGCTCGACCTCGACAAGATCATCGACGTCGCCTACCAAGGTGCGGGCATTCCCGGCGACACGATCGTGCCGCCGGCGTACTCGAACTGGAGGTGGACCCCGCCCGAGGACGAGGCCTTCACCTTCGACCTCGACAAGGCCGGGCAGCTGCTCGACGAAGCGGGGTACGAGAAGGGCTCGGACGGCCTGCGCACGATGCCCGACGGCAGCCCGATCGGGACGCTCAGGCTGTTCGCCCGGGCCGAGGCGAAGGAGTCGATCGACGCGCTCGACTTCTTCAAGGAGTGGCTCGGTGAGCTCGGCATCGAGTCCGAGGTGACGGCGATGGAGAGCAACAAGCTCACCAACGTCATCCTCGACGCGGAGTTCGACGTCTTCTACTGGGGCTGGTACGTCGAGCCCGACCCCGACTCGATCCTCAGCTACTTCACCTGTGCCCAGCGCGGTGGCTGGTCGGACTCCTGGTACTGCAACCCGGAGTACGACGCGCTCTACAAGCAGCAGAACGGTGAGGTCGACGACGCCAAGCGGGTCGAGCAGGTCCAGCAGATGCAGGAGATGCTCTTCCGCGACTCGCCCTACCTGGTGACGGCCTACAACACGATCGGCGAGGCCGTCCGCTCCGACCGGTGGGCGTGCTTCCAGCCGCAGCCGGACCCGGGTGGCATCTGGCTGTTCCAGTACGGCATCCACAACTACCTGTCGATGCGTCCCGCCGACGAGGCGGGCGACTGCGACGGCGTCGCATCGGCCTCGAAGCCGACGCTGGTGTCCGCCACGACCGACGACGGCAGCAGCACGCCGATGGTGATCGGTGCCGGTGTGGTGGTCCTGGTGCTGCTGGGCGCCGGAGGGTTCTTCGCGATGCGTCGACGGACGACGGCCGGCGACCGGGAGTGAGCGGCGCGTGAGCACGCTCGTCGGCACGGCCCCACCGGTCGCGCGACGGCGCAGCTACGGAAGGTACGTCGGGGGCAAGACGCTCGGTGCTCTCGGGAGCCTGCTCTTCGTCCTGGTCGTGAACTTCTTCCTGTTCCGGGTGCTGCCCGGCGACCCGGCTCGGACGCTCGGGCGTGGTCGCTTCCGGACCGAGGAGCAGCTCGAGGCGTTCAAGGCGTCGTACGGGCTCGACCAGCCGCTGATCCAGCAGTTCTTCACGTTCCTCAAGAACACCGCGCAGGGTGACCTCGGCATCTCCTACCGCTACCGGGTGCCGGTCACGGACCTGATCCTCGACCGGATGTGGCCCACGATCCTGCTGGTCGGCAGCTCCACGATCCTGGCCACGCTGATCGGTGTCTACGCCGGCATGATCAGCGCCTGGAACCGCGGTCGCGCCCTCGACCGGGCCTGGACCGGCACCACCCTGACGCTCTACTCCATGCCGGAGTGGTGGCTGGGGCTGCTCCTCATCGCCGGTCTGGCCGTCGGCGTCGGCCCGATCCCGGGGATCTTCCCGACCGGCGGTCTGCACAGCGTCGACGTCGATCCGTCGTCGTTCGCCGGCGTCATGGACACGGCCTGGCACCTGGTCCTGCCCGTCGTCACGCTGACCCTCGCCTACCTGGCGGACTACTCGCTGGTGATGCGGTCCTCGCTCCTGGACGAGCTGGGGGAGGACTACCTGGTCACGGCTCGGGCGAAGGGGCTGCGCGACATCGACGTCCGCCGCCACCACGCGGTGCGCAACGCGCTGCTGCCCACCACCACGATCATCGCGCTCAACATCGGCTTCGTCGTCTCGGGCGCGATCACGATCGAGACGGTGTTCTCGATCCCGGGCCTGGGACTGCTGTCGACCGAGGCGTTGACCATCCCTGACTACTGGGTGCTCCAGGGCACGTTCCTCGTCGCCTCCGGCGGCGGTCATCTTCGCCAACCTCGCGGCCAACCTGCTCTACGGCGCGCTCGACCCGCGGGTGCGCACATGACCGACCTCACCACCCGCCAGCTCTCCCGCCAGCGGCGCCGGCAGTCGCTGCGCCGGACCTGGAAGGAGTTCCGCGGACACCGCTCGGGCCTGGTGGGCCTGGTGATCCTGTCGTTCTTCGTCCTGGTCGCGCTCTTCGCGCCCCTGATCTCGAGCGCGGAGAGCATCGAGATCACCAAGGCCACCGGCGGGGTGCTGGAGTCGCCGTCGGGCAGCTACCTGCTCGGCACCGACGACGCCGGCCGTTCGGTCCTCTCGCTGCTGATCTGGGGCGCCCGGATCTCGCTGTTCGTCGGTCTGGTGGCGACGGTGATCTCCATGGTCATCGGCACGCTCGTCGGCCTCGCGTCCGGCTTCTTCGAGGGCTGGCCGGCCCGGATCCTCTTCCGGGTCACGGAGTGGTTCCTGGTCATCCCGTACCTCCCGCTCGCGATCGTGCTCGCGACGGTGCTCGGCCGCTCGCTGATCACGATCGTCACGGTCATCGGGGTGCTGGGCTGGTCGAGCACCGCCCTGCTCATCCGGTCGCAGACCCTGTCGGTGAAGGAGCGTCCCTACCTGGAGCGCGCGCGTGTGCTCGGCGCCGGCCGGTGGCACCAGATGACCCGGCACGTGCTGCCCAACCTGATGCCGATGATCTTCGCGAACACCACGCTGACCGTCGCGGTCGCGATCCTCGCCGAGACCACCCTGTCCTTCCTCGGCCTGGGCGACCCGACCCGCGTGTCCTGGGGGTCGATGCTGGACGACGCCTTCTCCGTCGGCGCGATGACGACCGGGGCGTGGTGGTTCATCATCCCGCCGGGCGTCTGCGTCGTGCTCGTCGTGCTCGCCTTCACCCTCGTCGGGTCGGCGCTCGAGGAGATCTTCAACCCGCGGCTGAGGAAGCGCTGATGGCCGGGTTGCTCGAGTTCCGGGACCTGTCGGTCACGTACAGCACCGGCGAGGGTCCGCTGACGGCCGTGCGCGGCGTCGAGCTCTCGGTGTCGGCCGGCGAGGTGGTCGGCGTCGCCGGCGAGTCCGGCTGCGGCAAGTCCACCCTCGTCAGCACCGTGCTGCGGTTGCAGCCCAAGGACGCGAAGGTCGAGGGCGAGGTCCTCGTCGACGGCAAGGACGTGCTCACGATCAGCTGGGGCGACCTGCGCGCGGTGCGCTGGGCCGACGCGTCGATCGTCTTCCAGGGCGCGCTGCACTCGCTCAACCCCGTGCACCGCATCGTCCACCAGATCGGCGAGCCGATCCGCGTCCACGAGCCCGGCATCTCCGACGAGGAGGTGGAGGCGCGCGTGGGCGAGCTGCTCGAGCAGGTCGGGCTCCCGCGGGCCCGCGCCCGCGCGTACCCGCACCAGCTGTCGGGCGGGCAGAAGCAGCGCGTGATGATCGCGATGGCGCTCGCGTGCCGGCCGCAGCTCATCGTGGCCGACGAGCCGACGACCGCGCTCGACGTCATGGTGCAGGCGCAGATCCTCGACCTGCTCGCGTCGTTCGTCCGTGAGCTGGGGCTCGGGATGCTCATCATCAGCCACGACCTCTCCGTGCTCGCGGACGTGTGCGACCGGGTCGCCGTGATGTACGCCGGACGCGTCGTCGAGGTGGGCACCGCCCGCGAGATCTTCACCGACCCGCTGCACCCCTACAGCAAGGCCCTGTCGGACTCCTTCCCGCGGATCGGCGACCCCGCGGCGCGCTACGCCCCCGCCGGCCTGGCCGGCGACCCGCCCGACCCGCGGGAGCTGCCGCCCGGCTGCTCGTTCGCACCGCGCTGCCCGCTCGCCGTCGAGGCGTGCACGGAGTCGGAGCCACCGCTCGTGGAGCACGGCCCGGGCCGGGCCGTGGCCTGCATCCGCGCCGGCGAGCACGCGGACTTCCGGGCGGAGGTGGCCGGATGAGCTTCCTCGAGGCCCGGGCGGCGACGGTCCACTACGTGACCAGGGCGGGCGAGGTGGCGAGGGCACTCGACGGCGTCGACGTCTCGGTCGAGCGTGGCGAGGTGCTCGCGCTGGTCGGGGAGTCGGGCTCGGGCAAGACCACGCTCGCGCGCACCCTGATGGGGCTGCAGCCGACGACGTCCGGCGAGATCCGCTACGACGGCAAGCCGCTCGACTACTCGATCAGGTCGTTGCGCGCGTTCCGACGCTCGGTGCAGATGGTGCTCCAGGACGCGGCGGGCTCGCTGAACCCCCGGCAGACGGTCTACGAGTCCGTGGCCGAGGGAGTGCGTCTGCACAAGCTCGCCGAGAGCTCCGGAAAGTCCGAGGCGGTCCTGGTGGCGCAGGCCCTCTCCGACGCCGGTCTGCGACCGCCGGAGCGGCTGTTCCTGCGCTACCCGCACGAGCTGTCCGGCGGTCAGCGGCAGCGGGTGCTGATCGCAGGCGCGCTGGCACTGCGTCCCGAGCTGCTCATCGCCGACGAGCCCGTCTCCAGCCTCGACGCGTCGATCCGCGGCGAGCTCCTCGCCCTCCTGTTGCGCCTGCGCAACGACTTCGGCCTGGGCGTCGTGGTGGTCACCCACGACCTCGGTCTCGCCTGGAACATCGCCGACCGGATCGCCGTGATGTACCTCGGCCGCGTCGTCGAGCAGGGCACCACCGAGGAGGTGCTCGAGTCGCCGAAGCACCCCTACACCCAGGCCCTGCTCTCCGTCGTCCCCGAGATCGAGCGGCTCGAACCGGTGGTGCTGCGCGGCGAGATCCCCGACCCGACGCGCATCCCGGGAGGGTGCCGGTTCCATCCCCGGTGCCCGGCTCTCGCGTCCGGCGAGGCGGAGCGTGCCGGGGTGGCCGAGGCCTGCACCGGCACCGGAGCTCCCCGTGCTCCCCGCCGAGCCCGGCCACCGGGCCGCCTGCCACCTGGTGTCCACGCAATCGGTGGTCGAGCAGACGAGCCGCTAGGCGAGTTGCATCGAGACCTCCTATGATTCTTACTGACTCATGAGTCAGTAAGAATCGTGTCGAGGAGGTGGCGATGGGGGAGCCGTTGCAAGCGGCGCTGCCGCGTGCGCAGTACGTCGACCACGCCACCTGGCTCGACGAGCGCGACGCCGTCCTGTTCGGGGAGTGGTTCTGCGTCGGCCGGCTGCGAGACCTCGGCCTGGACGAGCCCGGCCGTCTCGCCGTCGTCGACGTGGTGGGCGAGTCGGTGCTGGTCACCAGCGACGAGGCCGGCGCGCTGCACGCGGCGTACAACGTCTGCCGCCACCGCGGCTCCCAGGTGGTGCCCGTGGCCGAGCCGGGCGAGACGGTGACCTGCGCCGCCCAGGCGCTGCGCTGCCCGTACCACTCGTGGACCTACGGCCTCGACGGGCGCCTGCTCAAGGCACCGCACGCCGACCTCGACGACCCCGCCGCGTTCTCGCTCACGGGAGTCGGCGCCGACAGCTGGGGCGGCTTCGTGTTCGTGCACCTCACGCCCGGCCGCGCGGAGCCGCTGGCCGACTCGGTGGAGCGCCTCGACAGCACTCTCGGGCAACTACGGCCTCGACTCACTGGTGACGGGGCGCACGATGACCTACGAGGTCGCCGCGAACTACAAGGTGCTGCTCGAGAACTACAACGAGTGCTACCACTGCGGCCCTGTGCACCCCGAGCTGAGCAGGCTGGTCCCGTCCTTCGCCGGTGGCGGCAGCGCCCTCGACTGGGACGAGGGCATCCCGCACCGCGACGGTGCGTGGACCTTCACGATGACGGGCACCACCACCCGTGCCGCGCTCCCCGGCCTCACCGAGGCGGAGCGCACCCGGCACAAGGGCGACCTCGCCTACCCCAACCTCATGGTCTCGGCGTCTGCCGATCACGTCGCCTCGTTCACGCTCAGCCCGCGCGCGGCCGACCGGACCACGGTGCGCTGCGACCTGCTCTTCGCCTCCGACGAGGTGGCGAGCGCCGGCTTCGACCCCGCCGACGCAGCCGACCTGTGGGACCTGGTGAACCGCCAGGACTGGGCGATCTGCGAGTCCGTGCAGCGTGGGATGACGTCGCGCGGCTACCGCGGTGGCTGGTTCGCGCCGATGGAGGACGAGAGCCTCGACATCCGCCGCTGGCTGCTGCCCCGGTTGGACCGGGCAGCCCGGGCACGCGGGGGTGAGGCATGAGCGAGCGCGTCGACTACGTGGTCGCCGGCCTCGGCGCCCTCGGCAGCGCCACCGCGATGGAGCTCGCCGGACGCGGGCACTCCGTCATCGGCCTCGAGCGGTTCGATCTCGGGCACGGCAACGGCGCCAGCCACGACACGAGCCGGATCCTGCGGCACAGCTACCACACGCCGGCGTACGTCCGGCTGACGCAGGAGGCCTACGACGACTGGGCGCGCCTCGAGCGCGACAGCGGCGAGCAGCTGGTCACGAGAGTGGGCGGGCTCGACCTGTTCCCGCCGGAGCCGGCCATCAGCTCCGTGGAGTACGTCGAGTCGTTGGAGGCCGTCGGCATCGACCACGAGGTGCTCGACGTCGCCGGTGTCGCCGAGCGGTGGCCGCAGTTCCGGCTGCCGGAGGGCAGCACCGCGCTCTACCAGGAGGACGGCTCGATCGTGCCCGCCGGTCGCGGGACCGCCACGATGCAGGCGCTCGCCGGCCGTCGCGGTGGGGACCTGCGCGGGCAGAGCCCGGTCACCCACGTGCGCGACCTCGGCGACGGGGTCGAGGTGACGACGCCGGACGGCACGATCGTGTGCGGCGGGCTCGTGGTGACCGCGGACGCGTGGACCAACCAGGTGCTCCGCGGTCTCGACTTCGAGGTGCCGCTCGAGGTGACTCTCGAGCAGGTGACCTACTTCGAGCTCGAGGACACCGAGCCGTTCCGGCCGGAGGCGCTGCCGCTGTGGATCTGGATGGACGACCCGTCGTTCTACGGGTTCCCGATGTACGGCGAGGCGACCGTCAAGGCGGCCCAGGACTGCGGCGGCCCGCGGGTCGACCCCGACCGACGTACCCACGAGCCCGACGAGGCGATGCGGACGCTGCTCGCCGACCACGTGCAGCGGCTGCTGCCCGGGGTGGGCCGGCCGGTGCGGTCGCTGCGCTGCCAGTACACGCTGACGCCGGACCGTGACTTCGTCGTCGCGCCGGTGCCGGGTCACCCGTCGGTGGTCGTGGGGCTGGGTGCAGGCCACGGCTTCAAGTTCAGCCCGACCTTCGGGCGGATGCTGGCCGACCTCGCCGAGTCAGGCGCGACGACGAGCGACGTGTCGGCCTTCGGGATGGACCGTCCCGGGCTGACCGACCCCGACTACCGCGCGCACTGGCTGGTGTGACGATGCCTTCAGAGCAGCTTCTCGACGTCGACGCCCACCTCGTGGGCGACCGCCTCCGCGACCCAGCGACGCAGCTGGGGCCGCGAGACGGTGCGGTAGACCAGCGTCGCCACGGAGAGACCATCGAGCAGCGCGGACACCTTCACCACCGAGGCCTGCGGGTCGGCGCAGCGGAAGACGCCCGCGGCGACGCCGTCGTCGATGACCTCGCGGAGCGCCGCGCACCAGCGGTTGTCCATGTCCTTGAGGACCGCGCGGATGGCCGGCTCGCGCTGCGCGACCGCCCACGCGTCGATCCAGAGCCGCCAGCCCTCGGCCGAGCCGGTGGGCCCGTAGCGGCGTACCGCCTGACGCAGCCGGTCGCACGGGTCGCTGCTGCGGCGGGCTCGGGTGTGCAGCCTCTGGAGGTCGCGGTCGACGGCGAACGCGAACGCCTCGGCGAGGAGCTGGTCCTTGGTGCCGAAGTGGTAGAACACCAAGCCCGCAGAGACGCCCAGCGCCTGCGCCACGTCGGCGACCCGCGTCGCCGCCAGGCCCAGCTGGTCCACCTGCTCCAAGGTGGCGGTGAGGATCTCCTCGCGGCGGAGGTCGACGCTGCGACGTCGCCCCGTCCCCGTCCCGCTCATGCCCGCCGCCCCATGGCCAGTCACCCTATGACGAGGAGGTCTTGATGACCGAGCTCACCGAGTCGTTGCGCCACGCTGTTCCCTCGGAGGGGGAACCGGCGCGGATGCTCCCTGCCGAGGCCTACACCTCCGACGAGGTGATGGCCTGGGAGCAGCGCCACCTGTTCGCCGGGTCGTGGGCGTGCCTCGGCCGCGAGGACGAGCTGCTGCCGACGCCGGCCGACGCCAAGCCGACCACCCAGCGCGCCGTCCGTGTGGGCGACATCGCGGCGATGCTCGTCCGGGACGGCGGGACGATCCGGATGTTCGCCAACACCTGCCGGCACCGTGGCCACGAGCTGCTGCCGGAGGAGGGTACGTCGGAGCGGCGCAGCGTGCTCTGCCCGTACCACGCCTGGACCTACGACCTGCAGGGCAACCTCATCCAGGCCCCGGGTTTCCGTGACCAGGAGTCCTTCGCCGCGGACGAGCACTCCCTCGTCGAGCTCCCGGTCGTGCAGTGGGGCGGTTGGCTCTTCGGCCACGCCGTCAACCCGGTCGGCAGCGACGCGGTGCCGTCGTTCACCGAGCACCTGGGCGAGTTCGAGCGGTTGATCTCGCCGTACGGCTCCGAGCGGCTGGTCCTCGCCGACCGGCACTCCTACGAGGTCGCCGCGAACTGGAAGGTCGTCGCGGAGAACTATCACGAGTGCTACCACTGCCCGCTGATCCACCCGGAGCTCTGCCAGGTCTCGTCGCCCGACTCCGGTGACAACTACGACCTGCCGGGCAACTTCATCGGCGGGAGCATGACGCTGCGCGGCGGGATGCAGAGCATGACCCTCGACGGTGCGCTCGCTGCCTCGCGGATCCCGGACGTCGAGCAGGACAAGGTCTACTACCTGCACCTGATGCCGAACCTCCTGGTGTCGGCACACCCCGACTACGTGATGACCCACCGCCTCGTCCCGCTCGCACCCGGACGCACCTGGATCGAGTGCTCGTGGTTCGTGCTCCCGGACGAAGACGGCTCTGTGCCGTCTGCCACCGGCGCCGTCGAGTTCTGGGACATCACCAACCGCCAGGACTGGGGCGCCTGCGAGTCCGTCCAGCGCGGCCTCGGCAGCCCCCACTTCAAGCCCGGCCCCTTCGCCCCCAACGAGGACGCCGTCTCCCTGCTCGTCACCACCATCGGCCGCGCCTACGCCAACGGCGGCCTCTGAGCCTGCGACCGCACGTCGCGCTCGCGAAACTCGCGCACAAGACCGGTCATTCGGTCGTGGGAGCGCTCGTCGAGGCCTTCTGACCGTCTTGTGCGCGGTTTCGGGGCTGACGGCCCGTCCGTCGAGGAGCCGCGCGAGGGAATAGGCACGCCTTGTGAGGAGGTTGCGCCGGGCATGACGCAGACCGCCCCTGCGGCCGCCGCGCCTGCCCTCGTCGCCCGCCGCCTCGTCCCCGCCATGCTCGCGCTGGCGATGGGCGGCTTCACCATCGGCACCACGGAGTTCGTGGCGATGGGGCTGCTGCCGGAGATCGCCGACGGCGTGGAGGTGTCGATCCCGAGCGCCGGGCACCTGATCTCGGCGTACGCGCTGGGTGTGGTCGTCGGCGCCCCGGTGCTGGCGTTCTTCGGTGCTCGACTGCCGCGCAGGGCGCTGCTGCTCTGGTTGATGGGGGCGTACGCCGCCGCCAACGCCGCGAGCGCGGTGGCGACGTCCTTCGGGCTGCTCGTGGTCGCGAGGTTCCTGGCCGGCCTGCCGCACGGCGCGTACTTCGGTGTCGCCAGCCTGGTGGCCGCGAGCCTCGTCGACGTCAGCCGCAAGGGCCGCGCGGTGAGCCAGGTCATGCTCGGCCTGTCCGTCGCCAACGTGGTCGGCGTGCCGGCCGCGACGTGGATGGGCCAGCACCTCGGATGGCGGTCGGCCTGGTGGGCGGTGTCGCTGCTCAGCCTGGCGACGATCGCGCTGATCGCGGCCTTCGTGCCGAGCGCACCGGGCCAGCCCGACGCGACCGGCCGTCGTGAGCTGAAGGCGTTCACCAGCGCTCAGGTCTGGCTGACCCTGGCGGCCGGGGCGATCGGGTTCGGCGGCTTCTTCGCGGTCTACAGCTACATCGCCCCGACGATCACCGAGGTCGGCGGACTCGGCTCGGCCGCGGTGCCGGTGTTCCTCTTCGTGGTCGGCCTCGGCATGGTGGCGGGCACCTGGCTGGCCGGTCACCTCGCGGACTGGTCGGTGTTCCGCTCGCTCCTCGGCTCGGCCGTGGGCATGGGCGTGGTGCTGCTGCTGTTCGCCGCGGTGGCGCCGTACGGCTGGTGGTCGCTGCCGGTGCTCTTCCTCGTCCCCGTGCTGGGCTCCGTGCTCGTGATCAACCTGCAGATGCGGCTCATGGACGTGGCGGGGGAGGCCCAGACCCTCGGCGCCGCCCTCAACCACGCCTCGCTCAACGTCGCCAACGCCCTCGGCGCCTGGCTCGGCGGGCTCGTGATCGCGATCGGCTGGGGCTACCGTGCGCCGGCCGTCGTCGGCGCGGCCCTGTGCGTGCTCGGCCTCGGCACCCTGGTGTGGTCGGCGACCCTCCACCGGCGCGACGTGAGGCTCTCCTCGGTCGACTGAGGGGCAGACTGAGGCCATGACGGATCGGGCGAGCGTCGAGCAGTGGGTGGCCGACTACGAGCGGGTCTGGCGCACGCCCGGCACCGACGCGGTGTCGGAGATCTTCACCGACGACGCGACCTACCTCGTGTCGCCGTGGGCCGAGCCCTTCGTCGGGACGGCCGGCCTCCGCGAGCTGTGGGACGACGAGCGGGACAGCCCGGGCGAGTCGTTCACGATGACCAGCGAGGTCGTGGCGGTCGACGGTGACACGGCCGTGGTCCGGGTGGCGGTGGAGTACACCGAGCAGAGCTGGCGGGACCTCTGGGTGCTGCGCTTCGCCGAGGACGGCCGGTGCGTGCACTTCGAGGAGTGGCCGTTCGCCCCCGATCAGCCCGACGGCCACTGAGCTCAGCGGTTGCGGCGCTGCACCAGCACGATCACCAGGATCACCACGAGCACGGCCAGCAGCACCCAGACCCGGCCGTGCCCCAGGCCAAAGAGCCGGGGTCGGCGCACCCGCTCGAGGACGTCGAGCGTCACGAGGAGGTTCGTCGTGACTGTCACACCGGTCCCGCGCTGCCCCGGACGACCAGCGTGGTCGGGTAGACGTGGTGCGGGACGTCGAGGTCCTCGCCCGCACGGCGGGCCTGCATCGACTGGATCAGGGCCGACGCAGCGGCCTTGCCCTTGAGGGGCACGTCCTGCCGGACCGTGGTCAGCTGGGGACGGGTGCTCAGCGCGACGGCGCTGTCGTCGAACCCGATGACCGAGACGTCGTCGGGGACGCGCAGGCCGAGGTCCTCGGCGGCCAGCAGCACCCCGCGAGCGAGCACGTCGGAGTAGCAGAGGATCCCGGTCGGCCGGTGGTCGCCGGACAGCAGCAGCCGCGCCGCCTCGCGGGCGTCCTCGGCGTTGTTGTCGAGCTGCCGGTGCGAGATCGGCTCGATGCCGGCGGGGGTCAGTGCGTCGAGATAGCCGTACGCGCGCTCGCGCGAGGTGCGGGTCCAGGTCGCGGCGGTCGCGGCGAGGTCGGGGACCAGTCCGTGCAGGCCGTCCGTGCCGGCGATCAGGATGCCGATGCGGCGGTGCCCCAGTCCCACGAGGTGCTCGGCCGCGGCACGCGCACCGGCGCGGTCGTCGACGTTGACCGACGGGACGTCGTCGACGGGGTCCTGGTCGACGTACACGAGCGGGATGTCGCGCTTGCGCAGCCACTGGAGCGAGTCGGTGGCCGGCGTGCAGGCGTAGACGATGGCGCCGTCCATCGCGACGTCGCGCGCCTGGACGACCTCGTTGCGGCTCTCGCCGTTGAGCAACGTCAGCGCCAGGCCGGTGTCGCTGAGCTCCTGCGCGATCGCGCCGAAGAAGCGGACCGCCACGTCGTCGCTGAACGCGTAGGTCAGCGACGAGGTGAGCAGGACGCCGACGGCGCCGCTGGAGCCACGGGCAAGAGCCCGGGCCGCCGGGTCGGGACCGGCGTACCCGAGCTCCTGGGCCGCGTCGAGGATCTTCGTCCGCAAGGTGGCGGACAGCTGGTCCGGTCGCGAGAACGCATTGGACACGGTCATCCTGCTGACGCCGACCTTGTCGGCCACGGTCTGCAGGGTCACCCGTCCCACGAGGGCAACTCTAGGCGGCGACCCCACGCGGGGGTGAGCCACCGAGGTCAGCCGGCGACGGAGTCGGCGATGCGGTGCAGCGACCGGGACACGACCCGGCGGGTGCGCGGTGCGCGCGGGCCACGCTCGGTGGTGATCACCGGGTCGTTCGGCCCTGAGCCGATCATGCCGCGCGAGACGGCGTGGGCGGCGGGTGCTGTGGCGAAGAAGAAGGAGCTCATGTGAACCTCCCTGGATCATCGGTACTGGCTCTTCTGTACCGCTAAAGTAGCACTGGGTTCTGTACCGGTCAAGTGACGGCAGGAAAGTTCTCGTGAACTACCGCGGAACGTGTTCCGACCAGGACCTCGACCCGACCGGGGTCTCGGCACCCTCAGGCCCCTCGAACGCCTCGGCGTCGATGACCACGTCGTAGCCCGACGGCCCGATGGCGATCGTCATCCGCGAGGTCAGGCGCACGTCGACGCCGGACCACGACAGCCGGTAGGTGCAGTCCGCCTCGGCGCGCTGCGCGAAGGTCCGCTGGTCGACCCTGACGACCCCGCGGTAGTCCTCGAACGCGGTTCCCTCGTAGGGCACGTCGTACGCCGCGACGCTGTGCACGTCGCAGCGCGTCTCCCGACGCAGGACGTCATGGGTGACCGACCAGGTCACGCCCTCGGCGTCCTCCGAGGAGTGCTCGGCGCCGGGCGTGAAGTCCGGAGCCGACCGCGGACCGTCCCACACCGGCAGGTCGAGCGCGCCCTCCTCGACGGTCAGGGTGACCGGCGCGGGCGGGGCGATGGTGTTCGGCCAGTCGGCGCCGGCCACGCTGAGCCGGAGCACCTGACCGGGCGAGGGCTGGTAGGCGCACGCGTCCAGCTCGACGTCGACCTCGTAGGTCTCGCCGGGGACCAGCGGGGACGGTGACCCGTGCACCCCGTCGCGGTAGGCGAGGTCCACGGAGCCGCGGGTCACCAGCGCCGAGGTGCCGTCGGGGAAGACGTCGCACAGCTTCACCGACAGCGACGCCGCCGGCGCCGAGGACGACAGCCGCAGGCGCACCCGCGGCTGGCCCACGACCGCGCTGTCGCCGAGGGCGGTCCGGTCGGCCACTCCCACGTCAGCGACCGCGCGTCGTCGAGCCGCTGGTCCGTCGACAGGCCCCAGGGCAGGTGCCCGGCGCAGTCGATCCACGCGGCCGTGCCGACGTCCGGCTGGACGACCAGCTCACGCGGACCGGGCAGCGGCAGGGTGCGGTTGGCGGAGTCAGGGGAGGGCCACGGGATGCTGATCCAGTAGCCCTCGTGCAGGTCGAGGTCCGGCTCCGGTCGCGTCGAGGTCCGCACGAACACGTCGGCGCTGTCGCGGTGCCCTTCGGTGCGCGGACCGCGCAGCCACCGGTCGAACCACGCCGCCATCTCCACGTCGAGGTCGATCCGCGGACCTGGCATCGCGGTCTCCGGACCCGCGTGCGCCCAGGGCCCGGCCAGCAGCCGGTGCGGCGTCCCCGCCTTGGCCAGCTGCTCGAGCGTGCGGAACGAGTTGTTGCGGTAGCCGTCCGCCCACCCGGCCACGATCATCACCGCGCAGTCGATCCGCTCGTAGCCCTCGGTCGTGCCCCCGAGCCGCACCGATCCGTGGTCCCAGTAGGGGCCGTGCCGGTTCTCCCGCAGCCAGGTCAGCACCCACGGCTCGCTCGTCTCGATGCGCCGCAGCCACTCGTCGTGCCAGCCGTCGCCCCACACCGCCGGTACCGGCGGCAGCATCACCATCGGGGTCATGTAGTGGTCGTAGTCGACGAGGTCGACCAGCCGCAGCGCCCCGCCGCGCCAGTGCACGTCGTCGGTCCACCGGTCGTCGGTCGCGTAGATCGCGCAGATCGCCTTCAGTGCGGGCGGTCGCTCGACGGCCATCTGCAGGGAGTTGAAGCCGGAGTACGACGTGCCGAACATGCCGACGCTGCCGTTGCACCACTCCTGCTCCGCGAGCCAGGCGATGACCTCGGCGAGGTCGGACTGCTCGGCCTCGGGGTACTCGTCGGTGGCATCGCCCTGCGACGAACCGGTGCCGCGCACGTCGACCCGGCAGCAGGCGAAGCCGAACTCGTCGCGCAGGCGCTCGTAGGTCTCGGTGTACGACGACGTGAGGTCGTCCTTGCGGTAGGGCAGCGCCTCGAGCAGGCACGGCTGAGGACCGAGCGCCGGGTCGGGGAGGTAGAGCGTGGTGGCGAGCTCGACCCCGTCCGCCATCGAGAGGCGGACCTCCTGCTGCGTCCCCATCAGCCGCGACCGTGCGAGGCCAGGAGACGCAGCACGTCGTCGACCGGGATGGCCTGGCTGGTGTTGTCGTCGCGCCCGGTCACGGTCGGCGAGGAGAACATCGAGTTGAGCACCGACTCCTCGGCGGCCTCGACGACGGCGGCGAAGTAGTCGTCGAGCGAGCGGCCGGAGACCAGGGGCGTGCCGTCGGGCTTCCCGTCGCGGTCCAGGCGCATGCCGAGGCCGAAGCCCATGAAGATCTCGCCACTGCCGTGGTGTGCCACCGAGCCGGTGCGGGCGAGTCCGAGCCCGATGCGCCGGGCCAGCCGCGAGCACGCGGCTCCGTCGATCGGCGCGTCGGTCACGACGATGCCGATGCAGGACCCCGCCGGCCTCGGCGGGCCGTCCGGCTGGTCATCGGTCCGGGCGTCGAGGAGCCGGCCGACGGGCACGCCGTCGACGGTGCACTCGGGCTTCGACCCGAAGTTGGTCATCAGCAGGACGGCGACGGTGTGCTCACCCACCCGGCGCGACGCCGTACCGATGCCGCCCTTGAAGTCGAAGCAGGACATGCCGGTGCCCGACCCGACCGCGCCCTCGTCCGGCGGTGCCGAGGACCCGCGGGAGGCCATCGCTGCCTCCCACGCGGCGACGACGTCCTCGTGCTCGGTCTGCATGCGGCGGGCGTCGTTGAGCCACGAGTCGTCGCACTCGGCGACGACCGGGATGATGAAGTCGACGGCCGACGACGGGTTCTTCTCGAGCTCGATGCGGCAGGCGGAGTCGTAGACGCGGCCGAGCTGGAGCGTCGAGGTGAGGTAGACCGGCGTCTCCGCCGAGCCCCACTCCGCGGCGGTGATGAACCCCGTGCACTCGCCGGCGCCGTTGAGCACGGCACCGCCGGCGGGCACGTTGCGGGTGAAGGCGTCCTCGGCGAGCACGAGGACCGTGACGCCGGTACGCGCGCGGCCGCGACCCTCGGGAGGTGGTGGCTCGTCCCGGATGAGGGTGGTGTGGCCGAGGCCCACACCGGGGACGTCGAGGACGGAGTTGGTCGGCCCGGTCGGCAGCACGCCGATCTCGATGCCGAGGTCACGAACGCGAGGCACCCGGCCATCCTGCCCCACAGGACGCCTTGGGAAGATGGGCCTTGTGACCCACCCCGGCCCGGCCCCACGACGGGCGAAGCACCTCATGGACCCGGCCAACCCACGTCCGGTCCACCCGCGCCGCGAGACCAGCATCTCGACCGTGCAGCGGTGGGTGCTCTCGGTGCTCGTGGTGACCACGATCATCCACCTGTCCGTGGGCGTGGTCGCGGCGGCGTTCACGATCGAGGAGGACCGTCCCGGCGCCCGGGCCGGCATGCTCGTGGTGGCCGCGGTCTTCGGGATGGGCTCGGTCGTCGCCGGCGCGCTGATCCACCACAAGAGCCCGCTCACCTGGTTCCTGCCGCTCGGTCTGATCCCGAGCCTGGTGGGCGCGTACTTCCTGTTCTGACTCAGCCCACCGCGTCGAGCAAGGCGTCGAGCACCTCGGGCGTGTGCGGGTCGTCGAGGACCTCGGCGATCCAGTCCTCCGCGTCCTTGCGCTCCGGTGACCGCGGGTTGGGGGTGAGCCAGTCCGAGGCCGCCTGGTGGGCGATGTGGTCGAGCTGCGCCACGAGCATCGAGAAGTCCTCACGCTCCCGGACGCGGCCGGGGCCGCCGGCGTCCACGTAGGCGTCGTGCAGCGCGCGGGCTCGGTCCGGCCGGTTGCGTGCGAACTCGAAGAGCGAGCACGCGAGCTCCCGTGAGGGATCGGCGGCGCCGCAGTCCTCCCAGTCGATGACACACACTCCGCCGGTGGTCGTGCCGCGGACGTTGTCCGCCCACAGGTCGCGGTGGCACATCTGCGTCGTGCCCAGGGGAGTGATCCAGGAGGACACCTCGGCCAGCGCGGGCCGGAGCCGCGCGAGGGCCGGGGCGAACGGCGCACCTTCCGCGAGCAGCCGCTCCACCAGGACCGACCAGTCGTCGGCCGGCACGGCCTCCTCGAACCACGGGTCCCGCTCGGCCGGGCCGTCGAAGGGCACCCGGTGCAGCAGCGCGAGCGTCCTGCCCACGAGCGCCGGGTCGAGGTGGAGGTCGACGTCGAGCAGGTCGACCCACCGGTAGAGCCGGACGGGAGGGCCGCCGAGGTCGGCGAAGACCGCTCCCTCGGGAGTGCGGCGGATCTCCGGGGTGGGGACGCCGTGCGCGAAGGCGGCCTCCTGGAAGGCGGCCAGCGTGGCGTGGTCCTTGTCGGCGTCAGGGTCGAACGGCACCTTCACGGCCCACGTGCCTTCGTCGGTCTCGAGCCGCCACATCTCGCCCTGCTTCCCGCGGGCGACCGGGCCGCCGGAGAGGGTCGCGCGACCGGGCAGGCCGAAGCTGCGGGCCAGCCCGGTCGCGTCCACGTCAGGGCACCAGCACGTAGAAGCGGAACATCTCGTGCTCGATCGGCGCCACCTGGACCTCCGAGAAGCCGGCCTCCTCGGCGTACCGCCGCATGGTGCTGGGGCGGAACATCGCACCCGTCCCGGCCGAGTCCTCCTCGGACATCCCGACCGGCAGGCAGTGCAGCACGCTGCACGCGCCGAGGAACCTCTCGATGGGCGAACCGTCGGGTGCGAACTCCTCCTCGGCGCCCTCGTCCATCACGAGGACCCGACCGCCCGGACGCAGTGCCTTGCGCACCACCTCCAGCGCCTCCACCGGGTGCCCCATGTCGTGCAGGCTCTCGAAGAAGAACCCGACGTCGTAGGTGTCCACCGCGTCGGCGTCGGAGAGACGAACCTCGTAGCGCGCCCGGTCGCCCACGCCCGCCTCCGCGGCGTGGCCGCGCGCGTCCATGATCGAGGCCTCGTCGCTGTCGACACCGTCCACGGTCAGTCCTGGGTACGCCGTGGCCAGCGCGATGCCGGACCACCCCACCCCGCAGCCGAGGTCGAGGGCACGGGCACCGTCGCGCCGGAGCAGCCCGTCGATCTCGGGAAGAGCCGGGAGGAACTCCTGGACGAGCGGCCCCTCGAAGGTGCCGCGGTTGAACATCCCCTGGCCGAGCCGGACGTCCTCGCCGTACTCGCCGAACGAGACGCCCTGTCCGGTCCGCCACGCCTCGAGCACGGTGGGCATCGACGCCCCGCACCCTCCCCCCAGCAAGGCCATGGCACCGACGTAGAACGGGCTCGTCGTGTCGGTGAACGCGAGGCGCTGCGCCTCCGACAGGGAGAAGATCCGGGTCGCTGTGTCGTCGCCCTCCGCCGACACGAGACCCGCGATCGCCTGCTGCTCCAGCCACTCGCGGGCGTAGCGCTCGATCACGCCGGCGGCCGCCGCGACCTGTGCCGACGTGGCCGGCTCGGCGAGCGCGTCGTAGAGGCCGAGCTTCACGCCGAGCCACACGGTGCTGATCTCGAGCTCGCCGAGGACCGCCTCGAACATCCGCTCCATGATCGCGCCGGCGGCTTCCGCGACGCCCGGAGGCGTGGTGGGGACGGGAGCCTCGACCGTGGTGCTCATGCCGGCACCCCCTCACGGTCGCCGAGGATGCGGGCCTCGTCGTCAGCGGTCCACGATCCGCTGCAGGTGGTGACCACCCGGCTGATCCGGCCCTGCGTGATGGTGGCCAGGACGAGCCCGACCGACAACAGGCTCGTGTCTCCTCGGGTGCGGTAGCGGTACTCCGCGACGAACCCGGTCTCGGTGATGGTGACGTCCCACTGCTCGAAGGTGCGCCCGGGTGCCTCCGCCTGCAGACCGGCCGCCATCTCGTCCCGGCCGCTCATCTCGACGAGGGCGCCGGGGAAATGTGCGACGCAGGCGACGTCGTCGGCGAACACCGACCCGGTGGCCTCGGACGCCTCGAGCTCGCGCCGGGCCGAGGCAGCCAGGGCGTGCCGGACATCGCCCTCGAGGACGAGCTCGAGGTCGGTGTACTCCACCTCTCCCTCGACGAGCCCGGCGATCTCGGTGGCGAAGGACGTGGTCTCCGGCATCGACGCGTTGGCGTCGGCGGAGGCCGCGTCGGCGAACTCCGCGACGGCCACGTGGTGCCGCGGGTCGTTGCGGTCGATGTAGAGGCGCTCCTCGAGGAGGTGGTTGCGGCCGTGCGTCGCCGCGCGCCACTCGAGGTCGAGCTCGGCGATGCGGTCGGCGCGATCGGTCCGGAACGAGATGATCTGGACGAAGGTCATGATGTGCTCCCCATGCTGGAAGGTCGGACATCCCTCAGGCGTGAGGGCGGTCCTCACGATGTGAGGTTGCGGGTGAGGAGACCTGCCACACGACCGGCTCCTCGGGGTCGTAGACGCAGAACGTGCCGGTCCGCACGGCCGAGCGCAGGTGCCGCCCGAGCTCGGGGTGCACCTCCTCGACCCGTTGGATCGCCTCGCGGATGCGCCGGGTGACGGTGGTGCGCGCCCGCTCCGCGGGGTCGCCCGTCCTTCGTGCACGGCCCCCGAGGCCGTACGCCGCGCTCAGCTCGGCCACCAGGAACTCGCGCTCCTCGGTCGCACGTGCCGCACGGTCCGCGTCCCCCTCGGCCTCCGCGTCGGCGATGGCCTCGTCGAGCTCGTCGACTCGGGTGCGGTAGGCCGCCCTGGCCTGCGGGTCGATCACCTCGCCCAGGTCGCCCTCGCGCGTGGCCGGCCGGTGCGGACTGCCGGCAAGGTCCAGGACGTGCACCTCGCGACCGGGCCTCCCGAGCAGCACGGCGAGGTCGCCGAGGCCCTTGAGGTCCCGCACGGTGACGGACCGGTCGCGGAAGGTGAGCTCCCAGAGGGAGCCGGTCCGGTGCATCGACGCCTCCCTCGCCGTCGTGGCGGGCGCCGATGCGCCCGACAGCAGGGTCTCGAGCGCTCCGACGCGGGTGTCGAGGTCGAGGGCGAGGTACTCCTCCCGGGCGGTCGTGGCGAGCGCGACGACCCGGTCGCGGTCCGTGGTCCGGCCGCGCCGGTGAAGACAGGTGGCGAGCTCGGCGCGAGCATGGGTGGCCGCCAGCCGGTGGCCGGTGTCGTCGTTGCGCCGGATCGCCTCCTCGAGGTGGTCGGCCGCGTCGTCGTACCTCCCGGCGAGGATCGCCAGCATCCCGAGCAGCCGCTCGACCGAGCCGATCGCGCCGGCGCCGATGCCGTCGACCGCGAAGCGGTGACGGTAGGGGAGGAGCCCGGAGTACGTCGCTTCCGCGTGCTCGGCCTCGTCCCCGGCGGCGCACAGGCTGAGGCACACCAGGCTGTGGTTGGAGAGGTACTCCGAGTCCTTCGTCATCTGCTCCAGGCCCGCCCTGAGGCGGGGCAGCACGGCTCGCCGCAGGAAGTCCGGCTGGCCCGGGAACATCCCCATCAGCACGCCGCCGTCGGGCGCGATGGCCGCGAGCTCGTCGAGGAGCTGCCGCATCTCGCCGACGAACTTCGGGGCCTCGTCCCGCTCGATGTGCGGCCAGGACCTCTGGACGATCGTCAGGATCCGCGCGTTCGTGCTCTCACCGAGCTCGCCGACGCGGGCAGCCTCGGCCGTGCAGCGCTCCATCTCGGCGAGGTCGCCGGCGGCGTGGGCCTGGTAGCCCTTCCAGAGCGGCACGTACCAGGAGTAGATCGGCTGGCCGACGCGCTCCGCGAGCCGCCCGAAGGTGGCGACGTCGTCCTGGGCGTCGGCGGTCCGGCCCTGCTCCAGCCGCGCGACCAGGCGGAGCCGGAGACCGAGCAGCTCGACCCCGCGGTCGCCGGCGGTGCGGGCGAGCTCGACCACCTCGGTGGCCTCCGCCTCGCGCTCCTCGGAGTGGTCGGGACCGGAGATCGCGTCGCAGTGGGCGGCCAGGGTGTGCGCCACGACGCGGGGCGAGCCGAGCCGGCGCGCCATCCCGACCGCCTCGGCCGCCAGCTCGTGACGCCGGTGGGCGCCCTCGGTGAAGGCGAGGGCCACCGAGAGCCGCGCCATCACGTCGGCACGGGTCTCGGAGTCCTCGTCGGGCAGGGCGTCGAGCGCCTCCTCGAGCAGGTCGATCTGCGCCTGGTCCCACAGCTGCACCTCGAACCCGCTGAGCCCGGCGCCGAACCCGAGCGCGGCTCGCGACAGCCCGGTGGCGTCGTGCTGGGAGCGGGCGACGTCGGCGGCGGTGACGTAGGCCTTGCGCGCGCCCTCGGCGTCGCCCGCGGCCGTCAGCGCCGAGCCGAGGTCGAGCAGCAGCTCCATCCGGTCGCCGTCGGCGGGGAGCACGTCGAGGGCGCGGGCGAGGTGCCGGGCGGCCTCCTCGAAGGCCAACGCCTGCACGGCGACGGCGGCGGCCTGCCGGAGCATCGACACCGCTTCGTCGGCGTCCCCCAGCGGGAGGGCCGCGCAGAGGTGGTGGGCCACCTCGGCGGCACCCGCTGCCTCCCCGACCCCCAAGAGGCGCGCGGCACCGAGGTGGATCTCGCGGGAGCGGTTCGCCGGCATCGCCGACCGGAGCGTGTCCCGGACCACCGGGTGCGTGAAGCCGAGCCGGCCACCCGGGGCCACGACGACCAGGCCCGCGGTCACGCCCTCGTCGATGACGGTCGCGACGTCGGCGACCTCGAGCCCGGTGAGCGAGGCCACGGCGTCGAAGGACGCCGCGTTGCCCGCCACCGCGGCGACGGACAGGACGTCGTGGCAGGTCTGCGACACCCGCGCCAGACGACGCCGGATGATGGCTCGCGCGCTGTCGGGGACGCCGTCGAGCATCGTGCCGCCGCGGTCCCGGGCGAGGCGGGCGAGCTCGCGGACGAAGAGCGGGTTGCCGGCGGTCCGGCGTACGACCTCGTCGGCGGTGGCACCGTCGAGGTCCTGCCCCACGACGTCGGCGACGAGGGCGGCCACGGCCGGCGCCGCGAGGCCGGCGAGGTCCACGGTGTCGGCCCGCGCGGCGAGCTCGGCCGCCCTCTCGGCGACCTCGTCGTCCGCCGGGAGCTCGTGGGTCCGCCAACCGGTCGCGACCAGCAGGGGCTGCCCTGCCAACGACTTGAGCACGTGCTCGAGAGCGCGCAGGGACCCGGCGTCGGTCCAGTGCAGGTCGTCGAGGAGCAGCACGAGAGGGGCCTGGCGGCTCAGCGTCCCGACCACCGACGCGAGGCTCTCGAAGAGCGTGAACCGCGCCGCCGGCGGGGTCGCGTCGCCGGTCGCGCCCGGCAGCAGCGTCAGGGCCTCCTCGGCGGCCGGTCCCCAGCCGGCCTGGAGCGCGGCGACGTCACGACCGTCCGAGGCGTCGCGGAGCACCTGCGCCCACAGCCAGAACGGCGGGGTGCCGGGGTCGTCCCACCCGGTGCCGCGGAGCACCCGGACCCCGCGGGCGGTGGCGGTGGCGGCCAGGTCCTCCAGCAGGCGTGTCTTCCCGATCCCCGCCTCGCCGGCCAGCCAGACGAAGCGGGTCTGGCCCGCCAGCACGGCGTCCAGGTGCGCCGAGAGACGGGCCCTGACGTCGTCACGACCGTGCAGGACCTGCAGGACGCGTTGTCCGGCGGCTGCGGTCACAGGTCCACGGTGGTGCAGTGCGGACCGGGGGCGCAACCGGCGGATGTCCCGGCCCAACCGGACACGGGGGTTCGGAGTCCTTCACGATGACCGAGGGATCGCACGGCGTACCTCCTGGTCGGTGACCACGCGGCCGCCGAGGACCTCGTGCAGACCACGCTGGCGAAGACCTACGCCGGCTGGAAGCGGGTTCGCGACGTCGAGGCTGCCCACGGGTACGCCCGCACCGACCTGATGGACGCGTTGCGACGGCTCGCGCCTCGTCAGCGCGCCGTCGTGGTGCTCCGTTTCTACGAAGACCTGAGCGTCACGCGGCAACCCCTACGAGAGCTGACTGTCGGACTCGTCGCCTAGCGTGATCGGGATGGACATCGTTCTCGTTCCCGGGCTCTGGCTGAACGCGTCGTCGTGGGACCGCGTGGTCCCGCACCTGGAGGCTGCTGGGCACCGCGCCCATCCGGTCACGTTGCCGGGCCTGGACTCCGTCGGCACCGATCGCGCCGGCCTCGAGGTCAAGGACCACGTCGACCACGTCGTGGGGGTCATCGACTCGCTCCCCGACGCCGCCGAGGTGGCGCTCGTCGGCCACTCCATGGGCGGCGCGATCGCCTGGGCGGCCGCAGACGCGCGCGTCGACCGGGTCCGCCGGGTCGTCTTCGCTGCCAGCGAACCTGTCTCCGACGGCGACAGCGGCTCCCCGCCGTTCCCCGTCGAGGGCGACGACGTCCCCCTGCCCGAGTGGTCGTTCTTCGACAGTGACGACCCCGAGGAGGACATGCTCGCCGGGCTCGACGACCGGCTGCGTGACGACATCCGGGCCGGCTCCGTCCCCTCTCCCGTCGGCGTCGTCCGGGGCACCCACCGCCTCCACGACGAGCGCCGCTGGGACCTCCCGGTGACGATGATCGCCGCGGAGTTCTCCAGCGACCGGCTCAAGAAGTGGGTCGACGAGGGCGAGCTCCAGGAGCTCACCCGGATCAAGGACGTGGAGTGGGTGGACCTCGGCGGTGGCCACTGGCCGCAGTACAGCCAGCCCGAGGCTCTCGCCGCCGTGCTCGTCGAGGCCTTGCGCCCCCGCTGACCCCCACTCGGACGTGCAGCCTTCGGTCGGTTCCCTCCTCGAGGGCCGATCACTCGGAGGGCTGCACGTCGTAGCGGTCACTCCGCGGGCGCGTCGAGGACCTTCGTGAGGAGGTGCCGCAGCTGGGCGTGGCCGCGAGGGCCGAGGACCTCGTCGAGGCGCTCCTCGATGCCGTTGATCGTGGCGATGCCGGCGGCGATGCACTCGCGGCCGAGCGCGGTGAGCACGATGAGCTTGGCGCGGCGGTCGGTCGGGTCGGGCTTGCGCTCGACGTACCCGAGTCCCTCGAGCTCGTCGACGAGCTCGCCCATCGCCTGGGGTGTCATGTTCGCGCCGCGGGCGAGGTCGGTGAGCCGGTTGCCCTCGGGACGGATCTGCGCGAAGACCGCCGAGTGCGAGGGCTTCTGCGGGTAGCCCGCGCCCACCACGCCGTCGACGATGCGGAACCCCAGCAGGCTGTAGGCGCGCCCCAGCATGGCCACCGTGTTCGCGGCCTGGTCCGGAGGACCTTGCGGAGACATGTCGACATTTCCTAAGGTAGACCTGAAAGACAGGTCTACCTTAGTAAAAGGGGAAGCGATCGTGGCGATCTCATCGACCGTGTCCAGCCCGGTCTCCGCGGTGCAGCAGCGCACGGCAGGTCTGGTCTGCCTCGTCGGCGGTGCGCTCGGCCTCGCATCCGGGTTGTGGCTGGCCTTCGTGGATCCGGTCGTGTCCGACGACAAGTTCAGCTATCCGCTCTCGCCGGAAGGCCTGGTCTGGATCCAGGCGTGGTTCGTCGTCCAGCACCTCGCACTCGTGGTCGGCCAGGTCGCCGTGTGGCGCTCGGGCGCAGTAGGCCCGTCGCGCTCCGGCCGCATCGGCCACCTGCTCGCCGTGGGGGGCATGGTCGGCCTCGCGGTGACCGAGGCGATCGCGATCGGTGCCCGCAACGACGACCTCGACTCGGGGTTGGTCGGCGTGCTCAACGGGCTGTACGGCGTCACGTCGATCGCGATCGGCGTCGGACTGGTGATGGAGGGGATCGCGATCCGCAAGCACGGCTCGTGGACCGGGCCGGCCGCCTCGCTCGTGCTCGTGCTGGGCATCTGGGTGTTCGTGCCGATGACGCCGGCCATCGCCCTCTCGTTCCTCGGCGCCCGGCTCGCGATCAGCGGCTGGATGCTCCTCTTCGCGCTGCTCGGATGGGCGCTCGTGGTGCGGCCACGGAGCACTGCCTGACTGTGGTCTGATGCGGGGATGCACGAGGTCCCCGTGGTCTGGTCGCCGACGACGCGGCTGCACGACCCGCGGCACGAGGTGTGGGTCGGGGTCGCGACCGAGGGCACGGAAGTGGCCGCACGGGTCGACACGATCCTCGACGCCCTGACCGGCGACGGGTTCCGTCTCGTCGAGGCCGGCGCCGATCCCACCGTCCCGCTCAGGGCAGTGCACGACGCGGAGCTCCTCGAGTTCCTGCGCACGTCGTACGACCGTTGGAGGGCTGGTCCGTACGCCGCGGTGGTCGGCCAGGAGCGGGTGGTGCCCTACCTCTTCCCGACGCCGGCGATGACCGGCGGCCTGCCCACGCGGCGGGCGGTCGCGGTGCACGCCGACGCGGGCCGCTTCGCCTACGACACGATGACCCTGGTCGGACCGGGCACCTGGTCGGCGGCGGAGGCGGCTGCGGCGTGCGCTGCCGAGGCCGCGTCGCTCGTGGACGCCGGGACACCGCTCTCCTACGCCTTGGCGCGCCCGCCCGGACACCACGCGACCAGGGCCGGCTTCGGCGGCTCCTGCTACCTCAACAACGCCGCCGTGGCGGCCGAGGTGCTGCGCTCCCGCGGCCACGAGCGCGTCGCGGTCGTGGACGTCGATGCCCACCACGGCAACGGCACCCAGGCCGTGTTCTGGGAGCGCGGCGACGTCCTCTACGGGTCGGTGCACGTCGACCCGGGAGCCGGGTGGTTCCCCCACGTCGTCGGGTACGCCGACGAGGTCGGCGCCGGAGCCGGGGCCGGCGCGACGCGCAACCTCCCCCTGCCCGAGGGCGCCGGCGACGGTCCGTGGCTCGAGGCGGTCGAGGACCTGGCCGGCTGGGTGGCCGAGGCCGGCTGCACCGCACTGGTCGTCTCGCTCGGTGTCGACGCGGCCGCCGACGACCCCGAGAGTCCGTTGCTGGTCACGGCGGACGGCTACCGCGGTGCCGGTCGTGTGCTCGGCGCCCTCGGGCTGCCGACCGTGGCCGTCCAGGAGGGCGGCTACCACCTCCCGACCCTCGGCGGTCTCGTCGCGGCCTACCTCGACGGACACCGGCTCGACGGACACCGGCTCGACGGACACAGAGGCTCCTGAGCGTCAAGGCACTCCCTGACCAGTGACAGGCCCCGGTCCCGGGTGCAAGGTAAAGGGATCACGGAGGGAGCAGGTCATGGCGGAGGTTCTGGAGTACTACAGCGGCGGCAAGAAGCAGCGGGTCACGGTCCAGGGCATCTTCAGCGGCCGCCAACGCTCGGCGAGGTCGGCGGCAGACCCGGGGCCGATGCGCTTCGGCGCGAAGCCGCAGGCCGACGGCAGCCAGGTGATGCGGCTGCTCGCGGCCCAGCCACGGTCCGTCCTGTCACGCTTCGCCGTCGTGTCCGAGTCGACCACGATGATCCAGCCGGTCGATGCCGGCCGCACCACCGTCATCCCGACCGAGACCGTCGTCGTCCTCGGCGCGAAGAAGGCGGAGCTCGCCTGGGCGAAGCGTGAGTACGGCTTGACCGTCGTCCAGGAGGGCAGCGAGGGCAAGGTCCTGCTCGGCGTCCCGGCCGACGCACCTGACGGCGTGACCCTCGCCGCGCAGGCGGCGAAGGCGATCTACGAGCGCGGCAACGTCGAGGGCGCGCACCCCAACTTCCTCCGCCTCGTGCAGCGGCCCGGACCGGCTGCCGGCGGAGAGAACACCCAGCAGTGGGGCCTCGACAACGACGGGCAGCCCGGCGTCGTCGGCGCCGACGTCGCCGCCCAGGCCGCGTGGACGATCAGCACCGGGTCGCCGGACATCCGGGTCGCGATCCTCGACGAGGGTGTCGACACCGCGCACCCGTACCTCGCCGCGGCGGTGAAGGCCGAGAAGGACTTCGTCGACGGCAACCCGAACGCCCGGCCGGACGGCAACGACGCGCACGGCACGGCGTGCGCGGGCATCGTGGTCTCCCGCGGACCGAAGGTGAAGGGCCTCGCCCACGGCGCGAGCCTGGTCGCCGCCCGGATCGCGAAGGGGGACGGCGGCGACGGCTGGATCTTCGACGACTTCAACACCGCCGACGCCATTGACTGGTGCTGGCGCGACGCGAAGGCCGACGTGCTCTCCAACAGCTGGGGCGGGGGTGTCCCCGCGGACGTCATCACCGCGGCCTTCCGGCGGGCCCGGACCCGCGGTCGCGGCGGCAAGGGTTCTGTCGTCGTGGTGGCGGCCGGCAACGCCCAGGGAGCGGTGTCCTACCCGGGCGACCTCCCCGACATCCTCACCGTCGGTGCCTCCAACCAGTGGGACGAGCGCAAGACGACGCGGTCGCAGGACGGAGAGGACTGGTGGGGCAGCAACTTCGGTCCCGGTCTCGACGTGATGGCGCCCGGCGTCCGGATCCTCACCACCGACATCTCCGGACGGCGCGGCTACAGCCGCAGCGGAACCACGCCGACCTTCAACGGCACCTCCTCGGCCACGCCGCTGGTGGCGGCGGTCTGCGCGCTCGTGCTGTCGGTCCGGCCAGACCTCGACGAGGCCGCGGTCCGCAAGGTGGTGTGCGACACCGCCGACCACATCGGGCGCGGCACCGGCGACTGGAACAAGTTCGTCGGCTTCGGCCGGGCGAACGCGTTCGACGCGATGCGCGCCGCTCGGCGGCTGTGAGCGCATGACGGAGGAGACCTACTACTGGGCGGGCGGCCGCAAGGTCCGCCTCGACCGCGTCGCCGAGCCTCCGGGCTCGCTGGCGGCGGACGCTCCAGGCGCACCCGTCTTCGAGGCCGAGGACGGCAGCCTCGTCGCGGTGCTCCCCGAGGTGCGCGTGGAGAGTGCCGACCCGAAGGTCCTCGACGAGGTGGCATCCTCGCTCGACGGTGCGACGGTGACGGACCGCACCGAGGAGCGCCTCACGATCACGCCGGACAGCGGCCTCGGCGACGACGCCCTGACGCTCGCCAACCACGTGGCCGAGACGTTCCAGGTCGACGTCGCCCAAGCGCGGTTCCGCCGCGTCGTACCCCGGCCGGACACGAGCCCAGGCGTGGACACGAACGACGCCGGGTAAGGGGTCCGAGGACCGTCTTCTGGGAAGGTGCTCGATGGCTGACACGCAGACCGCAGACAGAGAACCCACGGAGCTCAAGCGCGGGCTCAAGCAACGGCACCTCACGATGATCGCGATCGGCGGCGTCATCGGCGCCGGTCTGTTCGTCGGCTCGGGCGCGGTGATGAACGAGGCCGGCCCGGCAGCCTTCCTCAGCTACCTCATCACCGGCGTGCTGATCATCCTCGTGATGCGGATGCTCGGCGAGATGGCGACGGCCAACCCGTCGACCGGGTCGTTCGCCGACTATGCCCGGCGGGCGCTCGGCGGTTGGGCAGGGTTCTCGGTCGGCTGGCTCTACTGGTACTTCTGGGTGATCGTCGTCGGCTTCGAGGCCACCGCCGGCGCGAAGATCCTCCAGTACTGGTGGAAGGGCCCCGAGCTCTGGATGCTCGCTCTCGGCCTCATGGTCCTCATGACCGCCACGAACCTCATCTCGGTGAAGTCGTACGGCGAGTTCGAGTACTGGTTCGCCGGCATCAAGGTCGCGGCGATCATCGCGTTCCTCGTGATCGGCACGCTGTTCGTGGTCGGCCTCTGGCCCAACGGGCACGGGTTCGACTTCAGCAACCTGACCGACCACGGCGGCTTCATGCCCAACGGCGGCGCCGCGATCTTCTCGAGCATCGTCGTCGTCGTTTTCTCGATGGTCGGTGCGGAGATCGCCACCGTGGCCGCTGCCGAGTCGCACGACCCGAAGAAGGCCATCGCCAAGGCCACCCAGTCCGTGATCGTGCGCGTGCTGACCTTCTACGTCGGCTCGGTGTTCCTGCTCGTGTGCATCCTCCCCTGGAACGACACCGAGCTCGGCGCCTCGCCGTACGTCGCGGCCTTCACCGAGATCGGCATCCCCGGCGCCGACGACCTCATGAACGCCGTCGTCCTCACCGCGGTGCTGTCGTGCCTCAACTCCGGCCTCTACACGGCGTCGCGGATGCTCTTCGTGCTCGCCGGCCGGCGCGAGGCGCCGATGCAGCTGATCACGGTCAACAGCAGGGGAGTGCCGGTGTGGGCGATCCTCGCCTCGACGGTCGTCGGCTTCCTCAGCGTGATCGCGGCGTACGTCTCGCCCGACACCGTCTTCCTGTTCCTGCTCAACTCCTCGGGCGCGGTCATCCTCTTCGTCTACCTGCTCATCGCGTGCTCGCAGTTCGTGCTCCGCCGGCAGACCCCCGACGACAAGCTCACGGTCAAGATGTGGCTGTTCCCGTACCTCACGATCATCGCCGCAGCCGGCATCGTCGGCGTCCTCCTGCAGATGTTCTTCACCGACGACACCCGGTCGCAGCTGCTGCTCAGCCTGCTGTCGTGGGGCGTGGTGCTCGCGATGTACGCCGTGACCCGCTGGCGCGGCGGCTCGATGAGCGTGGATGAGCTCGAGCGCAAGGAGGGCGGCGGCGGTTCTGGGAAGGCCGCGGAGCGCATCCTGGTGCTGGCCAACCAGACGCTGACCGGAGAGCGGCTGCACCGCACCCTGCTCGGGATCGAGGGCAGCAACGAGGCGGAGTACCTCGTCGTCGTCCCGGCCAACCCCGTCGACACCGGTCAGGCCGACCGCGAGGGCGCTGCCTTCGTCTGGGAGGCCACCACCAAGGCGGCCCAGGCCCGGCTCGACGACACCCTCGAGACCCTGGACTCAGCCGGCCTCACGGTGCGGGGCGAGCTCGGTGACTACCGACCTCTGCTCGCCCTCGAGAACGCGGTGCGGGAGTTCCGGCCCGACCACGTCGTCATCTCGACGCACCCCGAGGACCGCTCGACGTGGCTCCGGCACGGTGTCGTCGACGAGGCGCGCAAGCGCTACCCGGACCTCGAGGTCGAGCACGTGGTCGTCGAGCCGGCCGAGGTCGACTGACGGGGTCCTGGGCGAAAACTGGCACCAGCTGCCCGCCCCAGACGCTCGCGGCGGCGAAAGTGGCACCAGTTGCGCGGGCCAAGCGCCTTCGGCGATGAAACTGGCACCAGTTTCGTGGTCAGCGCCTCGCGCGGTCTCGCCGACGACGAAGGTGATGCGGGGGCCGATCGCGAGGTCTCCCGCCGGGGGCTCGTCGGCGATCAGGACCACCGGCTTGCCGGGGCGTACGTCGGCGGGCAGCCGGACGTCCCAGGTGATCTGGCCGAGCTGGTTGGTCTCGGCCGTGCCGGCGTCCTCGGTGCCGAGCACCCAGCGGGTGGAGCCCTGGCGCAGCACCAGCCGGACGTCCTCGGCGGGGATCTCCGGCTCGGGCTCGTCCTGGTGCGAGCAGCCGAACGCGCCGACCGTGGTCCCGACGCCGTCGTTGCAGCCCGCGACGAACGCGCTGCCGGTCACCGTGAACGTGTCGCCCGGCAGCAGCTCGTCGGCGCTCGAGGTGATGTCGATCGAGGGCGCTGCGCAGCTCGCGGACGCACCGCCGACGGGCGCGAGCGAGACGGCCAGGAGCACGAGGACCAGCCAGGGCAGTCGCGACGTCATGACCCTCTGACGCGACGACCCTTGATCAGGTTCCGTGGTCTCGACGGGCTCGACCACCGATCGTTCAGCGCTGCAGGTTGCGGGCGCCGTGCACCACGCGGAACAGCACCAGCAGGACCATCAACGTCACGGCGAGGGTCGCACCCAGCGCGACCGAGAGCACCACTCCCATGGAGAAATGGTGGCAGCCTCACCCGCTCGCGTGCAGCAGACACACCGAAGGTTTTACCTAGGCGAAACGGTCTCGTCGGGCGCTCCTCGCCCAGCGGCTCGTCGCTGCTCGACCACCGCGGTCAGAGGTCGCGGGCGAAGGACTCGACGCCGACGCCGCGCTCGCCCTTGGAGAAGAACTTGTAGGCGAGGAAGCCGATCGTCACCGCGAGCAGCGACGCCACGAGCACCAACGTCGCGAGGGCGTTGAGCGCGGGGGTCGGGGCGGCGCGGGCGGTGTTGTAGATCTTCACCGAGACCGGCTCGGTCGAGGCGTCGCCGGAGAGGTAGCGGACGAGCACGAAGTCGTCGATGACGTCGGCGAAGACGAGCACCGTGCTCGCGAAGATCGCGGGCAGGAGCATCGGCAGGAGCACCCGCTTGACGGCCCCGATGGGAGAGGCCCCGAGGTCGATCGCCGCCTGTTCGTACTGCGGCCCGATCGCGAGCATGCGCGCACGCACGATGATCACGGGGTAGGACAGCTGGTAGGTCACCAGCGCCATCACCTGCCCGGCCAGGCCAAGCTCGAGCGGTGTGCTCAGCGTGGTCGCCACGAAGAGCAGCGCGACCGCGAGCAGCGTCTCGGGGAGCACGAAGGACAGCACCACCAGGAAGTTGGCGCCGGCCGGGATCCGTCCCCTCCAACGGTCCAGGCCGAGCGCCAACATCACACCCAGCGGCACGCAGATCGCCGTGACGACGAGTCCGAGGCGCATCGTGTGCAGCAGCGCCGTGTGCATGCTCGGGTCGTGCAGGACCGAGCGCTCCGGGTCGGTGAGGTACCACCGTAACGAGAAGCCCGACCAGCTCGTCCGCGACCGCCCCTCGTTGAACGAGAAGAGCACCGCGATGAGCACCGGCAGGATCGACCAGGCGACGTACGCCAGCGTGATGAGGCCGAGCAGGCTGAAGCGGCGGCGACGAGGGCGCTTGACCTGGGAGGTCGCGGGGGCGCCGCTGGCGGTGGTGGCGACACTCACGTGGCCACCGCCTCACGGTCACGGGCGACCCACATGTACGCCGCCATCGGGAACAGCGAGACGACCATCACGATCATGACGAACGCAGCCGCCTGACCGGTCTGGCCGGGGGTCAGCACCGAGTTGTTGATCAGGTTGCCGGCCATCGAGGTGCTCGGGCTGCCGGACAGCAGGTCCGAGGTGAAGTAGTCGCCGAGCATCGGCAGGCAGGTGAGCAGGACGCTGGTGATGATGGCCGGCATCGACAGCCGCAGGGTCACCCGGCGGAACGTCTCGAGCTTGCCGGCCCCGAGGTCGCGTGCCGCCTCGAGGTGCGACTCGTGGATCCGGTCGAGCCCGGCGAACAGCGGCAGGATCATGTACGGCACGTAGCCGTAGACCAGGCCCAGGATCACGGTGATGCTGTGGCCGGAGAGCCAGTCGACCCGGGCGCCGCTGCCGAAGACGCCGCCGAGGATGGAGTTCACCATCCCGTCGTTCTGGAGCAGGTTGACCCAGGCCAGCATCCGCATCATGTAGCTGATCCAGAACGGCGCGATGAGCAGGATGAGCAGGAGGCCCTTCCACCGGCCGGCGAAGCGGGCGACGTAGTAGGCGACCGGGTAGGCGATCAGCAGGGCGAGCACGCTCGCGGTGAGCACGTAGACGCCGGTGCGGATGAGCGCCGGCCCGAAGTAGCCCTCCTCGCCGAAGATGTGGCTCAGCACGAAGCGGAACTGGATGGTGTTCCACTCGATCGGGTTCCACACCGGCACCGGCCGCCGCATCACCGGGTCGATCTGGCCGAAGAGGATCGCCAGCACGACGTACATCGGCGCCACGAACAGCACGAGCAGCCAGACCATGCCCGGCGTGCCGAGGCTCACCCACAGCCACTTGTTGGACTGGCGTGAGCGGACGGTGGGTGCCCCGGCGACGTCAGCCACGGCGGTCACCCATGGGCCTTGTACTCCTGCCAGATCGCGTGCCACTCACCGTCGACGACAGGGTCGAGCTCGAGGAGCCGGTAGCCCTTCTCGAAGTCGGTCGGGCGGACCCCGGCCGTCTTGAGGTTCGGCGGCACGAACTCGTCCGTCACGAGCGTCTCGGGGTCGATCGACCTCTGCGGCGGCTGGTAGCCGATGTAGTAGAAGTTCTTCGCCGCGATCTCGGGGTCGAGCAGGTAGTTGACGAAGTAGTGCGCGGCCACGGGGTTCTCGCCGCCCGCGAGGAGAACCATCAGGTCGTTGTCGACCATGCCGCGCCCGTCCGTGGGGAACCAGTACCGCAGCGTGTCCACCGACACGTTCTTGGGCAGGTAGTACTGCGCGTTGATGATGTCACCGCTCCACATCTGGGCGATGCCGAACTGGCCCGCCGGGCAGGTCGTTGTACATCGTGATGGTCACCCGAGGGTCGGTGACGTCGCCCATCTCCAGCAGCTGCGTGCGCAGCAGCTCGAGGTCCTTGGCCTTGCCGGTGTTGGGATCGTCGATGCCGTTGCGCAGCAGCACCATCGCCATCATCGTGTGCCAGTCGTCGATGACCGCGACGTTGCCCCGGTTGGCCGGGTCCCAGAAGACGTCGTAGGGGTTGTCGAGCGTGGAGATGTCGACGTCGACGAGGTCGGACCTCCAGCCGATGCCGGTGGAGTAGACCGAGTAGGGCACGGAGTAGCGCGAGCCCTCGTCGTACCAAGGGCTGTCGAACTGTGGCCACAGCTCGGAGCGGTTGGTGAGGTACTCCTGGGTGTACGGCCGCAGCAGGTCGGACGAGACCATCTTCCCGATCTGGTCGTAGCTCGGGAAGTACAGGTCGTAGTTCACGGCGCCGGTCGCGATCTTGGTGAGGGCCTCGTCGGTGTCGTTGAAGGTCGAGACGCTGACCTTGACGCCGTACTCCTTCTCGAAGCTCTTCAGGACGCCCGGGCCCAGGTAGTCGGCGTAGTTGTAGACCTTGAGGGTGCTCCCCGGCCGCGGCTTCTGACCGGGCTCGATCTGCGGGCTCTTCGTGCTCAGCGGCCAGCGGACCGGCTTGTCGGGGGAGGCGATGATCAGCTTGCCGGAGGTGTACAGCTGGTCGCCGCACGCGGCGAGGAGCGACGCGGCGGCAGGGGTGAGGAGGCCGGCACCGAGCCCGCGAAGGAGCGTCCGGCGGCTGAGCTGACGGGTCGGGCGACGATGGTCGTCCAGGCCTGGTCCCATCGCACCTCCGAGCTTGGTCGGGGCTTGCGCAACCCTGTTCGTTCCTGGAACCTTCACATAGACTGAACGATCAGTCAATGAGCGGGCAGACCCCTCGCGGAGAGCCCAGGAGGACGTCGTGACGACGACCCAGCACGTACCCCAGCAGAGCGCCCAGCACGCCGCCCTCGTGGCGGGCGTCGACCCCGAGGTCGTGGCTCGCGTCGTGGCCGACGAGAGCGCGACCTTCCTCGACCGGCAGCCGAAGAGCAAGGCCATGATCGAGCGCGCCAGGAGCGTCCTCCCGGGCGGCGCCACGTCGAACTGGCAGATCGCGTCGCCGCAGGCCGTGTGGCTGACCCACGGCAAGGGCCCCAAGATGTACGACGTCGACGGAGGCGAGTACAGCGACTTCCACGGCGGGTACGGCGTGTCCATCGCCGGCCACGCGCACCCGGCGATCGTGAAGGCGGTGCAGGAGCGGGTCACGCTCGGCACCCACTTCGCCCAGCCGACCCCTGACGCGATCGAGGTCGCCGAGGAGCTGCGCCGGCGCTGGAAGCTGCCGCTGTGGCGTTTCGCCAACTCCGGCACCGAGGCGACGATGGACGCCGTCCACCTCATGCGCGCCGCGAAGGGCCGCGACCTGATCCTCAAGGTGGAGGGCTGCTACCACGGCCACCACGACTCGGTGCAGGTCTCGATCGCGCCGGAGGCCGAGGACATCGGCCCGGCCGACCGGCCCCAGCCGTTCTTCGAGAACTCCGGCATCCCGCGGGGGATCACCGACCTGGTCGTCGTCGTGTCCTACAACGACCTCGCGATGGTCGAGCGGGCGCTCCAGGAGCACGAGGGCCGCATCGCCGGGATGATCCTCGAGCCGATCATGATGAACGCCGGGATCATCCGGCCCGACGAGGGCTACCTGCAGGGGCTCAAGGACCTGCTGCACCGCTACGACGCGCTGCTGACCTTCGACGAGGTCAAGACCGGCTTCACGGCCGGTCCCGCGGGCGCGACCGGACGCTACGGCGTGGTGCCCGACCTGGTCACGGTCGCGAAGGCGATGGGCGGCGGCGTCTCGACCGCGGCGATCGGCGGGACCGAGGAGGTGATGGGCCTGATCGCCGACGGCAGGTACGAGCAGGTCGGCACCTTCAACGGCAACCCGCTCGGCATGGCGGCCGCGAAGGCGTGCCTGACCGAGGTGCTCACCGACGACGCGTACGCCCACCTGGACCGCCTCGAGAAGCGGATGTCCGACGGCATCACCGCCGTCATCGAGGAGCACGGGCTGCCCTGGCACGTCATCACCGCCGGAGCCAAGGGCTGTGTGGCCTTCCGAAAGGACGCAATTCGGGACTATCGTGACTTCCTGCACGATGACGCCGACCTGGGGCAGGCGCACTGGCTCGTGCAGCACAACGGTGGGGTGTTCCTGCCGCCGTGGGGGAAGGTGGAGCAATGGCTGCTGTCCGTGCAGCACACCGAGGAGGACGTGGACCGCTTCGTGGCCAACGTCGCGCGCCTCGCCACGCTGGTGAGCCATCCGTCGAGCCCGGATCCGGACCCGGCGCGGTGAGCATGCGCTCGTCCGGCACCGGCGAGGGTCGGGTCGACCTGCAGGGCCTCGTCAAGGCGTACGCCGACGTGGTCGCCGTCGACGGCCTCGACCTCGCCATCGAGCCGGGCGAGTTCTTCTCGCTGCTCGGCGCCAGCGGCTGCGGCAAGACCACGACGCTGCGGATGATCGCGGGCTTCGAGGTGCCCGACGCGGGCGACATCCTCCTCGACGGCACCAGCATCGCCGGGGTGCCGCCGCACCGCCGTCCGGTCAACACGGTCTTCCAGTCCTACGCGCTGTTCCCGTTCCTCGACGTCTTCGACAACGTGGCCTTCGGGCTGCGCTACCAGAAGGCGACGAAGCAGGAGACCCGCGACCGCGTCAACACCGCGCTCGACCTGGTGGAGATGGGTGGCTACGCCCAGCGCCGCCCGCACCAGCTCTCCGGTGGCCAGCAGCAGCGCGTCGCGCTGGCCCGGGCGCTGGTCCTGGAGCCCACGGTGCTGCTGCTCGACGAGCCGCTCGGTGCCCTCGACGCCAAGCTCCGTCGTCAGCTCCAGGTGGAGCTGCGCCAGCTGCAGAAGCGCGTCGGCACGACGTTCGTCTACGTCACGCACGACCAGGAGGAAGCCCTCACCATGTCCGACCGGCTGGCGATCCTCGTCGACGGCAAGGTCGAGCAGCTGGGCACCCCGAGCGAGATGTACTCCGAGCCCGTGTCGGCCTACGTCGCCGGGTTCCTCGGCTCGGCGAACCTCTTCGAGGCGACCGTCGACGAGGTCAGCGGTGACACGATCCGCTGCTCGGTGGAGGGCCTGCGCCTGCACGCCGCGTCGACGCGGCGTACCACCGTGGGGGAGAAGGTCACGCTCGTGATGCGCCCCGAGCGCATCGAGGTGCTGCCGGTCACCGAGCTCGGCAAGGCGGCGGACCAGAACTGCTTCTCGGGACGGGTCGAGAGCCTGGTCTTCCGCGGTGGCCACACGCACGTGATCGCGAAGGCCGGCGGCTGCACGCTGACGGCCGAGGTCGCCAACGTGCACGGCACGCTGCCGGACTGGCTCTCCGAGGGCGGCGAGGTGTGCCTGCAGGTCTCACCGAAGGCCGCGCAGATCCTGCCCGAGCGGCGCGAGGGCTTCGACGCGATGCCGGGTCAGCGGCCGTTGGCGGACGCGAAGGTCGACGCGGAGGTCAGCGCCGACGCCGACGCGGCTTCGTCAGCCCCAGTGCCTGCGTCGCGAAATCCATCGCGATCGTGAACGCACGCTCGGGATCCACCTCCGGGTCCTCGAGCGCCACCTGGATCGACAGCCCGTCGAGCAGTGCGGACCACGCGACCGCGAACGCACGCGCGTCGACCTTGTCGATCTCGCCCGCGGTGATGCCGTCCTTGACGATGCGGACGAGCAGGTCGCGCCACTGGTTGTCGAGCGCGAGGCGGTCCTGGGAGACCTGAGGGTGCCGGAACGCCTGCGCCCAGAGGTCGAACCACAGCCCCCACGAGCCGTTCTCGCCCTCGAAGGTCGGCACGCAGGTCATCTGCACCAGGTGCTCGAGCCGGTCGCGCACGCCGGGCGTCTCGTCGAGCATCTTCTCGGCGAGGTTGTAGAAGGACGTCTCGGACCAGCGCAGCGCCTCGGTGAGCAGCTGGTCCTTGGTGCCGAAGTAGTAGACGACCAGGGCGGGGGAGGCCCCGGCGCGCCGGGCCACGTCGGTGATGCGGGTCTCGGAGAACCCGCGCTCGGCGATGAGCGCCGCAGCCGCCTCGAGCATCTGGTCGCGTCGCAGGTCAGCGGCCGGGGTGGGCTGGCTGGTCGACAACGGTCCTCCTCCGGAGTGGCTCTTGTTGGGGAGCATAGCGGCCTTTTAGACTGAACATTCAGTCAGCAGGCCCGGGAGGGGCTCGATGCACACGACCGTGGTCACCACGATCCCATGGCAGTGACGCAGGTCGACGACGCCAGGCGCACGGCGTTGCGACGTGCCCTCGAGGCGCGCTCCGTCGCCGTCGTCGGCGCGAGTGCCCGCCCCGGCTCGTTCGGCGAGCGCATGGCGATCGAGGTGCTCCGGAGCTCGTCCGCCCCGCAGGTCCACTTCGTGCACCCGTCGTACTCCGAGGTGCTCGGGCGGCCGTGCGTCCCGACGCTCGACGACCTGCCCGAGCCGGTCGACCTGGCGCTGCTCGGTGTGCCCGACCGCGCGCTGGTCGAGCAGCTGACCAAGGCCCGCGAGCGCGGTGACGGCGGTGCGGTGATCTACGGCTCGGCGCACGGCCAGGGCGCGGCGCTGCGGGAGGCGGCCGGGCCGATGCCGCTCGTCGGCGCGGGCTGCATGGGGTTCGTCAACGTCGCGCGGGGTCTGCGTGCCGTGGGGTACGTCGAGCGCGAGCGCCTCGAGCCCGGGCCGATCGCCCTGCTGACCCATTCCGGCTCGGCGTTCTCGGCGCTGCTGCGGACGCACCGGCGGCTGGAGTACTCCCTCGCCGTCTCGTCCGGGCAGGAGCTCGTGACGACGACCGCGGACTACCTCGACTACGCGCTGTCGCTCCCGGAGACCCGGGTCGTCGGGCTCTTCCTCGAGACGATGCGCGACGTGCCGCGGCTGCGCGAGGGACTGGCCCGGGCGGCCGAGCAGGACGTGCCGGTGGTCGCCCTGACCGTCGGCGCCTCGACCGCCGGCGGCTCGCTCGTCGCCGCGCACTCGGGAGCGGTGGCGGGGGCGGACGGTGCCTGGGAGGCGCTGTTCCGGGCGTACGGCGTGCACCGCGTCCACGACCTCGACGAGCTCGTCGACACCCTCGAGGTGCTGAGCCTGCTCCGGCACCGACGCCCGCAGGCGGGACGCGGCATCGCCACGGTCCACGACTCCGGCGGCGAGCGCATCCTCACCGCCGACCTGGCCGAGGCGGCCCGCGTGCCCTTCGCCCCGCTGTCGCAGGAGACCAACACCCGGCTGGCCGACCTGCTCGCCGACGGTCTCGTCCCGGGCAACCCGCTCGACGTGTGGGGCACCGGGGCCGGCACCCGTGAGCTCTTCGGCACCTGCCTTGCCACGTTGGCCGCCGACCCCTTGGTCGGCGTGACCGCGCTGGCGGTGGACATGGTGGAGGAGTACGACGGCGACATCGACTACGTCGAGGCCGTGATGGACGCAGCTGCTGCGACCCCGGACGCATCCTTCGTGGTGCTCACGCCGCTGTCGGCGGGGGTGCACCAGCCCTACGCCGCGCGGCTCCGCGAGGCCGGGATCCCTGTGCTGGAAGGGATGTCGAGTGGTCTCCGCGCTTTGCGGCACCTGCTCGACGTGCGTCCCCGTCCTGTCCCCGAGCCGCTCGACCACGTGGAGGTGCCGGCGCTCGAGGGCCCGCTCGGGGCGGCCGGCGCGCTCGACCTGCTCGCCCGTGCCGGGCTTCCCGTCGTCCCGACCCAGATCGCGCGGGGGTCCGCCGGGGTGCTCTCGGCGGCCGGCGAGATCGGCTACCCGGTGGCCCTCAAGACGACCGGCGCGGACCACAAGACCGAGGTCGGTGGGGTGGTCCTCGGGGTCGCGGACCCGGCAGAGGCCGCCGCGGCGTACCACCGGCTCAGGGAGATCGACGACTCGGTGATCGTCCAGGCCATGGCCCCGGCCGGTGTCGAGCTCAACCTCGGGATCATCCGCGACCCGCACCTCGGGCCGCTCGTCGTGCTCGGCGCCGGCGGCGTGCTCGTCGAGCTCGTCGGCGAGCGCGTGGTCGCGCTGCCGCCCGTGTCCGAGGCGGCCGCACTCGCGCTCCTCGACGAGCTGCCGAAGGTCGGCCGGCTCCTCGACGGCTGGCGAGGCGCCCCACCCGCGGACCGCGCCGCCATCGCCCGCGCCGTCGCCACCGTCTCCCGCCTGGCCGTCGCCTGGCCCACCCTCGACGCCCTCGACGTCAACCCGCTCCTCTGCACCCCCGACGGTGTCCTCGCCCTCGACGCCCTCCTCCTCACGCGTCCCTCGCTGGTCGGGTAGCCGCGCTTCCCTCGCTGGTCGAGGAGCGCCCGTCGAGACCTCGTGAGAAGCGCTGAGCGGGTCAGTCGGCGAGCGACGACAGCCGCGCGACGTCCTCCGGGGTCTCGAGGTCGCCGAGCGCGACGAAGACGGTGCTGACGCCTTCGTCGGCGAGGGCCCGGTAGCGGTCGCGGTGCTGGACCGCCGTCCCGGCGTGGTGGGAGGCGGCGTACGACGCAGCAGCGGTCCGGCCGCGCAGGCGCTCGACGCGGGCCCAGGTGTCGTCGCGGTCGGTCCCGACGACCGGAAGGTCGAGGACCGTGAGCGCCACCTCGGAAGGGTCGCGCCCGACCCGCTCGCAGGTGGAGGTCACGACCTCGCGGGCGTGCTCGAGCTTGTCGGTGCGGACGTTGATGCCGTCGCCGAGTCGGGCGCCGATCCCGAGCGTCCGCGGTCCCCGCTCCGCCGACGATGACGGGGAGCGGGCCGACGGGTCGGGGGTAGGACGTCGTCTCGGGCAGCGCCACCTGGGTGCCGGCGTATGCCTTGGTGCCCGGCGCCCACAATGCCCGCATCGTCTCGATGCCGGCCTCGAGCGCGTCGAGCCGCTCGCCGGGCGGCGGGAAGTCGAGGCCGAAGCCGCGGTGCTCCCGCTCCCACCAGCCGGCACCGACGCCGACGAACGCGCGTCCGCCGGTGAGGGCGTCGAGCGTCGCCGCGGCCTTCGCGGTGATGCCGGGTGCGCGGAAGGTGATCGGCGCGACGAGCGTGCCGAGGCGGAGTCGTGTCGGGAGCCCGGCCAGGAGGCCGAGCGTGACCCAGGGCTCGGGGATCGGCTCCCAGGCAGTGCCGACCTGCGGGATCTGCACGAGGTGGTCCATGAGCGCGATGCCGGCGAGACCGGCCGCTTCCGCGGCGAGCGCCACCTCGGTCAGCCAGGCGGCGGGGTCGTCGCCCCACGGGAACCGCGACACCTGGAGGACGACGTCGAGGCCGGTCGACGCGGAGCCGGCGGACGCCGTCGCGGTCCTGGGTACGGCGCTGGGTGCGGTGGCCGTGACGACCTCGACCCGGTCCCAGCCCTCGGTCTCGAGCCTCGGCAGCAGGTCGGCGGAGGTGCGGAGCTGCTGGGCGAGCACCGGCGCGGGGACCGGTCTGTCGCGAGAGCCGTTGCGGGCTCGGCACACCTCGGCCGGGGTGTCGAAGGCGACCACGACGGCGGGCAGCTGGTGGGCGCGGGCGAGGGCGAGGTAGCCGCGCCGCCGTTCGGTGTCCAGGCCCAGGGTGTCGACGACCGTGGTCAGCCCACGGCGTAGCCGCCCGGCCACGATGATGTCGAGCAGGTGGAAGGCCTCCGTCGACGCATCGAGGTCGTGACGCCCGCTCCCGACGATCCCGCGCAGGTGGTCCGACGACACGATCTCGGCCGCCCGGTAGCGCTCCTCCGCCCACACGGACTTCCCCGCCCCGGACGCCCCGAGGAGCACCACCAACGCCGGGTCCGGGATCACCCCCCCATTCAACGCCGAGGCGGGAGAAAAGCCGCGACACGCCCTTGAGTTTCTCCCGTCTCGGCCAATTGCTCGGTGCGAAGTTCTCCCGTCTCGGCGGTAGGCTGAACGGCGATTCAACCGGCAGAGGCGAGGGGACGCGGATCGTGTACGGACTGACCGACCAGGACCTGGCGATCCAGGCGACGGCGAGGGCCTTCGCCGACGAGCTGATCCCGCTCGAGGTCGAGGCCGAGCTCAACGGCGGGGCGCTCGGTGAGGGCATCGCGGAGAAGCACAAGCAGCGCGCGATCTACCTCGGCCTGCACGCGACGAACATCCCCACCGACATGGGCGGCCAGGGCTGCACCGCCCTGCAGCAGGTGCTCGTCCAGGAGCAGGGCGGCCGGGTCACCAACACCTTGGCCTGGGTGCTCGGCACGCCGCCGCAGTGGTGGGTCGACGTGGTCACCCCGGATCAGCGCGAGCGCTGGCTCGATCCGACGATCCGCGGCGAGACCGAGGAGTGCTACGCGATCACCGAGGAGCACGCCGGCTCCGACGTCTCGGAGCTCGCGGCCACGATCCGCCGCGACGGCGACGAGTACGTCCTCGACGGCGTCAAGTGGCACGTCACGTCGTACTTCCAGGCTTCCTACTGCTTCTTCCAGGGCGTCCTCACCGAGGGCGAGCACGCCGGCGAGCACGCCCTGGTCGTCGTGGACCTGCCGACGCCGGGTGTCGAGGTGGTCCGTGTGCCGGCGTACTCCCACACCACGACGCACCAGCACCCCATCGTCTCCTTCACGGGCGTGCGTGTGCCGGCCTCGCACCTCGTCGGCGAGGAGGGCGAGGGGATGACCTTCGCCCACGAGTGGTTCCGCTACGAACGCGTGATGGTGGCCGCGCGATGCCTCGGTGCCGCGGAGCGGCTGGTCGACGAGATGACGGCCTTCGCCGCCGAGCGGTACGTCGGTGGGGAGCCGCTCGCCGCCAAGCAGCTCGTCCAGGCGATGCTCGCGGACAGCCTCACCGAGCTGTTCGCCGCACGCTCGCTGGTCTACGAGACCGCCCGCGGGATCGACGAGGGCCTCGACCGCAAGGTGCTGCACGCGCGCGCGTCGATGGCGAAGCTGTACGCCTCCGAGATGGCCGGCCGCGTCGCCGACCGAGCGGTGCAGGTCTTCGGCGGGCGCGGCTACATGCGAGAGAACGTGGCCGAGCGCTTCACCCGCGAGCTCCGCGTCGAGCGCATCTGGGAGGGCGCCTCGGAGATCCAGCGCGTCATCGTCGCCGACCAGCTCCTCAAGCGGGGCCGCGCCGCGTTGGTGTGAGGTCGAGACCCGCAGGGTTAGCGTGGCGGGATGCCTCCCGTGGAAGCGCCGTACGGCGCCTGGCCGTCCCCTCTCAGCGCCCGCGACGCGGTCACCGCGCTCGCCGAGCGTCGCACGCCTCGCGTCGACGGCACCACGCTGTGGTGGCTCGAGGCGCGCCCCGTGGACGGCGGCCGGCTGACGCTGGTCCGCCGCGACGAGGACGCCGCCGCGGTCGACGTGTCCGCACCGGGCGACAACGTGCGCACCCGCTTCCAGGAGTACGGCGGTGGGGAGTACGCCGTGGGCGACGACATCGCCGTGTGGGTGGAGTTCGGGGACCAGCGCGTCCGCCGAGCCGAGGCCGGTGAGACGCACGTGATCACGCCGGAGTGCGACGGCGCGGTGCGCTGGTCGTGCTTCCGCATCGACCCCACGCACCGCCGGATCCTCTGCCTGCGCGAGGACCTGCGCGACCCGGACCACGAGCCGGTCGCGGCGATCGTGAGCCTCGCGCTCGATGGTCCCAACGACGACTTCGGCGTCGAGCTGGTGGCCGGGCGGCGACGTGCCCCCGGCGAGCCCGATGACGACGACCCCGACTCCGCCCCGGACTTCCTCTCCGACCCGATCCTGTCCGCCGACGGCACCCGTATCGCGTGGGTCAGCTGGAACCACCCGCGGATGACGTGGGAGGGCAGCTGGCTCAAGGTCGGCACGCTCGGCCCCGAGGGCGTCGACGACGTGCAGCTCGTCGCCGGTGGCCCCGACGAGTCCGTCGAGCAGCCGACCTGGCTCGACGACGGCCGGCTGGTGTTCCTCAGCGACCGCACCGGGTGGAGCAACCTCTACCTCTGGGACGGCTCCGACGTCACACCGCTGTGCGCCGACGAGCACGAGTTCGGCGGGCCTCGGTGGGTGCCGGACCTGCGCAGCTACGCCGTGCTCCCCGGCGGGGATCTGGTCACCACCCGGATCGTCGACGGTCGTCAGCAGCTCTGCGTCGTGGGCGTCGGCACCGGCGACCTGCGCGAGGTGCCCTCTCCGGTGACCGGGGTCCAGGACCTCTGCGCGTTCGGGGAGCACCACGTCGTGTGCCGCGCCAACCAGGTCGACCGAACGGTCGACGTCGTCACCGTCGACCTCCGCGACGGCAGCACGACCGCGGTGGTCGACGAGGAGCCGCCGGACGCCGGCTACGTCAGTCCGCTCGAGTCGATGAGCTGGGCAGGGTCGGGCGGCGACACGGCGTACGGCATCTTCTACCCGCCGGCCAACGCCGAGGCCCGCGCACCCGAGGGCACGCTGCCGCCGCTCGTCGTCACGCTGCACGGCGGCCCGACGGCCTGGTCGCCCCCGTCGTACTCCATGTGGCGCACCTTCTGGACCTCCCGAGGGTTCGCGATCCTCGACGTGAACTACGGAGGCTCGACCGGCTTCGGCCGCGCGTACCGCAAGCGCCTCGAGGGCACCTGGGGCATCGTCGACGTCGAGGACGCGGTGGCAGGTGTCCGGATGCTTGCCGATCGCGGTCTCGTCGACGGCGAGAAGGTCGGCATCACGGGCGGCAGCGCGGGTGGGTACACGACGCTCGCTGCGATCACGTTCACCGACGCCTTCGCCGCGGGCGCGAGCCACTTCGGGGTCAGCGACCTCGCGCTCCTCGCCGAGGAGACGCACAAGCTCGAGTCGCGCTACCTCAACGGGCTCGTCGCGCCCTGGCCCGAGGGCCGGGAGGTGTACGCCGAGCGCTCACCCATCCACCACATCGACCGGCTGGCTACACCGCTCATCCTGCTGCAGGGGACCGACGACAAGGTCGTGCCGCCCAACCAGGCCGAGGTGATGGCCGACGCCCTCCGTGCCCGCGGCCTGCCCGTCGCGCTGGTGATGTTCGAGGGCGAGGGCCACGGCTTCCGTGACGCCGCCAACAAGGCCCGGGCCCTGGAGTGCGAGCTGTCCTTCTACGGCCAGGTCTTCGGCTTCACGCCCGCCGGCGACATCGAGCCCGTCGCCGTCGAGAACCTGCCGTCCCGCTGAGCCGATTCAGTGCGAGTCCGTCGACTCCGAGGGCCGAACCCGACGGACTCGGACTGAATCGCCGGCGTCAGGCCGCCGGGCGCTCGTGGGGCTGGAGGGGCGGGGCGTTGACGGCGCAGTGGCGGCGGCAGGGGGCCTCGGGCTGGGGTCGCGGCGCGACATCGGGCTCCGGGGTCAGTGCGTCGGGGCGCACCAGCAACGCCGAGACCAGGGCGCCGAGGACGAGCAGGCCTGCGCAGATGTAGACCGAGCCCTGGAAGGCGTCGAGCATCGCTGGTGGCCGGTCGTAGGCCTCCGCGCCCAGGCCGACCATGGCCGGCAGCGCCGCGATGATCAGCAGTCCGGCGGTGCGGGCGACGGCGTTGTTGACGCCGCTGGCGGCGCCGGCGTGCTCGACCGGCGCCGCCGCGAGGACGGTCGTGGTCAGCGGCGCGACGGTGGCTGAGAGGCCGAGCGCGAAGAGGGTGACCGCGGGCAGCACGTCGGCGACGTACGACGCGTCCTCGCCGATGCGGAGCAGCAGCAGCGTGCCGAGAGCCGCGAGCAGGGGACCGACGGTCATCGGGATCCGCGGGCCGATCCGCTGGGCCAGCAGCCCGGCACGCTCGGAGAGCAGCAACATCACCACGGTGATCGGCAGCAGCGACGCCCCGGCCGCGGTCGGAGCGAAGCCGGCGGCTACCTGGAGGGTCAGCACGAGCATGAAGAAGATGCCGCCGAGCGCGGCGTAGACCAGGAACGTCACGACGTTGACCGACGTGAACAGGCGCGAGGAGAACACGTCCAGCGGCAGCATCGGGTGCGGAGACCGTCGCTCGACCGCGACGAAGCCCACGCCCGCGCCCAGGCCGACGAGCATCGGCAACCAGGTCCGTACGTCGCCCGCACCGACCTCGCCCCACGAGACGAGCCCGTAGCTGATCCCCACGAGGGTCAGCACGGTCAAGGACGAGCCGGTGACGTCGAAGCCCTCGACGGACCCCGAGTCGCGGCTCTCGGGCACGTGCCGCAGGGCGACCAGCACCACGGCGAGCGCCAGAGGCAGGTTGATCAGGAACACCAGCCGCCAGCTCACCGCCTCCACGAGCCAGCCGCCGAGGAACGGTCCGACCGCCGCGGCCACACCCCCGAGCCCGGACCAGGCGCCGATCGCGCGGCCCCGGTCCTCCTCGCGGAACGACGCCTGCAGGATCGCCAGGCTGCCGGGCGTGAGCAGTGCGCCGGCCACGCCCTGGAGCAGCCGGGCACCGACCAGCGTCTCGATGTTCGGCGCCAGCCCGCACAGGGCGGACGCCGCGGCGAAGCCGATCACCCCGAGCACGAACATGCGTCGGCGGCCGAACCGGTCACCGGCCGAGCCGCCGAGCAGGATGAACGACGCGAGGGTCAGCGTGTACGCGTTGACCGTCCACTGCAGCCCCGCGATGTCGGTGTCGAGCCCGTCGCCGATCGCGGGCAGCGCGACGTTGACGACGGTGCCGTCGAGGAAGGCCATCCCGGAGCCGAGCACGGTCGCGAGCAGCACCCAGCGGCCCTGCGGCTCGTCGTACCGCAGACCTGGCGGTCCCACACCAGTCGCCGTCACGCCCCGATGCTGTCACGGGCACGGTTGCGGTGACAGACTCCGCGGCATGAGCAGGTACGGCCAGCAGTTCGGTCCCGACTTCACGTTCCTCGGCGTCCCGATGTGCGACCTCGACGAGCCCTCGTCCTACGAGGGCGCCGACGTCGTCATCCTCGGCGCACCCTTCGACGGCGGTACGTCGCACCGCCCGGGTGCACGGTTCGGGCCGATGGCGATCCGGATGCAGGACTACCTCGGCCACGACGGCTCCCGGCCGAGCCTGGCGCTGCGCACCGACGGACTGCAGGACCTCAAGGTCGTCGACGCCGGTGATGTCGAGATGTACTCCGGCGACATCGAGGTCGCCCTCCCCGCCCTCGAGGCGGAGGTCGAGAAGGTGACCCGCGCCGGCGCCATCCCGGTGATCCTCGGCGGCGACCACTCCATCGCCTTCCCCGACGCGAAGGGCGTCGCCAACGTCCTCGGCCACGGGCGGGTGTCGATGATCCACTTCGACGCGCACGCGGACACCGGCGACATCGAGTTCGGATCCCTGTGGGGGCACGGCCAGCCGATGCGCCGGCTCATCGAGTCGGGCGCGCTGCGGGGGGATCGGTTCCTCCAGGTGGGCCTGCGCGGGTACTGGCCGCCGCCGGACACCCTCGACTGGATGGCGCAGCAGAAGATGCGGGCCTACGAGATGACGGAGATCGTGCACCGCGGCCTCGACGAGTGCCTGACGGAGGCGTTCACGATCGCCATGGACGAGTGCGACGGCGTCTTCCTCTCCGTCGACGTCGACGTGTGCGATCCCGGCCACGCGCCCGGCACCGGCACCCCCGAGCCGGGTGGATTGTCAGCTCGACAATTGCTCGACGCCGTGCGCCGCATCTGCCTCGAGCTCCCGGTCGTCGGGGTCGACGTGGTCGAGGTGTCACCGCCGTACGACCACGCCGACATCACCGCCGCCCTCGGCAACCGCATCGTCCTCGAGTCGCTCTGCGCCATCGCGCGCCGGCGGCAGGACGAGCGCGACGGCACGACCTGGGACCCCAGCCGTCCCCTCCTGGACCGGTGACGGGCATGGGCATGCACACCGTCGACCAGAAGACCGAGCAGATGGTCCGGAGCGTCCTGGCCTACGCCGAGAACCGCCTGCGCATGGACCCCGTGCCGCTCGACAAGGCGTTCCTCTCGGCCGAGCAGCTCACGCAGCGGTTGGCCGGCGTCATCCGGGACAGCCCGCGGCAGCCCGACGAGGTGATGGGCTACTACACCTCGGTGATCGCGCCGAGCGTCATCTCCGCGGACAGCCCGCGCTTCCTCGGCTTCATCCCGGCCGCTCCGACCAAGGCCAGCCTGCTGTTCGACATGCTCGTGTCCTGCGCGTCGATCCAGGGGATCTCGTGGCTCGAGGCCTCCGGGGCGATCGCCGCGGAGAACACCGTGCTGCAGCTGATCGCGGAGGAAGCGGGCCTGCCGAAGGAGTCCGGCGGCTGCTTCGTCTCCGGCGGCTCGGCCGGGAACCTCTCCGCGCTGGCCGTCGCGCGCGAGACCGCCAAGAAGCGTGACGGCGACCCCCGCAAGCGCTTCCGCGTCGTGGTCGGCACCGACGCGCACTCCTCGATCGTCAACACCCTCAAGCTCCTGGAGATGGACGCGCTCGTCGTCGAGACCGACGACCACCGCCTGACACGGGAGGCGGTCGAGCGGGCAATTGCACGTGAGGACGACCTGTCCGACGTCGCCGCCGTCGTGTGCACGTCGGGCACGACCAACGCGGGCATCATCGACGACCTCGCCGGTGTCGGTGCACTGGCCCACGAGCGCGGCTGGTGGTTCCACGTCGACGGGGCGTACGGCGGTGCCGGGATGTTCGTGCCCGAGCTGAAGCCGAAGTACGCCGGCCTCGAGCTCGCCGACTCGTTCATCCTCGACCCGCACAAGTGGCTCTTCACGCCGTTCGACTGCTGCGCCCTGGTCTACCGCGACCCGTCGCTGGCCCGGGAGACCCACACCCAGGACGCGTCGTACCTCGACGTCATCCGCGACGGCACCGTCGGCGCCCCGCAGGAGTGGAACCCGACCGACTACGCCTACCACCTGACCCGCCGCGCCCGAGGGCTGCCGCTGTGGTTCTCCCTGGCGGTCAACGGGCTCGACAGCTATCGCGCGGCCATCGCCGTGGCCGTCGAGCGAGCGCGGGAGACCGCCGACCTCATCCGCACCGAGGACCACCTCGAGCTGATCCGCGAGCCGGACCTCGGGATCGTGCTCTTCCGGCGGATCGGCTGGAAGCACGAGGACTACGACGCGTGGGCGCGCACGCTCCACGACGACCAGGTGGCGTTCATCCCGCCCAGCAAGTGGGAGGGCGAGACCGTCGGCCGCTTCGCGTTCCTGCACCCCGACACGAGCATGGACGTCGTGCGCGAGGTGCTCGACCGCACGCGCTGACCGCCTCGTCCGATTGGGCGCGCGCTATGACGCACTCCCAATCGGACAAGGCGTCAGCCGGCGCGGAACACCAGGCCTGACGTGCCGTCGGCCGCGGTCAGCGTGAGCCGGTCGCCGTCGATGACGTAGGTCGTGCCGTTGCCGAGCACGCCGAGGAAGGTCTTCTCGAGCTGGCCGGCACCACCGGCGCAGGCCATCTTGGTCGTCATCAGCGCGCCGAAGTCCATGACCTCGCCGCCGATCCTCACCGGGCCTCGTCCCGTGTTGCAGCCGGTCGAGAACGACACGTCCCAGCCGACGACGCCGTTGGTGAACTTCACCATCGGGTCGCGGGCGTCGGTGGGCACCGAGCTCGCCGTACCGTCCGCGCCGCCGCCGCTCAGGATCGACTCGAGCTTCCACGCGGTGTTCTGCAGCGAGGCGTCCGGCGTCTTGGGCTCGGTGGAGAAACGGATCGTGGTCTCGTCGGAGGCGAGAGCGAAGGCGTCGCCGTCCTGGTCGAGGGCGGGGGAGCCGGTGAAGAAGTCGCCCAGCCAGGCGTCCTGGTCCATGAGGTCCTGCTCGCAGCCCATCTCGGTGCCGCCGAGGTTCTCGACGACGAGCTTGCCGTCGGCGAGGGAGGCGGAACCCGACATCGTGTTGCAGCCGGCCTGGAGCGAGATGTTGCCGCCGTCGAAGGTGACGCGGATCGTCGTGCCCTCGACGAGGGTGTGCGCGTCGGAGTCGATCGAGTCGGCGGTGTAGGTGCCCTGGAGGTCCACGGACCCAGTGTCCCCGCCCCCCGAAGCTCCTCCAGAGCCGCTGCCCGTGCCGTCCGTGCTGTCGCCACACCCCGTGAGCAGGGCCGCAAGCGTCGCGACGACCGCGATCGCCAGGGTGCGAGAAGTCGTGCCGTTGCGGTGCATGTCGTCCCCTTCCGTCGTCCTGCTCCTGGGACGCAGGAGCCGCCCAGGGCGTTCCCTCCGTCGTATCAGGCGAGACGGTCGGCGTACGTGAGCACCCGGTGGAAGAGGTCCGTGGCGTGCCGCAGGTCCGCCCCGACGGACTGGGTCCGCTCGACAGCACGGCGTACGTCGTCGGCGTCGTGGCCCAGGTCCGCGACCACCTGCGCGCAGCACCGGGCCGCGTCGACGACGGGCTGGGGCTCGAGCGTCCAGACCGACTCGAAGACCCGGTCGAAGTCGGGGGTGCCCTCCTGGCCGGGGAGCTCCCAGGCGGAGAGGGCGACGGGGAGGTCGGTCGCGAGGCAGACGAGCGACCACTCGCGCAGCATCGGCGCCTCGGCGGGGAGGTCGACCTCGACCGGCGACGCTGTGCCGTCCGGAGCGTCGAACGAGGCGAGGGCCCAGGCGCCACGGGCGGTGCGGGCCAGCTCGCGCCAACGCCGCTGCGCACGTCGGTAGTAGCGCTCCTCCTGGAACGCCCCGAACAGCCACGGGCGCTGGGCCCGGGCGCAGCACTCGTCCTCCATGGCCCAGGTGAGCGAGAGCAGCGTGGACTTGCGGAGCCGCTCCGGTCGCAGGTGGGGGTGCTGGCGGCGCAGGGTGGCGTAGACCGACGGCGCCGAGGGCGCTGTCCCGTTCACGACGGCGGCGATGGCCATGTCGAGCCGGGTGCCGGCGTCACGGCGGCGGGCGACCTCGGTGACCTGGCCGACCGTCGCGGCGTCGTACCGCCGGTGGCCGCTGGGCAGGCGGGTCGCGGTGGGGAAACCGTGCCGCGTCTCCCACATCCGCAACGTGCCGACCGCGACGCCCGACCGGTGCGCGAGCTCACCGATGGTCAGCGAGGTTTCGGTGGTCACGGGACGAGGGTAGACCTCAACAGAGTGTTTAGGATAGTGTTTAGGAATGATCAGGAGGTCACGATGAACAGCTCCGCACCAGGCTCACAGCAGGTGAACGGGCACGACGTCCAGGACTGGACGGACCTGGGCCGCGAGATGTGGTCGTTCCTCACCGGACGCCAGGCCGCGGTCAACTACCAGTTCGTCGACATGGTCGTCGAGGTGCCGCGGGACACGGGTCCCCAGGCTCCGAGAGCGGTCTGGAAGCTCGACGGGACACTGCGGGTCACCACGAGCGACGCCGCCACCGCCGGGGAGTGAGCGATGGCTGCCGGAGTGCAGGTCGAGGCCGACCTCACCTTCTCGGTCGAGGTCGACGGTCGGGAGATGAGCGGGAGTCTGAGGGGCTCCGGGTCGGTTCTCGAGCTGACGGTGAGCGACCCGGACCTGCTCGGGGGCTCGGGGACCGAGACCGCACGGGCTGTCGCGGACCAGCTCGCTGCCCACGGCATCAGCGTCACCGTCACCACTGACCGGCCCCTCGTCGAGCTCGGTGTCGCGCGGGCTGGTTTCTGGCAGCGCCGCGTCACCGGCTCACCGCACATCACGGTCGCGTCCGTCGCGGCCGCGTTCCGCATCCTCGCCCTCCGCGGCTCCTCGGACGCAATGCCGTTGGTCCCCCCGCCGACGCCGTTGCCGCTGCTGCCGACGGTGATGCGTCGGCCGCGGCACCCCACCACCACCCATGATCCGGATGGTGGTGGTTACCCAAGACTGGTGATGGCCCCGAGTCCCCATCCTCGTCCGGGCGATCACCAGCCGGTGTTCCACCTCGGAGCGCTGTCGGTCATCGGCAGCGACTCCGGGGCGGACATCGTGCTCCCCGGCCTCTCCGCCCTGCATGCCGAGGTGAGGCACACCGGCGACGACGAGTTCGAGATCACCTCGCTCGTCGCCGAGGACCCCGTGCGGGTCAACGGTGCGCCCGCCTACGCTCCGGCGCGGATGCGCACCGGCACCCGGGTGGAGGTCGGTGGCTGGACGCTGTCGTTCTACCGCGAGGAGTGGGCCGACCACGGCAGGCCGTACGGCGGTCGCGTGGGCGGCGAGGCAGGGCACCAACGGCAGCAGCCCGACCGCGACAAGGTGCGCCGGCACCGCGGCTGACCCGTGCGCCCGGGCGTCGAACCCACGGGTAGCCCTCGACGCAAACGCTTGCGAAGATGGGCGGATGCTGACGCCCGACGCCCCCGAGCTCGCCCCGTTGGCATCCCTCGACCCTCAGCGCCAGGAGGTGTTCCTGGCCCGCCTGGAGCGGTGGTGGCCGGACCTCCGCGAGGCGCTCGCCGAGGTCTACCCGGACCCCGACGCCGTGGCCGGCCGGGCCGTCGCGCTGGCCGCCGCGGCGTACGCCCTCCGTGACGAGGAGCTGCACGCCCTCGACCTGAGGCGCACGCTCGCGCCGGACTGGTTCCAGCGGCCGGACGCCTTGGGCTACGCCGCCTACGCCGACCGGTTCGCCGGCGACCTCCGCGGCGTGGCCGACCACATCGACTACCTGCGCGGCCTCGGCGTCACCTACCTGCACCTGATGCCGCTGCTGCGGCCGCGGCCGAGCCCGAGCGACGGTGGGTACGCCGTGGCCGACTACCGCGCGGTCCGCTCCGACCTCGGCACCATCGACGACCTCCGCGACCTCGCGACGACGCTGCGCCACCACGACATCAGCCTCTGCCTCGACCTCGTCCTCAACCACGTCGCGACCGAGCACGAGTGGGCGACCAAGGCCCGCGAGGGCGACCCGCACTACCGCGCGTACTTCCACGCCTATCCCGACCGCACCATGCCGGACGAGCTCGAGCGCTCGCTGCCCGAGGTGTTCCCCCACTTCGCGCCCGGCAACTTCAGCTGGAACACCGAGATGCAGGCGTGGGTCTGGACGACGTTCAACCGCTACCAGTGGGACGTCGACTGGTCGAACCCCGACGTGTTCTGCGAGTACGCCGACGTGATCCTGTTCCTGGCCAACCTCGGTGTCGAGGTGCTCCGCCTGGACGCCATCGCCTTCATCTGGAAGCGCCTCGGCACCAACTGCCAGAACCAGCCGGAGGTGCACGCGATCACGCAGGCCCTGCGCACGGTGGCCCGGATCGCTGCCCCTGCGGTGATCTTCAAGGCCGAGGCGATCGTCGGCCCACGCGACCTGCCGGCGTACCTCGGCACGGGCAACCGGCACGGCAAGGTCAGCGACCTCGCGTACCACAACGGCCTCATGGTCCAGGTCTGGTCGATGATGGCCAGCCGCGACGTCCGCCTCGCCAGCCACGCCCTGCAGCAGCTGCCTGCGACCCCGGCGAACACGGCCTGGATCACCTACGCACGCTGCCACGACGACATCGGCTGGGCGATCGACGACGGCGACGCCGCGGCCGTCGGGATCAGCGGCTGGGCGCATCGCCGGTTCCTGTCGGACTTCTACACGGGGGAGTTCCCGGGGTCGTGGGCACGAGGGCTGGAGTTCCAGAGCAACCCGGTCAACGGGGACAGGCGCATCTCCGGCTCGCTCGCGAGCCTCGCGGGCGTCGAGTGCCACGACCCCTTCGGTGTCGACAGAGCCCTGCTGGCGCACGCGATCGTGCTCGGCTTCGGCGGCCTCCCGGTGCTCTGGATGGGTGACGAGGTCGGCCTGCTCAACGACCACGACTGGGCGCTCGAGCCCGGCCACGACGACGACAACCGCTGGGTGCACCGGCCGCGGATGCCGTGGCAAGGCGAGAAGGAGCCGGCCGACGAGTTCGGCGTCGGCCTGCGGCTCCGGTCGCTGCTGCGCGCTCGAGCGGACCTGCCGCAGCTGCACGCCGGCGTGGCCGCTCAGGTGCTGCCCCCGTCGGACCCCGGGGTGCTGCTGGTGCTCCGCGACCATCCCCTCGGCGCGATGCTCGGCGCCTACAACGTCACCGACCAGCCCGCCGAGGTCCCCACGGGCCTGCTCCACGACCTCGGCCTCGGCGACCGCCCGCTCGAGCACGTGTCCGGCGAGCACGTCCACCTCGAGGGCGCCGGTGTCGCCCGCATCCCGCCCTACACCGCGTGGTGGCTGACGGCGTGACGTCCGTGGCGGGCGTGGAGATCTCCAAGCCGGACAAGGTGCTGTTCCCGGACGACGAGATCACGAAGCTCGACCTCGCGCGCTACTACGCCGACGTCGCACCTGTGATGCTCCGTCACGTCCGTGGGCGGCCGGTGAACATGGAGCGCTTCCCGAACGGGATCGGCGAACAGGGCTTCTACGAGAAGAAGCGGCCGAAGCACTTCCCCTCGTGGTTCACCGACGTGACGGTGCAGACGTCGGAGGGCACGCAGGAGCAGGTGGTCGCCGACGACGCCCGGTCGCTGGTCTACCTCGCCCAGCAGGCCTGCATCTCTCCGCACACGTGGCTGAGCAGGGCGTCACGCCTGGAGTGCCCGGTCGAGCTCGTCGTCGACCTGGACCCGACGGTGGAGGACCTCGCTGCGGTCCGTCGGGGCGTCCGCCTGGTCCGGTCGCTCCTCGAGGACCTGGGCCTGACGCCGTTCCTCAAGACCACCGGGTCGCGCGGCTACCACGTCGTGGTGCCGCTCCGTCCGGTCGCCTCCTACGACGAGGTCCGCGAGTTCGCGGTCGACGCCGCGAACCTCCTCATCGCCCGCACGCCCGACCTCTTCACCCTCGAGCAGCGCAAGGCCAAGCGAGGCGACCGGGTGTACCTCGACATCTGGCGCAACGGCTACGGCCAGACGGCTGTGCCGCCCTATGCGGTGCGCCCCAAGCGCGGCGGCCCCGTCGCCGTACCGCTGGAGTGGGAGGAGCTCTCCCGGATCACGCCCGACCACTTCGACATGACGTCCGTACGGCGTCGCCTGGACCGACGAGGCGACCCCTGGAAGGACATCCGCCGCCGCGCCAGCACCCTCACCAAGGCGAGGAAGAAGCTCCGGTCACTCCTCGAGTAGCTGGTCGTTCGTCCGCCCCGCGACCACCGACTCGATCTCCGTCTCCGCCGGCTTGCGCCTGCGGTCGGCGCCCTCGTCGTCGACCTTGACCAGCAGCCAGTTCTTGTCGTCGCCACCCATCTTCGTGTGGGTGAGCGCGAAGGCGCCCGTCAGCTTCGACCCGTGCAGGCGCACCTTGATGTGCCCGCGCTCGAGCCCGTCCTCCATCGGCACCGGCTCACCCTGGCGCTCGGTGAGGTTCTCGAACGTCCCGCGGTCCCAGATGATCACCGTGCCCGCGCCGTACGCCCCCTCGATGACGCCCTCGAACTCGGCGTGCGACAGCTCGTGGTCCTCGACGCGGACAGCGAGACGTTTGTCACGCGGGTCGAGCGAGGGACCCTTCGGCACCGCCCACGAGGGCATCGCATCGCCCACCTGCAGGCGGAAGTCGTAGTGCAGGGAGGACGCGTCGTGCCGCTGCACCACGAAGATCGGGTCGTCGCGCGTCACTCGCACGGACTACCCGCGTTGTACGGGGGTAAACGATGAGCACCCCACCAAGGAGCGCAGTCCATTGACCTGGAGCCCGTCCGACATGCCCGACCTGACCGGGACGACCGCTGTCGTCACCGGCGGCAACAGCGGGATCGGCTACTACACCGCTCTCGAGCTCGCCCGCCACGGAGCCGACGTCGTGGTCGCATCACGCAACGCCGACAAGGGCAACGCCGCCGTCGAGTCGATCCGCGCCGAGGTCGGCGACGCCGGGCTCGTGCGCCTCGAGCAGCTGGACCTCGGCTCCCTCACGTCGATCGCCGCGTTCGCCGAGCGGTGGACCGGCGCGCTCGACCTGCTGGTCAACAACGCGGGCGTGATGACGCCGCCGCGCTACCGCGAGACCGAGGACGGGTTCGAGCTGCAGTTCGGCACCAACCACCTCGGCCACTACGCGCTGACCGGTCGGCTGCTGCCGGCGCTCCTGTCTGCTCCGTCGCCGCGCGTGGTCACCGTCTCGTCGATCGCCCACGGCGACGGCCGGGAGAGCGTGCTCGACGGCAACCCGCGCGAGGGCTACAGCCCGCAGCGCACGTACGGCAACTCCAAGCTCGCCAACCTTCTCTTCGCCGCGGAGCTCCAGCGCCGCGCGACCGCCGCCGGCACGCCGCTGGTGTCCGTGGCCGCCCACCCCGGTGTCTCGCACACCAACCTGGTCACGAACCCGGAGGGTCTCGGCGCGATCCCCGGCATCCGGCAGGTGGCTCCGCTGTTCATGAAGCTCGCGTTCCAGTCGGCCTCGAGGGGCGCCGAGCCCACCCTGCTCGCCGCGACGTCCCCGGAGCCCTTCCCGTACACCGGCCCGCAGAAGCTCCGCGAGTCCCGCGGCCCGGCCGGCTCGGCCAAGCGCAGCCGCCTGGCCCGCGACGAGGACCTCGCCGCCAAGCTCTGGACGTCCAGCGAGGAATCCACCGGCGTGACCTACCCCTGGCCGTCCGCCTGAGGTCCTCGGGACGTCATACCTGCCGGTGGCTAGGGCGCTCGCTCGGTATGACGTCCCCTAGGTGAGGGCGGTGAGGAGGGCGAGGGCGCTCGCGGCTGCCCAGGCTTGCGGCCGACAGCTCTGGGGGTACGGCGTCGGGGGGCCGTCCGAGGCGGGCTGACCGCCGTACAGCTCCGGGAGCGACCAGTCGAAGTGCTCGGCGGCGTCGAGGAGCCCCTCGGCCAGCACCGTCAGCGCCGTCGGGGACGCCCCGGTCCGGGCCAGCCCGAGGATCGCGATCGCGGTGTCGTGGGTCCACACCGACCCGCAGTGGTAGCTCAACGGGTCGTATCCGGCCGCGTCGTCGACCAGGGTGCGCAGGCCGTACCCCGAGGACAGCTCCAGCAGCCGTCCGGCCACCAGCGACTCCTCGTCTGAGCTGAGAAGCCCGGTGCCGAGCAGGTGGCCGATGTTCGAGGTCAGCGTGTCCACCGGGGTTCCGGTGCCGTCGAGGGCGATCGCCGGGAACGACCCCCGGTCGTCGGACACCCAGAAGTGCTCCCGGAACGACGACACGATCGACGAAGCCGCAGCCCGGTGCTCGTCACCCCCGGGTCGCCCGAAGGCGTCGAGGAGAGCGGCGCCTCCGCGAAGCGCCTCGACCGCGTACGCCTGCACCTCGCACAGCGCGATCGGTCCCTCGGCCTGCCGTCCGTCGGCGAACTGCACCGCCGGCGGCGAGTCCTTCCAGCCCTGGTTGGCCAATCCGCCGGAGGCGCCGAGGTAGGTCAGGAACCCGCGCTCGTCCATCGACGCCCGCACCCAGCCGAGGGTGTCCTCGAGCGCCGGCAGCAGGTCGCTGACGTCAGCACCCGCCTTCCACGCGTCGTGCAGCAGGCACACCCACAGGGGCGTCGCGTCGACGGTGCCGTAGTAGACCGGGGGCAGCACCATCCCCGTCCCGCCCGGCCCGCCCTCTGCGTGCCTCAGCTCGGACCCACGCAGCTCGTGCAGGATCTTGCCGGGCTCCTCCACCGCTCTTTCATCGGTACGGCGCCCGCGTCGGCGCGCGAGGGCACGCAGCGTGCCGAGGGCCAGGTCGGTCCCGAGCGGGAGGAGCATCCGCGCGGTCCAGATGCTGTCGCGGCCGAAGAGCGTGAGGTACCACGGCGTCCCGGCCCCGACGAACTGGTCCTCGGTCGACGAGGGATCGCTGAGCCGCAGCACGTCGAGGTCCTGCATCGACCGGGCCACCAGCGCCGCCAGCCGCGGGTCCGACGGCACCGGGGGAACAGCCCACGGGGGAGGCCCGACCGGCGCGACGACCGCCCGCGGTGCCGCAGCCACGGACACCGCGAGGTCGACGGCCACCGAGTCGTGCGGTGGGATCTCGAGGGCCAGCGTGAGGGTGTCCTCGCGAGCCACGGAGCCCGGCAGCGTCACCCGCACCGTCACGTCGTCCCGCGTGAACACGACCGAGTCCCCGGAGGCCACCGGGGCGAGCGCGGACGTGTCCCATCCCGCCTTCACGGTCGGCACGTCAGCCAGGTCAGCGCTCACGACGACCGAGAGCGTGGCGGCCACGGGGGCGTCCGCCGAGGACATCACCTCGAGCACCTCGACCATCCCGTCACCGGCCATCCGACGAGTCCGACGGACCCGGAGGTCGCCCGCCGAGGACAGGAACGTCGCGGTGTCCGCGGCCGGCACCTGGTGCCCGACGGGGTTCGTCGGAGAACCCACCGACACCACGCACCGGGACAGCACCCGCCGGTCGTCGACGTACAACCCGGTGAGGCCGCCGTCGATCGACCCGTCCTTCTCGGAGAGGGCGAAGGCGGGCGCGCGGACAAGGGTCACGAGGTCGTCGAGGGAGGTCATCGAGGACGACGCTAACGGGACAAGGCATGCTGTGCGAGGTGAGCACCGGGCCGCACCCCCGAGCCGACGTGGTCCCGCTGCGGGAGGCCACGAAGGCCTGGTTCCTCGTGTCCCTGCAGACGTTCGGCGGACCCGCCGGGCAGATCGCGGTGATGCAGCACGAGCTCGTCGACAAGCGCCGGTGGATCGGCCAGCAGCGGTTCCTGCACGCCCTGAACTTCTGCATGCTGCTGCCCGGTCCGGAGGCTCAGCAGCTCGCGACGTACACCGGGTGGCTCCTCAACGGCCGCCGCGGCGGTCTCATCGCCGGCGGGCTCTTCGTGGTCCCCGGCGTGGTGGCCATGCTCGCGCTGAGCAGCATCTACGTGGCCGCCGGCGACACCACGATCGTCACGGGCATCTTCGCCGGACTCGCCCCTGCCGTCGTCGCGATCGTCCTCCAGGCAGTCCAGCGCGTGGGCAAGCGAGCCCTGAACGGGCCGGCCCTCGTCGTCCTCGCCGCGCTCTCGTTCGTCGCGATCGCCTTCCTGGCCGTGCCTTTCCCGGTCGTCATCGCGCTCGCCGGCATGGCCGGGTGGGCGCTGGGCAGAAGCGGCCGCCTCCCCGAGCCGGCAGCGCACGGTGAGTCCGACGGCGAGGAGCCGCTCATCAGCGACGCGTCCCTCCACGACGAGCCGCGCTCGACCGGTCGCACGCTACGGCTCCTGCTCATCGGCGTCGTCGTCTGGCTGGTCCCGGTCGGCGTCGCCGCCCTCGCCCTCGGCAACGACAGCGTGCTGGTCGACCAGGGCTGGTTCTTCGCCGGCAACGCGGTGATCACGTTCGGCGGCGCCTACGCGATCCTGGCGTATGTCGCGCACCAGGCCGTCTACGTCTTCGGCTGGCTCGCACCCGGCGAGATGGTCCGCGGCCTCGCCCTCGCCGAGACCACCCCGGGTCCGCTGATCATGGTGGTGCAGTTCGTCGCGTTCCTCGGCGCCTACCGACACCCCGGGGCTCTCGACCCGTGGGTCGCCGCGGTCCTCGCCTCGGCGCTCGTCGTCTGGGTCACCTTCGTGCCGAGCTTCCTGCTGGTGCTCCTGGGAGCGCCGTACGTCGAGCGCCTGCGCCACAACCGGTCGCTGTCCTCCGCCCTGGCCGGCATCACGGCCTCCGTCGTCGGCGTGATCGCGAGCCTGGCCTTGTTCTTCGCGGTGCACACGCTCTTCGACGACACGAGGGACGTCGACCGTGGACCGTTCCACGTCCTCGCCCCGGTGTGGTCGTCGCTCGACGGGTGGGCGGTCGCCCTCACCGTTCTCGCGCTGGCGCTGATCCTCCGGCTCGGCTGGTCGCCGCTGCGCACCCTCGGCCTGCTGGCTCTGGTGGGCCTCGCGGTCGAGCTGGCCACCTAGGACATGTGCTTGGGCTCGGGATCGGTCTTGTGGCCCCAGTCGGAGTCCAGCGCGTCCTGGCCGCCGCCGCCCTCGTGCGTTGCGGTGCCCTCCGGGACCAGAGTCACGACCAGCGACTTGTAGTTGGGCTGGTTGGAGCCCGTCGCCGTGTCGTCGAGTGCCACCAGCCCGTTGGTCTCCGGGTAGTACGCCGCCGCCGACCCGCGAGGGGTGTCGTACTCCACCAGCCGGAAGCCGCTCACGCAGCGCACCCGGTCGTCCTCCTCCCATCGGGAGACGATGTCGACCATCTCGCCGGGCACGAAGCCGAGGGCGGCGATGTCCTCGCGGTGCACGAACACGACCTTCCGCCCGCCCTCGATGCCGCGGTAGCGGTCGCTGAGCCCGTAGATGGTCGTGTTGAACTGGTCGTGGCTGCGCATGGTCTGCAGCAGCAGGTGTCCCGGGGTACGTCGAGCAGCTCGATCGGCGAGACTGCGAACTCGCCTCGCCCCGAGTCGGTGTCGAACTCGCGGCTGTCACGGGGTCGGTGCGGGAGGAGGAAGCCCCCACGCTGGTGGGCCTTCTCGTGGTACGCCTCGCAGCCCTCCACCGTCCGCTCGATGTGCCGGCGGATCACCGTGTAGTCGTCGCGCATCGCCGTCCAGTCGATGCCGTGCCGGTCACCGAGGGTGGCCTCGGCGATGCCGGTGACGATGGCGACCTCGGAGCGCAGGTCGGGCGAGGCCGGTTCCAAGGGTCCGCGCGAGGCGTGCACGCTGCAGACCGAGTCCTCGACGGTGATCGTCTGCGGGCCGCTCGCCTGGACGTCCTTCTCCGTGCGGCCCAGCGTCGGCAGGATGAGTGCGGTCCGACCGCACACGAGGTGCGAGCGGTTGAGCTTGGTCGAGATCTGCACGGTGAGGTCCGCCCTGCGCATCGCCTCCGCTGTGATCTCGGCGTCCGGCGTGGCCTGGACGAAGTTGCCACCCAGCCCCACGAAGACGTCGATCTCGCCGTCGCGCAGCGCCGCGGATCGAGTCGACCGTGTCGCGGCCGTTCGCCCGCGGCGGGTCGAAGCCGAACTCGCGCTGCAGCGCGTCGAGGAAGTGCTTCGGCGGCCGCTCCCAGATGCCCATCGTGCGGTCGCCCTGGACGTTGGAGTGTCCGCGGACCGGGAACAGCCCCGCGCCAGGCTTGCCGATGTTGCCCTGCGCCAGCGCGAGGTTGACGATCTCCTTGATCGTGGCCACGCCGTTGCGGTGCTGGGTGAGCCCCATCGCCCAGCAGAAGATCGTGCGCTCCGAGTCGCGCAGCAGCTCGGCGAGGTGCGTGATCTGCTCCCGGGAGAGGCCCGTCGAGGACTCGACCACGGACCAGTCGAGCTCCGCGACGTGCGAGCGCCACTCGTCGAAGCCGTGCGTGTGCCGGTCGATGAAGTCGTGGTCGAGGGCATCCCATTCCACGAGCAGGTGACCGAGCGCCTGGAACAGCGCGAGGTCGCCGTTGAGCCGGATCGGCAGGTGCTCGTCGGCCAGCACCGTGCCGGGACCCACCACTCCGCGGGGTGTCTGCGGGTTCTTGAACCGGTGCAGCCCCGCCTCCTTGAGCGGGTTGATCGCGACGATCGTCGCGCCCTTCTTCTTGGCCTCCTCGAGGTGCGTGAGCATCCGGGGGTGGTTCGTACCCGGGTTCTGCCCGGCGATGACGATCAGCTGCGCGTCGTACAGGTCCTCCATGACGACGCTGGCCTTGCCGATCCCGATGGACTCCTGCAGCGCGGAGCTCGTGGACTCGTGGCACATGTTCGAGCAGTCGGGAAGGTTGTTCGTGCCGTACGCGCGGGCGAAGAGCTGGTAGACGTACGCGACCTCGTTGGAGGCGCGACCCGAGGTGTAGAACGTCGCACCGTCGGGGGTGGGCAGCGCGGAGAGGCGGCCACCGATCATGGCGAAGGCGTCCTCCCACGAGATCGGCTCGTAGTGCGTGCTGCCCTCGTGCTTGACCATCGGGTGCGTGATCCGGCCCTGCTGACCCAGCCACATCTCGCTGTGACCGTCGAGCTCCTCGATGCTGTGGGCCGCGAAGAACTCGGGGGTCGCGCGGTCCTTCGTCGCCTCCTCGGCGACGGCCTTCGCGCCGTTCTCGCAGAACTCCGCGTGCTTCCGGTCACCCGGTGCAGGGTCCGGCCACGCGCAGCTCATGCAGTCGAAGCCGTCGGCCTGGTTGAGCTTGAGCAACGTCTTCGCGGTCCGGGTCGGACCCATCCGCTCCAGCGACCGCTTCAGCGCGACGGAGACGCCGGTGACCCCGGCGGCGCTGTGCTCCGCGTCCTCGACGACCAGCCGGTCATCTCCGGGGTCGTCTGCGCGACGACGTGCGGGACGCGTGCTCCGCACGGTTCCTTGCCAGACCTCCCGAGCGCGGTCGAGCACAGTGCCTCCTAGAGGGCGAGAGCGGACGCGATGCGGAGCACCCGCTCGGTGAGGTGGTCGAGGGCGTCGAGGTTGGTGTCCGTGAGGTCCTCGCCCGGCTCGGGCGCGGTCGCGGAGACGCCGTAGGGGTTGCCGTCCGCGAACTTCAGCTGGTCCGTGTAGCCGGGCGGCACGATGATGCCGCCCCAGTGGTAGAGCGTCGTGTAGACCGAGAGCAGGGTCGTCTCCTGGCCACCGTGCTCGGTCTTGGCCGAGGTGAAGGCCGCGTAGACCTTGTCGGCGAGCTTGCCCTCCTGCCACACCGGGCCGAGGGTGTCGAAGAACGCCTGCATCTGGCTCGTGATGTGGCCGAAGCGGGTCGGGGACCCGATGAGCACGGCGTCGGCCCAGACGAGGTCGTCGGGCGTCGCCGTCGGCTCGTCCGCGGTCTCGTCGACGTGCTTCTGCCAGTCCTCGTTCTCCTCGACGGCCTCGGAGGGCGCGATCTCGGCGACGTGGCGCAGTCGGACCTCCGCGCCCTGCTTCTCGGCGGTCGCGGCGATGCGACGGGCCATCTCGTCGACGGTGCCGGTCGAGGAGTAGTAGATGACGGCGAGCTTGGTCACGAGGTCCTCTCGAAAAGTGACTGTTGGGGCTACAAGTGACCTACCCGCTGGGGTTCGCCTTATGCGTTTCCGGCAAGGTGTGAGACATGAGGGAGTACGACGCGGTGGTGGTCGGCGCGGGCCCGAACGGCCTCGTCGCTGCGAACCGTCTCATCGACGCGGGCTGGTCGGTCGTCGTCCTGGAGGCGCAGCCGGCCGTGGGAGGCGCCGTCGCCAGCGCGGAGGACGTCCACCCGGGGTTCGTGCACGACACGTTCAGCTCGTTCTACCCCCTGGCTGCTGCCTCTCCCGCCGTGCAGTCGCTGGGCCTCGAGAAGCACGGCCTCCGGTGGAGCAACGCACCCGCGGTCCTCGGCCACCCGTTCCCCGACGGCTCCTGGGCGCTCCAGGTGCGTGACGTCGAGACCACCGCCGCGTGGATGGACGACGCCCACGCCGGTGACGGCCAGGCCTGGGTCGACCTCTGCGCCGAGTGGGAGCGGATCGGTGACGCCGTCGTCGCGGCACTCCTCACGCCCTTGCCGCCTGTCCGCGCGGGAGTCAAGGCACTGGCGAGGCTGCCGAAGGTCGGAGGCATCGACTTCGTGCGCACCATGCTCACCCCGGCGGCCGAGCTCGGACGCGCCCGCTTCGGCGGCCGGAACCCCGCGATCCTGCTGGCCGGCAACGCCGGGCACGCGGACATCCCCCTCGACGCGGCGGGCTCCTCGGTGATGGCGCTGATGCTCACGATGCTCGGGCACCAGGTCGGCTTCCCGGTCCCCGTCGGCGGCGCCGGTGAGCTCACGCGGGCGATGGCGCGGCGGTTCGAGTCGCTCGGTGGCGAGATCCTCTGCGGGCACGAGGTCGAGGGCATCGACGTCCGCGACCGCCGTGCCGTGGGCGTGCGCGCGGGCGGCGAGTCGTTCGTCGCGAGACGCGCGGTGCTCGCAGACGTCAACGCAGCAAGGCTCTTCGGCGGCCTCGTGGCGCCCGAGCACCTGCCTGGCCGGGTCGCGAAGGGGATGAGGTCGTTCACGCACGACCCCGGCACGGTCAAGGTCGACTGGGCCCTCGACGGTCCGGTGCCGTGGGCGTCCACCCCCGAGGTGGCCCCGGGCACGGTGCATGTCGCGGACTCGCTCTCCCAGATGACCGAGGCGCTCGGGCAGGTCGCGGCCGGTGCGGTCCCGGCAGCGCCGTACATGCTCGTCGGGCAGATGACCACCGCCGACCCGACGCGGTCACCGGCCGGCACCGAGGCGCTGTGGGCCTACACGCACGTGCCGCAGGAGACCGACCACGACGCCGGCGACGGCGGCATCCGCGGCGTGTGGGACCACGACGACTGCGAGCGGATGGCCGACCGGATGCAGGCGCGGCTCGAACGGCTCGCACCCGACCTCGCGTCGCGCGTCGTCGCCCGTCGCGTGCTCGGACCGCGCGAGCTCGAGGCCCGCGACGCCAACCTGGTCGGCGGTTCGCTCAACGGTGGCACTGCGCAGCTGCACCAACAGCTCGTCTTCCGGCCGTACGCCGGTGGGGGCCGTGCCGAGACCGGGATCCGGGGGCTGTACCTCGCCTCGATGTCGGCCCATCCGGGAGGTGGCGTGCACGGGGCTCCGGGCATGAACGCCGCACGGGCTGCGCTGGCCCATGCACGCTTGCACCCGCTTCGGGGTAAGGGACGGTCATGAGCATCAATACGCACGTCATCCATGCGACCCCTGGCCAGGTCTGGGACGTGCTGTCCGACGGCTGGCTCTACCCGCTCTGGGTCGTCGGAGCCACTCGGATGCGTGCGGTCGACGACGCCTGGCCACTGGCAGGCGCCGAGCTGCATCACTCCGTCGGCGTGTGGCCGGTCGTGACTGACGACAGCACGACGGTCGTCGCCTCGGAGCCCCTGCACCGCCTCGAGCTCCAGGCGCGCGGGTGGCCGATGTGGCGAGGCCCGCGTCGTCATCGACCTCGAGCTGGTCTCGGACGGCACCCGGGTGCGCATCCAGGAGGACGCGGTGAGCGGGCCGGGACGGCTGGTCCCCGGACTGTTGCGGCACCCGATGATCGGGTGGCGCAACGTGGAGACCCTTCGGCGCCTCGCCTTCGTCGTCGAAGGGCGTTCCCGAGAGAGCGCCCTCGTCTGAGCCGGAGGGCGTGACCCTTATCTCCTGCTTGCCCCCTTTGGGGTGTACCGCGAGCGTCAGGAACTTCTTTACCTTCAGGGGGCGTGCTCTCGGGCGGGCCGCCCGGTGGCGGCCCGCGCACTCACGTCGGCCTCGGTCACCCACGCGGTGACCGGGGCCTTTCAGTCCTCGTTGATCGAGTAGCGGCGAGCTTGCGAGCCGCGTATCGAGATCACTTCGGCAGCGGGGACGCGAGGCTCACGGTCACCGGGAACCTGCTCCCCGAGATGTCGATCTCGAACCCACCCTCGGCCAGCCAGTCCTTCGTGACCGCGCCATCGCGCCGCGTCACCAGCGCCAGCCCGACGCTGGCCGCCGACCGTCGCGCCGAAGGCAGCGGAGGTCACCAGGCCCGGTCCCGCGGCCGTCGTGCAGCAGCAGCTCGCCGCCCCACGCCAGCGCGGAGGGATCGTCGACGACGAACGACACGATGCGCCGTGACGGCGGCCCGGCCGCCACGGTCTCGTCGACCGCCGCCCGCCCCAGGTAGTCACCCTCCTTCTTGCACGTGAACCTCAGCCCCGCCGCGACCGGGCCGACGTCCGGCGTGAGGTCCCGCCCGAAGGCGCGGTAGCCCTTCTCCAGCCGCAGCGCCTCGATCGCGTAGTAGCCGGCCCTGGCGAGCCCGTGGTCCGACCCCGCCCGCAGCAGGTCCTCGTAGACCCCGACGGTCAGGTCGGCCGGCACCAGCAGCTCCCACCCGAGCTCGCCGACGTAGGTCATCCGCGTCGCCCGCACGGTCGCGTAGCCCAGCGTGATCTCGCGGCTCGTCCCGAACGGGAAGGCCTCGTCCGACAGGTCGGCGTCGCTCAGGGACGACAGCAGGTCGCGGGAGGCAGGCCCCATCACCCCGAGGACCGAGTACGCCGAGGTCACGTCGACCACCTCGGCGTACGCGTCGGACGGGAAGGTCCGCCGCAGCAGGTCCTTGTCGCGCTCGGTCGTCGCGGCACTGCTCAGCAAGAGGTAGGACCGCTCGTCGACCCGGGTCACCGTCACGTCGGACTCGTAGGTGCCGCGGCTGTTCAGGAGCCCGGTGTAGACGGTCGAGCCCGGGAGAAACTCCGACGTCGGCGGTGCACACCCACTGCAGCGCGCGCTCGGCGTCCGGCCCGGTGACGAGCAGCTTGGAGAACGACGTCTGGTCGAACACCGCGACCTGCTCCCGGGTCGCGCGCTGCTCGGCCGCGGTCCAGGGCAGCCACGGTGGTGCGGTCCAGGAGTACTCGAGCGACTCACCGGAAGGGGCGAAGACGTTCGGCCGCTCCCAGCCCATCTTGCTGCCGAACAGTGCGCCGTCGCGCTCGTGCAGGTGGTGCAGGGGCGAGCGCCGGAACGGCCGCGCGGTGTCCATCTCGCGGTTGGGCCACGGCACGGAGTAGTGCAGGCCGAGCACCTCGCCGACGCGGTCGCGCAGCCACCGGTTGTTCGCGTTGAAGCGCGCGAACCGGCGCACGTCGACGCTGGTCAGGTCGGTCTGCGCCTCGCCGCTGACGATCCACTCCGCGAGTGCGCGCCCGGCCCCGCCCGCCGACGCGATGCCGACCGAGTTGAAGCCGGCTCCGATGAAGAGCCCAGCCACCTCCGGCGTCTCGCCGAGCAGGAACTGGTTGTCCGGCGTGAAGCTCTCAGGACCGTTGTAGAACTTGCGGATCCCGGTCTCCTCGAGCACCGGGACGCGGTGCAGCGCGCTGTCCATGAGCACCGAGAAGTGCTCCCAGTCCTCCTCGAGCAGCTGGAACTCGAACGGGTAAGGGATCTTGTCGGGTGACACCCACGGCTTCGCCTCGGGCTCGAAGCCACCGACGACGAGGCCGCCGACCTCCTCCTTGAAGTACGTGTAGCCGTCCGGGTCGCGCAGCACGGGGAGGTCGGAGTGCACGCCCTCGATCGGCTCGGTGACGACGTAGAAGTGCTCGGCCGAGTGCAGCGGCACCGTCGTCCCGGCCAGCTCGCCGACCTGCTTGGCCCACTGGCCGGCGCAGTTCACGACGACGTCCGCCTCGACGAAGCCGGCGTCAGTGTCGCACGCCAGTCACTCGCCCGTGCTCGACGCGGATCCCCGTGACCCGGCAGCTGCTCGACGATCCGCGCACCCTGCTGCCGCGCGCCCTTCGCGAGTGCCTGGGTCAGGTCGGTCGGGTTGGCCTTGCCGTCGCCCGGGAGCCAGATCGCGCCGGCCAGGTCGTCGGTGCGGATGAGGGGGTAGCGCTCGCCCGCCTCCTCGGGCGTGATCAGCTCGCACTCGAGGTCGAAGGCCTCCGCGGACGCGCGGGTACGCCGGAGCTGGACCATCCGGTCCTCGCTCCGCGCGACCGTGAGGCCGCCGCAGCTGCTTGTAGCCCGTGGCGAGACCGGTCTCGGCCTCGAGCTCGGCGTAGAGCTGGGTGGAGTACTGCACCAGGCGGGTCCCCGACTCCGACGCCCGCAGCTGACCGACCAGGCCGGCCGCGTGCCACGTCGTACCCCCGGAGAGGTGGCCCTGCTCCAGCAGCAGCACGTCCTGCTTGCCCATCCGGGTCAGGTGGTAGGCGACGCTCGTGCCAATGACCCCGCCGCCGATGACAACGACCTCGGCGCGCTGTCGCTGGTCGAGCTTGTCGAGACCATCACCGGTCCTCGCGTTGTCGCGTCGACAAGAAGCCGCTCGAAGTCAGGCCCGCCGAACTCCGCCTCGGCGCGCTCGTACTTCTCCATGCCCCAGCCCCAGAAGTCGAAGTCGAACGTGCTGACCGCGTCCTGGATCGACGCCCACAACGTCCAGCCGTACTTCGACAGCAGCCCCCAGAGGCGAGCCCGTGCGACCCGGCTGCGGTGGTGCTCACCGTCGTACGCCGTCAGCAGCTCATCGAGGTGCCCGAGGGGGAGACCGGCCTCGCTCCAGATGTTGCCGAGCTCGAAGCAGGGGTCGTTGTTGCCGCCGTACTCGTAGTCGATGATCCAGATCTTGTCGCCGTCGTCGATGAAGTTCCCGGCGAGCAGGTCGTTGTGGCACGGCACCGTGGGCGGCATCAGGACGGCGAGCGCGTCCGCGACCCGCGTCGCTGCGTCCTGGTGGTCGAGGTAGCCCTCCGGGAGCCGGAAGCCCCGCTCCTGCACGACGTCGAGGTAGCGGCGCTGGATCGCGCGCATGTCGAAGTCGCCGGCGAAGCGCGGCCCGGCGTGCAGGGCGCGGCACGACCCGGCGACCCGGCGCAGGGTCGGCAGGTCAGCCAGGTCGTCGTCGGTCAAGGTCCGACCCTCGAGGAACCGCACCACCAGCAACCCCGACCGCGGAGCCTCGACGACCTCGGGACCGATCCCCGCCTCGGCGGCCGCCTCGGTGTCGTGACGCTCCCGCTCGCGGTCGATCTCCAGCAGGTCCGCACCCGGCTGGGCGACCCGCACCACGACCGTGTCGCGGCCCTGGTCGTCGTCGCAGGACACCTTGAGGTTGACGTTGGTCAGACCGCCCGACAGCTCCGCGACCGTGCGCGAACGCCCGCGCAGGAACACGATCTCGTCGAGTTCCTCGGAATGGACCACTGGATCCGAAGGCGTCATGGCTCGTGAGCATATGCCCCGACACGCCCGAATAGGTATGAGGTCAAACCATTGACAGAGGCAGGAGCCAGCAGGACACTCGCGCCATGCCTGATGGACATGAATCAGTGGAGGAGCATCACCTCGATGCCGACTCCCAACGCCTCGCAGAGCTCGGGTACAGCCAGGACCTGCAACGCTCGTGGTCCGGGTTCTCCAACTTCGCCATCTCGTTCTCGATCATCTCGATCCTGGCCGGTTGCTTCACCAACTTCGGCGCCGGCTGGAACAACGGGGGCCCGATCTCGATCTCCTGGTCCTGGCCGATCCTGGGCGTCTTCATCCTGATCATCGGTTTCACGATGTCGGAGCTGGTGTCGGCGTACCCGACCTCGGGCGGCATCTACTGGTGGGCGGCCAAGCTGGGCGGTCCGCGGGCCGGCTTCTACACCGGCTGGCTGAACCTTGTCGGCCTCGTCGCGGTGACGGCGGGTGTGGCCTACGGCTGCGCGACCTTCATCGACCTCACCATCAGCACGGCGTCGAAGAGCTACGCCGACAGCTACTCGCTGACACGGGTGTTTCTCATCTTCATCGTGGTGCTCGTTCTGGCGTCCGTGCTGAACATCTTCCGGGGCCACCTGATGGCGGTCATGAACAACGTGTCGGTCTGGTGGCACGTGGCCGGCGCCTCGGCGATCGTGCTGATCCTGATCTTCGTGCCGGACCAGCACCAGAGCTTCAACTACGTCTTCACCGAGCGGTTCAACAACTCCGGGTTCTCCGACGGCAGCACGAGCTCGTTCGCGTTCTTCTTCGCGATCATCCCGTTCGGGTTCCTGCTGACTCAGTACACGATCACCGGCTTTGACGCGTGCGCCCACCTCTCTGAGGAGACCAAGGCGGCCTCGATGGGTGCCGCCAAGGGCATCTGGCAGTCCATCTTGTACTCGGTCGTCGGCGGCTACATCCTGCTGCTCGCTGTGGTGTTCGCGGTCCCGAACGTCGACGGTGCGCCTGACAACGCGGGCGTCGGTGCCGGCGGTGTGGCGTACATCTTCAGCACGTCGTTGGGCCAGAGCTGGGCCACCATCGTGCTCTTCATCTCGGCGGCCGGACAGCTGTTCTGCGCGGTGTCCTGCATGACGTCGGCATCGAGGATGACGTATGCGTTCAGCCGTGACCGCGCGGTCCCCGGCTCGGCCCGGTGGTCGGCGCTGTCGGCGAACCGGGTGCCTGCCAACGCGGTCATGCTGGTCGCGGTGTGTGCGGCGATCGTGACGCTGCCGGCGCTGATCGAGGTCAACGTCGGCACCGAGGACGCGCCACTCATCGTGCCGGTCGCCTTCTTCGCGGTGACGTCGGTCGCGGTGCAGGGGCTCTACCTGTCCTTCGCGATCCCGATCTACCTGCGGTGGAAGCACGGCGAGAAGTTCGAGATCGGCGCATGGAACAACGGCGCGAAGTACAAGTGGATGAACCCCATCGCGGTCGCCGAGATCATCCTCGTCTCGGTCTTCCTGATGATGCCGTTCGTTCCCGGCGCGGTGCCGTTCAGCGACGACTTCGAGTGGAAGTTCGTGAACTACGCGCCCGTGGTCACGATCGGTGTGCTGCATCGGGATCACGATCTGGTGGTCGATGTCCGCGAAGAACTGGTTCACGGGCCCGGTCCGCACGATCGATCCTGCTGAGATCCCCTGATTGACCGGGTCGGTGCCATGACGCGGGCACGTCCCGCCGTGCACACGCTCCGTCTCGGAGAAGTGGTGCTACGCCGGGTCGGAGGGCATGCGTTCGAGGGCTGTGTGGAGCAGCTCGCGACAGCCATCCGGCTCGGCGTGTACCCCTTCGGCTCGTCGCTCCCGAGCGAGCGCGAGCTGGCCCACCGCATGGGTGTCTCGAGGGCGACCCTGCGGGAGGCGATCGCGGCGCTCCGCCAGGCGGGGATGGTGCGCACGGTCCGGGGCCGGGGTGGTGGCACGGTGGTCGTCTACGAGCCCGCGGAGCCGGCGTACGCCGAGGGCGGGTTCGCCTCGGCGCTGGGAGCCCGTAGGGAGGAGCTCCTCGACTCGCTGGTGTTCCGGCGGGTCGTGGAGCCGGGGGCGTGCTGGGTCGCGGCGAAGCGGTCGAAGGACGGGAGCCTGTCGGAGGAGGAGCGGGTGCTGCTGATCACCGCGCTCGAGGAGGTCGAGCACGCTCCCGACGCCGCCGCGCACCGGCAGGCCGACTCGCGGCTGCACCTCGCGATCGCCAGCGTGTGCGCGTCGCCGATGACCGTCGGGGCCGTGACCGAGGTGCAGGCGACGCTGCACGAGATGCTCCAGCAGATCCCGGTGCTCGACGCGAACCTCGAGCACTCGCACCGTCAGCACCGGGCCATCGTCAACGCGGTGCTCGGCGGAGACCCCGCCAAGGCGCGGCTGACGATGGAGGAGCACTGTGACGACACGGCCGCGCTCTTGCGTGGCCTGCTGGGATGAGACCGGACACCCCGACGAGAGGGAGCGGATGACCCGCAACGAACGGCACCTGGACACCGACAGCCTCAAGCTGCTGATCGACAGCGGCGACATCGACACCGTCGTCGTCGCGTTCACCGACATGCAGGGGCGGCTCCAAGGCAAGCGCCTGCACGGGAAGTACTTCGTCAACGAGGTGCTCGGCCACGGCACCGAGGGCTGCAACTACCTCCTCGGTGTCGACATCGACATGAACACCGTGGAGGGCTACGCGATCACCTCGTGGGACCGCGGGTACGGCGACATGGAGTTCGTCCTCGACCTCGACACCATCCGGGTGCTGCCGCACCTCCCGGCGACGGCGATGATCCAGTGCGACCTGGTGTGGCCGGACCACAAGCCGGTCGTGCAGTCGCCGCGGACGATCCTCGCCAAGCAGGTGCAGCGTGCCGCCGACCTCGGCTACATCGCGGTGGCGGGCACCGAGCTCGAGTTCATCCTCATGGAGGACACCTACGAGGAGGCGCACGACAAGGGCTACCGCGACCTCGTCCCGTCGAACCAGTACAACGTCGACTACTCCATCCTGGGCACCACCAGGGTCGAGGCGATCCTCCGCGACATCCGCAACGCGACGTACCAATCGGGCATGAACGTCGAGGGCGCGAAGGGCGAGTGCAACTTCGGCCAGCACGAGATCGGCTTCCTCTACGACGACGTCGTGGTGACCGCGGACAACCATGCGGTCTACAAGACGATGGCCAAGGAGATCGCGGTCCAGCACGGCAAGTCGATCACCTTCATGGCGAAGTTCAACGAGCGCGAGGGCAACTCCTGCCACATCCACCTGTCCCTGCGTGGTGCCGACGGCGAGATCGTCTTCTGGGACGACGACGCCGGTGCGCGGACACCCCTTTATGACTCGTTCGTGGCCGGCGTGCTCGCGACGATGAACGACTTCGCGCTGCTCTACGCCCCGAACATCAACTCCTACAAGCGATTCGCCGAGGGCTCGTTCGCGCCGACCGCCATCGCCTGGGGCGAGGACAACCGCACCTGCGCCGTCCGGCTCGTCGGCAAGGGCGCCGGTGCGCGGATGGAGAACCGCGTCCCCGGTGGCGACGTGAACCCCTACCTCGCGCTCGCCGCGATGATGGCCGGCGGCCTGCACGGCGTCGAGAACAAGCTGACCCTCGAGCCGGCCCTGGAGGGCAACGCCTACACCTCCGACGCCCCGCGCGTGCCGGACACGATGGCCAAGGCGCGCGAGGCGTTCACGACCTCGTCGATCGCGCGCGCCGCCTTCGGCGAGGAGGTCGTCGACCACTACACGAACATGGCGGACGTCGAGCTCAAGGCCTTCAACGCGGCGGTGACCGACTGGGAGCTCCGCCGCACCTACGAGAGGATGTAATGACCACCAGCTCACCGTGCTCAACCCCGCCACCGCCGAGCCGGTCACCGAGGTGCCGCTGGCGACGGTCGAGGAGACCGACGAGCACATCGCACGTGCGTCGGAGGCCTTCCCGGCCTGGCGCGACCTGGCCCCGGGGGAGCGGGCCACGCTGCTGCGTCGCTTCGCCGCGATCGTCGACGACCACGTCGACGAGCTCGCCGACCTCGAGGTCCGCAACGCCGGGCACACGCTGGGCAACGCGCGCTGGGAGGCGGGCAACGTCCGCGACTGCCTGAACTACTACTCCGCCGCTCCCGAGCGCCTCTTCGGCCGCCAGATCCCCGTCGCCGGCGGCGTGGACGTCACCTTCCACGAGCCCCTCGGCGTCGTCGGCATCATCGTGCCCTGGAACTTCCCGATGCCCATCGCCGGATGGGGCTTCGCTCCGGCACTGGCTGCCGGCAACTGCGTGGTCCTCAAGCCGGCGGAGCTGACACCGCTGACCGCGCTGCGGCTCGGCGAGCTCGGTCGTGAGGCCGGGCTGCCCGAGGGCGTCTTCACCGTCATCGCCGGCAAGGGCTCGATCGTCGGCGAGCGCTTCGTCACCCACCCCGACGTCCGCAAGGTCTGCTTCACCGGCTCGACCGAGGTCGGGAAGCACATCATGAAGGGCTGCGCCGACCAGGTGAAGCGGGTGACCCTCGAGCTCGGTGGCAAGTCGGCGAACATCATCTTCGACGACGCCGACCTGGCCACGGCGGCGGCCACGGCGCCGTACGCCGTGTTCGACAACGCCGGGCAGGACTGCTGCGCGCGGTCGCGGATCCTGGTGCAGCGCAGCGTGTACGACGAGTTCCTCGGCCGGCTGCAGACGGCTGTCGACGGCATGAAGGTGATGGACCCCTGCGGACCCGTCGGCGGAGATGGGGCCGCTGATCTCGTCGGGGCAGCGCGACACCGTGCAGGGCTTCATCGACGAGGTCGAGGTGGCGTTCACCGGTCCGGTGCCGGCCGGCACGAACGGCTACTGGGTGCCGCCGACCGTCGTGCTCACCGAGGACACCCAGCAGCGCGTGTGGCGCGAGGAGGTCTTCGGCCCGGTCGTCGCGGTGATGCCGTTCGACACCGAGGAGGAGGGCGATCGCGCTGGCGAACGACACGGAGTACGGCCTCTCCGGCTCGATCTACACGCAGGACCTCTCGCGCGGCCTGCGCGTCAGCCGTGCCGTGGAGGCCGGCAACCTCAGCGTGAACTCGCACTCCTCGGTCCGCTACTGGACCCCCTTCGGCGGCTTCAAGCAGTCCGGCCTCGGCCGCGAGCTCGGCCCCGACGCCCCCAACGCCTTCACCGAGGAGAAGAACGTCTTCATCGCCCACTGACCCGCTCATCGGACCGGTGGTCGAGCAGCGACGAGCCGCTAGCCGAGGAGCGCCCGTCGAGACCACACAGACCGCAGAAGGAGAAGCAAAGATGACCGGACGCATCGACGGCAAGGTCGCCGTCGTCACCGGCGGCTGCTCGGGCATCGGCCTGGCCACCGTCCGCCGGTTCCTCGAGGAGGGCGCGCAGGTCGTGGTCGGCGACCTCGACGACGCTCAGCGGCAAGACCTTGCAGGACGAGAACCCCGGCGTCACCTACGTCCGCGTCGACGTCACCTCCAAGGACGACGTCGACGCGATGTTCAAGACCGCGCACGACACGTACGGCTCGGTCGACATCGCCTTCAACAACGCCGGCATCTCCCCGCCGGAGGACGACTCGATCCTCGACACCGACCTCGACGCCTGGCGGCGGGTGCAGGAGGTCAACCTGACCTCGGTGTATCTCTGCTGCAAGGCAGCGCTCCCCTACATGCTCGAGCAGGGCAAGGGGTCGATCATCAACACCGCGTCGTTCGTCGCGGTGATGGGCGCGGCGACGTCGCAGATCTCGTACAGCGCCTCCAAGGGCGGGGTGCTGTCGATGACCCGCGAGCTCGGCGTGCAGTTCGCCCGCCAGGGCGTGCGCGTCAACGCGCTGTGTCCCGGGCCGGTGAACACGCCGCTGCTCCAGGAGCTCTTCGCCTCCGACACCTCACGCGCCGCCCGCCGGCTCGTGCACGTGCCGATGGGCCGCTTCGGCGAGCCCGAGGAGATGGCCAACGCGGTGCTGTTCCTGGCCTCCGACGAGGCGTCCTTCATCACTGCCTCGACGTTCCTCGTCGACGGTGGCATCTCCGCCGCCTACGTGACCCCGCTATGAGTCGCCCGGTCATCGGCCTCACCACCTACCGCGAGCAGGCGAAGTGGGGGGTCTGGGACCAGTCCGCCGACCTGCTCCCGACGGTGTACGCGAAGGCCATCGAGTCCGTCGGCGGCGTCGTCGTGCTGCTTCCGCCCCAGGGTGAGGCCGGCTCGACGATGGACGAGGCGGCCGCTGCGGTCGTGGCCCGCATCGACGGTCTGGTCATCTCGGGCGGCGCTGACGTCGACCCGTCGCAGTACGACGAGGAGCCGCACGAGACCGTCAAGAACACCCGCGCCGACCGCGACGCCTGGGAGCTCGCGCTGCTGACCGCAGCCGGAAGGCGCGGCCACGCCGACCCTCGGCGTCTGCCGCGGCATGCAGGTCATGGCCGTCCACGCCGGCGGACGTCTCGAGCAGCACGTCCCCGACCGCGTCGGCCACGCCGAGCACAACCCCCAGCCCGGTGTCTTCGGCACCACCGACGTGACCGTCATCCCCGGCACCGTGCTCCACGGTCTGGTCGGCGACAAGCTCGACGTCCACTGCCACCATCACCAGGCCGTCATCGAGCACCCCGGCTTCGAGCCGTCAGCCTGGTCCGAGGACGGCACCCTCGAAGCCATGGAGCGCGTCGGCGAGAGGTTGCTGGTCGCCGTCCAGTGGCACCCCGAGGTCGCCTCCGACGCCGGCCTCTTCCGCGGCCTGGTCAGAGCCGCCGAGGACCACATGCCCCACGACCGCTGGTGGGACACCCGCCAGCAACGAGCGGCATATCGAGACCAAGCCATGGGCGGCCACTAGAAGCGCCGAGTCGGGAGAAACTCGCACCCCCCGCTGGTCGAGCAGGTGCGAGCCGCCCACCGCTGGTCGAGCAGGTGCGAGCCGTTAGGCGAGCACCGCCCGTCGAGACCACTACTGCTCGTTCGCTGGATGAGAGCCCGAAAATCAGCCACCCAGCAGTAATGAGACCACTCAGTCCAAGCAGAACTCATTCCCCTCCGGGTCCTGCATGACGATGTGCCCACCGCTCATCGGCGGGTTCGGCTCCGAGCGCTCGACCCGGGTCGCCCCGAGCGCGACCAGCCGCTCGCACTCCGCCTCTAGCGCCGCCATCCGCTCGTCACCCTCGAGCCCTGGAGCCGCCCGGACGTCGAGGTGCTGCCGGTTCTTGGCCGTCTTCCCTTCCGGCACCTTCTGGATGAAGATCCGCGGGCCCTTCCCGGTCGGGTCGAGGAGCGCGGACGCGTCGTTGCGGTGGTCCGGCGGCACACCCCACGCCTCGAGGGCGTCGTCCCAGCTGTCGAACCCCGGCGGCGGCGCCTGCAGCTCGTAGCCGAGGACCTCCGCCCAGAAGATCGCGAGCGCCCCCGGGTCAGCAGCGTCGAACGTGATCTGGATGTCGCGGAGAGTGGCCATGCCGCCATCCTGCCCACCCAAGCGGACAGCCCGCGTCCGCTATCCGCTCTCGCTGGTCGAGCTTGTCGAGACCTCGCCCCCGCTCGGACGTGCAGGCTCCGGCTTTAGCATGCTAAATCGGTGAGGAGCGGTGGAGGCTGCACGTCGGTGTGGGTCAGGCCGAGCGCAGGCGCCGCAACGTCAGCAGCAGCACCACGAGCGCCGCCGCCTGCACCACCACGGTGACGACGACGAGCGCCGGGATGGAGACCTCGTAGAGCGCCCCGGCCAGCCCACCACCCAGGAACGCAGCTGCCCCGACGACCGCTCCGAACACCCCGAACGCCGTGGCGCGTCGACCGGGCCCGACCAGGTCGGCCACCGTGGCCCGCATCGTCGACTCCTGGACCCCGAGGACCATGCCCCAGACGAGGCAACCGGCGACGGCCAGGCCCACCGACTCGCTGAACGCCAGCAACGGCACCAGCGCCGCGACGATCGGCAGCGAGATCAGCACCCGCGGCCCGAAGCGGTCGTAGCCCCAGCCGGTCACCAGCGCCGCCGCGGCATCGACGAGCTGGGCGCCTGCGTAGATCAGCGGTACGACGGCCGCGACGACGAGGCCGGCTGTGACCAGGTGGAACGAGATCACCCCGAAGGTGGCGAAGCCGGCCATGGTGAGGCCGGTGAAGACGGCGTACTCCCAGAACGCCCGGGGCAGCTTCTCGACGACGACCGGGTCGATGCCGGGGGACGAGCGATCGGGCGGCGGGTGGTCCTCGTAGACACCCGGGTCGGGCACCCTCCGCCTCAGAGCGAGCACCAGCAGCATCAGCCCGAGGCCAGGGATGGCGAGGATCAGCAGGGCCGGCGTGTAGTCGTCACCGCTCAGCCACAGCACCCCGGCCACGATCAACGGTCCGAGCAGGGCGCCGAACTGGTCGATCGCCTCGTGCACGGCGAACCCCTTGCCGCGGCCGGTGGCCGAGGTGGCGTGGGAGAGCAGGGTGTCCTTCGAGGGGGCGCGCACCGCCTTGCCGACCCGCTCCATGATCACCAGCCCGCAGGCCACCCACAGCGCCGACGCGAGACCGAGCGTGGGGACGCTGACGACGGTGATCGCGTACCCCGCGATCGTCCACTCCCAGAACCGCCCGCTCCGGTCAGCCGCGGGCCCGACACGAGCCGGAGCAGCAGCGCCGCGGTCTCGCCGACGCCGGTGACGATCCCGACGACGAGGGCCGACGCGCCGAGGTGGGCCAGGAACGGCCCGGTGATCGACCGGGCACCTTCGTACAAGATGTCGCCGAGCAGCGCGATGACCCCGAACCAGACGACGAACCGCCACGGCGACAGGCGGGCGCGGGTCTCGGTGGTCACCGCCCCATCCTCGTCGGCTCTGCCTGAAGCCCCGCTGACTAGGGTCGCTACGTGGAACCCGCCGGCCGGATCATCCTGCTGAACGGCGCCTCCAGTTCGGGCAAGACGTCGATCGCGGAGGCGCTGCTGCCGTTGCTGCCCGGCACGTGGTTCCACGTCCCCGTGGACGCGGTCAACGCCATGCGTGCTCGCAAGGAGATCGCCGAAGTCGAGCTCGACGAGGTGCTCCGCCGCACCCGCCTCGGCTACCACCGCGTCGTCGCCGGGCTCGCGGAGGCGGGCAACGACGTGGTCATGGACTACCCGCTCAGCGAGCCGTGGCGTCTCGACGACCTGCTGGCGGTACTCGAGCCGTACGACGTCACGCTGGTCGAGGTGCGCTGCGACGCCGACGTGCTCGAGGCGCGCGAGCTCCACCGAGGCGACCGACCAGCCGGGCTGGCCCAGTCGCAGTCGGTGGACGTCGGCGACGCCGACATCGTCATCGACACCACCGAGTCGAGCCCCGAGGACTGCGCACGCGCGATCGCCGAGGAACTGGACACGCTGCAGCCGCCCAAGGCCTTCGCCCGCCTCCGCGCGTCTCAGAGGCGCTCGTAGCCCACGCCACCGCTGGTCGAGCAGCGACGAGGCGCTAGCCGAGGAGCGCCCGTCGAGACCACACGCGGCCGCACCGAGGTGTGACGAGACAGGCAGAAGAGACGCAGAGACCCACCCCTAGACTCCGGGCTATGACTCTCTCCGACACCCGGCCCGAGGCAGAGACGACGAGCGACATCATCGCCGTCGCCCGCGAGCAGGTGCTGGAGCGCGGCGAGCGGCTCACCGAGGCCCAGCTCCTCGAGGTGATGACCCTCCCGGACGAGCGGTTGGAAGAGCTCCTCGCGCTGGCGCACGACGTACGCATGAAGTGGTGCGGCCCTGACATCGAGGTCGAGGGCATCGTGTCGCTGAAGACCGGCGGATGCCCGGAGGACTGCCACTTCTGCAGCCAGAGCGGCCAGTTCACGAGCCCGGTGCGCAGCGTGTGGCTGGACATCCCGGAGCTGGTGAAGGCGGCGCAGGCGACGGCGGAGACCGGCGCGAGCGAGTTCTGCATCGTGGCCGCGGTCCGCGGGCCGGACGAGCGGCTGATGACCCAGATGCGCGACGGCGTGAAGGCGATCCAGGAGGCCGTCGAGATCAACGTCGCCGCCTCCCTCGGGATGCTCACCCAGGAGCAGGTCGACGACCTGGTCGACATGGGTGTGCACCGGTACAACCACAACCTCGAGGCGGCGCGCTCGTACTTCCCGCAGGTCGTCACCACCCACTCCTGGGAGGAGCGCTGGGACACCTGCGAGATGGTGCGCGCGTCCGGGATGGAGCTGTGCTGCGGCGCGCTCGTCGGCATGGGGGAGACGGTCGAGCAGCGCGCGGAGCTCGCGTCGCAGCTCGGCGACCTCGAGCCCGACGAGGTGCCGCTGAACTTCCTCAACCCGCGCCCCGGCACCCCGTTCGGCGACATGCCGCTGATGGAGGCGTCGGACGCGCTGCGGACGATCGCGGCGTTCCGGCTGGCGATGCCGCGCACGATCCTGCGGTACGCCGGGGGCCGCGAGCTCACCCTCGGCGACCTCGGCACCCGTGACGGGCTGCTCGGGGGGATCAACGCGGTGATCGTCGGCAACTACCTGACCACCCTCGGCCGCGACCCCCGCGAGGACCTCACCCTCCTCGAGGACCTGCAGATGCCGATCAAGGCGCTGAACGCGACCCTCTGAGATGACCGAGGCCGGCCCCTACTGCGGACGCTGTGGTCGCCCGCTGGCGGACGGCGGCCACGAGTCGTGCGCGCGGCAGCTCGAGCTGGAGCCGCCGCGGTACTGCCCGCAGTGCAAGCGCCGCATGGTCGTCCAGGTGACGCCGGACCACTGGTCCGCGCGGTGCGTCGAGCACGGTGAGTCGTCGGGGAGCACCTGGCTGGGCACGCATGCCTGACCCGCTCCTCGACTTCGACCGGGACCACCTGTGGCACCCGTACTCCTCGATGACCTCGCCCTCCCCGGTCCACGTCGTCGAGTCCGCCTCCGGCACCCGGCTGCGGCTGCGCTCGTCCTGACGGCGCAGGTGACCGAGGTCGTCGACGCGATGTCGTCGTGGTGGTGCGCGATCCACGGGTACGCCGTGCCCGAGCTCGACTCGGCCGTGCGCACGCAGCTCGGAGTCGATGAGCCACGTGATGTTCGGCGGCCTGACCCACCAGCCCGCGGTGTCGCTGGGGGAGCGCCTGGTCGCCCGCGCGCCGGTCGGGGTGATCGCGTCCTCGACAAGGTGTTCTTCGCCGACTCCGGCTCGGTCTCCGTCGAGGTCGCCATGAAGATGGCCTGGCAGGCCCACGCCGCCCACGGCCTGACCCGCACCAAGTTCTTCACCATCGGCGGCGGCTACCACGGCGACACCTTCAGCCCGATGTCCGTCACCGACCCGCACGGCGGCATGCACAGCATGTACGCCGGCCTGGTCCCCGAGCACGTCTTCGCCCCGCGCCCTCCCCGCGACCACCGCTGGTCGAGCAGGTCCGAGGCGCTAGCCGAGGACCGCCCGTCGAGACCTCTGGAGGCGTGGAAGGAAGCAACCACCGCGCTCTACGAGCAGCACGCCACCGAGATCGCCGCCGTCATCATCGAGCCCGTCCTCCAAGGCGCCGGCGGCATGCACATCTACGACCCCGAGTGCGTCCGCCACCTGACCGCCCTGGCCCGAGCCCACGACGCCCTCGTCATCTTCGACGAGATCGCCACCGGCTTCTGGCGCACCGGCACCTCCTGGGCCGCCGACCGCTGCGGCGTCGTCCCCGACATCCTCTGCGTGGGCAAGGCCCTGACCGGCGGGTACCTGACCCTCGCCGCCGTCCTCACCACCGCCGAGGTCGCCGCCCGCATCGACGCCTCACCCGCCGGCGCGATGATGCACGGCCCCACCTTCATGGCGAACCCGCTCGCCTGCGCCGTCGCGTCGGCCTCGCCTCGACCTCCTCGACTCCCACGACAACGAGACCCGCATCAAGGCCGTCGAGTCGGGACTTCTGCAAGGCCTCGAGCCCGCCCGCGAGCTCGCCGCGGTCGCCGACGTCCGGGTGCTCGGCGCGGTCGGGGTCGTCGAGCTCGACCGCCCCGTCGACGTACCCGCCGTCACCGCCGCCGCCCTCGAGGCCGGCGTGTGGGTGCGGCCGTTCCGCAACCTCGTGTACACGATGCCGCCGTTCGTCAGCACCGCCGACGACCTGGCGACGATCACCTCGGGCATCGTCGGTGCGATCGCGAAGGCGCACCCATGAGCGCGTACGACGACTGGCTCGCCGAGCAGGCCGCCCAGCGCGAGGCGCAGGGGCTGACCCGGTCGCTGCGCGACTCCGACCGGGGGGAGCCGCTGCTCGACCTGGCGGGGAACGACTACCTCGGCCTCGCCCGCGACCCCCGCGTGGTCGCCGCCGCGATGAAGGCAGCCGAGACCAGCGGCGCCGGGGCCGGCGCCTCGCGGCTGGTGTCCGGGACGCTGTCGCTGCACACCGAGCTCGAGGACGACCTCGCGGAGTTCACCGGGTTCCCGACGGCGCTGGTGACGTCGACCGGCTACCACGCGAACCTCTCGGTGGTCACCGCGCTCGCGGACGCCGACACCCTCATCGTCAGCGACGCGCACATCCACGCCTCGCTCGTCGACGCCTGCCGGCTGTCGCGCGGCCAGGTCCGGGTCGTCCCGCACCACGACGTCGCCGCCGTCGAGCAGGCGCTGGCCCATCGCACTCAGACGCGGGCGCTGGTGCTCGCCGAGTCGATCTACTCGGTCCTCGGCGACGCCGCCCCGCTCGCCGAGCTGGCGCGGGTGGTCGGGGAGTACGACGCGCTGCTCGTCGTCGACGAGGCCCACGGCCTCGGTGTCGTCGGCCCGGGTGGTCGTGGCCTGCTCGCGGAGACCGGTCTCGCCGGCTCACCTCACGTCGTGGCGACCGGGACGCTGTCGAAGTCCCTCGGCGCCCAGGGCGGCTTCGTCCTCGGCTCTGCCGCGGTCCGCGAGCACCTGGTCAACCGGGCCCGCCCGTTCATCTACGACACCGGCCTCGCGCCCGCCGCTGCCGGTGCCGCGACGGCTGCGCTCGGCGTACTCCGTGGCGACCCGACGCTGCCCGAGCAGGTGCGGCACGTGGCCGCCGTACTCGCGGATGCGTGTGGCGTCACGCCGCCCGCCGGCGCGGTGCTCTCGGTGGCGATGCCGGGACCGCGCGAGGCGGTGGCCGCCGTGTCAGCGGCCGCCGATCGAGGCGTCCGGATCGGCTGTTTCCGCCCGCCGTCGACGCCCGACGGCATCTCGCGGCTGCGGCTGACGGCGCACGCCGGGATGTCGGAGGCCGACCTGGATCACGCGGTGACGGTGCTGCGTTCGTTGGTGCCATGAGGATCACTCTCGTCACCGGCACCGACACTGGCGTCGGCAAGACCGTCGCGACCGCCGCCCTGGCCTGCAAGCTGACCGCCGAGGGCAAGCGCGTCGTCGTCGTGAAGCCCGCCCAGACCGGCGTCGAGGACGACGAGCCCGGCGACGCCCAGGAGGTCACCCGCCTCTCCGGCGTCCCCGCCGTCGAAGGCGTCCGCCTCCGCCACGCCCTCGCCCCCGAGACCGCCGCCCGCCTCGAAGGCGTCACCCTCCCCGACCTGTGCGCTCAGCGCGACCTGGTCCTCAGCCAGGACGCCGACCACGTCCTGGTGGAGGGCGCCGGCGGCATCCTGGTGAACATCGGCGATGCCTTCACGCTCCTCGACCTCGGCGCGATGCTCGTCGACGCCGGCGCCGACCTCGACGTCGTCGTCGTCTGCCGCGCCGGACTCGGCACCCTCAACCACTCGGCCCTGACGGTGTGGGCGATCCAGCAGCGCGGCCTCTACGTAAGTGGTCTCGTCGTCGGGTCATGGCCGCTGAACGCAGGAACGGTCGAGGAGCAGAACCTGCTGGACCTGCCCGCGATGAGCGGTGTGCCCGTGCTCGGCAAGCTGCCCGGAGGACGCTGCTCGCCTACCGAGCGACGCGTTCAAGGCGACCGCTATTGCCACGCTCGCCGACGGCAGCTGACCTGCGTCCAACCGCCGCTAGCGCCGGCCCATATCAGCCTGACCGCGCGTCGAAAGACACGCTCAGCCACCGTGGCGGGCGACGAAGCAGAGGCGCCCGCCCTGAGTAGCCGGGACGGGTGCCTCACCCTGCCTGTTGACAGGAATGGGCTACGTATCAGCTACTGAAAAGCCAGTCGATGATTGGAAAGACCACGAAGACGAGGATCAGGCCCACGATGGCAGCGTAGGCGAGATAGGCGAAGGTGAACCCAACCCCGAACTTGGTGCCTTCGACGATCTTGGCGCGCTGAACAGCCCGACGTGCCCAATGTGTCAGCTGGTCACTGGAGCCGAGATCAGCGGTTACGACGCTCAGGTGCGCGTCAGCTGCGTACTGATTGCCCAAGTACGCCTCGCACCACGCGAGGTACGCTTCAGCCTCACCCCTCTGACGTTCGAGCGGTGTGCCTGCTAGAGCAGGTCCCTTTGCCAGGGCGACGAAATTTGGGATGGCCTGCGTCCGGAGTATCTCCGCGTCTCGGTCCTGCAAATACCACTTGAAGGCCGACCAACCAACCAAGAAACGCGCCGTCGTCTTCAGTTCAGAATCGCCGTTCGGATCGAGCCTGGACAGCACGGCCGATCCGTAAGCAGTCGCGTTCTTGAAGTCACCCGCAACTTGGGCGACACGTGCTTGGTCGAGCAACTTGAGGACGTCGCCAATCGACTCGCCGGTGTTTACGTGAACGCTCGCACCCGCACCAATGGACCCGATCGTGATGTTGTCGTTGCCGAGCACTGACTGCTGGAGAGACGTGTTCGGGGGCGGTGCCTCCGGCTGCGTTCCACTCACGAAGGACCTGCGATCCGCGCATCGCCCGAGTTCTGCCCGATCGTGATATTTCGATCACCGATCACGGTCTGTGAAATGTCACCCGCTTGCGTCCATTTCGGTCCACCGTGTGCCTCAGCCGCGCGCAACTCCGCCTCGATGAACTTCCGATCTCTAAGACCGATCTCCGTGACGACACGTTGCAACTCTTCGAACAGGGCCGCTTGGGCGGTGCCATTCCCTTTGCCCTCGGCCGCGGCAGCGGCAGCATTGCTCAGACGCGCGTCACCCTCACCCCGGACCCAATAGTCGATCCCAGATTCGGAACGCGAAGTCCTTGAGTTTCTTCCCTGCGCGTGCGCCGCCTTCGCGCGCAACATCTCGACCGGCGCCGACCAGTTCTCCTAAGAACGGCTGAATCAGAGCTCCCACAGCGAGGGTGATCGGATCCACAGCAACTCCTGACGCTCGCGCGATTGAGAGGTTGCTTGTCATCATGCATTTGATCGTTGTGCTTGCCAAGCGCGGCCACGCGACGATCCACGTCCGGCCGCGCGTTTCGCGCTGCGTGGTCGGACGGAGACGCCCGCAAGCTCATTGCTCGGCCTATCAGGAGCGCCTGTCGCTGAGCCGTCAGACGACCTCGCCGCGACAGGTCGCCGACGATGCTGTGCTGCGACCCGCCCAGAACATCGTGTGCTCGGGCAGCATCTTTCCGCCGCGAGCCGGGCAGCGACCGCCCACAGCAATAGGCGCGAACCACAGGCTCACCCTCACCCTCACCGCCCGCTGTCTCGGACTTCGATTTGGGCTTGCTCCACTCAAGACCGCTAGGGTCGCCACCCTGAGCGTCGCTGCAAAGCACTGTCACGGGCGCGCAATCGAAACGGGGGGCAGCATGAGACCCAAGAACTTCTGGTATGGCTGCACTTGGGTCCTGGTCGCAGCGACCGCGGGTTGTGGCGGTTCGGCTTCCAGACTCGACCGACAACTCACGCGTCGAGGGATCAGCAGAACCTGAATCGTCCGCGTCGGTTAAGGCTGACGAAGGCAAGGTTTCGATCGATTCTGTCGGCGTGGGACAGGACGAGTACTCCGCGATGGCAATCGGGAAGGTGACTAACCCGACCTCTGACGCCGTATCGATCTCGGTCAACTTCGCCGCCTACGACAAGGCCGACAAGGTCTTGGACACCGAGTCCGGCGCCTACGTGATCTTGCGCGCATCCTCATCGCAGATCGTCGCCACAGATCTCAGCGTCCCTGAAGGTTCGAAGATCGCCCGCGTGGATGCTCAGGTTTCCGTCGACGAGTCACAGAAGGACGATCACCCGGACTCGCAGATGAAGATCGCGAAGGTCGACGTGCTCCGGAAGTATGGGATGTACTCGGCGACCGGGCAGATCGATTCGACCTATCACGACACCGTCAGCAACGTCTACGTCGGTATCTCGTGCGTCGACCAGGCGGGCAATATCGTTGGCGGCGGCTACACGTTTCTGGACAGCAACGTTGTCGGCGGCAGTACCGCACCGTTCTCGACGAGTGTCGTCGTGAGCAACGAGCCGGCGAAGTGTGCGGGCGACGCCACGTTGTCGAATCTGTCCGAAGCCATGTGACTTAGGTTCTGGGTTCGATTCGGGCGGCGAGGGGTGCGTCTAGCCGCCGCAAGTGGGCGTTCCGGAACATGACGACCACTTCAGGCCAACAACGTCCCCCTGTCGTGGTCAGGGCTCCGTTCGCGCGGGACAAGTCAGCAGCGAACGCTCGGGGGAGCTGTATAGCCAATGGCTCGGCCCTTGATGGTCCGGACTGGGGTGAGGCCACAGATGGTTCCTTTCCCGAACAACTCGCCCGCGGCGTACAGCCGAGCAGTCTCGGCGGTCAGTGCTGAGGCCGCAGCAAGAACTTCTGCCCGGTGGCTTGCCGCGCGCACCGCTGCAGGGTCTTGACGTCGAGGACCTGCTCCAGGGAGACCTCGTCGGTGTAGGTGCTGGCGAAGGTCGTGGTCAGCTCGTCGGCGACGCGCGTCCGCATCCGAACCAGGTCCTCGGTGCTCGTCCGCGCCAGGAACGGTGTCAGCAGCCAGCCACCGACGCCCCAGGCGAAGCCGAAGCGGCGCTGCAGCTCGATCGGGCGACGGTCCAGGGCGCCGTACACGTAGACCTGCTTGTGGACGTCGCTGCCGTAACGGTTGTACGGCGCGTCGGGCGGGACGATCGCGGTCTCCATGGCGTTCAGGATCTGGCCGGCCAGTCGGCCGCCGCCGATCGCGTCGAATGCGAGCGTCGCGCCGGTGTCGCGCAGTGCCCCGACCAGGTCCTCGTCGAAGGTCTCCTCGCTGGAGTCGCACACGTGCGTGGCCCCCTGATCGCGCAGCAGCTCAGCCTGCTCGGGACGCCGGACCACGTTGACCAGGGGAATGCCGTCGGCCAGGCAGATCCGGTTGAGCATCTGCCCCAGGTTGGACGCGGCCGCGGTGTGCACCAGGCCGCTGTGGCCCTCCCGGCGCATGGTCTCGACCATCCCCAGCGCCGTCATCGGGTTCACGAAGGACGAGGCTCCCTCGGCTGCGGTCGCGCCGTCGGGCAGCGGCAGGCACATCGCGGGTGAGGTCAGGCAGTACTCGCCGTACGTCGCACCACCGACGAACCCCACCGTCCGGCCGAGCAGCGCCTGAGCGGCCGGCGAGTCTCCGGCCGCGACGACGACGCCGGCGCCCTCGCTGCCGACGGTCATCGGCTGGCCGATCCGCGCCGCCAGGGAGCTCATGACCGATGGCGCGATCGGCGCCGTGACGGTCGGCTCGTCGCCCGATCCGTCCAACGCCGCCTTCGAGATGTCGGCCATGGCCAGCATGAGCGCCAGGTCCGACGGGTTGACCGGCGCCGCCTCGACCCGCACCAGGACCTGCTCCTCGCGCGGGGTCGGGGTGTCGGCCGAGCCGACCCAGAGACGAAGCTCGCCCTCCGGTGTCACCAGGCTTCGGAGCTGACGCGTCCTTGCGGGGATGTCGGGCATGGCGGTCCCTCTCGCGGTCGGCCTGGGCTCCTCGGGAGCCTAGTCCTGACGGACGAGCCGCAGTGTCGTCCGGTGCGCGTCGGCGGTGACCATCGAGCCGGCGCCACCGCCGTACTTCGCCTGGTAAGCCACGTCCACGGCGGCGGTGACCTCAGCAGAGGTATCGGCGAGATCCTCGATCGTCACGTCGGCCTCGAGTCCAGGCACCCGGACACGAGCCGCGAGTGTCCGCGTGGCGAGGCCGAACCAGCCGGTGTCGCGGCGGTACCAGCTCCGCACGTACACCTGCCCATCCGCGACGACGACCCAGATCGGCGTCCAGCGGAGGTGGGTCCCGTCGCTGCGGCGTACGGCGATCTCCAGCTCCCGGCGACGCAGCGAAGGCGCGCAGCTCGTCATCGAGCCACGCGCCTTCGTTGCTGGTCGTGACTACTTCCCCTGACGGAACGCCTGCCACGACTGGGACATCCGCGTGCTCTGGCCGGCGGTGAACCGGTCGAGGCACTTGTCGTCGCCGTAGCTCATGAAGTTGTGCACGGGGTCGAGGCCCGGCTGCGTGCAGGTGTCGTTGCCGAACTCGGCGGTCTCGCCGCAGTAGAAGATGTTGTCGCCGTCGGCCTGGAACGGGGTGTCGTCGACGTAGTCGCCCGGTGCGACGCAGCCGCCCTGGAACGTGTGGTAGAGCCCGAGCCAGTGGCCGACCTCGTGCGGAGCGGTGTCGCCCAGGTTGTACGGCGACGCGTCGCCACCGGGCAGGCTGCCGGTGAGGAGCACGACCCCGTCGAGCGCGCTCGCCTTGCTCGTCGGGAAGGTCGCGTAGCCGAGGATGCCGTTGTCGATGTTGGCGATGTAGAGGTTCAGGTCCGCCATGCCGCCCTTGCGCAGCGCCTTCTTCGCGGCCCGGTCCTGGGCGTCCTCGCCGTTGTTGCCGTAGCCCCACTCGTACCAGGACGTCTTGTTCGTGTAGTCGATGCCGGCCAGCGAGAACTGGAAGGGCGTCGCCACCGAGGACGTCGAGGTCTTGCCGGCGTAGGCGTTGTTGAGCACGCTGATCTGCTTGTTGACCATCGTGGCGGTCGCGCCGCCGGTGCCGTCGTCGCGGCGCAGCACGTGGACGTAGGTCTTGATCGTGATCGGCGTCGCGGCCTTGGCGCTCGTGAGCTTGCCGTTGGCGCGGAGCTTGGCCACGCGCTCCTTCAGCGCGGACTGCATCGCCTTCGCCTGGCGCGCCGAGACGCTGTTCGGGTCGACGCCCTGGTGGCCGAAGCCGACCCGGGCGTCGGCGGGTGCCTGGGTGTCGCAGTCGGGCGCGGCTGATGCCAGTCCGGTGCCGGCGGGACCGGCGACGGTCAGGGACGCGAGGACCGCGGCCCCCGTGGCGAGCCGGGCGAGACGTCGCCAGGCGTGAGCAGACTTCGAAGGGTGCGCATGCATGTTGGGGCTCCGGTTCGTGTGCGTAGGAACCAGGAGAACCTCCCTCGCCGAGGCGGTGGTCGTCAACCCCCGGATCCGTGCCTGACGCCCCGAGTCGCTACCTGCTCGTGCGGGAGTGTCCCGCGTACGCCGAAAGGGCCGGATTCAGTGCTCGTTCACCTCAGCCCGTCGCTGCAGGACCGCTCGCTCGCCTTCGTTCTTCGTCCACGCAGCCGCCAGGTGGAACGCCACTGCCGCCTCCTCGCGGCGCCCCGCACGCTCGAGCAGGTCGCCTCGCACGCTCGGCACGAGCGGTGAGTCGCCGAGGTCGACGCCCTCGAGGATCGCGAGACCGGCGTCGGGGCCGAAGGCGCGGCCGTGGGCGACGGCGCGGTTGACCTCGACGATCGGTCCGGGGGCGGCGTCGGCGAGCACGTCGTACAGCGCGGCGATGCGGCGCCAGTTCGTGTCCTCGGCGCGGGCGGCGATGGCGTGCTGGGCGGCGATGGAGGCCTGGAGGAAGTACGTGCCGACCGGGGTGCCGCGGGCGGCGAGGGCTTCGGCCTTCTCGAGGGCGGCGAGGCCGCGGCGGATGAGGAGCGGGTCCCAGCGGGTGCGGTCCTGCGCCTCCAGCAGGACAGGCGAGCCGGAGTCGTCGAGGCGAGCAGCCATCCGGGAGCCCTGGATCTCGAGCAGGGCTTGGAGTCCGAGGACCTCGGGCTCGTCGGGAGCGAGGTCGGAGAGCATGCGGGCGAGCCGCATCCCTTCCTGAGCGAGCTCCGGGCGCATCCAGTCCTCGCCGGCGGTCGCGGCGTACCCCTCGTTGAAGATCAGGTAGATCACGGCCATCACGTCGTCGAGGCGCTCGGTGCGCTCGGCGCCGGTGGGCAGCTCGAACTCGGCGTTCGCCTCGGCCAGCGTCTTCTTGGCGCGCGAGATGCGGGTGCCCATCGTGGCCTCGGTGGACAGGAAGCCGCGGGCGATCTCGGCGGTGGTGAGACCGCCGACGAGCCGCAGGGTGAGGGCGGCGCGGGACTCGGGGGAGAGCGCGGGGTGGCAGGACAGGAAGATCAGCCGGAGGACGTCGTCCTCGATGTGGTCGACCTGGGCGTCGAGGTCGGGCATCTCCACCTCCTCCCCGTGGGACAGCTCCGCGACCTTGCGGCGGAGGTTGTCGGCACGCCGGAAGTGGTCGATGCCGCGTCGTTTCGCGGTGGTCATGAGCCACGCGCCCGGGTTGTCGGGTACGCCGGCGTCGGGCCACTGCTCGAGCGCAGCGACGAGAGCGTCCTGCGCGAGGTCCTCGGCGAGCCCGACGTCGCGGGTCATCCGGGTGAGGGCGCCGACGAGGCGGGCCGACTCGGCCCGCCACGCGGCGGTGATGGCTGCGGTCAGCCATCCGTGGGGGCCGGCACAAGGCCAGACTAGGAGGCTCGTCCCCGGGAGCCTCCGGGCCCTCGGAGATCTGGCGCAGCGTCGCGACCACGGTGACCTCGGGCCAGTGCTTCGCGTGCAGCGTCGGCGAACTCCTCCTGGTCGGCCACGGCCGCCTCGAGCGAGGGGTACTCCATGATCGCCCAGCCGCCGACGACCTCCTTGGCCTCGGCGTACGGCCCGTCGACGCGGGTGACCTCGCCCTTGCGGACGACGAAGTTCACCGCGTCCTCGGTGCCGTACAGCCCGCCGCCGTCGAGGAACCGGCCGTCAGCGGCGCGCTCGCCGATGTGCTGGTCCATCGCCTCGAACAGCGACTGCGGCGGCGTACCGATGCCCTCTTCCATCCTCACGAATCCCATGAAACGCGGCATGTCGATCACTCTCTCCTGGTTGCTGGTGGCTGGTTCTCGCACGTACGTCGAACGGCGGGCGACGTCTTCGACATCGATCCTCGAGATTCTTCTCTGAATCTTTTCCGGGGTGCTCGGAGGGGTGCCGACTCGGGACCGGGTGGCAGCATCTGGGGCGTGACGTACACCGAAGGAACCTTCACCTCACCCGTCGACGGCATCAGCTTGGCCACCTATGCCTGGGACCGGATCGACCAGCCGCGCGGCGTCGTCCAGGTCGCGCACGGCCTGGCTGAGCACTCGGCGCGCTACGACCGGCTGGCCCAGGCGCTCAACGCCGCTGGCTTCCTGGTCTTCGCCACCGACCACCGCGGGCACGGGAAGTCCATCCACGCCGCGCCGGGCGACTTCGGGTCGCCCTCGCTTCGACGGGCTCATCCAGGACATGGCGGCGTACGGCGCCTCGCTCGCCGAGTCTCACGAGCAGCCGCTCTTCCTCGTGGCTCACTCGATGGGCTCCTTCGCCGCCCAGGCGGTGATCCTCGACCACTCGGAGCAGTACGCCGGCGTGGTGCTGTCCGGGTCGACCGCGCTCGACGTGCTCGCTGCCGGCATGGCCGCGTCGCCTGAGCCGGCCGGGCTGGAGGTGTTCAACGCGGGCTTCGAGCACCGCACCGGCTACGAGTGGCTGTCGCGCGACGAGGCCGAGGTCGATCTGTACGTCGCCGACCCGCTCTGCGGCTACGACCTCCCAGCCGAGACCGTTCCCGCCCTGTTCGCGCCGGCCGCCCGGCTGGCCGACCCCGACCAGCTGGCGGGCATCCGGAAGGACCTGCCGATGCTCATCGCCTCGGGGACCGCAGATCCGCTGGCCGGTGGGGGACAGCTCGTCGAGCTGCTGGGGCAGCGCTACCTCGACGCCGGGGTGGTCGACGTGACGGTCACGACCTACCCGGACGCCCGCCACGAGATCTTCAACGAGACCAACCGCGACCAGGTGACCGCCGACGTCGTGGCGTGGATCCTCGACCACACGCCGAGGAGCTGAGCTCATCACTCGGCAGACAGGTGCCCTGTTGCTCGGCGTCCTCCTCGCGCTGACGACCGTGGCTTGCACCGGCGACCAGGGCGCCGAGGTCGACAGCGACGTCTCGCAGGACCTCGCGATCTCAAGCTCCGCGCTCACGGAGGGCGGTGAGGTCCCCACCCGCTTTACCTGCGACGGCGACGAGGTGTCGCCACCGCTGTCGTGGTCGGGAGGTACGGCGAAGCGGTGGGCTCTCGTCGTGGACGACCCGGATGCGCCCGGGGGCACCTTCACGCACTGGGTGGTGGTGGACATCCCCGTCGGCACGACGTCCGTCGCGGCTGGCCAGGTGCCGACCGGTGGAGTCGAGCTGGCCAACTCGTCGGGCGGCACGTCGTACGCCGGGCCGTGCCCGCCGGACGGGGAGCACCACTACCGGTTCATGGTCTACGCCCTCGACGCGGCCACCGGGCTCGCGGAGGATGCGACGCTCGAGGAGGGACTCTCCGCCATCGGCGACCATGGCATCTCCCGAGGAAGGCTGACCGCGGTCTACGCGCGGTCCTGAACGCGGTCAGGACGTCTCGCTCGCGAGGTCGGTGATCTCCCTGAGGGCGGCGACGTGGCCTTCGAACGCCGCGCGTCCCGTCGCTGTCAGGCGGGCCCGCAACCGGTGGCGGCTGCCGTCGAGGCGACGCTCGGTCGCGACGTACTCCGCCTCCTCGAGGGTGGACAGCTGCTTGGAGAGGGCGGAGTCCGACAGGCCCAGACGCTCGCGCAGGAAGGCGAAGTCGGCCCAGTCGGCCGCCGCGAGCGTCGCCATCAAGGTCAGGCGGGTGCTCGGGTGGATGAGCTCGTCGAAGCGCGCGGTCATGCGCGGAACAGTCGACGCACGCCGCGGAGCAGCTCCGGGCCGCCAAGGCCTACGACGGCACCGACGAACACGCCCGCGGCGAGCGCCGGGTGGTCCGCGCCGTCGGCATCGAGCAGGAGAGCGGCCGCGATCGTGAGCGCGACGAGCACGACGAGCATGGTGATCACCGCGAGCGGCGTACGGCGTCCGGCAGTGGCCGCACTCACGCGGACCTGGGCCGTTCGGCGCCGGCCGTCGAGGAGGCGTGAGGCGACGACCGAGTGGCCCATACCGAAGCCGAGCGTGGCCACCGTCGTCAGCCAGGGGTTGCCCAGCTCAGCGAGCGCTCCGAACGCCACCCACGCGACCGCCAGGCCCCACCAGTAGCCGCGCGGCAGGCCAACCTCGTCAGCCACGGTCGCCTGCGCGTGCTGCACAGCGGCGAGCGCTGCGCCCGCCTCCTCGGGAGTCGTTCCCGTCATCTCCGTCACCTCCACTTTCCTGTCGGGAAACAGAGTCCTCTTTCCTGGTGGGAAAGTCAAGGGGGGGTGGGAATCTCGGATCGCGGTTGAGGCCTGCGACGGCGAAGGTAAAGAATCGAGAATCTTCAAGCCTGCTTGGGGATAACGGCACTTTCGAACCAAGAGTGTCGGTGCTTGTCCGTAGCGTTCAGTCATGGCGATCGACGAGAAGCGGAGCACTCCCGTCGCCGAACGCCGCCACCAGGTGCACGCCTTCGCCGGCCGCGCGCACGAGGTGCTCGACGACATCCTCGGTGCGGACGGTACGTCGTTCGTGGCGATGTCGGAGCTCGGAGTGGCCGCGGCTCGCGAGACCCTGGTCGAGCTCGATCAGCTGCAGAGTCGCATCGACGCTCTCAAGGCGTGCGTGCTGAGTCACGGGGACCGTCTGCACATCGGTGTCGCCGCAGACGAGAACGGCGAGGCGCCCGCGGTCCCGGGCAGCACTGCCGCGTGGTACGCCAGCGAAGCCGCGATCACCCGCAAGGCAGGACGCGACGCGCTGCGCCTGGCCAACCGGCTCGAGGGTGCCTTCCACGCCACCGGCCGCGCCCTGGCCGCAGGGCACGTCAACGCAGATCAGGCGTTGGTGATCATCACTGCGGTCGATGCGTTGCCCGACTTCGTCGTCGAGCACGAACGGCGCGAGGCCGAGCAGCATCTCGTCGAGCGAGCGCTGGAAGGTCACCACGCGGTCTCCTTGCGGGCGCTGGGTCAGCGCCTCCTGGAGGTCATCGACCCGGATGGTCTCGACGAGTACCTCGCCAAGAAGCTCGACGAAGAAGAGGCACGCGCGGCGAGGCGCTGCTTCTTCGAGATGCACGACGACGGTCAGGGGACCGTGCACGGCCGGTTCGCCGTCCCGGGACTCAACGCCGACATGCTCGCCGTCGCCCTGAACGCCATCGCCTCGCCGAAACGGCCCGATGCCGTCGACCGCGGTGGTGACGACGAGTCCGCGAAGCCGACCGCGGAGGTCCTGGGGCAGGCGTTCTGCGAGTACATCGAGCGCTATCCCGCCGACAAGCTCCCCACCGCCGGCGGCATCAACGCCACCGTCGTGGTCACCATGACCCTGGAGACCCTCGAAGGCGGTCTGGCGCCGGCAGCCCTCGACACCGGTCGCTTGATCACCGCTGGAGAGGCTCGGCGCCTGGCCTCGCAGTGCAGAGTCATCCCCGCGGTGCTCGGGTCCCGATCCGAGGTTCTCGACCTGGGCCGCAGTGTCCGCCTGCACAACGGCGCCCAGCGGACCGCACTACGGCTGCGGCACAGGACCTGCACCGCGGAGGGCTGCTCGGTCCCCGCGGCCTGGTGCCACGCACATCACAAGACCCCCTGGTCCCGCGGCGGCAAGACCACGGTCAGGGACGGCACCCTGCTCTGCCCGCGCCACCACCGGGCCGTCCACAGACCGGGCCACTCGGCGACCTACCCCGACACCGGGACGACCGTCATCACGAGGACCGCGCGCCGACGGCCCTAGGAGTCAGGCGACACACGGAGGGTCGCTTTCAGCTGGACTCTGCTGAAGCGTCGTACCACCGGAGGACGCGCAGGGCCCGCAGCGTGTTCCACCTGCTCGGCGTCCCGTCGGGTTCCTCGAAGTGGAAGTGCACCGCGCCCTGGTGGGTGTTCTCGAGCAGCCAGCGGCCGTCATGTCCTCGCTTGGCGCGGACGTGCTCGACGGCGTCGCTGAGCCGAGGGTCGGGCACGCCGCCGCGGTACGCGAAGTAGGCCGTCGCCTTGAGCACGTCGTAGTGCCACCGCGGCGGGTTGGAGAACTGCAACCACTCCGGGTTGACGAGCTCGTCGGTGCGCAGGGACCGGAAGAGGTGTCGCTGCAGGAGGTACTCCTCGCCACGGGCTCGTGCCTCCCGCACCGCGTCGGTGCCTCCGGTGGCGCGCTCCCAGCGCAGGAAGGCGTCGACCACGTCGAGGGTGCTCGCGAACGATCCGGGCGCGGGACGGGTCTCGGCCCAGCAATTCCAGCCGCCGTCGGGCATCTGGTCGATGAGCAGACGCTGCACCACGGGCGTCACGTCGACGCCGAGGTAGCTTCCGATCAGGACCGTGCCCGCGTTGATGCAGCAGTCGGCCTCGCCCCCGAAGAACGGCAGGCCGTCGTACTCCCAGCGGGCGTTGCGCTGCACCAGGCGAGCCGTCTCCTGCATCACGGCACTGTCCGGCGGGACGCCGAGGTCGCACAGGTCGAGCAGGACCGGAAACGTGGCGGTCCAGGGTTGTCCCGGCTCCGCTGCCGGCGCGTCGTCGAGTGACGGGAACGGCGGGGGAGGCTCGCCCGCAGCCAACGCGCGGGCAGTGTCCGCCGCGAAGCCGGCCGTGCCCGGGAAGCAGGCCCCGTCGGCCCAGAGACCGTCGGCAGCCCTGGCCCCCAGGAGCCGAGCACCCCAGCCCTCGTGCTCCACACGCGCACGCTCGGCCGCGACCTCGTCCGCAGGAGCCTGCACAAGGTCGCGCAGCACCTGCCAGCGGATCGCGGGGTCGCCCTCGAGCAGCCACTGCCACCACCGGGTCGTCCGGCGACATCGGCGACGTCCGAGGTTCGTCATGCGCGTCACGAGAACCTGGCATCCCCGCACCTTAGGCGTCACCGCCCTCGACGTCCGTACGTGCGGTCGCCCGCCGGCGGCCGCACGTCACACGGCCGGGTGGCGGAGGCTTCTCGTCAGGGCCGGGACCATGACCGATGCCGCGACGAGGTGCAGCACTACCAGAGCCACGACCGTGGAGGCGGAACCGCCGGACAGCAGCGGCGCGAGCAGCGAGAGCGCGGTCAGCGTCACGGCCACCTGCAGGAATCGGTGGGCCGGGCGCGCGCTCCACCGGCAGCAGGGCTGCGGCGATGCCGATGCCCACGACGGAGAGGATGCCGGTCATCGTGCCGAACCCCGGCAATGGGATCGTCTCGCCGTCCTCGGGCACCTCGAAGTCGACGCCGAGCATCTGGGCGATCGCGGCGGCTACGACGACGGCGACCATCGCCGCCAGGGTGGCGAGGAGGCCTCGGGCGACAAGTCGGCGGTAGGGGTGGGCTGGTTTCGACAAGCTCAACCTGCGGGCGCTGGGATCGAGGGTGGTCATGCCAGACGCTCCGGGAGGTTGAAGCGCGGGAACTGGTCGTCGTGGAACGTGGTGATCTCGGCGATCGCGCCGTCCTTGATGCTCAGCACGTCGAGCGTGAGGGGGAGGTAGGCGCCCTCCGCCTCGCGCCAGAGGTAGAACGCGACCGCGGGCTGCCGGTTCGCGGACGTCGGCACGGCCCGGAGGCGGCCGAGCTCTTCGAAGCCGTCCCGGATCCAGTCCGTCCACGACGTTGTCGCGACCGACGTACAGCACCCGGCGTGGGCGGCATCGAGCAGCGCACGTCGTCGCGCAGCATCGAGGCGAGCCCGTCGACGTCCTTGGCCAGGCTGGCGTCGGTGAAGCGGCGTACCAGCTCGCGGGTGTCGGCGTCCTCCTCGCCGTCGGCCCAGTCGTGCCGCTCGGTGGGCAGGTGCTCGCGCATGCCGGCGCGGGCCCGTTGGAGCGCGCTGTTGACCGAGTTCACGGTGTCGCCGAGCAGGTCGGCGACGTCCTTGGCCGGCCAGCCGAGCACGTCGCGGAGGATGAGTACGGCGCGGGGGCGCGGGGCGAGGTGCTGGACGGCCACGAGGTACGCCAGCTCGATCGTCTCGCGCGCGACCGCGACGACCTCCGGCTCGTCGTCGGCGCCGCGGGCAGCTCGTCGAGCAGGGCGTCGGGGTACGGCTGCAGCCAGAGCACCTCGCCGCCGGTGGCCGGCTCGGGGCGCCGCTTGGCGAGCAGGTCGAGGCAGGCGTTGGTGGCGATCCGGTAGAGCCATGCGCGGAACGTCGACCGTCCCTCGAACGTCTCCCGCCGCCGCCAGGCACGCAGGAACGTCTCCTGCACGGTGTCCTCGGCGTCCTCGAACGAGCCGAGCATCCGGTAGCAGTGCACGTGCAGCTCCCGCCGGTGGCGCTCCGCGAGCCCCGAGAACTCCGGCTCGTCGACCTCGCTCAGGCTGGCCACCCACATCTCCTTCGGCCTCGTGGCCACGCTCATCGCGTCATCCTTCCGTCTCGTCATGTCCTGACACAGGTATGACGGCGGGAGGCGCGAGAACTCATCACCCAGCCGAACGACGGCCTTGCTCGGCCGTTCGGTTGGCACATGCGGGGCGTTCGTCCTGACTTCGCCCGGGAGGGCTGGCGACACGGCCGCGTCAGGCTTACCTTGGCGGCCGTTGCAGGAACCAAACGGGGGATTCATGTCTGACACGGCACCGGTCACAACCGCGCGCGCCATCATCGCCAGCCTTGCCATCGCAGGGACGTTGAGCTTCGCCGCGGGCTGCTCGTCGCAGCCCGAGAACATGCAGGCCGAGGACGCGGCCAAGGTGGTGGCTTCGACGCCGTCGCCGGTCGCGGAGACGGAGGCGCCTGAACCTGTCGACACGGATGGGGACGGCTGGGACGACGACGATGACTTCCGGCCGAAGGACGCCAGCGTTCAGACGCCGGCCGACGTCGACACCGACAAGGACGGCACGCCCGACGGTGATGACCTGCAACCCAAGAACCCCAAGGTGCAGACGCGTGAGGACATCGACACCGATGGCGACGGGGTGGCGGACTACAAGGACGACTTCCCGAGGGACGCCCGGTACGTCAATGACGCAGATGGCGACAGGGTCGCCGACGCGATCGATGCGTTCCCCAGGGACGGCCGGTACAGCGTGGACAGCGACGGGGACGGCGTCGCCGACGCGCCGGACGCCTTCCCGAACGACCCGACTCGCTCGAAGATCACGCTCGGCGATGGAGAACGCACTGGGCTCGGCCGAGGACTACCTGGACTACTCGTCCTTCAGCCGACAGGGACTGATCGATCAGCTCTCCTCCAACTACGGCGAGGGCTACAACCTGGCTGATGCGACGTGGGCCGTCGACCAGCTCGACGCGGATTGGCGACGAGCAGGCCTACAAGGAGGCGAAGAGCTACCTCAAGTACACCCACTTCTCCCGCGAGGGACTGATCGAGCAGCTGTCGAGCTCCTTCGGCTCGCAGTTCACGTACGAGGAAGCGCTGTACGCCGTCAACAAGCTGGGTCTCTGACGGAACTGAGAGGCGCATGCGTTGCAGCCCGCTGAAGCTCAACGCCAGGGCGACGTCGGCTGGAGGACGGCCTCCTCCAGCGCCTCGGTCCGCAGGTGGGTGACCTCCTGGTACTCCGGGTCGGCCACCATCTGGCTGAAGGCCGCTCGGGACGGGTAGCGCACGATGAGCACTGCGTCCCACGCCTGGCCCTGCTCGGCGACGAGAGGGGTGTCGCCGTTGCCGAAGTAGAGGACCTCGCCGCCGACGCGGGGGAGGAAGGTGCTGCCGACCGCTGCGGCGTAGCGGCGGTACGACTCGCGCCCGCCCGGCTTGAAGCGCAGCAGGTTGAGCATCACGACCGGGCCGTCGTCGTCGGCCTCGAGGAAGCTCTTCAGGTCGTGTCCGCTGGGGTCGACTGCCATGCCCGGATCGTCGCAGACGGATCCGGACCGTCGCCGGCTACTCCTCGATGAAGATCGAGAGCGTTCCCCACCCGTTGGGGTCCGTCCCGAGCGGGTCATTTCCGGACGAAAGCGGGCAAGGGGAAGCCTCGGCCCCGGGGCTCGATCCTTCACGGTCACGCGCCTCGCCGGAGAAAAGCGGACATGCGCACAAGGCGAGGGCCCCGGACGGTGTCCGGGGCCCTCGCTCATGTCGTGCAGGCGAGGTCAGTCGCCGACCTTCTTCGCGGCGTCGCTGGTCGCCTTGGCGGCCGACGTCGCGGTCTTCCTCGCGCCGGTGGCCGTGGCCTTGGCGCTGCTGCGAGGAGCGGTGGACTTGCGTCGTGCGGTCGTGCTCGCGCTGCTCGCCGCGCGCTTGGCCGTGCCGGCCGTGCTCTTGCCGGCGTTGCCCGTCTGCGTGCGCGTGGTCTTCGCCTTGCTCGACGTGGTGCGCGCAGCCTTGACGGTGTCCTGCGTCGACTTCTGTCGACGGACCCGACGGACCAGCGCGTCGCCACGCACGACCAGCTGGTCGTAGGCGACGTCGTACGTCTCGAGGAAGCCCTGGACCTTCTCCGGCACCTCGAGCGCGCGGGCCTGGAGCTCGGTCACCCGGGCCTCGATCGCGGCGCGCAGCGTGCTGCGGGTCACGCTCGAGCTTGGTGATGTTCTGCTGGAGCCCGGACAGGCGCCCCTGCAGCTCGGTGACGGAACCGCGGACGATCTCGACGGCGCGGTCGGTGACGCCGACCGACGCGTACAGCGGGCGCTTCAGGTTGTCGTTCAGGGTGGTGCTGACCATGAGGTCTCCTTCGCTCTCGCCCGGCGGAACCCCGGGCGGGGTGGTGGCACGGTCCCCCGGCTACCCGAGTGAACACTCGCGGCGCCAAGGGCTGTCATCAATTCGCCTACCCGCTCTCATGGCGTCCATACGGGGATTGGGCGGCCGATCGCCGAGCGGCGCGTGATGGTCCTCACGTCGGGAACCGGCGATGGCGCGGACACCGAAGGCAGACAGGCCCTTGCGCCGATTGTTCACCGCGGCGCAGGACGTCGTCGCAGCGTCATGCGACCAGCGTGCCCTCAGCCGCGGTGCGGGCGGCGTACGCAGTGGCGAGCTCAGCCGTGACAGGTCCCGGGTCACCGGTGGCGATGGTGCGGCCGTCGACGACGAGCACCGGCGTGAGGCCGCCCATCGTCCCGGTCACGAAAACCTCGTCCGCGCCGTAGACCTCGGTCAGGGAGAAGTCGCCGACCTCGACCGGTCGGCCCGAGGTCGCGCAGAGCTCGAGGATCGTCTCGCGGGTGATGCCCTCCGGGCAGGCACGGGTGGTGGAGGTGCGCACGACTCCGTCCTTCACGTGGAAGACGTGCGTGGCGTTGGTCTCCGCGACGAACCCGTTGTCGTCGAGCATCAGCGCGTCGTCGGCGCCGGCGACGTTGGCCTCGATCTTGGCGAGGATCGACGTGAGCAGGTTGTTGTGGTGGATCTTCGGGTCCAGCGAGTCCGGTCGGTGGCGGCGCACCGACGAGGTGATGAGCGAGATCCCGCTGTCGTCGTACACCGGCGACTTGAACTCCGCGAGCACGATCAGCGTCGGCCCGGACTGGTTGAGGCGCGGGTCCATGCCGCTGGTGATCTTGACGCCGCGGGTGAGGGTGAGCCGGACGTGCACGTCGTCGGTCATCTTGTTCGCGGCCAGCACCGCCCTGATGCGCGAGGTGATCTCCTCGTCCGACGGCACCGAGTCGAAGGCGAGCGCCCGGGCGGACTGCCGCAGTCGCGCCAGGTGCTCGGTCAGCTTGAAGATGCGTCCGCCATGCAGCCGCAACCCCTCCCACACGGCGTCGCCGCCCTGGACCACCGAGTCGAACGGGCTGACGCCGGCCTCGTCGCGGTGGACCAGCCGGTCGTCGATCCCGACGACGATGTCGCGGTTGCGTTCGTCGAAGGTCTGCAGCATCAGGACTCCTGAGGAGTGAGGCGGTACGGCGCCAGCGCGTCGTAGTACGGACGGCAACGCTCGAGCAAGGGCACGAGCCGGTCGGGCAGCGGGTCGCCGGAGCCGGGGGAGTACGGCGCGAAGCCGGTCGACGCCTCCACGCCGGCGTACCAGTGCGGCGCCCACACGCCGTCGGTGTCGCGCGGTCCGGCAGGCCAGGCGAGCATCGCGTCGTCGAACTCGACGCCCAGTGCGCCGCACAGCAGCACGAGCATCGCGCGTGGGTCGCGCAGGATGTCGGCCGCGTCGACGACCGGACCGCCGAAGGTCTCGAACAGCTCGACCTGCTGCGGAAGGCCGAGGTCCTCGAGCGTCGGCTCCTCGCGGACCTTGGCGTACGACGTCAGCACCCGCTCGGGGTCGCGGACCAGGAACGCGTGGCTCAGCGAGGACAGCGGCTCCCGCGGGAACGCCGGGAGCATGTGGTGCGTCATGTGCTTCTGGTACTGCAACGGCGTGCTCAGCGGCCCCTCCGTCAACCAGGCCATCACCACGGCCGGGTCAGGGTCCTGCGACGCGATCACGTCGTCGCGACCAGGGTGGTCGATCCCGCTCTCGACGAGGTACGCGGCGTACAGCGGCTCGTCGACGACCGAGCAGTCAGGACGGTTCTCGAAGCTGCGCATCATCGCGGTCGAGAGGTTCCTCGGACCGGACCACATCGCGATCCGCGTCGACCCCTCCCCGTCCTCGCTCATCCTGCGTAGTCTGCCTCGTGCCGCGTGTCTTCCGGGAGGTGCCATGTCCTACGTCGTCGACTTCAAGGACGTCTCGACCGTCGGGCTCGAGTCGTCGCCGCACGCTGAGGCGCTGGCCGGGCTGAGGGCGAACGAGGCCCGCTACTTCAAGAACAAGTACGACCACACCTTCACCACCGAGCCGGCCGACGAGTCGCAGGACGTCGTCGACTACGTGGCGCGCATCCTGAAGGAGGATCGCGACCTCGTCATCGGGTCGAAGCCGCTCGAGACGACCGTCTGCAACGTCGACGGCATCACGTGGACGCACGTCTTCTACGAGTCGGGTCTCGCGGTCAACGTGCTCTACACGGTGGCGGACGGCGGCAAGCGGGCCGTCGGGTTCAAGCTCTCCGACGGGATGGACGTGCCCGAGGAGCTCGAGGGCCGCTTCAAGTTCGTCCGTCAGAAGTCGAAGCTGGCCGGCACGATCCGCGGCTCCTACTTCGTCATCAAGGGCGAGTACTGACCGACTCCCGCCGTCCGCGCGACACCGGCTCGAGCAGCACCCGCCAGGTGAACCACACCCACACGCTCGCGTAGACGAGCGCCGTGAGGACGTCGCTCAGGTGGTGCGCGCCCTGGTAGAGGCGTGAGAGCAGCGTGAGCACGGGGAGCACGAGCAGCGGCAGCAGCCAGCGCTTCGCGCGTGGGGCGTACGTCGCCGTGAGGACGACGAGGCAGCCGACGATCGCCGTCGCGGTGGCCGTGTGGCCGGACGGGAACGAGTGGTTGGGGATCAGCCCGGGGTCGAGGATCTTCACCGGCGGACGCTGGCGGGTGTCGACGTGGGTCGCGAGGACGTAGAGCGCGCCGAGTCCGCCGTAGGTGACGACGACGTAGACCAACGGCCGCCATGCACGCTGCGCCCACGAGAACGCAGCTCCCATCAGCAGCAGGACGACACCGCCGAGCCAGGTCTCGCCGATGAAGGTGCCGACGTCGGCGATCGTGGAGAGCGTCGGTGTCCTGGCGTCTGCGATGCGGCGGGCGAGCCGGTTCTCCCCGGGACCGATCGAGTCGAGGAGCGGGTGGGTGAGCAGCCACCCCCACCCGACCACGATCGCGGACAGAAGCACGAGGCCGCCGACGAGCATGGCGGCGGAGCGGAGGACGGTGCGTGAGTCCATCTCCTCAACGTTCCCGCTGGGACGCCGGTCCAGTCCTACCCGTCGGACGCCTCGAACTGCACGAGGCCGAAGACCACCTGGGGGCTGCCCTTGACCCGCTCGGCGGTGACCACGTGGTGCCCCGGGTCGAGGGCCACTGACCCGAAGTCGAACCAGCCCTGCCAGTCGCCGGACTGCGGGAACGTCTGCTTCTGGGTCACGGGCCTGCCGTCGACAAGGAGCCGGACCTCGGCCTCCTTCTTCTCGCAGTCGTACGACATGTCGTCGGGATCGGCGAAACCGTCCCCACGCGGAGCGTTGTCGTAGGCCTCCTGGCACTCCGCTCTGCCCTGTGGGTCGGACTGCACGAGGTACACGAAGCCAGGCGTGTCCGTCTCGAGGGTCACCTTCTCCGACCCTGGCATCGACTCGACGCCACCGGCGAACAGGTATTCCTCGCCGTCCGTCGACGCCTGGGCCTGGACGGGCACCCCGGCGACGGTGGCGACGTACTCCACCGGACGCGTGAAGATCACTGCGCCGAACTCGACGTCGCCCGGGCTGGCGATCGGCTGGACCGCCGACTCGTCCGTGCATGCCTTGGGGGGCGGGCCGCCGGGGAGGTCGAAGCAGCCGGTGATCGAGTCCGGGATGCCGTCGGACAGCACGATGCGCACCGTCGAGGTCTTGCCGTCCTCGGCCGACAGCGGCGAGAAGCGCATGTTCTGCGAGCTCATCGAGTCCGTGGGCCCCGGGGGTGGGCCCGTCCCCGTGTACCCCTCGCCGTGGTCCCGGGGCTCGCCGTCGCACGATCCCCCACCCCGCCAGATGGCGACGCCTTCGTCGGCATCGGTGCCGCCCGTGACCTGGACGATGTAGGAGGTGCTCGGGTCGCCGGTGCACCAGTAGTTGAACGTCGAGCCTTCGTAGAAGTCTGCCGTCACCGACAGGTCGGTCGCGTCGGCGTCCGCGCCGGTGTTGCTGACCTGGTGGGTCTCGAAGCGGTGCACGGCCTCGGTGCCGTAGTCGGCCTCGATCACGTTCTGGGTCCGGTCCGGGTCCGGCTCGATCGGCTGGATCGTCTGGTCGTCGGAGCGCAGGTTGAGCGCGCCGGCGACGACGAGTGCGAGGACCGCCCCTGCACCCAAGATCGCGGTGGCGGCGCGGCGGTCGCGGCGACGAGCCGTCTCCTCCAGCGCGGCGAAGGACGGCGCTTGCACCTGGGCGGTGAGGAGCCGTAGCTGCTCGAGGTCAGACATGACGCTCCTCCTCTTCTCCCAGCAGGTCGGCGAGCCGCGCACGTGCGCGCGACAGGCGGGACTTCACGGTGCCCTCAGGGATCCCGAGCTCGACGGCGATGTCGTCGGTGCTCATGTCGCTCAGGTGGTGGAGGACGACGACTTTTCGTTGGTCCTCGTCGAGCTCGCGGAGCGCCTCGACCAGCGCGACGTGCTCGGGTCCGACCTGGACCGGTGCCTGTGGACCGGGGACGGCCGCTTGGTACTTCCTGACGACGGCCGCGTGACGCCACCCGCCTCGCACCCGGTTCAGCGCGACGGTGCGCAGCCAGGCTTCGGGGTTGAGCACCCGGGACAGCTCACGCCGCTTGCGGATCGCGGTGACGAAGGCCTCCTGCACCGCGTCCTCGGCGTCCGTCATCTCCCCGCAGAACGCGAACACCTGGACGACGAGCCGCTGGTACGACGCGGCGTACAGCTCGTCGAGGTCGACGCGGCCGGCCACCATGCTCACCTCCCACGACCCACTGTGATCTCACGCCAGGGACCTTGCACACCCTGACGATGCGCGAGGGGCCGTTCCGGTTCCCGACTCCACTGTTCGGTCGGTCCGGCCCTGGACAGTTCCCTTGCGGGACGGGCAGCGTGGACAGGTGATCCGGCTCCCTCCACCTCTCCTCGCCGCGGCCGCCGGGCTAGCCCAGCTCGACCAGAGGTCGCTGGCCGGCCTACGACGATGACCAGCGTCAAGCGGCGCTTCGACCGCGTCGGCAACCGCATCGGCGTGTGGATGTACCGCACGCTCGACGGCCGGATGGCCAGCGGCAGCAAGCACGTGCACGTCCTCATGCTGACCACGCCAGGACGTCGGACCGGCATCCCGCGGTCGACCTGCGTCCGGTACCTCGAGACCCCCGACGGTCTCGTGGTCTGGGGGACCGGGTCGGGCTCCCGTCACGACCCCGACTGGTTCCAGAACCTCCGAGCGGCCGCGACGACGCACGTCCAGGTCCGCGACCGCCACTACGACGTACGTCCTCGCGAGCTGCAGGGTTCTGAGCGCGACGCGATGTGGCGCGACGTGATCCTGGCGGAGGCGCCGGCGGTCGAGAAGTTCGCACGCAAGGCGGGCCGGACCATCCCGGTCGCCGTCCTCGACCTGACGACTCAGACGGAGAAGCCCGGATAGCGGCCCGCAACCCGGCCAGGGCCGATCACGCGTGCTGGAACGGTGGCGGGCCGAGGATCTCGATCCCACCGTTGGCGAGCGCAGAGGCGCGGATGCGGTCGAAGTCGACCGGGCCGGTCTGGTCTTCGCTGTCGCCCGCGATGGGCTCGCTGGCGTCCCAGTAGAACGCCTCGCAGCATCCCGGCGTGTGCAGGCAGAGCATCCTGGCGACAGGTGAGGTGACCATGAAGGCGTGCGGCACGCCCCGCGGTGCCACCGCGGTGCCGCCGACTCCGACGCGGTGCTCGACCCCGTCCATGTGCATGAGGATCTCGCCCTCCAGGACGTGCATCGTCTCGTCGGACTCCGGGTGCGTGTGCAGCGGAGTCATCTTCCCCTGAGTCATCCGGTCCTCGAACAGCATGAAGGCCCCGCCGACCTCGTCAGCACGCACGGTCCAGGTGTGCACGCCGCCGCCGTAGAACCAGCGGCGCTCGCCGGTCCCACCAGCACGGACGATCGGCAGGTGGTCAGCTGGTGCTGTGGTCATGGGCTGCTTCTTTCGCTGAGGACACGCTTTACGAGATCCATGTCTCATCATGAGAGTCGCGTATCATGAGACGCGTGTCAAGAGCCTGGGAAGCCCACGGGCGTGCGAACCAGAAGCGCCGGACGCACGCTGCCCTGGTGGCGGCTGCGCGTGACCTCGTGGCCGCAGGAGAGGCGCCTACCGTCGAGCAGGCGGCGGCCGCGGCGGCGGTCTCTCGTGCGACGGCGTACCGGTACTTCGACAACCAGCAAGAGCTCCTTGCCGCCGCCCATCCCGAGACCGCCGCGCAGTCGATGCTGGGGACCGACCCCCCGCAAGACCCCGGCGAGAGGCTCGAGATCGTCGTGCGTGCCTTCACCGCCATGATCGTCGAGACCGAGTCGCAGCAGCGGACGATGCTCCGGCTCGCGCTCGATCCGAAGGTCGATCGCAGCCAGCTTCCGCTGCGCCAAGGCAGAGCCATCGCCTGGATCACCGAGGCCCTCGAGCCCCTGCGTGGCCAGCTCACCGACGCGGAGGTGCACCGCCTCGTGCTCGCGATCCGGAGCGCCGTCGGGATCGAAGCCCTCGTGTGGCTCACCGACATCGGCGGACTCAGCCGCGACGATGCCACGGCCCTGATGCGACAGTCCGCACAAGGGCTCCTCCAGGCAGCCGTCGCCGTGCGCTGACGGCTACGTCAGCGGGGCGAATCCCGTCTGCAGGGCGAAGATCGCGGCCTGGACGCGGTCGCGGCACTCGAGCTTGGTGAGCACCCTGCCGACATGCGTCTTCACGGTCGCCTCGCTGAGGAAGATCGTCTGACCGATCTCGGCGTTCGACAGGCCTCGGGCGATCAGCCGCAGCACGTCGCGCTCCCGGTCGGTGAGCCGGGCGAGGCGCGCCTCGTCGTCGTCATTCCGGGACGGCGGTGGGGCGAAGGACGTCAGCAGCCGCCGGGTCACCGAGGGTGCGAGCACCGACTCGCCTCGCGCCACGACCCGGATGGCGTGGATCAGCTGGTCGGAGGGCGTGTCCTTGAGCAGGAAGCCGCTGGCGCCTGCGTGCAGAGCGCGGTGCACGGCCTCGTCGAGGTCGAACGTGGTGAGCATGAGCACCCGCACCTCGGGCCGGTCGCGGACGACGAGGGTGGTCGCCTCGATGCCGTCCATCCCGGGCATGCGCACGTCCATCAGCACCAGGTCCGGCTCGGTCTCCGCGGCCTTCTCGACGGCCGAGGCCCCGTCGGCCGCCTCGCCCACCACCTCGATGTCGTCGACGTCGCGGAGCAGGCGGGCGAACCCTTCGCGCACCAGGTGCTGGTCGTCGACCAGCAGCACCCGGATCACGACCGTCGCCCGTCGACAGGCTGCGGCGGCTCGAGCGGGAAGCCCTCGAGCGACAGGGGCAGCGTCACCTCGAGGAGGTATCCGGACCCGTCCCGCCCCGCGGACATCCGCCCGCCGCAGAGCAGCACCCGCTGGTGGAGCCCGGCCAGGCCGGTCCCGGCGCCGAGGTCCCGGGACTCCGCGGCGCCACCGCTGTCACGGACCTGGACCAGCAGGCTGCGAGCGTCGCCGGTGACGACCACGTCCATCCGCGAGCCCTTCGCGTAGCGCAGCGCGTTGGTCAGACCCTCCTGGACCGCGCGGTAGGCGCACAGCGCCACCCCCGGCGGGACGTCCGGCGGAGCAGAGAGCGTGAGGTGCACGTCGCCACCCGCACCGCGTACGCCGCCGACGAGTGACTCCAGCCGTCCCAGGTCCGGGACGGGCTGCAGGTCGGCGTCGTCCTCGGAGCGCAGCACGTGCAGAAGGCGTCGTAGCTCGGTGAGGGCCTCACGTCCGGTGCGCTCGATCGTCCCGAGCACGTCGGCCAGCTCGTCGTCGAGACGCTGCGCGCTCGGCCGCGCCGTACCTGCCTGCACGACCATCAGGCTGACCGAGTGCGCCACGATGTCGTGCAGCTCGCGGGCGATCAGTGCGCGTTCGCGGGCGAGCGCCTCGCTCGTGCGGGTCTCGCGGTCGGCGTCGGCGAGCTGGAGCTGGGCGGTCAGCCGGTCGGACTGGACGGTGCGCCGGTGCACCATCCGGCCCAGCGACGCGATGAAGCCGAAGAAGATCAGGTCGATGACGAGGTCGGTCATGTCGTAGCCGACCGTGCGCAGGTCCCGCAGCACGCCCGCCAGGACGAGGGCCGCCAACCAGGGCCACGGACGCCGCGACCAGGCGGCCAGCCCGAAGACGACCGCGAGCCAGGCGATGCCCCCACCGAACGTCCCCGACTCGGACACCTCGATCGAGGAGAGCAGGAAGGAGCCCGTCGCTGCCGCGGCGGCTCCCTCGGGCCACGACCGCGAGAACGCGACGGCCGTCGGCACGACCACGGCGGCGATCAGCCGGACGACAGTCGGCGGCGGTTGCTCGGGGGAGAAGAGCGCCTCCAGGACAGCGAGGCACAACAGCACGGCCGCGAGCACGGACTCGATCCGAGTCGGTCGTACGGCGCGCAGGGTGGCCACTCGACGACGCTACCGAGATCTGGCCCCTGCGCCAGCCGATCGGACCGGGTCGCGACCCGAGGAGTACCTGGTCGCGACCCGAGGTTGATGTCGCCTGGGTCCGGGACCTCCACGGTGGATCCACCGGTCCCACCTCAGGAAGGAACCAGACGTGATCACCTCTCCACGCATCTTGACCGCAGGCCTGGCGCTGGCAGTCTCGGCGTTCCTCGCTGCCCCGCTCCACTCCTCGGAGGCTGCCCCGGACACGCGCCAAGGCGTCGCTCCTGTCCGCGCCGTGCACGTGAAGGTCACGGTGAAACAGCACCGCATCATCCGCTCGACGAACGCCTTCCGGCCAGGCAACACCGTCTTCGACCTGACGTCGGACAGCGGGAGGGCGGCTGTGCAGCTGGTCCGCTTCCGCGCCGGCTACACCTTCGACGACTTCCGTGAGGACCTGCAGAGCGAGGACATCGAGGCGATCCGCCGGATCGACAGCAAGGCGGTGTTCTACGGCGGCATGCCGGTCGGCCGGCACGGCGTCAGCCACTTCGGTGCCCGGCTCGGCGCCGGGCGCTACTACCTGATCGACTTCGACCGACCGCGCTGGGTGCGGCTTCGTGTCGAGGGCGACCCGGAGCGTCGGGCACTTCCGGGGACGACGGGCTCGGTCGACTTCGTGATGGACGGCGAGGACCACCGGTTCCGGACGGCACGGCCGCTGCCGCACCAGGGCTGGCTGCGCCAGACGAACGAGACCGACGAGCCGCACTTCATGGACATGTTCAAGGTGAAGGCCTCCACCACGAGGCAGCAGGTCCGCAGGTTCTTCGCCGGCGAGGGTCCGGAGGACCCGCGATGGATCCTGGGCAGCTACCCCGGCACGTTCGTCGTGAGTCCGGGTCACACCGTGGTGTGGAAGTACGCGTACCCGCGTGGCAAGTACCTCGAGGCGTGCTTCTGGCCGAGCGCCGAGGACGGCACGACCCACGCCGAGATGGGCATGTGGAACTTCACCAGGCTGCGCTGACCGGCTTCGGCCCTCAGACGGCCGGCGGGCGCGGCGTCATCCGGTGGCGAGCAGGTCGTCGGTGGCGTCATCGGGCCGGCCGTCGAAGTACTTCTCCAGCACCCGCGTGAACACGTGCTCGTCACGTGCCGCTCTGGCGAAGAGCGTCATGGAGGAGCGGAGCTTCATCGCGTCCACCGGGCCGAGGACCTGGTCAGCGGTCTTTCCCTCCACCCCGAGCAGGGCGTCGCAGCACTGACGGAGCCGGGGGCCGAGCACCGGGTGGTCGAGGAAGGCGAGCGCCTCGTCGAGGCCGGAGATCGCGTAACGCTGCGCCGTCGGGCTGTGACCGAGCCCGGCAACCTGGGGGAACACGAACCACATCCAGTGCGACACCTTCCGGCCGTGGTGCAGCTCGGCCAACGCCTGGTCGAACGTGCCGCGTTCGTCCTGCGCCCTGACGAACCGATCGAGGTCGCACGTCATGAGCCGTCCACCGTCTCGTGCTCGCCCAGCACGTCCTCCAGTCTCGCCCGCTGCGAGAGGGCGTCGGTGCCGCGCTCGTAGTCCTCGTCGGCCTCGTGGGTGAGCACGCCGACCACCTCGCCGGCCTCGTCGACGTACCAGGCACTGAAGGCATCCTTGCCGTGGTCGACCACGCGGACCTGGTCGTAGCCGTCGCCCCAGGCGGAGTACTTCAACGTCTTACCGCCGATCTGGCTCCAGAAGCCGGGCGGGTCCGACCACCCCTCGGGCTCTCCGACGCCGGCTGCGTTGCGGCCTGCGAGCTGACCCATGGTCGTCGCGTCACCCCAGTGCTCGACCCGGATCGGCCGGTTGACCACGGCGTGCGTCGCCTCGGCCACGTCACCGGCGGCCCACACCCGCGGGTCGCTGGTCCTCAGCTGCTGGTCGACGACGAGATGGCCGTCATCGGTCGTCTCCAGGCCGGCCTCAGCCAGGAAGTTGCGGGCCTGGCTGACTCCGACGGCGACCAGGAGGAGGTCCGCCTCGAGGCTCCCGCCGTCGTCGAGGCTGATCCGCCCCGATCTGTCGACGCTGTCGACCTGGACCCCCGTGCGCAGCTCGACACCGACGTCGACGAGCCACGCCGCGATCCGGTCGCCGACCCACGTCCCGAGCCGGGCAGCCTGCGGGGACGGCTCCGGCGTGACCAAGGTGGTCTGCACGCCGCGACCGGCCAGCGAGGCCGCGGCCTCGCACCCGATGAAGCCGGACCCGACGACGACCGCCGAGCGAGAGACGTCGACCACGTCGAGCAGACGACGGGCGTGCTCGAGGCTGCGCAGGTGGAAGACCTGTGCCTCGTCGTCGACCGCCGGCAAGGGCACGGGGTCCGACCCGGTGGCGACGACCAGCCGCTCGTACGCGAGCTCCTCGCCGCGGTCCGTCCTCGCGCTCTGCCGCCCGGTGTCCAGAGCCTCGATGCGGGTGCCCAGCCGCAGCTCTACCTCGCCCAGGGCGTCGTCGTTCTCCAGGATCGGGGTCACCACCGGGGGCTCGTGGCCGGCCAGGACGTCCTTGGACAAGGGCGGGCGCTGGTACGGGAGGTCACGGTCGGCGGAGACGAGGCACACCGGACCTTGTCCCCCGGCCTCGAGGTACGCCGTGGCCGCGTGCACGCCCGCGGGACCGCTGCCGATGACGAGGAGGCCGAGAGGTCGCAACGCGGGGGAGTTCATGTCCTTGCCCCTACCCGGATCGGGGCAGGTTCAGCGCAATCGCCGCGCGCGGTCCTCGGGGCGCCCTGCGCCTCGGATGCCCCATATTGAGGTCATGGTTCCCACCCCTGCCCCACCCCATCGCGTCCATCCGGTGACGGCGGCGATGCTGGCCGAGCGTGCCGAGAACATCCAGCTGAAGGTGGCTGACGGCATCACCACCTTCGCTGGCTCGATGCCGTTCGTGTACATCCACGCCGTCGCCTTCGGTGTGTGGATGCTCGTGTTCGAACCAAGCCCGTGGCCGACACTCACCCTGATCGTCTCGCTCGAAGCGATCTTCCTGTCGACGTTCGTCCTCATCGGGCAGAACCGCCAGGCGGCCTTCCAGCAAGCCAAAGCCGCCCACGACTTCGTCGAGTCCGAGCTCGAGCTCAAGACGAACACCGAGCTGACACGGCAGATCCACACGCTCACGACCGAGCTGCACCGCCGCGTGGTCACGGACGGTCGGTACTGAGAGCAGCGACGAGCCGGTCCCCCTCACCGAGAAGGCGTCACGGCTCCGGTCGCCGGGGTCGTGCCCAGGGTCGCCCGCAGCAGGTCCCAGGGGTCCTCGTCGACAGGTTCGGCGGGGAGCTCGGGGGTCTGCTGCGGTGCGACCGAGCGGAGCGCCGCGGTGCGGGCGCCTTCGAACATGTGCCAGTGCGGCAGCCCGAACCGCGCCATCAGCTCGTCGGAGACCCCTCGCGCCCGTGCGGCGTCAGCCGATCGGCCCTCCGCCGAGGCCAGGACGGCTGCGTGCGCGAGGAGGAACGCCACGTCCAGCTGGTGGTGCTCGAGGTCCAGGGCGTCGACGGCCACGGCGAACTCCCTGCGTGCCTCGGGGAGGTCGTGCCGGGCGACGGCGACCAGGGCGAGCTGGGCGTGCTGCTGACCTGCCAACGAGTGGAGTCCTGACGAGGTCGAGATCGAGATCGCCGAGCGGCAGTGCTGCTCGGCCCCGTCGAGGTCGCCGCTGATCAGGTCGAGCCCACCGAGGAACGCGTGACCGTAGGCCGCGACCGCCACGAAGCCCGCGCTGTCGGCGAGGGCCAGGGAACGATCTGCGGCCTCGCGGGCCGCACGCCCTCCGTCGGTCAACGGCAAGGACATGGACCGCGAGTTCAGGAGCAACGCACCGCTGGCCGGGTCCGACGCGGCGACCTCGTCGAGGTCGAGCCCGTCCTGCGCTGCGAGAGCACCGGGGAGGTCGCCGAGCAGGAAGCGTGACCACGAGACCGCCGCGCGCAGGCGGGCAGACACCCGGGGGTCCACCTCGCTGCCCGGACCGGCGCAGGACGCCAGCGCCTGTTCGGCCAGCTGGGCGAGCACCCCGATGTGCCCGAAGCGCCACACCCAGTGGAACATCCCCCACGCCATGCGGGTGAAGCCGTCGCAGTCGCCCGACGCGATGAGCAGCTCGGCCGCCCGGCGCAGGTTGCGGACCTCGACCTGGAGGTCCGGCCAACGGTTCGGGGCGTCCTGGTGCAGTGCGGGGTCGCCACCGGCGACGGCCTCCAGTGCCCACGCCGTGAAGCGGGCGGTGACGTCGGCGGCCTCGGGGGAGGCGGTGAGCTGCTCGGCCGCGAAGTCGTGCACGATCGTGAACAGGACGAAGCGAGGCTGACCTTCGCCGCGCTGCCGGTCGGCTCGCAGCAGCCCGTTGTCGATCAAGGTCGACAGGTCCTCGAGCAGGTCGTCCACGGGCGGTCCCGCGCACACGGCCTCGATCGCCTCGAGCGTCGCCCCGTCGGCGAACACCCCGAGCCGGGCGAGCAGCGTCTGCTGCGACGGCGTCAGGAGGTCATGGCTCCACTCGAGCGTCGCGCGCAAGGTGCGGTGACGCTCGGGGAAGTCCTGACCGGCCGCCATCGGCACGCCGGTGCCGCGCTCGAGGCGCACCAGCATCTGTCCTGGGTCGAGGACGTGCGCACGCGCCGCCACCAGCTCGATCGCGAGCGGCAGCCCGTCCAAGCGTCGGACGAGCTCCACCGTCGCCTCGACGTTGTCCGGACCCACCTCGAACGCCGGCTGCACCCGTTGGGCGCGCTCGACGAACAGCGTGACCGCGGGAGAGCGAGCGGCCACGTCGAGCGCGTCCTTCACCGTGCCGGACCCGTCCGGCGTCGGCGGAAGGCTGAGCGGCTCCACCGTCAGCTGGCGCTCACCGCGCAGGCGCAGTGGTCGACGGCTGGTGACCAGCGCGCTCACGCCCGGGCAGGCATCGAGCAAGGTCGCGAGTCCCGGACCGGCCTCCAGGACCTGCTCGAAGTTGTCGACGAGCAGCAGCGTGCGCTGGTTCCTCAGCTGGTCGATCGCGACGTCGAGCGGAGCCTGGCTGCCCTCGATCCGAGCCCCGACCCGGTCGGCGAGCACCCGCACCGCGTAGCCCGGGTCGTCGACGGTCTCCAGCGGCACGAACACCACGCCGTCGGGGAACGGCTCCATCGGGTGGTGGCAGGCCTCGAGCGCCAACCGGCTCTTGCCCACCCCACCCGGGCCGGTGAGGGTGAGGATCCGCGAGCCGTCGGCGAGCAACCGACGTACCTCCGCGATCTCCGCGTCCCTGCCCACGGTCGGGGTGACCGGCACCGGGGGCGCGGACAGCGGGCGGACCGCCACGTCGGGCTGTCGCGGGTCACCTGTCTGCTCGAACCGCTCGGTGAGCAGCACCATGAGGTCGTCCTTGACGAGCTGCTCGAGCTCGTCCGGGCTGGTGAAGTGACGGTACGACGCCTGGTCGTCGGCCTCGATGCGCCGGAGCAGGCCGGCGAGGCGGTCCTGCCGTTCCGGGGCAGGGCCCTTGATGTAGACGAGGCGGGGACGACCGTCGGACAGCCGGTACTCGTCCTCGAGCCCGGAGATCTCCTCGTCCGGCGCGACCCAGCCGTAGGACTGCCAGTAGACGCCGAGGAAGACGTGGCTCTGCTCGAGGTACGCGCGGTAGAGCGCTCGCGGAGGGTAGGGCCGCGCGCCGAGCTCGAACATGACGGGTGTCAGGCGCAGCGTCTCGACGGCGCGCTGGACCGCGTGCCGCTCCTCGGCCAGCTCGTTCAGCGTCGACGAGACGAACACGCGCAGGCGCTGGTCGGGTGTCCGGATCCGAGGGCCTGGCGCGGAGGTCACCGACCGACCTGCTCCGCGGCGTAGCGCTCGACGAACCGCTTCACCAGCAGCGGCGGATGGGTCACCTGGCTGGCCGCTGCGGCGGCCTTGAGCTCGCCGGCGGTCTCGGGGAGGAAGTAGCCCTCGTCCTTGTAGATGTCGATGCGGGTCTGGATGCCGGGGACGTCGAGCTCGGGGTGGAACTGGGTGGCGTAGACGTTGCGTCCCACGCGGAACGCCTGCACCGGGGAGGCGTCGTTAGTGGCGAGGACCACGGCGTGGTCGGGGAGCGTGGTGATCGCTTCCTTGTGGCCGAGGAAGACCTCGCACTTCTCCGGGAGCACGCCGAGCACGGGGTCGTTCCTGCCCTCCTCGGTGAGGGTGATCCAGGCGGGGCCGACCGGCTCGGGGTAGGTGCCGTCGACGACCGCCCCGATCGCCATACCCACGACGCCGATGCCGTAGCAGGCGCCGAGCAGTGGGAAGTCGCGGGCGACGACCTCCTTCATCAGCTGCGCGAGCTCGGCCTCGGCGCGGACCTGGGCCTCGGACTTCGTGTCCTGGGGCACCGAGGTGGTGAAGGGGCTGCCGCCGAGGATGACCCCGGAGTAGGCGTCGAAGTCGATGTCCGGCATCGGCTCGGCCTCGAGGCGGTGGCGGTGCAGCTGCTCGGGGGCAAGCTCACCGAACCGCAGGAACGCGGCGTACTCCTCGTCGGCGGCGCGGTCCTCCGCGCGGGTGGCGAGGAGCAGGAACGGCTTCACCTACCTGAGGGTAGGACAGGCTCCTCGGCAGCGACATGGCGGCGGACCTGCGGGGGCACCAGGCCGGCCGGCGCGGGCTCGAACGTGAAGCGCTCACCGGTGCTGGTGAGGGTCCGGTTGGCGGCCACGCTGCCGTCGAGGTGCGCAGTGACGAACGTCAGCTGCGACGACCGCAGCGAGACCTGGCCGTCGGGCCAGAGGATCTCCTCGAAGGCCGCGTCGGGGGTCAGGTCGGCCTCGGCGACGAGCGTGAAGGACATGCGGCCCTCGGGCCGGACCGTGAGGAAGTCGCCGTCGACGGTGCGCAGGGCGATCCGGTCGTGGCCGAGAGGGACCCGGGTCAGCGGGGTGGCGGCGTCGAGGTCGGGCGCGTCGGCGCGCACGACGGTGCCGCCGTCCTTCTCGACGACCTGCAGGTAGCGGCCACGGATGGTCAGCGCCACGTGCGACATCCCGGCTCCTCCCAGGTCTTCCGATCTCAGACGAGGGTAGGAATCGAGACGATGGTCGCTCCACGGCCAGAAGCCGCTGAAACTGAGGACGTGCGACCCCGTTTGGAGCGGGATTTCGCGGGAAAGCCCAGGTCAGACGTCCTGTCGGGAACGACGGAACAACGGGTCAGACGTGCTCGGCGGCCTGCTGGGCGGCGGCCTCGGCCTGCTCGCCGCTGGCCTTCAGGTCCAGCGCGACGTCGATGATCATGTCCTCCTGGCCGCCGACGAGGCCGCGGCGACCGACCTCGAGCAGGATCGTCCGGACGTCGATGCCGTACTGCTTCGAGGCGGCCTCGGCGTGCCGGAGGAAGGACGAGTAGACGCCGCCGTACCCGAGGGTGAGGGTCTCGCGGTCGACGCGGACCGGCCGGTCCTGGAGGGGCCGCACGATGTCGTCGGCGGCGTCCTGCAGGCCGAACAGGTCGCAGCGGTGCTCCCAGCCGTTGAGCGACGCGACCGCGATGAACGGCTCGATCGGGCAGTTGCCCGCCCCGGCGCCGTGGCCGGCGAGCGAGGCATCGACGCGGTAGACGCCCTCCTCGACGGCGACGACCGAGTTGGCGACCGAGAGCGAGAGGTTCTCGTGGGCGTGGATGCCGAGCTGGGTCTCGGGGTCGAGGACGTCGCGGTAGGCACGGAACCGCTCGCGCACGCCGTCCATCGTCAGGCGACCGCCGGAGTCGGTGACGTAGACGCAGTGCGCGCCGTACGACTCCATGAGCTTCGCCTGCTGCGCCAGCTCCATGGCCGGCGCCATGTGGCTCATCATCAGGAAGCCGGAGACGTCCATGCCGAGCTCGCGCGCCATCCCGATGTGCTGCGCGGAGACGTCCGCCTCCGTGCAGTGGGTGGCGACGCGGACCGAGCGGACGCCGAGGTCGTACGCACGCTGCAGCTCGTGCTGCGTGGCGATGCCGGGGAGGATCAGCGTGGTGAGGACGGCGTTCTTGCACTCCTCGGCCGCGGCCTCGATCCACTCCCAGTCGGTGTGGCTGCCGGGCCCGTAGTTCACCGAGCCGCCGGCCAGCCCGTCGCCGTGCGCGACCTCGAGTGCGTCGACGCCGGCCGCGTCCAGCGCGGCCACGATCTTGCGGACGTCGTCGGTGCCGATGCGGTGCCGGATCGCGTGCATGCCGTCACGGAGCGTGACGTCCTGGACGTACAGCTGGACCTTGTCGCCGGGCTTCTCGTGGTGGCGGGGGTTCATCGTGCTGCCTCCAAGGTGCCCAGATCACGTGCCTGTCGGGCGGCGACGGACTCGGCGGTCCGCAACGCCGCGGAGGTCATGATGTCGAGGTTGCCGGCGTACGCCGGGAGGTAGTGGGCCGCTCCCTCGACCTCGAGGAAGACGGCGATCTTGGTCGTGACCGAGGCCTCCGACGGGATCACCGTGTGCCAGGGGTCCCCGGGCTCGAGCGGAGTCACTTGGACCTTCTGCTTGAGCCGGTAGCCGGGGACGTACTCCGCCACCTGCTCGACCATGTCGACCACCGACTTCTCGACCGCAGCCGCCTCGACGTCGCCGACGAGGCAGAAGACCGTGTCCCGCATGATCAACGGCGGGTCGGCCGGGTTGAGGACGATGATCGCCTTGCCGCGGCCGGCGCCGCCGATCTTCTCGATCGCCTGCGATGTCGTCTCGGTGAACTCGTCGATGTTCGCCCGCGTTCCCGGTCCCGCCGAGCGCGAGGAGATCGAGGCGACGATCTCGGCGTACGGCACCGGCGTCACCCGGCTGATCGCGTGCACGATCGGGATGGTGGCCTGGCCGCCACAGGTGACCATGTTGAGGTTCGGGGCGTCGAGGTGCTCCTCGAGGTTCACCGGCGGCACCACGAACGGGCCGATCGCCGCGGGCGTCAGGTCGATGAGTCGCTTGCCGTACGGCGCGAGCGCGGCCGCGTTGGCCACGTGCGCCTTGGCCGACGTGGCATCGAGGACGATCTCGATCTCGTCGAAGCCGTCCATGGCGATCAGGCCCTCGACGCCCGCGTCGGTGGTGGGTACGCCGAAGCGGCGCGCCCGCGCCAGGCCGTCGGAGTCCGCGTCGATGCCGACCATCGCCCCCATCTCGAGGGTCTCGGAGAGGCGGAGCACCTTGATCATGAGGTCGGTGCCGATGTTGCCCGACCCGATGATGGCGACCTTGGTCTTGGACATTCAGTCCTCCTGGGCGAAACGAGCGGTGACGGAGCCGAGGTCCGAGATCTCGGCACGGATGGTGTGACCGGGCTGGGCGGTGACCATGGCGCCGAGTGCACCGGAGAGCACGACCTGGCCGGCGCGGAGCGGCTCGCCGAAGTCGCGGGCCGTCCTCGCCAACCAGGACAGGGCGTTGAGGGGGTCGCCGAGGCAGGCGGCGCCGTTGCCGGACGAGACCTGATCGTCGCCGTCGAAGAGCGTCATCGTCACGTCGACCGGGTCGAAGCCGTCGAGCGAGACCTTCTTGTCACCGAGGACGTAAAGACCGCTGGAGGCGTTGTCGGCGACGGTGTCGGTGATCTTGATGTTCCAGGCCTCGATGCGGCTGTCCACGATCTCGATCGCAGCGACCGCGTAGGCCACGGCCTTGCGCACGTCGGCGACCTCGAGGGGTCCGTCGGCGAGGTCCTGCTCGAGCACGAACGCCACCTCGGCCTCGGCCTTCGGCTGGATCAGCCGACCACCGGGCACCTCGTCGTACGACGACACGTCCATGTCCTCGAAGAGCACCCCGAAGTCGGGCTGGTCGACGCCCAGCTGGTCCTGCACCGCCTTGCTCGTCGCGCCGGTCTTGCGACCGACGACGACCGCGCCGTCGGCGAGGCGGGAAGCGGTGAGCTGGTTCTGCACCTCGTAGGCCAGCGACAGGTCGGTGAGCCCGATGAGGTCGCGGACCGGCGCGCACGGGACGCGGGTCCGGGCCGCCTCGATGAGGCGTTGCGCCGCCTCGGTGGCAGGGGAGGAGGTCATGCCTCCACGATGCCGGTCCGACGGCCCACCCGCCTACGGTTCCGTCCCACTCAGTGGGACGTCATCTCGTCCCGTCGCGCGAGGGTGGCGGCGATGCCGGCGGCCGCAGCGCGGACCTGGGCGGCATGCGGCTCGGGCTTGAAGCGCGACGTCGGCCCGGTGACGCTCACCGCGGCGACGGGGCGGTCGTCAGCGTCGAGCACCGGAGCGCCCACACAGACGATGCCGGGAGCGGACTCCTCGTGCTCGAACGCCACACCGGCCTCGACGATCTGGTCGAGCTGCCGCTTGAGCAGACCGGCGCCGGTGATCGTCCGTGGGGTGCGTCGCGCGAGCCCTTGCGCGACCACCTCGTCCAGCAGTGACGCCGGCGAGTGCGCGAGGAGCGCCTTGCCGAGACCCGTGCAGTAGAGCGGCATCCGGCCCCCGATCCGTGAGGGTGTCGACGCCTGGCGGTGGCCGCCGATCTTGGCGACGTAGACGACCTCCGTGCCCTCGAGCACCCCCAGGTGCACGGTCTCGTGGGTGCGCTCGTAGAGGTCCTCGAGGAACGGCGTCGCCACCTCCAGCAGCCCCCGCTCGACGGAGGCCCGCATGCCGAGCTCGAAGAGCTGGCCGCCGAGCCGGTACCCCGCCTCGTCACGGTCGAGCAGACGCAGCGCGACCAGGTCGGCCGCCAGACGGTGGACCGTCGACTTGGCCAACCCGGTGCGCTGCGTGAGCTCCACGAGCGTCAGGTGCGTGTCGTCAGCGCTGAACGAGAACAGCAGCGCTGCCGCCTTGCCGAGCACCGTGTCCCGGTCGGGCGTGCGGTCGGCCATCCCCAGAGCCTAGGGCCGGTCGTGTCACCGCGAGCATCGCGAGGGCCACCACGACGTAGGCCACGGAGAGCAGGATGCCCAGCCGCGCCTTGTCCGCGCCCTCGACCATCGTGAACACGAAGCCGCCCCCGACGGCGTTGAGCATGGCGTGCCAGACCGCCACGAGCGTCCAGCGACCACCGGTCCTCTCGAGCACGCAGAGCACGACCAGCTGCCAGGCGGCGTTGCCGACGATCCCGATCGTCCACGGCAGCATGCCGGTGACCATGAGCGGCAGGTGCCAGAAGATCCGGACGGAGGCGAGCATCGTCCAGCGGACGAAGAAGGTGTGGCGCCCCAGCAGTGGTGCCGCGAACGCAGACCAACCGGCCTCCTCACCGATCCCCACCAGGACGAGCATCATCACGAACGTCGCCAGCACGCTCGGCCACTCGGAGAGCTGCGAGGCGGTGGGCAGAGGGGCGCCGAAGGCATGGTTCACCAGGACGATCCCGGCAGCGACAGCGATCGGGACGAGCACAGCCACGGCGTACCACCCCGGCGGGGCGCTCCAGCTCCTGAGCTTGCGACTCCAGCCGCGGAAGGCGGCGCGGCCCATCAACGCGGTGACGACGGCGACGGCCATCAAGGGTCCGAGCGGGAAGTTCTCGGGTGCCGAGCCCAGCCCGAAGGCTGACGCGAGGTAGGCGCTCCACCCGAAGAAGCAGGCCAGGACGAAGAACGAGAGGAACGGTTGACGACGGACGAGGATGGCTGCTGCGGGCTTCATGGGCTTGCCTGTCTGCTCGGTGATGATGCACCGACTCTGCTGCCGCCGAGGGTGGTCTCGCGTCGGGCTGGAGGCCAGAACCGACCGGTACCAGGGACGGAGGGACGCCCCTCATCTCGTTCTGCAGACCGATGCCCACGCGGTCCGGCGTCCCTAGAGTCGACGCATGCGAGGCAACCGGCTGTCGAGGACCCAGACGATGGTCGACCTCGCCTTCGGCGCCGCGTGCGCCGTCGTGGTCCTCGGGGTGCACCTGAGCGGGGACGAGGCGGTGCCGGCGAACAGACCGGTCGGGGTGCTGTCCGTGATGCTCACCCTGCTCGCCACCGCCCCTCTTGTCGTACGCCGGCGCTGGCCCATGTCGGTGCTCGCGACGACCACGGCGGCCGCGCTCCTCATGGTCGCGACGAAGTCCACGGTCGGGCTGGCGACGGTCGGCATGCTCGTCTCCTTCTACACCGCGATCGGCTACACCAGCCGCCGTCGCACCTGGCAGGTCTTCGCGATCGCGGCGGGCGTGCTGGCGCTGACCGCGGTCATGCGGCCGGTCGACCTCAGCGCCGAAGGAGCGGTCGTCAACCTCGGTGTGCTTCGGCTTCGCCGGGACCCTCGGCGTCGGCGTACGGGACCGGCGCGAGCGCCACGACGCCGACCTGGCCGCTGCCGAGGAACGAGCCGAGCTGGAACGTCTTCGTGCGGAGGAGGAGCGCAAGCGGGCCGACGCCGTCGCGGTCGAGGAGCGGCTGCGGCTGACCCGGGAGCTGCACGACGTCATCGGCCACGCACTGAGCGTCATGGTCGTCCAGGCCGGCGTGGCCGAGCGGATGCTGGACCGCCGGCCGGACGAGGCCCGTCTCGCCGTGGGCCGGATCGCACGCACTGGACGCGACTCCCTCGGTGAGATGCGGCGGCTGCTGGAGGTGATGCGCGACGGCAACGGGTCGGCCGCGCCGTCCCGTCACCCCGCGCCCGGTGCGTCCGACCTCGACGCCCTCGTCGAGGAGGTGCGGGCCGCCGGGCTCGACGTCACTCTCGACTCCTCGGGGGACTGGGAGGACGTGCCGGCGGGTCTGCAGCTCGCGGTCTACCGGATCGTCCAGGAAGCCCTCACCAACTGCCTCAAGCACTCGTCGGGAAAGCAGGCGACGGTGACCCTCACCCTCCGCGATGCCCTGGTCCGGGTCGGGGTCGTCGACGACGGCGCACCACGCGGTGAGCCCGTGCCGGGCCACGGGCTGACCGGCATGAGGGAGCGCGTCGCCTTCTACGGCGGCACCGTCGAGGCAGGCCCGCTGGCCGCCGGCGGATTCGCCGTGCGGGCCGAGATCCCCGTCGCCGCGACGCCCGCCGTCGAAGGAGCGACGTCGTGATCCGCGTCGTGATCGCCGACGACCAGGCACTGGTGCGCTCCGGCTTCGCGCTGATCCTGGGCTCGGAGCCGACGATCGAGGTGGTGGCCGAGGCAGCCGACGGGGCAGAGGCGCTGGCCGCCGTACGACAGCACGACCCGGACGTGGTGCTCATGGACATCCGGATGCCGAGCATCGACGGCATCGAGGCCACCCGCCACCTGACGAGCAACCCGCAGACCGCGCACGTGAAGGTGCTCGTGCTGACGACGTTCGACGGGGACGAGTACGTGTACGACGCCCTGCGCGCGGGCGCCAGCGGCTTCCTGCTGAAGGACACGACGCCGGACGACCTGATCCGCGCTGTGCACGTGGTCGCCGACGGTGAGTCGTTGCTGGCGCCGTCCGTGACCCGCCGGCTCATCGAGCGGTTCGTCGACACGGCTCCGGGCGCCGTGGACGTCGACGTGCTGCCCGAGCTGACCGAGCGCGAGCGCGACGTGCTCGTGGCCGTCGCCCGCGGGATGTCCAACGTCGAGATCGGCGAGCAGCTGCACGTCAGCTACTCCACGGTGAAGACCCACGTCAGCCACCTGCTCGCCAAGCTGGAGGTGCGTGACCGCGCGCAGCTGGTCGTGCTGGCCTACCGCAGCGGCATGGTGACCTGACACCGCAACGCGTTCTGGCCGTCGACGCGCCTGCGGTGACACGGACCTAGCGTCGCTGCGTGCCGCCTGGGTCGGCGCCGGAGGAGGGGCAGGGCGTCGTCAGGGTGGCGAGCCGGGACGGGGAGGATGTCGCGCTAGCGCACCGACATGATCACGAGCGTCCGCGGCACCTCGACCGTCATCGGGTCGTCGAGGTAGCTCTCCCACGCGGCTTCGCCGATCGACATCCCGGCCTCGCCGACGAAGGCCTCGACCGCTTCGTACGCCGCGCGCAGGCCGTCGTACGAACCTTCGTGGACCGTCTGCCCGACGGTCCCGCCCGGGAGCGAGCTCGGCTCGACGTCACCGTTGCCGGTGATCGGGTCGGCGACCGGGTAGCCGGCCTCGATGATCCAGCCGCCGTCGGGAGCGACGTCGTACTTCGCGAACGGCGGTCCGGCCGGTTCCAGCCCTGCCTCGCCGAGCGCGCCGAAGACGGCGCCGAACGCGCCGCCCAGGAAGTCGGCGATGCCCAGGTGGGTGACGTGACCCCGTCGTACGGCGGTGGGCTGCTCGCTGAGCTCCACGAAGGTCACGTCGTACGTCATCAGGTCTCCTGGATCCGGGCGAAGGGCCGGGCCTCCTCGAGCTCGAAGGCCAGCTCCAACAGCGTGCGCTCGTCACCGTAGTCGGCTGCGAAGTGAACGCCCAGCGGCAACCCGCGCGACGTCTGCGCGATCGGCACCGACATGGCGGGTGACCCGGAGGTGTTGTTGATCGGGGTGAAGCCGACGTAGCCCTCGAGGCGCGGGAACAGCTCGTCGTAGGGCAGGTCGGCGCCGAGGTGCCCGATCGGCGGGGTGGTGTGGCTGAGCACCGGGCTGAGGTAGACGTCGAGGTCGTGGAACGCCTCGCGGTACGCGGCGACGCTGCGCCGAAGCCGCCACAGCATCCCCGGCGTGTCCTTCCACTGGCCGCGGAACTGGCGAGCGAGGCCCTTGGTCAGCGGCTCCGTCAGGGCGGCGTCGTAGTGGCGGTCGTAGGTGAGCTTGCCGGTGAGGTTGGCGAGGAAGCCGAGGAGCGCCCAGTAGTGGGGGAAGTCGGTGACGAACGACTCCGGGACGGGCGGGCTCGCCACCTCGACGTGGTGCCCGAGGTCCTCGAGCAGCCGAGCGGCGTCCTCGACAGCGGCACGCGTCTCGGCGTCGGTCGGGTGGCCGGAGGGGGAGTCGAGCACCAGGCCGATCCGCAGTCGCGTAGCGCTCGGGCCGGTGACCTGGCGGACCGGCGGCAGCTTGGGGTTGCGGTGCTGGGCCTCCATGCCCGCGAAGAAGCGTGCCGTGTCCCGGACGCTGCGCGACACGATGCCCTGGCCGACGATGTCGACGGGCAGCTGCGCGTCGTGCGGGTCGGTGACGAAGCGGCCGCGCGTCGGCTTGAGGCCGAAGAGGCCGTTGACCGCGGCGGGGATGCGGATCGAGCCGCCTCCGTCGTTGGCGTGGGCGATCGGGACGACCCCGGCGGCCACCAGCGCGGCGGCACCGCCGGACGAGGCGCCGGCGGAGAAGTCGGGGTCCCACGGGTTGCGGACCGGGTCCGCACCGACGTACTCGGTCGAGGCGCTGAAGCCGAACTCCGGCAACCGGCTCTTGCCGAGGATGTTGAGACCGAGGCAGCGGAACTCGGTGACGAGCGGGCTGTCCTTCTTCGCCGGGCGCGCGGTGAACGCCTGGGTGCCGTGGTTGGTGGGGAGGCCGGCGACGTCGATGTTGTCCTTGATGAACGTCGGGACGCCGGTGAACGGGCCGGTGGGCAGCGCGTCGGCGCTGGCGAGCGCCCGCTCGTAGTCGGGAACCTGCACGCCGTTGAGCGCGGCCTGCACCTTCTCGGCGCGCGCGATCGCGGCCTCGGTGAGGTCGCGGGCGCTGACCTCCTTCGCGGCGACCAGCTCGGCGAGCGCGGTGGCGTCGTGGTCGGCGAGGGCGTCGTCGGTGAAGGCGTGCACGCGGTCCATGCCTCCATGGTGCCCTTTCGGGTACCAGCGGTATCTGAGACGTTGGCCACGGTCGGGGCCGCAGGCTAGCGTCGCGCGACATGACGGCGACCACGCAGGGGCTCGGCGACCGCAACGCGGATCTCGTCCTCGAGGGCGGCGGCGTGCTCGGCATCGCCCACGTGGGGGCGCTCGGCGTCCTCGACGCGGCGGGCTACGGCTTCCAGCGCGTCGCCGGTACGTCGGTCGGGGCGCTCGTCGGGGCACTGGTGGCAGCCGGGATGCCCGTCGCGGAGATGACCGAGGTGATCGGCTCGCTCGACTTCCGCCGGTTCACCGACCGGTCCCTCGTCGACCGGATCCCGATCGCGGGACCACTCGCGTCGATCGCCTTCGAGAACGGCGTCTACGAGGGTGACGAGGTCCGTGACTGGGTGGCCGAACGCCTGGCGGCCCTGGGCGTGCGGACCTTCGGCGACCTCCGCCGCGACGACCCCGGTGACGAGTGGCTGCCGGTCGAGCGCCGCTACAAGCTGGTCGTCACGGCCGCCGACCTGACCCGGGGCGAGCTGGTGCGCTTCCCGTGGGACTACCAGCGTCTCTACGGGCTGGACCCCGACGAGCAGTCGGTCGCCGAGGCGGTGCGGGCGTCCACCTCGATCCCGTTCTTCTACGAGCCGGCCTCGATCACCGCGGCTGACGGCACCAGGTCGACGCTCGTCGACGGGGGCGTGCTCGCGAACTTCCCGATCGACCTGCTCGACCGCACCGACGGACTCCGGCCGCGCTGGCCGACCTTCGGGGTCAAGCTGCTGCCCCGCCTGCCCGTCGACGCCGACCAGCTGCTGCCGGGTCTCGGCCTGCTCGCCCACGGGCCGCTCAAGCTGCTCACCGATCTCGTGATGACCACGATCGTGGGGCGCGACCAGGCCTACCTCGACCTGCCCTGGGTGCACGCCCGGACCATGCAGGTCGACACCGGCGACGTCAGCCCCGTCGACTTCGGCGTCCCCGACGAGGCGAAGCAGGAGCTGCTGGCTGCTGGGCGCACCGCGGCCGAGGAGCTCCTGGGCCGCTGGGACTGGCAGACCTACGTCACCACCTTCCGCACCTGACGTCTCGATACGCCCTCCTGACCTCGCATCTGGGAGGCTGGCCCCGTGCTGGGCGTGCCGAAGGACGTGCTGATCCTGGTGCTCGCCGTGCTCGAGGTCGTGACGCTGCTCGCCCTCGTCGCCCTGGTACGCCGGTCGGCCGGGCGCGGCCGGGAGATCGACGCGCTCCGCGCGGAGCTGGCGAGCGTCCCGGTCCGGGCCCAGAACGCCGCGGGGTGGGCGGTCAAGCAGGTCTTCGACACCGCCACTCGCGTGCGCGAGCGCGGGCTGGTGGGCGGCCTGCTCATGGCGCCGCTCGAGGACCTCACCAAGTGGGCCACCGAGGACCGCGCGGCCATCGCGTCGATGGCCGACGACGAGGGCCGGGTGACGTTCCTCTTCTCCGACATCAAGAACTCCACGAGCCTCAACGAGGAGCTCGGTGACGAGGAGTGGGTCAAGGTCCTCGACGGACACGACCGCGTCGTCCGCCAGGAGGTCGCCCGGCGCCGCGGCCACGTCGTGAAGTCGCAGGGTGACGGGTTCATGGTCGTCTTCCCGTCCGCCGACGCGGCGGTCGCCGCGGCCACGGGCATCCAGCGAGGCATGGGCTCCGCGGGTCGCCGGCTTCGACGTACCCCCGTCCAGGTGCGCATCGGCATCCACACCGGCACCGCGATCGCCCGGGACGGCGACTACTTCGGCCGCAACGTCGCCAAGGCTGCGCGCCTCACCGCGCTCGCCGACGGCGGCCAGGTGCTGCTCAGCGACGAGTCCGCCGACGCGCTGGAGAGGCGCCAGGTCGCGCACGTCGGGGAGTACGAGCTCAAGGGCCTCACCGGCTCCCACCACGTCTGGACCGTCGCATGACCGACCTGCCCGGACCTGCTCAGCGCGCCCGTGAGGCCTTCGACGGCGAAGGCCTCTGGTTCGCGCCGGGTCGCGTGAACCTGATCGGTGAGCACACCGACTACAACGAGGGCTTCGTCCTCCCCCTCGCGCTCCCGCACGGTGTCGGCATCTCCGGCCGTCGCCGCGGCGACGGCCGCATCACCGCGCGCAGCCTCCAGGTCGACGAGCCCCTGGACGTGTCGGTCGACGACCTCGAGCCAGGGTCGGTCGACGGCTGGGGCGCCTATGTCGCCGGCGTCGCGTGGGCGCTTCGCCAAGCAGGGCAGGAGATCCAGGGTGCTGACCTGGTCCTCGACTCCGACGTCCCGAGCGGTGCAGGCCTTTCCTCGTCGCACGCGCTCGAGTGTGCAACCGGGACCGCGCTGCTCGGCCTCACGGGCATCGAGCTGCACCCCACCGAGCTCGCGAAGATCGTCCGCACCGCGGAGAACGACTTCGTCGGCGCCCCGACGGGGATCATGGACCAGATGGCGTCGCTGCACGGCCGCGTCGGCCACGTGCTCTTCCTCGACACGCGGTCGCTCGAGGTCGAGCCGGTGCCGTTCGACCTCGGCAGCCACGACCTCGCCCTCCTCGTCATCGACACGAAGGCACCGCACGCCCTCGTCGACGGGGAGTACGCCGAGCGCCGCCGCTCGTGCGAGGAGGGTGCTCGTCTGCTCGGCGTCCCGGCCCTCCGTGACGTGACCGTCGAGGACCTCGACGACGCAATGCGCCGCATCGACGACGACGTGGTCGCCAGGCGGGTCAAGCACGTCGTGACCGAGGACGCGCGGGTGCTCGACGTCGTTCGCACCCTGCGCGGAGGCGGGGACCCGCGCGCGATCGGCGAGCACCTCACCGCCTCCCACGTGTCGATGCGCGACGACTTCGAGATCACCGTCCCCCGGGTCGACGCGGCCGTCGACGCAGCCCTCGCTGCCGGGGCGCACGGCTCGCGGATGACCGGGGGCGGCTTCGGAGGCTGCTGCCTCGCGCTCGTCGAGCACGGGGCCGTCGACGACGTGACCGCCGCCGTGAAGGACGCGTACGCCACGCAGGGCTGGGACGAGCCGGCCACCTTCGTCGCCCAGCCCTCCGACGGCGCGCGCCGCGTCGGCTGATGACGGACGCCCCGACCGGTCCGGTCGCGCGCCTCGTCACGGAGCTCGCTGACGCCATCCTCGACGGCCCGACCGGGCCTCGACTCCGCACAGCGCTCGACGCGGGTGAGGTCAGCGCGCCCGCCCTGGTCACAGACCTCGCGCGCACGGCGTACCGGCTCCTGCTGGTGCCGCTCGCCACCCGCCGCGGCGCGGGCGTCACCGTCACGGAGGCGCTCGGCGGACTGGAGACCGAGGTCCTCGTCCCCGACGACCTCGCCCACCTCCAGGTGCCGACCGCCGTCGGCATCAGCAACGACGTCGCCGCGCTGGGAGCGCTGCACGAGGAGCTGCTCACCTACGAGGCGAGCTGGACCCACGGCATGCTCCACCTCGACCCCGCCGGGTCCGGGCGCAAGTCGGCGGGAGCGTGGTTCACGCCGCCCAGGCTCGTCGGCCATCTCCTCGACGAGGTGCTCGAGCCCGCACTGGACGAGGCGAGCGGGCCGGTGTCCGTGCTCGACCCTGCCTGCGGAGCCGGTGCCTTCCTGGTCGCTGCGGCCCGCCGGATCACCGCCCGCACCGGGGACCTCGTCGGAGCCGTCGCCCAGGTGCACGGCGTCGACCTCGACCCGGCTGTCCTCGAGCTGGCACGGGTCTGCCTCTGGCTCGAGCTCGCCGTGCCGGGGGAGCGGCTGGCCCTGCCCGTGCTCTCGCTCCGGCAAGGCGACGCGCTCGACCTCGACCTGGGCGAGCACGACGTCGTCGTCGGCAACCCGCCCTTCCTCAACCAGCTCGAGAGCCTCACCGTGCGTCGCGGCGAGCGAGGTCCTTCGGCGCGCGCCTACACCGACGTCAGCGCTCTGTTCCTCGCCCGCAGCCTCGACTGGCTTCGCGACGGCGGCCGGGTGGGGCTCGTCCAGCCCCAGTCCCTGCTCGCGGCGCGCGACAGCGGCGACGTGCGGGCGTCGCTCGCCAAGACCTGCGCGCTCGAGTCGCTGTGGGCCAGCGACGTGCCTGTCTTCGAGGCCGGCGTGCTCACCTGCGCCCCGGTGCTCAGGAAGGCCGCGCCACAGGACGCCGTGCGCCGCACGCACGGCCCTGAGTTCGAGCCGTTCCTGGCGCGCCCGGTGACCGCGGACGACCTCGCGGGCGAGTGGTCGTTCCTCCTCGTCGAGGCGCTCGGCGTGCCCGAGGTGACCCTGACCGGGTCGCGGACCCTGGGCGAGCTCGCCGGGTGCACCGCAGACTTCCGCGACCAGTACTACGGCCTCGAGGGCCACGTCCACGAGGTCGAGGAGCTGCCTTCCGGGCCCCCGCTCGTGACGTCCGGGCTGATCGACCCTGCCGAATGCCTGTGGGGCATGCGGCAGACGCGTTTCCTCAAGCAGCGCTGGCAGTCGCCCGTCGTCGACGTGCCCGCGCTCACGCCGTCCCTGCAGCGGTGGGCCGGCGCGCGTCAGGTCCCGAAGGTGCTCGTCGGCACGCAGGGCAAGGTGCTCGAAGCGGTCGTCGACGAGCACGGGTCCTGGCTGCCGTCGGTGCCCGTCATCACCGTCGTGCCGGCCGCGGCGGACCTCTGGCGGGTCCTCGCCGTTCTCCTCGCTCCACCGGTCACCGCGCACGCCATGGCCCGCTATGCCGGCACGGCCCTGACCATGGACGCGGTCAAGCTCAGTGCCTCGCAGGTCGGACGGCTGCCGCTGCCGACGGTCGAGGAGCACTGGGACGCCGCCGCGTCCGTCGTACGACGTGCGCAGGCCGATGCCGGAGCACGACGGTCGTTGCTGCTCGAGGCGGGCGCGCTGATGTGTCGTGCCTACGAGGTGGACGAGTCCGTTGTGCTGCCCTGGTGGGCGGGACGGCTCAGGAAGCCACGGTGATGTCGCCGCCGGTCTTCTTGTCGAGGTGACGAGAGATGACCATGCGCTGGATCTGGTTGGTGCCCTCGAAGATCTGCATGACCTTCGCCTCGCGCATGTAGCGCTCGACCGGGAAGTCGCGGGTGTAGCCGTAGCCACCGAGCACCTGCACCGCGTCCGTCGTCACCTTCATCGCGTTGTCGGTGGCGACGAGCTTGGCGACCGACGCCTCGCGGGAGAAGGGCAGCCCCCGGTCGCGCAGACGAGCGGCGGCGAGCACGGTGGCACGGGCCGACTCGATGGCGGCCTCCATGTCGGCGAGCACGAACGCGAGCCCCTGGTGGTCGATGATCCGCTCGCCGAACGTCTCGCGCTCCTGGGCGTAGGCGACCGCCTGGTCGAGCGCACCCTGGGCCAGACCGGTGGCGACAGCAGCGATGCCGAGACGGCCGGAGTCGAGGCCCGCGAGCGCGATCTTCAAGCCGTCGCCCTCGGCACCGAGCAGCCGGTCCGCGGAGACCCGCACCTTGTCGAGCCGCAGCGTCGTGGTGGACGAGCCGGTGAGGCCCATCTTCTTCTCCGGCGGGTCCGCCGAGAGGCCTTCGGCGTCAGCCGGCACCAGGAAGCACGAGATCCCTCCTCTGCCGGTCGAGCCCGTCGAGACCTCGCTCGTGCGCGCCATCACCTTGTAGAAGTCCGCGTGACCGCCGTGGGTGATCCAGGCCTTGGTGCCGGAGAGGACGTACTCGTCGCCGTCCTTCACCGCCTTCGTCGTCATCGCCGCCGGGTCGGAACCGGCCTGCGGCTCGGAGAGTGCGTACGCCCCCAACAGCTCGCCGCCCAGCATGTCCGGAAGCCAGCGCTTCTTCTGCTCGTCCGTGCCGCGGGTGTAGAGCCCGAAGCAGGACAGTGCGTGCACGCTGACACCGACGCCGACCGACGCCCAGACCGACGCGATCTCCTCGAGGACCTGGAGGTAGACCTCGTAGGGCTGCTCCCCACCGCCGTACTCCTCCGGGTAGGGCAGCGACAGCAGCCCGGCGCGGCCGAGCGTCCGGAACACCTCGCGGGGGAACACCTCGTCCGCCTCAGCGGCCGCCACCTTCGGGGCCAGCTCCTTGACGGCGAGGTCGCGGGTCAGCTGCAGGAGGTCGGCAGCCTCCTCGGTCGGCATCACGCGGGTCGCAGGCATCCTCCGACTCTATGTCCCCTCGGTGGTCGAGCAGCGACGAGGCGCCAGCCGAGGAGCGCCCGTCGAGACCACCTGTGGAGGGAGGCGAGAGCTGGGTCGGTACCTCCGCCTACGGTGGCCGGGTGAGCACCACTGCCCCTGAGCTGACCGGGTCCCGCGCCGCGACCGCCGACCGGGTGATCGCCGCGATGGCCGGTGCCGACGCCAGCCTGCGTGACGACCAGGCGGTCGCTGTTGCCGCGTTGTGCGAGCCCGCGGCGCGGGTGCTCGTGGTGCAGGCGACGGGGTGGGGCAAGAGCGCCGTCTACTGGGCGGCCACGGCGATCCGGCGCGACGAGGGCTTCGGTCCGACACTCGTGGTCTCGCCGCTGCTGTCGCTGATGCGCGACCAGGTCGCGGCGGCGTCGCGTGCGGGCCTCAGGGCCGCCACCCTCAACTCCTCCAACATCGACGAGTGGTCGGCGATCGAGCAGGCGCTGACCAACGGCGACCTCGACGTCCTGCTCGTCTCGCCCGAGCGCCTCGCCAACCCTGGCTTCGGCCGACGCGTGCTCGACGGCCTCGCGGGACGCCTGGGCCTGCTCGTCATCGACGAGGCGCACGCGGTCTCCGACTGGGGCCACGACTTCCGGCCGGACTACCGCCGCGTGTCCGACGTGCTCCAGAAGCTCAACCCCGACACCCCGGTCCTCGCGACCACCGCGACCGCCAACGAGCGCGTCACCGTCGACGTCGCCGCCCAGCTCGGCCAGAGCACCCTGGTGCTCCGTGGGCTGCTCGCCAGGTCGAGCCTCGAGCTCTCGGTGGTGCCGGCGCTGACACCGCTGGAGCGCTACGCCTGGGTCGTCGACCACCTGCCGCTGCTCGAGGGATCGGGCATCGTCTACACGCTCACCGTCGCCGACGCGAACCGTCTGGCTGCGGCGATCCAGGACGTGCACGGCCCTTCGTTCCCCGTCGCGGCGTACACCGGTCAGCTCGAGCCCTCCGAGCGCGAGCGTCTCGAGGACGCCTTGCGTGCCAACGAGATCAAGGCGCTCGTCGCGACGTCGGCGCTGGGCATGGGCTACGACAAGCCGGACCTCGGCTTCGTCGTGCACGTGGGCGCTCCGCCGTCGCCGGTGTCGTACTACCAGCAGGTGGGCCGTGCCGGCCGCGCGATCGAGCACGCCCACTGCGTGCTGCTCCCGTCCGACGCGGACGCCGGCGTGTGGGACTACTTCGCCACCGCGACGATCCCCGACCCCGACCAGGTGCAGCGCGTGCTCGCCGAGCTCTCGACGGAGGAGCCGCAGACGGTGGTCGGGCTGGAGGCCCAGTCGGGCGTACGCCGCGGGCGGCTCGAGCTGATCCTCAAGCAGCTCGCCGTCGAGGAGGTGACCGACCGCGTCGACGGCGGGTGGCTGTCGACGGGGAAGGACTGGACCTACGACGCCGAGCACTACGACGGGATCATCGCGACCCGGCGGCGCGAGGCCTCGATCATGCGCGACTACAACAAGGGCGCGTCCTGCCTGATGGAGCTGCTCCAGGCTTCGCTCGACGACCCGAACGCCGAGCCCTGCGGCCGGTGCTCGGTCTGCCGCGGGGGGCTGCAGCCGCCGCTGTCCGCGACGCCGAGGCACGAGACCGTCGCCGCGGTCGCCCGGACCCTGCGCGGTGAGGTGCATGTGCTCGAGCCCCGGAAGATGTGGCCCGGCGGTGCCTTCGGAGCCCGCGGCCGGATCGGTCCCGACGAAGGCGCCGAGGTGGGTCGCACGCTCATCTGGGCCGACGCCCCCGAGTGGCGCGAGGTCTCCGGCTCGATGCGGCTGCACGACGGCGAGGCACCAGCCGAGGTGCTCGAGGCCTGCGTGCGCGTGCTCGCCGAGTGGCGCAACAGCTGGGCGTCCCGGCCCGAGGTCGTCGTCGACCTGGCCGGCTCGGGCCCGCCTCGCTTCACCGCCTCCGTGGCCGACCACCTGGCGAGTGTCGGACGGCTCGACCGGGCGACGCCGACCGTGAAGCGCCCGCCCGACGATCTCCGCGACCGGGGGTCGGGCGAGGAGGCGGCGTGGTGGCGGGACTGCCATCGACGTCTCGGCGCTGGGTGACCTCGCCGGTCGCTCGGTGCTGCTGGTCGTCGGTGCCTCCGCGACCCTCTGGCCGATCACCGTCGGTGCCGCCGCCCTGCGTCGTGCCGGCGCCGGCCTCGTCCTCCCCCTGCTCATCCACCGCCAGCCCTGATCGCCGTCTCGGCGTTGAAGGCGGGGGGTTCGTTGTAGGGGGTGACGACCTGGACGTGGGAGGGGCGGGAGGAGGGGGCGCCGGGGAGGGCGCCGTGGGCCTGCATGACGAGGCGGCAGGCTCGGCGGAGGTCGCCGCGCAGGTCGTGGTGGAGCACGGCCGAGATGCGCTGCTGGCGCAGCAGCCCGAGGTTGTCGCCGTCGAGGTCGTGGGCGATGAAGGCGGTCGGAGAGCGACCAGCCGCCTCGAAGGCCGACAGCGTCGCCAGGTTGCCTCCGCCGACGGAGTAGACCGCGTCGATCGACGGGTCGTCCGCGAGCGCCGAGGACACGGCGACCTCGAGAACCTCGTCGAGCCCGTCGGTGTCCGTCACCTCGCGGACCCCGCGCCCGGGCGCCATCGTGGCCAGCGCCGACCGGAAGCCCGACTCCCGCTCGTCCTCCCCGAAGAAGGCCGAGCTGCTCACCGTCACCAGCGCGGTGCCGCCGGCGGGCGCCCACCGGGTGAGCAGGTAGGCAGCGGTCGCCCCGGCCGCTCTGTTGTCGATCCCGACGTAGGCCACCCGCCGCGACCCCGGCACGTCGGTGAACAGCGTGACCACCGGGATGCCCCGTTCGGCCAGGGCATCCACGGCAGCGACGACGGCGGGAGCGTTCGGCGCCTTGAGCAGCACGCCGTGCGAGCCCTTCCGGCCGATGGCAGCGAGCGTGCGCGCCATCCGGTCCGGCTCGCTCTCCTCCTCGAGGTGGAACCGCGAGCGCACCACCGCCGGTCGCAGCCCGGGCAGCTCGTGCTCCAGCGCCCTTCGTACTGCGGTGCTGAACCGGGCCGGCGCCTGCATCACCAGGTCGACCATGAAGGTCCGCCCGGTCAGCCGCAGCTGCGAGCGTTGCCGGTCGAGGTCGGCGATGGCCCGCTGCACCTCGTCGACGGTGCTCGGCCGCACCCCCGGGCGGCCGTGCAGCACCCGGTCGACCGTCGCCTCGCTGAGGCCGGCCTGCTGGGCGATCTCCCTGATCCGGTAGGGGTGGCGCACGCTGCTCCTGAGGTCTTTTTGATGGGTTTCAGCATCCCACCCCCGAGCCGCCGAGGCCTAGCGTGACCGTCATGACCAGCCCCACCAGCACAGCCAGGACCGGCCGCCTCACCGAGGCCGACTGCCACCTCGACGACTTCACGGCCCTCGTGGACCAGACGACGGACGTGACGGCGTTCCCCCACGCGGACCGCGTGGTCGACAACGTCCTGGTCTACGACGCCAAGAGCCTTCGCGACACGGTCGCCGCCGAGGGCGCGGACGCCATCGAGGCCGAGCTCGTCACCGCGCTCACCGACGGCCCCGGCATCGTGGTCCTCGAGAACGCCTTCACCGACACCACAGTCGTCGACCGCGTGACTGCGGCCTTCGACGCGATGATCGCCGACGAGCGCGCGAAGGGCGGCCCCGCCGGCGACCACTTCGCGGCGCCCGGCGCGAACGATCGGGTCTGGAACGCGCTGGAGAAGCTCGCGGTCCGTGATCCCGAGGCGTTCGTCGACTACTACGCCAACGACGTCATCGGCCTCGTGTCGAGGGCGTGGCTCGGCCCGGCGTACCAGGTCACCTCGCAGGTCAACGTGGTCCGCCCCGGCGGTCAGCGGCAGGACCCGCACCGCGACTACCACCTCGGCTTCCTCTCCAACGAGGTGGCAGCCGAGTTCCCCAGCCACGTGCACCTGCTCTCGCCGGTCATGACTCTCCAGGGCGCGGTCGCGCACTCGGACATGCCCGTGGAGAGCGGACCGACGATGTACCTGCCGTACTCGCACCAGTACGCCCCCGGCTACCTTGCCTGGCGGCTCCCGGAGTTCCGCGACCTCTTCCTCGAGCGCTACGTGCAGCTGCCGCTGCGCAAGGGCGACGCGGCCTTCTTCAACCCCGCGCTCTTCCACGGCGCCGGCACCAACCACTCCTCCGACGTGCAGCGGTGCGCGAACCTCCTCCAGGTCTCCTCGGCCTTCGGCCGGGCGATGGAGCGCGTCGACCGCGGCAAGATCAGCAAGGCGGTCTATCCGGCCCTGGCGGCGCTGGCCGCCCGGGGCGACGAGGCGGCGGTGACCAACGCCGTGACGGCCGCAGCAGAGGGCTACCCGTTCCCGACGAACCTCGACCGCGACCAGAACGTCGGCGGGCTCACGCCGATGGCGCAGACCGACATCCTCCTCAAGGCGCTCGAGGAGGGATGGGATGCTGCGAAGGTCGTCGAGGAGCTCGACGCCTACGACCACCGCCGCAGCAACGAGGAGATCCGTTGACCTCTGAACCCCTGCTGGAAAGCAAGGTCGTCCTGGTCTCGGGCGGCACCCAGGGCGTGGGCTTCGCGATCGCGAAGGCCGTCGTCGCCGAAGGCGCGTCGTCGGTGGTGGTCACCGGTCGGCGCGCCGACGTCGGTGAAGCAGCGGCCGAGGAGCTGTGCGAGCTCGGGGCGCGAGACGCTCTTCGTCGAGACCGACCTGCGCCACGTCGAGCAGGCGCGGGCGTCGGTGACCGCGACGATCGAGGAGTACGGACGCGTCGACTGCCTCGTCAACGCCGCCGGTCTCACCACCCGCGGCTCGGTCGTCGACACGACGCCCGAGCTGTTCGACGACCACGTCGCGGTGAACCTCAAGTCGCCGTTCTTCCTCATGCAGGCGGCCATCCAGGACATGCAGCGTCGCGGCGAGCCGGGCACGATCGTCAACGTCATCACGATGACGTCGTACGGCGGTCAGCCCTACCTCGCGCCGTACGCCGCCTCGAAGGCCGGCCTGGTCGGGCTCACCAAGAACGCCGCCCACGCGCACCGGTGGGACCGGATCCGGGTCAACGGCGTCAACATCGGCTGGACCGACACCGAGGGCGAGGACGCCATCCAGCGCCGCTTCCACGGCGCCGGTGACGACTGGCGCGAGATCGCCGGGAAGTCGCTCCCGATGGGCAGGCTCGGCCACGTCGTCGACATCGCCGCCCTCGTCGTGCTGCTGCTCTCGGAGCGGAGCGGTGTCGTCACCGGCTCGATCGTGGACTGGGACCAGGAAGTCATGGGCGCTCGGGACTGAAGCAACCTCCCGTGTCACCCGGGGGCGGCTAGCCTGACCGCGGTGCCCACCGGTCGGACCGTGGGCGGGCGAGCCGAAAGAGGTCCCGGGGATGTCTGGCACGGTGGGCGACGTCGGGGGACGGCGGATGGGTGATCCCCTCGCGCGCCACAACGTCCGCGTCTCGGGTCCGGCGGACGCGACACCGATGCTCTTCGCCCACGGCTACGGCTGCGACCAGCACATGTGGCGGCACGTCGCGCCCGCCTTCGAGGACGACTTCCGCGTGGTGCTCTTCGACCACGTGGGCGCAGGAGGGTCCGACCTCGCGTCGTACGACCCGGACCGCTACGCCACCCTCGGCGGCTACGCCACGGACGTGCTCGAGATCTGCGAGGCGCTCGACCTGCGCGACGTGGTCTTCGTCGGACACTCCGTCTCCTCGATGATCGGCGTCCTCGCGTCGCTCGAGGAACCGGACCGCTTCTCGAAGCTGGTGCTCGTCGGCCCGTCGCCGCGCTACATCGACGACCCCGGCAGTGGGTACGTCGGCGGGTTCGCGGAGCAGGACATCCACGAGCTGCTCGACTCGCTGGACAGCAACTACCTCGGCTGGTCCACGGCCATGGCCCCTGCGATCATGGGCAACCCCGACCGCCCCGAGCTGGGCGCGGAGCTCACCGAGAGCTTCTGTCGCACCGACCCGGCGATCGCGCGGAGCTTCGCCAGGGTCACGTTCCTCTCCGACAACCGCGACGACCTCGCGCGTGTGACCACGCCGACTCTCGTCCTCCAGTGCAGCAACGACGTGATCGCGCCGACCTCTGTCGGTGACCATGTGCATGCTGCGATCGAGGGCAGCACGCTCGTCCACCTGGCGGCCACCGGGCACTGTCCGAACCTCAGCGCCCCGGCCGAGACCACGGACGCGATCTCCCATTTCGTCCGCGGCTGAGAGACTCCGACGATGACTCGGGAGCAGCGATCCGGCGCCTCCGTCCGAGGCGACGTCGTCGACGGTGATCCCGTCGAGTTCTACGAGAACGCTCCCTGCGGCTACCTCTCCACGACCCCCGACGGCCTCATCGTCAGTCTCAACGCGACGCTCGCCACCTGGCTGGACTACGACCGTGACGACCTCGTGGGCCGCCGATCCTTCGTGGAGCTGCTCAGCCCGGGTGGTCGGATCTACCACGAGACCCACTACGCGCCGTCGTTGCGCATGCACGGCGGGGTGCGGGAGATCGCCTTCGAGATGGTGCGGTCCGACGGCACCCGGCTGCCCGTCCTGGTCAACGCCGTGCTCGACCGGGTGGACGACGAGCCGCGTCAGATCCGTCTCGCCGTCTTCGACGCGACGGAGCGCCGGCGCTACGAGGAGGAGCTCCTCCTCGCGAAGCGTCGTGCCGAGGCCTCGGAGGTGCAGGCCAAGGAGCTCGCCCGGATCCTGCAGGAGTCGTTCATCCCCCCGGCACCTCCGCGGGTCCCCGGCCTCGACATCGGCGGACACTTCCGTCCGGCCGACAACGGTGCCGAGATCGGCGGGGACTTCTACGACATCTTCCAGGTGGGCAATGGCGACTGGATGGTCGCGATGGGCGACGTCTGCGGCAAGGGCGTCGACGCGGCCGTGGTGACGTCCCTCGTGCGACACACGATCCGGGCGCTGGCCTCGACAGAGCACTCCCCGAGGGCGGTCCTCGACGCCCTCAACCGCGTGCTCCTGGAGCAGGGCACCGAGCGGTTCTGCACGGTCGTGGTGGTCAGCCTCCGTCGAGGGCCCGACCGCTGGAGCGCCACGGTCTGCGCCGCCGGTCATCCGCTGCCGCTGCTCGTCCTCCAGGGCGAGACCCCGGACGAGGTGGGGGTGCCGGGCACGCTGCTGGGCGTCCTTGACGAGGTCTCGCTCGAGGAGGCGACCGTCGCGCTGCCCGCCGGCTCGGACCTGCTCCTCATGACCGACGGCGTCCTCGAGGCCCGTCGGGGCTGGACGTTCTTCGACCTCGTCGGCGTGACCGCGGGTCTGTGCGCGGTCTCGGCCACAGCCAGCGACCTCGCCGACGGGATCGGCGAGGCCGCGGCGGCGTACCACCAGGGCTCCGCGCGCGACGACATCGCCGTGGTCGCGGTGCGGGTCCTGGACTGAGTCAGCCGAGCAGGAAGCCCAGCGCGGTGGTGGCGGTCTTGGACGAGCCGGCCACGAAGGCGTGGCCCTTGCCCTCGTAGATGACGACCTGCCCGTCGGGGATGCCCTCGGCCGTACGCCGGAACAGGTCCTCGTCGTAGAAGACGTCCTTCGTGCCGCCCTGCACCATCGTCGGCGCCGTGATGCTGCCGAGGCGTGGCTCGACGTCGAACACGTCCTCCGCCTCGATCACCCGGAGCATGTCCGTGGGGTCGTCCGCGGTGAACAGGCGGCCCACCATCCAGCCGACGCCCCACGCCGGGAACCGCAGCGGCTTCGGCGCGAGCGCCGACATCATCTGGCCCCAGGCGCCGCGGGCGTCGCCGGCCTCGGTCCGACGGGCCACGTCGAGCTGCAGCGCCTTGCCCGAAGGGGAGAGCCGGCACGCAGACGCGCACACGACCATCCGGCGCACCTTGTCGGGGTGGTCGATCGCAAGCTGGAGCGCGAGGGAGCCACCGGTCGAGGTGCCGTGCACGTGCACGGGCTCGCCGACCTCCTCGATCACGTCGGCGTAGTCCTGCGCCAGCTGCGTCATGCGCGTCCCGGGAAGGAGGTCGGGGCGACGGTTCACGAGGTAGCACGTGAAGTGGTCGGAGAACGGAGCCAGCCACTTCAGCGACATCTGCCGCCACCGGCCCGACGGGTTCACGTGCTCCGCGGTCAGGCCCGACGCGGCGAGCAGGGGCGGTCCGCTGCCGAGCTTGAGGTACGGCACACCACGACCGAGGGTGCCTTCCTCGTCCGGTTCCATGGCGGCAACCTACCCCCGGAACAGGTGGTAGCGGCCGTCGTGCCACGTCACGCCGTAGGGGTCGTTGACCCAACCACGGGCGGGTGTGAAGTGGAGCTCGGGCCTCACCGCAGGTCGAGACGCATCAGCACGCGCGGGAACCCGCCCGAGACCGAGTCGGTGTCCATGGCCTTGGTGAACGCGGCGCCCTCGAACATCGTCCGGGTCCCGACGAACGCCATCGTGAGGTCGACCTGCGCGCCCTTGTTGTCGACGGGGTATCCCTCGACGGCGGGCGCCGCGTGCTCCTTGGCGTAGTCCACCGCACCCTCGATGTCACGCTAGACGCCGCGACTCAGACGTTGCGCCGGTACTGGCCGCCCACCTCGAAGAACGCCTCGGTGACCTGACCCAACGAGCACACCCGCGCAGCGTCCATGAGAACCGCGAAGACGTTCTCGCCGGAGGTCGCCGCGTCCTTGAGCCGGGCCAGCGCAGCCTCGGCCGCGTCGCGGTGCGACTCCTGGTAGCCACCGACGCGTGCCAGCTGCGACTCCTTCTCGTCCTCCGTGGCGCGCGCCAGCTCGACGTGCACCGGAGTCGCGTCGTCGCCACCGTCACGCAGGAACGTGTTGACGCCGATGATCGGCAGGGTGCCGTCGTGCTTGCGGTGCTCGTAGAGCAGCGACTCGTCCTGGATGCGGCCGCGCTGGTAGCCGGTCTCCATCGCGCCGAGCACGCCGCCGCGCTCGTTGATCGAGTCGAACTCCTTGAGCACGGCGTCCTCGACGAGCTCGGTGAGCTCGTCGATCACGAACGACCCCTGCAGCGGGTTCTCGTTCATCGCGAGTCCCCACTCGCGGTTGATGATCAGCTGGATCGCCATCGCGCGACGCACCGACTCGGTGGTCGGCGTCGTGACCGCCTCGTCGAACGCGTTGGTGTGCAGGGAGTTCGCGTTGTCGTAGATCGCGATGAGCGCCTGCAGCGTGGTGCGGATGTCGTTGAAGTCCATCTCCTGCGCGTGCAGCGAACGACCGCTCGTCTGGACGTGGTACTTCAGCTTCTGCGAGCGCTCGTTGGCGCCGTACTTGTCGCGCATCGTGATCGCCCAGATGCGACGGGCGACGCGGCCGAGCACGGAGTACTCCGGGTCCATCCCGTTGCTGAAGAAGAAGGACAGGTTCGGCGCGAAGTCGTCGATGTCCATCCCCCGCGCGAGGTAGGCCTCGACGTAGGTGAACCCGTTGGCCAGCGTGAACGCGAGCTGGCTGATCGGGTTCGCCCCGGCCTCGGCGATGTGGTAGCCGGAGATCGACACCGAGTAGAAGTTGCGGACCTGCTTCTCGATGAACCACTCCTGGATGTCGGCCATCATGCGCAGGGAGAACTCGGTGGAGAACAAGCAGGTGTTCTGGCCCTGGTCCTCCTTGAGGATGTCCGCCTGCACGGTGCCGCGCACGTTCGCCAGGGCGTACGCCGCGAGCTCCTCGCGCTCGGCCTCGTCGGGCTCGCGGCCCTCGTCGGCACGGAAGCGGTCGACCTGCTGGTCGATCGTGGTGTTGAGGAAGAAGGCCAGGATCGTCGGCGCAGGGCCGTTGATCGTCATCGACACCGACGTCGTGGGGGAGACGAGGTCGAAGCCGTCGTAGAGCGCCTTCATGTCGTCGAGTGTGGCGACGGAGACGCCGGACGTGCCGACCTTGCCGTAGATGTCGGGGCGCGGGTCGGGGTCGCGACCGTAGAGCGTCACCGAGTCGAAGGCCGTCGACAGCCGCGTCGCCGGGTTGCCCTGGGAGAGCAGCTTGAAGCGACGGTTGGTGCGGAACGGGTCGCCCTCGCCGGCGAACATCCGCGCCGGGTCCTCGTTGTCCCGCTTGAACTTGAAGACGCCCGAGGTGAAGGGGAAGACCCCGGGCAGGCCCTCGCTGCGGAAGAAGCGCACCAGCTCGCCGTGGTCGGTGAAGCGGGGCAGCGCCACGCGCCGGATCTTGTTGCCCGACAGGGACTCGCGGACCAGCGAGGTGTGGATCTCCTTGTCGCGGACGAGCACCACCTGCTCGTCACCCGAGTAGGACTCGACGACCGAGGGCCACTCCTCGAGCTGGGTCGCGACGTCCTGGGGAAGCGCCTCCCGTGCCTCCTCAAGCAGCTTGGCGAGCTCGGGGGAGTCCAGCTCGTCGAGCACCAGCTGCAGCCGCTGCACCCGCGCGGCCTGGGCGGCAACGGTGTCGGTCTCGGCGTGGTAGCCGCGCACGGTCTCCGCGATCTCGGAGAGGTAGCGCACCCGCTTCGGCGGCACGATCTGGGCCGTGATCGACGAGTGCCGCACGTCGACCGCGGCGAGCGTGCCGGCCGAGACGGGGAGCCCCTTCTCGACGAGGAGCCCGCGCAGGTGCTGGTAGAGCGCGGTCACGCCGTCGTCGTTGAAGGTCGCGGCGGAGGTGCCGAACACCGGCATGTCCGCAGGCTGCTTGCCGAAGGCCTCGCGGTTGCGGACCAGCTGCCGACCCACGTCGCGCATCGCGTCCGCAGCACCGCGGCGCTCGAACTTGTTGATCGCGACCGCGTCGGCGAAGTCGAGCATATCGATCTTCTCGAGCTGTGAGGCGGCGCCGAACTCCGGCGTCATGACGTAGAGCGACGTGTCGACGAACGGCACGATCGCGGCGTCGCCCTGGCCGATGCCCGGGGTCTCGACCACGACGAGGTCGAAGCCCGCCGCCTTGAGCACGGTGACGACGTCGGTCAGGCACGGCGGGATCTCGTGGGCGCCACGGGTGGCGAGCGAGCGGAAGAACACGCGGTCGCCGTCGAGGCTGTTCATCCGGATCCGGTCGCCGAGCAGCGCGCCGCCGCCCTTGCGCCGTGTCGGGTCGACGGCGACGACGGCCACCCGGAGCTTGTCCTCCTGGTCGACGCGCAGCCGCCTGACCAGCTCGTCGGTCAGCGAGGACTTGCCGGAACCCCCGGTGCCGGTGATGCCGAGGACGGGCACCTCGCGCTCGGCGGCCACGGAGCGCAGCCTCTCGATCACGTCGTCCGGCAGGTGCCCGGCCTCGGCACCGCTGATGGCTCGCGCGATCGCGAGCCGGTCACCGGCGACGACCGCCTCGGGGTGGGCTGCACCGAGCTCCCAGACGTCGACGTCGCACTCCGCGATGATCCGGTTGACCATGCCGGCGAGGCCGAGCTTCTGCCCGTCCTCGGGGGAGAAGATCAGCACGCCGCTCTTCGCGAGCCGTTGGACCTCGTCGCGGACGATGACGCCGCCGCCACCGCCGTACACCTTGACGTGGGGGGCGCCGCGCTCGGCGAGGGACTGCACGAGGTACTCGAAGTACTCCACGTGCCCGCCCTGGTACGACGACACCGCGATGCCCTGGGCGTCCTCCTCGAGGGCGGCGTCGACCACCTCCTGGACCGAGCGGTTGTGACCCAGGTGCACGACCTCCGCGCCCTGCGACTGGAGGATCCGCCGCATGATGTTGATCGACGCGTCGTGCCCGTCGAACAGGCTCGAGGCGGTCACGAGACGTACCGGGTGCGTGGGCACGTGCAGAGAGGTCATGGAGAAATAGTAGGACGTCCTACTATTTTCCGCGAACCGTCGTGCCCGAGGTCACATGGGTCGAGCCCGGACGGTCAGCCGCCCTCGAGCGGCACGGACCACACGAAGACCGTGCCGGACGGGTCGTTGGGCCACAGGTCGAGCGAGCCGCCGAGCACCACGGCACGGCGGCGGGAGGTGCGCAGGCCGTTCTCGTGGCGCTCCTCGGGGAGCCCGCGGCCGTTGTCGGCGACCTTGAGCTGGAGCTGGGTGTCGGTCACCCGCAGCTCGACCGAGGCGCTGCCGGCCTGCGCGTGGTTGGCGATGTTGGTGAGCGCCTCGCGCAGCACGGCGGTGAGCACCTGCTGCACCTGCGGGTCGATGGGGAAGTCCACCTGCCCGTGCAGCTGGACCGACGGCGCGAAGCCGAGCATCGGGATGTACTCGCGGACCAGGTCACGGATCTCGGAGCGCAGGGAGCTCTGTGGCGTCTGCTGCAGGCCGAAGATGGTGTTGCGGATGTCCCGGATGGTCTGGTCGAGCTCCTTGGCGCTGTTGTCGATGCGCTCCCTGAGGGCGGGGTTGTCGTTCGCCGCGGAGCGGATCGACTGCATGTGCAGACCGAGCGCGAAGAGCCGCTGGATGACGACGTCGTGGAGGTCGCGGGCGATCCGGTCGCGGTCGGCGATGACGGCCATCTGCTCGCGGTCCTCGAGCGCCTGCGTGCGGTCGAGCGCGAGCCCCACCTGGTCCGCGAACGAGGCCATCAGCTCGATCTCGTCGACGAAGTCGCGTCCGCTGTGCGGCGGGTGGATGACCGCGACGACGCCGGGTGTCGCCAGGTGCGCGTTCAGGGGCGCGAGCAGCACGATGCGGTCCTCGGAGAGCTGGACCTGGCCGATCTCGCCGCTGATGGCGGTCGCGTGCACCGGCTCCTCGAGCGCGCGCCGATCGCCGGGGGCCAGCTCCTCGCCGCTGGTGGCCGCGACGTACGGCGTGCCCTCGCTGGGCACCTGGAACACCGCCGCCGTGCCTGCCTCGGCCGCGTTCCGGATGACCATGGCCACGCGCTCCAGCGCCTGCTCGAGACCGATCGGCGGCTGGATGAGGTCGTTGAGCTGGCCGAACATCTCGAGCCACCGGCGCCGGCGTTCGCTGACCCGGAACGCGTGGGCGTTCTCGATGACGAAGCCCGCCACGGTGCCGAGCGCCATGACCTGGCTCTCGTCGTGCCGGGTGAAGGATCCGCCCCCGCCCTTCTCCGTGAGGTAGAGGTTGCCGAAGGGGGTGCCGCGCACCCGGATCGGCACGCTCAGCATGGTGCGCATGTCCGGGTGGTGCTCGGGGAACCCGACAGACGCCGGGTGCTCGTGCAGGTCCGGCAGCCGGATCGGCCCGGCATCGGTCAGCTCCTTGGCCAGCAGGCCGCGGCCCGCCGGCGGGTCACCGATCAGGTCGATCTGGTCCTGGGCGACGCCGTGGGTGACGAAGTCCGCGAGCAGACCGTCGTGGCCGACGACGGTGAGGGCGCCGTACCTCGCACCGGTGAGGCTGCACGCGGCGATGACGATGCGGTTCAGGACGCTGCGGGTGTCGAGGTCCGAGGAGAGCGAGGTGACCGCGTCGAGGAGTCCGGAGACCGTGCCGGCGAACTCGGGGTCGAGAGTCTCCGACCGCGAGTCATCGGTCGGCGACGTCATCGCTTCATCCTGTCAGTCAGAGGGCGTGGAGGGTGCGATGGACCTGCGACTCGTTGTCGCGTGTCCAGTCGCTTCCCATGGAGCGCCCGCTGAGGCTGCGCCACCGGAGCCTGAGGTAGACGTTGCGGCTCCCGCTGGCCCACGGGTGCGGCGCCCAGGCCGCGCGCATGGCGCTGATCGCAGCAGGATCGGTCTCGGCCCAGGCGCGTCCGCGCGCCGTGACGGTCCAGCCCACGAGGCGGTCGTGGTCGAGCTGGTCGACCTCGAACGCGAGCATGGTGTTGCGGCCGTACGTGCCGAGCAGGCTGTACGACGAGGTCCGGATCGCGATCGTGTCCTCGAAGATCGAGTAGTTGACCGGGATGATGTGCGGACCGTCCGGTGTGGACAGCGCAACGCGCCCGACCACGCCGTCGCGGAGCAGACGCTCACACTCCTGCGGCTCGAGGTCCTGCGGTCCGGGCATAGGAGCCCCCTCTGGTGATGCTGGTGCGATACACAGATTGTCCGTCACCGTGGTGGTCGGAACAGGTCAGATCGGCCCACAGGGGTCCTAGGTCCCGAGGTTCCGTGCGGTCGGACCCCCCTTGCCCGAATATCTGTGATCCCTCGGGGACCTGTGGGACAATCCGGACAACTCGGGTCAGGAGCAGGGCGAAACGGGTGCGGACGACAGCACGAGGGCCCGACCACCACGTGGTCGGGCCCTCGTCCGTGTCGCGGGCGGTCGGCTGGGGTCAGCCCGCCTGACGGATCGCCGAGATGTCGAACTCGAGAGTGACCTTCTCGCTGACCAGCACGCCGCCGGCCTCGAGAGCGGCGTTCCAGCTGACGCCCCAGTCCTTGCGGTTGATCACGACGGAGCCGGAGAAGCCGACGCGCTCGTTGCCGAACGGGTCGGTCGCCGCGCCCTCGTAGGCGAAGTCGACGTCGACCGGCTTCGTGGTGCCCTTGATGGTCAGGTCGCCGGTGACGCGGAGCGTGTCCTCGTCGATCGGGAGGACCTCGGTGGAGACGAACGTGATCTCCGGGTTGTTCTCGATGTCCAGGAAGTCGTTGCTGCGCAGGTGGCCGTCGCGCTGCTCGTTGTGGGTGTTGATGCTGTCGGCCTTGATCGAGACGTGGACCTTGGTCTGGGTGAGGTCGTCGCTGTCGACCTCCGCACGGGCGTCGAACTGGTCGAACTGTCCGCGGACCTTCGTGACCATCGCGTGGCGGGCGACGAAGCCGATCGTGGAGTGGGCCGGGTCGACGGCGTAGGTGCCGGTGGCCAGCTTGAGGGTGCTGGTGCTCATGGGGTTCCTCCTCGGAAACTTGAACTGTCAACTATCTTGCAGGATAGAAGTTGAACTGTCAAGTTTCTATTCCCCAGGTGCGTCGGCTCTCACGCCCGTGCGACAATGGAACACGTTCTAGTTCTGCCGGAAGGAGCCCGATGACCACGGTCCCGGCGATCGAGGGCTGGTTCACCTCGGGCGACGCTCCGGCCCTGCTCGGCTCGCGGTGCACCGGCTGCGGCACGGTGTTCTTCCCGCGCCTGGACGGCTTCTGCCGCAACCCCGCCTGCGGCTCGACCGAGCACGAGCAGGTCGAGCTCTCCCGGCGGGGGACCGTCTGGTCCTACACCGACGCCCGCTACGAGCCCCCACCGCCGTACGTCCCGGCGAGCGACCCCTACGTCCCCTTCGCGCTCGCTGCCGTCGAGCTCGCCGAGGGCCTCGTCGTGCTCGGGCAGGTCGCCGAGGGCTACGGCGTCGACGACCTGCGGGTGGGCGCCGAGGTCGAGGTCGTCGTCGAGACGCTCCACGTCGACGCCGAGGGCGAGCGCACCATCTGGCGCTGGAAGCCGGTGGCTCCGTGAGCCATGACGTCGCCGTGCTCGGGGTCGGCATGCACCCCTGGGGCAAGTGGGGCCGTCCGTTCGTGGAGTACGGCGTGCACGCCGCCCGCGAGGCCCTGGCCGACGCCGGTGTCGACTGGACCGACGTCGACCTCGTGGTCGGCGGCGAGACCGTCCGCAACGGCTACGGCGGCTACGTCGCCGGTGCGACCTTCGCCCAGGCCCTCGGGTGGAACGGCGCCCGGGTGGCCACCTCCTACGCCGCCTGCGCCACCGGCGCCCAGGCGATCGACACCGCCCGCGCCCGGATCCTCGCGGGCCTGGCCGAGGTGGCTCTTGTCGTCGGCGCCGACACCACCCCCAAGGGCTTCCTCGCGCCCAACGCGGGGGAGCGCTGGGACGACCCCGACTGGCTGCGCTTCCGGCTCCTCGGCATGACCAACCCGGCGTACTTCGCGCTCTACGCGCGCCGTCGCATGGACCTCTACGGCGCGACGCCCGAGGACTTCGCCGCGGTCAAGGTGAAGAACGCCGCGGCCGGACTGGCGAACCCCAACGCCCGCTACAAGAAGGCGGTCACCGTCGAGGACGTGCTGGCCTCCGCCGTCGTCGCCGACCCGCTGCACCTGCTCGACATCTGCGCCACCTCCGACGGCGGGGCAGCCGTGCTCCTCACGAGCATGGAGTACGCGCGGCGCAAGGGACTCACGTCGCCGGTGCGGGTCCGGGCGGTCTCCACCGTGACGCCGACCTTCCCGCAGACCGTGATCGAGATGCCGAACTTCGCGACGGACTCGAGCGCCACGGTCCCGCCCGGGCGACCTCACCTTCAAGGAGTCGATCGCGCACGCGGCGTACGAAGAGGCCGGCATCGGACCCGAGGACGTCAGCCTGGCCGAGGTCTACGACCTGTCGACCGCCCTCGAGCTCGACTGGTACGAGGACATCGGCCTGTGCAAGCGCGGCGAGGCCGAGCAGCTGGTCCGCAACGGCGACACCGCCCTGGGTGGCCGTGTCCCGGTGAACCCGAGTGGCGGGCTGGCCTGCTTCGGCGAGGCCGTCCCCGCCCAGGCCCTCGCCCAGGTGTGCGAGGTGACCTGGCAGCTCCGCGGCCAGGCCGCCGGCCGCCAGGTCGAGCGCGCCCGTGTCGGCATCACCGCCAACCAGGGCCTCTTCGGCCACGGCTCGTCGGTCCTGCTCTCCATCTAGGGCGGTTCAGGCGGAGACGGTCGACCAGAGGGCGCGGCCGAGCGGAGCGAGCCGGACGCAGTGGCGCAGGACTCGCGGTGTGAAGCCGTCCTGGCGGGCCCGTCCGAGGGCGGCGAGCACGGTGCTGTCGCCGAGGAGCTGCTGGTAGTCGTCGTGGAGGCGCGGGTCCTCGGGCACGACCTCGACGAGGTCGAGCTGGAGCAGGCGGGTGAGGTACCACGGCGTCAGCTCCGGCAGCGCCACGTGGGCGGCCCGTCCGGCCAGCGAGGCGTTCTCGAGCAGCGCCTCGGCAGGGATGCCGGTGCCGGTCAGGCAGTGGATGTGGACGAGAGCGCAGCCAGGGTCGCCCTCGGCGTACTCCGCGAGCAGCTGGAGGATCCGGGCCTCGTCCGGCACGAGCTGGGCGACCGCCTTCGCGAGCCACTCCTCGCGCCCGGCGTCGGCGTCCTGGGCGCCGGCCCGGTCGAGCAGCTCCTTCAGCTGGTCGCCGACCGCCTGCCGCGGCGCCGGCACGCTCGCCGGCGGCGGGTCGACAGCGTCCTGCTGCCCCCGTCGCGCGAACCTGTCCGCCAGGGCCATGGGCCGAACCTAGGACGTCGCGGGCCCACGCGCGCCGAAACGCGAGGACTCGGGACGTTGGGACACGCCACGCGCCACCCGCGGTATCCGGATACCCGGGGAACGCGTTCGCCTAGGCTGGAGCCGTGACGCGACTGACCCGCTCGGAGAGCCAGGCCCGCACCCGCCAGAAGCTGGTGGAGACGGCGCGCACCATGTTCCTGCGCGAGGGCTACGCCGCCACCTCGCTCGAGAAGGTGGCCGAGGAGGCCGGCTTCTCCAAGGGGGCGGTGTACTCCAACTTCGGCGGCAAGGACGACCTCTGCCTCGCGGTCCTCGACACCATCCACGAGGAGGTCGCGGAGGCCGTCCTGGGGTCCCTGTCCGGCAGCGACTCCCTCGAGGAGGCGCTGACCACCTTCGACCGCTGGGCCGACGCTCGCATCGGCGACCCCGACTGGTCGGCGCTCGAGGCCGAGTTCGCCGCGCGGAGCCGCCGCGACCCGCACCTGCGCGATGCGCTGAGCGCACGCAACGCGCGGATCCGCGGGCTCATCGCCGAGGCGCTGCGCAGCACCTGCGAGGAGCACGACCTGGAGATCCCGCTGCAGTACGACGTGGCCGCCGACGCCCTGTTCTCCCTCGGCGTCGGGCTCGGCCTGCAGCGATCGTTGGACCCCGCGATGGACGTCCACGTGCTCTCCGACGTCGTCCGCGTGATCGCCGGAATGCCCGTTCCGCGACGGGGGTAGTCCTTTCGGCGGAACACCCGGGACCTAAGTCCCGAAAGGTGGGGCGCAAGGACAGGGGGCATGAATCTGAGAATCGCGCCATCATTGACCTTGTCACCAGGAACCGACCTCCCACGGTTCACGAGTGAAAGCCTTCGGGCAGCGTCTCACGGACGAGCGTCTCTCCCAGCGCACGTCGAGACTTAGCGGGCCGGTCCAGGGGTTGGGCCGGCCCGAAGTCTTTTCCAGGGCCTCTGTGCCCGGGGGTCTCCAGGGCATCCGGCTTTGTTGCCGGTGGGGCAGTTGGGCGTCACTTTCCGTGGGAATCGCCCGAGACGACTAACATGGGCACCGCTAGAGTGACGAACCCACCGGGTAACAACGAGCAGCAAGGGTAGGCATGAGCAACGTTCGTGTGTTCCTCCTCGACGACCACGAGGTCGTCCGTCGCGGTCTCAAGGACCTGTTCGACTCCGAGGAGGGTTTCGAGGTCGTTGGCGAGTCCGGGTCCGCCAAGGACGCCGAGGCACGGATCCCGGCCCTTCGTCCCGACGTCGCGGTGCTCGACGGCCGCCTCCCGGACGGCAGCGGCGTCGACGTGTGCCGCGCGATCCGCTCCGTGGACCCCTCGATCCGCGCCATCATCCTCACCTCGTACGACGACGACGAGGCCCTGTTCGCCGCGATCATGGCCGGCGCCGCGGGCTACGTCCTCAAGCAGATCGTCGGCAACGACCTCCTCGACGTGGTCCGCAAGGTCGCCGACGGCCAGTCGCTGCTCGACCCGGCGGTGACCCAGCGCGTCCTCGACCGGCTTCGTGACGGTGGCGCCTCCGAGCCCGCCGAGCTGCGGTCCCTGACCCCGCAGGAGCGCCGGATCCTCGAGCTCGTCGCCGAGGGCCTCACCAACCGCCAGATCGGCGAGCAGCTGTTCCTCGCGGAGAAGACGGTCAAGAACTACGTCACGAGCATCCTCACCAAGCTCGGCCTCGAGCGCCGCACCCAGGCTGCGGTGCTGGCCTCCAAGCTGCTCAACTGAGCACGCCTGCCCCGACCTCCGCCGCCGCGCCCACCGTTCCGGCGACGTAGGTTCACGCCATGGCTCTCCAGCTTGCCGCGGACCCGGTCCTCGACGAGGAGCGGCGCTCCGCGCTGCGGCGGATGCGCAGCGTCGCCGTCGGGCTCCTCCTCCTCGCCGCGACCGTCTACCTCCTGACCCTGGACCAGGACGGCTTCCTCGGCTTCGTCAACGCGGGTGCCGAGGCGTCGATGGTGGGCGCCATCGCCGACTGGTTCGCCGTCGTGGCGATCTTCAAGCACCCCCTCGGGCTGCCGATCCCGCACACCGCGCTGATCCCGACGCGCAAGGAGATGCTCGGGCGGAGCCTCGAGGAGTTCGTCGGCGAGAACTTCCTGCGCAGCGAGATCATCGACTCCCGCGTCCGCGCGGCCGAGCCCGCGCGCAAGGCGGGGGACTGGCTGGCGAGCGAGGAGCACGCCCGCCGGGTGGTGCTCGAGGGTGCCGACCTGGTGCGCCTCGGGCTGGAGCGGATCAAGGACGAGGACGTCGCGGACTTCATCAACCTGGCGCTGGTCCCGCGCTTCCTCGACGAGCCGATCAGCCCGCTGGCCGGCAGCCTGCTCAAGGAGGTCGTCGAGGACGGCGCGCACCACGGCTTCATCGACCTCGTGCTCGAGGAGGCGCACCGCTGGCTGGGCCTCAACGAGGGGACGTTCTACGACGTCGTCGCCGAGCGCGCGCCGTGGTGGGCCCCGGAGGCGCTCAACGGAGCGGGTGATCCACCGGCTGCACACCGAGCTGCTCGCCTGGATCGAGGACATCCGCAACGACCCCGCCCACCGCTCGCGCGAGGCCCTCGACCGGATGCTCCGCGAGCTCGCCGACGACCTGCTCAACGACGCGGACGTGATGGCGCGCATGGAGCGCTTCAAGGAGCGCTTCCTCGGCCACCCGCAGGTCTCGGCGACGTTCATCTCGCTGTGGAACGCGCTGCGCCGCGCGTTCGTCGCCGCTCTCGAGGAGCGTGACGGCGAGATCGTGCGACGCGGCGTCGCCGAGGTGATGGCCTTCGGCGAGCGGCTCCAGTCCGACGAGGCGCTGCGACGCCGGGTCGACGAGCGCGCGGCGGGCCTGGCGGTGTTCTTCGTCGAGCGCTACGGCAGCGAGCTCACCTCGGTCATCACGCAGACCATCGACCAGTGGGACGGCCACGAGGCCTCCCGCCGCATCGAGCTGCACGTCGGCAAGGACCTGCAGTTCATCCGGATCAACGGCACCATCGTCGGTGGCCTCGTCGGCGTGGTCATCCACACCGTCTCGGTGCTCGTCCCGTGAGGCGCATCGGCAGGCGGTCGCCCCGGCGCGATACCGACCCGAGGGCCCAGCAGGCCCCGGCGGTCCGGGACGTCGAGATCCGCGAGGAGATGATCCGGCTCGGACAGTTCCTCAAGCTCGCCGACCTGGTCGACGCGGGTGCGGACGCGAAGCCGCTCATCGCCGACGGGTCCGTCGAGGTCAACGGCGAGGTCGAGACCCGTCGCGGACGTCAGCTCCGCGACGGGGACGTCGTGGTGATCGAGGGTGCCGGGCCCGTGCGGGTCAGCGCACCTCGAGCAGGTCGACCACGAAGATGAGGGTCTCGCCGGGGCCGATGACGCCGCCGGCGCCGCGGTCGCCGTACGCCAGGTGCGGCGGGATGACGAGACGCCGACGGCCGCCGACCTTCATCCCCTGCACGCCGGTGTCCCAGCCGGAGATGACCTGACCGACGCCGAGCCGGAACTGCAGCGGTTGGCCGCGGTTGTACGACGCGTCGAACTCCTCGCCGCTGGAGTGCGCGACGCCGACGTAGTGGACGCTCACGGTGCGGCCGGACTCGGCCTCCGCACCGTCGCCCTCTGCGACGTCGGTGATCTCGAGCTCGGTCGGCGGCGGGCCGTCGGGGAAGTCGATCTCGGGCTTGTCCATGGGGACAGGGGTCTCCTCAGGTCGGAGGCAGGGTGGCTCAGCTCTGGCTGATGTAGCTGTCGAGCTGGTCGCGCTCGAGCTCGAGCGCCTGGATCTTGTGCTTCACGACGTCACCGATGCTCACGATGCCGACGAGCACGTCGTCCTCGATCACCGGGATGTGCCGCACGCGGTGCTCGGTCATCAGCGACATCATGTCGTCGAGCCGGTCCTCGCGGGTCGCGGTGTGCACCGCCGCCGTCATGATGTCGCTGACCAGCGCGTCCAGGATCTCGGCGTTGCGCAGCAGGTGTCTCACCACGTCCCGCTCGGACACGATGCCCTCGACGGCGCTGCCGTCGGAGCTGACCACGAGCGCGCCCACGTTGTGCTCGTTGAGAAGGTCGACCAGCTCGCGCACGGTGGCCCCGGGCGCGACCGTGATCACGGCGTGCTGCGGCTTGGCGGCAAGGATGTCGTGGATCCGCATGTGGCCGAGGCTAGTCCACGGGCCATGACGGGCGATAGGTCCGATTCGCGCGCCTGCCAGGATGGGGTGATGTGGGGGAGCGCGGTGATGATGGGATGGCTGAGCCTCGTCCTCCTCGTGGACTCCCAGGCCGGCCCGGTCACGCAGCGGCTCCTCGGGGTCGCCACCTGGCTGGTCCTGCTCGTGGCGCTGCGCCGGGTGTCCCCGCTGGTGCGCGCGCAGACGCTGGTGGTGGTCGCCGTCGCGACGGTCGTGGAGTACACGTTCAGCCCCGGCCTCGGCGTCTACACCTACCGCTTCGACAACGTGCCGGCGTACGTCCCGCCCGGCCACGGCCTGGTCTACCTCTCGGCATGGTCGCTGGGCCACGCGTCCTTCCTGGTCCGCTGGCAGCGGCCTGCCGTCGCTGCGGTCGTGACCGGCCTCGGCGCGTGGGCGGTCGTGGGCCTGCTGCACCCGGGCCGTCCCGACGTGCTCGGCGCGTTCTGGTTCGCCTGCCTGGTCGCGTTCCTGCGCTGGGGCCCCTCCCGCGAGGTGTACGTCGGTGCAGCCGTCGTCGTGACCTGGCTCGAGGTGCTCGGCACCCAGCTGGCGACCTGGACGTGGCAGCCCACCGACCCCACGGGGCTGGTGCCCATCGGCAACCCGCCGACCGGTGCCGCCGGCGGCTACGGGTGGTTCGACCTGGCAGCGCTGCTCGTCGCGCCGACCCTGCTCGCCTGGTGGGTCAGGGTCAGGGACCCAGCGGCGGGAGATCCGGCTCCGGGTCCCGCCCCGGAGGCGTCTCCGGAGCAGGACCCGGAGCTGGGCGTCGCCGCGAGCTGAGCTCGAAGACCGTCCCCTCGCGCCGCTGCTCCTCCGGCTCGTCGGACTCGCCGGCCGAGACCGAGCCGAGGAACCCGAGCACGGTGTCGTGCAGGATCCCGTTGGTGGCGATCGCGTTGCCCCCGGTCGGCCCGTCGCGGCCGTCGAGCGCGCTGAACCGCCCGCCGGCCTCGCGCACGATCACGTCGAGGGCGGCCATGTCGTAGATCATGAGCTCCGGCTCGGCGGCCACGTCGACGGCTCCCTCGGCCACGAGCATGTAGCTCCAGAAGTCGCCGTACGCCCTCGTCCTCCAGCACCGCCGGGACAGCGCGAGGAAGTCGTCGAGGCGGCCCTTCTCCTCCCAGGCGCCATGCGAGGAGTAGGAGAACGACGCGTCGTCGAGCCGGCTGACGTCGGAGACGCGGCACGGGGTGTTCTTGAAGAACGACTTGCCTGTGTGCGCCCCGCCGTCCTTCATCGCCCACCAGCGTCGGCCCAGCGCGGGCGCGGACACGACGCCGACCACGACCTCGTCCTCGACCATGAGCGAGATGAGCGTGGCCCAGACGGGCACGCCGCGCACGTAGTTCTTGGTGCCGTCGATCGGGTCGACGATCCACCGACGCTGGCTGGCGCCGCTCGAGCCGGTCTCCTCGCCGAGCACGGCGTCCCGCGGGCGGGCCCGCGACAGGGTGCGGCGGATGCCTTCCTCCACGGCCTTGTCGGCGTCGGTGACCGGGGTGAGGTCGGGCTTCGTGTCGACCTTCAGGTCCAACGCCTGGAACCGGCTGGTGCTGAGCGAGTCCGCGTCGTCCGCGAGCACGTGCGCCAGCCGCAGGTCGTCGGTGAAGTTGGAGGGCATGAACCTCAGCGTATGCGGATCCGTACTTCCCCCCGTGAACCCCATGGAGATCACCGGTCTGCCCGTCCACCCGCTGATCGTGCACGCGGTCGTGGTCCTGCTGCCGCTCTCGGTCATGCTCGCCCTGGCGCTCGCGTTCCTGCCGGCCTGGCGCTGGCTCACCCGCTGGCTGACCCTGGGCTGTGCTGCCGTCGCGGTCGTGTCCGTGTTCATCGCACGGCAGAGCGGCGAGGCGTTCCTCGACAGCAAGCCGTTCCTGCTCGAGGGGGACACCCCGGCGCGGCAGCACATCATGGACCACCAGGACTACGCGAACATCCTCTGGTGGGTCTCGCTGGCCTACCTGGTCGTGGTGATCGCCGCGTTCGTGATGCTGCCCGGCCCCACGGGGCTCGCCAACGGCAAGCTCGACCACGCCGGGTCGACCGCAGCCGTCGCGGTGCGCGGCCTGCCGGTGCTGCTCGCGGTCGCGGGCATCGCCGCGCTCGTGCTGTGCGTGCTCACCGGCGACGCCGGTGCCCGCACCGTGTGGGGCAGCTAGCGTCGCGCTAGACGGAGGTCTCGCGGCTGCTCGAGCAGCCGGCGGTACGACGTCACGCGGGCCGGGTCGAGCCGGCCCTCCTCGACCGCGAGGTCGAGACCGCACTCGGGCTCGGTCGCCGCGTGCGTGCAGCCCCGCGGACAGTCGTCGCTGGCCTCCTCGAGGTCGGGGAAGCCGCCGATCAGCTGCGCGGCGTCGACGTGCGCGAGGCCGAAGGACCGGATGCCCGGGGTGTCGACGATCCAGCCCCCGTCGGGCAGCCGCGAGCATGAGCGCCGACGTCGAGGTGTGCCGGCCGCGGCCGGTCACGTCGTTGACCACGCCGACGGCGCGGTCCGCGCCCGGGACGAGCGCGTTGACCAGCGTCGACTTGCCGACGCCGCTGTGCCCGAGCATCACGCTGGTGCGGCCGCGCAGGTGCTCGAGCACCGGACTCCGACGTCCGCGCCGCGCCGGGTCACGACGTAGGGCACGTCGAGGGGCCGGTAGACCTCGACCAGCGCGTCGGGGACGGCCAGGTCGGCCTTGGTCAGGCACAGCAGCGGGTCGATGCCCGCGTCGTACGCCGCCGCGAGGGCCCGGTCGACCAGGCCGGTGCGCGGCTCGGGGTCGGCGAGGGCGACCACGACGACGAGCTGGTCGGCGTTGGCGACGACCACCCGCTCGACGGGGTCGTCGTCGTCGGCGGTGCGCCGCAGCACGGTGGTCGCGCTCGTCGACCTCGACGATGCGGGCCAGGGTGCCCTCGTTGCCGGAGACGTCGCCGACGATCCGGACCCGGTCGCCCACCACGACGCCCTTGCGGCCGAGCGGGCGGGACTTCATCGCCATGACGAGCGGTGTCGTCCTCGACCAGGCGGCAGGTGAACCGGCCGCGGTCGACGGTGACCACCAGGGCCTCGACGGCGTCGTCGTACGTCGGGCGGTCCTTCGTCCGGGGCCGGGTGCGCCGCCGGGGCCGGTCGAAGTACTCCTGCTCGAGGTGGTCGTAGCGTCCGCGGCGCACGTCAGGGCCCCCGACCGCGGCCGTCCAGGCGCCGGGGAAGTCGGGGAACGTCTTGGACGTCGTCGCGATGTCCTCGACCTCGACCCCGGGACGGCCAGGCCGAGGATGACGCCGGCGTGCGCCATCCGGTGGTCGGCGTAGGTCCGGAACGACCCCGCCGTGCAGGGCGGCCGGGCCGGATCTCGAGGCCGTCAGGGGCGCTCGGTCACGTCGCCGCCGAGCCGCGGTCGAGCTCGGTGGCAGCGCAGCGAGCCGGTCGGTCTCGTGGCCGCGGATGTGGGCGACGCCGCGCAGCACCGAGGGCGAGTGGGCCAGCGCGGCCAGGGCGGCCACGGCCGGGGTGAGCTCGCCGACGTCGTGCAGGTCGAGGTCGACGCCCCGCAGCGTCCCGGTGCCGCGTCACGGTGAGGCCGCGTCGTCGAGCGCGACCTCCGCCCCCATGAGGCCGAGCATCTCGCGCAGCCGGTCGCCGGCCTGGGTCGTGGTCCGCGGCCAGCCGAGCACGGTGACCGCGGCCCCCGGTCACCGCGGCCGCGGCGACGAACGGCGCGGCGTTGGACAGGTCGGGCTCGATCGTCGACGTCGACCGCGCGCACCGGTCCGGGCAGCACCCGCCAGCGGTCGGCTCGCTGTCGTCGACCTCGACGCCGTGCTCGCGCAGGGCGGCCACCGTCATGTCGATGTGGGGCAGCGAGGGCACCGGCTTGCCGTCGTGGAGGACGTCGACGCCCTCGTCGTACCGCGCACCCGCGAGGAGCAGCGCCGAGATGAACTGGCTGCGACGCCGAGGCGTCGATGACCACCTGGCCGCCGCGGACTGCCCGCGCCGTGCACGTGAAGGGCAGCGTGCCGCGGCCCTCGTCGTCGACCTCGACGCCGAGGCCGCGCAGGCCGACGAGGATCTCGCCCATCGGCCGGGTGCGCGCATGCGGGTCGCCGTCGAAGGCGACGGTGCCGTCGGCCAGGGCCGCGACCGGGGGGACGAAGCGCATCACGGTCGCCGGCCAGGCCGCAGTCGACCTCGGCGGGGCCCGGCAGCGACCGGGCGTGACCGCCCAGTCGTCGCCGGAGGTGTCGACGCTCGCGCCGAGCGAGGTCAGGGCGGCCGCCATGAGCAGGTGTCGCGCGAGCGCAGGGCCGGCGTACGATGGACGGACCGTCGGACAGCGCGGCCAGGACCAGGGCGCGGTTGGTCAGCGACTTCGAACCGGGGAGCACGACGTCGGCGCGCACGGGACCCCGTGGCGTCGGGGCGGGCCACGGCGCGATCTCGTGCGGCGGTCATCGACGCGAGCCTAGTCGCGGCCAGGGTGCGGTCCGTCGCGGCCGCATGCCCGGGGCAGCGGACGTCGTCGGACCGGTCCGGGTCGTCGTTGTCCGGCATCGAATCCACAGCCGTGACGGTCGCGTCGCGGGTCGGTGCCGCGGAGGTCGCGCGTCGAACGATACCGTCTGTCCCAGCTCGGCCCGTCGCCGCGCAGGTCGACGGTGCGCCGCGTCCCGCCGACGTAGGAGCGGCAGCCGCACCGGCGATGGCCTCGAGGCGGACCGCAGCCGTCGTCGAAGCTCGTCTCGAGCCGCGACCGGCGGGCGGGTGCCGCCCGTGGCGGCAGGCCGTCGACCTCGGACGCCGGAAGCGGCCGATGCCCGTGGCCCGATCGCGCGCCGGGCCAGGCCCAGCGTCGCGGTCGGCCGTGACCGGGTCGGCTCGGTCGGGGTCGCGGTCGTCGGTCGGGTGACGGGTCGTCGGTGGGCGTGGGGTGTCGGTCGGGGTCGGTCGTCGGTCGGGGTGGGGTCGTCGGTGGGGTGTCGGTCGGTCGGTCGGGGTGGGTCGTCGGTCGGGGTCGGTGTCGGTCGGGGTGGGGTCGTCGGTGGGCGTCGGTCGTCCGTCGGCGTGGTGGTCGTCGTGGGGACGTCGTCCTGGGTCGGCGGTCCGGCTTGTAGTCGAAGGTGAGCGCGTTGTCGTCGGGGTCGGTTGTCGTGGTAGCCGTCGACCTGCACGGTGACCTTCAGGCGTGTCGGCGTCGAGGTCGGCCGGGAAGTCGATCGGGATCACGGCCTGGAAGTCGCTGGGCGCGGCTCGAGCACGGCGGTCCGGGCCGCGGCGTTCGTGGTCACGCAGCTGGCGTGCGTGCGGTTGCCCTCGCGGACCGTGCAGGTGCCCTCGCGAGCCTGGAAGCGCGTCCGGCCGGAGCGTGGAGTCGAGGTCGACGCTGATGCTCAGCGCGTCCGCCGGAGGTCGCGCACCGCGACGACGAGCGAGTCGTCGGAGATCTGGGCCGACGCGAGCGTGACGTCCGCCTCGGGATCGCCCGGGGGGTCGGTCGGCGGGTCGGTGGGCTCTCGGTCGGTTCCCGGTCGGGCCCTCGGTCGGGTCCCTGGGTCGGCTCCTCGGGTGGGTGGTCGGCGGACGCGACGGGGTCGGCGTCAGCGACGGAGCCAAGGTGGCGAGCACGGGCACGGGCGTCGAGGTCTCGAACGGGCTGGGCCGTCCGCTCGACCGGGCTCCGGCGACCGCCGCTGCTTCGGCGGGGCCGACGACGGGGTCTCGTCGTCCGCCGGCGCGGACGGCCGACGGGCTCGCGTGGGGCCCGGCGCCGGCGACGGGGGTGTTGTCGCCGCCGTTGACCCCGATCGCGATCGCGGTCGCGACCGCGACGGTGGCGGCGGCGGTGCCCGCGGCGACGGGGACGGCGTTGGCGAGCGACGAAGTCGCGGGCCCGGCCCAGCGACAGCGAGCGCGCCACCGGTGGCGGCGCCGCCGCCGGCGGTGGCGAGGTAGCCGGCGGCCAGCGCGCCGAGCAGCAGCGGGCGCGATGATGCCGGCGAGGTTGGAGTTGACCTCGGTGAGCTCGAGGTACATCGCGGTGCAGCTCGCGGCACTCCTTGAGGTGGGCCTCGACCTTGGCGGCGTCGCGCTTGGCGAGGCCCTTGCGGACGTAGGCGCCGAGGTGCTCGGTGACCCAGCGGCAGTCGGCCTCGGCGTGTCGGCGAGGTGGGCGGACAGGAAGGCCTGGCGCAGACCTTCACGGGCCCGGTAGGCCAGCGCGGACACGGAGTTGGCGCTCATGCCGAGCATCGGGGCGATGTCGGCCGGCTTCTGGCCCTCGACCTCGAGGTGCCACAGCACCAGCTGCCAGCGCTCCGGCAGCGAGGCGAACGCCTTGGCCGCCGCGCCGCTCTCGAACTGCTCGACGGCGGTGTCCTGGAAGGGGACGCCCGGGTCGAACGGCGTCATGTCGTCGGTCGTGGTCAGCCGCGACTGGGCCCGGATCGCGGTCCACGTGGAGCCGGCGTACCGCGGTCAGCAGGTAGGCGCGGAAGGCGATGTCGGGGCCGCCGCCGCTCTGCGAGCACCGCCATGACCTTCGCGAAGGCCTCGGAGACCAGGTCGTCGGAGTCGGGTCCGCGCACGAGCTGGCGGGCCAGCCGCCGGGCCGCCTCGACGTGGCGCTCGAAGAGCATCGCCGTAGGCCTCGACGTCGCCGCCGCGGACGCGCGAGATCAGCTCGGCGTCGCTGGGAGCGTCGACAGGATGCAGGAGCTCAGTCATGGCTCGGTCTGGTGGTGCTCATGTGACGGGGGGCCGTCCGTTCGAGACGCCGTGTGGGGGTGCGTTGTCACGCAAATTACCCCTTCTTGCCGCTCCTGTGGAGAAAGGAGCGAAAGTCTTCTCGTGTGACGCCTGGTGTGGCGGGACCGCGCGGCTCCGCCCGACTCGGAAAAAAGTCGGAAAAACCTCCGGAAACCGCGTCATGACCCCCGGGGGCACCCGTCTCCTCCGCAGACAGCGATCGACATCGGCCGGACCTGGGAGGGACGGCCAACGGAGGGGAGGAGGACGCCATGCGCGGCAGCTTGACGTCCTTCACTCGTCGACGCGCGGTCGACTCCCAGACACCAGGGAGAGAGCTCACCACGTCGGAGCGGCAGAGCTGCCTCTGGGATTCGACGCGGTGGCCGAGGCCCTGGTGTCTGGGAGCAGTCCGCTGGCCGCCTGCGCGGTCGCCGGACGGGTACTGGCCGGTGACGGTGCCTCCCTGGGAGAGGCACTGTCCGGGCTGAAGGAGACCTACACCGCGCTGGGAGGCGCGATGCCGGACTTCACAGCCGTCGAGGCCCTGAGCGTGGCGTGGTCCGAGGCGACGCTGGAGTTCCTCCACGACGTCTCGTGCGACGACCCGCTGACCGGGCTGGCCAGCACGGCGCACCTGCGCACCCGACTCGCCGAGATCTACAGGGAGGCGGAGCGGAGCGGGTTCTCGGTGCGCGACGGCTACGCCCTGGTCGTCATCGAGACCAAGGCCGGCCGAGCACGGAGGACCGGAGGGGAGCACGACGCAACCCGGGCGGGAGGCCCGGGCCGCGTCGACCCCCTTCAGCGGCGAGACCGACCCGTTCACGCGGGCACTGCGCCTGGCGGCGGTGGCCGACACCGTCCGCACGGTGTTCTCCGGCGAGGAGACCATCGCGCGGCTGGGCGTCGACCGGCTGACCGCCCTGGTCCGCCGCGGCAGCGACCTCGGGGAGACGGTCGCGATGCTGCGCCTGATGCTGGACGACCTCGACCTCTCGGCCGACACCCGGATGTGGATCGAGGGCCTGCCCGGCCACCCGGACTCCGGCGGACGCCTGCTGGGCGAGCTGGCCCGCTGAGCCCAGCCCACGAACTCGCACCCACCAGACGCAGTGCATTCCCCGCACTGTGAGGAGGCCCGGACCTGAGGTCCGGGCCTCTTGGGCTTTTTGACAAGTCTTGACCTCTTGCCGATCTGCTTTACAAGTTCTACTCTCTTGTAAAGCCAGCGACCGCGAGTGGTGAGGAGACCCGACGATGGCGAGCGAGCATCCCGGTCGAGACGACCCCGGCCCTGGAGTGGCGCGACACGAAGCGCTACGCCTGGCTCCTCGGCGCGGTCATCCCCCTCATCCCCTTCCTCGCGTGGGGCCTGGTCGAGTGGACCGGCTGGGACGTGTTCTGGTACTTCGGCCCGGTCTTCGTCTTCGTGGTCATCCCGCTGCTCGACCTGGTCGCCGGGCTCGACCCGAACAACCCGCCCGACGAGGTGATCGACCGGCTCGAGAACGACAAGTACTACCGGTGGATCACCTACGCCTTCCTCCCGCTGCAGTACGTCTGCATCGTCTGGACCGCCTGGATGGTGACCCGTCCGCAGTACGACGTCGCCGACCGGATCGGCATGGCGATCAGTGCCGGCATGGTGGCGGGGATCGCGATCAACACCGCTCACGAGCTCGGCCACAAGAAGGAGAAGCACGAGCGCTGGCTCTCCCGTGTCGCGCTGGCGCACACCTTCTACGGCCACTTCTTCATCGAGCACAACCGCGGTCACCACGTCCGTGTCGCCACCCCGGAGGACCCGGCGAGCTCGAAGCTGGGCGAGACCATCTGGTCCTTCCTCCCGCGGACCGTCCTCGGGTCGCTGCGCAGCGCCTGGGGGCTGGAGAAGCGCCGCATGCAACGCCGCGGCATCAGCCCCTGGACCTTGCGCAACGACGTGCTCAACGCCTGGGCGATGTCGGCAGTGCTGTGGGGCGGGCTGATGGTCGCCTTCGGCGTCGGCGTGCTGCCGTTCCTCCTCATCCAGGCCGTCGTCGGCATCTGGCTGCTCGAGTCGGTGAACTACCTCGAGCACTACGGCATGCGCCGTCAGCGCACCGAGAGCGGCCGCTACGAGCGGGTCAACCCGAGCCACAGCTGGAACAGCAACAACATCGGCACGAACGTGCTGCTCTACCACCTGCAGCGGCACAGCGACCACCACGCGAACCCGACCCGGCGCTACCAGGCGCTGCGCGACTTCCCCGAGGCCCCGGTGCTGCCCACCGGCTACGCCGGGATGATCGTGCTGACCTGGGTCCCCGCGCTGTGGCGGCGCGTGATGGACAAGCGGGTGTCTCGCCACTACGACGGCGACGTCTCCCGCGCCAACATCCTGCCGCGCAAGGAGGCGCACTACCTTGCGACGTTCCCGCGCCCGTCCGGCGCCGACAGCGCCGCCGCCTGACGGCGTCTGGAAGGCTCTTCCCATGGCCCGGTTCCGCTGCCCCAGCTGCGACTACGTGTACGACGAGGACGCCGGCGACCCTCGCGAGGGCTGGGCGCCCGGCACGAGGTTCGAGGACATCGACCCCGACTGGGCCTGCCCCGACTGCGGCGTGCGCGAGCAGCAGGACTTCGAGCCGGTGTGAGGATGGAGCCATGAGCAGCTCCGCCCTCCCTCCCGAGCCCTTCCGGGCGACGGTCCGGTCGATGCTGCGTGACCGCCTGCTCGACGCCGCGGCGTACGCCTTCAGCAAGGAGGGCTGGCGGCGGCTCACGATGTCGACGATCGCCGACCGTGCCGGGGTCAGCCGGCAGACCGTCTACAACGAGTTCGGCTCCAAGCAGTCGCTGGCCGAGCAGCTCGTCATGCGCGAGCTCGACAAGTTCCTCGACGTGGTCCGGCAGCGGCTCTCGGAGGAGGACGACTTCACCGCCGGCGTGCGGGCGGCCGTCGACGGGGCGCTCGGGCTGGCGGAGGACAACGCGCTGCTCCGCTCGGTGCTGGAGAGCGGCCACACCGGCGACACCGAGCTGCTGCCCTACATCTTCCAGAGCCAGGGACTCATCGACCGGGCCACCGACTTCCTCTACGAGCTGGTCGTGGTGCGCTTCCCCGACCTGCCGCTGAAGGGCGAGCGACTACCGTGGCGCTCGAGACGGTGGTGCGGCTGGTGCTCAGCCACGTCACCCAGCCGTCGAGGCCGCGCGGCGACACCGCCGACGACGTCGCCTGGCTGATCGGCACCGTCGTCGCCGGAGCGCAGGCTGTCCCCCGCGTTCCCTAAGGTGGAGGAATGTGCGGTCGCTATGCCTCCAGCCGGAAGCCCGAGGACCTCGCCGAGGAGTTCGAGATCGACGCCGCCTCGGTGAAGGAGACCGTGCAGGAGCCACTGCAGCCGGACTTCAACGTGGCACCCACCAAGCAGGTCTACGCCGTGGTCGAGCGTGCCCAGGACGACGAGGCGCAACGACAGCTGCGGACCCTTCGGTGGGGCCTGGTGCCCTTCTGGGCCAAGGACCCCAAGATCGGCAGCCGGATGATCAACGCCCGGATGGAGACGGTCACCGAGAAGCCGGCCTTCCGGCAAGCCTTCGCCAAGCGCCGCTGCCTGCTGCCCGCCGACGGGTACTACGAGTGGTACCCCACCGAGCAGCAGGGGAAGAACGGCAAGCCGCTGAAGCAGCCGTTCTACATCCACCCCTCCGACGAGTCGGTGATGGCGATGGCCGGTCTCTACGAGATCTGGAAGGACCCCACCCGCGACGAGGACGACCCGCAGCGGTTCATGTGGACCTGCACCGTCCTCACCACGACGGCCACCGACGTCGCCGGCCAGATCCACGACCGGATGCCCCTGCTCGTCGAGCCGGAGCGCTACGCCGCGTGGCTCGACCCCGCGGCCAAGGACCCCGACGCGCTCCGCGGCCTGCTCGTGCCCGCGGCGCCCGGCCTGCTCGAGGCCTTCCCGGTCTCCACCGAGGTCAACAACGTCCGCAACAACGGCCCCGACCTCGTCGTACCCCTGGAAGCCGTGGGGGGCGAGGCGTGACCACCGTGCGCACCCTCGACACCCCGCACGGCGAGGCCCGCCTGCACACCGACCGCTCGCGGCGCCCACTGGCGACCCTGCTCGTCGGTCACGGGGCCGGCGGCGGTCCGGACGCCAGGGACCTGGTCGCGCTGGCCTCCGAGCTGCCCCGCGAGGGAATCACCGTGATCCGGCTCGAGCAGCCGTGGCGGGTGGCCGGCAAGAAGGTCGCGTCGGCGCCGCGGATCCTCGACGAGGCGCTGGTGGCCGTCGCCGACCAGCTCCGCGCGCGCACCCCGCTCGTGCTGGGCGGCCGCAGCGCCGGCGCCCGCTCGGCCTGCCGCACCGCCCACCACCTGGGCGCCTCCGGCGTGCTGTGCCTGTCGTTCCCGCTGCACCCTCCGGGAAAGCCCGGGTCGAGCCGGCTCGACGAGCTGGAGGGCGTCGAGGTGCCCACGCTGGTCGTGCAGGGGGAGAAGGACCCGTTCGGCCGCCCCGAGGAGTTCCCCGACCACACCCAGGTCGTCGTCGTCCCCGACGCCGACCACGGGCTCGCCGTGCCCAAGCGCGCGGCGCTGAGCCAGTCCGACGCGCTGGGGCTCGTCGTCGAGGCCACCTTGGAGTTCGTGGTCCGCGAGGTGATCGGGAATCGCCCGACCGCCTCCGGCGTTGATGTGACGTGACGATCACGCTGGACAGGATTGGGATGCGTCCCCTCCCGGTAAATTGGAGGGTGATGACCGACACCACTGACTCCCCCACACCGGTCTCGGTCGAGACCGAGACCGACGAGGAGCGCACGATCCGCTTCGAGCGGGACGCGCTGCCGTTCCTCGACCAGCTCTACTCCGCTGCGATGCGGATGACGCGCAACCCCGCCGACGCCGAGGACCTGGTCCAGGAGACGTTCGCGAAGGCGTACGCCGCGTTCCACCAGTTCAAGCCGGGCACGAACCTCAAGGCCTGGCTCTACCGCATCCTCACCAACACCTTCATCAACAGCTACCGCAAGAAGCAGCGGGAGCCCCAGCCGTCCATGACCGAGGACGTCGAGGACTGGCAGCTCGCCCGCGCCGAGTCGCACACCTCGAGCGGCCTGAAGTCCGCCGAGATGGAGGCGCTCGAGCACCTGCCCGACAGCGACGTGAAGGAAGCGCTCAACGCGCTCCCGGAGGACTTCCGTCTCGCGGTCTACCTCGCCGACGTCGAGGGCTTCCCGTACAAGGAGATCGCGGAGATCATGGAGACGCCGATCGGCACGGTCATGTCGCGTCTGCACCGGGGTCGTCGTCAGCTGCGCAGCATGCTGGCCGACTACGCACGCGAGCGAGGCATGCAGGTGGAGACGGGAGCGGTGCGATGAGCTGCGGCGACCCCCACGACACGCACTGCGCCGAGGCGCTGGCGCGCATGGTGTTCTTCATCGACAACGAGCTCGCCGACGCCGACAACGCCACGATCCAGCAGCACCTCGACGACTGCGCCCCGTGCGTCGACGTCTACTCCCTCGAGCGCGCCGTGAAGGCGCTCGTCGCGCGGTCCTGTGCGGAGCACGCTCCCGAGGAGCTGCGTCAGCGGGTCCTCATGCGGATCCGGTCCGTGCAGGTGACGTACACCGAGACCACCGAGATCAGCCGCGAGACCTGATCTTCCGGGCATGAAGAGGCACGAAGAAGCCTGAGCCCCTCCGGGAGCTCAGGCCTCGTGCTGTGGGTTCGCGCTCAGGCGTTGGGGCGCTTGCCGTGGTTCGCGCCCTTCTTCTTGCGAGCGCGGCGCTTGCGGCCGGTCTTGCCCATGATTGCTCCTCGAATCGCGGTGCGGACCCTCGAGTGTCTCAAATTCGCGTTCAGCGGGCCAATCGGCCCAGGAAGCGGACCCGGTCGACGACCACCCGGGTGACCTCCCCGTGGCCCACCACCTGGTCGGACCCGTCGACCGCGGTCACCTCGAAGCGGACCAGCCGGCCGTCGCGGTGCACGACCCGTGCGGTCACCGAGACCTCGGATCCCACCGGGCTCGCGGCGCGGTGCTCGAGCTGCACCCGGGTGCCCACGGAGGTGTCGGACCCGGCCATGCCCTCCTCCAGGGCCGCGCACGTCGCCGCCTCCGCCCAGGCGAGCAGCCGCGGCGTCGCGAGCACCTCGAGGCTGCCCGACCCGAGGGCTGACGCGGTGTCGTCGGGGCCGACGGTGAAGCGCAGCGTCGCCGCGTCCGTGCCCTGCTCCGGCACCGTCAGATCCCGAAGGTGTTGCGGGGGTACGTCGCGTCGACGTCCGTGATGACGTTGACGAGATAGGGGACCCCGGAGTCGAACGCGCGGTCGATGGCCGGCCCGATCTCCTTCGGGTCCGTCACCATCTCGCCGCCGCCGCCCAGGGCGGTCACCACCTCGTCGTACCGCGTGCGGGGCGCGAGGTCGGCGATGACGTCGTAGCCGTAGAGCATCTGCATCGGGCCCTTCTCGAGTGCCCACGCGGAGTTGTTGCCCATCACCATCACGACCGGCAGGTCGTGCCGGACGAGGGTGTCCACGTCCATGATCGACATGCCCGCAGCGCCGTCGCCGAGCAGCAGCGCCACCTGGGACTGCGGGCGTGACAGCCGGGCCGCGATCGCCGCGCCGAGGCCCGCGCCGAGGCAGCCGTAGGGCCCGGGGTCGAGCCAGCCGCCGGGACGGGCGGGCTCGACGAACTTCCCGGCGAAGGACACGAAGTCGCCGCCGTCGCCGATGACGACCGCGTCGTCGGCCAGGCGGGGGAGGAGCTCGCCGTAGATGCGCGCCGGGTGGATCGGGTCCGCCTCCGCGGTGAGCAGCTCCTGGTCGCGCGCGGCAGCGGCGTCGGCCGCGTCGCGGAGCTCGTCGACCCAGGCCGACCAGTCGGGCTTCCGGTTCTGCTGCTGGAGGGCGGCCAGGATGCTGTCGAGCACGAGGGTGAGGTCACCACCGGCGGAGCCGGCGAGGTCCGCGTGGCCGGAGACGCCACTCGCGGCGTCGGCGAGGTGCACGACCTTCGCCGGGGTCGCGCCGTCCTTGCCGCCGAAGACGCCGTAGCCGAGCCGGAAGTCGAGGGGCGTGCCCACCACGATCACGAGGTCGCTCTTGTTCAGCGCGACGCCACGGGCCTTGGTCATCAGCAGCCGGTGCCCGCCCGGGACGACGCCGCGTCCCATGCCGTTGCTGAGCGCCGGCAGCCCCGCCTCCTCCACGAGGCGGAGCGCGGCCTCCTCGGCGCCGTCGGCCCACACGTCGCCACCGATCACGAGGACAGGTCGCTCCGCGCCGCCGAGCAGGGCTCCGATCGCCGCGATCGCGTCCGGGTCGGGCGCGACCCGCTCCGGTGCCTGGTACGTCGGTCGCGTGACCGTGCTGGACTCGAAGAAGGCGTCCATCGGCACGTCCACGAACGTCGGGCCGCGGTGGGGGCTCCGGGCGACCGTGAACGCGTGGTCCATGCCGGCTGCCACGTCCGCCGCGGCGTGGATCGTCTGCGCGGACTTGGTGACCGGTGCGACGAGCGGGACGTGGTCGAGCTCCTGGAGGCTGCCGGAGCCCCAGCGGTTGTCCGGAGCGCGTCCGCCGACGACGACGAGGGGCGAGCCGCTGAAGTAGGCCTGGGTGATCGGGCTGACGCCGTTGGTGATGCCGGGACCGGCGGTCAGGACCGCGAGGCCGGGGACCCGGGTCAGCTTGCCGACGGCCTCGGCTGCGAAGACCGCGGTCTGCTCGTGCCGGACGTCGAGGAGCCGCATCGGGGGCTCGGCCTTCACGGCGCCGTCGTACATGGGGAAGACGTGGGCCCCGGAGAGGGTGAACATCGTCTCGACGCCGTGGCCCGCCGCGACAGCGACGGCGTGCGCACCGCTGTGCGCCTCGACGGGCTGCGCCGGTGCCGGGTCGGTGCTCTGGTCGGTGGGCTCTGCGACGTCGGTCATGCCCGCAACCTACCCACCGGTAGTCGCCCTGCGCAGAGGGATCCCGCGCTCAGCGCAGCCTGTCGGCGTTGGAGGTGCGCAGGGCGGCGAGCACGGCGAGGAGGAGGTCGCCGCGGTTCTCCGGCGGGCGGGCGCCGACCGCGAGCTGGAGGTGCAGGGCCCGGAGGAAGGTCTCCGCGTCGTCCGCGGCCCTCGCGAGCTCGACCAGGCGGTCCAGCCACGCCTCGAAGACGTCGTCACCGACCAGTCCTCGCCGGGCCACCGCGAGCGTGCAGCGGGCCAGCCGGTCGGCCTCGGCGTGGGCCAGCCGGTGGGTGCTGGGAGCAGTGAGCCGGTCGGCCAGCACGTCGAGCACCGCGACCAGCTCGGGCTCGCCGAGGCTGGGCGAGCCGGCGAGAGCGCCGAGGGCCTCCGCGCCGTGGTCGAGCGCCCGGGCGTGACCGGACCCGGCGACGTCGTGGCCGAGGTCCCGCTCGCGGACGAACCAGCTCATCAGGGCGTCGCCCCACCGCAGCACGGTGTCCGGCCCGACGAGCGACGTGCGGCTGTCGCGCTCGAGGCAGCTCGCGAGGAGCAGCGCGCTGAAGCTGCGCCGGAAGACGGTGTCGGTGTCCTCCTCGCCGAGCCCGATCCTCAGTCCGGCGACGAGACCGTCGCCGAGCCCGCTGAGCAGCTCGTCGTACACGCCCTGCGAGATCCAGGCGGTCAGGGTGCCGGCGGCGAGGTCCTCGCGCAGGTGCGGGTCCGGGCTGCCGAGCATGACCGTGAGCTCGGCGGTGAGGTCCGCGAGCGGTTCGTCGGCCGGGACCGTGAAGCCCTCGGCCGCGACCTGCTCCCAGAAGGCCGTCCGCATGCCGCCATCCTGGCACGCCCCGTGCCGCCCTACCCTGGCCAGATGCCGACGCTCACGGAGCTGGCCCGGGCGCACACGGACCTCGACGACGAGGACGTGGCCTGGCTGCACCTGCTCCTCGCCGACTGGCAGATCATCGCCGACCTGTCCTTCGCCGACCTGGTGCTGTGGCTGCCCGACCGCGACGGGAACGGGCTACTGGGCGGGGGCGCAGATGCGGCCCACGACCGGTCCGACGTCGTACGTCGACGACATGGTCGGCGCCTTCCTCCCGATCGGGCGGCGGCCGCTGCTCGACGCGGCGCTCGACCAGCGCCGGGTCGTCCGGGAGGGAGATCCCGAGTGGCGCGACGCGGTGCCGGTGCGGGTGGAGGCGATCCCGGTGCGGCGCGGCGACGACGTGCTCGCGGTGATCGCCCGCAACACGAACCTCCTCGGGGTCCGCACCCCGTCCCGGCTCGAGCTCGCCTACCTCCAGACCGCCACCGACCTCACCCAGATGATCAGCCGCGGCCAGTTCCCCTACCCCGGGCAGCGCTCCGACCACACCGACTCCCCGCGCGTCGGCGACGGGTTCGTGCGGACAGATGCAGGCGGGACCGTGACCTACGCCAGTCCCAACGCGCTGTCGGTCTACCGGCGGCTCGGTCTGGCCAGTGACCTCGCCGGTCTCGACCTCGCCGCGACGACCCGCAGCCTGGTGCCCGCGTCACGTCGCGAGGACGAGGAGACGCTGAGCGCCGTGCTGGGGGGGCAGGTGCCGCGCGACACCGAGCTGGGCAACGGCGAGACCGTCGTCATCGCGCGGTCCATCCCGCTGCGTGACGGGGAGGAGCTGAGCGGTGCGCTGGTCCTGTTCCGCGACGTGACGGACCTCCGCAGCCGCGACCGCGAGCTGGTCACCAAGGACGCGACGATCCGCGAGATCCACCACCGCGTGAAGAACAACCTGCAGACCGTCGCCGCACTGCTGCGGCTCCAGGCGCGACGGATGACCGTGCCCGAGGCGCGCGCCGCGCTCGAGGAGGCGGTGCTCCGCGTCGGGTCCATCGCCCTGGTCCACGAGACGCTCAGCCAGTCCATCGACGAGAGCGTCGACTTCGACGAGATCGCCGACCGGCTCCGGATGGTCGTGGTCGACATGTCCTTCCACGAGGGCGAGGTGACGTCCTCACGCACCGGCGCCTTCGGGGCGCTGCCGGGGGAGGTGGCCACGCCGCTGGCGATGGTCCTCACCGAGCTGGTGCAGAACGCCACCGAGCACGCCTTCTCCGACGCGCCGGGTCACCTCGAGGTGTGCGTCGAACGCTCGGACCACGAGCTGCGGGTCCGGGTGCGCGACGACGGACGGGGGCTCCCGCCGGACTTCGACGCGGGCGCGTCGCCCAGCCTCGGGTTGTCGATCGTTCGCACGCTCGTGGAGTCCGAGCTGGGCGGGTCGATCGACCTGGGGCCGGCCCCGTCGCGGGGCACCGAGGCCACGGTCGTCATCCCGCTCCCGTGAGCCTCCTCAGGCGGTCCGGACCCGGGCGCGAGCGTTGCGGCGCTTGAGCGCGCGACGCTCGTCCTCGCTGAGACCGCCCCAGACGCCGTGGTCCTGCCCGGCCTCCAGCGCCCACGCGAGGCACTGCTCGCGCACCTCGCACCGACGGCACACCTGCTTGGCCTCCTCTATCTGGAGGATGGCCGGACCGGTGTTGCCGATCGGGAAGAACAGTTCCGGGTCCTCGTCGAGGCACGCGGAACGGTGGCGCCAATCCATGGCGGAAAGCTCCTAGCTAGCTTGTGAAACCCTTCACGATCTCCGGCGCTCGGGGGCCGTGCTGAAGGGTGGGTGATGGTGGTCAGCCCGGGGGCCCTTCGAATTCGCACATGCCCCCACGACGGTGACCTCCTCGATGTTCCCAATTCCGAACGGTCCAATCAAGAGCACGACGTGGTCAGTTTCATCACACACGTACGCCCAGGTGAGCGGGGTCCAGGGGTGGTCCAGGTGCGTACCATCCCCCTGGTGAGCACGCCCGCCCCGGCCCCGTCCCCACCGCCCCCGCTGGCCGTGGCCGCCTCCCTGGTGGCCGTCGAGGCAGCTGCGTTCGTGCTCCTGGCCCTCTTCGAGCTCGGCAACATCCAGGGCGAGAAGCTCGTCCTCGGGATCACCACGGCCGCGTTCTTCCTCGCCTACGGCGCCTTCCTGGCGTACGCCGCGTGGCGGCTGTACCGGCTGCACTCCTGGGCCCGGGCCCCGCTGGTCCTGGCCCAGCTGATCCAGGTGCTGGTCGGGGGCAGCTTCTGGGGAGGCTCCACCACCGCGGTCGCGGTGGTGGCGATCCTCGTCGGCCTGGTCACGCTGGCCGGGGTCTTCCACCCCGACTCGCTGGCCGCCCTGGAGTCGAACGAGCGCTGACCCCGGTCAGGGAGTCGGGGGTGTGGTGCCGCTGGCGGTCTGCTGGTCGAGCTGCTTGCGCAGGTCGCTCAGCGTGCGGCTCAGCAGCCGGGACACGTGCATCTGGGAGATACCGAGCTCCTCGGCGATCTGCGACTGCGTCATGTTCCGGAAGAACCGCAGCAGCAGGATCCGCTTGGCCCGGGCATCCAGGGCGTCGAGCAGCGGCTTGACGGTCTCGCGGTCGATCACCGCGTCCAGGGCGTCGTCGACGTCCCCGAGCTGCTCGATGACCGCACCGACCTCGCCGCTGGGGTCGGGCGCGTCGAGCGAGAGCGGGCTGTAGGCGTTGGCCGACTCCAGACCCTCGAGGATCTCCTCCTCGGTCATCCCGATCTTCTTGGCGAGCTCGGCGACGGTGGGGGAGCGTCCCAGCTCCTGCCCGAGGTCGGCGACGGCCTGGTTGATGACGGCCTGGATCTCCTGGAGGCGCCTCGGCACCCGGATGGTCCAGCCGCGGTCGCGGAAGTGTCGCTTGATCTCCCCGACGATCGTGGGGGTCGCGTAGGTGGAGAACGCCACCCCGCGCTCGAGGTCGAAGCGGTCGATCGCCTTGATCAGGCCGATCGTGGCCACCTGGACGAGGTCCTCGTGGGGCTCGCCGCGGTTGCCGAACCGGCGGGCGAGGTACTCCGCGAGCGGGAGGTGCAGGGCGACGAGGGCGTCGCGGTGGGTCGCGGCGTCGCCGTCCGAGTCACTGCCGCGCAGGGCCGCGAAGAGCTCGGCGGTGCGCGCGTGGAGGTCGGGGCCGGTCCCGGCGTCCTCGGTGGAGTCCTGGTCGGTCACCATGCCTGAGGTCCTCACGGATGCTGTCCCGCACTGCGGGACAGGGTCAGGACCAGTCGGTCGTCGTCGACCTCCGAGGTTGCGAAGGTCGTGAGTGCCGAGAGGACGCGCCAGGCGAACCCCTGCTCGGCCGGGGGCCGCGGGTCGGTGCACGTCGCTCCCACCGCCACGGTCATCGTGGCGTCGCCGAGCCAGAAGCGGCACTGCAGCTCGGAGGAGGGCACGGCCTGCGGCAGCAGGATCGCGCAGGCCTCGTCCACGGCGATCCGCAGGTCCTCGATGTCGTCGATGGTGAAGTTGATCCTCGCGGCGAGACCAGCGGTCGCCGTCCGAAGCACCGCGAGATACGCGCTGTCGGCGGGAAGCCGCAGCTCTGCGTCGGGTGGGGAGTCGTTCATCTACCGTCCTGGCTCGTCGAGGCGGTGGGTGTGCGCGGGCACGAGTGGGGGGCATGTCGTGTGTCGACATGCCCCCACAGCATCGTGGCTCAGCTCTTCTTGGTCTCGGCGAAGATCTCCGCGATCTCGTCGATCTTGGCCAGGAGCTGGTCAGCCGTCTCGGCGTCCATCGAGCCCTTGGTGCCGGTCGCGCCGGCGAGCTTGGTGGCCTCGTTCACGAGCTGGTGCAGCTGCGGGAACTTCTCGAAGTGCGGCGGCTTGAAGTAGTCGGTCCACAGCACCCAGAGGTGGTGCTTCACGAGCTCGGACCGCTGCTCCTTGATGATGACCGCCCGGGTCCGGAAGTCGGGGTCGTCGTTGTCGGCGAGCTTGCCGATGATGGCCTTGATGGACTCCGCCTCGATGCGGGCCTGGGCCGGGTCGTACACGCCGCAGGGGAGGTCGCAGTGGGCGTGGACGTCCAGCGTCGGGGCGAACAGTCGCGCGAGCATCAGTGTCCTTTCGGGACGAAGTTGTACGGTCACGTCTCGCAGCGACCCTACTCCGCGCGTGAGTCTCCCTGGCAGTCGCTGCTGGCAAATCACCCGTAGGGGTGGGAGGTGTGCGTGCGCGTCGGATTCGGCATCGTGCGGGGACGCTCCATGCTGCCCACCTACGCCGACGGCGACCGGCTCCTCCTCGTCCACGGCGCCCGCCCCCGGGTGGGTCGTGCCGCCGTCGTACGCCTGCCCGACGGGACCGTCGCCGTCAAACGCGTCGTACGCCGGGAGCAGGCTGGCTGGTGGGTCGAGCGCGACAACCCCACCGAGGGCGTGGACTCCTGGCTGGTCGGCGCGATCCATGACGACGACGTGCTGGCGGTCGTGGTGGGCCGGGTGTGGCCGGTCCACCGATCACGGGGGCAGCGCCCGGCCTGAAACCGCTGTGGGACACTGATTCGCCATGTCCGAGACCGCCCCCGAGACCGCCTCCGGGACCGCAGCGACCCGCGACGGGTCGCCCGTGTTCGCCCTCCACGAGGGCGGCAAGATGGCCATCCACTCGACGGTGCCGCTGGCCGGCCGCGACGACCTCTCGCTGGCGTACACCCCCGGTGTCGCCCAGGTCTGCGAGGCGATCGCCGCGGAGCCCGACCTGGTCAACGACTACACCTGGGTCGCCAACACGGTGGCCGTCGTGACCGACGGCACCGCGGTGCTCGGGCTCGGCGACATCGGCCCCGCAGCCGCGATGCCCGTGATGGAGGGCAAGGCCGTGCTCTTCAAGCAGTTCGGCGGCGTCGACGCCGTGCCGATCTGCCTGGACACCACCGAGACCGACGAGATCGTCGAGATCGTGGCGATGCTTGCGCCGAGCTTCGGCGGCATCAACCTCGAGGACATCTCGGCCCCCCGCTGCTTCGAGATCGAGCGACGCCTCAAGGAGCGGCTCTCGATCCCGGTCTTCCACGACGACCAGCACGGCACCGCCGTCGTGGCCCTCGCCGCCCTCCAGGGGGCGCTGGCACTGACTGGCCGGGTGCCCGCCACCACCCGCGTCGTGATCTCCGGAGCCGGTGCGGCCGGCGTCGCCGTCGCGCGGATCCTCCTCGCCGCGGGCATCCGCGACCTCGCGGTCACCGACCGCCGCGGCGTGCTGAGCTCCACGCGCCACGACCTCACCCCGGTCAAGCGGGCCCTCGCGGTCGACACCGCCGACGTGACCGGTCGTTCCGGCACGCTCGCCGAGGTGCTCGCTGGCGCCGACGTCTACATCGGCGTCTCGGGCGGCACCGTGCCCGAGGAGGTCGTCGCCACCATGGCCGACCAGTCGGTCATCTTCGGCCTGGCCAACCCCAACCCCGAGGTGCACCCCGACGTCGCCCACCGGCACGCGGCCGTCGTCGCGACCGGGCGGTCGGACTTCCCCAACCAGATCAACAACGTGCTCGCGTTCCCCGGCATCTTCCGCGGCACCTTCGACGTGCGCGGCACGAGCATCACCGAGGGCATGAAGCTCGCAGCGGCCCAGGCGATCGCCGGGCTGGTCGAGAAGGAGCTGCGGCCGGACTACATCGTGCCGTCGCCGTTCGACCCCCGCGTCGGCCCGGCCGTCGCCTCCGCGGTCGCCGACGCCGCCCGCCGGGACGGCGTCGCTCGCCGGTAGGGCGGCGTCCCCCTGGCTAGGGTCGGCTCATGTTCGCCGTCTACGCAGAGTCCTTCTCGTCCGACGACCCGCTGTCCGGCCTGGTCGTCGGGGAGCGTCCGGACCCCGAGGTGCCGGACGGCTGGACGACCGTCGACGTCAAGGCGGCCGCCCTCAACCACCACGACCTGTGGTCGCTGCGTGGTGTGGGGCTCAAGGAGGAAGCGCTGCCGATGATCCTCGGCTGCGACGCGGCCGGTCTCGACGAGGACGGCAACGAGGTCGTCGTGCACGCGGTGGTCTCGTCCGACGACTGGCTGGGTGACGAGACGTTCGACCCGCGGCGCTCGCTCCTCAGCGAGCGTCACCAGGGCACGTTCGCCGACAAGGTGGCGGTGCCCCGGCGCAACGTGGTCCCGAAGCCCTCGTCACTGAGCTTCGAGGAGGCGGCCTGCCTGCCCACCGCGTGGCTCACGGCGTACCGCATGCTCTTCACCCAGGGCGGGCTCAAGGCCGGCGACAGCGTGCTGGTCCAGGGCGCCGGGGGCGGTGTCTCCACCGCGCTGATCACGCTGGCCCGCGCCGGCGGGCTCCGCGTCTGGGCCACCAGCCGTGACGAGGGCAAACGCGCCCGGGCGCTCGAGATCGGTGCTCACCAGGCCTTCGAGAGCGGCGCCCGCCTCCCGGAGAAGGTCGACGCGGTCATGGAGACCGTCGGCAAGGCCACCTGGACCCACTCGATCCGGTCCCTGCGCCCCGGCGGCACCCTGGTCACCAGCGGCACCACCAGCGGCCCGGACCTCGACAACGCGATGCTGCCCAACATCTTCTTCCTCCAGCTGCGCGTCATCGGCTCCACCATGGGCACCCGCGACGAGCTCGCCGCCCTGGTCCGCCTGCTCGACGCCACCGGCACCAAGCCGCTCGTGGACAGCACGCTCCCCCTGGAGCGCGCCCCCGACGGCTTCGCCGCCATGGCCCAGGGCGACGTCTTCGGGAAGATCGTCTTCACCCGCTGAGCCGCTGCGTACGGCACGTCAAAGGCGGCAACGACGACGAGCCCCCTGCCGGGCCCGGACACTGCCCGGCCTGCGCAAAGTGGTGGCGAACGACAGATTTTCGGTCGCTGCACCTGTCATTCGCCACCACTTCCGCCGTGACTGACACCCCGCAGTCCGCACCCGAGGACAGTGAGCCCGCTCAGTCGTCCTCGTCGTCGTAGCGGGCGAGCCAGGTGGCGAGGCGCTCGACGGGGACCTCGAAGTCGGGGTGGAGGTCGACGAACTCCTGGAGACGGTCGGCCAGCCAGGCGAGGCTGACCTCCTCGTCACCGCGTCGTTGCACGAGCTCCTCGAGCCCGCGGTCGGTGAAGTACACGGTCGGCCGGGTCAGCCGAAGGCCCGGTCGAGCAGCTCCTGCTGCTCCTCCTTGTGCCGGCTCGCCTGGCCGACGGCGGGGGAGGTCGAGGCTGCACGCGACACGACGGCCAGCTCCACGGGGAGCTCACGCGCGACGTTGAGCGCGATGTGCGGCCAGGGGCCCATGTTCTCCGGCTCGTCCTGCACCCAGCGGACCTCCTCGAGGGAGGGGTAGCGGGACAGCTCCTCCTTGAGCTCGTCGACCGGGCGCGGGTAGAGCTGCTCGAGCCGCACGATGGCGGTGGTCGGAGCGTCGCCCTCGCGCTTGGCGCGGTCGACCATGAGGTCCCAGGTGATCCGCCCGGAGCAGAGCAGCACCTTGGTGACCTTGTCGGGGTCGACCATGCCGTCCCCCACGACCGGCCGGAACGAGCCCTCCGTGAAGTCCTCGGGCCGGGAGGCCGCCTCCTTGCGCTTGAGCATCGACTTCGGGGTGAAGACGATCAGCGGGCGGTGCTCCTCGCCGAGCGAGTGCTGGCGCAGCAGGTGGAAGTAGCTGGCCGGTGTCGACGGCTGAGCGACCACGAACGCGTCGTCGGCCGCCATGGTGAGGAACCGCTCGATGCGCGCCGAGGAGTGGTCCGGACCCTGGCCCTCGTAGCCGTGGGGGAGCAGGAGCACGACGCCGGACTGCTGGCCCCACTTGGTCTCGCCGGAGGAGATGTACTCGTCGATGATCGTCTGGGCGCCGTTGACGAAGTCGCCGAACTGCGCCTCCCACAGCACCAGCGCCTCCGGGCGGGCCACGGAGTAGCCGTACTCGAAGCCGAGGGCGGCGTACTCCGACAGCAGCGAGTCGTAGACGTAGAACTTCGCCTGGTCCTCGGTGAGGTTGGACAGGGGAGTCCACTCGTCGGCGTTGCGGCGGTCGATGATCGTGGCGAAGCGTGAGACGAACGTGCCGCGCCGCGAGTCCTGCCCGGCCAGCCGCACCGGTCGGCCCTCCATGAGCAGGGCCGCGAAGGCGAGGATCTCGCCGGTGCCCCAGTCGATCGGACCGTCGGTGATCGCCGCGGCCCGGCGCTGCAGCTGGGGCAGCACCTTCGGGTGCACGGTGAAGCCGTCGGGCGAGTTGACGTGCGCGTCGGCGATCCGCTTGAGCGTCTCGCGGGAGATCGCGGTCGACGTCTCGTTCGCCGGCTTGTCGGGGTAGTCGGGGACGGTGAGCCACTCCTGGGCCTGCGTCTCGCCCTCGCGCACCTCGGTGAAGACCCGCTCCAGCTGCTGCTGGTAGTCCTTGAGGACCTGCTCGGCCTCCTCGATGGTGATGTCGCCACGACCGATGAGGGACTCGGTGTAGAGCTTGCGCACCGAGCGCTTCTGCTCGATGAGGTCGTACATCAGCGGCTGCGTGTACGACGGGTCGTCGCCCTCGTTGTGACCGCGGCGGCGGTAGCAGACCAGGTCGATCACGACGTCCTTGTTGAAGGCCTGGCGGTACTCGAACGCCAGCCGCGCGACGCGGATGCAGGCCTCGGGGTCGTCGGCGTTGACGTGGAAGATCGGCGCCTGCACCATCCGGGCGACGTCGGTGCAGTAGAGCGACGAGCGCGACGACGACGGCGAGGTGGTGAAGCCCACCTGGTTGTTGACGATCACGTGGATCGTGCCGCCGGTGCGGTAGCCACGCAGCTGCGAGAGGTTGAGGGTCTCGGCCACCACGCCCTGGCCGGCGAACGCGGCGTCGCCGTGCACCAGCAGCGGCAGCACCGGGAACTCCGCACCGCGGTCGAGCACGTCCTGCTTCGCCCGGGCGATGCCCTCGAGCACCGGGTCGACGGTCTCGAGGTGCGACGGGTTCGCGGCCACGGACACGTTGATCTTCGCGCCGGAGCCGGCGGTGAACTGTCCGTCGGCGCCGAGGTGGTACTTCACGTCGCCCGAGCCCTGGACGGTGCGCGGGTCGATGTTGCCCTCGAACTCACGGAAGATCTGGCTGTAGGACTTGCCGACGATGTTCGCCAGCACGTTGAGCCGTCCGCGGTGCGCCATGCCGATGGTCACCTCGGCCAGCTCGGCCTCGGCCGCGGCCTCGCAGATCTCGTCGAGCAGCGGGACCGTGGTCTCGCCGCCCTCGAGGCTGAACCGCTTCTGGCCGACGAACTTCGTCTGCAGGAAGGTCTCGAACGCCTCGGCCTGGTTGAGCTTCAGCATGATCCGCAGCTGCTCCTCGCGGGGCGGCTTCTGGTGCGGCTGCTCGACGCGCTCCTGGATCCAGCGGCGCTGCTCCGGGTCCTGGATGTGCATGTACTCGATGCCGAGCGTGCGGCAGTAGGAGTCGCGCAGGATGCCGAGGATCGCCCGGAGCTTCATGAAGCGGCGGTCGCCGCCGAACGAGCCGGTCGCGAACTCGCGGTCGAGGTCCCACAGGGTCAGGCCGTGCGACTCGATCTCCAGGTCGGGGTGGCTGCGCTGCTGGTACTCGAGCGGGTCGGTGTCGGCCATCATGTGGCCGCGCACGCGGTAGGCGTGGATCAGCTCGAGGATGCGAGCCTGCTTGCTGATGTCGTCGTCGTGCGACGTCGAGATGTCGCGCGACCAGCGGATCGGCTCGTAGGGGATCCGCAGGGCCCGGAAGATCTCGTCGTAGAAGCCGTCCTCGCCGAGCAGCAGCCCGTGCAGCCGGCGCAGGAACTCGCCGGACTGGGCGCCCTGGATGACGCGGTGGTCGTAGGTCGAGGTGAGCGTCATGATCCTGCTCACCGCGTTGCGGGTGAGGGTCTCCTCCGACGCGCCTTGGTACTCCGGCGGGAAGTCCATCGAGCCCACGCCGATGATGACGCTCTGGCCGGGCATGAGCCGCGGCACCGGGTGGTTGGTGCCCAGGCCGCCGACGTTGGTGAGGCTGCAGGTCGTGCCCTGGAAGTCGGAGACCTCCAGCTTGCCGCCGCGGGCCTTGCGGATCAGCTCCTCGTACGCCGTCCAGAAGCCGGCGAAGTCCATCCCCTCCGCGGCCTTGATGGAGGGCACCAGCAGCTGACGGGTGCCGTCGGACTTCTGCATGTCGATCGCGAGGCCGAGGTTGATGTGCGCCGGCTTGACGAGGTTCGGCTTGCCGTCGACCTCCTGGTAGGCGTTGTTCATCTCGGGGAGCTCGCGCAGCGCCTTGACCAGCGCGTAGCCGATGAGGTGCGTGAAGGACACCTTGCCGCCGCGGGCCCGGGCCAGGTGGTTGTTGATGACGATGCGGTTGTCCCACAGCAGCTTGACCGGCACCGTGCGCACGCTGGTGGCGGTCGGGACGGTCAGGCTCTTGTCCATGTTCTGCGCGGTGCGCATCGGCGCGCCGCGCAGGGGGACGAGGGTCGGCTCGTCGCTGGGCTCGTCGGGAGCCTCGGGCTCCTTCTCCTTGGGCACCGGCGAGGTCTTCGTCGCGGTCGGCTTCGGGGCCGGCTCGGACTTCTTGGCAGCGGGGCTTCTTCTGCCTCTCTTCGGTGCGGGCTCGGCCTTCTTGGCCGCGGGCTCGGCCTTCTTGGCCGCCGGCTCAGCCTTCTTCGGCTCCGCCTTCGCGGGCTCCGCCTTCGGCTTCTCGACGGTCTTCGTGGCCGCCGCCGAGCCGTTCGAGCCGCCTCGGCTCTGGAAGTAGGTGACCCACTCCTTGTCGACACTCTTCGGGTCTGCCTGGTAGCGCTCGAACATCTCGTCGACGAGCCACTCGTTGGCACCGAAGTCCGGCATTGTCCCGATCGCCTCTTCCGCTGGGGTGAACTCCAAATCGCGCTCCCAAATCTAGTCCCTCGCTGGTAGTGGCCGCAGGTCGGCGTGGCAACCAGTGAATCCGCACCAGTTCGGTCCACTATGCGGGTATGCGCCCGCTCGCCCGGCTGGTGCGCCGCGCGGTCCTCGTCGTGGTGCTCGCCCTCGCCGTCGCCGCCCTCGACGGGTGCACGAACGGCGTCGAGGAGCCGACCTCCGACAGCAGCAGCTCGCCGACCGCCGGCGCGGAGCAGGTCAAGGAGCTCCGGGTCGTCAGCCGCGTCACGCGGGTCGCGGGCTACGTGTCCCGGGACAGGCGACAGCAGCTCGCGCAGGGGACCGGCCGGCTCGTGACGTCGTACGTCACCTCCGCGCTCCTGGACCGCGAGCGACAGCCGGCCTGGGACGGCTTCACCGACGGCGCAGCGCGGCTGGCCCGCCGCGACCGCGACGTCCTCACCCTCGCCGGGGTCGACGAGGACGCCCAGGTCGAGCCGAGGCGGGTGTCGGCGTACGTCTCGGTGCTCGCGCCGCACCACAAGGTCCGCGGCGCCACCGCCCGCATCGACATCAGGCTCTCGGTCACGCGGGACGGCGTGTCCAGCCCCGTGCACCTCAGCGGCCGGCTGCTGCTCACCCCGACGAAGAAGGGGCTGCGGGTCTTCGGCTACGACCTCCAGCGCTCGGGGGAGGGCGCCTGATGAGTCGCACACCCAGCCTCACGGCCCGCGTCCGCCGAGTGCTCGTGCTCGGCCTGCTGCTCGCCGTGACCGTCGTCGTCGTCCCCGACTCCTCGGTGCGGGTCCCGACGATCTCGCTGCTCAAGACCGACACGGTGCGCGGCGTCGACCACGACGAGAAGGTCGTGTGGATCCTGGCCCTCGGCTCCGACGCCCGTCTGGGCGAGGCCCCGTTGGGCACACGGGCCGACGCGATCCAGATGGTCGGGGTCAACCTCGAGACGGGCACCGGCGCCGTGGTCGGCATCCCGCGGGACTCCTGGGTCGAGATCCCCGGGCACGGCTCGAACCGGATCAACGCGGCGATGTACTACGGCGGTCCCCAGCTCATGGGCCAGGTGGTCGGCAACCTCGTGGGTGTCCAGCCGGACTACGTCTTCACCACGACCTTCACCGGGTTCCGGGCCATGATCCAGGCCATCGGCGGCATCACCGTGCACTCCCGGCTCGCCTTCACCGACGACAACATGGCCGGCAACATCAAGCAGGGCGTGAACGAGCTCAACGGCTTCGAGGCGCTCTTCTTCAGCCGGGCCAGGCACTTCCTGCCCCGCGGCGACTTCGACCGGTCCGCCAACCAGCAGGAAACGCTGCGCGGGATCCTGCGTCAGGTCCGGGCCCGTCAGCGCCAGCCCGGCTTCATGGAGCGGAGCATGTACTCCGTCATGAAGCACCTCTACACGAACCTGTCTCCGACCGAGCTCTACCGGCTGGCGCAGAGCCTGACCGTGGTCGACCCCGCGAAGCTCCGCGGCTGCGTCCTGAACGGGTCGTTCGGCACCATCAACGGCGCCAGCATCATCTTCCCCGACCGGGAGCAGGCGCGGCGGCTGGGAGCGGACGCCCGTGACGACGCCCGCTTCGACCACGCCTGCTGACCCGGACGGTCAGTACTTCTTGAGGTGCGCCGACGCGTTGCCCAGCCGCACCTCGGAGACACCCGGGGTGTCCTCGAGCATCGTGATGACGACCGTGCTCACGCTGAGACCGCGCTTGGTCTTGTCCTTCACGAAGAAGCGGATCTTGGCGACGCCGGGGATCTCGATCGGCGGGATCTGGCCGGCGGTCTCCGGGTCGAACGAACCCTGCGACTCGCCGTCGACCAGGATCTTGCCGATCGTGCTGCCGTCGATGTCCTGACGGACGAGCTTGCCGTCCTTGTTCTGCCCGAGGTTGGCACGGCCGACGATCCCGCGGATCTCGAGCGGGCCGAGCTGCAGGTTGGCCACCGAGCCCTCGGTCCAGACCTTGGCGACGCCGGACTCCTTCTGCTCACCCCAGGCGCGCCCGGTGACGCCGCTGGCGACGAGCTGGCCCGCGCTGGCGAAGTCGAGGCCGGCCGTGGGGGCCGAGAGGACGTGACCGTCCGTACCGCGGCACGGGACCGGCTGCTCGCCGAGGCGCCCGACGGAGACCACGCCGTCCAGCAGCTCGGCGTTGGCGCCGTACCCGGTGCCGCTCATCACGGCAGCCGGGAGGTCCTTGTTGATCCGGGCGCGTGAGTGCCCGATGCCCACGAGCGTGTCGCCCGCGGTGCCGGTGCCACCCGCGGCGCTGTCGCTGCCGTAGAGCAGGACCCGGAGCACGAAGGACGCCGCGACGGCGAAGTTCTTGTGCTCGGAGTGCCGGTTGTAGCCGATGCTGACGACGCCGAGCCCGGGGATCTCGATCGAGCCGCCGTTGTCGACGAGCGCCTGGAGCACCTGGTCGAGGCCTCCGTTGAGGGCGTCGAAGAGGTCGCCCAACGGGCTGTCGTCGCCCGGGTCGGTGATGCCGGTGAGCGAGATCTCCCCGAGGGTGACGTCGTTGACGGACTTGAGCTTGCCCGCCGTGGTCGACCACGCGGTCGAGGTCGAGGTCAGTCCCTCGAGGCTGAGCACCGGCGTCCCGCCGCCGCCCAACGTGACCTCAGCGATGGTGTTCGAGCTGCGGACCGCGGCGTCGATGCCCTCGGACTTGTCGCGGTACGTGCTGTTCTCGCTGTCCACGCCGGCGACGTGGATGGTCGGCGAGTCCGCGGGCAGGTCGACGTTGGCGACGTGGTTGCCGGCGGTGCGACCGAGGAGGCGGGTGCAGGAGATCCAGGAGAAGGCACTGCGGCCCGACTCCAGGCCGCTGCCCTTCGACAGCACGCGGGTGCCGTAGGCGGTGCTCTGGAACCCGTAGTCGGACTCGACGAGCGCCGCCGACACGGACGGTGCCGCGGAGAGCGTGATGAGACCACCGAGGGCGACCCCGAGTGTCGTGGTGACGGCCGCCGCTCTGCGGATCGACTGCCTGTTGGTCGTCTGCACTGTGATTCCTCCCGGGAACACGTTCATGGGGTCGTACGGGGCGTGGGTGCCCCCGTACGTCCATGAAAAGGGAGGAAGTGCCGCGAATCGGGCTGAATCGTGGAGACTTTACTTTTGGCTTGTTACTCGGCAGTTAGTTGGGTGATCGGGATCACCTCGCGAACGCACCGGCTCCGCTCGACGGCGGTCTCAGCACCGCGCTCGCTCAGCACCGCGCTCGCGCTCGCGCCCCCGGTAGGATTCGAACCTACGCACCCGCCTCCGGAGGGCGGTGCTCTATCCCCTGAGCTACGGGGGCCCAGCGTGCGCGGGCCAGCGTACATTGGCGGGTCCACGGCCTGAAATCGGGCGGCGACCCCCTCGAGCCCGTGGCTACCCTTCTCCGGTGACCCCCCAGGAGCTCTCGGACGCCATCGTCGGCGCCCTCGCCAGGCTCGAGAGCCGCGGCGACCTCGCGCTCCCCGGAGGGCTCCCTTCCACCGTCACCGTCGAGCGCCCGCGGACCCGCGAGCTGGGTGACTACGCGACCAACGTCGCGCTCCAGCTGGCCAAGCCGGCCGGTCTGCCTCCGCGCGAGCTCGCCGCGCGTCTCGCCGCCGAGCTGACCGGCTCCGCCGGCATCGCCGACCTCTCCGTGGCCGGCCCCGGATTCCTCAACATCGCGGTCGAGTCCGCCGCCCAGGGGGCCGTCGCGGCCGCGATCGTCACCGCGGGGGAGTCGTACGGACGCGGTGACGCACTCGCGGGGCTCACGGTGAACATGGAGTTCGTCTCGGCCAATCCGACCGGCCCGCTGCACCTGGGCCACACCCGCTGGGGCGTCGTCGGCGATGCCCTCGCGCGGGTGCTCGCCGCAGCCGGCGCCTCGGTGACGTCGGAGTTCTACGTCAACGACCGTGGCGCGCAGATGGACAAGTTCGGCGCCTCCCTGGAGGCCGCGGCGCTGGGCGATCCGGTGCCCGAGGACGGCTACAAGGGCGCGTACATCGGGGAGCTCGCCGCCGAGATCACCGCGGCCGACCCGGGATCGTGGAGCTGCCCGAGGGCGAGCGTCTCGTCGCGTTCCGGGAGGCCGGCTACCACCGTCAGCTCGCCGAGCAGCAGGCGCAGCTCGCCGAGTTCGGCACCCACTTCGACGTGTGGTTCTCCGAGCGCACGCTCTTCGAGCAGCACAAGGTCGAGCACGGCCTCGAGGTGCTCGCCCAGCAAGGGCACCTCTACGAGGCCGACGGCGCCCTCTGGATGCGCACCACCGACTTCGGCGACGACAAGGACCGCGTGCTCCGCCGCAGCAACGGGGAGCTCACCTACTTCGCGTCCGACACCGCCTACTACGTCGACAAGCGCGAGCGTGGCTCCGACCTCTGCGTCTACCTGCTCGGCGCCGACCACCACGGCTACGTCGGGCGCCTGCGTGCGATGGCGGCGTGCGCCGGCGACGACCCGGACCGCAACCTCCAGGTGCTCATCGGCCAGCTGGTGAAGGTGATGCAGGGCGAGGTGGAGGTCCGGCTCAGCAAGCGCGCCGGCTCGCTCGTCACGCTCGCGGAGCTCGTCGACCTGATCGGCGTCGATGCGCTGCGCTACTCCCTCGCGCGCCATCCGGCCGACTCCCCGCTGGTGCTCGATGTCGAGGAGATCACCCGGGCGAGCAACGACAACCCCGTCTACTACGTGCAGTACGCCCACTCGCGCACGGTGCAGCTGCTGCGCAACGGCGCCGCCCTCGGGGTCGTGCCGGACGCCGCGTCGTTCGACCCGGCGCTGCTGGGCGGACCGCGCGAGGGCGAGCTGCTGCGCACCCTCGCAGAGCTGCCCCGCGTGGTCGCGGGCGCCGCCACCCTGCGCGAGCCGCACCGCGTCGCCCGGCACCTGGAGGAGACGGCGGCGACCTTCCACTCCTTCTATGCGGCGTGCCGCGTGCTCCCCGCGGGTGACGAGCCCGTCGAGGACGTCCACCGGGCCCGGCTGCTGCTCGTCGACGCCACCCGCACCGTGCTCGCCAACGGGCTCGGCCTGCTCGGCGTCAGCGCACCCGACCGCATGTGACCCGGATGTGAGAAAGCCCCGATGACCCGAGCCCACGAAGCTGGTGCCCTGCACGCCGACATCAACGTGCGCGGCCCGTCCTGGCTGCGCGAGCCCCACGACGCCAACGCGCTCGTGCCGTCCCTCTGGTCGGGCACCGCGCACAAGCGGGACGGCGTGCTCGTGGTCGGCGGTGTCGACGTGCGCGAGCTCGCACGTGACGTGGGCACACCGGCGTACGTCCTGGACGAGACGGACTTCCGTCAGCGCGCGCGGGCGTTCCGCACCGCGTTCGACGACTACGACGTCTTCTACGCCGGCAAGGCGTTCCTGTGCACGACCGTCGCGCGGTGGGTGCAGGAGGAGGGCCTGTGCCTCGACGTCTGCTCCGCGGGCGAGCTGGCGGTGGCACTCCGCGCGGGCTTCGAGCCGTCGCGCATCGGCTTCCACGGCAACAACAAGACGACCGCCGAGCTGCGTCGTGCTCTTGAGGTCGGGGTGGGCCGGATCATCGTCGACTCCTTCGACGAGCTCGACCGGCTCGACGCACTCGTCGGTGAGCCCGGCGTGGGCCCGGCGCCGGTCATGGTGCGCGTCACCGCCGGCGTCGAGGCGCACACCCACGAGTACATCGCGACTGCGCACGAGGACCAGAAGTTCGGGTTCTCCATCAACAACGGCGACGCCCTCGAGGCCGTACGCCGGGTGAGCGAGTCGGAGGGCTACCGGCTGCTCGGTCTGCACAGCCACATCGGGTCGCAGATCTTCGACACCTCCGGCTTCGAGGTGGCCGCCCGCCGCGTGCTCGCCCTGCACGCCCGCGTGTCCGAGGAGCTCGCGGTCTCGATGCCGCAGCTCGACCTCGGCGGCGGCTTCGGCATCGCCTACACGACCCAGGACGACCCGTCCGACCCGGCGCAGCTGGCCGTCGAGCTCACGAAGATCGTCGAGCACGAGTGCCGGGCGCTCGACGTCGAGGTGCCCCACCTCTCCGTGGAGCCGGGCCGCGCGATCGTCGGCCCTGCCATGTGCAGCCTCTACGAGATCGGCACGGTGAAGGCGGTCGGCCTGGACGCGGGAGCGATCCGCACCTACGTCTCCGTCGACGGCGGCATGAGCGACAACATCCGCACGGCGCTCTACGACGCCGACTACTCCGCCACCCTGGCTTCGCGGCGGTCGGAGGCGCCCGTGGTGCTCGCCCGCGTCGTCGGCAAGCACTGCGAGGCCGGCGACATCCTCGTCAAGGACGAGTTCCTCCCGGGCGACCTCGCACCGGGCGACCTTCTCGCGGTGCCGGGCACCGGCGCCTACTGCTGGTCGATGGCCAGCAACTACAACCACGCGTTGCGGCCACCGGTCGTCGCGGTGCGGGACGGCGAGGCCAGGATCGTCGTCCGCCGCGAGACCGAGGACGACCTGCTCGCGACGGACGTCGGCGCAGGACCTGGCGCCGACATGGGACAGGATGGGGACATGAGGTCGAACCGGTGAGCGCGGTCAAGGTCGCGCTGCTCGGCTGCGGATCGGTCGGCAGCCAGGTCGTGCGGCTCCTGCACGAGCAGGCCGCCGACCTCGAGGCCCGCGTCGGGGCACCCGTCGAGCTCGTCGGCGTCGCCGTGCGCCGTCTCGACGCGAAGCGGGAGGTCGAGGTCCCCGAGGGCCTGCTGACCACCGATGCCGCGGGCCTGGTGGCCTCCGGCGTCGACGTGGTCGTCGAGGTCATCGGCGGCATCGAGCCCGCCCGCACCCTGATCCTCTCCGCGCTGGAGAACGGCGCGAGCGTGGTCACCGCCAACAAGGCGCTGCTCGCCGACGACGGGGCGACCCTCTTCGACGCCGCCGAGAAGGCCGGGCGCGACCTCTACTTCGAAGCCGCCGTGGCCGGCGCGATCCCGATCGTGCGGCCCCTGCGCGAGTCGCTCGCCGGCGACCGCGTGCGCCGCGTGCTGGGCATCGTCAACGGCACCACCAACTTCATCCTCGACCGCATGGACTCCTCCGGCGCCGGCTTCTCCGAGGCCCTCGAGGAGGCCCAGGCGCTCGGGTACGCCGAGGCCGACCCGACCGCCGACGTCGAGGGCTTCGACGCCGCCGCCAAGGCCGCGATCCTGGCCAGCCTCGCCTTCCACACCCGCGTCGTCGCCTCCGACGTGCACCGCGAGGGCATCGCGGACGTGACCGCGGCCGACGTCGCGTCCGCGAGGGACATGGGCAGCGTCGTGAAGCTGCTCGCGATCTGCGACCTCACCGACGGTCCGGACGGACCTGCGGTCTCGGCGCGCGTGCACCCCGCGATGATCCCGAGGACCCATCCGCTGGCCAGCGTGCGCGAGGCCTTCAACGCGGTGTTCGTCGAGACCGAGGCCGCCGGCCAGCTGATGTTCTACGGCCCCGGGGCCGGCGGGTCCCCGACCGCGTCCGCGGTGCTCGGTGACCTCGTCACCGTGGCGCGCAACCGGATCCAGGACGTGCGTGGCGTGGGGGAGTCGGCCTACGCCGAGCTCGAGGTGCTGCCGATGGGGAGCACGTGGACCCGCTACCACGTCGAGATCGACGTCGACGACCGCGCCGGGGTGCTCGCCGCGGTCGCGCAGACCTTCGCCGAGCACGACGTCTCGATCCAGACCGTCCGGCAGGAGGGTCGTGGCGACGACGCACAGCTCGTGGTGGTCTCGCACCGTGCCAGCGACGCCGCACTGTCGGCCACCGTCGAGGCCCTGCGAGGCATGCCCGAGGTGCGGGACATCTCGTCGGTGATGAGGGTGGAAGCAGACGAATGACCGTGCGCACACCCACCACCCATCAATGGCGTGGGGTCATCGAGGAGTACCGCGACTGGCTGCCGCTGCCCGAGGGCACACCGACGTACACCCTGCGTGAGGGCGGCACCCCGCTCGTCGACAGCCCGTGGCTCTCCGAGCTCACCGGCGCCGAGGTGTGGATCAAGGTCGAGGGCTCGAACCCGACCGGCTCGTTCAAGGACCGCGGCATGACCGTCGCGCTGTCGGTCGCCGTCGGCCAGGGTGCCGAGGCCGTCGTGTGCGCGTCGACCGGCAACACCAGCGCGTCGATGGCCGCCTACGCCGCGAGGGCCAAGGTCAAGCCGCTGGTGCTCGTGCCGCAGGGCAAGATCGCCGCGGGCAAGCTCGCGCAGGCCATCGTGCACGGCGCCCAGGTGATCATGGTCCGCGGCAACTTCGACGACTGTCTGCGCATCTCGCGCGAGCTCGCGGAGCACTACCCGGTCGCGCTGGTGAACTCCGTGAACCCGTTCCGGCTCGAGGGCCAGAAGACCGCGTCCTTCGAGATCGTCGACTTCCTCGGCGACGCTCCCGACGTGCACGTGCTCCCGGTCGGCAACGCGGGCAACATCTCCGCCTACTGGAAGGGCTACGTCGAGTACGCCGAGGCCGGCATGGCCTCGCAGCGGCCGATGATGCTCGGCTGGCAGGCCGAGGGCGCTGCGCCGCTCGTGCTCGGTGAGCCCGTCGCGGCACCCGAGACGGTGGCCTCCGCGATCCGCATCGGGAACCCCGCCTCGTGGCACCTCGCCGTCGACGCCGCGCAGAGCTCCGGCGGTGGCTTCGGCAGCGTCTCCGACGAGGAGATCCTCTCCGCCCAACGTGCGTTGGCATCCACGGAGGGGATCTTCGTGGAGCCGGGCTCCGCGGCGAGCATCGCCGGACTCCTCAAGGACACCGCGGCCGGCCGCGACCTGCGCGGCAAGCGCGTCGTCGTCACGGTGACCGGGCACGGCCTCAAGGACATCGACACCGCGCTGTCGACGTTCACCGACCTGGTGGACACCGTCGTCGAGGCGGACGTCGCCGCGGCCGCGTCGGCCGCCGGCCTCGCCTGAGGCCGTGGTGAGAAGCCTCGGGGCAGGACCGGTCCGGGTCCGGGTGCCCGCCACCAGCGCCAACCTCGGCCCGGGCTACGACGCGCTCGGACTCGCCCTCGGACTCCATGACGAGGTCACGGCCGACGTGGTCGATGGCCCGGCGGGCACGGTGACGATCGAGGTCGTCGGCGAGGGCGCCGACACGGTGCCCCTCGACGAGACCCACCTCGTGCACCGCTGCATCGTGCGGGGACTCGGGGAGCTCGGCGTCGAGCCGCCGGCCCTGGCGCTGCACTGCCGCAACGCCGTGCCCCACGGACGCGGGCTCGGCTCGTCGTCCGCCGCGATCGTCGCCGGGCTGGGACTCGCCCGCGCCCTCGCCGGCGCCGAGGGTTCCTGGCACGACCACGAGCTCCTCCGTCTCGCCGCGGACATCGAGGGACACCCCGACAACGTGGCGCCTGCGGTGCTCGGGGGCCTCACGGTCGCCTACGGCTCGGCGGGGGCCTTCGACGCTGTGCGCCTCCCCGTCGCTGCGGGACCGGCCTTCGTCGTGCTCGTGCCTCCCGACCCGCTGGCCACCACCGTCGCCCGGGGCCTGCTGCCCGACCACGTGCCGCACGCCGACGCCGCCCACGCAGCCGGCCGGTCGGCGTTGCTCGTCGCGTGCCTGACCCAGGGCCCGGACGTGGTCGACCACTGGCGCGACCGCTTGCTGGCCGCGACGGAGGACCGGCTGCACCAGGCCCAGCGGGCGCCGGCGATGCCGGCCTCGGCCGAGCTGGTCGCGAGTCTGCGCACCCGTGGCGTCGCGGCCGTCGTGTCGGGTGCGGGCCCGACCGTGCTGGCCGTCGTGGCCCCCGACGAGGTCGACGACGTGGTGTCCGCGGCACCCTCCGGGTGGTGGGCACGCGCCCTCGAGGTGGACACCCGTGGCTTGACCACCGAGGCCTGAGCGCAGTGCTAAGGTGAGGCCACGCGCTCCAGACGCGGTCCCTCACAAGCCCGAAATCCAGGGCTGCGACGTGGGCACCACCGCAAGTGAGCGTTTCACCTCCTGACACTCCCCGATCGTGGGCGTACCGGGAAAAACTCTTGTGATGAAGGCCGTCGGCGACAGTCGACCAGGCCTGGACGTGGGAAGGACCTCACGTGTCGGAAACAACCGAGACCACCGTGGCAACCGAGGCCGCGAGGCGTGGTTCGGGCGGCGGGCTCAGCGGCAAGCTGTTGCCCGAGCTCAAGCAGATCGCCGGTGGCCTCGGCATCAAGGGTGCGAGCGCCATGAAGAAGGCGCAGCTCGTGGACGCGATCCGGGCTGCCCAGTCAGGCCAGTCAGGGAACCAGGCTCCGCGCCAGCAGGCGAACGGCGAGCCCCGCAGCGAGCAGCCCCGCGAGGAGAAGACCCGCGAGGACAAGCCGCGTGAGGACAAGCCCCGCGACGAGAAGCCCCGCGAGGACAAGGCCCGCGACGAGAAGCCCCGCGACGAGAAGCCCCGCGACGAGGGGGAGCGCGACACCCAGGGTGGGCGCAACCAGAACCGCAACCAGGGCAACCAGCAGAACCGCAACCAGAACCAGGGCGGCGGCAACCAGGGCGGCGGCAACCAGGGCGGCCAGGGCAACCAGCCGGCGGCCCAGCAGGGCAACCAACAGGGCAACCAGCAGGGCGGCCAGCAGAACCGCGACGACGAGCAGGGCGGCAGCAACCGCCGGCGCCGGCGTCGCGGACGTGACCGCGACCGCGAGCGCCAGGGCGGGAGCACCCAGGGCAGCAGCAGCGGCGGGACCAGCACCTACCGCGAGCGTCGTCCCCAGGAGCCCGACCTCGAGGTGACCGACGACGACGTGCTGGTCCCGGTGGCCGGCATCGTCGACATCCTCGACAACTACGCGTTCGTGCGCACCAGCGGCTACCTCCCCGGCAGCAACGACGTCTACGTCTCGCTCTCCATGGTCCGCAAGTTCGGGCTCCGCAAGGGCGACGCTGTGACCGGTTCCGTGCGTCAGGCCCGTGAGGGCGAGCGCAAGGAGAAGTTCAACCCGCTGGTCCGGATCGACACGATCAACGGCGGCGACGTCGACGCGGCCCAGGACCGCATCGAGTTCAGCAAGCTCACCCCGCTCTACCCCTCGGAGCGGCTGCGCCTCGAGACCAACGCCGAGAACCTCATCGGCCGGGTCATCGACATCGCGGCACCCATCGGCAAGGGCCAGCGCGGCCTCATCGTCTCGCCGTCCAAGGCCGGCAAGACGATGATCATGCAGTCGATCGCGAACTCCATCACGAGCAACAACCCCGAGGTGCACCTCATGGTGGTCCTCGTGGACGAGCGCCCCGAGGAGGTCACGGACTTCCAGCGCTCGGTCAAGGGCGAGGTCATCTCCTCGACGTTCGACCGACCGGCCGCCGACCACACGATCGTGGCGGAGCTCGCCATCGAGCGTGCGAAGCGGCTCGTGGAGCTGGGGCACGACGTCGTGGTGCTGCTGGACGGGATCACCCGTCTGGGCCGCGCGTACAACCTCGCCGCCCCAGCGAGCGGACGCATCCTGTCCGGTGGCGTCGACTCGGCCGCGCTCTACCCGCCGAAGAAGTTCTTCGGCGCCGCGCGCAACATCGAGGACGGCGGGTCCCTCACGATCCTCGCGACCGCCCTGATCGAGAGCGGCTCGAAGATGGACGAGGTGATCTTCGAGGAGTTCAAGGGCACCGGCAACATGGAGATCCGGCTGCGCCGCGACTTCGCGGACAAGCGGCTGTTCCCGGCGATCGACGCCGTGCAGTCGGGCACCCGCCGCGAGGAGCTGCTCATGAGCAAGGAGGAGCTCCAGATCGTCTGGAAGCTCCGCCGCGTGCTCTCCGGGCTCGAGGGCCAGCAGGCGCTGGAGCTGCTGCTGGAGCGCCTGAAGAAGACGCACAGCAACATCGAGTTCCTCATGCAGGTGCAGAAGACGACCCCCAGTCCCAACGGCGGCAACTGACCCTCCGGGAGCCGACCAGGCACCCATCAGGCACCCCAGAAACCCCACGGGAACCACGTCTCGTCGTCTACGCTCACAGAGGTCTGAGACACGCTTGGCTGCGCCCGCGGCGCACGTCGACGGCCTCGAGAGGGACGAGGGGAATGGCGCGAATCCTGGTCGCCGACGACGACGCCGACATCCGGCTCCTCGTCGTCATGCGGCTGCAGCACTCGGGTCACGACGTCACCGGTGTCGGTGACGGCCGTGCCGCGATCGAGGCCTGCCGTGAGAACGAGCACGACCTGATCGTGCTCGACGTGATGATGCCCGGCATGGACGGCCTGGCCGCATGCCGCGAGCTCCGCTCCGACCCGGTGACCGCCAAGGTGCCGGTCATCCTGCTCACCGCTCGAGCCCAGTCCGCCGACGTCGAGGCGGGCATCGCGGCCGGCGCGGACGACTACGTCACCAAGCCGTTCAGCCCGCGCGAGCTGGCTGCGCGCGTCGACTCGCTGCTGGGCAGCGTGGACTGACAGGGGCGCCGGTGACGACTCCCCGCCCCAGCCCTCACCTCAGCTGGCTCGACCGCGCGAGCGCCTCGGTACGCCGGCAGTACACCGTCACGCTCGTCGCGTCGATGCTCATGCTCGTGGTGCTGGCCGTCATCTGCGCCGCCTCGGTGATCGCGGCGTCGGTGTTCATGGGCAAGCTCAACGACGAGGCCGTCCCGCTCCAGACCGCCAACAAGAGCGTCATGCAGGACATGACCGACGCGGAGACGGGCATCCGTGGCTACGCCCTCACCGGCGAGGAGGGTCCCCGGGCGCCGTACATCGTCGCGATGGGCTACCTGCCCTCCGACAAGATCCGGCTCGCCGAGCTGGCGACGCCGTACCCGGACCTCGCCGCGGCGGTGCGCGTGCAGGAGGACGCGATCTCGAAGTGGATCACCATCTACGCGCAGCCCACGGCCGAGTCGGACGACCCGAAGAAGGTGGAGCGCTCGCTGGCCAACGAGGGCTCGGAGCTCTTCCAGGACGTGCGTTCAGCGAACTACGACGTGGACATCGAGATCGACCGCGTGACCGAGGCCATCAGTGACAGGTCCCGTTCCGTCGTGTTCTGGACGCTGGCCGCGGTGGTCCTGCTCCCTCTGTTGATGGTCATGCTCGGGTCCGTGGCCGCTCGGCGGATGCGGCAGGCGCTGGTCGATCCGCTCGACGACGTGCTCGAGGTGCTGCAGCGGCTCCGTGAGGGAGACCTCTCGGCCCGGGCCGACGAGCAGGGTCCGGAGGAGATCCGCGAGATCGCCGCTGCCCTCAACGTGCTCGCCGAGGAGAACCTCCGCGGCCGAGACGTCGAGGTCGACGTGCTCAACCGCCTCGAGGAGATCGACCGGGTGCGCACCGAGCTCGTCTCGACGGTGTCGCACGAGCTGCGGACCCCGCTCACGAGCATCAAGGGCTACCTCGAGCTGCTCCAGGACCAGCTCGCCGGGCAGCTCACGGACTCGCAGGCCAACATGCTCGCGGTCGTGCGCCGCAACCTGGAGCGGCTCAACGAGCTCATCACCAACCTGCTCGCCCTGTCCCGCGCCGAGGAGACCCAGCTCAGCGTCGAGCCGATCGACCTCAGGGGGGTCGCGGCCGAGGTCGCCGGCGACGTCCGGCTCACCGCCGCCAGCCGGGACATCACGGTGAAGACGATCCAGTCGGCCTCGCCCGTCGTCATGCTCGGCGACCGCAGCCAGCTCATCCGCGCCGTCCTCAACCTGTGCAGCAACGCGGTGAAGTTCAGCAACCCCGGCGACACCGTCGAGGTGCGGGTGCTGCACCAGTCCGGCGAGGCGGTCGTCGAGGTGGTCGACGAGGGGATCGGCATCCCGGCTGCGGACCTGCCCGGGCTCGGGTCCCGCTTCTACCGCGCCAGCAACGCCATGAAGGCGGAGATCGCCGGCACCGGGCTCGGCCTGCGCATCGTGCAGACGATCGTGGACCGCCACGACGGCACCTTGTCGGTCGAGTCGGTCGAGGGCGAGGGCACCACCGCGACGATCCGGCTGCCGCTCACCCGCGGCATCCCGGACGGTGCGATCTCGGTCCCCGTCGAGCGGGCCCTGGCGCGGGACTAATTCGCGCCTGCCGCGTGTTGTTTGGCAGACTGGATCCTTGGCTCCGGTTCACGTCCCTCGCACCGCGACGGGCGACCCGGCGGCCGATACCGAGAGGACAGCATGAAGAAGGACATCCACCCCGCGTACGGCGAGACCCAGGTGACCTGCACCTGCGGCAACACGTTCACCACGCGCAGCACGGCCGGCAACGGCTCGATGCACGCCGACGTCTGCTCGGCCTGCCACCCGTTCTACACCGGCAAGCAGAAGATCCTCGACACCGGCGGCCGCGTCGCCCGCTTCGAGGCCCGCTACGCCAAGAGCAAGGCCGCGAAGGCCGAGAAGTAGCGACATCCACGACGCCGGTCCCTGCACGCAGGGGACCGGCGTTCGTGCTGTCCGGAGGCTGGTGTCCCACGAAGGAGGCGTGATGTTCGAGGCGGTCGATGGCCTGGTGGCCGAGCACACCGAGCTCGAGCATCGCCTCGCCGACCCCGGGGTCCACGCCGACCAGGCGCTGGCCCGACGGCTCGGGCAGCGCTACGCCGAGCTGACCACCGTCGTGAGGGCGTACGACGAGTGGCGCCGCCTCGAGGGCGACATCGGGGCGGCTCGAGAGCTGGCGTCGGAGGACCCGGGCTTCGCCGAGGAGGCGGAGCAGCTCGAGGAGCGCCGGGCCGAGGTCGGGGAGCGGCTCCAGCAGCTGCTGGTGCCCCGCGACCCGTCGGACGGCAAGGACGCGATCCTCGAGATCAAGTCCGGCGAGGGCGGCGAGGAGTCCGCGCTGTTCGCGGGCGACCTGCTGCGGATGTACACCCGCTTCGCCGAGCAGCACGGCTGGCGCACCGAGCAGCTCGACGGCACGCCCTCGGACCTCGGCGGCTTCAAGTCGGTGACCGTCGCCGTGAAGGCCAAAGGCACTCCCGCCCCGGGCGAGGCGCCGTACGCGCTGCTCAAGTTCGAGGGTGGCGTGCACCGTGTGCAGCGGGTGCCGGTCACCGAGTCGCAGGGGCGCGTCCACACCTCCGCGGCGGGCGTGCTCGTGATGCCCGAGGCCGAGCCCGTCGACGTCACGATCGACGACGCCGACCTGCGCATCGACGTCTTCCGGTCCTCGGGGCCGGGCGGCCAGAGCGTCAACACCACCGACTCCGCGGTGCGCATCACGCACCTGCCCACCGGGCTGGTCGTGAGCTGCCAGAACGAGAAGTCGCAGCTGCAGAACAAGGACCAGGCGATGCGGATCCTCCGCTCGCGGCTGCTCCAGGCCGCGGAGGAGACGGCGCAGGCGGAGGCTGCCGACGCACGTCGCTCGCAGGTGCGCACCGTCGACCGCTCGGAGCGGATCCGCACCTACAACTTCGCGGAGAACCGCATCTCCGACCACCGCACGGGCTACAAGGCCTACAACCTCGACCACGTCCTCGACGGCGCCCTCGACCCGGTCATCGCGTCGTCCGTGCAGGCCGACCTCGAGGCCCGGCTCGCCTCGATCGACTCGTGACGGTCCCCGCGCGTCCGCTCCTGGACGACGCTGCCCGGCAGCTGGCGGAGGCGGGGATCGAGTCGGCGCAGCACGACGCCCTCGCCCTGCTGGGTCACGTGCTGGGGGTCGCCCGGATGACCGCCTCGCTCGTCGAGCAGGTGGACGACGCCCAGGCGACAGGAGCTCCGCGAGCTGGTCGGGCGGCGCGCGAGCCGCGAGCCCCTCCAGCACCTGACCGGGGTCGCCGGCTTCCGCTACGTCGAGCTGGCCGTGGGCCCTGGCGTCTTCGTCCCGCGACCGGAGACCGAGCTGCTGGCCGGGTGGGCCGTGGGCCGCGCGCGTGAGGTCGCTGCGGCCGGCCGCGAGCCGACGGTCGTCGACCTCGGCACCGGATCAGGAGCGATCGCCCTGGCGGTCGCCACCGAGGTCCCCGAGGCGCGGGTGCACGCGGTGGAGGTCTCCGAGGAGGCACTCGCCTGGGCCGACCGGAACCTCGCCGGTGCCGGCGTGGACCTGCGGCACGGCGACATGGCCGACGCCTTCCCCGACCTGGACGGCACCGTGGACGTCGTGGTCAGCAACCCGCCCTACATCCCGCTCGAGGCGTTCGAGTCGGTGACGCCCGAGGTCCGCGACCACGACCCGGGCACCGCGCTCTGGAGCGGGGAGGACGGGCTCGACGCGATGCGCGTCGTCGAGCGCGTCGCGGCCCGGCTGCTGGTGCCCGCCGGGGTGGTCGGGGCCGAGCACGCGGACGTCCAGGGCGAGTCCGCGCCGGCCGTGTTCGCCTCCGCGGGCCGCTGGACCGACGTACGGGATCACCTGGACCTGGCAGGTCGGGCGCGCTTCGTGACCGCCCGACTGGCACGATGAGCCGGTGGTCATCCGCTACGACACCTCCGACGACGCCCAGCGCGAGGAGGGACTGGCCGATGCCGGCGCGGCGATCCAGCGCGGCCAGCTCGTCGTGCTGCCGACCGACACCGTCTACGGGCTCGCCGCCGACGCCTTCAACCCGACCTCGGTGAAGCGGCTCCTCAGCGCGAAGGGCCGTGGACGCGAGATGCCGCCGCCGGTCCTCGTCTCGGCCCGGACCACGCTCGAGGCACTGGCCATCGACGTGCCCGACTGGGCGCACGCGCTCGTCGACGAGCTCTGGCCCGGACCGCTGACCCTCGTGCTGCGCCAGCAGCCGAGCCTGCAGTGGGACCTGGGGGAGACGCGGGGCACCGTCGCGGTGCGGATGCCCGACCACGAGGTGGCCATCGAGCTGCTGTCGCGCACCGGGCCGCTCGCGGTGAGCAGCGCCAACAAGTCGGGCAACCCGCCCGCCACCGATGCCGACGACGCGGAGCGCCAGCTCGGTCGTCTGACCCGGGTGCTGCTCGACTCCGGCCCGACGCCCGGACCGGTCCCCTCCACGATCATCGACTGCACGGACGAGACCGGTCGCGTCCTCCGCCTCGGCGCCCTCAGCCTCGAACGCATCAACGAGGTGGTCGCCCCGCTCGACGCGGAGATCCGGGACGAGGGCTGAGTCGTGACGAGCCGGCGAGAAGGTGTGAGGAGTGCGTGAGTACCTGACGGTCTTCCTCGTCGCCGTCGTCGTCACCTACCTGCTCGGCGTGCTGGCCCGCGAGGCCGCCCTCCGCTTCGGTGCCGTCGCCCGGGTCCGCGACCGCGACGTCCACGACGTCCCGATCCCGTACTTCGGTGGTCTCGCGATGTACGGCGGTCTCGTGGCGGCGTACATCGTCGCGCGCCACCTGCCCTTCTTGTCCAACGCGGGCGATGCCGTGTTCCGCGACGCGGGCGTGGTGCTGATCGCCGGCGGGGTCGTCTGCGCGCTGGGCGTCGTCGACGACCTCTTCGAGCTCGACGCCCTGACCAAGCTCGGAGGCCAGGTGCTGGCCGCCGCGTTCATGGTCTTCCAGGGCGTGCAGTTCTACTACATCTGGCTGCCCGGCAACGGCGCGCTCACTCTTGACAGCGCGCAGGCGGCCCTCGCGACGGTGTTCCTCGTCGTGGCCACCGTCAACGCGGTGAACTTCATCGACGGTCTCGACGGCCTGGCCGCCGGGGTCATCGGCCTCGGCGCGGTGTCGTTCTTCCTCTTCTCCTACCGCCTCGCGGCCGTCAACGGGGAGTCGCTCGCGATCACCGCCGCCCTGCTCTGCTGCGCCCTGGCGGGCTCGTGCCTCGGCTTCCTGTCCCACAACGTGCACCCGGCCGAGATGTTCATGGGGGACAGCGGCTCGATGCTGATCGGGCTGGTCCTGGCCGGCTCGGCCCTGACGCTGACCGGCAACTTCCCCGCCATCGACTTCGTGGACCCGACGACAGGGGCCACGTCCCAGCAGGCCTCGCTGCTGCCGGTGCTGCTCCCGCTGCTGCTCCCGATCTCGATCCTGGTCCTGCCGTTCCTCGACCTCGTGCTCGCGGTCTTCCGGCGCACCCGGCGGGGGCAGTCGCCGTTCACCCCGGACAAGCAGCACCTGCACCACCGGCTGCTCGAGCTGGGCCACTCGCACCGCCGCGCGGTGATGATCATGTGGTTGTGGGCGGCGCTGATCTCGCTCGGGGGAGTGGCCGTCTCGCTCTACCAGGACGCCTACGTGCTCGTCGGCCTCGGTCTCTGGTTCGCGGTCACGGTCGTCCTCACCCTCGTGGTTCCGCGCGTCGACCGCCCCGGCTGGACCTACGACGAGAACCATCCTCCGCACCCGCACAGCCATCACCCGGGCTTCGAGCGCGGGCGGCCCTCGGCGAGCGATCACCAGCCGGACGCTTGACCGTTCCAATGTGAGGTCACGGCACGCTTGTGCTAGTTTTCACAAGCGCCCCCGCGAGGGGGAAGGACCGCACACCACAGCCCTGTACGCACGACGACGACCAAGGACGGCCGCCACCGTGACGCACCTCCAGAGGACCCCCGTCTCAGGGGGGATCCTTGTGGATGGAAGGCCTGATTTCGCCTGTGGTAACTTCGCGACCGCACGGTCCTCCGCGTCGGCTTCCCCCCGGGACCAGCACTCCGGCGCACCTTCCGAATCTCCTCGAAAGCACGCGGGTGAATGGTCGATGACGCTTCCGACGACGCGGGTTCCCGCGGCCTCGGTGCTCGCGACCTCATCGGGCTCGGTGGCGTCCTCGTCGGCGCCGTCGTCGGCGGCCTCGTCATCGGCCTCCTGCTCGACAACGCCTTCGACTCCTCGCCTGCCTTCGTCCTCGTCGGCATCGCGCTCGGCATCGTCGCCGGTGCCGTCGCCTTCTGGGTCCGCGTCCGCTCCGCGCTGGGCGGTTGAGTCATGAGCACCCCGACGACGCCCGCGGCCCCCGTGCTCGAGCGCCCCACCGTCGGTGCCGTGGTCCGTGCCCAGCGCAAGACGATCTTCGTCGCGGCCGCCATCATGGTCGCCGCGTTCTGGGTGCTCGGTCCCCTCGGGCACTGGGCAGCCGCGGTCCTGACCGGGGTCGGCATCCTGCTCGCCCTCGTCAACCACCTCTACAGCGAGCTGTGGCTCGGGCGGCTGATCAGCTCGGGCGAGGAGCCCACCCGCGGTGAGATCACCCGGGCGGCCATCGGCCGGCTGGTGGTCCTCTCGGTGGTGGCGGTGGGCATCGCTGTGATGTTCTGGCCGGACGGCATCGCCCTGTTGCTGGGCCTCGCGATCTTCCGCCTCATCGCCCTGGTGATGACGTGGATCCCGTTGCTGAAGGAGCTGAAGAACCCATGATGAGCGCGATCCTGCTCGCCGCCTCCGAAGAGGAAGAGAGCGGCGGCTCCGGCATCGAGATCGGCCACCACGTCACCGGCGAGCTGTTCGGCTACACCGTGCACCTGGACACCATCTGGACCACCGTGCTGGCCGGTGCGCTCGTGATCGGCCTCGGCTTCTGGGCACGCGCGAAGCTCACCAAGGAGTCCGACGACCACGTCCCGACCAAGATCCAGCTGGTCTGGGAGACCGTCATCAAGGAGGTCACGACCCAGGTCGAGGACAACCTCGGCAAGGTGAACCCCTTCGTGGTGCCGCTGGCGGTGGCGCTCTTCTTCTTCATCCTGTTCTGCAACTGGTTCGAGCTGGTGCCGAGCGAGCCGAACTCGACCCACCTGCTCCCGGCACCCACCGCCGACGTGAACCTGACCTACGCCCTCGCTCTGCTGGTCATCGTCGGGGTCTGGACCTACGGCATCCGGGAGAAGGGCGTGAAGGGCTACTTCAAGCACTTCGTCGAGCCCTTCCCGATCCTGCTGCCGCTCAATCTCATCGAGGAGCTCATCAAGCCGGTCACCCTGGCGCTGCGGCTCTTCGGCAACATCTTCGCGGGCGGAATCATGCTGGCGCTGATCGGGCTGATCCCGGTTTACGTCTTCTGGGCACCGAACATCATCTGGAAGCTGTTCGACATGTTCATCGGCGGCATCCAGGCCTTCATCTTCGCCCTGCTGACCGTCCTCTACTTCGGCATGGCAGGTGCGGGTCACGGCGAGGACCACGACGAGAAGCACGACGCGAAGGACAAGCACGACAAGGCTTCGGGCGGCGCACAGGACGCGACCGCCCAGAAGGACGAGAGCGCAGCTCTCGCACACTGACCTGGGGATCCCACACCCCTGTTGTAGGAACAGCGCCGCAAAGGCGGCGCAGGAACCAAGGAGAGACATGGCAATCAGTGACGAGGGCATCAAGCTCGCCGGCGCGTTCATCGGCGGTGGCATGGCGCTCGGCGGCGGCGCGATCGGAACCGGTATCGGTGACGGTCTCGCGGGTTCGTCGTACATCCAGGGCGTGGCGCGTCAGCCCGAGGCCCAGGGCCGTCTCCAGACGATCTTCTTCCTCACGGTCGGTCTCTGTGAGGCGGTCTTCTTCATCAACCTCGCGTTCATGGCGCTGTTCGTCTTCGTCCTTTCCTGACGTAGCAGCGCAGGCGTAGCGAAGAGCCTCACCAACAGAAGGAACCCAAGCCATGGGAGCAGTCGGACCCGTTCCGCTCGCGAGCAACTTCCTCGTGCCGAACGCGACGTTCATCGTCGAGCTGGTCGCCTTCCTCATCATCCTGTTCATCCTCGGCAAGTACGTCATTCCGCCGATCAACAAGGCGATGACGGACCGGCAGAACGCCATCCGCAAGCAGTTCGCGGACCTCGAGGAGGCCCAGGACAGCGCGCGTCGGACCGAGCAGGAGTACAAGGACCAGCTCGCCAACGCGCGTCACGAGGCGGCCAAGATCCGCGAGGAGGCCCGCGAGCAGGGCGCCGCGATCATCGCGGAGATGCGCGAGCAGGCGCAGACCGAGGCGGCTCGCATCGTCGAGCACGCCCAGGCGACGATCTCGGCCGAGCGTCAGCAGGCCGTGACCTCGCTGCGCACCGAGGTGGGCTCGCTCGCCACGGCGCTCGCGAGCCGCATCGTGGGTGAGTCGCTCGAGGACGACGAGCGGTCCAACCGCGTCGTCGACCGCTTCCTCGCCGACCTCGAGACCCTCGAGGTGGCCCGGACCGACGCAGGCCGGGACGGGAACGCCTGATGGCCCAGTCCCTCGGACTCCGCGGTCCTTCCGCCGACGCCTTCTCCGAGCTGGAGAAGGCGCTCGACGCGAGCCTGCGCGAGGTCGGGTCGCGGAAGTCCGCGGAGGTGGGTGGCAACCTGTTCGACCTGGCTGCCCTGGTCCGCCGCGAGCCGCGGGTCCGCCGGGCACTGACCGACGTGTCCGCCGAGGCGGACGCGAAGGCGGGCCTGGCCGAAGCGCTGTTCACCGGCAAGGTCGACGACATCGCGGTGTCGCTGGTGACCGCCGGGGCCCGTCAGCGCTGGACCGCTCCCCGTGACCTGGCCGACTCGCTGGAGCAGCTGGGCGTGGAGAGCCTGGTGCGCTCCGCCGACGACCCGGGCCGGGTGGCCGACGAGCTGTTCGCCGTGGAGCGGCTGCTCCACGACCAGCCGGACCTCCGCGACGCGGTCGCCGACCCGATGCGCAGCGTGGCCGACAAGCAGGCCCTGCTCGGTGCCCTGCTCGAGAACAAGACCCTGGCCGCGACCTCGAGGCTCGCGGTGCTGGCGGTCGCAGGCGGGCACCGCACGGTGCAGCTGGCCCTCGCGGAGTACCAGAAGGTCGCAGCGGCGATCCAGAACGGCCGGGTGGCCACCGTGCGCACGGCACGGCCCCTCTCGGAGGGCGAGACGCACCGGCTCGAGGCGGCGCTGAAGCGGCAGTACGCCCGCGCGGTCCACCTCAACGTGCTGGTGGAGCCCGACCTCATCGGCGGCCTGCGGGTGGAGATCGGTGACGACGTCATCGACGGCTCCGTCGCGAACCGCCTGGACGACGCCCGGCGACGCCTCGCCGGGTGACCACGATTTCCACGACGTCAACGAAGAGAGCAGGAAGACGAAGATGACGGAGCTTTCCATCCGTCCGGAGGAGATCCGGGACGCGCTGCAGCGCTTCGTGTCCGACTACAAGCCGGACGCCGCCAGTCGCGAAGAGGTCGGCGCGGTCGCCGAGGCCGGCGACGGCATCGCGCGTGTCACCGGTCTGCCGTCGGCCATGGCCAACGAGCTGCTCGAGTTCGAGGACGGCACGCTCGGCCTCGCGCTGAACCTCGACACCCGTGAGATCGGTGTCGTCATCCTCGGTGACTTCGAGGGCATCGAGGAGGGCCAGGTGGTCCGCCGGACGGGCGAGATCCTCTCGGTCCCCGTCGGCGACAACTTCCTGGGCCGCGTCGTGAACCCGCTCGGCACCCCGATCGACGGTCTGGGGGACATCGAGAGCGACAAGCGTCGCGCGCTCGAGATCCAGGCGCCGACCGTGGTGCAGCGCAAGTCGGTGCACGAGCCGCTGGCCACCGGCATCAAGGCGATCGACTCGATGACCCCCATCGGGCGTGGTCAGCGTCAGCTGATCATCGGCGACCGCCAGACCGGCAAGACCACGATCCTGATCGACACGATCATCAACCAGAAGCAGAACTGGGAGTCGGGCGACCCCGAGAAGCAGGTCCGCTGCATCTACGTCGCCATCGGCCAGAAGGGCTCGACCATCGCCTCAGTGCGTGGCGCCCTCGAGGAGGCCGGCGCGCTGGAGTACACCACCATCGTGGCGGCCCCGGCATCGGACAGCGCAGGCTTCAAGTACCTCGCCCCGTACACCGGCTCGGCCATCGGCCAGGAGTGGATGTACGACGGCAAGCACGTGCTGATCATCTTCGACGACCTCACCAAGCAGGCCGAGGCCTACCGTGCGGTGTCGCTGCTGCTTCGCCGTCCGCCGGGCCGTGAGGCCTACCCGGGCGACGTCTTCTACCTGCACAGCCGGCTCCTCGAGCGCTGCGCGAAGCTGAGCGACGACCTGGGTGCGGGTTCGATGACGGGCCTCCCCGTGATCGAGACCAAGGCCAACGACGTCTCGGCGTACATCCCGACGAACGTCATCTCGATCACGGACGGCCAGATCTTCCTGCAGTCCGACCTGTTCAACGCCAACCAGCGTCCCGCGATCGACGTCGGCATCTCGGTGTCGCGCGTGGGTGGTGCGGCGATGTCCAAGGCGATGAAGAAGGTCACCGGCTCGCTGAAGGTCGACCTGGCGCAGTTCCGCGCGATGGAGGCGTTCGCGATGTTCGCCTCCGACCTCGACGCGGCGTCGCGGCAGCAGCTCGACCGCGGATCCCGGCTGATGGCGCTGCTCAAGCAGCCGGCCTACTCGCCGTACCCGCTGGAGGAGATGACCGTCTCCCTCTGGGCCGGCACCACCGGCAAGCTCGACCGGGTCCCCGCTGACGACGTGCTCCGCTTCGAGCGCGAGTTCCTCGACTACCTCCGTCGCTCGCACGGCGGCATCCTCGATGCCATCCGCGAGAGCCGGGACTTCACCGACGACACCGCCTCGAGCCTCGACGACGCGTTCGACAAGTTCGGCGACCAGTTCGAGACCTCCGACGGCGGCTCCATCAAGGCCGGCAAGGAGTCCCACGAGGCGCTGGCCGACGAGGACGTCGAGCAGGAGCAGATCGTCAAGCAGAAGCGAGGCTGAGCATGGCCTTGTCGCTGCGTGAGTACCGCGCCCGGATCAGATCGGTCGAGTCGACCAAGAAGATCACCCGGGCCATGGAGCTCATTGCTGCGTCCCGGATCGTGAAGGCGCAGCTCCGGGCCCAGCAGGCCGCGCCCTACGCGCGCGAGCTGACCCGAGCCGTCTCCGCGGTGGCGACGTACTCCCACGTCGACCACCCGTTGACCACCGAGCGGGAGAACCCGACGAGGGCCGCGATCCTGGTCGTCACCAGTGACCGCGGGCTCGCGGGTGCCTACTCGTCCGGTGTCATCAAGGAGGCGGAGCGCCTCGTCGAGAAGCTGCGCGGCGAGGGCAAGGAGTCGCGCATCTTCGTCTCCGGCCGCAAGGGCGTCGCCTACTACAAGTTCCGCAACCGCGACATCGCCGAGTCCTGGGCGGGTCACTCCGACCAGCCGACGTACGACGTGGCCAAGGAGATCGGCGACACCCTCATCGGTTCGTTCAACGACGAGGACGGCGGCGTCGACGAGGTGCACGTGGTCTACACGCGCTTCCGCTCGATGCTGGTGCAGGAGCCCACCGACGTGCGGCTGCTGCCGCTCGAGGTGGTCGAGGGCGAGGACAAGCCCGAGACCGACGAGGTGCTGCCGCTCTACGAGTTCGAGCCCAGTGCCGAGGAGGTGCTCGACGCCCTGCTGCCGCAGTACGTCGAGTCCCGGATCTTCTTCGCGCTGCTCCAGGCCGCCGCTTCCGAGCTGGCGGCCCGGCAGCGGGCGATGAAGTCCGCCACCGACAACGCCACTGAGCTCATCAAGAAGTACACCCGGATCGCGAACCAGGCGCGCCAGGCCGGGATCACCCAGGAGATCAGCGAGATCGTCGGTGGCGTCAACGCGCTCGCCGACGCCAACGCCGGCCAGGAATGACGGAGACGAGAGAGATGACTGCGACTATCGACGACAGCACCCAGACCGGGACCACGGGCCGCGTCGCCCGGGTCATCGGCCCCGTGGTCGACATCGAGTTCCCCAGCGACGCGATGCCGGAGATCTACAACGCGCTCAAGGTGGACATCACCCTGCTGGGCGAGACCACGACGATCACCCTCGAGGTCGCCCAGCACATCGGTGACGGCATGGTGCGCGCGATCTCGATGAAGCCGACGGACGGCCTCGTCCGCGGTGCCACGGTGTCCGACACCGGCGGCCCGATCAGCGTGCCGGTGGGCGACGTGACCAAGGGCCACGTGTTCAACGCGACCGGCGACTGCCTCAACCTCGAGGAGGGCGAGGAGCTCGAGGTCAAGGAGCGGTGGGGCATCCACCGCAAGGCACCCGCCTTCGACCAGCTCGAGTCGAAGACCGAGATGTTCCAGACCGGCATCAAGGTCATCGACCTGCTGACGCCGTACGTCCTCGGCGGCAAGATCGGCCTCTTCGGCGGCGCCGGCGTGGGCAAGACCGTGCTCATCCAGGAGATGATCGCGCGCGTCGCGAAGGACCACGGTGGTGTGTCGGTGTTCGCCGGTGTCGGCGAGCGCACCCGTGAGGGCAACGACCTCATCGCCGAGATGGAGGAGGCCGGCGTCATCGGCCAGACCGCCCTCGTGTTCGGCCAGATGGACGAGCCCCCGGGCACCCGCCTGCGGGTGGCGCTGTCGGCCCTGACGATGGCGGAGTACTTCCGCGACGTGCAGGGACAGGACGTGCTCCTGTTCATCGACAACATCTTCCGGTTCACCCAGGCCGGGTCCGAGGTGTCGACGCTGCTCGGCCGGATGCCCTCGGCGGTGGGCTACCAGCCCAACCTCGCCGACGAGATGGGCGTGCTGCAGGAGCGGATCACCTCGACGCGTGGTCACTCGATCACCTCGATGCAGGCGATCTACGTGCCCGCGGACGACTACACCGACCCGGCTCCGGCGACCACGTTCGCGCACCTCGACGCGACGACCGAGCTCTCGCGTGAGATCGCGTCGCTCGGCATCTACCCCGCGGTGGACCCGCTGACGTCGACCTCGCGGATCCTCGACCCGCAGTACATCGGCCAGGCCCACTACGACACGGCGATCCGGGTCAAGCAGATCCTGCAGCGCAACAAGGAGCTCCAGGACATCATCGCGATCCTCGGTGTCGACGAGCTGTCCGAGGAGGACAAGGTCATCGTGCACCGGGCCCGCCGGATCCAGCGGTTCCTGTCGCAGAACACCTACGTCGCCAAGCAGTTCACCGGCATCGAGGGCTCGACGGTCTCCGTCGAGGACACCATCGAGGGCTTCAACAAGATCTGCGACGGCGAGTTCGACGACGTGGCCGAGCAGGCGTTCTTCATGTGCGGTGGCCTCGACGACGTCGAGCGCAAGTGGGCCGAGATCAAGAAGGACCTCTGATGGCGGATGCCCCCATGCAGGTCGAGCTGGTCGCGGCCGACCGGCTCGTGTGGTCGGGCGAGGCCACGATGGTCATCGCCCGCACCACGGAGGGTGACCTCGGCGTGCTCGCGCACCACACCCCGACCCTGTCGGTGATGGTGCCGGGCGTGGTCCGGATCCAGTCGGGCAGCGAGGACCGCAAGGCGGCCGTCGACGGCGGGTTCATCTCCGTCGCCGGCAACCGGGTCTCGATCCTCTCGGAGCACGCCCAGCTGGCTGACGACATCGACGTGGCCGAGGCACGTTCGGACCTCGAGCAGGCCGGCCCGGACGACGAGGACTCTCCCAACGCCGCGCGAGCCTGGGCCGAGGCCCGCATCGCCGCTGCCGAAGCATCCTGACGTCCGGTCATGCCTCTGTGGCAGTGGTTCGTCGACAGTGTCGGCGGAGTGCTGCTGCTCGTGCTGCTCTACGGACTGTGTCTGGTGGTACGCCGGCGCTGGATCGCTCGCGCCGGCGGCACGTTCGACCTCAGCCTGCGTGACGCTCAGCACCGCGCCCGACCTGACAAGGTCGGGCGCGGCTGGGTTCTGGGGGTGGGTCGCTACTCCGGCGACGCCCTCGAGTTCTTCCGCATCTTCTCCGTCTCGCCCCGCGCGATGCGGGTCCTCGAACGCGGTGACCTGCGGTTCCAGGGCCAGCGCCCGCCCGACGGTCCCGAGGCACACGCCCTCTACGCCGGCCACGTCGTCGTCGCGCTGGAACGCCCCGACGGCCCCCTCGAGCTCGCGATGGCCGCCGACGCGCTGACCGGCTTCCAGGCCTGGCTCGAGGCGGCACCGCCCGGTCGGCGTCCCCGGCACGTCTGACCGTTTCTCCCCACAGGCACCAGCGGCGGTCGTAGGGTGGCGAGCGTCACAGAGGAGCAACCGGCATGGCTTCAACGGCGGCAGACCAGACGTTGGCCCAGCTCGCGCAGACCTGCGCGACGGCTGTGGACACCGACGCCCTGCTCGAGCAGGCCCTCCCGCTGGTGCGGGAGCTGACCGGCGCCGGCGACGACGGCATCGAGGTGCAGCGGGCCGCCGACCACGTGAGCCTGGTGGTCACGCCGCAGGACGAGGGTGTCCACGGCGAGGTGGCCCTGACCCTGCTGCGCCAGGCCCTCGGCCGTCTCGACGCCGAGCTGCGCCACTCCGACCTCGTGCTGCGCGTCGACAACGCGCAGCACCTCGCCAACATGGGCGACTACGACTGGCACATCCCGACCGACACCAACCGGTGGTCCGACCAGCTCTACCGGATCTACGGCCACGAGCCGCAGTCGTTCAACGCGACGTACGAACGCTTCCTCTCGCTCATCCACCCCGAGGACCGGGAGCGGATCACGGCGGTGCACCAGGCGGCGTACGGGAGCGGTGAGCCGTACCAGATGATCGAGCGCATCGTCCGTCCCGACGGCGAGCTCCGCTACCTGTCCTCCAACGGCCAGGTGATCATGGACGAGACCGGGACGCCTGTCCGGATGCGGGGCACCTGCATCGACATCACCGACCGGGTGAAGGCGGAGGAGTCCCGACGCCGGAGCGCCGACCGCTTCCAGGCGATGGTGGAGTCCAGCCCTGACGCGATCATGCTGCTCGACGCGTCCGGCGCCGTCGTGCAGGCCAACGGACGCGCCACCGAGCTCCTCGGCGGCGACCCGGTCGGGCACGCCGTCGCCGAGCTGGTCCCGTCCGGCCTGGCCGACGCCGCGACCGGGGTCGAGTGCCTCGGCGTCGACGGACGCCGCCTCACGCTCGACCTCGTCTCGGCCGAGCTCGAGCGTCACGAGGGCGAGGAGGAGGCCAGGATCGCCGTCTTCGTGCACGACGCGTCCGCCCGGCTGGCGAGCGAGGCGCTCGCCGCGAGCCTGCGCGAGGCCCAGATCCGCCGGCGCCAGGCGCTGGAGATCAACGACAACGTCGTGCAGGGGCTCACCGCCGCGGTCTACGCCCTCGAGCAGGGCAACGTCGGTGCGTCCACGAGCTTCCTGCAGCGGACCTTGGGCGCGGCCCGCAAGATGATGAACGACCTGCTGGACCCGCTCAACGGCGAGGACCTCCAGGCCGGCGACCTGCTGCGGTCCGAGGCGGCCGTGCTCGAGGGCGGCGAGCCGGCTGCCGACGAGCAGGTGGAGCCTGTCGCCGACGAGGCGCCCCGGCGGGTGCTGGTCGTCGACGACTCCGAGGACGTCCGGACGCTGCTGTGCCTCAAGCTCGCCTCGCTGCCCACGTTCGAGGTGGTGGGGGAGTCCGCCGACGGTGCCCAGGCTGTCGAGATGGCGACGGCGCTCCAGCCCGACCTCGTCCTGCTCGACCTCGCGATGCCGCGGATGGACGGGCTCGAGGCGCTCCCGCTGCTACGCGACGCCGTGGAGGGTGTCCGGGTGGTCGTGCTCTCCGGCTTCGACAAGGAAGCCATGGCGGAGAAGGCCATGGCTGCCGGTGCCGACACCTACGTCGAGAAGGGCACCGCGATGAGCGACTTGGCCGAGGTGCTCGCGGGCGTCACCGGCTAGCGCTCGCCGCCCGGCTTCCAGAGCACGTCGCCGCGCTCGCGGTTGGCGTGCCTGGCGAGGATGAACAGCAGGTCGCTCAGCCGGTTGAGGTACCTGATCGCCTCGTCGTTCATCGAGTCGCCGTGCACGGCGTACGCCGTCCACGCGGTGCGCTCGGCCCGACGCGCCACCGTGCGGCAGACGTGGAGGGCGGCTGCGCCGACCTCGCCGCCGGGGATGAGGAACGACCGGAGCGCCTCCAGGTCGTCGTTGAACCGGTCGCACCAGCCCTCGAGGCGGGTGACGTACTCCGGCAGGACGCGCAGCGGCGGGAACTCGGGGTCCGCCACGACGGGCGTCGCGAAGTCCGCGCCCACGTCGAAGAGGTCGTTCTGCACCGTCGCCAGCACCCCTGCGACCTCGTCGCCCAGACCGCCCACCGCCAGCGCGTAGCCGATCTGGCTGTTCAGCTCGTCGACGTCCGCATAGGCCGCCAGCCGGGGATCGGTCTTGCTGGTCTCGGAGTTGTCGCCCAGACGCGTCGACCCCGCGTCACCGGTCCTCGTGTAGATGCGGGTGAGGTTGACCATGGATGCACCCTAGACGGCGTAATGTCGCCTCGATGCAGGCGTTCCGGGTCGTGTCTCGCGGCCAGCACAGCCAGCCGCTCCACGGCAGCGTGCCTGTGGGCGGCGCGAAGAACAGCGTGCTGAAGCTGATGGCCGCCGCACTGCTCGCCCCCGGACGCACCACCATCACCAACGTCCCCGACATCCTCGACGTCGACGTCATGGGCCGGCTCCTGGAGGAGCTGGGCTGCACGGTCGAGCACAGCCACGAGCAGGAGCGGGTGACGATCGACGTCCCCGAGGAGCTCGGCGAGCACGCGCCGTACCACCTGGTGCGCCGGCTCCGCGCCAGCATCAGCGTCCTCGGCCCCCTCGTCGCGCGCTGCGGACGCGCTCGGGTCTCGCTGCCGGGCGGTGACAACATCGGCTCGCGCGGCCTCGACATGCACATCCGCGGCCTCGAGGACCTCGGGGCGACGGTCGAGATCGAGCACGGGTACGTCGTCGCCGGGACCGTCGGACCGCTGCGCGGGCACCAACCTGTGGCTGGACTTCCCGAGCGTCGGGGCGACCGAGAACCTCGTCATGGCCGCGACCCACGCCCGCGGCACCACTGTCATCGACAACGTCGCGCGCGAGCCCGAGATCGTGGACCTCTGCGAGATGCTCGTCGAGATGGGGGCGCGCATCGGCGGCATCGGGAGCAGCACCCTGACGATCGAGGGCGTCGAGCGGATGAACCCCGTGGAGCACGCGACGGTCAGCGACCGGATCGTGTGCGGCACCTGGGCGTTCGCCGCGGCGATCGCCGGCGGCGACCTCGAGGTGCGCGGCGGCGTGCCCAACCACCTCGACATCGTGCTCGACAAGCTGGCCGCGGCCGGCGCCGACGTCGAGGTCACCGAGGCCGGCTTCCGGGTCGCGGCCGAGAAGCGGCTCGCCTCGTTCGACGTCGTGACGCTGCCCTACCCGGGCTTCCCGACGGACCTGCAGCCCTTCGCGATGGCGTTGGCCGCGGTGAGCGACGGCACCGCGATGATCACCGAGAACGTCTTCGAGTCGCGCTTCATGTTCGCCCAGGAGCTCGCCCGCCTCGGCGCCGACGTGCGGACCGACGGCCACCACGCCGTGGTGCGCGGCAAGCCGGCACTGTCCGGCGCCGACGTCGTCGCGCACGACATCCGCGCGGGCGCGGCCCTCGTCATCGCGGGGCTGGCGGCCCAGGGGACGACGACGGTCGCGGAGTCGTTCCACATCGACCGGGGCTACCCCGGGTTCGTCGAACGGCTGCAGGGCCTGGGCGTCGACATCGAGCGCGTCGACGTACCCGATCTCGACCTGTGATCCTCGACCTGCGCCGCGTGGCGCAGGTACGTTTCGTGGATGAGCGCCCAGACCCATGCCGTGGGAGTCGACTTCGGAGGCAGCGGCATCAAGGGGGCGCCCGTCGATCTCGAACGCGGTGAGTTCTCGGCCGACCGGGTGCGGATCCCCACTCCTGACCACGCCACCCCCGACAACGTCGCGGACGTCGTCGACGAGCTGTTCGACGAGCTCGACCTCGACAAGAGCCTGCCGGTCGGCATCACGATCCCGGGCGTGGTGCGCCACGGCGTCGTCGGGTCGGCCGCCAACATCGACCCCTCGTGGATCGACGAGGACGCCGACGCCCTGTTCACCAAGAGGCTCGACCGGCCCGTCACCGTCGCCAACGACGCCGACGCGGCCGGCCTGGCCGAGGCGAGGTACGGCGCGGCCCGCGACTGCGACGGCCTCGTGATCGTCACCACCCTCGGCACCGGGATCGGCAGTGCCCTCATCTACCGCGGCGTGCTCGTGCCCAACTCCGAGCTCGGCCACATCGAGGTCGAGGGTCACGACGCCGAGTCGCGCGCGGCCAACAGCGCCCGGGAGCGTGAGGAGCTGTCCTGGGAGGAGTGGGCGGACCGGCTCACGACGTACTACGGGACCCTCGAGAAGCTCTTCTCGCCCGACCTCTTCGTCGTCGGGGGCGGCGTCAGCAAGAAGGCCGACAAGTTCATCGGCCGGATCGGCGTGGTGACGCCGCTGGTGGCCGCGGAGCTCCGCAACACCGCCGGCATCGTGGGCGCGGCCCTGCTCGCCTCCGAGGCCCACGAGTCCTGACCTGGACCGGACCACCTCCGGTCCCGTACGCCGCGAATCCGACACACCGGGCGGTCAAGGCAACCTTTCGCCTCTCCCGCGCGTCATAGTGAGTGACCGGGAGCGGAAGTGAGGGACGACCGTGGACCACCACCTCGTCACGGACGACTGCCTGGCTCTCGAGGGACTCCTCGACGGCCGGCGTTCTGCCGAGGTGCGCGAGGCGCTGTACCACCACATCGAGCGCCACCCCGACGGCGATCCCGTCGTCGACCTGTCCAGGGTCGTTTCCGTCGACGTCACCACGATGCGCCTGCTCGCTGCAGCGGCGCTGAAGGTCGAGCGCGAAGGCCGGCGGCTCGTGCTGAGGGACTGCTCGCCGTCGTTGAGACGCGCGTTCGCCTTCACCGGGTGGCGCCGGCTCTTCGTGCTCGAGCGCACCACCGAGGTGCCCGCGCAGGCCCCGCGCACCACCGTGTGACCTGAGCGACGAGTGGAGTAGTTCACAAGTCGTTACCCGTGCGTAGTCCGCGCCTTACCGTTTCACCATGACCGAGAAGCCTGCTCCGGGACGGCCGGAGCGTGACAGGCCGTGGGTGATGCGCACGTACGCCGGGCACAGCTCGGCCGCCGAGTCCAACGCGCTCTACCGCCGCAACCTGTCGAAGGGCCAGACCGGTCTCTCGGTGGCCTTCGACCTCCCGACGCAGACCGGCTACGACCCCGACTCCCCGCTCTCGCGCGGTGAGGTCGGCAAGGTCGGCGTGCCGGTGGTGCACCTCGGGGAGATGCGGCGCCTCTTCGAGGACATCCCGCTCACCGAGATGAACACCTCGATGACGATCAACGCCACCGCGATGTGGCTGCTCGCGCTCTACCAGGTCGTCGCCGAGGAGCAGCAGGACGCGTCCACGGACGAGGAGATCGAGGCGGTCCACCACGCCCTCGCCGGGACCACGCAGAACGACATCATCAAGGAGTACCTCTCGCGCGGCACGTACGTGTTCCCGCCGGAGCACTCGCTGCGCCTGACGTCCGACACCATCGCCTACACGGTCAACCACATCCCGAAGTGGAACCCGATCAACATCTGCAGCTACCACCTGCAGGAGGCCGGTGCGACGCCGGTCCAGGAGCTCGCCTACGCGCTGTGCACCGCGATGGCCGTGCTCGACGCGGTGCGTGACTCCGGGCAGGTCGACCCCGACGACATGGGCAAGGTCGTGGGCCGCATGTCGTTCTTCGTCAACGCCGGCGTGCGTTTCGTCGAGGAGCTCAGCAAGATGCGCGCCTTCTGCGAGCTCTGGGACGAGATCACCCGCGAGCGCTACGGCGTCACCGACGAGAAGATGCGCCGCTTCCGGTACGGCGTGCAGGTCAACTCCCTGGGCCTCACCGAGGCGCAGCCCGAGAACAACGTGCAGCGCATCGTCCTCGAGATGCTCGGCGTGACGCTGTCGAAGAACGCGCGTGCGCGGGCCGTCCAGCTGCCGGCGTGGAACGAGGCGCTCGGCCTGCCGCGTCCCTGGGACCAGCAGTGGTCGCTGCGGCTGCAGCAGGTGCTCGCCTTCGAGTCCGACCTGCTCGAGTACGACGACCTGTTCGACGGCTCCCACGTCGTCGAGGCCAAGGTCGCCGAGCTGGTCCAGGGCGCGCGCGACGAGATCGACCGGGTCCAGGCCATGGGTGGCGCGATCGCCGCCGTCGAGTCCGGCTACATGAAGCAGGCCCTGGTCTCCAGCCACGCCGCCCGCCGCGCCCGCATCGAGTCCGGCGACGAGATCGTCGTCGGGGTCAACAAGTTCGAGACGACCGAGCCGTCCCCGCTGACCGCGGACCTCGACGCCGCGATCCAGGTCTCCGATCCCGAGGCAGAGCGTGCCGAGCTCGCCGGCCTCGAGGAGTGGAGGGCGCAGCGCGACCAGGTCGAGGTCGACGCCTCCCTGGACCGCCTGGCCGAGGACGCGAAGTCCGGCGTCAACCTCATGGAGGCCACGCTCGCCGCTGCGCGGGCCGGCGCCACCACGGGGGAGTGGGCAGGACGACTGCGTGAGGTGTTCGGCGAGTACCGCGCCCCGACCGGGGTCTCCGGCGCCGTCGGTGTCGCGGAGGCAGGTGGGGCCTTGAGCACGGTGCGTGAGCAGGTCCGGCGTACCGGGGAGGAGCTGGGCACCCGCCTGCGTCTCCTCGTCGGCAAGCCCGGCCTCGACGGTCACTCCAACGGTGCCGAGCAGGTCGCGGTCCGCGCGCGGGACGCGGGCTTCGAGGTGGTCTACCAGGGCATCCGGCTGACGCCCGAGCAGATCGTCGCGGCGGCTGTCGCCGAGGACGTCCACTGCGTCGGCCTCTCGATCCTCTCGGGATCGCACATGGAGCTGGTGCCCGCCGTCCTCGACAAGATGCGCGACGAGGGCATCGGTGACGTCCCGGTCATCGTCGGCGGCATCATCCCGACCTCCGACGCCGCCAAGCTCCAGGAGCTCGGCGTCGCCGCGGTCTTCACGCCGAAGGACTTCGGACTGACCGAGATCATGGCCGGCGTCGTCGCCGTGATCCGGAAGGCCAACGGCCTCGACTGACGTTCGTCAGCGCTGGACGGGGAGCACCAGGTGCGTGACCTGGTCACCCTGGATGTTGGTGACCGGGTCGCCGAGCACGACGTCCTCGAGCGCGTGGTCGGCGAAGAACGTGCGTCCTCCGCCCATGACCACGGGGACGAGGTCGATCGCGACGGCGTCGAGGAGGCCGAGCTCGAGTGCCTGACCGGCCATCGTCCCGGCCGCGACGGCGACGGTGCGTCCGCCGGCCAGCTCCTGCGCCTTCGCGACGGCGGCGCCCACCCCGTCGGTGACGAAGTGGAAGGGCGCGTCGGGGTGCGCCTCGACCCACTCGGTCGGCACCCGGTGGGTGACGACCACGACGGGGACGTCCATCGTGTGCCGACCGCCCCACCCGTCGGTGAAGTCGAAGAGCGTCCTGCCGACCACCAGCGCTCCCAGGTCGTCCAGGAACGCCCGGAAGTGGTCGGCGCTCTGTCGGCTCAGGCGCAGGGTGATGTCGCCTGCGGGGGCGGGGAACACCACGTCGCCGTTCTGGAGCCAGTCGAACAGCCGGCCGATCGTGTTGTCCTGCTTGGCGATGTAGCCGTCGAGCGACATCGATGCATTCGCGATGACCTGTCCCATGGAGGGCTCCTTCGAGAGACTCACTGACACCAAGGCAGACCGGGCGAGGGTCAGGAACTCATCGGTGAGCGGTGCTCAGCCCGGTGGGCGGGAGCTGGCGGTGGCCCTGGCGCAGCCGACCTCGCGGGGCGACCCGGTGTGCACGTCCTCGGTGAACGGCACCGTGACGTCGTGGTGCACGAGCCCTTGCGAGGACGTGGTGCGGACGACGACCTCGGTGGCGAAGCTCCCGGCCCTGGCCGACAGCGTCTCGCAGCCGGACATGGTCATCGCCAGGCTCACCGGCACCTCGTCGCCGGCCCCGATGCTGAAGGGTGTCCCGCCGTCGGGGCCGGTGAGCGACTCGTAGTGGAACAGCCGGGCCTCCTGCGGCAAGGGGGCGAGGCTCGTGACGGTCACCGGGAACGGGCTGTGGTTGGACAGCACGAAGGAGTAGACGAGGGTGCCCTCGTCGACGTACCGCACCTGCCTGATCGTGCGGTCGCCGATCGTGAAGGTCGCCGTCGCCGGAGTGCCGTCCACCGAGGTCGGACCTGTGGCCCGCAGGTCCGGGCTGCTCGTCGCGACGGCGACTCCCGCGCCGAGGGCGACGAGCAGGCCGACGGCGACGACGAGGAGCAGGCGTCTACGCACGGCCCCGACGGGTCCGGCGGCTCCGGTGGTTCCGTCCGCGGAGCAGCGCGCCCGTGCCGAGCAGGGGGACGACCGCGATGAGTCCGAGCGACTCGCCCAAGGTCGGGCCGGCCTTCGAGGACTCCGCCTCGGTCTTCGGAAGGACAGGGAACGGGTCCCCTGACTCGTCGGTGGGCTTCGGCGGGCTGTCGAACCAGTTGCAGTGCGGCGGGTGCCGCAGGGTGGGGTCGTGGCGGTCGTACTGCGAGCACGCGAGGAACCCTGAGTCCTTCACGACCGCGCCCCCGGGTGTGAACACCGAGCCGCCGTCCGCACAAGACGGCGGGTCGACCGTGAAGTTGTCGGTCGCGTCGCCACGGCTCGACTCGTTGTCGTCCCAGCAGTTGCCGCCGCCCTCGTCGTCCCACCAGTGGTCCATGCCGTTGTGCTTCGTGGCACCGCCCGGGGTGATGCCCATGGTGTTGGCGAAGGTGTGGTTGTCGTTCGAGGTGTCGTAGAGCTTCGTCGGGTCGAACTCGTCACGCAGGGGAGCCGGCACCCAGATCTGCATGGTGCCGTAGCGCCAGTTGTCGTAGATCTCGTTGTGGTCCGTCGAGTTGAAGTTGCCGCCCGCGATGAGCACGCCGGTGCCGACGGGGACCGGGACGACGGGGCACACGGTGCCGTTGATGTAGCCGCGCTGGGCCATCGGCTTCTCGCAGACGCCCTTGTCGACGTAGCGCGTGTACCAGTTCTCGTTGTTCGAGTAGACCCTGTTGTGGTCCCAGCGGGCGTGGTCCTGCGGGAGTCCGGGGTGGCCGGGGAACAGCGAGTCGGTCGAGATGCCGGTGGCGTTGTCGTAGAACCAGTTGTCGTACGCGTGCACGGAGTTCCCCGCCGTGCCGGAGTAGCCGAGCGTGTTGTGGTGGCTCCGGTTGTGGCGCAGGACGACCGAGTAGCGCACCGGCTCGAACTCGTCGTTGTCGCCGTTCACGTCGGAGGCCGAGCCGGGGTAGATGCCGGAGTCGCCGTTGAAGTAGCTGTTGGACCGCTGGATGAGCCCGTGGTCCGAGGCGAAGGCGAGGATGCCGTACTCGTCGTTGCCTCGCGTGACCAGCCGGTCCATGACGAAGCCGTCGGTCTCCAGGACGTAGACCGCGTTGAACTCGGCCTGCTGCACGGTGAAGTTCGACAGGTAGAGCCCGCCGACGCGGTCGGCGCGGAGACCGTTGAGCTTGGAGAAGCGGTTGTCCACGACGACGGACGTCTTGCGGGGTCCGGTGCCGACGACCTGGGTGCCGCAGAACTTGCTGTTGCACGCGATCGAGTCGTCCTTCGGGGTGTCGTCCCCGAAGATCGCGATCAGGTTGAGGTTGTGGGCGCAGCGGCGCTGGTCGTAGTAGGACAACGCGATCGGGTCCGTCTCGGCCTCGTCACCGCCCTCAGGGTCTGGCAGCGAGCCGATGTAGTCGACGACATCGAGCGGGTCCTGCGACGCGGTGTCGAGGTGCGAGCAGTAGTCGGACCGCTTCTTCTCCGCCCAGTGCTTCTCGGTGTAGACCCCGGGCAGGACGTAGACCGAGGTGCTCTGCTTCTCGATCGAGTTGATGGCCGTCTGGATGGAGCTGAACCGGCACTCGCCCAGCAGCTCCTTGTTGCGCTGCTTGAGCGCACCCGGCGCCATGCCGTTGATCTTCCGCTCGCTCTCCGGGCGGCACACGACGCGGTGCCGCGGGTTGTCGAGACCGAGGAACGCAGGCCGCTCACCCGTGCCGTCCGGGAACGACGCCGGGCGTTCCTCGTGCGCCTGCGCGGTGCCACCGGCAGTGACGGAGAGCCCCAGGGTGGCGGCCAGGAGGAACAGGGCAGTGGCGGTTCGGCGTGCACGCATGAGCGCTCCTTGTGTATCCCCTCGCCGGACACCCTGGCACAGGAGCCGAGCAACTGCACGGAGAAGTTGTCAGTTGTTGCGAGAGGTGTGGAGGAGGCTCGACAAGACAAGCGGCTTCGCCTACAATAGAACGTATGTTCGATACCGAGGTAGTGGTCGAGGACATGGACGTGCGCGAGTGCGCGGACGCCCTGCACGACTCGGTGCTCTGGCGCAGCGGTGGGTCGGGGCTCAGCGTCTGGCGCACGTCGTCCACTTCGCCGACCTGCGCCACCCGGACGCAGCAGGCGGACGAAGCCATGACCGCCCGGCAGCGGGCCACGCCTCGGCGTGCGGGTCACGGTCGGCGCCGAGGGGACGCCGGTCGTCTCGGAGTTCGCGCATCACCGAGCTCGCGGTGGCTCGCTGCAGACGACCGCGGGGTCGGCCCGTGCGCTGCTCCGCGACGCCTTGGACCTCAGGCACCGGATGCCTGCCTCTGGAAGGCGGTCATGACCGGCCACGTCGACGACTGGCGGGCCCGCCAGGTCGTGCGCCTCACCCGGGTCCTGTCCGAGGCGCGGTGCGCGCGGGTGGACGCCGAGGTCGTGGAGGCGCTCGTCGGGCTGCCGTACGGTCGCGCGCTGTCGGTCATCGAGGCGAAGGTGATCGCTGCGGACCCGGAGGGGCACGAGAGGCGTCGGGCGGAGGAGGAGAACCGTCGCTACGTCGCCCTGGGCCGTCGCACCTCGGCCGGCGTCCAGACGCTGTTCGCGCGAGGTGCCGCCGGCGACTTCGCCAGGCTGATGGCGATGGTGAACCACCTGGCCGACAAGCTCGCGGAGGCGGGCGACGAGGCCGGCGCGGACGAGCGCCGCGCCAAGGCGCTCGGGCTGCTGGCGAACCCGGCTCTGGCGTGCGTGCTCCTGGCGCAGACCGCCGCCGGAGGAGATCCGTGACGCGACGGACCCGACCGCACCGTGGTGCACGACGCGGTCGGCGATGGGGAAAGCCCTGCTCGAGCACGGGGGAGCCGACGTGGTGAGTCGGCTTCGACCGAAGACCGTGCTCTACCTCCACGCCCACGCCGACACCGTCCGCGGCGACGGCGGCGTCGTCCGGGTCGAGGGCCTCGGCGCCATCGGCACGACCCAGGTCCGGGAGTGGCTCCAGCACGACCGGGTGACGGTCCGTCCGGTCGCCTACCCGCTGGAGGAGGCGGGCGTGGACAGCTACGAGATCCCGCGTCCGCTGTCGGAGGCGGCCAGGCTGCTGCAGTCGTTCGAGGCGTTCCCCTGGGGCACCCAGCCGTCACGTCGCGCGGACCTCGACCACACCGCGCCCTTCCGGCGCGGGCGCGAGGCGTCGAGGCGATCCGCCCCAGACCCGGCTCGACAACCTCGGGCCGCTGGGAAGGCGTGCGCATCGAGCGAAGACCTTCGGCGGGCTCGAGGTCCACCAGACCTCGCGCGGCTGCTTCTACTGGCGGATGCCGACTGGTCGTTGGTACCGCTCCGACCGTTCCGGGACGACCGCCCTCGACCACGACCTCCCGCTCGAGGTCGAGCGGATCGATCGCACCACGGGCGTCGGCGGCGGAGTACCACCTCGACCTGGTCTGGCTGGACGCCTGCTGAGCGCTGGCCCGGGATGCGAGAGTGGTCGCATGCCACGGGTCATCGTGATCGGCGCGGGTGTCGTCGGGCTCTCCTGCGCGGTCCGCCTGCTCGAGCGCGGCCACGAGGTCTCCGTCGTGGCGCGCGACCTGCCGCTGGAGACGACCTCGGCGGTGGCCGCGGCGCTCTGGTACCCGCACCGCATCTACCCCTTCGAGCGCGTCGCGGCCTGGTCGGCGACGACCTACGCCGAGCTCGAGCGGCTGTCGTCGGACGAGCGCTGCCGGCATCGTCATGCGACGCGGCACCGAGCTGCTCCACGGGCCCGCCCCACGGCCGTGGTGGGCCGACGCGGTGCCGCACCTCGAGCAGGTGGAGGCGCCCCGCACCGGGTACGACGCCGCCCGGACGTTCACGGCACCCGTCGTCGAGATGGGCGTGTACCTGCCCTGGCTCGTGGCCCGGATCGAGGGCCTCGGCGGGACCGTCACCCGGATGGCGCTGTCCGGCCTGCCCGACCTCGCGGACGTGGTGGTCAACGCCGCCGGCGTCGGGGCCCGGCTCTTCGCCCAGGACGGCGCGGTGGTGCCCGTGCGCGGGCAGGTCGTCCTCGTCGAGCAGGTGGGCCTCGAGGAGTGGCTGCTCGACGGCGCCGGACCGACGTACGTGGTGCCGCGCAGCAGGGATGTCGTCGTCGGCGGCACCGACGAGGAGGGGTCGTGGGACCGCACCGTGGACGAGGGCGCGGCCAAGGAGATCCTCGCTCGCGCGCGTGACCTCGTGCCCGAGCTCCGCAAGGCGAAGGTGCTCGGCCACCGCGTGGGCCTGCGGCCGGCGCGACCGGCCGTTCGCCTGGAGGCCTCAGCGGTCGCCGACGGCCGGCAGGTCGTCCACTGCTACGGCCACGGCGGTGCCGGGGTCACGGTGTCCTGGGGGTGTGCCGACGAGGTGGCGGACCTGGTCGACGCATGACTGCGGACGGTCGTCGGTTCGCTCTGCTCGCCGCCCCGGGTCTCGTGCTCGCTCTCGCCGGTCTCACCCACCCGCACCACCTGACCTACGCCACCTCACGATGGTGGACGCTGCTGCACCTCGCCGGCCTCGTCGTGTTCCCGCTCGTCGGCATCGCTCTCGCTGCCCTGGTGAGCGGAAGGCGCGACCCCCTCGCCGGGTTCGTCCGCGCGACCGCCTACCTCTACGCGACCGCCTACACCGCGCTCGACGTCATCAGCGGGGTGACCGCGGGCTACCTCACCCACCGTGCGGGTGACGTCCCGCGCAACGACACGATCAGCCACGTGTTCGCGATCGGATCCCCGGTCGGGGAGGTCGGCTCGGTGGCGCTCATCGCGTGCTCGGTGGTGCTCGTCGGCACTGCCGTCGTCCGGTACGGCGTCGTGGCCGTGCCGGGGCTGGCGCTGGTCGCCGGCGCCTACCTCGTGCACGTCGACCACATCTTCAGTCCGTGGGGCTCGCTCGGGATGGCGCTGGTAGGGCTGGGCACGGCCTGGCTCGGTCACCTTCAGGGCAGGTGGCGTCACTCGTCCGTGGCGAGCACCCCGCGGGGGAGGTGACGCACGCTGCCCAGTGACGCGATCCCCACCGCGACGACGACGCCGATCGCGCTCATCGTCAGCAGCGCGGCCTGCATGCCGAAGGCTGCACTGGCGAGCCCGGCGGCGAGGTTGCCGAAGGGAATCATGCCCGCGCTCGCGAGGTAGTCGTAGCTCGAGACCCGCGACAGCACGTCCTGCGGCACGTGCTCCTGGAGGGTGGTCTCCCAGAGCGTGAAGAACCCGGTGACGCAGACGCCGGCGAGCAGCTCCAGCAAGGCGATGCCCCAGGTGCCGAGCCCGCTCCCGATGATCGCGGCCTGGAGGCTGGCGCCGACGAGCATCACCGTGCCGACCCGGAGCGCGAACCTCGGGCGCCACCGGAGGAAGACCAGGTCACCCAGGATGCAGCCGGCACCGAAGCAGGCGCTGATGACGGCCCACGACCGCGCGCCGTCCAGCACGTCGTCGGCCAGCACCGGGCCGAGCACGAACACGGCCGGCAGCACGGCAGCGTGGTAGACCGCCATCCCGACCAGGCAGGCGAGCACCCACGAGCGAGAGCGGACCGCACCCCAGCCGTTCCGCAGCCCCGTGAGGAAGTGCTCCGTCGTCGCGACCGGGTCCTCCTCCTGGAGCGTCTCGCGGACCAGCCGAGGACGCAGGGGGAGCAGCAGCAGGACCGAGACCAGGAAGGTCGCGGCGTCGAAGAGCACGGCCCCACCCGGGCCGCCGGCGAACGCGACGAGGAACCCGCCGAGGACCGGCCCGAGGACCGCGCCGAGGGAGAACGTCAAGCCACGCAGGGCGTTCGCCTGCTGGAGGTTGAGGGGGCTGACGGTCGACGGCATCAACCCGGTGAAGGCGGGGGCGAAGAACGCGTCCGCCGCGCCGTACACCGCGGCCGCGGCGGTCAGCAGGGGGATCGTCGCGTGGCCGGAGAGCAGGGTGAACCCGACCGACAGCTGGCACACCAGGCGCACCGCGTCGGAGACGATCAGGATCCGCTTGCGGTCCCAGCGGTCCGCCCAGACCCCGGCCGGCAGCGCGAGCACCGCGAACGGCAGGAACTGCGCAGCCGACACGAGGGCCACGTCCTTCACGTCGCCGCCGACGAGCAGGACCGCGAAGGGCAGCACGACGGTGGTGACGCGGTCGCCGATCACCGACAGCACCTGGCTGGTGAACAGCAGCCGGAACTGCGGCTCGGCCCGCAGGACCGCCGGCACGTGCAGGCGCGCCATGCCTCAGAAGAGCCGGTCGGTCGGGTCGTCCATCCCGCGCAGGGAGTCGTAGTCGACGACGGCGCAGGCGATGCCTCGGTCGGTGGCGAGCACGCGTGCCTGGGGCTTGATCTCCTGGGCGGCGAAGATGCCGCGGACGGGACGCAGCGACGGGTCGCGGTTGAGGAGCTCGAGGTAGCGGGTCAGCTGCTCGACGCCGTCGATCTCGCCACGGCGCTTGATCTCGACGGCGACCGACGCGCCACCGCTGTCGCGGCACATCAGGTCGACCGGGCCGATGGCGGTCGGGAACTCGCGCCGCACGAGGGTCAGCCCGTCCGAGAGTGTCGCGGGGTGCGCGGCGAGCAGCTCCTGGAGGTGCTTCTCGACGCCGTCCTTCTGCAGGCCGGGGTCGACACCCAGGTCGTACGCCGAGTCGCTGACGACCTCCTCGATGAGGATCCGCAAGGTGTCGCCGTCGGGGCCGTCCTTGCCGTGCACGGTCCACTCGACCTGGCCGTCCTCGGTGGTGCCCTCGCGCAGCCTCGCGGGAGGCGACATCCAGTTGAGCGGCTTGTAGGAGCCTCCGTCGGAGTGGACGAGCACCGAGCCGTCGTTCTTCACCATGATCAGCCGGGTGGCCATCGGGAGGTGGGCGGTCAACCGTCCCGCGTAGTCGACCTGGCAACGGGCGATGACGAGACGCACCCGGGGGACGATACCCGGGGCGGCTAGGTGAAGCGCTCGCGGCTGTGGTGCTCCTCGGCCAGCCGGCGCAGAACTCCGAGGACGTGGCCGAGCAGGACCTGTCCCAGCACCATCTGCTCGAGCAGCGCGGCGCCGCCGTGGCTGGTGTCGAGGCTCTCGATCTCGTGGCGGGCGAGGGTGTCGGCGGCATCGACGTACGGCTGGAGGAGCCTGCTCGAGCCGGCACCGAAGCCGAAGCCGGCCAGCACCTCGAGCGCGGCCGCGAGGTTCTCGCGGTCGGGCGACGTGTCCAGCACGCGCCAGCCGGCCTCGTCGATGACCCGGTCCGCAGCTGTGCGTGCCTCCTCGCGCCCCGGCCCCGCCGGTGGGGCAACCGGAGCGAGCGCATCCGCGGTCTGACCGAGCAGGTCGAACGGCGCCTGCCCCTCCTCGACCGCCTCGGCCAGGGTCCGCAGCCGGCTCACCGGCACGTCGCCCACCTCGCGCAGGACTCGGAGGAGCCTCAGCCGACGGACGTGCTCGTCGTCGTACTCGCTCAGCCGCGCGGTCACCGTGCGCCCGGGCGGCAGCAGGCCCTCGCGCAGGTAGTACTTCACCGTCGCCAGGCTGACCCCGGACGCCTCGGCCAGCTCGGAGATCCGCATGGTCTTGACCGCCCTTGACGACCCGAATGGATAGTGGCACTGTCCACGTAGACAGTAGCACTATCCAGGAGGTTCACGATGAGTGCTCCGACCACCGGCCAGGCGCGGCTCCCGAAGGCGTACCGCGGCGTGGAGGACCGGGTCCCCGACGGCGTCCTGCCCGGCCAGCAGATGGCGGACGTCGAGACCTCCGAGGTGGTGGTGTTCGTCATCGGCATGCGGTTCAACCGGCTGCGCAAGGTGCGCTCATGGTGGCCGGTCTTCGTCGGCATGCCGAAGATGCTCAAGGAGCTCACGGAGAACCCCGACGAGGGGCTGCTGCACGCGCGCAGCTACTTCTCCGGGCGCCAGCTCATGGTGCTGCAGTACTGGCGCAGCGCGGAGGACCTGGGTCGCTATGCGAAGGACATGAGCCGCACCCACGCGCCGGCCTGGGCGGCCTTCAACAAGTCGGGCGCGGCGGCGAGCGGCGACGTGGGGATCTTCCACGAGACCTACGTCGTGCCCCGGGAGGGCATCGAGAGCCGCTACGCGAACATGCCCACCACCGGTCTCGCGGCCGCCTTCGCCGCTCTGCCGAGGTCGCGTCGCAAGGTCCGGACGAAGGCCGACGACCGGCTGGGCGTCGTCGACCCCGAGGTCGCCGACGGGTGACGTCCGGGTGATGTTACCGACGGGTGAACTGGGTCACGGTGAAGTCGGCACACCCCGTGACAGGATGCGCGCATGCCTCGTGAATTCACCTCTGTCGGCGTGGTCGGACTCGGCACGATGGGTGCCGGGATCGCCGAGATCTTCGCCCGCAACGGCTACCAGGTCGTCGGTGTGGAGCTCAACGACGACACCCTCGACCGCGGCCGCCAGCACCTCGACAACTCCACCCAGCGAGCGGTCTCCCGGGGCAAGCTGACCGCCGACGAGCAGAAGGCGCTGCTCGGCCGGATCACCTTCACCACCGACCTCGCCGAGGTCAAGGGCTGCCAGCTCGTGGTCGAGGCCGTCATCGAGCAGCTGCCCGTGAAGCAGGGCGTCATCGCCCGCCTCGACGAGGTGCTGGACGACGACTCGATCATCGCGACGAACACCTCGTCGCTCTCCGTCACCGAGATCTCCACCGCGACCTCACGTCCGGGTCGGGTCGTCGGGATCCACTTCTTCAACCCGGCTCCGGTGCAGAAGCTCGTCGAGGTCGTGCGCACCGTGGTCACCGAGCCCGACGTGCTCGAGGACGTCGCGGGCGTGGTCATGTCCCTGGACAAGACCCCCGTCGTCTGCGGCGACAAGGCGGGCTTCATCGCGAACACGCTGCTGTTCGGCTACCTCAACCACGCGGTGTCGATGTACGAGGGCAAGTACGCCTCGCGCGAGGACATCGACGCGGCGATGCGCTTCGGCTGCGGCTACCCCATGGGTCCGCTGGCCCTGCTCGACCTGATCGGCCTCGACACGGCCTACGAGATCCTCGACACGATGTACAAGCAGGGCCGCGACCGCCTCCACGCGCCGAGCCCGATCCTCAAGCAGATGGTGACGGCAGGTCTGCTCGGCCGGAAGACCGGCCGGGGCTTCTACACCTACGAGGGACCGGACAGCCCCGTCGTCCTGGCCGACGACAAGACGCCGTCGGCGGACGACCAGCCGCAGCTCAAGCGCGCGATCAGCCGCGTCGGCGTCGTGGGCACCGGCACCATGGCCAGCGGCATCGTCGAGGTCTTCGCCAAGGCAGGCTTCGACGTGACGTACGTCGGTCGCAGCGATGCGAAGGTCGACGGCGTCAGGGCCACCATCGAGCGTTCGCTCGACAAGGCGATCCAGCGCGGCAAGCTCGAGGAGGCCGCGAAGGGCGAGGTGCTCGGGCGGCTGACCGGCACCACCAGCCTCGACGACCTGAGCGACGCCGACGTCGTGGTCGAGGCGATCGCCGAGGACCTGAAGGTCAAGACCGTCCTCTTCGAGAACCTCGACGAGATCTGCAAGCCGGGTGCGATCCTCGCGACGACCACGTCGAGCCTGCCGATCATCTCGCTGGCCAAGGTGACCTCGCGTCCGCAGGACGTCATCGGCATGCACTTCTTCAACCCTGCGCCGATCATGAAGCTGGTCGAGGTCGTCTCCACCGTCGCGACCGACGAGGACGTCGCCGAGACCACTCGCGCCCTCTGCGCGAAGGTCGGCAAGCACGCCGTGTCATGCGGCGACCGGGCCGGCTTCATCGTCAACGCGCTGCTGTTCCCCTACCTCAACGACGCGATCAAGATGCTCGAGGCGCACTACGCCACCGCGGACGACATCGACACCGCGATGAAGTTCGGGTGCGCCCTGCCGATGGGTCCGTTCGAGCTGCTCGACGTCGTCGGCAACGACGTGTCGCTGGCCATCCAGCGCGAGCTCTACCTCGAGTTCCGCGAGCCCGGCTTCGCCCCGGCGCCGCTCCTCGAGCACCTCGTGACCGCGGGCTACCTCGGCCGCAAGACCAAGCGCGGGTTCCGGGACTACTCCCACCGCTGAGTGCGACCGGGCGCGGTGCGCGCCCGCTCCGCCGGACGAGTTAGGCAACCCTCACGATTAGCCCACGTGAACCTGGGGGATGAAGTCCAGCGGAACTTCGGATGTGACGGTCGCCACGGCATCGGGCGGTGGGCCTGGCATCCGAGGAGGAGGACACCGCACCATGTCCGTCGAAACCGGTCGGATCACGACCGACATCCCCGCCCGGATGGACAGGCTCCCCTGGGCCCGTTGGCACTGGCTCATCGTCGTCGGCCTCGGCGCCGTCTGGATCCTGGACGGCCTCGAGGTCACCATCGTCGGATCGCTCTCGGACGCGCTGAAGGACCCCGACACGGGACTCGGCCTGACCAGCTCCCAGGTGGGTCTGGCCGGCTCGATCTACGTCGCCGGAGCGTGCGTCGGCGCGCTGTTCTTCGGGCAGCTGACCGACCGTCTGGGCCGGAAGAAGCTGTTCATGATCACCCTCGGCGTCTACACGATCGCCACGGGCCTGACCGCGCTCTCGATGAACCCGATGTGGTACTTCGCGTGCCGCTTCCTCACCGGTGCCGGCATCGGTGGTGAGTACGCCGCGATCAACTCCGCGATCGACGAGCTGATCCCCAAGAAGTACCGCGGCCGGGTCGACATCGCGATCAACGGGTCGTTCTGGGTCGGCGCCGGTGGCGGCGCGCTGCTCACCATCCCGCTGCTCGACCCGACCGTCGTCACCAACCAGGAGCTGGGCTGGCGCTTCGCCTTCGGCCTCGGCGTGGTGCTGGCGCTCACGATCCTGTGGGTGCGGAAGAACGTCCCCGAGAGCCCGCGCTGGCTGTTCATCCACGGGCGCGAGGACGAGGCGGAGTCGATCGTCCAGGACATCGAGCGCACGGTGCGCGAGGAGTCCGGCAAGGAGCTCAGCGAGCCGGACGAGTCGATCACCATCAGGCAGCGGCGCACCATCTCGCTCGTGGAGATCGCCCGCACGGTGTTCACGCTCTACCCCAGGCGGACGGTCCTGTGCTTCACGCTCTTCGTGGGACAGGCCTTCCTCTACAACGCCTTCTTCTTCACCTTCGGCGACACCCTCGGCACGTTCTTCGGCGTCGACCAGCCCGGCTGGTACATCGCGATGTTCGCGGCCAGCAACTTCGCCGGAGCCCTGCTGCTCAGTCCGCTCTTCGACTCGATCGGCCGGGTCAAGTGCATCACCGGCACCTACGTCATCTCGGGCGTCCTGCTCGCGATCACCGGGTTCATGCTCGGCGGGCTCGGGGCCCTGAGCCTCACGATCATGGGCATGGTCGTGTTCTTCTTCGCCTCGGCGGGCGCCAGCGCGGCGTACCTCACGGCGAGCGAGGTCTTCCCGATGGAGACCCGCGCGCTGTGCATCGCGTTCTTCTACGCGATCGGCACGGCCGTCGGTGGCATCAGCGGCCCGCTGCTGTTCGGGAAGCTCATCGACAACGCCTCGGCCGACAAGGACATCACGATGATCGCGATCGGCTACTTCATCGGTGCCGTGCTGATGATCCTCGGTGGTGTCGCCGAGGCGTTCCTCGGCGTCAAGGCCGAGGGCCAGTCCCTCGAGTCGATCGCCCAGCCGCTCACTGCGGAGGACGCCCAGGAGGGGACTGGCGGTCCGGGCCAGCAGCCCCAGACCGCCGGGCGCCCCGGCTGACGGTCAGGAGGACGGCCTCCACGGCTTGACCCAGTCGGTCTCCGGGAGGTCGTCCTTCGCTGCCATGAGCTCGTACATCGTCGCGCCGTCGACGGACTCCCGGATGATGTCCGCATGGCCGGCGTGCCGGGCCAGCTCCTCGACGAGGTGCAGCCACACCCAGCGGACCGACCACGCGTCGACGTCCTTCGGGAACCACGGCGCGTCCGGCACGGGTACGGCGGCGTCGAGGTCGACCGTCCGCACCGCGTCGAGCACCTGCTCCGAGACCTCGTCGAGGTAGGCGACGGCCTTGGCCACCGAGTCGTCGGGGCCCCAGGTCCAGGCGTCCTGGTAGGCGGCGTAGGCCTCCGGACCCGCGGACGGTGCCTTCTCCGGCGCGGCGAGGGCCTGCTCCATCCACCCGGTCTGCACCTGGGCCGCGTGCTTGACCAGGACCCCCACCGACATCGAGCTCGCCGTCGGCGTCAGCCCTGCCTGCTCGTCGGTGAGTCCGTAGATCACGGCCCGGAACGCGTCCTGCTGGAGGGCGAGGTACTCCACGAGGTTGTCGCGCTCGTTGTCGGTGGTCGACGCGTGGATGGGCATCAGAAGGTCCTTCCGTCGCTGTGCTGGTAGAGGTCACGCAGGGTGGCGATCTCGGCGCCGTGGTGGATCAGCTCGCGGTGGATGTGCAGGACGAGGTCGGCCATCGGCCAGTCAGCGTAGGGCCCTTCAGCCGGTCCGCAGGGGTTCTCGAGCCCCTCGTCGCCGAGCGAGCGGACGCCCTCGACCCACGCGGCGTACTGCTCGTCGAGCTGGGCGAGCGCCTCCTTGGCCGTGGCCGCGTAGTCCCAGTCCTGGTAGGACGTGGCCGGGGCGCCGAAGTGCGAGGCGTTGCGCACCGCGAGGACGCCGACGATCACGTGCGCCAGACGCCATGCGATCGTCGTGAACGGCGTCGGGTCGGGCTCGGGGTACTCGAACTCGATGGCCACGGCACCGCCCTCTCCCGGGCGGACGTTCCAGGAGGGCACGGGCTCCCAGAGGTACTCCTCGTCGGTCAGTCCCTCGAGCCTGGGGCGCAGGGCGTGCGTCCAGTGCCCGTCGATCTGCTCGAGGAGGCGGTCGTTCCAGCTGCGGTTCGTCATGCCTCCAGTGTCCCGGCGATAGCGGACAGTTCCGGTCCGCTATCCGTGGCACGATGACGGCATGGCCGAGACGACCGAGCGGGTGCTGCGGCTGCTGATGCTGCTCCAGTCGCGCCCGGTGTGGACCGGAACGCAGCTCGCCGAGCGGCTCGGCGTGACCCCGCGGAGCATCCGGCGCGACGTCGAGCGGCTCCGGTCGCTGGGCTACCCGGTCAACGCCACCCAAGGGGTCGGCGGGGGCTACCAGCTCGGTGCCGGGCGGGCCCTGCCGCCGCTGCTCCTCGACGACGAGGAGGCGGTGGCCGTCGCGGTCTCGCTGCGCCTCGCCGCGGGCGGCACCGTCGCCGGCGCCAGCGACGCCGCGGTCAGGACCCTGGCCAAGCTCGACCAGGTGATGCCCCCGCGGCTGCGCGGGGAGGTGCGCGCCATCCAGGACGCGACCGACACGCTGCCCGGCGTCACCAACGAGGTCGACGGGGAGATCCTGCTCAGGCTGGCGCGTGCCTGCCGCGACCAGGTCCGCGTCCGCTTCGGGTACGCCGGGCTGAGGACTCCCGAGGGCGAGGGGCCCACGGAGCGGCGGGTGGAGCCGGTGCGCCTCGTGGCGACCGGTCGACGGTGGTACCTCCTCGCCTTCGACGTCGACCGGGACGACTGGCGGGTGTTCCGCCTCGACCGGATGACCGACGTGGAGGCGACCACGTGGCGGTTCAAGGACCGCGCTCACCCGGACCCGGTGGGGCACGTGCAGAGGTCGGTCACCACCGCGGCGTACCCGGTCCAGGCGCGGGTGCACCTGCTCGCGCCGGCCGCCGAGGTCGAGAAGACACTGACCAGCACCTCGGCGACGGTGACGCCCCTGGACGACGGCACCTGCATCGTCGAGGCGGGTGCGCCCAGCGCCGAGGCGCTCGCCGTGCACCTCGGCTGGGCCGGCTTCCCCTTCGAGGTCCTCGAGCCGCCGGAGCTGGCCGAGGCCTGTCGCCGTCTCGGCGGTCTGCTCACCTCGGCCGCCGGGCGCTGACATCCTGGAGGCATGGGTCTCGCCTCGGTCGTCGCCGCGCTCCTCCTCGGACCGACAGCGGTGACGCTGCCGCCGGTCGACGCGGACTGGGACTACCAGCTCGGCGGCAACCGATCGGTGCCGGACAACGTCACGGTGGTGGACCGCGACCGGAACGCCGACCCGCTCGAGGGTGCTTACAACATCTGCTACGTCAACGGCTTCCAGACCCAGCCCGACGAGAAGAAGTTCTGGCGTGACCACTGGTCGCTCGTGCTCAAGCGCGACGGCAAGCCGGTCGTCGACTCGGCCTGGGGCGAGTGGTTGCTGGACATCCGCACCGACAGCAAGCGTCAACGGCTGGCGGGCATCGTGGGGCGCTGGACCGACGGTTGCGCGGACGACGGCTTCGCTGCGGTCGAGTTCGACAACCTCGACTCCTTCTCCCGCAGCCACGGCCTGGTCTCCAGGAGCGACGCCAAGGCGTACGCCGCCCTCCTCGTCGCCCGAGGGCACGACGCCGGCCTCGCCGTGGCTCAGAAGAACTGGGTCGAGCTCGGCGACACGGGGACCGACCTCGGCTTCGACTTCGCGATCGCCGAGGAGTGCGGCCGCTGGCGCGAGTGCCAGGGCTACCTCGACACGTACGGCGACCACGTGCTGTTCGTGGAGTACCGGCGGGCGGACTTCAGCTGGACCTGCGACCACGTCGGCCAGGTGTCCGTGGTCCGCCGGGACGTCGACCTGAGCACCGACGGCATCCGGCAGTGGTGCTAGCCGCCGTCGGCCCCACCCGAAAGGGTGTCCCCCGCATGGGGTAGGGCGCCCAGGTGAGGCAACGTAGTCCGGTGGGAATGCTGACTATGGTCGCCTCGTCCTTTGGGGGGATGGGGCCCTGGGGATCTCCCACGCAGTTCTCTGCGTTCCCGGCCATCGCCCTCGCCCGCAACCTCCCAATGCTGGCGAGGGCTTCTCCTTGTCCGGGGTCAGCGTCCTTCGGCCCGGCGGAACACGGTGCGGAACTGCTTCGCGAGGACCAGCCGGCCGGCGACCGGCACGAGCGCGCCGACCACTCGCCCACCCAGCGACGCGGCCTTGCGCGTGAGCGTGACCTCGATGTCGGTGCCGCCGTCCGTCGCCGGCGTGAGCGCGTAGCGCCACCCGCTCCCGGGGGCCCAGAGGTTCGACTCGAGGGTGTCGATCGACACCGTGCCGGCCTCCGCGTCCCAGGAGTAGCGCTCCCGCTCCCAGCCCATGCCGGTGCCCTCAGTGACCTCGGCCCAGCCCGGTCCCTGGTCGTGCAACGTGAAGTGCTTGTCGTCGATGTTCGGCCAGCGCTTGGCACGGTCGGGGCCGAAGTCGGTGATGACCGTCATCGCCTCGCTGGGAGCGAGCGTCGTGTGGACGTTGAACCGGGTGGTGGTCATGCCCCAGTGTCCACCTGCTCGACCACCGACAGGTGTCAGCCCCTTCGCAGCTGGGCGACGTGCAGGAGGACGACCCGGCCGAGGACCGAGTCGCTGTCCAGGGTGTCGGGGTCGCTCGCCGCGTAGTCGCCACTGATGCCGAACGAGTACGTGCCCGGCTTGAGGCCGAGCTTGCGGATGTCGACCGACGCGGTCGCGGTCCCCGAGCCTGCCGTCGGCGACTCCGTAGAGGTCGCGACCGTCTTGCCGCTGGGGTCGGTGACCGTGACGGTGTAGCTGAAGAGGTTCGCGCCGACGGTGCCGGCCGAGGGGTGCGCCAGGCTCACCATCAGCCGCTCGGTGCTCTTGCCGACGGTGGTCGTGAAGGTCTTCGCGTCGGAGCCGCCGAGGGTCAGCGGCGGGGCGTCGTACTGCCACGAGTCGCTGCGGACCACCGCGGTGCCGTCGGCGCCGAGGACGCGCCGGTCAGCGCTCGCTGCGAGGTCGGCGAGCTTGGTGCGCCAGCCCGAGGAACGGACGAGGGCGACCGCCTTGTCGAGGTTCACGTGACCGAAGCCGACCTGCCAGAACGGCAGGGTGGTGGAGCCCTCGCCCTTGACGGGCGTCGCGGTGGCCTCGAGGGCCTGGCCGACCTGGTCGGGCGTCAGCGCGGGCTGCGCCTGCAGGAGCACGGCGGCCGCGCCGGCGATGTGCGGCGAGGCCATCGAGGTGCCGCTGGCCGTGGCGTTCTCGCCAGGCGGGCACGGGCCGATCACGCTGCCGAGGCTGTCGCAGGTCGAGGAGATGTCGACGCCCGGCGCGGTGATGTCGGGGTGCACGAGGCCGACCCGGTCGCCCGTGAACACGGTGTGCCCGTCCGCGCCGATCGCGCTCGCCTTGGAGTTGTCGAACAGCAGGCCGTTGCTGGAGAAGTCGCCGCGGTGCCGGTCGAGCGTGCCCGCTGCCACGGAGAGCACCCAGGGGGACTGGCTGAACGGGTTCAGGCTGCCGGACACGTTCTCCGCACCGGAATTGCCGGCCGCGAAGACGACGGTGACGCCGCGGTCGTGCACCGCCTTCGTCGCGACGGCGACCGGGTCGTTCGGGTCGAACTGGCGGTAGGAGTTGCCCCACGAGTTGTTGACCACGTCGATGCCGAGGAGGTCCGGCTGGCTGAGCATGTAGTCGTACGCCGTCACGACGGCCGTCGTGAACAGCACCTGGCCGATCGCGAAGCAGGCGAGCTTCGCACCGGGGGCGACACCGAGGTGGCTGCCGTCGGCCGCGGAGGACGAGTCGGCAGCGACGATGCCGGCGACGTGGGTGCCGTGGCCCCCACCGATGTCGCTGTTGCTGTAGGGGCCCTGGTCCTCGGGGACGACCAAGGTGGTCGACGAGTCAGGTGCCTGGTTGGCGTACTCCGGGCTGACCAGGGTCACGTTGTGCACGACCCGCTTCGCCAGGTCGGGCTGCGTCGCGTCGCAGCCGGAGTCGACGACGCCGACGGTGACGCCCTTGCCGGTGAAGCCGTTCGCCCGCAGTGCCTTGGCTGCTGCCACCGAGCTCGACATCGCGTTGCTGGACGCCGTGTCGAGGAGCTCGATCCGCTCGTCGGGGTAGACGTCGAGAGCGACACCCTTCGTCACAGCGGAGGTCAGCGCGCTGACCTTGCCGGAGACCAGGGCGAGCGGCAGGGAGTGCATCGGCTGGACCTTCAGGCCCAGGGCGCGCAACGCGGTCACCTGGCTCACGGTCGGGACGGACGCGAAGGTCGCGATCGCACGGCCGCTCGGCGTGCCGTCCTCGAGGAGCGCCGTGAGTCCACGCGGGACCGACGTCGCCGCCGAGGCGGTCGAGGTGAGGGCGGCACCGATCACGGGTCCGCCGGTGGCGGCGATCGCGAGGGTGGTGCCCATGACGGCGAGGCGGGTGCGCAGCGAGGTCATCGTGCTCCTTGCGGTGAAGGGACGCGTGGGGTGGGCGTCGCAGCACCAACGCACGAGGCGCCGTCGGGGTCACGGTGTCAAGCGAGCTTGACATCGGGAGACATGTCAAGCATGCTTGACATGTGAAGAACGTCGTGAAGGAGATGCGCTCCGCGCGCGGTCTCTCCCAGGCCCACCTCGGGACCGAGGTCGGCGTGTCACGACAGACCATCAACTCCATCGAGACCGGGAAGTACCTGCCGTCGCTGCCCCTGGCGATCGCGCTGGCCCGGTTCTTCGGTGCCACCGTCGAGGAGGTCTTCGATGTCGACGCCTGAGTCCAGGACCCGCCAGCCCCGCACGCCCGCGACCACGACGTGGGCGGTGCCCGCCGTGGCGGTGGTCATCGGCACCGCCTACCTCGTGGGCGGCCTGATCGGCGACAACACGACCCTGGCCATCGCCGGGCCTCTGCTGATGCTGTTCGTCGCCCTGGGGTTCGTGGTCCTCGCCCGCAGGAGCGAGACCGTGGCCGGGCTGCAGAACCGCCGCGACGAGAGGATCAACGCCCTCGACACGATGGCGACCACCTTCGCGGGTGGCGTCGTCATCCTCGCCGTGATCTCGATGTTCATCGTCGAGATCGCCCGCGGCAACAGTGGCGCGCCGTACTCCGCCCTGGGCGCCCTGGGCGGGGTGAGCTACCTCGGCGCCCTGGTCTGGTTGCGCTTCCGCCACTGAGACAATGGCCCATGGCCAAGATCCGCGGAAACTCGGTCCTGCCCGCCCGGCGGGATGCGATCACGCTGCACACGGCGGACGGGCTGGACCTCGTCGGCGAGCTCGCCCTGCCGGCCGACCGGGAGCCGGTCGCCACGATGGTCTGCGTGCACCCGCTGCCCACGCACGGCGGGATGATGGACAGCCAGGTCTTCCGCAAGGCCGCGTTCCGGCTCCCTGCCCTCGCCGACCTCGCTGTGCTGCGCTTCAACACCCGGGGCACCTCCTCGCTCCAGGGCACGAGCGAGGGCAGCTTCGACGACGGCGTGGGGGAGCGGTACGACGTCGCGGCCGCCCTCGAGCACGCCGACTTCCACGACCTCCCCGAGATCTGGCTGGTGGGGTGGTCGTTCGGCACCGACCTCGTCCTGATGTACGGCCACGACCCGGTGGTGAAGGGCGCGATCCTGCTCAGCCCGCCGCTGCGCTACGCGGACGAGAAGCAGCTCGAGGTCTGGGCCGACGGCACGATCCCGCTGACGTGCATCGTCCCCGAGCACGACGACTACCTGCAGCCTCCGCAGGCGCGCGAGCGGTTCAAGGCCGTTCCCCAGGCGGAGATCGTCGCCGTCGACGGGGCGAAGCACCTCTGGGTCGGCGACACCGAGCGCGTGCTCGACGAGATCGCCACCCGGCTCAACCCTGCTGTCGAGGTGCCCCTGCCGCGCGAGTGGGACGGCCCGATGGAGACCGCCGACACCAGCGGCTACGCCGACCGCACCACGGCCGTCTTCAAGGACGTCCCACGCTGACCGGCCACGGGGCGTCCGCGGTCGTGGCGTTCTACGGCTCGCTGCCCGGACCCTGGTCCGCTGCTGTCTCCGCGGTGCAGGGACTGCTGGGCGAACGCCTCGGACCGGCGTTCGTCGCACGCACCCTGGGCAGCGTCCACTCCACGATCATCGGCCTCGACGGTTCCGAGCGGGAGCCCGATCACCACCAGGCGGGGCTGCTCGGCTTCCTGGCTGCGGAGCTGCGGCGGCGACCGCTGACGCTCCAGCTCGGCGGATTCGGGCCCGACGAGCGGACGATGCTCAGCCGCGGGCGGCCGCTGCACGAGCGCTCGGTCACCACCAGCCGCGAGGACGTGCTCCTCGTCGGCTGGCCCGTCGACGCCGACGGTGCCCCGACGAGAGCGCTGCACGACCTGCGGGTCGGTGCGACGGCCTACGGCTTCGAGCACCGTTACCCGCTCACCGAGCAGGATCCGGACCCGGACGCGCACCTCGTCATCGGGACCCTGGTGGACGACCCCGGGACCCGCGAGGTCGCCGCGGCGGTGGCCGAGGCACGTGACCTCCTGGCCACGAGCGCGAGCCGCGTGCCGCTCGGGGTCGAGGACCTCACTGTCGTGACCTACACCGACCGGCACCTGCCGGCGGACAGCACGACAGCGGTGCCGGTCGTCGACCTGCTGCCCGAGGTGCGCTAGCGGGTGTTCTGCTTCGGGACCCAGATCTCCTTGACCAGGAGCAGGATCGCGGCTGCCGTCGGGATCGCGAGCAGGGCTCCGACCACACCGAGCAGGCCGGCGCCCACGAGCGCGGCGATCACGGTCACGGAGCCGGGCACGTTGACCGAGCGCTGCATCACGCGCGGATAGATGACGTAGTTCTCGAACTGCTGGTAGACCACGTAGAAGATCACGCAGGCGATCCCGACCTTGGGGTCGGTGGCGAAGCCGATCGCGCAGACCACGACGGCGCCGAGGGTCGCCCCGATCATGGGGATGACGTCGAGCAGGGCCACGACGGCGGCGAGCGCGACGGCGTACTCGGCGAGCCCGGCGACGAGCAGGAAGACCAGCGACGAGATCCCGGCGCACATCGCGACGATGAAGGCACCGGAGACGTAGCCCCCGATGTTCTCGAGGATGCGCTCGCCCAGCTCGCGGGTGCGCGGCCTCTTGCTCGCCGGCGCGAGGCTGTAGAGCGCCTCCTTGACCGTGTTGAGCGAGGCCACGAAGTAGAGCGCCAGCACCGTCACGATGAACGCGTTGGTGAGGAACGAGAAGACCGCGCGGCCGATGCCGACGACGCCGCCGAAGAGGCTCGAGGTCCAGTCACCGCTGGTGACGAAGTCCTGGATCTTCTCCAGGATGCCGAACTCGTCGTCGAGCTTCTGCACCTGCTTGTCGTGCTCGATCTCGTCGATCCAGCCGGGAACGTTCTTCACGATCGCGGAGACCTGGTCGGTGATCACCGGCACCAGCGCCAGCAGGAACAGGGCGAGCGCGAGCAACACGCAGGAGATGACCACGAGCACGGCCCACGGTCGCCGCAGACCGCGGCGCTCGAAGAAGTGCACGGCGGGGTCGAGGCCGACGGCGATGAACATCGCCACCACGACGAGGATCAGGATGCCGCCGACGCTGAGGATCAGGCCGCCGAGCCAGAAGGCGGCGAGCGCGCCGATGGCGTACAGGAACCCGAGGACGACCGGGCCGTGACGGCTGGGGTCGGCCGGCACCGGACCGCCTCCACCGGCGACCGGCCCTGCAGGAGGACCGGTCACCGGCGGACGCGGCTGGCTGGGAGGAGTCACTCCTCGTCGTTGCCCTGCTCGCCGGCCGCCCCGGTGGGCGCGGGCGAGTCGGCGAAGCCCGCGACCACGTCGCGGAGTGCGCCGAGCTGGGCGACGATCGCGTCGCGACGCTTGGAGATGCGGTCGACCTCGGCGTGCAGCTCGGAGAGCTGACGCTCGGCCTCGGCGTGGCCGGCGGACACGAAGCTCTCGGCCTGGGTCTGCGCGGAGGACACGACCTGCTCGGCCTCGCGGCGGGCCCGGGTCAGCACCCGCTCGGCCTCCTCGGCCGCCTGCTGGCGGTGGGTGGTCGACTGGTTGATCGCCTCGCGGGCGCGCTCCTCGGCAGCGTTGGCCCGCTCCTCCGCCTGCTCCACGAGCGCGGCGGTCTCGGCGACCGCGTTGCTGTGGTGCTCGGCCGCCTCGCGGGTGAGGCGCTCCTTCTCGACGGCGAGGGTGCGCTGCATCTCCTGCACCTCGCGCTGGGCCTCGGCCCGGAGCTGCTCGGCCTCGCGGCGGGCGCCGGTGCGCAGGGCGTTGACCTCCTGCTCGGCGGCCAGCCGGCGCTGCGACGCCTCGCGCTCCGCGGACGCGAGCAGGTCGTCGGAGTCGGCGTGGGCCATCGAGCGGGTGCGCTCGATCTCGCCCATCGACGAGGTGCGGGCCTCGTCGAGCTCCTTGAGCTGGACCATGCGCATGTCCTCGGCGTCGCGGGAGGCCTGGGTGCGCAGGGAGGTGGCCTCGGCGGTCGCGGTGCGGATGATGTCGTCGGCGCGGGTGCGGGCCGAGCCGATCACCTCGTCGGCCTGCTCCTCCGCCAGGCGGAGCAGCTCGCTGGCGCGGCCGCCGAGCCCGGCGTACGTCGGGGCGTCGCTCTCGCTGGCCCGCTCGCGCAGGGAGGACAGCTCGGCCTCGAGGGAGCTGGTGCGCTCCCGGGCCTCGGCCACGGTGCGGGCCAGCTCGTCACGCTCGGCGCCGAGGGCGGCGAGCTTCTTGTCGACGCTGGAGGTGTCGTAGCCACGGCGGGCGAACGGGAAGCTCGGCGTGGCCCCGGAGGGGGCTGCGGCCGGGGCGGGCGCCGCCGTCGTGTCGTTGTCGAAGATGGACAGTCCGGGACGCTCGGTCATCGGCGTTTCCTCTGTTCGTTCCGTGGGGTGCCGGGTGCAGCCCTAGTCTCGCCGATGGGCAGGCAAAAGCCGCGCCGCCCCCGGGTGTTTCCACGACGTGTCGCGGGCGGGGACGTCCGGAGGGCCGGTTACTGGCCGCGGAACAGGTTGATCTTGTCCACGTGCTGCGCCCGGAGCTCCTCGTCGAGGACCCCCATGCCCTCCTCGGGAGCGAGGGCGAGCACGCCGACCTTGCCCTGGTGGCGGTTGTGGTGGACGTCGAGGGCGGCCTGGCCGGTGTCCTCGAGGCGGTAGGTCCGGGACAGGGTCGGGTGGATCATGCCCTTGGCGATGAGGCGGTTGGCCTCCCACGACTCGCGGTAGTTCGCGAAGTGTGAGCTGATGATCCGCTTGAGGTTCATCCAGAGGTAGCGGTTGTCGTACTCGTGCATGAAGCCCGAGGTCGAGGCGCAGGTGGTGATGGTGCCGCCCTTGCGGGTCACGAAGACCGAGGCGCCGAAGGTCTCACGGCCGGGGTGCTCGAAGACGATGTCGATGTCCTCGCCGCCGGTGAGCTCACGGATCTTGGCGCCGAAGCGACGCCACTCCTTGGGGTCCTGGGTGTGCTCGTCCTTCCAGAACCGGTAGCCCTCCTCGGACCGGTTGATGATCAGCTCGGCGCCCATGTTGCGGCAGATCTGGGCCTTCTCGTCGTTGGAGACCACGCACACCGGGGTGGCCCCGCCGTTGAGGGCGTACTGCGTCGCGAAGCCGCCGAGTCCGCCGGAGGCGCCCCAGACCAGGACGTTGTCGCCCTGCTTCATGTCGCCGCCGTTCTTGGAGACGAGCTGGCGGTATGCCGTGCAGTTGACCAGGCCGGGGGAGGCGGCCTCCTCCCAGGTCAGGTGCTCGGGCTTCGGCATCAGCTGGTTGGCCTTGACCAGGGCGATCTCGGCGAGCCCGCCGAAGTTGGTCTCGAAGCCCCAGATCCGCTGCTCGGGGTCGAGCATCGTGTCGTTGTGTCCGTCGGGGCCCTCGAGCTCGACCGAGAGGCAGTGCGCGACGACGCGGTCGCCGGGCTTCCAGGTGTGCACGCCCACGCCGGTCTTGAGCACGACGCCGGACAGGTCGGAGCCGACCACGTGGTACGGCAGGTCGTGGCGGGCGGCGAGGGGGCTGATCCGGCCGTAGCGCTCGAGGAAGCCGAAGGTGGACACCGGCTCGAAGATCGAGGTCCAGACGGTGTTGTAGTTGATGGCGCTGGCCATCACCGCGACGAACGCCTCGCCCGGGCCGAGCTCGGGGAGGGCCACGTCGTCGAGGTGCAGGGACTTGCGCGGGTCCTTCTCCTTGCTGGGCTGCCCCTCGAACATGCCCACCTCGTCCTTGTGGACGGTGACGGCGCGGTAGGACTCCGGCAGCTCGAGGGCGGCGAAGTCCTCGGTGGAGGTGTCGCCGGCCGTGATCGCGTCGAGGATGTGCTGCAACGAAGGCTCCTCAGCTCGGGGGTCGTTCGGGGTTCGGGCGCCTCAATGTACCGAGGGCTACTGCCCGGTAACCAGGGATGAGCGCCCAGGTGTGACCAATCCGACGCGGGGTACGATTCGTCTGCTTTGTAACTGAGATCTTGTTCGACACGGAGGGGGGCTCCGCGTGACGCGGCCGAGAGACTGGTACGTCCTCGACCTGGAGGGGGACCCGACGCCCGGTTCGGGGTCGGCGATCCGCGCCATGGCGCGTTCCTGGTCAGAGCTGTCCGACGACGCGGGCTACGCCCAGAGCCGCATCGCGGCGCTGCTGGGCGACGGCGCGGTCGGGGCCTGGATCGGCGAGGCCGGCGAGGCCTTCCGCGACAAGACCGGCGACCTCCCCAAGCAGCTCGGCCAGTGCTGCGAGTCCTACAGCCTGGCCTCCGACGCCCTGACCTGGTGGGCGGGCCGGCTCGAGACCCACCAGCACGACGCCGACCACGCCCTCGTCCTCGGTCGCGCCGCACGCGCGGACCTCGAGGCCGCCCAGCAGCGCGCCCAGGCCGCCGCCGCGAGCGCGATCTCGGCGGGCAACGCAGGAGTGCTGTCGCCCACGGCGGTCGACCCCGACCCGGCGAAGGTCCGGGAAGCGACCCAGCGGCTGCACGCCGCGCAGGCCGCCTCCTCCAGCGCGGACAGCGACGTCTCGGCCGCGCAGGGCCGGCTCGACGCAGCACGCCAGATGGCGCTGGACGCCAAGGGCCTGCGTGAGGACGACGCCCGGACGACGGCCGGCAAGATCCACGAGGCGTCCGACGCCGGCATCCCCGAGCGGTCGCGCTGGGACAAGTTCAAGGACTGGGCCGGGGAGGCGTGGGACGTCATCGTCCAGATCGCCAAGGTCGTCGTCGCGGTCCTCGGCGTGGTGGCGCTCATCATCGGTGGCCCGCTGGCCTGGGTGGTCTTCGCCGCCGCCCTGCTGGTCCTCGCCGACACGATCATGAAGTACATGCAAGGCAAGGCATCCCTGTGGGACGTCGCGTTCGCCGCGCTGTCCTGCATCCCCGGCACGAAGGGCCTCACGACGCTCGCCGAGCTCAAGATGGCCTTCCAGGCCGGGGGCCTCCTCGGCGCCGCGGCGCACCTGGGCAGCTCCGTCAAGACCGCGGCCACCGGCATCGTCCGGATGGCACAGCGCTTCCGCTCCGGCGCGCTCCCCGCGATCACGCGTATCTTCACCGAGCTCCCGAGCATCACTGCGGCCGCGCGGGGCGAGGGCAGCCTGCTGGGCGGTATCAAGACCTTCTGGACCGGCGTCAACGCGACGCGCAGCGAGGCGGTGAACATCGCCTGGGCCTCGCACATCGCCGAGGTCGGCCAGACCAACCCCGCCCGCGCGGCCTCGCTGTGGCAGGGCTCCGGTCCGTACCCCGGTGTCGACAGCTGGGCCAACGACGTGCTGCCGAGCGGCTCCGTCGTCGAGGCGGGCTGGCCGGGCACGTCCGGCTTCACCGTCCCGGACGGCACCATCGCGTCGGTGGGCAACGACGCCGGCGCGCTCGCCGACGGCACCCAGGTGGCGCCGAACTTCGACTTCAACCCGCCGTTCCGCTCCGACGCCATGAACTTCCAGATGCAGGTCGACGTCCCGGCGGCCACGTCGGTGACGGGTGCCAACCCGCAGTACGGCGGAGGCGGGCTCACCCAGCACTACATCCCCGACTTCAACGCCCAGGTGGCCTCGGGCAACATCCACGCCATCGACGCGTCCGGCAACGTCGTACCCGCCTCGCTGAACGACTGGGGCGGGCTCCAGCTCGACCTGCCCAACGGGCCGTCGATCCACATGACGAACCCGTACCCCGCCTCCGGCATCCCCAGCGGCGCGGACGTGTCGGCCCAGGCCCTGAGCGGCTTCGACTTCGCGCCGTGGGCGTCGACGCCGTGGCGGTTCGACCAGGCCGGTGACCGGTGAACGCTCCTGTCTTCGCGACCAAGTGGGACTTCCTCTCGGCTCGCGTGCTGTTCGGCGTGCACGCCGAGACAGGTCAGCTCCTCCTCGGCTCCGAGGACGGCTCCGAGCCGATCTGGGTCTGCTGGACCGACCAGCGTCTGGCGGAGCACCAGCTCCTGCAGGGCTACGTCCTGCGCCAGGCGCCCGTGCGCCAGGTGCTGCCGTCGGTCCCGTCCGGCGCCGCGGTCCGCATCGACCCGGGACTGCCGCAGGGCATGGCCTTCGACCCCGCGATGCTCGCCGAGCTCCAGGAGCTGTGCGCGCCCTTCCCGGCGGGCAGGTCCGCGGACCTCGGCACCCTCGACCCGATGCCCCGTGAAGTCCGCGACGCCTTCGCCCAGGTGACGCGGGACCATGCCTTCGTCGAGCGACTCTGGTTGGTCCGCTACCGGATCGAGGACGGCCCGGCCCAGGGGTTGGCCGTCTACGACACCGGGGTCGGCTCCGAGGCCCAGGAGTCCGCGGTCGGCGCGATCAGCCGCGCGCTCGAGGGCACGGCCCGCGGCACCGTCGTCGAGCAGCTCGCCGGCGTCCAGGTGATGTCGCTGAGCGACCTGCCGGAGGGCATCCGTGGATGGGTGGAGGAGCAGAAGCCGCTCGCTGCGGCAGGCTGACCCCATGACGCGCGAGGTGCACTGCGGACCCGACGACTTCGCCGCGCTCATCATGGGCGAGGCGGCGCGGGGCAACGGTGGGGGTCGGTGGACCTCCCAGCCGCCCTCGACCCCGGAGTACCACTTCACCCACCCGATCGACCTGGACGCGGTCCGGGCGGAGTACGACCTGCCCGACTGCCTGCAGCTGAACACCTTCCCGGACGGCCGCACCTCGATCGGTTGCGTGCTCACCAGGGTCACCGTCGGTGGAGGCCCCAAGCCGCGGGGTCGCCTCGGACGCCGGCTCCAGAGCCAGTGGTGGGAGAGGCAGGAGCGGGCGCCCCGCCCGCGCACCCTCTTCGCGCCCCGGGACCCGTCGTGAGGCAGGCGATCGCCACCTGGCCCGGGCTGCCGATGCGGGGACGCGAGGTCTACGTGCCCGAGGACGCGCAGGGTGCCTTGTGGGGCGAGTCGGGACCACGGTGTCCTCCACGTCGACGCCCGCTGGCCCGAGCAGACCCGTCCGGAGCTCGCGGCGTCGATCAGCTGGCGCCGGACCACGGTGGGCGAGCTGTGCGAGCGCCTCCCGGCCGGCGCCACCACGACCGTCCGGTGCACCGGTCTCGACGACCAGCCACGCGCGCTCGACCCCACCGCGCGGATGGGTGACGTCACCGTGGTGCGGCTCGTCGCCCGACCACCCGTTCGCCGCGCTCGCGCGGCACCAGGGTGCTCCGACCGCCTACCAGCTCACCCGGCAGCGGGGCGCCACGCACGAGGCTCTGCTGCTCGGAGTGGCGAGGGCGGAGGCCGAGCGCAGCGAGCGTGACTTCGCCGACGACTGCGACCTGATGAGGCTCCACCAGCCGGCTGCCCTGTGGGCGCACGACGACCTGCCGCGGCGACTGCGCAAGCTCCTCGAGACCACGTGAACGTGGGTCAGTGGGAGTCGGCGGGCTCCACGAGCTCGACGAGCACGCCGCCGGCGTCCTTGGGGTGCAGGAAGTTGATGCGGCTCCCGGCCGTGCCACGGCGGGGCTCGTCGTACAGCGTGCGGATGCCGCGCTCGCGCAGCACCTGCGAGACCTTCTCGACGTCCTCGACGCGGTAGGCGAGCTGCTGGAGGCCGGGGCCGTTGCGGTCGAGGAACTTCGCGATCGTGGACGACTCGTCCAGCGGGGCGAGCAGCTGGATGCAGGAGCCGGAGTCGCCGACGCCGACCATCGCCTCGCGGACGCCCTGGTCCTCGTTGGTCTCCTCGTGGATCACGCGCATCCCGTAGGTGTCGCGGTAGAAGGCGATCGCCTCGTCCAGGTCGGGCACCGCGATGCCGACATGGTCGATGGCCGTGAAGAGGTCCTCGGGCAGGGCGTTCATCGATCCATCGTCGTACGACGGTGCGCGTAGCGGCGAGCGACTGTGACCCGTTCCTCATGAGGCTTGGGCCACGGCCCCTCCCACCCTGCGTGAGGCGTGGGTAGGGTCACGTCAGTTGAGCACCGAAGCGTCACAGGAGGCCTTCCCATGTCTGGTTCCGTCATCGTCGCAGGGGCACGGACCCCTATCGGCCGTCTGCTGGGTGGCCTCAAGAGCCAGTCCGCCGCCGACCTCGGAGGTGTCGCCATCGAGGGCGCCCTGGCCAAGGCCGGCGTCACCGGCGAGCAGGTCGACTACGTCATCATGGGCCAGGTCATCCAGGCCGGCACCGGTCAGATCACCGCCCGCCAGGCCGCCGTCAAGGGCGGTATCCCGATGAACGTCCCGTCGATCACCATCAACAAGGTGTGCCTGTCGGGCATCAACGCGATCGCGCTGGCCGACCAGCTGATCCGTGCCGGCGAGCACGAGATCGTCGTCGCCGGCGGCATGGAGTCGATGACCAACGCGCCGCACCTGCTCCCGAAGTCGCGTGAGGGCTTCAAGTACGGCGACACCACGCTGGTCGACTCGATGGCCTACGACGCCCTCTACGACCAGTTCACGACCCAGGCCATGGGCATGCTCACCGAGCAGTGCAACGCGGCCGCCGCGAACCTCACCCGCGAGGAGCAGGACGAGTTCTCGGCGCGCAGCCACCAGCGTGCGGCCGAGGCCTGGAAGAACGGCGTCTTCGACGACGAGGTCGTGCCGGTCACGATCAAGGGTCGCGGCGGCGACACCCAGGTCACCTCCGACGAGGGCGTCCGCGGCGACACGACCGCCGAGTCGCTCAGCAAGCTGCGTCCGGCCTTCTCGAAGGAGGGCACCATCACCGCGGGCTCGTCCTCGCAGATCTCCGACGGCGCGTGCGCCGTCGTCGTGATGAGCAAGGCGAAGGCCGAGGAGCTCGGGCTCGAGTGGCTCGCCGAGATCGGCGCGTCCGGCCAGGTGGCCGGTCCCGACTCCACGCTGCAGCTCCAGCCGGCCGCCGCGATCCGGCAGGCGGTCGAGAAGGAGGGCATCGCGGTCGAGGACATCGACCTCTTCGAGCTCAACGAGGCCTTCGCCGCCGTCGGCATCGCGTCGAGCGCCGAGCTCGGCATCGACGATGACAGGGTCAACGTCAACGGTGGCGCCATCGCGGTCGGCCACCCGGTGGGCATGTCCGGGGCCCGCATCGTGCTGCACCTCGCGCTCGAGCTGAAGCGTCGCGGTGGCGGCACCGGGGCTGCCGCCCTCTGCGGCGGCGGTGGCCAGGGCGATGCGCTGATCATCCGCGTCCCCGCCTGAGCACTCCCGGCATCTCCGTGACCGACGAGCCCGGCCGTTCTCGCACGAGGGCGGCCGTGCCCGTCCCCGAGCTCGTCGAGCAGGCGCGCGAGGGCAAGGCGCGCGCGGTCGCGCGGCTGATCTCCCTGGTGGAGGACGAGTCCTCCGACCTGCGTGAGGTGATGGCGGCGCTCACCCCGCACACGGGCCGGGCCCACGTCGTCGGCATCACCGGGGCGCCCGGGGTCGGCAAGTCCACGTCGACCTCGGCCCTCGTCACGGCCCTGCGCGCGGACGGCAGGCGCGTGGCCGTGCTGGCCATCGACCCGTCGTCGCCCTTCTCCGGCGGCGCGCTGCTCGGCGACCGGGTGCGCATGGGCGACCACGCCACGGACTCGGGTGTCTTCATCCGCTCGATGGCCTCGCGCGGGCACCTCGGCGGCCTGTCCTGGGCGACCCCGCAAGCCTTGCGCGTCCTCGACGCCGCCGGCTTCGACGTCGTGGTCGTCGAGACCGTCGGGGTCGGGCAGAGCGAGGTCGAGGTCGCGGGTACGGCGGACACGACGGTCGTCCTCGTCGCTCCTGGGATGGGCGACGGCATCCAGGCCGCGAAGGCCGGGATCCTCGAGGTGGGCGACCTCTACGTCATCAACAAGGCCGACCGCGACGGCGCGCAGCAGGTCAAGCGCGACCTCCGCTCGATGCTCAGGCTCACCGACCGTCCCGACGACGCCTGGGACCCGCCGGTGCTCGCCACGGTGGCCACCAAGGGCGAGGGTGTCGACGACGTGGTCGCGAAGCTCGACGAGCACCGGGCCTGGGCAGCGGGATCAGGGGCGCTCGAGCGGCGTCGCGAGCGCCGGGCACGCGACGAGATCGAGGCGATCGCGCTGACCTCGATGCGCAGGCGCTGGGGAGGGGTCGACGGGGACCGGCTCGACGACCTGGCGCGCCAGGTGGCGGGCCGCGAGCTGGACCCCTACGCGGCGGCCGACGCCCTGCTGGCCGAAGCGGGTCGCTAGCTCGTCGGGATCGACAGCAGGACCTCGCCGTCGACGTCGCGACCACCGGTGGGCACGAACCCCAGCCTGGCGTAGAAGCCGGACGGGTCGCCCTCGCCCTCGGAGTAGCTGGTCATCAGCTCGGTCCCGCCCTGCTCGGCGACGATCCGGCGGACCTCGTCGACGACCGCGCGTGCCAGGCCTTCACGCTGCCGGTGCGGCACGATCATGAGCTTCCAGAGGAACCAGGGGCCGTGGATCACCGGCGGGTCGGGCTCGACGTCCCAGCTGAGCATCACGAAGCCGACCGGCTCGCCGTCGGCGTACACCCCACGGAACCAGGGCTTGGCGTCCGGGTAATCCTCGGCCTCCTCGAGGACGTCGTCGATCGTGCCGCCGACGTACTGCGCCTGCTCCCGCGGGAGCACCACCGACGTGCGCAGCTCCTCGAGCACCTCGTCGGTCACCTCGCGAAGCTCAACGCTCATGACCCGAGCGTAGAGAATGTCGCCATGACGGACCGCCTCGAGGAGATCGACTGGCCCGTGACGACGCGTCGGCTGCTGCTGCGCCGCGCGACGGAGGGGGACGCGGAGACGACCTGGCCGTTCCGGCGGATCCCCGAGGTGACGCGCTGGATGACGGCCGGCCCCACGACGTTCGAGGCCTACCGGGAGCGGTTCGTCGACGCCGAACGGCTCCCGAAGACGTTGATCATCGAGCGGGACGGCGACGTGGTCGGTGACCTCTTCCTCCAGGTCCAGGACGCGTGGGCACAGGCTGAGGTGGCGGACCAGGCGAAGCTGGTCGAGGCGGAGATCGGGTGGTGCGTCCACCCCGACCACGGTGGTCGAGGGGTGGCCACCGAGGGCGCGGCGGAGCTGCTGCGGCTGTGCTTCGACGTGCTCGGGCTGCGCCGCGTCCACGCGACGTGCTTCGAGGACAACGTCGCCTCGTGGCGGGTGATGGAGAAGCTCGGCATGCGCCGCGAGATGCATGCGACCCGCGACTCGCTGCTGCGCACGGGGGAGTGGGCCGACGTCGTGATGTACGCGATCCTCGCGGAGGAGTGGCAAGAACACCGCGAGGGGATGTAGCACGCCCGTAACACGACGGGTCCTCAGGGAAAACGTTTCGTCGCCATGGTGCAGGGATGGCTGTCGCCGTGCTGTCCGGCTGTCGGGTGCTGGTCACCGCGCGCCGTCGCGCGGACGAGCTGGCGGGCGCGCTCGAGCAGCGCGGCGCCGAGGTGCGGCACGTGCCGACGCTCTCCACCGTCGTCCCGGGTGACGACACGGCTCTGGTCACCCGCACCAAGGAGCTGCTCGCGCACCCGCCCGACGTGCTCGTGGTGACCAGTGGTCTCGGGTTCGAGCTGTGGCTGGCCGCGGTGCGGCTCGCCGGGCTCACCGAGGACCTGCTGACCACCCTCTCCGCCGCCCGCCTCGTCGCCCGTGGGCCGAAGGCCCGCGCCGCGCTGCTGGGTGCCGGCCTCGTCGCGGACTGGGTCGCCGAGGCCGACACCGCCGCCGAGGTGGCCGACTTCCTGGTCGCCGAGGGCCTCGACGGTGCTCGCGCCGCGGTCGTCCACCACGGCGGCGGCGACACGGGGATGGACGGAGCGCTGTCGGCGGCCGGCGCATCCGTCGTCCCGCTCGAGGTCTACCGGTGGGGTCCGCCCGACGACCCCGCCGCAGTTCGCGTGGCGGCGAAGGACCTCGCGCAGGGCTGCTACGACGCGGTCGTGTTCACCTCGGCCCCCGGGGCCCTGGCCTGGCTGGGCGCGCTCACCGAGGTGGGCGGCACCGACGCCGTACGCGAGCGCGTGCAGTCCGGCGAGCTCCTGCTCGCGGCGGTCGGGGCCGTCACGGCGGAACCACTCGCCTTCGCCGGCCTGATCGCCAGGACACCGGTCCGACCCCGGCTGGGGGCACTGGTGCGGCTGGTCATCTCCGAGCTCGGCGACGACCGGCACGCCCTGCTCACCCAGCACGGGCGCCTGCGCGTCCGGGCGGGTGCGATCACGCTGGACCACAGACCCGTCCCGCTGCCGCCGAGCGGGCTCGCGGTGCTCCGGCGGCTGGCCGCCACCCCGGGGCACGTCGTGACCCGCGAGGAGCTGCTCCGGGCGCTCCCGGGGGAGTCCACGGACCCGCACACCGCGGAGGTCGCGGTCGCCCGGCTGCGCGAGGCCCTCCGGGGTGCGACGGGGGACGGCGGGCTGGTCCGCACCGTGATCAAGCGCGGGTACGTCCTCGCGGCTCGCTGACGGCCAGGGTGTGCGACCTCCTGGTGGTGGCGGCTGGCCCCGCAGGTGCGGGCGGCGTACCGACGTGAAGCCTGCGCGCCTCCGCGACCCGCGGCCGCCGATTTGGTAGTCATGTCCTGAGGTGTGCGGTCCGCCCCTCACCCGGTCCGGAACCCCTCACCGACCTTGGACGGAGCTCGACCCCATGAAGACGCTCGTCATCGTGATCCTCGTGGTGTTCCTCGGCTTCTGGATGGTGCAGTCGCCGAACCAGCTCGCCACCTTCGCGCAGGACTCCGCCGCCTGGACGTGGGACATGACCACGACGATCTTCGGCGGCGTGATCGACTTCCTCAGCGCGCTCTTCGACTGACCGGACCTCTCGTGCTCCGCTGGCTCCGGTCGTTCGTCCCCGACCCCGAGATCCGCGGACACCTGCTGCGCGACGAGGGCGAGGTGATCGTCGACGAGGTCGCGCACCACTGGGTGTCCTTCATCCGGTCCGGCCTCTACGCCGTGCTCGGCGCGCTCCTGCTCACGTGGAGCGTCCTCACCGACACCAGCTTCGGCTGGCTGCCCTTCCTGGGCGGCTGGGCGATGCTCGCGTGGGCCGGCTTCCTCGCGCTGTCGGTGCACATGGACCGCTTCGTCGTGACGAACATGCGGGTGTTCCGTGTGAAGGGCGTCTTCTCGCAGTCGCTGGCCACGATGCCGCTCGCCAGGATCCTCGACATCACCGTGCTCAAGCCGTTCATCGGCCGCGTGCTCGGCTACGGCCACTTCGTGTTCGAGTCGGCCGCGCAGGCACAGGGGCTGCGCGACATCCACACCGTGGCGCGGCCCGACGAGCGCGACCTCACCATCCAGCGCGTCGTGCAGCAGGCCGGCCTCCGCGGGCCGAAGGTGACCTGAGGTGACCGACCGCGGACGACCGCTGCCGTTCGACCCGATCGACGAGGCGGCGCGCCAGTGGGGACTCCGGTGGCAGGGCGTCCCGCAGATGCACGCCGTCACCTCGCTGATGCGGGTGCAGCAGCTGGTGATCAACCGGCTCGACGAGATCCTCAAGCCGCACGGCCTGACCTTCGCCCGCTACGAAGCGCTCGTGCTGCTCACCTTCTCCCGGGTCGGCTCCTTGCCGCTCGGCAAGATGGGCCAGCGTCTGCAGGTGCACCCCACGTCGGTGACGTCGATCGTCGACCGCCTCGAACGCGCCGGGCTCGTCACGCGCCGGCGGCACCCCGAGGACGGCCGCGCGGTGCTCGCCGAGATCACCGACGCCGGCCGCGCCCTCGTCGAGACCGCCACCGCCGACCTGGTCGACGCCGACTTCGGCCTCGCCGCCCTCTCCGAGGACGACCTCGCGCACCTCTCCTCCATGCTCACCCCGGTCCGCCGCGCTGCCGGCGACTTCTGACCGGCGCGCGGGGGCGCTCCGCGCGTTTGGAAGGATGGGCGGCATGAACATGCCGTTCTCCCGACCTGGTGCCGTGGACCTCTCCGGCCTGAAGCGTCCTGCCCCGACGCCCGGAGCCTCCGGCGCGCCCGCCGCAGGGGGTGCCTCGCCGGGCGGCGCCGCCGGTGCGTACGCCGTGGAGGTCGACGACCAGAACTTCCAGGCCCTCCTCGAGGCGTCGATGACCGCGCCCGTCGTGCTGGTCGTCTACTCGCCGAGCCGCCTGCCTGTGAGCGCCGAGCTGGCCGACGACCTGGTCACGATCGCCGAGGAGCTCGAGGGCCGCATCGCGGTCGGCCGGGTCGACGTCGACGCCCAGCCCGGCATCGCGCAGGCGATGCAGGTCCAGCAGGTGCCGCTGGTCGCCATGGTCCTCCAGGGCCGGCTCGCGCCGCTGCTGCAGGACGCGCCGCCCATGGAGGAGCTGCGCACGATCATGAGCCAGGTCCTCGAGCAGATGACCGCCCAGGGCATGACCGGTCGCCACGAGCCTTTCGGTCCGGTCGCTCCGCCCGACGAGGAGGGCGAGGAGCCCGCCGAGGACCCGAGGTACGCCGCGGCCGACGAGGCCCTGGTCTCCGGCGACCTCGACACCGCGGTGGCGGAGTACCAGAAGCTCCTCGATGCCAACCCGGCGGACGCCGAGGCCGCGCTGGGCCTCAGCCGCACCAGGCTGATGCAGCGCACGGCCGACACCGACCTGACGACGCGCGCGTGCCGCCGCCGCGGACGCTCCCGACGACGTCGACGCCCAGACGCTGGTCGCGGACCTCGACCTCCTCGGCGGGCACGTCAACGACGCGTTCGGCCGCCTGGTCGAGCTGGTCCGGCGTACCGCGGGCGACGAGCGTGACAAGGCGCGGCTGCACCTCATCGAGCTCTTCGGGGTGGTCGGCAACGAGGATCCGCGGGTCCTGAAGGCGCGGCGGGACCTGGCGTCCGCGCTCTACTGAGCCGCGGAGCCGTATCAGGACATATCTGCGCGGACCGGGCGCACCCAGGCCGCGAGGGCCGTGTTTCGGCCCGATCCCGGCGATCTGCGGTGCATGCTGCTGCGGTGACCCCCCTCGTGGCGCCGGTCCTCGGCGTCCTCGCACACGTGGTGCACTACACCCTGGTCCTCGGTGGAGCAGTGGTGGTGGTGGCCCTGCTCGCGTCCTCCCGGCCGGGGCGGGCACGTCCGGTCACGGCCCACGACCGCCGGGTCGAGCAGCTCCGCGTCGCTGTCGCGGCCGGTGACCTCGGTGCGGCGCCGCCGCCCGTGACCGGCGAGGCGCCGGACGTGCTCCGGGCGCGCACCCTCGCCCTTCCCGGCCGTGACTCGACCGCCATCGTCGTCGCGCTGATCAGCAGCGCGGCGGCAGCCGGCGTGCACGCGGCCGCCGGGCCCATCCACTTCCGCGAGGGCCTGCTCATCGGCAGCTTCTTCGTGGTCTCGGCCCTGGCCCAGCTGGCCTGGTCGATGCTCCTGCTCACCAGGGGTGCCGACCGCGCGCTGCTGTGGGCGGGCCTCGTCGGCAACGCGGCGATCGTGGTGCTCTGGGCGCTCACACGGACGGTCGGTCTGCCGGGCCTCGTGGAGGTCGAGCCGGTGGGCAGCTGGGACGTCGCTGCGTCTGCGTGGGAGCTCGTGATCGTCGGCAGCTGTGCCGTCGCGCTGTCAGGAGAGTTCGTCCGCGGTGCCCGCGGGATGCTGGATATGGTGCGGTGGTCGACGGCCTCCCGTGCCTGGTTGGTCGGCTCGGTCCTCGTGATGGTCGCCTTGACCCTCACCGGCGCACCGGCCTGAGAAGACAAGGATCAGGACATGGACTGGTGGGTCGTCGGCCTCGTCGCCAACACCGTCATCTCTGCGGCCTACTTCGCGATCGTCGCCGCCATCGTGCTGCCGCTCGTCAAGAGCCACCAGCTCCGGTCGAACCCGCTCGGGGCAGCGACCGCAGCCATCTTCTTCACCTGCGCGGTGCACCACGGCGTGCACGCCGTGCACATGCTGATGCCTGAGTTCGGCGTCGACCAGGTGCAGGGCGGCGCCATGCGCGCGGCGTGGGGCTGGCAGCTGGCGATGTGGGACGTCATCGGCGCCACCGTCGCGGTCTACTACTGGTCGCTGCGACGCAACTACGGCTCGCTCATGCAGGGCGCCCAGCTGTTCGAGGACATGCGCAAGCGCGAGCAGCAGGCGCTCGAGCTCAACGACAACGTCCTCCAGGGGCTCGTGGTCGCCAAGATGTCGTTGGACCTCGGCAAGGAGGAGAAGGCGCGCGAAGCGCTCGACACCGCCATCGGGTCGGCCAGCCACATGATCACCGACCTCCTCGGCTCGGACCAGCGCCCGGTGTCCGCGGGCCTCCTGCGGCGCACGGCCGCCACCATCGGACCAGACGCGAAGCAGGCACCCGGCTCGGCGGGACAGGCGTCGGAGGTGGCCTCGTCACCTCCCGACCCGACGCCGGGCAGCCCTTCGTGAGCCTGGCGCCGACGAGGACCGCGTCGTTCTCCGCGGTCATCGTCGACGACACCCCGGACCTCCGGCTCCTCCTGCGCATCACCTTGGAGCAGGACGGCGACTTCGAGGTCGTCGCCGAGGCGGAGAACGGTCTCGAGGGCGTGGAGATGGTCGAGCGGCTCCAGCCCGACCTCGTGCTGCTCGACCTCGCGATGCCGGTCATGGACGGTCTCGAGGCGCTGCCGCGGATCCGCAGCGTGTGCCCGCGTGCCCGTGTCGTCGTGCTCAGCGGCTTCGAGGCCGACACGATGGCGCAGCGCGCCCTGGGCGCCGGCGCCGACGGCTACCTCCAGAAGGGCACCACGCCCCGCCGCATCCTGTCGTTCGTCCGACGCCTGGTGAGCGGTCTCGACGGCACGTGCCGCTCCGCACCCGCCCGAGCAGGTGAACGGCGCGGTCCACGCCGACACGGACCCGACAACGGTCGAGGTCGTGCCTCCGCCGAGCCCGACGGACCAGGTGTCCGCACTCGCCTCGGTCGGCCTGATGCTCGTGCACACCGGCAGCGGAGGAGGGGACGACGCCGTGCTGGGCTTCGCCAACGACACCGCTGCCGCGATGCTCGGCCTGCCCCTCGCGTCGTCCGGGAAGATGCTGGCCCAGGTCGCGCCGCAGGTTCCAGGGGATGCTCGTCCGTCGCCTCTCCGACGTCCGCGCCGGGCAGGAGGTCCGGGAGCGCACCACCGAGGAGTCGGGTGCGTACGACGTGGTGATGCGCCGGTCCGGCGAGCACGAGGTCGTCGTGACGGTCCTGCCCGCCACGCGCAGCGACGAGGCGGCTCGCCTCCGCCAGGCGATCAGCACCACCGCGCACGAGATCCGCAACCCGGTCACGCTCCTGAGCGGCGTCGCGTCCGTCGTGTCGAGCAACGGTGGCACGCTCCCTCCCGAGCACCTGCAGCGGCTCCTCGAGGCCGTCGGCCGCCAGACGCTGATCCTCGAGCGGCTCACCGACGACCTGCTCACCGCGGCCCAGGCCGGTCGCGGGTCGCTCCGGGTCGACGTACGTGCCGTCGAGCTCGACGAGGTCCTCGACGACGTGCTCCGGGACGTGAAGGAGCTCGGCGACATCGTGGTGACCGGGGTCCGGGGGCTCACGGTGACGGCCGACCGCGACCGGCTGCACCAGATGGTGGCGAACCTGTTGAGCAACGCGGTGAAGTACGGCGCCGCGCCGTACGCCCTGAGCGTGCGCACCGGGGACCCGGACGGCTTCGCGCACATCGAGGTCGGCGACTCCGGCCGCGGAGTGCCCGAGAGCTTCCGCCAGCACCTCTTCGACGAGTTCACCCGGGCCGACGACACCCAGGCACGGGGCACGGGCATCGGGCTGTTCGTCGTACGCTCCCTCGCCGCGGCGCAGGGCGGCACCGCCGACTACCGGCCCCGCGAGGGTGGTGGCTCGGTCTTCCGGGTGTCGTTGCCGTTGGCGACGCTCCCTCAGACGGGCCGACCGGACTCCGTGTAGGCAGGCGCATCCGCGTCGAGACCGGCGAGGGCCGAGTCGATGCGGCGGGCGGTGAAGTCGGCGCACAGGGTGTGCACCTCGGCCAGCGTGCAGAACCTCGCCTGTCGGATCTCGCGTGCCTGCGGCACGATCGCGTCGGTGATGCCGGGGTCGTGGACCCCGCCGTCGAAGACCAGGCACACCGCGTCGTCCCAGCCGCTCCAGGGCGGGAGCCAGTCGGTGAGCAGGAGCCTCCCGGCGTCGATGTCGAGCGCCAGCTCCTCGCGGATCTCACGACCGACGGCGACCGCGGGGGACTCGCCGACCTCGACCACGCCACCCGGCAGGTCCCAGTCCTGCTTGTAGGTCAGGTTGCAGAGCAGCACCCGGCCCTCGGTGTCGCGCACGAGGAGCTGGGAGATCGCGCGCTTGCGGGGGAGGAACGAGTTGAGGAGGGCCCGGAAGCCCTTGGCGGCCGTCGCGGGCTCGTCGGTGTGCAGCCGGGCGAAGACCACGCGGTCGTGCCGCTCGCCCCGCCTCTCCACCACGCCCCGCATGACGCCCTCGCGCCGCATGCCTGCCCAGGTCGCGATGCGGGTGGCGGTGACGTCCTCGGGATCGACGAGTGCCTCGACGCGCTTCTGGTCGAGCTCCTCGAGAGCCAGGTCGACGCCCGCGCGGACCGCGGCGGAGGCGGACTCGAAGCCCTCGTCCTGGAGCTCGGGGGTCCAGCTCACCCGGGACACGCCCTTGCCGACGCGCTCGAGCCGGACACCACGGTCAGCAAGCCGCCCTTCGAGCAGCTGCTCCTGGTCCTGGTCCGTCACGCGCCGACCCTAACGCGGCAGCACCTAGGGTCGAGGACCATGAGCCGGCTCATCCACCTCAACGGACCTCCGGGGATCGGCAAGTCCACGCTGGCACGGCGGTACGTCGACGCACACCCGGGCGTGCTCAACTGCGACGTCGACGTGCTCAGGACGCTCATCGGGGGCTGGGACAGCGACTTCGCCCGCGCCGGATCCCTCATCCGGCCCGCGGCACTGGCCATGATCGAGGCCTACCTCCGCCAGGGTCAGGACGTCGTGTTCCCCCAGATGCTGGTCGACCCCCTGGAGCTGGCTCGGTTCGAGGAGGCCGCCACGAACGCAGGTGCCGTGCTCGTCGAGCGCATGCTCATGGACACGCCCGACGCCGCGGTGGCGCGGTTCCACCGGCGGGGCCGGTCCGAGCCCGAGGACCCCTGGCACGAGAGCGTGCGCGCCATCGTCGCCGCGGAAGGCGGAGACGAGATGCTGCTCCGCACGCACGCGGCGCTCGAACGGCTCCTCGCGGGACGGCCCGACGCCGTGCTGGTCACCAGCAACGAGGGCGAGGTCGACCGGACCTATCGTGCGCTGGTCGAGACCCTGGGCTGACGCGGTGCCGGCCCCTACGAGAGGGCCGATCCCGCATGACCGCCGAGGGTCCGCTCATGCCGACCACGGGGCCGCGCGTCCCTGATCTGCTCGACCAGCGAGCGGTTACTCGGTCGCCGCGTCCGGGTCGTGGCGGAGCCAGACCGCACCGAGGGGCGGGACCTGGAGCGTGGCGGAGGCGGGCAGGCCGTGGGACGCGGTGTCGGTGGCCTCGACACCGCCGAGGTTGCCGACGCCGGAGCCGGCGTACACCTGCGCGTCGGTGTTGACCACCTCGCGCCACGTGCCGGCTGCCGGGAGCCCGATGCGGTAGTCGAGGTGCGGCATGGCGGAGTAGTTCACGACGCACGCGACGTGCGAGCCCTCGCCGTCGCTGCGGACGAACGAGAACACGTTGCCCCAGGCGTCGTTCGCGTCGATCCACTGGAAGCCCTCGGGCTCGTCGTCCTTCGCCCAGAGCGCCGGCGTCTCGCGGTAGACCCGGTTGAGGTCACCCATCAGCTGCAGCAGCCCCTGGTGACCGGGCTGGTCGAGCAGCCACCAGTCCAGCTCGCGGCCCTCGGCCCACTCGGCGTCCTGGCCGAACTCCTGGCCCATGAAGAGCAGCTGCTTGCCGGGGTGCGCCCACATGAAGGCGAAGTAGGCGCGAAGGTTGGCGAGCTGCTGCCACCGGTCGCCCGGCATCTTGCGGAGCAGGGAGCCCTTGCCGTGCACGACCTCGTCGTGGCTCAGCGGCAGGACGAACCTCTCGGAGTAGGCGTACATCATCGAGAACGTCAGCTGCCCGTGGTGGTACGACCGGTGGATCGGGTCGTGCCGCAGGTAGTTGAGCGTGTCGTGCATCCAGCCCATGTTCCACTTGAGGTCGAACCCGAGCCCGCCGAGGTGCGTCGCGCGGGTCACGCCCGGCCACGACGTCGACTCCTCGGCGATGGTGACGGCGCCCGGGACGCGCTTCTGGCAGGTCGCGTTCATCTCCTGGATGAACGCGACCGCCTCGAGGTTCTCGCGGCCGCCGTGGATGTTGGGCGACCACTGGCCGTCGGAGCGGCCGTAGTCGAGGTAGAGCATCGACGCGACCGCGTCCACGCGGAGGCCGTCGGCGTGGTACTCCTCGAGCCAGTACAACGCGCTCGCGACGAGGAAGTTGCGGACCTCCTTGCGCCCGAAGTTGAAGACGAGCGTGCCCCACTCGGGGTGCTCGCCGCGCAACGGGTTCGGGTCCTCGTAGAGCGGGGTGCCGTCGAAGTCGGCGAGCGCGAACTCGTCCTTCGGGAAGTGCGCGGGGACCCAGTCGAGGATCACGCCGATCCCCTCCTGGTGGAAGCGATCGATCAGGTAGCGCAGGTCGTCGGGGTCGCCGAAGCGCGCGGAGGGCGCGAAGTACGACGTCACCTGGTAGCCCCACGAGCCGCCGAAGGGGTGCTCCATGACCGGGAGCAGCTCGACGTGGGTGAAGCCTGTGCCCTTGACGTAGGGGACGAGCTCGTCGGCCAGCTCGCGGTACGAGCGGCCGCGCCGCCACGACCCGAGGTGCACCTCGTAGGTCGACATGGGGAGCTGGTGCACGTTGCCGGCCGCACGGTCGGCCATCCACGCGTCGTCGCCCCAGGCGTAGGCGGACTCGTGCACGACGCTGCTGGTCAGCGGTGGCTCCTCGGTGCGGGCGGCCAGCGGGTCGGCCTTCTCGCGCCATCGTCCGTCGGCGCCGAGCACGTCGTACTTGTAGTGCGTGCCCGAGCCGATGTCGGGCACGAACAGCTCCCACACCCCGGAGACGCCCATCTGGCGCATCGGGTGCTCGCGGCCGTCCCAGTTGTTGAAGTCGCCCTTCACGCGGACGCCCTTGGCGTGCGGCGCCCACACCGCGAAGGCCGTGCCGCTGATGGTGCCGAAGGGTGCGTCGTAGTGCTGCACGTGCGCGCCGAGCACGTGCCACAGCTGCTCGTGTCGTCCCTCGTTGATGAGGTGGAGGTCGATCTCGCCGAGCGTGGGGAGGTAGCGGTAGGCGTCGTCGACCACGTGCGGCAGTCCGTCGGCGTAGCTCACCTCGAGCCGGTAGTCCGGGACCTCGGGGAGGTCGAGGGTGCCGGCCCACACGCCGTGCGCCTCGTGGGCCAGGTCGACACGGGAGTCGCCGTAGACGACCACGACGGTCTTCGCCAGCGGCTTCAGGGTCCGTACGGTGACGCCGGACTCGTGGGGGTGCGAGCCCAGCACGGCGTGCGGGTCGCCGAGCCGGCCCTCGGCCAGGAGGCCGAGCTGCTCGTCGGGCACCGGCTTGAGCCGGAGTGTCTTCCTCGCGGCCACGCGGGCCACCTCCTCTGTGTCGTTCGGGTCAGGTGTCTTCGGCGAGCCGCGCCACTGCGATCAGCGGGATCGGCAGCCAGCCGGGGCGGTTCCTCGCCTCGTAGACGGTCTCGTAGACCGCCTTGTCCGCGGTGTACGCGGTGAGCAGGACCTGGTCGAGCTCGGAGCCGCTGGCCTCGCGGTAGCCGGCGAGGAACGCCTGCACGTTGCGGGCCGCCCACTCGGCAGCCAGCTCGGCGTCCTGCTCGTCCGCGTCGCCCGTCGCCTGCTCGTGGTCGAGACGGCTGAGCTCCGCGGCGTACCCGAAGGAGCGGACCATGCCCGCCACGTCGCGCCACGGGATGTCGGGGAGCGAGCGCTCCTCGAGCGGCTTGGCCGGCTCGCCCTCGAAGTCGATGATCTTCCAGTTCCGCACGGTGCGGAGCGTCTGACCGAGGTGCAGGTCGCCGTGCACGCGCTGCGAGACCACCGGGTGGGTCAGGTGGCGGATCGCGTCGAAGTGCGCGTGCAGCGCGGGCGCGTGCTTCTCCAGCTCGGGTACGACGGGCAGCGCGGCCTCGAGGCGGGCCGACATCGCATCGGCCACCTCGCCGAGCTGCTCGGTGCTCCACGTGCTCGTGGGGAAGGCCTCGGCCATGGTGGTGTGCAGCTCCGCGACGGCGACGCCGAGGCGGTTGGCCTCGGCGGCGAAGTCGCCGCCCGCCTCGAAGGCGTGCACCGTGCCGTCGGCGAACAGGTTGCGCAGGCTGGCGAGCGCGAGCTCCCACCCGTCGCTCGCCGTCTTCAGGAACTGCTGGAGGATCGCGAGCTGGAGCACACCGCCCGACGCGGAGGTCGTCTCCGCCCAGCCGTAGAGCGAGGCGACGTGCTCGTTGCCCGCTTCGGTCAGCGCCGACAGGATCTCGATGTCCGGGTTGACGCCGGGGGTGACGCGTCGGAAGACCTTCATCAGCGCGGTCTCGCCGAAGACGAGCGAGGAGTTGCTCTGCTCGCCGCTGAGCAGCGTCGAGCGGGCGTCGGTGTCGATCTCCGGCGACCCGACGGTCGCGAAGGTGACGCCGTCGGTGTCGAGCCCGGTGGCGAATCCCTGCAGCCACAGGGGTGTGGCCGCGTGGTCGTGCAGTGCGTCGTAGCACCACACGTCGCCGAGCTCCTCGTCCGTGAAGTGGCCGATGAGGGCGTGGTCGAGGTCCTCCTTCTCCTCGGCGTACCACGACGCAGGGATCTGGTAGACGTCCGAGCCGGCACCGTCGGCGTACGTGAGCTCGGCGAGCTCGATGGTGACGCGCGGTCCTCCGTCGGCCGGGGCGTCGGCAGGCGTGAGGTGGATCCGGCGCGACGACGTCACCTCGAAGGGACGTCCCTTGCCGCCGAACCAGCGGGCCTGCTCGATGTAGCGGGTGAGGTCCTCCTTCACGCTCACACCACCACCCGCGGGATCTGGCCGGTCTCGCCGTGGCGTGCCTCGAGCTGGGCGGTCGAGGGCAGGCGGAACCAGTAGAACCCGTAGCCGGTCAGGGTCAGCAGGTAGGGCAGCTCACCGATCTGCGGGAAACGCGTGCCGCCGAGCAGCTCGACGGGGATCACGCCTTCCCACCTCCGGAGGTCGAGCTCCACCGGTTGCGGGAACCTCGACAGGTTGTTGACGCACAGGACGGTGTCGCCGTCGTGCTCGCGGACGTAGGACAGCACGCTCGGGTTCGTGCCGCCGAGGTCGTCGAAGCCGCCGAGCCCGAAGGCCGGGTGGTTCTTGCGGACGTGGATCATCCGGCGCGTCCAGTGCAGGAGGGAGGAGGAGTTCTCCGTCTCCGTCTCGACGTTGACGCGCTGGTAGCCGAACACCGGGTCCTGGATCAGCGGCAGGTGCAGCCTGCCGGGCGTCGCCTTGGAGAAGCCGGCGTTGCGGTCGGCCGTCCACTGCATGGGTGTGCGGACGCCGTCGCGGTCACCGAGCCAGATGTTGTCGCCCATCCCGATCTCGTCGCCGTAGTAGAGGCACGGCGAGCCGGGCAACGACAGCAGCAGGGCCGTGAACAGCTCCATCTGGTTGGTGTCGTTGTCCAGCAGCGGAGCGAGGCGACGGCGGATGCCGATGTTCGCCTTCATGCGGGGGTCCTTGGCGTACTCGTCCCACATGTAGTCGCGGTCCTCGTCCGCGACCATCTCGAGCGTGAGCTCGTCGTGGTTGCGGAGGAAGACGCCCCACTGGCAGTTCTCGGGGATGGCCGGCGTCTGCTCCATGATCTCGGAGATCGGGAACCGGCTCTCCCGGCGCACCCCCATGAAGATGCGGGGCATCACCGGGAAGTGGAACGCCATGTGGCACTCGTCGCCGCCGGACTCGAAGTCGCCGAAGTACTCCACCACGTCGGCCGGCCACTGGTTGGCCTCGCACAGCAGGATCCTGCCGGGGTACTTCGTGTCCACGTGGGAGCGCAGCTTCTTGAGGAAGTCGTGCGTCTCCTTGAGGTTCTCGCCGTTGGTGCCCTCGCGCTCGTAGAGGTACGGCACGGCGTCGAGGCGGAAGCCGTCGATGCCCATGTCGAGCCAGAAGTCGAGCGCCTCGAGCATGGCGTCGTGGACCTTCGGGTTGTCGAAGTTGAGGTCGGGCTGGTGGCTGAAGAAGCGGTGCCAGAAGTACTGCTGGCGCACCGGGTCCCAGGTCCAGTTCGACGGCTCGGTGTCGACGAAGATGATGCGGGCGTCCTGGTAGAGCTCGTCATGGTCGGACCACACGTAGAAGTCGCCGTACGGGCCGTCAGGGTCGGAGCGCGACTCCTGGAACCACGGGTGGGCGTCACTCGTGTGGTTCATGACGAAGTCGATGATCACGCGGATGCCGCGGTCGTGGGCGGCGTCCAGGAACTCGTGGAAGTCCTCGATGGTGCCGACCTCGGGCAGGATCTCGGTGTAGTTCGAGATGTCGTAGCCGCCGTCGCGCAGCGGGGACTCGAAGAACGGCGGCACCCAGAGGCAGTCGACGCCCAGCCACTGGAGGTAGTCGAGCTTCTCGGTCAGCCCCTTGAAGTCTCCGCAGCCGTCGCCGTCCGCGTCCTGGAACGACCGGACGAGGACCTCGTAGAAGACAGCGCTCTTGAACCAGTCGGGGTTCTCGTCGAGGGTCATCAGGCGGGGTTGCTCCTCACGCTCAGGATGTGGGCAGGTTCGTGGAACGGGTCGAGCCGCACGTAGTTGTGCTCGCCCCAGGTCCAGTCGGCGCCGGTCACCTCGTCGTGCACGAGGAACCGGTCGTTCCAGTCCAGCCCGAGCGCTGGCATGTCCAGGTGGATCGTCGACTCCCGCGCGGAGTGCGGGTCGACGTTCACGACCACGATCACGGTGTCGCGGACGCCACCGGGCTGGGTCGTGGTCTTGGAGAAGACGACGATCGCGTCGTCCTCGGCGTTGTGCACGGTCAGGTTGCGCAGCTCCTGCAGCGCCGGGTGCTGCTCGCGCACGTGGTTGAGCATCGTGAGGTACGGCGCCAGCGAGTGGCCCTGGGCCTCGGCGGCCGCCCAGTCACGGATCCGGATCTGGTACTTCTCCGAGTCGAGGTACTCCTCCGACCCGGGGCGGACGGCCACGTGCTCGTAGAGCTCGAAGCCGGCGTAGACGCCCCAGCTCGGTGAGCCGCACGCAGCGAGGGCTGCCCGGACCTTGAACGCCGGCGGACCGCCGTACTGAAGGAACTCGGGGAGGATGTCCGGGGTGTTGACGAAGAAGTTCGGCCGCATCCGGTGGGCCGTCTCGCGCGACACCTCGTGGAGGTAGGTCTCGATCTCGTAGCGGGTGTTGCGCCACGTGAAGTAGTTGTAGCTCTGGTGGTAGCCGACCATGCCCAGCGCCTGGAGCATCGACGGGCGCGTGAAGGCCTCGGCGAGGAACAGCACGTCGGGGTCGGTCTTGCGGACCTCCGCGAGCAGCCACTCCCAGAACTCCACGGGCTTGGTGTGCGGGTTGTCGACGCGGAAGACGCGGACGCCGTGGTCCATCCAGTGCCGGACGACCCTCAGCATCTCCGCGTAGGTGCCCTCGCGGTCGTTGTCGAAGTTGATCGGGTAGATGTCCTGGTACTTCTTCGGCGGGTTCTCGGCGTAGGCGATCGAGCCGTCGGCGCGCGTGGTGAAGAACTCCGGGTTGGACTTCGCCCACGGGTGGTCCGGAGCGGCCTGGAGCGCGAAGTCGAGGGCGACCTCGAGACCGACCTCCTTGGCGCGGGCGACGAACGCGTCGAAGTCCTCGATCGTGCCGAGGTCGGGGTGTACGGCGTCGTGCCCGCCCTCGTCGGAGCCGATGGCCCACGGGGAGCCGACGTCGTCGGGTCCCGGGTCGAGGGTGTTGTTGCGTCCCTTGCGGTTGATCCGTCCGATCGGGTGGATCGGCGGCAGGTAGATGATGTGGAACCCCATCTGGGCCACCGCGGGCAGCCGCTCGGCGGCGGTCTGGAAGGTGCCGCTGACGACCTTGCCGTCGCCGTCGACGTACGCACCCTCGGAGCGGGGGAAGAACTCGTACCAGGAGCTGTAGAGCGCCCGGCGACGGTCCACGTTGAACGGGTAGGGCCCCTCGACGGTGACGAGCTCGCGCACGGGGTTGGCCGCGAGGACCTCCACGACCGCGGTCGCGCTGCCCGCGGCGAGCCGCACCTCGTCGGGCCGGTCGGTGTCGCGCAGCGCCTTGGCGGCGTCCACGAGGGTGTCGCGGTCCTCGCCCTTGAGGTCGGCGGCCGCCTTCTCCATGAGCAGGGCGCCCTCGGTGAACATCAGCTCGGTGTCGATGCCGGCGGGCACCTTGATGTCGGCGTGGTGGTGCCAGGTGGCGTAGGGGTCGCTCCAGCCGCGCACCTCGAAGCTCCAGGAGCCCTCGGTGTCGGCGACGACGGTCGCGCGGTAGCGGTCCGCCTCGGCGGGGTCGCGCTGCATCAGCAGGGGTGCTCGGCGGCCACCTTGCGGGTCGATCAGCACGACCTCCGCGGCGTGGGAGTCGTGGCCCTCGCGCATGACGAGCGCGCTGACCTCGAACGGCTCGCCCACGGCGGCCTTGGTGGGGTATCTGCCTCCCTCGAGCTGGGGTGTGACGTCCAGGACCGGAATACGTCCAACCATGTTCGCGAACCTACCCAAGTCGGTCCCCAGCAACCACCGCCCGTCTCGACCACTGACGTGGTCGGGGTCACGGACCGGATCGGGCGTGCCGGTTTCATTGGAACGATCCATTCGATACCGTTCGTCGGTGCGCGCTATCCGTCGATTCACTGTCCGCCCCGTCCTGCCCGACGCCCTCGTGGCGCTCGGCGAGCTCGCCGGCAACCTCCGCTGGTCCTGGCACCCGCCGACGCAGGACCTCTTCGAGTCCATCGACCCGGACCTGTGGGCCAGGAGCAAGGACCCCGTCCGCCTCCTCGGCCTGGTCCCGTCCGAGCGGCTCGCCGCCCTGGCGAAGGACGACGAGTTCCTCGGCCTGCTCGGAGCCCTGCGGGACGACCTCACGTCGTACCTCACCGGGGACCGGTGGTTCCAGGCGCTGGGCGACGACAAGCCGCGCGCCATCGGCTACTTCTCCCCGGAGTTCGGCATCACCTCGGTGCTGCCGCAGTACTCCGGTGGTCTGGGCATCCTCGCCGGTGACCACCTCAAGGCGGCCAGCGACCTCGGCGTCCCGATCGTCGGCGTCGGCCTGCTCTACCGCCACGGCTACTTCCGCCAGCAGCTCTCGCGCGACGGCTGGCAGCTCGAGACCTACCCGGTCCTGGACCCCGACGAGCTCCCGCTGTCGCTGCTCCGCGACGCGTCCGGCGAATCCGTGCGGATCACCATCGGCATGCCGGGCGACGAGACGGCGCACGCCCGGATCTGGGTCGCCCAGGTCGGCCGGGTGCCGCTGCTGCTGCTCGACACCGACGTGGAGGAGAACGCCGGCGTCCTTCGCGACATCACCGACCGTCTCTACGGCGGCAACACCGAGCACCGCCTGCGCCAGGAGATGCTCCTCGGCATCGGCGGTGTCCGCGCGCTGCGCGTGTTCTCCGAGCTGACCGGCGCACCGGCGCCCGAGGTGTTCCACACCAACGAGGGCCACGCCGGCTTCCTCGGCCTGGAGCGGATCCGCGAGCTGACCGAGGACAAGGGCCTCGACTTCGAGTCGGCCCTCGAGGTCTCCCGGGCGGGCACCGTCTTCACGACCCACACCCCGGTCCCGGCCGGCATCGACCGCTTCCCGCGAGACCTCGTGGCGCAGTACTTCGGTGGCGACAACGCCAGCGTCGGCGTGCCCGTCGACAAGATCCTCGCGCTCGGCGCGGAGGACTACGACGGCGGCGACCCGGGCGTCTTCAACATGGCGGTCATGGGCTTCCGGCTGTCGCAGCGCGCCAACGGCGTCTCGCAGCTGCACGGCGAGGTGAGCCGCGGGATGTTCGGTGGCCTCTGGCCGAAGTTCGACGTCGCCGAGCGCCCGATCGCGTCGATCACCAACGGCGTGCACGCCCCCACCTGGGTGGCCCCCGAGGTGTTCGCGCTGGCCCGTGAGGCCGGCGTCAACCCCGACCCGGGCCTCGCCGCCGACTCGCCCGAGAAGGTCTTCCAGGTCGCCGACGAGATCGCGGCCGAGCGCATCTGGTCCACCAAGCGCATCCTCCGCGAGCGGCTGGTCAAGGACGCCCGCCGCCGGCTGCGCAGCAGCTGGCTCAAGCGTGGTGCAGCGCCTGCCGAGCTGACGTGGATCGACAAGGTCCTGGACCCGGACGTGCTCACCATCGGATTCGCCCGCCGCGTCCCGTCGTACAAGCGACTGACGCTGATGCTGCGCGAGCCCGACCGGCTGAAGCGCATCCTGCTCGACCCCGAGCGACCGGTGCAGCTCATCATCGCCGGCAAGTCGCACCCCGCCGACGACGGCGGCAAGAAGCTGATCCAGGAGATCGTGCGCTTCGCCGACGACCCGGAGGTCCGGCACCGCATCGTCTTCCTGCCGAACTACGACATCGCCATGGCGCAGCCGCTCTACCCCGGCTGCGACGTCTGGCTGAACAACCCGCTGCGGCCCTACGAGGCGTGCGGTACCTCCGGCATGAAGTCCGCCCTCAACGGTGGCCTGAACCTGTCGATCCTCGACGGCTGGTGGGACGAGTGGTACGACGGCAACAACGGCTGGGCGATCCCGTCCGCCGACGGTGTCGAGGACGCCGACCGTCGTGACGACCTCGAGGCGACCGCGCTCTACGAGCTCATCGAGAACGAGGTTGCTCCGCGCTTCTACGACCTCGACGACAACGGCACGCCGGGTCGCTGGATCGAGATGGTGAGGCACACCCTCAAGTCGCTCGGCCCCAAGGTCCTCGCGGACCGCATGGTCGGCGACTACGTCCACGACCTCTACACCCCGGCCGCCGAGGCGTCCCGCACCCTCAACGACAGCTACGAGGGTGCGCGCGAGCTCGCCGACTGGAAGAAGAAGGTCGTCAGCGGCTGGTCCGGCGTGAGCATCGACCACGTCGACTCGTCCGGCCTGGGTGACTCACCCGAGCTCGGCTCGACGATGTCGGTGCACGCGTTCGTCTCGCTCGGCGACCTCAGCCCCGAGGACGTCGACGTCCAGACCGTCCACGGCCGGGTGCGCGACGAGGACGACCTCGTCGACGCCCGGACGACGTCGCTCAAGCTCGTCGAGTCCTACGAGTCCAACCGGCACCGCTTCGACGGCGAGGTCACCCTCGCCTCCACCGGCTCCTTCGGCTACACCGTCCGGGTCGTCCCCAAGAACAACCACCTGGCCTCCGTCGCCGAGCTGAACCTGGTGACCCTGCCGAAGGCCTAGGGTCGCTGCAGGTTTCCCAAGGTATGCAGAGGAACTGGCGCTTCCCACGAGTCACAGCTCGTGGGAAGCGCCAGTTCTTCGTGGGAGGCTGCGACGCCTGGTGCGTCGGCCAGGTCCGAGTCAGGCGGCCTGCGCCATGACCGCCCGGATTCGCGCCGCCGTACGAGCGGGGTAGGAGAGGTCGGACCAGACGATCCGGATGCACCTCCACCCTGTGACGCGACGGATCTCGTCCTCGCGCCGCTTCTCCCGGAACACAGCGTCGGCGGGCTCCTCGCCGTCGCGGAGGTGCAGCACGTACTTGAGCTTGCCGTCGAACTCGCCGAAGACGCCGAGCTCGGGCCACGCGAAGTCGCAGATTCCGATGAGGACGCCACCGTCGTACACGGGGTACTGGAGCTCAGGCATCGGGAGCTGCTCGGACCAGCACAGGAAACGCGTGCGCGTCTCTCCGGCGCTGCCGCTCCGTCCGTCGGCGAGACGCGTGACGAGGTGGAGGTGCTGGGCTCCGGGCCACGACGCCATGATGTCGTGCTGCTCGAAGAGGTCTTCCTTGGTGAACGCGTTGTTGCGCAGCCCGGAGTCAACCGTGACCAGACCTCGCTCAACTCCGCCGAGGATCGCTGTCTCCAGGGCCGCGCGCACCGCCGTGACGCACGACAAGTCGCCGACCTGCACCAGGTCGTTGTCGAGAGCCAGGCCCTCGTGGTGCACGAGATCACGTTCCGTCCGTCCGGCGCCTCCGTCCAGCCGAGTGACGTGGGTCCTCGTGAGATCGATGTCCCAGGTGTCCAGGTTGTGCTCGAGCGCTGCCGACACGTGACTTGCCGCTACGCGGGGAGCGAGTGAACGCATCACCGCCGCGGTGAGCACCCGGTGCCTTCCCCGCGCGTCGAGTCCCGTCCAGTGCTCGGAGCCGGCGTAGGCACCGGGCCGGACGCGGACCCACTCGCCCGAGCGAAGGGCCCGGCGGATGGTCCGGTCGTCCCCGCCCATGGCGAGGACCTCGCTGCGCATGAAGACGTCAGCTCGTGGAAGTCCGATGAGGCGTGCGCCGCGTCCGTCCATGCTGCCCAGCCTCGGAGAGGGGAGACGGTGGGGAGTGCTCGGTTCGGCGCACCTGTGGATCCAGAGCAGGTGGACGGAGCAGAGGACGACATCGGGGCGAGCGTGCGTCGTCCGGCGTACCACCGGTCACCGCTCCCCACGAACATCAGGCGCTTCCCTCGAGCCGTGACCCGTGGGGAGTGCCAGAACGCCTGCATACCTTGGGAAACTTCGCCGCGCCTCACACCTGGCGGAGCAGGAGCAGCGACCTCGGCCGGAGGGTGAGGACGGAGCCGGACTTGATGGTGGAGCCGGGGACGTGGGCGTCGTCGGTGCTGAGGACGACCTCGCCGGAGTCGACCCACTCGTTCTCCGGGAGGGTGAGGTCGCAGGGGTCGCCGGCGGCGTTGAGCCAGAGCAGGAAGGACCGGTCCCGGAGCTGCTCGCCGGCATGGCCGGGTGAGCGGAGCGGGTCGCCGGAGACGAACATGCCGACGACGTGCAGCTGCTCGTCGTACCAGTCGGACTCGGTCATCTCGCGTCCGTCGGGGTGGATCCAGGCGAGGTCCTTCGGGCCGCCGTCGATCGTCGGGCGTCCGCGGAAGTGGTGGCGCTGGCGCAGGGCCGGGTGCTCGCGGCGGAGCCGGAGCGCGGTCTTGGTGATCTCGTAGAGGTCGAGCCAGGCGTCGTCGGGGCGCCAGTCGACCCACGACGTCTCGTTGTCCTGGCAGTAGGCGTTGTTGTTGCCGCGCTGGGTGCGACCGCGCTCGTCGCCGGCGGTGAGCATCGGCGTCCCGCTGGACAGGCAGAGCGTGGCCATCATGTTCGCGGCCTGGCGACGACGCCGGGCGACGATCAGCTCGTCATCGGTCTCGCCCTCGACGCCGTGGTTCCAGGAGTGGTTGTGGTCGCTCCCGTCCCGGTTGTGCTCGCCGTTGGCCTCGTTGTGCTTGTCGTTGTAGGACACGAGGTCACGCAGTGTGAAGCCGTCGTGGGCGGTCACGAAGTTCACCGAGGCGTACGGCGAGCGGCCGTCGTCGGCGTAGAGGTCCGAGGAGCCGGCCATCCGCGAGGCGACGTCCCGGACGCCCTGGGTGCTGGCCCGCCAGAAGTCACGGATGGTGTCTCGGTACCGGTCGTTCCACTCGACCCAGGGTGGCGGGAACGACCCGACGAGGTAGCCGTCCATGCTGGCGTCCCACGGCTCCGCGATGAGCTTGACGTAGCGCAGCACGGGGTCCTGGCCGATCGTGGTCAGGAACGCGCTCTGCATGTCGACGTCGTGGCCGGTGCGCGCGAGCGCGGACGCCAGGTCGAAGCGGAAGCCGTCGACGTGCATCTCGGTCACCCAGTAGCGCAGTGAGTCGAGGATCAGCCGCAGCGCACCGAGGTTCGTCGAGTCGACGGTGTTGCCGCACCCGGTGATGTCCCAGTAGGAGTCCTTGCCGGCCTGGGCGCGCTTGTAGAAGCCGTGGTCGTCGATCCCGCGGAAGGAGTACGACGGACCGTCCGCGCCAGCCTCTGCCGTGTGGTTGTAGACGACGTCGAGGAAGACCTCGATGCCCGCCTCGTGGAAGCTCTTCACCATCTGCTTGAACTCGGCGACCTGCTGCCCGCGGTCGCCGCTCGCGCTGTAGGCGCCGTGCGGGGCGTGGAAGGCGATCGAGTTGTAGCCCCAGTAGTTGGTCAGCCCGCGCGCCGCCACCGACCGCTCGTCGACGAACTGCTGGATCGGCAGCAGCTCGACGGCGGTGACACCGAGGTCGCGCAGGTAGCTCGTGACGGTGGGGGAGCCGAGGCCGGCGTACGTGCCGCGGAGGTGCTCGGGGATCTCCTTGTGCAGCTGCGTGAAGCCCTTGACGTGCAGCTCGTAGATCACGGTGTCCCGCCAGCGCGTCCGCAGCGGGCGGTCGTCGCCCCACTCGAACTCGTCGTGGACCACGACGCACTTCGGCATCGACGGAGCCGAGTCGAGCTCGCTGGGCAGCTCGGGATCGGCGACGTCGTACGGCAGCAGCTCGTCGTGACCGGTGACCGACCCGCTGACCGCCCGGGCGTAGGGGTCGATGAGGAGCTTGTTCGGGTTGAACCTCCGGCCGCTCTCGGGGAGCCAGGGCCCCTCGGCGCGGAAGCCGTAGCGCTGGCCGACGTGGACGCCGGGGATCCCGCCGTGCCAGACACCGAGGGTGTGCTCGGTGAGCTGGTGCCGGACCTCGCGGTCCTCGTCGTCGAAGAGGCAGACCCAGACCGACGTCGCCTCGGGGGAGAACACGGCGAAGTTCGTCGCCTCGGGCCGCCAGGTGGCACCGAGGCTCTGGTGGAACCCGGGCCACACCGGAGCGGTCTCGCCGAGGCTGCTCCAACGCCAGGTGTTCGGGCTCACCGGCAACATTGTGCCGACAAGCCTGCGGCGAGGTGTGGATAGGGTGCACCGGTGGAATTCGTGAGGCTCGAGGTCGAGGACGGCGTGGGCACGATCCGGATCGACCGGCCCAAGGTCAACGCCCTCAACGCGCAGGTCCAGGACGAGATCCGCGCTGCGGCGGCCGAGGCCACCGAGCGTGACGACGTCGCGGCCGTGGTGCTCTGGGGCGGTGAGCGCGTCTTCGCCGCCGGGGTCGACATCAAGGAGATGGCCGACCTCACCTACCCCGACATGGTCAAGCGCAGTGGCGTCCTCCAGGCGACGTACAGCGCCGTGGCCCGGATCCCGAAGCCCGTCGTGGCGGCGGTCAACGGCTACGCCCTCGGGGGTGGCTGCGAGCTGACCCTGTGCGCCGACCTGCGGATCGCCGCGGACAACGCGACGTTCGGCCAGCCCGAGGTGCTGCTCGGCGTGATCCCCGGCGCCGGCGGCACGCAGCGGCTCACGCGGCTCATCGGGCCGAGCCGGAGCAAGGACCTGATCTTCACCGGTCGCTTCGTGAAGGCCGACGAGGCGCTGGCGATCGGCCTCGTCGACAAGGTGGTGCCGGCGGACCACGTGTACGCCGAGGCGGTCGGCTGGGCGAAGCAGTTCGCTGGCGGGGCCTCGCTGGCGCTGCGGGCGGCCAAGGAGGCGATCGACCGGGGGCTCGAGGTCGACCTCGACACCGGCCTGGAGATAGAGCGGCAGCAGTTCGCCGCGCTCTTCGCGACCGAGGACCGGACCATCGGTATGCGCTCGTTCATCGAGAACGGCCCGGGCAAGGCGACCTTCACGGGTTCCTGAGGCGCTACCCTTCGTCGCACCGACGGGGAACAGGAGTGACCATGAGCGAGCCCGACAAGGCCGCCAAGGGCAGCAGCACCAAGGGAAGCAGCACCAAGGGCTCGGACGACACCAAGGGCACGTCGAAGTCCTCCGATGGAGCCGCCGCCAGCACGGTCCAGATCCGCAACGCCGTGGGGACCGCTGTCTGGCTGATCGCGGTGATCTGCGCGGTGCTCCTCGCGATCGGCGCGCTCTTCGTCGTCCTCGACTTCAACCGGGGCAACAGCCTGGTGAAGTTCTTCATCGACGCGGCCGACAACATCAACATCCTCGGCACGCTCAAGGAGTTCTCGCCCGACGGCAAGGGGGAGGCCGCCAAGCACAGCGCCGAGGTCAAGAACGTCCTCGTCAACTGGGGCATCTGCGCCGTCGTCTACCTCGTCGTCGGCAAGGTCCTGGAGCGCGTGATCCGCCCCTGAGGTCGGCCCCGCCCCGGGCAGCCCTTCAGTTCTTGTCGGACGCCCCGGGATAGAACATCTGGTCCGCGACGTACCGGTGCCCGACCGACAGGTCGTACTGAACCAGCCGGTAGTCCTCGAGGAGGTGCCGGGTGCGCGGGTCGAGGTCGTGCTCGCGGGTCACCACGCCGTCGGGGAGCAGGTACTGGCCGGGCAGCAGCCCGGGCAGTCGCTTCTGCAGCTTGAGCAGGAGCGCGTAGTAGGGCGGGAGCGGTGCTCGCAGGTCGTTCAGCAGCATCGGCAGCAGGTAGACCGGGCTGGTCACGGGGATCGCCGAGTCCCGGAGGTCGTCCCGGTTGCTCCACAGGAAGTACGGCGTCTCGTGGAGCACCGCGTCGCCCTCGCTCAGGTCACCCGTCTCCGACGAGCGGTCCCTGACCCAGAAGGCCGGGGTGTGGTCGCCGTAGAAGACGACCGTGGTCGGCTTGCCGGAGCTCGCCAGCGAGGTCAGGAACGACTTCAGCGCGTCGTCGCTGTGGCGCAGTCCGCGTGCGTAGTGGGAGAGCTGGTCCTCGCCGTCACCACTGATGCCGGTCGCCGGGATGGGGTCGGAGTACTTCCCCTCCATCGGGTAGTGGTTCTGCATCGTGACGAGCTGCACGAACTGCGGCTGGTCGGTCTCGTCGAGCGTCCGGAGCACCTCGTCGAAGGCGGACCGGTCGTCGATGTAGCTGTTGTCGTCGATGTGGTGCCGCTCGTGCATGTCGTCCTCGAACACCTCGGCGTCGAAGCCGAAGACCGGGTAGACGGCATCGCGCTGGTACATGTGCGGCTTGAAGGGGTGGATCGCCACGGTGCGGTGACCGTGGTCCTCGAAGTACCCCACCGCGCTCGGGAAGTCCTTCTGCTCCGGCACGAGCATCTGGTACGGCGTCGTCATCTGTGGCGTGAACTGCGAGATCGACTGCCCGGTGAGCACCTCGAACTCGATGTTCGCCGTCCCCCCGCCGATGAGCGGGCTCCGCATCGAGCCGGACGGCGTGCGCGCCAGGAGGCTGCGGGTGAAGGGGATCGGGTCCTCGTCGAGGGTGATGCCGGGGACCCTGGTCGGGTCGCTGAAGGCCTCGCTCAGCACGACGACCACGTTCGTGTCCTGCAGGGTCGACGAGGAGCGGGAGCGGTTCATCCGGTCGGCGAGAGCCTGGTAGCGCTGCGAGATGTCGTCCATGCGCGCCTGGTCGTAGCCGGGGGGACGGTCCATGGCAGTGACGTCGAGGTTGTAGAGGAGTCCCGCGACGACCCCGTGGTGCAGGTAGTTCCGCTTCTGGGACCAGGGGGCCCAGTCGGCGCCGGCGACCTCGTAGGCGTGGCGCACCGGGTTGCCCGGCGCCTGGAACCCGCGCAGGCTGCTCAGGACGAGCACGGCAGTGACCAGCATGACCACCCGCGCCACCAGCCAGGGCTTCCACGCCGGGCCGCGGCGGCGCCAGAGCGACACGTCCAGCCGTCGTCGGGTCAGGACCATCGCGAGCCCCGCCAGGGCGCCCAGGACGACCAGGACCAGGACCGCCACCAGTGCCTTCACCACGCTGAGGTCGACCATGTCGGCGAGGAAGGCGGGCTGGGTCAGGAAGGTGAGGTCGGAGGGGTAGACCGGCTCCGAGCGCAGGGCGAGCTTCTCGTGGTTGGCCAGGGCCACGGGCGTCACGACGAGCAGCAGGAGCGTCGCCGACAGGATCACCCGACCGGTCAGCGCGACGAGGGCTCCGATCACCGTCCACACCAGCAGCGTGGACACCAGGAAGACCAGCGGTGCCTCGCGCACCAGCCAGGAGAACCCGTCGGGGAGGGAGACACCGTCGGAGACGTCGAGGATGACGTTGCACAAGGCCGCCCACAGCAGGCTGAAGACCAGTCCGGCAATCATCGCCCGCCGCAGGTCGGTGCTCCACCATCGAGGCGGACCGGGCACGGCGACACCTTCCTGGTGGGTTCGTGTGGGTGTTCGTGGGCTCAACAAGCAGCGTACGGAGGACGAGTGACCCGTCCGAGGGGTTCCCGCACGTTGCTCCGGACGCGCGTCGGCCCTGTGACTGAACCCACCCCGCCGGCTGGTGCGCCCGATGTGACTCGCGGGTAGCCTCTGGACATCCCGAGTGCACAGGAGGGGCCCCTCGCGGGCCGACTTGCCCATGAACATTGTCGTGTGTGTGAAGTACGTCCCGGACGCGACCGGTGACCGCAAGTTCGAGGACGACGGCACCGTCGACCGGGTCGGCGTGGACGGTCTGCTGTCGGAGCTCGACGAGTACGCCGTGGAGCAGGCTCTCCAGCTGAAGGAGAAGCAGGGCGACGACACCGAGGTGACCGTGCTGACGGTCGGCCCGGAGAAGGCGGTCGACGCGGTCCGCAAGGCCCTGCAGATGGGCGCCGACAAGGGCGTGCACGTCTCCGACGAGGCGATCGCCGGCTCCGACGCGCTGGCCACCTCGCTGGTGCTCGCAGAGGCTGTGAAGAAGCTCGACCACGACATCGTCATGTGCGGCATGTCGTCGACCGACGGCGTCATGGGCGTCGTGCCCGCGATGCTGTCGGAGCGGCTCGGGATCCCGGGCATCACCTTCGGCTCGTCGGTGGAGCTCGAGGGCGACAAGGTCAAGATCCGCCGCGACGGTGACGCCGCGACCGTGATGGTCGAGGCCTCGCTTCCGGCCGTGCTGTCGGTGACCGACCAGACCGGTGAGGCGCGCTACCCGTCGTTCAAGGGGATCATGGCCGCGAAGAAGAAGCCGGTCGAGACCTGGTCGTTGTCCGACCTCGGTGTCGAGGCCGACAAGGTCGGCCTCTCGGCCGCCTGGTCCACCGTCGACAGCACCGACGCGCGTCCGCCGCGCAGTGCCGGCGAGATCGTGACCGACGAGGACGGCAGCGGCGCCACCGCGCTGGTCGAGTTCCTCGCGTCCAAGAAGTTCATCTGAGCCGCCCGAATCCCGAAGCTGAGGAACTGAACCCATGAGCGAGGTCCTGGTTCTCGTCGACCACGTCGGCGGCACCGTGCGCAAGACCACCAACGAGATGCTGACGATCGCCCGCCGTCTCGGCGAGCCGTCCGCGGTCTTCATCGGCGAGCTGTCCGACGACGCCGCCGGCGCGCTGAAGAAGTACGGCGCGGAGAAGATCTACACCGTCGACCCGAACTCGGTCGGCCCCTACCTGGTGTCCCCCAAGGCCGAGGTGCTGGCCCAGCTCGTCGAGTCGGCGTCCCCGGCCGCGGTGCTGCTGTCCTCCTCCGCGGAGGGCAAGGAGGTCGCCGCCCGCCTGGCCGTGAAGACCGACTCCGGCCTCATCACCGACGCCGTCGACGTGCAGGCCGGCGACGACGGCCCGGTCACGACGCAGTCGGTGTTCGCCGGCAGCTTCACCGTGCAGGCCAAGGTCACCAAGGGCACGCCGATCATCGCGGTCAAGCCCAACGCCGCGACGCCCGAGGAGAACGACGGCGCCGGTGCGACCGAGGCCGTGTCCTTCTCGGTGTCCGACGCAGGCAAGGGCGCCAAGCTGGTCGGCGTCGAGCCGAAGAAGGCGTCGGGTCGTCCCGAGCTCACCGAGGCCGCGATCGTGGTCTCCGGTGGCCGTGGCACCGGTGGCAACTTCGAGCCCGTCGAGGGCCTGGCCGACGCGCTCGGCGCCGCGGTCGGTGCCTCGCGTGCCGCCGTCGACTCCGGCTGGTACCCCCACACCTTCCAGATCGGCCAGACCGGCAAGGTCGTCTCGCCCCAGCTCTACATCGCCAACGGCATCTCCGGTGCGATCCAGCACCGCGCCGGCATGCAGACCTCGAAGACGATCATCGCGGTCAACAAGGACGAGGAGGCGCCGATCTTCGAGCTCGTCGACTTCGGCGTCGTCGGCGACCTGCACACCGTGCTCCCCGCCGCGACCGAACAGGTCACCAAGCGCAAGGGCTGACCCTGGTCAGAGGGCGACGACCCGGCCGGACCAGTGCTCGCGGAGCCACCGGTCGTGGCTGGCCACGACGACGGTGCCGACCGAGCGCTGCAGAGCCTCCTCGAGCTCCTCGGCCAGGGCGAGCGACAGGTGGTTGGTCGGCTCGTCGAGCAGCAGCAGGTCGGGGCCCAGGGCGACCACGCAGGCCAGGGCGACCCGGCGCTGCTGGCCGAGGCTGAGCTCGCCGACCGGCCGGTGGACGTCCCGCGGGTGGACGAGGCCCAGCGAGCGCAGGGACGGAGCCCCGTCGCCGACCACACCGGCGTACACCTGGAGCGCGGAGCGCTCGGGGCGCGCGAACGTCGCGTCCTGGGGGAGGTAGCCGAGCCGGCGGGCGTGCACCTGCACGTCCCCGGTGAGCGACGCGGCGGCGGCCGGCGACAACCGGCCGGCGAGCGCGGCGAGCAGCGTGGACTTGCCCGACCCGTTGGCCCCGGTCAGCAGCGTGCGTGAGCCCGGCACCACGTCGAGCCGGTCGACCCGGACCCGTCCGGGCACGTCCAGGTCGCGCACCTGCGCCGAGCCGCCCTCGGACGGTGCCAGCACGCCGGAGAACCTCAGCGGCGCCGGCGGCTTGGGGACCTGGTCGGACATCAGCTCGTCCAGGCGCCGCTCGGTGTCGCGGACCCGGCGGCTGATCGTGCGCTGCACGTTGGCGCCCTTGACGTTGTAGATGAACTTGTCGCCGTCGCTCGGCGGCCGGTTGTGCGCGACCCGCCGCGCGGTGGTCTCCGCGGCCCGCCGGAGCCTGGCGATCTCGTCCTGCTGCTCGGCGAACGCCTGCTCCCACCGGTCGCGCGCCGAGGCCTGGTCGGCGAGGAACGACGTGTACGCGCCCAGCCCGTCGCGACGGCCGTGGACGCGGGAGCCGGAGCCGTCGGCCCCGAGGTGCGACGGGTCGAGGTCGAGCACCTGGTCGGCGACCCGGTCGAGGAAGACGCGGTCGTGGCTGGCGACCACGACGACCCCGGGCATCGATCGCAGCGCCTCCTCGACGAAGGCCACGGCGTCGTCGTCGAGGTGGTTGGTGGGCTCGTCGAGCAGCAGGCAGTCCGGGCGGCGCACCAGCATCGCCGCGAGCCCGAGTCGCGACCGCTGGCCGCCGGAGATCGCTCCCACCGGCCGGTCGCGCTCGACCGAGGCCAGGCCGAGTCGGGCCGCAGCCTCGCTGGCGCGACGGGTCGCGTCCCAGGCGTCGTGGTGGACAGCCCAGTCGAGGAGCACGGCGTACTCCTCCGCTGCCACGGGGTCGTCGAGGCGTCCGGCGAGTGCCTCGAGGTGCGCGACCGCGTCGTGCAGGGGCGCGAGCGCGGCGTCGAGGACGTCGCCGACCAGCGTCTCCGGAGGTACGTCGAGGTCCTGCCCGAGGTGGCCGAGGTCGGCGGGTCGTTGCACCGAACCCGCGTCGTAGGGCTCGAGACCGGCCAGGAGACGGAGCAGGGTCGACTTGCCGGAGCCGTTCTCGCCGACGAGCGCAAGGACGCGGCCGGGGTGGGCGACGACGTCGATGCCGTCGAGGACGACGCGGTCGGCGTACGCCTTGCTGAGATCGCGCGCGACGAGCGCGGCAGACGTGACCGAGGTGGGTGCTGGCACGGGGGATCCGTCCGACGGAAGGGTCTGTCGCACGCGGGCTCGTGGCCTCGACGCGCGGCGGGGACGGATCAGCTCTCCATGACGCCGACGAGTGTGCCCGGCGACCGGACCGCGACGCAAACCGTTTCCGGTCCGCGCCGTACGCTGGGAGACGCCATGAACGACGCCCAGGACGCTGCCGCCAGGCGCATCGCCTACCTCGACCACGCGGCCACGACGCCGATGGTCCCGGAGGCCGTCGAGGCGATGGCCTCGCTGCTCACGACGACGGGCAACGCGAACAGCCTGCACGGCTCCGGCCGGGAGGCGCGCCGCGTCGTCGAGGAGTCCCGCGAGCGCATCGCGGCGGTGCTCGGCGCGCGGCCGGGCGAGGTCGTCTTCACCAGCGGGGGCACGGAGTCCGACAACCTCGCGGTGAAGGGCATGTTCTGGGCCCGCCGCACCGAGGACGCCGCACGCGTGCGAGTCCTGTCGACGGGCGTGGAGCACCACGCGGTGCTCGACCCGCTCGAGTGGCTCGAGGCCGAGGACGGCGCCGAGGTCGAGCTGCTGCCGGTCGACGACGCAGGCGCTCTCGTGCTCGACGCCCTCCGCGGCAGCATCGACCGGTCACCCGAGACCGTCGGCCTGGTCACGGTGATGTGGGCCAACAACGAGGTCGGCACCCTCCAGCCTGTCGAGGACGTCGTCGAGCTCGCGCACGCCCACCGCATCCCGGTGCACACCGATGCCGTGCAGGCGGTCGGCGCGGTGCCCGTGGACTTCGCCGCGAGCGGCGTGGACGCCCTCACCCTGACCGCGCACAAGCTCGGTGGACCGTACGGCGTGGGCGCGCTCGTCGTCCGTCGCGAGCTCACCGCGACCCCGTTGCTGCACGGCGGCGGCCAGGAGCGCGGCATCCGGTCCGGCACCATCGACGTCCCCGCGATAGCGGGCTTCGCGACCGCCGTCGAGCTGGCCGTGAAGCGCCGGGTCGAGCACGCCGAGCGGATGGCAGCGCTGCGCGACGACCTGGTCACCCGGGTGCTCGGGGTCGTCCCCGACGCACGCCTCAACGGCGACCCCGTCAACCGGCTGCCCGGCAACGCGCACCTCAGCTTCCCCGGCTGCGAGGGCGACTCGCTGCTGATGCTGCTCGACCACCGGGGCATCGAGTGCTCGACGGGCTCGGCCTGCTCCGCCGGCATCCCGCAGCCCAGCCACGTGCTGCTCGCGATGGGCCGCGACGAGGCGGACGCGCGCAGCTCGCTGCGCTTCACCCTCGGCCACACCAGCACGAAGGTCGACGTCGACGCGCTCGTCGAGGCCATCGGTCCGGTCGTCGAGAGGGCCAGGGCGGCCGCGAGATGAGAGTCATCGCTGCCATGTCGGGTGGTGTGGACTCGGCCGTCGCCGCGGCACGCGCGCACGACGCCGGTCACGAGGTCACCGGCATCCACCTCGCGCTGTCGCGCAACCCGCAGTCGCACCGCACCGGTGCCCGTGGCTGCTGCACGATCGAGGACGCGAACGACGCGCGCCGAGCGGCCGACGTCATCGGGATCCCCTTCTACGTCTGGGACCTGAGCGAGCGCTTCCACGAGGACGTGGTCGAGGACTTCCGCAGCGAGTACCTCGCCGGCCGCACACCGAACCCCTGCCTGCGCTGCAACGAGAAGATCAAGTTCTCCGCCGTGCTCGACCGCGCGCTCGCCCTCGGGTACGACGCGGTGGCCACCGGTCACTACGCCCGCCTCTCGACGAGCTCCGACGGACTCGTCGAGATGCACCGAGCCGAGGACCAGGGCAAGGACCAGTCGTACGTGCTCGGCGTCCTCACCCAGGATCAGCTCGCGCACTCGCTCTTCCCTCTCGGCGACAGCCCGAAGTCGGCGGTCCGGGCCGAGGCCGCGGCCCGTGGCCTGCTCGTCGCGGAGAAGCCCGACAGCCACGACATCTGCTTCGTCTCCGACGGCGACACCGCAGGCTGGCTTCACGACAAGCTCGGGTCGTCGGTCGGCACGTTCGTGGACGAGGCCGGCGAGGTCGTCGGCACGCACGAGGGGTCCTTCGCCTACACGATCGGCCAGCGTCGGGGCCTCCACCTCGGACGCCCGGCGGCGGACGGGCAGCCGCGCTACGTGCTCGACATCGAGCCTGTCTCGGGCACCGTCACCGTCGGCCCCCGCGAGTCGCTGACCGTCGACCGGCTGACCGCCACGGCGGCCCGCTGGTGCGGTGCCGCACCCGTCGAGCCGCTCACGTGCACGGTGCAGCTGCGCGCCCACGGCGGCGAGCATCGCGCGGTCGTGTCGGTGTCCGGCGACGCCGTCGAGGTCGACCTGCTCGATCCGGCACAAGGCATTGCCCCCGGGCAGTCCGCGGTCGTCTACGACGGCACGCGCGTCGTCGGGTCCTGCACCATCACCGCCACCGCGCGCACCCCGGTCACCCGGTGACCCTCGCGACCGGAGTCGGGTCCCACCCCGGCGACGACCAGCGCGACTTCGACGAGGCGGTGCGGCTCGTCCTGGGCGAGCTCCCCGACCTGCCCTACGTCCCCGAGGTGCCCGGCCGTGGAATGCCCGCGGGCATGCTCGGCCGTACCCTCGCGGTGCTCGACGGCATCGGCGTGGACCTGCAGCCGGCCGGCTGGCGGGTCACGGACGCGAGCGGCATCGACCACCGGCGTGCGGTGTCGCTGCTGTCGCAGGACCTCGACACGTTCGAGGAGCAGACGCAGGGGATCGCGACCCCGGTCAAGCACCAGCTCGCGGGGCCCTGGACCCTGGCCGCGTCGGTGGAGCGGCCTCGCGGCGACCGGGTGCTCGCGGACCGCGGCCTCCGTCGCGACCTTGCCCAGTCGCTGGCGGCGGGCCTCGACACGCACCTGTCCGACGTACGGCGGAGGGTGGGTGGGGCTCCGCTCGTGGTCCAGGTCGACGAGCCCGCCCTGCCGTCGGTCCTGTCCGGAGCCGTGCCGACCGCCTCCGGCTTCCACCGGCACCGCTCCGTCGACGTCGCCGAGGCCGCCGAGCATCTCGGCTGGGTCCTCGACGCCGTGCGCGGCGCGGGCGCCGAGCCGGTCGTGCACTGCTGCGCGGACGGCTTCCCGTTCGAGGTGCTCGAGCGCGTCGCACCGGTGGGGATCAGCGTGGACCTCGACCGCCTCACGCCGGGGGAGTACGACGGTGTGGCGATGGTCCTGGAGGCAGGCAGCCGGGTGTTCCTCGGCGCGGTGCCCTCGACCCGCCCGTCACAGCCGCCGACGACCCGGAGCGTGGCCGAGCGGGTGATGCGGGTGCTCGACATGCTCGGCCTCGAGCCCACCGAGCAGCTCGTCCTCACCCCGGCGTGCGGTCTCGCCGGCTCCGACCCCGCCTGGGCCCGCCAGGCCCTCGACCTCTGCCGCGACGCCGCCCGAGAAGTCGACGCCGGCTAGCCCTGCGCTCCCGAGAATCGCGCACAAGACCGCTCATTCGCGGCCTGGAACGTTCCAGATCACGAATGAGCGGTCTTGTGCGCGGAAACCTGCGCGTCCGCGCCTCAGTGGGCGGCGGGGGCGGGGGCGTTGCCCGGGTGGTTGCCGCTCGAGAGGTCCTCGTGCTTGATGCGGTTGAGGCCGAGCGAGATCAGGCCACCGACGAGGAGCATGCCGGAGGCGACCATGAAGCCGACGGTCGCGCCGTGGGTGAAGCTCACGCCGATGATGCTCTGGTCACCCGGGTTGCACTGCGCCCCGGCCGCGGCGATGTCCCCGCACAGCGAGGTCACCTTGTCGTCCATGGCGTTGAACGCGATGGTGCTCAGCGTTGCGAGACCGAGCGCGCCGCCGACCTGCTGCATCGTGTTGAGCACGCCGGACGCGATGCCCGAGTCCCGCGGCGAGACGCCGTGCAGCACGCTCATCGTGGTCGGGATGAAGACCAGCGCCATGCCGATCGGCATCAGCACGATGAACGGGAAGACGTGTGTCCAGTAGTTGATGTCGACGCCGATGTGCGGCAGTGAGTCGTCGTAGGGCATCCGGCTGAAGCCGAACACCGCGACGGAGGCGATGATCGCGCCGACGCCGGCGAGCTTGCCCGGGTCGAACCGCTGCACGAGCTTCGAGACCTGCGTGGCGGCGATGATCATCGCGACGCTGAACGGCAGGAACATCAGGCCGGTGTGCATCGGGCTCTCACCCATGACGTTCTGGAGCACCAGCGTCAGGAAGAAGAACATCGTGAACATCGCCGCGGGGATCAGCATCATCGTGGCGTAGGCGGCCGCGCGGTTGCGGTCGGCCAGGATGCGGCCGGGCAGCAGCGGCTGCGGGTTGCCCCGCTCGAGGAGCCAGAACACCGCGAGGAGCACGACGCCGACGGCGAACGAGATGAGGGTCCAGGTGTCGCCCCAGCCGTACGTGCGGTCGCCCGCGCGGGTGATGCCGAAGACCAGGGCCAGGAGACCGGCCGTCGCGGTGAGGGCGCCCGGCACGTCGAGGTGCCCGTCGTGGCGCTCGCTCTCGACCAGCAGCCGCGGAGCGGCCAGGGCAGCGGCGATGCCGATCGGCACGTTGATGAAGAAGGTCAGCCGCCAGCCGTGCACGTCGTACCCGAACAGCGACAGGTCGCTGCCGGTCAGCCAGCCGCCGAGCAGCAGGCCGACAGCCGCGCCGAGGCCGGACATCATCGCGTAGACCGCGAACGCGCGGCTGCGCTTCGGGCCGGGCTCGAAGGTCGTCGTGATCAGCGCCAGCGCGTTGGGCGATGCGAACGCGGCGCCGAGGCCCTGCGCGGCCCGCGACGCGAGGAGCATGGACTCGCTCTCCGCGAAGCCACCGACGAGCGAGGCGACCGCGAACAGCACCAGGCCGAACATGAAGGCGCGGCGGCGTCCGAACAGGTCCCCGGTGCGACCGCCCAGCAGCAGGAAGCCGCCGAAGGTCAGCGCGTACGCCGTGATGATCCACGGGAGCGCCGAGGCCGAGAAGTCGAGGTCGGCCTGGATGTAGGGCAGCGCGATGTTCGCGATGGTGGCGTCCAGGACCACCATCAGCTGCGCGATGCAGATCAGCGCGAGCGCGAGACCGAGGTGCTTGTGGCCCGAGCCGGTGTCGGCTGCCTCGCGAGGTTCGGTGGTGGTCATGCGTTCTCCTGTACGGCGGTGAGGTCGGTGGCGTGGCCGGTGGCGGCCGGAAGGATGATCTGGTCGAGCACGCGCTCGACGAGGTCGGGGGTGATCTCCTCGCCCAGCACGAAGCGCCGGTGCAGGAGGATGCCCGCGAAGGCGGGCCCGAGCAGGGAGAGGTCGACGTCGGGGGAGACCTCGCCGCGCTCGATGGCGCGGCGGTAGATCTCGCCGGTGACGTGCGCCTTGGGGGCGATGAAGCGGGCCCGGAAGTCGGCGGCGAACTCCGGGTCGGTCTGGAGCGCCGTCAGGACCACGCCGAGCACACCCGTGGTCGCGTTCGAGTGCGACGCCATCCCGCCGGAGCCGCAGAACACCGCGCGGAGGTCGCCGCGGAGCGAGCCGGTGTCGGGGATCGGTCGCTCGTGCATCTGCTTCGAGCGGAGCACGGCGTCGACGACGAGGCTCTGCTTGGTCTGCCAGCGGCGGTAGAGCGTCGCCTTGCTCGCCCGGGCCTGCTTGGCGACGGCGTCCATGGTGAGGCGTTCGTAGCCGACCTCCATGAGCAGCTCGACGGCGGCGTCGAGGATCTCCTCCTCGCGCTCGCCCTCCACGCGGGGGCGGGTGCCGTCCTGCTCGGCGATACGGGGGACCACGGTGCTCCTGACTCCAGGATGGTACGAAACGGTTTCGTTTCATCGAGAACGATAGAACGACGTCGTTCCATCTGGCAAGTCGGTTCAGAGGATCCCGAGGACGGCGTCGCGGGCGAACCGGTTCCAGGCCCGCAGGTGCTTGAGCATGTAGTGCCCGACGTCGCCCATGTCCACGAGCGTGGCGTCGACGCCGAGCTTGCCGGCGCGGTGCACGAACGCCGAGGTCGCGTCGAGGTTCGTGATCTCGTCCGCGCGACCGTGGGCGGCCCGCAGCACCCGGCCGGTGAGCGGCTCGACCGGCTCCTTCGGCGGGAACCACGGCGCCAGCGCGACCACGCCCACCACCGACGGGTCGTCCGCCACGGCTGCGGCGGTGCGGCCGCCCATCGAGTGGCCGAGCAGCACCACCGGCACCTCGCCGTGGGCCGCCCGCACCTCGTCGAGGGCCCAGCGCGCGTCGGGCACGGGGCTGCGGGCCGAGTCGCCGCCGTTCCAGCCGACGAAGCGGTAGCGCAGCAGCCACACCGCCAGCCCGCGCCGGCGGAACGACCGCTGCAGCTGGAGCATCATCAGCCGCGACCTGAGCCACGACCGGTTGCGCTCACCGACGACCGCGGTGCCGTGCTCGGCACCGCCGTGCAGGAACAGCACGACGCCGCGGGGAGAGGGCACGTCGGAGCGTGTCAGGAAGGGATCGGGCACGGGCTCAGGTGAGGAGGTCGAGTGTCATCGAGCGGGCGACGTCGTTCCACCGGTCGGCCGCGCGGAGCATGTAGTGGCCCACCCGCCCCATGTCGGTGAAGGTGGCGTCGGCGCCCGCGGCCAGCGCGCGCTCGACGTACTCCCGCGTCTGGCGGGCCGACGTGATCCGGTCCTTGCGACCGTGGGCAGCGCGCAGCGCCTTGCCACGCAGGGCGTCGACCGGTTCGCCCCGGGGCAGCCAGGGGGCGAGCGCGACGACACCGACGACGGACGGGTGGTCGGCGACGGCCACGGCGGTGCGGCCGCCCATCGAGTGCCCGAGCAGCACCACGGGCAGTCCCGGGTGAGCCGCGGCGATCTCGTCGAGGGCCCAGCGGGCGTCGGGGACCGGGGACGGCTCGCCGGCGGCGGCGTTCCAGCCCTTGAACCGGTAGCGCAGCAGGTGCACGCCCAGCCGGTCGTCGGTCAGCGAGGGACCGATCTCGCGCATCATCCGCGCCGAGCGCCGCCACGACAGGCTGCCGTCGTCGACCGGCTTGCTGCCGCGGTCGGCGCCGCCGTGCAGCATCAGCACGATCCCGCGCGCGTCGTCGGGGGTGGCGCCGGACAGGGACGGTCGCGTCCCGTCGTACGTCGTCGTGGTCATGCTCTCGCTCTCGCGGGTGGGTCCGGCTCGAGGGCCGCAGGGTTGCGACGGGCTCTCCCAGCACGTGGCACGGCCCCCGAGCATGGGGAGTTCGGAGCCCGCGCGCCGGAGGATGGGTGCGTCGGCATCCATGGTGCCGCGGGGCCGGTGACGCCGCCCGGGGTTCCCACGATGTCGGTGCCGCAGGGCAGGATGGGAGCCATGCCGAGCGAGTCCACCAAGGCCGACGACGTCCCCGCGACCGCTGCCGAGAGCGCCGTCCCGCCCGAGGCCCGCGAGGAGCACCGGACGATCTCCGAGGAGATCGAGGACGCGCGCTGGCGCTACTACGTGCTCGACAACCCGACGCTGTCCGACGCCGACTTCGACAAGGCACTGCGGCGGCTCGAGGCCCTCGAGGAGGAGCACCCGACGCTGCGCACCCCCGACTCCCCGACGCAGAAGGTCGGCGGGGCGGTCTCGACGGACTTCTCGGCGGTCGACCACCTCGAGCGGATGATGAGCCTCGACAACGCGTTCTCCCTCGAGGAGCTCGAGTCCTGGGAGGCGCGGATCCGCCGCGATGGCGTCGAGGACGCGGAGTACCTCTGCGAGCTCAAGGTCGACGGCCTGGCGATCAACCTGCTCTACGAGGACGGCAAGCTGGTCCGCGCCCTCACCCGCGGCGACGGCCGCACCGGCGAGGACGTCACGCAGAACGTCCGCACGGTGGCGAACATCCCGCACCGGCTGAAGGCGTCCAAGAAGTTCCCGCCCCCGGCCCGGGTCGAGGTGCGCGGCGAGATCTTCCTGTCGGTGGCGGCCTTCGAGAAGCTCAACGCGTCCTTGCTGGACGCCGGCAAGGCGCCCTTCGCCAACCCGCGCAACTCCGCGGCCGGCTCGCTGCGGCAGAAGGACCCGAAGGTCACCGCCACCCGCGAGCTCGCGATGGTCTGCCACGGCATCGGCTTCCGCGAGGGCTTCGAGGCGACCCGGCAGTCAGAGGCGTACGACGCACTCAAGGCCTGGGGGCTGCCCGTGTCCAAGCGGGTCAGGGTGGTCAAGGACCTCCAGGCCGTCATGGCCTACGTCGAGAACTACGGCGAGCACCGCCACGACGTCACCGAGCACGAGATCGACGGCGTCGTCATCAAGGTCGACCAGGTCGCGCTGCAGCGCCGGCTCGGGTCGACCTCGCGGGCGCCGCGGTGGGCGATCGCGTTCAAGTACCCGCCCGAGGAGGTCAACACCGAGCTCCTCGAGATCCTCGTCAACACGGGCCGGACCGGCCGTGTCACGCCGTTCGGCCGGATGAAGCCGGTGTTCGTCTCCGGCTCGACGGTCGAGATGGCCACGCTGCACAACGCGTCGGAGGTCAAGCGCAAGGACGTGCGTCCCGGCGACACCGTGATCCTGCGCAAGGCCGGCGACGTGATCCCCGAGATCGTCGGACCCGTGCTCGACCTGCGGCCCGAAGGGCCTCGCCGAGTGGGTGATGCCGACCGAGTGCCCGTCGTGCGGCACCACGCTCGCGCAGCAGAAGGAGGGCGACGCCGACCTGCGCTGCCCCAACCACCGCTACTGCGAGGCACAGGTGCGCGAGCGCGTCTACCACGTGGCCGGACGCGGGGCCTTCGACGTCGAGGGCCTCGGCTACGAAGCGGCCGTGGCGTTCCTCCAGGCCGGGGTGATCGCCGACGAGGGCGACGTGTTCGACCTCGACGAGGACAAGCTCAAGCAGACCGACCTCTTCACCCGCGCCCCGAAGAAGGGCGAGGAGGGGCCGCAGCTCTCGGCCAACGGCCGTCGGCTCCTCGACAACCTCGTCGAGCGCAAGGACGTGCCGCTGTGGCGGGTGCTGGTCGCGCTGTCGATCCGGCACGTCGGCCCGACCGCGGCGCGGGCACTCGCCACCTCGTTCGGATCGCTGGATGCCATCCGCGAGGCCGACCTCGAGCACCTCGCCGGCACCGAGGGCGTCGGCATGACGATCGCCGAGGCGGTCAAGGCCTGGTTCGACGAGGACTGGCACGCCGAGATCGTCGAGAAGTGGCGCGCTGCCGGGGTCTCGCTCGAGGACGAGGTCGACACCTCGACGCCCAAGGTCCTCGAGGGCCTCTCGATCGTCGTGACCGGGTCCCTCGACGGCTGGAGCCGCGACGCGGCCAAGGAGGCGATCCTCACCCGCGGCGGGAAGGCCGCCTCGTCGGTCTCCAAGAGCACCGCGTTCGTCGTGGTCGGGGAGTCGCCAGGTTCGAAGTACGACAAGGCCGTCTCGCTCAAGCTGCCCGTCCTCGACGAGGCCGGCTTCGGCGTGCTCCTCGAGAAGGGCCCCGACGCCGCCCGCGAGGTCGCGACCGTCGGCGACTAGGCGATTCAGTCCGAATCCGTCGAGTCGGGCCCGCGAAGTCGACGGACTCGAACTGAATCGCCGGGGCTCAGGACTCCAGGCGCGAGCGCAGGAGGCGCTGCTCGGCCTCGTTGGCGGTGAGGGCGAGGGCTCGTGCGTCGGCGTCGTGGGCCTCGTCCGGGCGACCGACGGCGCGGAGCAGGGCGGCGCGGGCCGAGTGGAAGTGGGCATAACCGTCCAGCCGGTCGGCCATGCCCTCGACCTCGCTGAGCGCGTCGGCGGCCTGGTGCGGTCCGAGGTAGGACACCGCGATCGCGCGGTTGAGACGGACGACGGGTGACGGGTCGTGGGTCAGCAGCAGGTCGTAGAGCGTGGCGATCTGGAGCCAGTCGGTGGCCTCCCACGACGGCGAGGTGGCGTGACAGGCGGCGACTGCGGCCTGGAGCTGGAAGCGTCCGGGCGCTCGCAGGGTCGAGGCCCGCTCGAGCATCGCGTCGGCGCGCTCGATCTCGACGCGGTCCCACCGGGCGCGGTCCTGGTGCTCGAGCAGGACCAGCGACCCGTCGTCGGAGAAGCGGGCCTCGCGGCGGGCGTGGTGCAGCCGCAGCAGCGCGGCGAGGCCCCACGCCTCCGCGTGCCGGGGGAGGCTGGTCGCCACCACGTCGGCCAGCCACACGGCGTCGGCGGCGAGGTCGCGGTCCTGGGTGCCGGTGGTGGACAGGTAGGCCTCGTTGAACATCACCCACACCACGGTGAGCACGTCGTCCAGTCGCTCGTCGAGGGCGTCGCCCTCCGGCACCGCCATCGAGATGCGGCTGGCCACGATCTTCTTCTTCGCGCGGGTGATGCGCGCGGCGAGCGTCGCCTCGGGCACGAGGAAGGTGCGGGCGATCTGGGCGGTGGTGAGGCCGATGACGGCCCGCAGCGTGAGGGGGAGGCGTACGTCGGGCGCCAGCGCCGGGTGGCAGCAGCCGAACAGCAGGGCCAGCCGGTCGTCGGTGCCCGAGGACGGCTCGCTCGGGGCCGGAGCCCGCTCGGCCAACGCGTCACGACGGCCCGAGGCGCGGACCAGGTCGAGGGCGTTGCGGTGGGCGGCGCGTTGCAGCCACGCGCCCGGGCGGTCCGGGGGACCGTCGGCCCGCCACGCGACCAGTGCTTCGACGAGCGCCGTCTGGGTGGCCTCCTCGGCGACGTCGAAGTCGAACCTCCGCGTCAGCGAGGCCACGACGCGACCGGCCTCCTCGCGCAGCGTGGCGGCGAGGAGGCCGTCGACGTCGGCCGGTCCGGGCACGGACCTACATGTTCTCGTGGTCGACGATCGGCCGGACCTCGACGCCGGTGCCCGGGAGCTCGAGGTGCGGCCAGGTCTTCGCGATCGCGAGCGCGGCGTCGAGGTCCGCCGCCTCGATCACGGAGAACCCGCCCACGACCTCCTTGAGCTCGACGTACGGGCCGTCGGTCACGACCGGTCCGCCGTCGCCGTGCTTCACCGTGGTCGCGGTGTGCGGGGGCTGCAGCTCGGCGCCGCCGTTGACGATCCAGCCCTCGCCGAACCCCTGCTCGAACCACGCGAAGATCTTCTTGTAGACCTCCTCCGCGCGGCCCGCGTCGACGTTCTGGTCGAGGTCGGAGTCGGAGGTGAACATCAGGACGTACTTCATGGTCGTTCCTCTCGGTCGGAAAGTGATGCTGTCACCACTTCGACGCCGCTCGGAACGGCAAATCGACAGGATCGCCGGATTTCCTCGGCGATTCAGTTCCAGTCCGTCGGTTCTCGACCTGGAACCCGACGGATTCGCACTGAATCGGACGCTCCTAGGATGGCGTCCATGCCCCCTGAGATCACGCGCGACGACGTCGCGCACCTGGCCGGGCTCGCACGCATCGCCTTGTCGGACGAGGAGCTCGACCGCCTCGGCCCCGAGCTCTCCAAGATCGTCGAGTCGATCGCGGTCGTCTCGGAGGCCCTCGAGGGCCGCGAGGACGTCGAGCCGATGAGCCACCCGACGCCGATCACCAACGTGTTCCGCGAGGACGACGTGCGGCCCTCGCTCACCCCGGAGGACGCGCTCGCGATGGCGCCCGCCGCCGAGGGTCAGCGGTTCCTCGTCCCCAAGATCCTGGGCGAGGAGTGACCGTGAGCGACCTGACCGCACTCGACGCGGCGGCCCTCGCCGACGAGCTCGCCTCGGGGGGCACCACCTCGGTCGAGCTGACCCGCTCCTACCTCGACCGGATCGAGGCGCACGACGGCGAGCTGCACGCGTTCCTCCACGTCGACCCCGACGGGGCGCTCGCCGCGGCCGCGGAGTCGGACGAGCGGCGGTCCTCCGGCGATGCCGCTTCGGCACTCGACGGCGTGCCGATCGCGGTCAAGGACCTGTTCTGCACCGTCGGCCAGCCGACGACCTGCGGCTCCCGGATCCTCGAGGGCTGGGTGCCGCCGTACGACGCGACAGCGGTGGCGAGGCTGCGGCGGGCCGGCCTGCCGATCCTCGGGAAGACCAACCTCGACGAGTTCGCGATGGGCTCGTCGACGGAGCACTCGGCGTACGGCCCGTCGCGCAACCCCTGGGACACCGAGCGGACCCCTGGCGGCTCGGGGGGTGGCTCGGCCGCCGCGGTGGCGGGAGGCCTTGCCCCGTTGGCGATCGGCACCGACACCGGCGGCTCGATCCGGCAGCCCGGTGCTCTCACCGGCACGGTCGGCGTGAAGCCGACCTACGGCGGGGTGAGCCGCTACGGCATCGTCGCGATGGCCAGCAGCCTCGACCAGGCCGGCCCGGTGACCCGCACCGTCCTCGACGCGGCGCTGCTGCACGAGGTCATCGGCGGGTACGACCCGATGGACTCCACGTCCATCGACGCCCCGGTGCCGCCGGTGGTCGACGCGGCCCGGCGCGGCGACGTGTCGGGGCTGCGCATCGGCGTGGTCAAGGAGCTCGGTGGCGAGGGCTTCCAGAGCGGTGTGCAGGCTCGCTTCGAGGAGGCCGTCGAGCTGCTCGTCGGCGCCGGCGCCAAGGTCGTCGAGGTGTCCTGCCCGAGCTTCACGTATGCCTTGGCGACGTACTACCTCGTGATGCCGAGCGAGGTGTCGTCCAACCTCGCCCGCTTCGACGCGATGCGCTACGGCCTGCGCGCCTTCCCCGCGGGCGTCGAGGACCCGAGTGCCGAGCAGGTCATGGCCGCAACGCGCGACGCCGGCTTCGGCGCCGAGGTGAAGCGCCGCGTGATCCTCGGGACGTACGCCCTGTCCAGCGGCTACTACGACGCCTACTACGGCTCGGCCCAGAAGGTCCGCGCGCTGGTCGCGAAGGACTTCGAGGCTGCGTTCGAGCAGGCCGACGTGCTGGTCTCGCCGACGGCGCCGACCACGGCGTTCAAGATGGGCGAGAAGCTCGAGGACCCGATGCAGATGTACCTCCAGGACGTCGCGACCATCCCGGGCAACCTCGCCGGCGTGCCCGGCCTGTCCGTGCCCGCCGGCCTCGCGGAGGACGGCCTGCCGGTCGGCTTCCAGGTGCTCGCGCCGCTGCAGGCCGACGACCGGCTCTACAACGCGGGGGCCGCGCTCGAGCGGCTGCTGCTCGAGAAGTGGGGCGGCCCACTGCGTGCGCCCATGCTGGTCGAGGCTGTCGAGACCGAGGAGTCCTCCCGATGACCGCGACCACGAGCGAGCTCGTCCCCTTCGACGAGGCGCTGGAGCGCTACGACCCGGTGATGGGCCTCGAGGTGCACGTCGAGCTCAACACCGCGACCAAGATGTTCTGCGGCTGCCCGGCGGCCTTCGGCGGCGAGCCGAACACGAACGTCTGCCCGGTCTGCCTCGGCCTGCCCGGCGCGCTGCCGGTGGTCAACGAGAAGGCCGTCGAGTCGGCGATCCGGATCGGCCTGGCCCTCAACTGCGAGATCGCGGAGTGGTGTCGGTTCGCGCGGAAGAACTACTTCTACCCGGACATGCCGAAGAACTTCCAGACCTCGCAGTACGACGAGCCGATCGCGTTCGACGGCTGGACCGACGTCGAGGTCGACGGCGAGACCTACCGCATCGAGATCGAGCGCGCGCACATGGAGGAGGACACCGGGAAGTCCTCGCACATGGGTGGCGCGACCGGTCGGATCCACGGAGCCGACTACTCCCTGCTCGACTACAACCGGGCGGGCATCCCGCTCATCGAGATCGTGACGAGGACCATCGAGGTGCCCGGGGACAAGGCGCCGGCCGTCGCCCGCGCGTACGTCCAGCAGCTGCGCGACCTCGTGCTCGCGCTGGACGTCTCCGACGCCCGCATGGACCAGGGGTCGCTGCGTTGTGACGTGAACCTGTCCCTCAAGCCCAAGGGCGCGACGGCGTACGGCACGAGGTCGGAGACCAAGAACGTCAACTCGTTCCGCTCGGTCGAGCGGGCCGCTCGTTACGAGGTCGGCCGGCACGCGGCGATCCTCGACGCGGGCGAGAAGGTCGTCCAGGAGACCCGGCACTTCCACGAGGACACGGGCACGACGTCGTCGGGTCGCGAGAAGTCCGACGCCGAGGACTACCGCTACTTCCCCGAGCCCGACCTCGCCCCGGTCGCGCCGTCGCGGGTGTGGGTCGACGAGCTGCGGGCCACGCTGCCCGAGCCGCCGCCGCAGCGCCGCAAGCGGCTGCAGGAGGAGTGGGGCTTCTCTGACCTCGAGATGCGGGACACCGTGGGTGCCGGGGCGCAGGAGCTGGTCGCCCAGACCGTGTCCGCAGGAGCCTCTCCGCAGACCGCGCGGAAGTGGTGGCTCTCCGAGCTGGCCCGTCGGGCCAACGAGCAGGGCGTCGAGCTGAGCGAGCTGCCGATCACGCCGGCGCAGGTGGCCGAGATCCAGGGCCTCGTCGACGCGGGCACCGTCAACGACAAGCTCGCCCGGCAGGTCTTCGACGGCGTGCTCGCCGGTGAAGGCTCACCCGCCGAGGTCGTCGAGTCCCGCGGCCTCGCGGTCGTCTCCGACGAGGGTGCGCTGTCGGCGGCGGTCGACAACGCCATCGCCGCCAACCCCGACGTCGCCCAGAAGATCCGCGACGGCAAGGTCGCCGCCGCTGGCGCCCTCATCGGCGCGGTCATGAAGGAGATGCGCGGCCAGGCCGACGCCGGCCGGGTCCGCGAGCTCATCCTCGACAAGCTCTCCTGACACCGATTCGTCTAGCGGAGGATCAAGAACGCGAGCGGGACGACCGCAGACGAATCGGGGTCAGTCCGGGACCTGGACCTCGAGGATGCGGTCGTCGCCGGGGCGGGGCTCGCCGCGGGTGTCGCGGTTGCTGGTGGTGATCCAGAGGTTGCCGTCGGGGGCGACCTGGACGGTGCGGATGCGGCCGTAGTCGCCGACGAACCACGCCTGCGGGTCGCCGGTGCCCTCGTCGGTGAGGGGGACCTGCCAGAGACGTTCGCCGCGCAGTGCGCCCATCCAGAGCGAGCCGTCGAGGTAGGCCAGGCCGGACGGTGAGGCGTCGGCGGTGGCCCACTGGGCGAACGGGTTGCGGTACTCCTCGAGGTCGCCCTTGCCCTCGACGAGCGGCCAGCCGTAGTTGCGGCTCTTCTCGATGAGGTTGAGCTCGTCCCAGGTGTTCCAGCCGAACTCGCTGGCCCAGAGACGTCCGTCGTCGTCGAAGGCAAGCCCCTGCACGTTGCGGTGCCCGAGCGTCCACACCGGCGAGCCCTTCACGGGGTTGTCGGGCGCGGGGTCGCCGTCGGCCGTGATGTGCAGGACCTTCCCGGCGAGGGAGTCGGGATCCTGCGCGAGCTGCTCGTCGCCGGTCTCACCGGTCGACACGAAGAGCGTGCCGTCATCGGCGAAGAGCAGACGCCCACCGTCGTGGATGAAGCCGTTGGGGATGCCGGTGAGGACGGGCTCGGGCTCGCCGAGCCGGCCACCGTCGTACGTCATGCGGACGACCCGGTTGTCCTCGCTGGTGGACGCGTAGGCGTAGACCAGCGAGTCCTTCTCGTACGTCGGGGAGACGGCGAGACCGAGCAGGCCGCCCTCACCCTGCGCGACGGCCAGGTCGATGACACCGACCTCGCGGACCAGGGCCTTGCCGTCGGCACCGCCGGACACCGAGACCACGCGCGCCGTGTCGCGCTCGCCGACCAGTGCCGTGCCGTCCGGAAGGAAGGCGACTCCCCACGGGGCAGCCAGGCCGGTCGCGACCGTCCGCACCACCTTCGGCTTCCTCACGTCCGGGGAGGCGTCGGGGGAGACGGTCGCGGTCCGCGTGGTCGGCTGGGGCGACTCGCTGGGCGTGCCGAGCGCGTCCGGCTCCGCACCGGCGTCGTCGTCGTTGCTGCAGCCGGTGAGGGCGAGCAGCGACGCGGCGATCACGGGCCCGACGAGACGTCGCATGCGCCGAGCCTAGGCACTCGCGGCAATCGACCGTCTAGATTGCTCGCGTGCCGCCCCAGACCGATGTCGCGCTGCCGCGCGGCGTGCGGGTCGGGTACGGCGTGGGCTCGGTGGCCACCGGGGCCTTCGGCACCGTCCCGGGCCTCATGCTCCTGCCCTACCTGACCGACACCCTCGGCGTCGCGGCCGTGCTGGCCGGCGTGATCGTCTTCGCCCCCAAGGCGTGGGACGTCGTGCTCAACCCGATCGCGGGGCGGATCAGCGACCGTCACGAGGACCCGCGCGGTCCGCGACGGCCGTTCCTGCTCCGCGGTGGGCTCGCCCTCGCGGTCTGCTTCGCGCTGCTCTTCGCCGGGCCGGCCCTGGGATCGACCGCGCTCGACGCGGTGTGGGTCCTGGTGCTCTTCCTCGCCTGCGCCACGGCGTACGCCTTCTTCCAGGTGCCGTTCGTCGCGATGCCCGCGGAGATGACCGACGACTACGCCGAGCGCACCAGGTTGATGACCTGGCGCGTGGCCCTGCTGGCGTTGACGATCCTGCTGACCGGGGCGACGGCGCCGGCCGTCCGCGACGCGATCGGCGGGCGCGACGGCTACCGCGCGATGGGCCTGCTCGTCGCCGTCGTGATCGTGCTCGGCGTGGTGGGCTCGTACGTCGGCACCCGTGCCGCGCCCCTCGGACAGGTGCACGCGACCTCCGGCTCGCTGCGCGACCAGCTCCGCATCGTCGCGGCTGCCCGCGACTTCCGGCTGCTGCTCACCACCTTCGTCATCCAGGCGCTGGCCGTCGGCGCGATGCTCGCCGGGGTCGACTACGTCTCCCGTGTCGTCCTGGGCAGCAGCGGTGCGTCCACGGTCCTCTTCGTCTGCTTCGTCGGGCCGGCCCTGCTGCTGACGCCGGTGTGGGCACGGGTGGGCGAGCGGGTCGGCAAGAAGGCCGGCTACGTCGCCTCGTCGTTGTTCCTCGCCGTCGGCGCTCTGCTGCTGGTGTCGATGCAGGTGGTGCCCTCGGCCGTCGTCTACCTCGCGACCGCGCTCGTCGGGGTCGGGTACGCCGGCGCCCAGGTGTTCCCGATGGCGATGCTGCCCGGACGCCGCCGCCGTCGACGCGCACCGCACCGGGGTCAACCGGGCCGGGGTCTTCACCGGCGTGTGGACCGCGGGGGAGACGCTCGGCCTCGCGCTCGGACCGGGCGTGTTCGCGCTGGTGCTGGCGCTCGGGGGCTACGTGTCGTCGACCGACGGCGACGCCGCCCAGCCGCGACTCCGCGGTCACCGCGATCACGCTCGGGTTCTCGGTGCTGCCCGCGGTGCTCGTGCTGCTGTCGCTGGTGTGGCTCCGCGGCTACCGGTTGGGTGCCGACGAGGTGCGCGCGGCGACCGCCGCGGGGAGGAGCGGGTCGTGACCGGGTTGCGTGAGCGCATCGAGGAGCTGCGGGCGGGGGACCTGCCGACGAAGGGCGGCAGCACGCTCGCCTACGTCTACGACAGCGGCCTGCCCGACGTCGACGCCGTCGCGCACGAGGCACTCGTCGCCTTCGCCGACAGCAACGGCCTCGACCCGACGGCCTTCCCCTCCCTGCTCCGGATGGAGAACGAGCTGGTCGGCTTCGCCGCCGACCTGCTCCGGGCGCCGGCCTCGGTCGTCGGGTCGGTGACCTCCGGCGGCACCGAGTCGTGCCTGCTCGCGGTCAAGACCGCCCGCGACGCGCGCCCCGACGTCGCGCGGCCCAACCTGGTGGTGCCCGACGACGGCGCACGCCGCCTTCCACAAGGCCGCGCACTACTTCGGCGTCGAGCTGCGTGCCGTCCCGGTGGGCGAGGACTTCCGCGCGGACCCGGCGGCCATGGCCGAGGCGGTCGACGGGAGCACCGTGCTCGTCGTCGCCTCCGCACCGTCGTACGCCCACGGGGTGGTGGACCCCGTCCCCGAGGTCGCCGCCGTGGCGGCACGCGCCGGCACCCGGTGCCACGTCGACGCCTGCATCGGCGGCTGGCTGCTGCCGTACGCCGAGCGCCTCGGTCGCCCGGTCACGCCCTGGACGTTCGACGTCGAGGGCGTCACGAGCATCTCGGTCGACCTGCACAAGTACGCGTACACGCCCAAGGGCGCGTCCCTGCTGCTGCACCGCGAGCCCTCGCTGCGGCGGGCGCAGTTCTTCGCGAGTGCCGACTGGCCCGGCTACACGATGCTCAACTCGACCTTCCAGTCGACGAAGTCGGGAGGGCCGCTGGCCGCTGCCTGGGCGGTGGTGAGCACCCTCGGTGACGAGGGCTACGAGCGGCTCGCACGCACCGCCTTCGAGGGCACGGACGCGGTCGTGGCTGGACTCGCGGAGGTCGACGGCGTGCAGGTCGTCGCCGCACCGGACTCGACCCTCGTCGCGCTGGCGACCGACGGCACCTGCGACGTCTTCACGATCGCCGACGAGATGGCCGCGCGCGGCTGGTACGTCCAGCCGCAGCTGTCCTTCGCCGGGCACGGACCGACCCTGCACCTGACGTTGAGCGCCGCCACCGACGTCGCCGGCTTCCTGGTCACGCTCGCCGACGGCGGTGGAGGCGCGCGCGGGCGAGCGGCCCGGTGCACGTGGACGCGGAGATCGCGGCGTTCGTCGCCGCGCTCGACCCGGCGACCCTCGGCGACGAGGAGTTCGACGGGCTGCTGGCCGCGGCCGGGCTCCCGGTGGGCGGCGACGACCTCGAGCTCCCCGACCGGATGGCCGGCGTCAACGCGCTGCTCGACCTTGCGCCGCCCAGGCTGCGGGAGGCGGTGCTGCTGGCCTTCCTCGACCGGCTGTACCGACCGACGACCGGTGCCTAGCCGGCGTCGTCCACGTGCGCGACGAAGTCGCGCAGCATGCCCGTGATCGTGGCCGAGCGCTCGAGCGGGAGGAAGTGCGACCCCAGCAGGTTGACGTACGACGCGTCGTCCATCCGGTGGGCCGCCGTCCTCATGTCGTGGGACGAGGCCAGCACGTCGAAGCGCCCGGCCACGAAGGCCGCGGGGACGTCCTTGATCGCGGAGAGCGACACCCGGGGGTGCTCCGAGGCGTGCACGGCGAGGTGCATGTACCAGTCGACCGGCGTGGTGAGGAACTCACGCACCGCCCGCTTCACGTCGGACGGCTTGGCCATCGGCAGCATGAAGCCGGAGAAGCGCAGGACGCTGGTGGACATCGGGCCCATCGGGATGCGGCGTGCGACCTGGGTCAGCACCGGTCCGACGAGCTTCATGGAGCGCGCGACGTTGACGGTGAGCGGCTCGCGCAGCGGGCGGGGGATGAACAAGGGAGCGCCCATCGACGCGAAGGTGCCGCCGGGGACGCCGGCGACGGCGAACAGGCCCGGTGACCCGCTCGGGGTGACGCACCGCCAGCTCGAAGGCCGTGTTGACGCCGATCGACCAGCCGGCGACGACGCAGGAGCCGACCCCGGCGTCGTCGAGGACCGCGATCGCGTCCTCCACGAACGCGTCGACACCCACCCGTGAGGTGTCCTCGGGGCGCTGGCTCCGGCCGACGCCGCGGTGGTTCCACGAGATCACCCGGACGCCGCACGCAGGGTCGAGCAGCTCGGGCCAGGTGTACGGGTTCGTGCCGAGCCCGTTGCACAGCAGGACCGTCGGGCCGTCGGCGTCGTTGGTCCACGCCTCGATGACCGTGCCGTCGGCGCTGGTCACCTTGTGGAAGCGCACCACGTGGGTGGCCGGCCCGCGCGGCTTGCGCTCGGCTCCCAGCGTCGTCGAGGACGGGGTCTCGGCGGTGGCTCCCACGGACATACCGAGAGTGTGCCCGAACCGATCCGGTTTGTAGCGCGTTGGTGCGGCATGTCACGTCGCGCGCGCGGGCTCAGGGCGGGCGGGAAGGCCCCCGGCGTCGCGAGGGCGCCGGGGGCCTGCCGAGCAGGCGTCGTGCGGTTCAGAGGGCCGCGCGCAGCGGCGTGGCGGTGGTGGGCGGGACGTGGGCCTGGGCGCGGGAGCGTGCGTCGGAGCGGGCCCAGCGCTTGGCGTGCGCGTCCAGGAACTCCTCGACCTCATGGCGCTCGTGTCGTGCCTGGGTCAGGGCCGTGCTGGCGAGCAGGGCGTTGCGGCGTGCGCGTTGCTGGCTCTCGACGGGCCAGCGGAGGACGGAGGCGAGCGGTGTGGCCATGACGACGACGCTAGGGACCGGACGCTTCCCCGTCGTCAACGCGGTGTGACATCTGCGTGAACTCGCCTTCGTCGGTGACCGGCCGTAGCGTGGCGGTCCAGCAACGATCGAGGAGGCGCACCATGACCCGGACCCTGCTGCTGATCGGCACCCGCAAGGGCTTGTGGACCGCGACGAGCGACGACCGGCGGAGCTGGACGCTCGAGGGTCCCGACGACGTCATGGGCGAGGTGCACTCGGTCGCCATCGACAAGCGTGCGGTGCTCCCGGGCGAGCACCCCCGGATCCTCATGGGCAGCCGGCACTGGCACATCGGCCCCCAGGTCATGCACTCCGACGACCTCGGACGCAGCTGGGAGCACTCGCAGACCGGAGGGGTGGCCTTCCCCGAGTCCGAGGGCGTCGCCGTCGAGGCGATCTGGTCGTTGGCGCCCTCGGCGTCGGAGGCCGAGGTCGTGTGGGCAGGGACCGAGCCGAGCGCGCTGTGGCGCTCCAAGGACCGGGGCGTCACCTTCGAGCTCGTCCGAGGCCTCTGGGACCACCCGCACCGGCCGCAGTGGGAGCCTGGCGGCGGCGGTCAGGCCATCCACACGCTCCTCCCGCACCCGACCGAGCCCCGCTCGATGCACGTGGCGATGTCGACCGGAGGCGTCTACCGCACCGGTGACGGCGGGGAGACCTGGGAGCCCGCCAACCAGGGCATCAAGGCGGAGTTCATGCCCGACGAGGTCAGCTACCCCGAGTGGGGCCAGTGCGTGCACAAGGTGGCGCGGTCCGCGACGCGGTACGACGTGCTCTACGCCCAGAACCACGGCGGCGTCTACCGCTCCGAGGACGCCGGCGGCTCCTGGACCTCCATCGCCGAGGGCCTGCCCGCCGAGTTCGGCTTCCCCGTCGTCGCTCACCCACGCGTCGACGGGACGATCTGGGTGTTCCCGCTCGAGAGCTCCTACCGCCGCTTCCCGCCCGACCGGGCCTGCAAGGTCTGGCGGTCCGCCGACGGTGGCGACACCTGGACCGAGCAGGGCGAGGGACTTCCCGAGGCCGGCTTCTTCGCCGGCGTCATGCGCGACGCCATGTGCGTCGACGACGGTGACCCCGCCGGGGTCTACATCGGCAGCCGCGACGGCAGCGTCTACGCCAGCCCCGACGAGGGGGAGACCTGGACGGCCGTCGCCGAGCACCTGCCCGACGTGCTGTGCATCCGCGCGGCGACGCTCTGAGCTAGTCCGCGTCCCGGCACGGCGCCGCGAGGCGGGTCGGCTCGCTCCGGCCTCGCACCGTGATCGGCTCGAGCTCGCTCCACCGCGACGCCTCCTCGTCGGCGGCCTGGTCGACGAGCGCGTGGTTCGCCACGACGCGGCCGTCGACCTCCTTCGCGTGGTTGGTCAACCGGGCCGCCTCGTTCACCGGGTCCCCGATGACGGTGTACTCGTAGCGCTCCTGGGTCCCGACGTTCCCGGCGACCGCCGTACCGGTGCTGACGCCGATGCCGGCACGGATGTCCGGCAGCTCCTGCTCGAGACGCCGGCCCAGCACGCGGGCGGCTGCGAGCGCGCTGGTGTGCATGTCCGCGATCTCCATCGGGGCGCCCCAGATCGCCAGCGCGGCGTCGCCCTCGAACTTGTTGATCCAGCCGTCGTGCTCGTGCACGACCTCGATGACCACGTCGAAGAAGCGGTTGAGCAGCGAGACGACCTCGTCGGGTGGCCGCTTCTCGGCCAGCGTGGTCGACCCGATGATGTCGACGAAGAGCACCGCGATGTCGCGGGCCTCCCCGCCCAGCTCGACGCCCTTCTCGAGGGCGGCCTTCGCCACGTCGGCCCCCACGTGGCGACCGAACAGGTCCCGGAGCTCCTCGCGCTCGCGGAGCCCGGTGACCATCTGGTTGAACCCGGCCTGGAGCAGGCCGATCTCGGTGCCGTCGTAGATCGACAGCCGTTGGTCGAGGTCACCCGCCTCGACCTTCGCGAGAGCCTCACGCAGGGTCGTGATCGGCTCGTGGCTGGCCTCCGCCGCGGTGAACGACGACAGCCAGCCCATGCCGAGGGTGATGGCGCCGAGCACGATGACCGTGATGGCCAGCTCGCGGGCCGTGGCCTGCTCCGGGTCGCGGAGCACCGCGACGCCGACGAGGACGATGCCGAGGACCGCTGCGCCGGTGCCCAGGGCCCACGCGAACATCGCGCGGTCGCGCACGCTGGGCACGAAGCGACGGTCGGGGATGCCCTCGCTGAGCACCTTGCGGGCCACCGGGCGCAGCGAGCGCTCGGCGAGCAGGTAGGTGAAGCAGGAGGTGGCCCAGCCGGCGAGCAGCACGATCTGGAACACGGCGAAGCCGAGGTCCCAGGAGTAGCGGGCGTTGACGAGCAGGAACAGCACCGACCCGATCAGCCAGAGCAGCGCCTGGAACAAGAAGATCCGCTGCGGTGCGGCGAGGACGTCACGCTGCTCGTCCTCGCTGGGGTGGGACTCCGGGCGGAGCATCTCCACGACCGGGTGCAGCACCTTCCAGGCCTGCACCGTGCCGATGACACCCACGACGAGGACGAAGAGCGCGGCGATCGCGAGGTTCTCCAGGTGCACGAACTGCTCGCGCTGGATCGGGGGCATCGGCACCACGAAGAGCGCGAGCACGACGACGACGGCGACGCCGATGGCGTTGGAGCCGGACAGGCCGAGGCCGAGCGCGGTCCGCACCTTCCAGGAGGGGGAGAGGTGCGCGAACCACTTCTGGGTCGCGTGCTTCCAGGTCACGCGACGACGGTAGGGCCTGGAAGCGGCAGTAGGCTCCGTTTCATGTCTGACGCCCCCGACATCAAGCCTCGGTCCCGCGACGTCACGGACGGCCTCGAGAAGACGGCCGCCCGAGGGATGCTCCGCGCGGTAGGCATGGGCGACGACGACTGGGCGAAGCCGCAGATCGGCGTCGCGTCGTCCTGGAACGAGATCACCCCGTGCAACCTGTCGTTGCAGCGCCTGGCGCAGGCGGTCAAGAACGGCGTGCACGCGGCGGGTGGCTACCCCCTCGAGTTCGGCACCATCTCGGTCTCCGACGGCATCGCGATGGGCCACGAGGGCATGCACTTCTCCTTGGTGTCGCGCGAGGTGATCGCGGACTCCGTGGAGACGGTGATGATGGCCGAGCGCCTCGACGGCTCGGTGCTCCTCGCCGGCTGTGACAAGTCCCTGCCGGGCATGCTCATGGCGGCCGCGCGGCTCGACCTCGCGTCGGTGTTCCTCTACGCCGGCTCGATCATGCCGGGACAGGTGGACGGCCGGGACGTCACGATCATCGACGCCTTCGAGGCCGTGGGCGCCTGCCTCGCGGGCAAGATCACCCGCGAGGAGGTCGACCGCATCGAGCGCGCGATCTGCCCCGGCGAGGGCGCCTGCGGTGGCATGTACACCGCGAACACGATGGCATCGGTCGCCGAGGCGATCGGGATGTCGCTGCCGGGCTCGGCCGCTCCGCCGGCGGTCGACCGCCGCCGCGACGGCTTCGCGCACCGCTCCGGCGAGGCCGTGGTCGGCATGCTGCGCCAGGGCATCACCGCCCGCGACGTGATGACGAAGCCGGCGTTCGAGAACGCCATCGCCGTGGTGATGGCGCTCGGCGGCTCGACCAACGCGGTGCTGCACCTGCTGGCCATCGCCCGTGAGGCCGACGTCGACCTCACCCTCGACGACTTCACCCGCATCGGCGCGAAGGTGCCGCACCTCGGTGACCTCAAGCCGTTCGGCCGCTACGTCATGAACGACGTCGACAAGATCGGCGGCATCCCGGTCGTCATGAAGCTGCTGCTCGACGCGGGCCTGATGAACGGCGACACCCTGACCGTCACCGGGAAGACGATGGCCGAGAACCTCGAGGCGCTGAACCCGCCGTCGGTCGACGACGACGTCATCCGCTCGCTGGCCAAGCCGATCCACAAGACCGGCGGCATCACGATCCTGCACGGCTCGCTCGCTCCCGAGGGTGCGGTCGTGAAGTCGGCCGGGTTCGACGACGAGGTCTTCGAGGGCACCGCCCGGGTCTTCGACGGCGAGCGCAAGGCACTCGACGCGCTGGCCGAGGGCGCCATCCAGCCGGGTGACGTCGTGGTGATCCGCTACGAGGGCCCGAAGGGCGGCCCCGGCATGCGCGAGATGCTCGCGATCACCGGAGCCATCAAGGGCGCCGGCCTCGGCAAGGACGTCCTGCTCATCACCGACGGCCGGTTCTCCGGTGGCACCACGGGTCTCTGCGTCGGCCACATCGCCCCCGAGGCGGTCGACGCCGGCCCGATCGCCTTCCTCAGGGACGGCGACCGGATCAGGCTCGACGTGGCCCACGGCCTGCTCGACGTCGACGTCGACAAGGACGAGCTCGAGTCCCGCAAGGACGGCTGGTCTCCGCTGCCCCCGAAGTACACCCGCGGGGTCCTCGGCAAGTACGCCAAGGTCGTCCAGTCAGCCGCCCACGGCGCCGTCTGCGGCTGACCGTCAGTCGCGCCGCGACCCGGCGTACCGCCTCGAGGGAGCGCTCGACGTCCGCGGCGTCGGTGCTCCAGTTGCTCACCGAGACGCGCATGACCGCGCGGTCGTGCCAGCGCGACCCGGTCATCCACGCGGTGCCGTCCTCGAACAGCCGCGCCACGACCGCACGGGTCCGGTCGTCGTCGCCGAAGCTGACGCAGACCTGCGTCCACACGACGTCGTTGAGCACCTCCGCGCCGGGGATCTCCGCCAGCCCGTCCGCCATCAGCCGCGCGTGGGCACACAACCGGTCGGCGAGGTCGGTGACGCCGGAGCGGCCGAGCGTGCGCAGCGCGGCCCACACCGTGAAGGCCCGCCCGCGACGCGACACCTCCGGCACCTTGTCGAGCGGCTCGCCGTCCTCGGAGTGCACGAGGTACTCCCCGTGCATCCCCATCGCCGCCTTGAGCGCGGCGGGGTCGCGCACGATGGCCAGCCCGTTGTCGTAGGGCACGTTCAGCGTCTTGTGCGCGTCGGTGGTCCAGGAGTCCGCGTCGGCCATGCCCCTCACCAGGTGGGAGTACGTCGGTGAGGCCGCCGCCCAGAGCCCGAACGCCCCGTCGACGTGGACCCAGGCGCCGTGCTCGTGCGCGACGGCGACCGCCTCCTCGAACGGGTCGAAGGCTCCCGAGTGCACGTTGCCGGCCTGGAGGCACACGATCGTGGGCCCCTCACCGGACTCGAGCGCCGCCCGGAGCGCGCGCGGGTCGATGCGGCCCTGGTCGTCCGCCGGCACCGCCTCCGGCAGCCCGAGCCCCAGGTAGCGCAGGGCCAGGTCGACGGTGTCGTGGCGCTCCGCGCCGACGAGCACGCGCACCGGCGGCCCGCCCAGCAGGCCGTCCGAGGCGACGTCCCACCCGGCCCGGCGGAGGACCTCGTCGCGGGCCGCGGCGAGGCAGGTGAAGTTGGACATGGTCGCTCCGGTGACGAACCCGACGGCGGACTGCGACGGCAGCTGCAGCAGGTCCAGCAGCCAGGCCGAGGTCACGTCCTCGACCGCGCTGTGCGCCGGGGTGACGAGGCGGAGCCCGGCGTTCTGGTCCCACGCGCTGGTCAGCCAGTCCGCGGCCAGCGCGGCCGGCAGGGTGCCTCCGATGACGAAGCCGAAGAACCGGCCGGACGGCATCGCCACCAGCCCGTCCTCGCACGCGCCGGCCAGCAGGTCGACGGCCTCCGCCGGGTCGGTCGGGCCGTCCGGCAGGTCCCCGAGCCGGTCCGCGACCTCCTTGATCGTGGCCGTGGCGGGGACCTGCCGCTCGTCCAGGCTGCCCAGCCACCGCAGGGTGTGCTCGTGCGCCCGCGCGAGTGCTCCGGTCGCGTCCGCCTGTGCCGTGTGCTGCTCCATGACCGGAGTATCCGGCCGCGTGCCGGGTCGTCGCTACGGTGACGTGGTGAGTGAGCCCACCGCGCCAGACCACCAGCCCGACTCCGCCGACTGGTGGAAGTCCGCCGTCGTCTACCAGGTCTACCCCCGCTCGTTCGCCGACAGCGACGGCGACGGCATCGGCGACCTGCGCGGGATCATCGGGCGACTCGACTACCTGCACCGGCTCGGCGTCGACGTGCTCTGGTTGAGCCCGGTCTACCGCTCGCCGCAGGACGACAACGGCTACGACATCAGCGACTACGAGGACATCGACCCAGCCTTCGGCAGCCTCGAGGACATCGACGAGCTCGTCGCCGGACTGCACCAGCGCGGGATGAAGCTGGTCATGGACCTCGTCGTGAACCACACCAGCGACGAGCACGCGTGGTTCGAGGCGAGCCGTTCGTCGAAGGACGACCCGAAGCGCGACTGGTACTGGTGGCGCCCGCCGCGCGACGGCCACGAGGCCGGCACCCCGGGTGCCGAGCCGACGAACTGGCAGTCGTTCTTCTCCGGCTCGGTGTGGGAGCTCGACGAAGCGACGGGGGAGTACTACCTGCACCTCTTCTCCCGCAAGCAGCCCGACCTCAACTGGGAGAACCCGGAGGTCCGTCAGGCCGTCTACGCGATGATGCGGCGCTGGGTCGACCGCGGGGTCGACGGCTTCCGGATGGACGTCATCAACATGATCTCCAAGGAGGTCGCCGAGGACGGCTCGCTGCCGGACGGCGCCGGCATCCCGGGTACCGCGCTCGGCGACGGCTTCCCGTTCTTCCTCAACGGCCCGCGCATCCACGAGCTCCTGCACGAGATGAACCAGGCCGTCGACTACGTCGGCCACGGCCTGGTGACGGTCGGCGAGATGCCGGGGTCGAGCCTCGCGGACGCACGGCTCTACACCGACCCGGACCGCGCCGAGGTCGACATGGTCTTCACCTTCGAGCACATGTCGCTCGACCAGGTGCCCGACGGGTCCAAGTGGGACCTCCAGCCGCTCCGGCTCACCGACCTCAAGACCAACCTGACCCAGTGGCAGGAGGGCCTCGCCGAGGTGGGCTGGAACTCGCTCTACTGGGACAACCACGACCAGCCGCGGATCGTGTCGCGGTGGGGTGACGACGGCGAGCACCGGGTGGCCAGCGCGAAGGCCCTGGCCACGGTGCTCCACCTGCTGCGCGGGACTCCGTACGTCTACCAGGGCGAGGAGCTCGGGATGACGAACGCGCACTACACCGACGTCGCGCAGTACGCCGACATCGAGTCGGTGAACTGGGCGAAGGATGCCCTCGAGCGCGGCATCCCCGAGGACCAGGTCGTCCGCTCGCTGGCCGTGAAGTCGCGCGACAACGCCCGCACCCCCATGCAGTGGGACGCCTCCGACCACGCCGGCTTCACGACCGGGACGCCGTGGCTGCCGGTCAACCCGAACCACACCGAGATCAACGCCGACGCGGCCGAGGCCGACCCCGACTCGGTGTTCCACCACTACCGGAGGCTCATCGGCCTGCGGCACGCCCACGACGTGGTCGCCCACGGTGACTACCGGCTGCTCCTGGCCGAGGACGAGCACGTGTTCGCCTACGTCCGCACCCTCGGGTCTTCACGCCTCCTGGTCGTCGTCAACCTCAGCGGGTCTCCCGCGGCGCTGGACCTCGGCGACGACGCCGACCTTCTCGATGGCGAGGTGCTGGTCGGGGCGCTCCCCTCCGACGGCGCCCTCGTCCCCTGGGGCCAGGTCGTCGTCCTCTCCTGAGGGAACAAACCGGGCGACGGCGAAGGTTGACGCTTCATGCGCATCGAGATCTGGTCCGACGTCGTCTGCCCGTGGTGCTACATCGGGAAGCGGCGGCTCGAGCGGGCGCTGGCGGGGTTCCCGCACCGTGACGAGGTCGAGGTCGTCTACCGCGCCTTCGAGCTCGACCCCACCGCCCCGCAGGTCGGCACCGAGTCGATCGCCGAGTCGCTGGGCCGCAAGTACGGCGGGGGACTCGAGAACGCCCGCCGGATGATGGCGCGCGTCGAGGAGATCGCCGCGGGCGAGGGCCTCGCCTTCGACTACGCCGACGCGACCCACACCAAGACCGTCGACGCGCACCGGCTGCTTCACCTCGCCCTCCACGAGGGCGGACCGCGCCTCCAGGCGGACCTCAAGGAGTCGCTGCTCGCGGCGTACTTCCTGCGCGGTGAGTCCATGGGCGACCATGACGTCCTCGCCAAGGCCGCGGTCGACGCGGGCCTCGACCCCGAGCACGTCGACCGCGTGCTCGCCTCCGACGAGTACGTCGAGGAGGTGCAGGCCGACATCGCCCAGGCGCGGGCGTACGGCGCCAACGGGGTGCCGTTCTTCGTCGTCGACCAGCGCTACGGCATCTCGGGTGCACAGCCGGTCGAGGTGTTCGCCCAGACGCTCGAGCGGGCCTGGGCCGATGCCCACCCGGCGGTCACCCTCGTCAGCGATGAAGCCCCGGACGGCCAGGTCTGCGGTCCGGACGGCTGCTACTGACCCGACCCGTTTCCTGGCGCAGGTGCCGGGTAAGGGCACGACAGAGGGCGTTGCCGACGCAACAGCCCTACCTGAACTTTCTCGGGAGGAACCCCATGACCACCGACCTGCCCCAGCCCACCGATGGCTCCTCGGTCAAGAACGCACCGTCGGAGGAGGCGGACCTCGGCTCGACCACCGACACCGGTGCTCCGGCGCCGAGCGACCGCAACTCGCTGACCATCGGACCCGACGGCCCGATCGTGCTGCACGACGTGCACTTCCTGAACCAGATGGCGCACTTCAACCGGGAGCGGACCCCGGAGCGCAACGTGCACGCCAAGGGGTCCGGCGCCTTCGGCGAGCTCGAGACCACCGAGGACGTCTCGGCCTACACGAAGGCGGCGCTGTTCCAGCCGGGCGTGAAGACCGAGATGCTCGCCCGGTTCTCGACAGTGGCCGGGGAGCAGGGCTCGCCCGACACCTGGCGGGACCCGCGCGGCTTCGCGCTGAAGTTCTACACGTCCGAGGGCAACTACGACCTCGTCGGCAACAACACCCCGGTGTTCTTCATCCGCGACACGATGAAGTTCCCGCACTTCATCCGCTCGCAGAAGCGTCGGGGCGGAAGCGGCCTGCGCGACAACAACATGCAGTGGGACTTCTGGTCGCTCAACCCGGAGTCGGCCCACCAGGTCACCTACCTCATGGGCGACCGCGGCATCCCGAAGACCTACCGCCACATGAACGGCTACGGCTCGCACACCTACCTCTGGGTCAACGAGGCCGGTGACAAGCACTGGGTGAAGTACCACTTCCACAGCGACCAGGGCGTCGAGAGCCTGACCGACGAGGACGCCACCAAGATCGCGGGCGAGGACGCCGACTTCCACCGCCGTGACCTCTACGACTCGATCGACAAGGGCGACTTCCCGTCGTGGACGCTCTCGGTGCAGCTGATGCCGTACGAGGACGCGAAGACCTACCGCATCAACCCGTTCGACCTCACGAAGATCTGGCCGCACAGCGACTACCCGCTGGTCAAGGTCGGCACGATGACCCTGAACCGCAACCCTGACAACTTCTTCGCGCAGGTCGAGCAGGCCGCCTTCGAGCCGTCCGCGCTGGTGCCTGGCATCGGGTTCAGCCCCGACAAGATGCTGCTGGGCCGCGCCTTCGCCTACTCCGACACGCACCGGCACCGCATCGGTGCGAACTACCTGCAGCTCCCGGTCAACCGGCCGAAGGTGGAGGTCAACACCTACACGCAGGACGGGCCGATGGCCTACGAGCACCGCGGTGACGACCCGGTCTACGCGCCGAACTCCTTCGGTCGTGGCTACGCCGACAACGTGGGCGAGGTCGACCCGGGGTGGGAGACCGACGGCGCGATGGTGCGGCAGGCCTACACGCTGCGCGAGGACGACGACGACTTCAGCCAGGCCGGGGCGCTGGTGCGCGAGGTGTGGGACGACGCGAAGCGCGCGACCTTCGTGAAGACCGTCGCCGGGCACCTGCTCGGCGGGGTCGAGGGCGACGTCCTCGAGCGTGCCTTCGCCTACTGGCACGCCGTCGACGCCGAGTGCGGCAAGCGCATCGAGGAGATCGTCCGCGAGGGCGCCGACCTCGGTGGGCCCGGCGGTCAGCCCGACGCCGCGCTGGAGGACGCGTCGGACCCGGTCGTCGAGACCGACACGCACGCGAAGTCCTAGGTCTCGATACGCCGCTCGTACCTCGCGGCTGCTCGACCACCGAACGCTACGTACCGTGGAGGCATGACCTCCCGACCGCAGCCGCAGGTCGCGAACGCCCAGTTCGTGGCCGAGCGGCTGCTGGTCGGCGGCGACCTCGACCTCTTCGACAACGACAAGGCCGCCCGCCAGCGTGACGAGCTCGTCGAGCTGGGTGTCACCCACGTCGTCGACTGCCGGATCGAGTGGGACGACGCGGCCGCCTGGCGCGGCACCTCAGCGGCGTACACCCGCGCACCGATCGACGACGCGGGCCAACGGGTGCCGGCGGCCTGGTTCGAGGACCAGGTCGGTCGGATCCTCGGCTGGCTCGACGACCCCGACGCCGTCGTGCTCACCCACTGCCACATGGGCGTCAACCGTGGTCCGAGCCTCGGCTTCGCGGTGCTCCTCGGGCTCGGCCAGGAGCCGGTCGAGGCGATGCGTGCCCTCCAGCAGGCGCGGCCGATCGCCTACGCCTACTACGCCGAGGACGCCGTCGAGTGGTGGATCGAGCGCCAGGGGCTCGGCCCCGACGAGGCGGACGCCCACCGCGAGGCGCTCGCGAAGTACCGCGAGGACCAGCGGCTCGACGTCGTCCACGTGATCGCCGACATCCGGTCCGCAGAGCGGGATGCCAGTCCCGAATCTTGGGACGCCTGACAGACTGGCTTGACGCGACCTGCCCGCGACGGAGACGGTAACCCCATGCGTACTGAGGTTCTCGTACGGTCGAGACGCGCCCGCTGACGACGGCAACAGCCGCCGAGCGCGCGCGTCACCCTCGCAAGCCCACGGGCGGCGAGGGTTTTTTGTTGGGTGAGCGAGAGACCAGACGGATGAGACGAGGAAGGCCAGTCATGAGCGAGCAGCCCGCTCCCACCGAGTCGGTGACCGGTGCGCAGAGCCTGATCCGGTCGCTGGAGTCGGCCGGCGCCGAGAACGTGTTCGGCATCCCGGGCGGCGCGATCCTCCCGGCGTACGACCCGCTCTTCGACTCCGTCAAGCTCCGGCACATCCTGGTCCGCCACGAGCAGGGCGCGGGACACGCGGCGCAGGGGTACGCCGCGGCCACCGGCAAGGTCGGCGTGTGCATGGCGACCAGCGGTCCGGGCGCCACGAACCTGGTGACGCCGATCGCCGACGCCTACATGGACTCGGTGCCGATCGTCGCGATCACCGGCCAGGTGGCCAGCGGCGCGATCGGCACGGACGCCTTCCAGGAGGCGGACATCCGCGGCATCACGATGCCGATCACCAAGCACAACTTCCTCGTCACCGACCCGCGCGAGATCCCGCGCACGGTGGCCGAGGCGTTCTACATCGCCTCGACGGGGCGTCCGGGTCCGGTGCTCGTCGACGTGGCGAAGGACGCCATGCAGATGCAGACCACGTTCACCTGGCCGACCGAGCTGAACCTCCCTGGCTACCGGCCGGTGTCCCGCCCGCACGCCAAGCAGGTGCGGGAGGCTGCTCGCCTCATCGTCGAGTCCCGCAAGCCGGTGCTCTACGTCGGCGGTGGCGTCATCCGCGCCAATGCGTCGCGGGAGCTCAAGGTGCTCGCCGAGGCGACCGGCATCCCGGTGATCACCACGTTGATGGCGCGCGGCGCGTTCCCCGACTCGCACCCGCAGCACCTCGGCATGCCGGGCATGCACGGCACCGTGGCGGCCGTCGGCGCGCTGCAGCGCAGCGACCTGATCATCAGCCTGGGCGCGCGGTTCGACGACCGGGTGACCGGCCAGCTCAGCTCGTTCGCCCCGCACGCCAAGGTGATCCACGCCGACATCGACCCGGCCGAGATCGGCAAGAACCGCTACGCCGACGTCCCGATCGTGGGTGACTGCCGCGAGGTGATCGCCGACCTCGTCGTCGCGATCCAGGCGGAGCACGATGCGGGCAGCACCGGCGACTACGAGGGGTGGGTGCAGTTCCTCGCCGGGGTCAAGCAGCGCTACCCCCTCGGCTACGACACCCCCGCCGACGGTTCGCTCGCTCCGCAGTACGTCCTCGAGCGACTGGGGAAGATCGCAGGCCCCGACGCGGTCTACGTGGCGGGTGTCGGCCAGCACCAGATGTGGGCGTCGCACTTCGTGGGCTACGAGAAGCCGCGCAGCTGGATCAACTCCGGCGGCCTCGGCACGATGGGCTTCGCCGTGCCGGCAGCGATGGGCGCCAAGGTCGGTCGGCCGGACACCACGGTGTGGGCGGTCGACGGAGACGGCTGCTTCCAGATGACCAACCAGGAGCTCGCGACCTGCGCCATCGAGGGCATCCCGATCAAGGTCGCGATCATCAACAACGAGTCGCTGGGCATGGTCCGGCAGTGGCAGACGCTGTTCTACAACGAGCGCTACTCCAACACCGACCTGCAGTCGAAGCGGATCCCGGACTTCGTGAAGCTCGCGGATGCCTACGGCTGCGTGGGTCTGGCCTGCGACTCGCCCGACGACGTCGACGCGACGATCCAGAAGGCGATGGAGATCAACGACGTCCCTGTCGTCGTGGACTTCCGCGTGCACCGCGACGCGATGGTGTGGCCGATGGTCGCCGCCGGCACCAGCAACGACGACATCAAGCTCGCGCGGGACATGGCGCCTGCGTGGGAGGAGGACGAGCTGTGATGGAGACCGGCAAGCACACCCTCTCGGTCCTGGTCGAGAACAAGCCCGGCGTGCTGGCCCGCGTGGCCGGACTGTTCAGCCGCCGTGGCTTCAACATCGACAGCCTCGCCGTGGGTCCCACCGAGCACGCCGCGATCTCCCGCATGACCATCGTGGTCGACGTGGAGTCCTCGCCGCTGGAGCAGGTGACCAAGCAGCTCAACAAGCTCGTCGAGGTCATCAAGATCGTCGAGCTCGACGGGTCGGCCTCGGTCGCCCGCGAGCTGCTGCTGGTCAAGGTCAAGGCAGACGCCGCCTCGCGCGGCCAGGTGCTCGAGATCGTCCAGCTCTTCAAGGCGAAGGTGGTCGACGTGGCCACCGATGCCATCACCATCCAGGTGGTCGGCAACTCCGACAAGCTCGCCGACTTCCTGCGCATCGTGGAGCCGTTCGGCGTCCGCGAGCTCGTGCAGTCCGGCATGGTCGCCATCGGTCGCGGCTCCCGGTCCATCACCGAGCGCACCCTCAAGCCCGTCCCCGTCCCCAGCCCCCTCGCTGGCTGACAGACACACCACCAACGAAGGCCCACAACGAAGGAGAGCCCACCGTGGCTGAGATGTTCTACGACGACGACGCCGACCTCGCGGTGGTCCAGGGGCGCCACGTGGCGGTCCTCGGCTACGGCAGCCAGGGGCACGCGCACGCGCTGTCCCTCCGCGACAGCGGTGTCGACGTCCGGGTCGGCCTTCCCGAGGGCTCGAAGAGCCGGGCCAAGGCCGAGGCCGAGGGCCTGCGGGTGCTCACGCCGTACGAAGCCTGCGAGGAGGCCGACCTCATCGTCATCCTCGCGCCGGACCACGTGCAGCGCGGGCTGTACGCCGAGGCCGTCGAGCCCAACCTGGTCGCGGGCGACGCGCTCTTCTTCGGGCACGGCTTCAACATCCGCTTCGACTACATCAACCCGCCCGAGGGCGTCGACGTGTGCATGGTCGCGCCGAAGGGCCCCGGCCACCTGGTCCGCCGCGAGTTCTCCGAGGGCCGCGGTGTCCCGGTGCTCGTCGCGGTCGAGAACGACGCGTCCGGCAAGGCATGGGACCTCGCGCTGTCCTACGCCAAGGGCATCGGCGGCCTTCGCGCCGGCGGCATCAAGACCACCTTCACCGAGGAGTGCGAGACCGACCTCTTCGGCGAGCAGGCGGTCCTGTGCGGCGGCGCCTCGCAGCTGGTGCAGTACGGCTTCGAGACGCTCATCGAGGCCGGCTACCAGCCCGAGGTCGCGTACTTCGAGTGCCTGCACGAGCTCAAGCTCATCGTCGACCTGATGTACGAGGGCGGCATCGCCAAGCAGCGCTGGTCGGTCTCCGACACCGCGGAGTACGGCGACTACGTCTCCGGCCCGCGCGTCATCGACCCGCACGTGAAGGACAACATGCGCAAGATCCTGGGCGAGATCCAGGACGGCACCTTCGCCAAGCGCTTCATCGGCGACCAGGACGCCGGCGCCCCCGAGTTCAAGGAGCTCCGCGCCAAGGGCGAGCAGCACCCCATCGAGGCCACCGGCCGCGAGCTCCGCAAGCTCATGTCCTGGGTGAAGTCGCACGACTCCGACTACGTCGAGGGCACCGCCACCCGCTGACCGCCGAGTCGGGAGAAACTCGGCGGAGTTTCTCCCGACTCGACGTCGTTCTCGCCGAGTTTCTCCCGACTCGGCGTCAGAGGCCTCGACGTCAGAGGTCCGGCAGGGCGATCCACTCGGCCCAGGTGAGGTCGCGGCCGACGTACCGCGGGGACATGAACGGCCAGGCCGACGCGATCCACGTCGGCACGAACGCGTCGAGGGTGCGCTCGAGCTCTGACCCGACGTGCTCGTCACGGACCCACCAGGAGATCTCGGCGTCGGCGCCGCCGGCTTTCTCGGGCGGGTCGATGTAGCAGCAGCCGACCAGCTCGGTCTCCGCGTCGTCGAGGAGCGCGTAGTTGAACGACTCGTGCGCCTCCTGCTCGGCCTCGTGGCGGGCGAGGTCCTCGCGGTCCTGCTCGGCCGTCATCGTGGCCGGCGGCCAGCCCCAGGCCTCGCCGTAGACCGACCACAGCCGCTCCTGCGAACCCATCACCGCGGGCATGTCCAGGTCGACGTCGTCGGCGCGGATCGGACGGAGGTGGTGGCCGGTCCCGAGATCGACGTACCGGGGGTGCTCGAAGTCCTCGGGGAGCCAGCTCAGGGCGACCACTTCTTGAACTGGTCGTCGGAGTTGGGGAGCGGCACGTCGAACGGCGCGAGGTAGACCGCCGTCGCGTCCAGCCGGAGGTCGCGCGGGGTGGAGGGGAAGTAGCCCTTGACGTAGGGGAGGAGCAGCTCGCCGGCCTCCCAGTACGGCACCCGGATGCCGCCGATGCTCACCTTGCGGACCTCGATGTGCTCACCAGCGCCGGCGCGCGCGGCGTCCTGCGCGCAGGCGGGCACGACGCGGGTGCCCCAGCCAGGTCGCGTCCAGCGGATGTCCTCCGCCGACGGGCCGTGCTGGGGGTTGAAGAAGCAGGGGGTCCGTCGCGTCGGGACCGGAGCGCCGGCCGTCCTCGCCTTCGCGCACGCGAGTGCGAACCGTCCGTCGGTCAGGGTGTCCACGACCCTGGTGATGTCGTCGGTGGAGTGCATGGAGTCGACGCGTGTCTCTGCGGACTCGTACGCCGCCAGCGCCGTCCGGAGCTCCTCGGCCGCGGTCACGTCGAGCTCGTACGCCGGGTGGCGCGCGCCGAAGGCCTGGAGGTCCTCGCCGAAGCAGATGACGTCCTCCTCGGCGACGTGGCGGGCGGCGTCGAGCTCGGCCGCCTGGCCCCGGTGCCGCTCGCGGGACCCGCGCACGCGCCGGCTCGCGACAAGGGCGACGACGGCGGCCCCGATCCCCAGCAGGACGAACTCCATGGCACACCTCCGGTGGCCCGAGTGTCCGCCCGGTGGCCGCCCGCGTCCAGGGACGGTGGGCCCGGCACGTCGTACGCCGTGCTCCCCACGACGAACTGGCACTTCCCACGAGTCATGACCCGTGGGAAGTGCCAGTTCCTCTGCATACCTTGGGAAACTTCGGCCTACTTGACCTCGGACCGCATGACGAGCGCGAGGCCGATGGCGAGAGGGGCGACCAGCCAGACGATGCTGGAGACACCGAGCTGGGCCCAGTTCTCGCTGGTCATGCCGGTGTCGAAGAGGGCGGCCTGGGCGTAGTTGAAGTCGACCCAGGGCTGGAGCTTCTCGAACCAGCCCTGGTTGACGGCCAGGAGCATGGAGAGCGTCGGGAGCACGAAGCTGTAGACGAAGTAGCCCACGATCGCCCCGGCGGAGTTGCGGATGACGACGCCGAGCATGAAGCCGACGAGCAGGCCGAGCACGTTGCCGAGCACGATCGTGCCGGCGAGCGAGAGCGGCATGTCCCAGACGAGGTCGTTGCCGGTGATCGCGGTGCCGAGCAGGTTGCCCAGCGCGCCGACGCCCATCGCGATGCCCATGGACACCACGCCGATGGCGACGGCGCCGATGCCCTTGGCCAGGATCACGCGGCCGCGGTTCGGCACCAGGGTGAACGTGGTCAGGCCGCTGCGCTGGCTCCACTCGCTGGTCACGGACAGCACCGCGATCATCGGGAGGATGACGGCCATCGGGAAGCCGATGGCTGCGGCGTAGGACCCGTAGGTCTGGTCCGCGTCGCCGGCGAACAGGATGACCGCGCCGGTGGCGAGGACGTTGGTGATGACGATGCTCGCCATCAGCCAGAAGCCGGAGCGGGTGTCGAACATCTTGCGGAGCTCGACGCCGATGATCCGGGTCATCGGGATCGGCGGGTGGGCGGTGACCGCCCGCGGCGCCTTCTGGACGGGCACGGTGGGCTTCTCGGTGGCGGTGATCGTGCTGGCGGTCATGCCGCAGCTCCTTCCTGGGTGGGCGTGAGGTCGTCACGCTGGGTGTCCGCGGTGAGCTCGAGGAACATCTCCTCCAGCCCGGCGCCGTCGGCGCGCAGCTCGGTCAGGGGTACGCCGGTGCGGTGCGCGATCCGGCCCACGAGGGCCGTGTCGGCGTCGACCTGGAGGGCGTCGTCGGTGACGGTGACCCGCAGGCCCTCCGCCTCGAGGGCGGTGCCGAGGCGGACCTGCTCCTCCGACCTGACGACCGTGCCGGCGGACCGGAGCAGGTCGAACTTCGTGCCCTGGGCCACGATCCGGCCGAGGCCGATCACCACGATGTCGTCGGCGACGACCTCGATCTCGTGGAGCAGGTGCGAGGAGAGCAGCACCGTGCCGCCCTGGTCGGCGTAGTCGCGGAGGAGGTCGCGCATCCACCGGATGCCGGCCGGGTCGAGTCCGTTGGCCGGCTCGTCGAGGATGAGCACCGCCGGGTCGCCGATGAGAGCGGTGGCGATGCCGAGCCGCTGGCGCATGCCGAGGGAGTAGTTGCGGACGCGGCGCTCGGACTCCTTGCGGGTCAGGCTGACCCGCTCGAGCATCTCGTCGACGGTGCGCGAGGGCAGGCCCATGGTGCGCTGGGCCAGCGTGAGGATCTCGCGCCCGGTGCGGCCGGCGTGCTGCGCCGACGCGTCCAGGAGCACGCCGACGTCGAGGCCCGGGTTGGGCAGGTCGGCGTAGCGGCGGCCGGAGATCGTGGCGGTGCCGGTGCTGGCCGGCGTGAGGCCGACCATGATCCGCATCGTGGTGGACTTCCCGGCGCCGTTGGGGCCCAGGAAGCCGGTGACACGACCGGGCTCCGCGGTGAACGTGATGTCGTCGACGGCGGTGACGCCGGCGTACTTCTTGGTGAGGGAATCGACCTTGATCATGGGGGAGAGCCTCGCCGCCGGGGGCCTTCCGGCGCATCGGGGACAGGCATGGATCGACCCCTGAGGGAACCCTTGGGTTCCCTCAGGGGTCACCCCGGTGCAGACCGGGGACCGTCGGGGTCAGGCGCCCTCGGAGACGGGGTAGATCTCGTCGGCGACGAGGCCGTGCGCCTCGCGGTGGACGGTGTTCGCCGTCTCGGCGTCGGGTGCGTCGACGAGGCAGAAGATCTTGCCTTCCTTCTCGCTGACCCAGTAGCGCAGGTACTTCACGCCGTACTTGTCCTGCTCGTTCAGGTCGGCCGCGTGCGCCTGGGCGACATCGCCGATCCCGACCTCTCCGTCCATGTGGTGGACGTCCATGAACAGCGCCATGGTGGTGCTCCTTCGTGGGTTGTGGGGCCGTCCTTCGGCCTGGCTCTACACAACCGCTCAGAGGGGCTCCGTCACATCGGGAGGGCTCCCCATGTTGGACACCAGGCCCTTGCCGTGGGCGGCGGCGACGGCCCGGGCCCGGGTGGGCTCGCCGAGCTTGCGGAGCACCGCGGACACGTGGTGGTCGACGGTCTTCTCGGACAGGAACAGCCGTGCCGCGAGCTGCGCGTTCGTCAGCCCCTCGGCCAGCAGGGCGAGCACCTCGAGCTCGCGCGGGGTCAGGCCGGCCGGGTTGTCCCGGGTGCTGCGACGGGGTCCGCGGGGCACGGCGAGGCCCTGCTCGTGTCGCCGCCGGAGCACCGCGCGTGCGGGTGCCCTCGGCGCCCATCGAGGAGAGGAGGTCGACCCCGGTGCGGGCGTCGTCGAGGTCGGGGGACAGCCCGAGGCACACCGCCTGCCACCACCGGGACTTCTGCGTCGCCCACGCGGCCGCGGCCCCCGGGAGGTCCCCGGACAGCATGAGGGCGAGGGCCACCGGCGCGTCAGCTTCGGCCGTGCCGTCGACACCGCTCAACCGGCGCCACCACGTGAGCTCGGCGACGTCGTAGACGTCGAGGGTGGCGGGGTCGAGCTGGTCCGCGGCCTCGAGCTCGTGGACGCAGCCCGTCCGGTGTCGCCGGTCACCCACGCGTGCTCCGCCCGGGCGAGGGCCGTCGGCAGGATGCGTTGCGCCTCCCCGGACACCGACGCCAGCTCCTGCGCCTCGTCGAGCAGCGTGACCGCCAGCGCGTCGTCCCCCCGGCGCACGGCCACGGTGCCGGCCGCGACCAGGGCGGGCATGCGGCTGACCGGCGACACACCCCGGTCCCTGAGCACGCCGTCCGCTATCTGGCCTGCCTGGTCGAGGCGCCCCTGCGCGAGAGCGCTCGCGGCCAGCCAGGACGACATGTACAGCCGCCACGAGTCGAGCTCGCGGTCCGTGCAGTAGGCGATGCCCGAGGTCAGCTCGCGGTCCGCCTCCTCGTAGCGGCGGTGCGTGACGAGGACCGAGCCGATGTTCGTGTACGCGCGAGCAGCGTGCTCGTGCAGGTCCGCGGCCAGGGCCAGGTCGAGGCTGTGACGCAGGCGGGCGACGCCGTCGACCAGGTCCCCGAAGTTGGCCACCGCGGCTCCCCAGTTGTTCAGGGCGTGGCACTCGACCTCGACGTCGTCGAGCGAGCGCGCCAGCTCGACAGCGCGCTGGGCCAGGGGCACGGTCGCGTCGCGGTCGCCCGCGAGCATGAAGAGCTGGGCGCGGTTGCTCCACGCCATCGCGAGCTCGTGGCCCGGAGGCAGTCCCTCCAAGGTGGCGACAGCGAGGTCGGCGTACCGCGTCGCGTCGTCACCCCGGCCGAGGAACCACGACAGCCGCGAGAGCCACCGCTGCGTGGCGCCGACGGCCTCGGTGTCGCCGACCTGCTCGTGCAGCGCGAGCGCCAGCTGCCGCTCCTCGAGGGCGACGTCGACCTGGTCGGTGAGGTAGCACTCGTAGGCGAGCGCGTCGTGGAGACCCGCGAGCCGGGCCGCGTCGAGCGCCTGGGAGAAGCGCAGCGCCAGGCGGTACGCGCGCACCGCCTCCTGGTGGGCACCGAGGCGGGACGACCGGGCCGCGGCCTCGACGGGCGTGGTGGACGACGTCGTCGGCCCGGCCGCTCGCGGCGGCGTGGTGGGCGAGGCGGTGGTGGTCCACGACGGTGTGGTCGCTGAGCGCGACGAACGCCGCCTCGTGCAGGCGCGTCCGCGGCGCCGGGGAGAGGCCTGCCTCGATCGTCTCCCGGGCGATCTCGTGGCGGAAGGAGAGTCCACCGGTGTCGGGGTCCGCCACCAGCAGGCCGGCGCCGACGCACTCGTCGACGGCCGCGACGTCCCGCCCGGCCACCTGCTCGACGAGGGCGAGCGAGGCACCGGGGCCGAGCACCGCGGCCGCCCCGAGGACGTCACGCGCCTCGTCGGAGATCCGGGAGGCTCGCGCCAGCACGGCGTCACGGACCGTGTCCGGCGCCTGGGAGGTCCCCGTGGCCAGCACCTCGGTGACGAAGAAGGGGTTGCCGCCCGTCCGGTCGTGCAGCGTCGCGGCGTCGACCTCCGACCCGGCGGAGGAGACGAGGGCCGCGACGGCCTCCGCCGTCAGCGGGGGAAGGTGCATGCGCAGGGTGCCGGACACCGTGGCCAGGTCTCCGAGCACGGAGGTGAGCCGGTCGTGCGGGCCGACCTCGTCGTCGCGGAAGGTCGCCACCGCGAGCAGGGGGAGCCCGTCGAGCCGTCGTCCGAGGAAGCGCACCAGCTCCAGCGTCGCCTCGTCGGCCCAGTGCAGGTCCTCGAGCACGAGCAGCGTGGGGCCGGCGGTCAGCAGCGTCCGGATGTCGTGGAACAGCCGGGGCCGGGTGGCCGGAGTCGTGCGCTCGATGGCATGCGCGAGCTCCGGCATGGCGTCGAGCACGGGGCCCAACGGGGAGGGCGTGGCCACGTTGTCGCAGAAGCCACGGCGCACCACGAGGTTGTCGTCGTGGGAGCGCACCCGCTCCAGAAGAGCGCCCACGAGGGAGGTCTTGCCGACGCCGGCCTCGCCGCCGAGGAACACCCAGCGGCCGGCCCACCCCGAGGTCGCGCTCGGCACCTCGTCCCACAGCGACGCCAGCTGGGCGTCGCGCTCCATCAGCACGGCCCCATTCAACAGCCCGCGGGTCGCCGAGGGCAGGCCCGCTGCTTCAATGCCCCATGAGCACCCCGTGGACGATCACGTTCGACTGCCAAGAGCCGACCCTGCTCGCGACGTTCTGGAAGCTCGCGCTCGGGTACGTCGACGCGCCGCCGCCGAAGGGCTTCGACTCGTGGGACGCGTGGTTCGTGGCCTGCGAGGTCCCGCTCGACGAGCGCGACGACGGCGCCTCGCTGGTCGACCCCGACGGCGACCGACCCGCGATCTCGTTCCTCAAGGTGCCCGAGGGCAAGACCGCCAAGAACCGCCTGCACCTCGACGTCCAGGTCGGCGGCGGCCGTGCTCAGGAGTCGGAGACGCGCTGGGCGCGGATCAGCACGATGGTCGAGAGCCTGGCCGCGGCCGGAGGCACGGTGGTGCGGGAGTACGAGATCGGTGGGAAGCCCGACCACGTCGTGATGCAGGACCCCGAGGGCAACGAGTTCTGCGTGGTCTGAGCCGTCAGGCCTGCGCGACCACGGTCCAGGCCCGGCCGACCACGTCGAACGGCGGCGGGCCGAGGCGGGCGGCACAGGCCTCGGCGAGAGCCGACCGGCCCTGGTCGTCGAGGGACGCGGCATACGCCCCGGCCGGGCCGACGCCGAAGGTGAACGGCTCCCACCAGTCCTCGAACGACGCGAAGGACACCAGGATCTCCAGGACCGTCGGGTCCACATCGGTGAACCCGGCCTGCTCGAACAGCTCGGCCAAGTGACCCGCCCGCGCTCCCGGCATCCACTCTTCCGTGGTCACGTCCGGGTCGAGCACCCGCGCGCCGGCCCAGAAGTCCGACAGCGGGCTGTGGTCTCCCGCCAGGTCCCACACGTCGGCCGCGACGACGCCTCCGGGCCGGGTGACCCGTCGCATCTCGCGGATCCCGGCGACCGGGTCGGCCATGAAGTGCACGACGAGCGACGCCGCGGTCAGGTCGAAGCGGTCGTCCTCGAACGGCAGCGACTCCGCGGCCGACACCGAGGCGTGCACACCCGGCCACTGCGCGAGCAGCGCCTCGACGAAGGTCTGCTGCGGGTCGACCGCCCAGACACTGTCCTCGCCGAGGACGCCGGCGAGCCGACCGGTGAGTGCTCCCGGGCCGCAGCCGACGTCGAGCGCCGTCGTCCCGGGCGCGGGGGAGAGCAGGTCGACGAGCTGGTCGGCGAGCGGTTCGGAGAACCGCCCCATGAAGCGGCGGTAGACGTCGGCGGAGACCTGGAAGCTCACGCCCGGTCGGCCTCGTCGTCGTGTCCCCAGCCGGGGTCGGGCACCGTGCCGACGGCCGCACGGTCGCGGCGCAAGCCCGAGGCGAACAGGCACGCGGCGCCGACGACCAACGCCAGGCCGATCGACGGCAGCGAGACGAGCCCGAGACCGAACAGCAGCACGGCACCCGCGAGGAGCGCCCGCTTGCGGTGAGGCGAGTCCTTGCGCGCGGCGTACAGCCCGGCGGAGGCGACGACCAGGAGCAGCACCACGAACCAGTACGCCGGGTCGCTGTCCTGGGCATCGATGATCACGAGGTACGTGATCGTCATGACCACGACCACCGCGGTCCCGGCGATCGCGCCGAAGTCCCATCGAGCCGTCATGAGGCCCATTCTCCCACCCCGTGCGACGGCCCGTACGGACCGTGGGCGTGGGGTAGCATCGGCGGTCGGGCACAACGTCGTGCAGCGCCACCCGCGGACCACCCGTCCGGCCGCGGTCGATGGCCGAACACCATCAGAACGACCTCCGTGAGGAATGCTGACGTGACCAAGCCCGTGGTCCTGATCGCCGAAGAGCTGAGCCCCGCGACCATCGACGCGCTGGGCCCGGACTTCGAGATCCGGCGCTGCAACGGCGCGGACCGCGACGAGCTCCTCACCGCGATCGCCGACGTCGACGCGATCCTCGTGCGGTCGGCGACGAAGGTGGACTCCGAGGCCCTCGCGGCTGCGAAGCGGCTCACCGTCGTGGCCCGCGCGGGCGTCGGCCTCGACAACGTCGACGTCAAGGCAGCGACGCAGAACGGCGTCATGGTCGTCAACGCGCCGACCTCCAACATCGTCTCTGCCGCCGAGCTCGCCGTCGCCCTCATGCTCGCCGCCGCGCGCCACATCGGCCCGGCGCACGCCGCCCTCAAGAACGGCGAGTGGAAGCGCAGCCGCTACACGGGCATCGAGCTCTACGAGAAGACCGTCGGCATCGTCGGCCTGGGCCGCATCGGGGTGCTCGTGGCGCAGCGGCTCAGCGCCTTCGGGATGCACGTCATCGCCTACGACCCCTACGTGCAGCCCGGCCGCGCAGCCCAGATGGGCGTGCGTCTGGTGACGCTCGACGAGCTCGTCGAGGAGTCCGACTTCATGTCGGTGCACCTGCCGAAGACCCCCGAGACGCTGGGTCTCATCGGCGAGGACCAGCTGGCGAGGGCGAAGCCGCACCTCGTGCTGGTCAACGCCGCGCGCGGCGGCATCGTCGACGAGCAGGCCCTCTACAACGCGCTCAAGGAGGGCCGCATCGGCGCTGCCGGACTCGACGTGTTCGCCCAGGAGCCCTGCACCGACAGCCCGCTCTTCGACCTCGAGAACGTCGTCGCCACCCCGCACCTCGGTGCCTCCACGGAGGAGGCCCAGGAGAAGGCGGGCGTCGCCGTGGCCCGCTCCGTGCGCCTCGCGCTCGGGGGCGAGCTCGTCCCGGACGCCGTCAACGTGCAGGGCGGCCTGATCGCCGAGGACGTCCGTCCCGGCATCCCGCTCACCGAGAAGCTGGGCCGCATCTTCACCGCGCTCGCCGGCGAGGTCGCCCAGCAGGTCGACGTCGAGGTCCGCGGCGAGATCACCCAGCACGACGTCAAGGTGCTCGAGCTCGCGGCGCTCAAGGGAGTCTTCAGCGACATCGTCGAGGAGTCGGTCTCCTACGTGAACGCTCCGCTGCTCGCGGCCGAGCGCGGCGTCGCCGTACGCCTGGTCACCGAGGCGGAGAGCCCCGACCACCGCAACCTGATCACCATCCGCGGCACCCTCGCCGACGGCAGCCAGGTCTCCGTCAGCGGCACCCTGGTCGGCATCGCGCAGCGGGAGCGGCTCGTCGAGGTGGACGGCTACGACGTCGACATCGAGCCGACGGAGCACCTCGCGTTCGTGCGCTACGTCGACCGCCCCGGGATGATCGGCACCGTCGGTGGCGTGCTCGGTGCAGCCGGCGTCAACATCGCCGGCATGCAGGTCTCCCGGGATCACGCCGGCGGGCACGCGCTCGTCGCGCTGTCGGTCGACACCGCGATCCCGTTCGCCGCGCTCGAGGAGATCCGGACGAGCATCCAGGCCGTCGAGGTCCGCGCGGTCGACCTGACCGAGTAGCCCTCAGGTCACCAGCGTCCGGGTCGGCTTCCGCCGGGAGGGTACGGCGGTGGAGAGGCCGTCCCAGGCCTCGGCCAGCCGCTCGACCGCGTCGGCGATCCGCGGCGGCGACTGGGAGAACGGCAGGCGCACGAACCTGTCGAGGCCGCCCTCCGGGGCGAAGAGCGGGCCGGCGGCGAGCTGCAGCCCGTGGTTCTGGGCCACCGCCGCGAGCGCCGTGGACGTCGGCCGGGGGAGCTCGCACCAGAGGCTGAGCCCGCCGGCCGGGAGGCGGAAGCACCAGGACGGGAGCCGCGAGGTCAGGCCGTTCACCAGCGCGGCCCGCGACTCGGCGAGCTGGCCGCGGCGGGTCGTGAGGATCTCCTCCTGCCGGGCCATCAGGTGCACCAGGGCGAGCTGCTCGAGCACCGGTGCCCCGAGGTCGAGAGTCAGGCGCGAGGTGACCAGGGCCTGCATGCGGGAGTGCGGGGCGCGGATCCAGCCGATGCGGAGGCCCCCCCAGAACGTCTTGCTCGCACTGCCGAGCAGGATCGCGTCCGGCCGGTGGGCCGCGAAGGGGAGCGGCATCTCGACGTCGTCGATGGCGAGCTCGGCCATGGTCTCGTCGATGATCGCGAGGGTCCCGGCGTCGCGCATCGCGGCCGACAGCATGGAGCGGTGCTCGTCACCCATGAGCTGGCCGGTCGGGTTGTGCCAGTCCGGCATCAGGTAGGCGGCGGCGGGGCGCAGCTGGTTGACCCAGTCGATCGCGCTCGAGGTGGCCCAGCCGGGCTCACCGATGTCGGCGCCGGCGATCCGGGCCCCGGTCCCGCGGAGCGCGACGATGGCGTTGGGATAGCTGGGACTCTCCAGGAGCACCCGGTCGCCGGTCCCGATGAACGCGCGGCTCACCACGGCGAGCGCCGACAGCGCCCCGCTGGTGACCAGCACCTGCTCGGGGTCGGTCGGCAGGCCACGCTCGACGTACCGCCGGGCGATCGCCTCGCGCAGCGCGGGCAGGCCGGAGGGGAAGTAGCCGAACTCGGGGAGGTGGGCCGGCAGCTCGGCGACCGCGGCCTCGTAGGCACCGAGCACGCCCGGGGGTGCGCTGGGTGCGGCGCAGGTGAGGTCGATGCTGCCCGGGTTGCCGGGCTCGGCGGTGAGCAGGCTGTCGGTGATCCGGGCCGTCGTCGGGACCTGGGCGACCGTGCCGGAGCCCTGGCGGGAGGCGAGGTAGCCGCGGTCCTTCAGCGTCGAGTACGCCCGGGTCACCGTGGTGCGGCTGACCCCGAGCGAGTCGGTCAGCTCGCGCTCGCTGGGGAGTCGGGTGCCCGGGGGGATCCGGCCGTCGGTGATGAGCAGTCGCAGCGCGTCGGCGATGCCGGCGTACGCAGGGGAGGTCTCCGACGCGGTGCCGAGCAGGGCCGCGGTGCGCGAGGCGGAGATGCGTCGTTCCATGCAGGCCACTCTCTCACGATTGGCTATTCAAGACCAGGCCACTTGGGAGCAGAGTGGTCTCTATGGAACTCCTTGCCAATCTCAGCCCGTGGGGCCAGCTGAAGGCCCCCCGCCTGCCGCGCCGTCTCGCTCAGCTGATGGTGGGGCTCACCCTGTACGGCGTCAGCATGGGGATGATGGTCGAGTCGCACCTCGGCCTCGACCCGTGGGACGTCTTCCACGACGGCGTCGCGAAGCGCCTGCCCCTGAGCTTCGGGATGGTCGTCATCGTCACCGGAGTCGTCGTGCTGCTGTTCTGGATCCCGATGCGGCAGATGCCCGGCCTCGGCACGGTCGCCAACGCGATCGTGATCGGCGTGGCCACCGACGCCACGCTGACCTTGCTGCCCACGCCGGACGCCCTCGGCACGCGGAGCGCGCTGCTCCTCGGCGGCGTGGTGCTCAACGGCCTCGCCGGCGCGCTCTACATCGGCGCCCAGCTCGGCCCCGGCCCGCGCGACGGCCTCATGACCGGCCTGGTCCGGCGTACCGGCCTCAGCGTCCGGCTCGTCCGCACCACCCTGGAGATCACCGTGCTGACGATCGGCTTCCTGCTCGGCGGCACGGTCGGCCTGGGCACCGTGCTCTACGCCCTCGCCATCGGCCCGCTGCTCCAGGTCTTCCTGCCGCACACCGTGGTCTCGCTCGAGCCGCGCCCGAAGGCCCAGAAGGACGAGGACGACGCGCGCGACGTGTACCGCTCCTGGCTGGAGGTCTACCGGCCGATGTCTCCGGAGGTCCAGGTCCGCACCTGGTGAGCCACCCGCGGACGGTCCGCACCCATCTGGAACGACTCCAAAAGAAGTTGCTTCCTACACAGGTGTGGGCCGCCCGGTGCTGGGTAGGGGAGTCGACGGCACAGATGTCGTCGAGCTCCGAGGAGAGTCACGTGGCGGAAACCCAGGCGCCGGCCCCGAAGAAGCGCAACACCTCACTGAAGCGCGAGATCGGGCTGATCGGCCTCACGTGGGCCTCCATGGGCTCGATCATCGGCTCCGGCTGGCTCTTCGGGCCGCAGGACGCGCTCGAGGTCGCCGGTCCCGCGGCGATCATCTCCTGGCTGATCGGTGGTGTGGCCATCGTCGTCCTCGCGCTCGTGCACGCCGAGCTGGGTGGCATGTACCCCGTCTCCGGCGGCACGGCCCGCTTCCCTCACTACGCGTTCGGCGGTGTCGCGGGAGCGTCGTTCGGCTGGTTCGCCTGGCTCAACGCGGCGACCGTCGCGCCGATCGAGGTCTCCGCGATGCTGACCTACCTGGGTGACTACGACTTCGCCAAGGGCTGGATCGACCCCGAGACCCAGGTGCTCAGCGGCACCGGCATCGTCATCGCGGTCATCCTGATGGCCGTCATGACCGCCATCAACTTCCTCGGCGTCCGCCAGCTCGCGGCCGCGAACAGCGCGATCACGTGGTGGAAGATCGCGGTGCCGCTGCTCACGATCCTGGTGCTCGCCCTGGCGCACTGGGACACCAGCAACCTCACGGCCGGCAACGGGTTCAACCCCGAAGGGTTCAAGGGAGTGCTCGCCGCGGTCTCGACCGGCGGCATCATCTTCAGCTACCTCGGGTTCGAGCAGGCCGACCAGCTCGCGGGTGAGGCGGCGAACCCCAAGCGGGACGTGCCCATGGCCGTCATCGGCTCGGTCGTGCTCGGCACGATCATCTACATCCTGCTGCAGATCGTCTTCCTCTTCGCGCTCCCGAGCACCGCCATCGGCGACACCTGGGACCAGCAGGGCGAGGGTCTCTACACCGCGTTCAGCGGTCCGTTCGCGGAGATCGCGACGCTGCTCTCCATCGGCTGGCTCGCGACGGTCATCAAGATCGACGCGGTGATCAGCCCCGGAGGCACCGGCCTCATCTACACGACCGGCAGCTCGCGCCTGGCGTACGGCCTGTCCCGCAACGGCTACGTCCCCTCGGTCTTCGAGTGGACCAACAACCGCGGCGTCCCCTTCGTCGGCCTCATCGCCGCGTTCATCACCGGCTGCGTCTGCTTCCTGCCGTTCCCGAGCTGGCAGTCCCTGGTCGGCCTGATCACGAGCGCGTCCGTGTTGATGTACGGCGGTGCGCCTCTGTCGCTCGGCGCCTTCCGGCGCCGGCTGCCCGGACGCCGACCGGCCGTACAAGCTCCCCGCCGCCCACGTCCTGGCCCCGCTGTCCTTCGTGATCGCGAACCTGATCATCTTGTGGACCGGCTGGGACGTCATCTGGAAGCTCGGCATCTCGATCCTCATCGGCTACGCGATCCTGGTCGCCAACCGCGCCCTGCACCTCAACGAGCACAAGCCGACCCTGGACTGGAAGGCCGCCTCCTGGCTGCTGCCGTACCTCGTCGTGATGGGCCTCATCGTCTACATCAGCGACTTCGGCCCGAAGGGTGACGACGCCATCATCGGCTTCGGCTGGGACATGGTCGTCGTCGCGGCCTGGAGCCTGATCGTCTACTACTGGGCCATGGCCGTCGCCCTCCCCAAGGAGAAGATCGAGGAGATGCTCCACGAGGTCGTCGACCTCGAGGAAGAGGGCATGGCCCCCGTCGGCCACTAGGAAGACGCCGAGACGGAGAAACCTCGCGCTGCGCGTCGAGTTCTCCCGTCTCGGCGTTACTCGGTGCGGGTGATGGAGACCTCGACGAAGAGGGACGAGGTGTCGCCGCCGGCGAAGATGCCGGCGAGGGGGGCGACGTCGGCGTAGTCGCGGCCGTTGCCCACCACGACGTAGCGGTCGTCGGGCGGGGTGGCGTTGGTGGGGTCGAAGGCGACCCACGCGCCGTCCCACCACTCGACCCAGGCGTGGGACTCACCCGTCACGGTCTCGCCGATGGCGGGCTCGGCCGAGGGGTGGAGGTAGCCGGAGACGTAGCGAGCCGGCAGCCCGGCCTCGCGCATGGCGCCGATGCAGAGGTGCGCGAAGTCCTGGCAGACACCCTGCTTCGCGGCCCAGGCGTCGGCCGCCGTGGTCTGCACCTCGGTCGAGCCGACGACGTACTCCATCTCGGTGTGCACTGCGCGGCAGACCTCCTCGGCGAACTCCGACGGCGTGTGCCCCGCATCGATCAGGTCCTCGACGAGCTCGGCGAAGTCGCCGGCGGGCACGACCCGGGCGGGCACCTCGAGGTACTCGCACAGTCGGTCGACGAGGCGAGGGTCGCGCAGGTCGTCCCAGGTGAGGTGCTTGGCCCGCGCCGGTCGGCGGTCGACGCGCACCGTGCTGTGCGCCTCGAGAGTCAGCTGGTCGTGCGGCTCGTGGACCTCGAAGGCGGTCACCATCGAGCCCCAGTAGTCGCGGTAGCGCATCGTCCACGGGTTCGGCGTCACGTCGAGGCGGCTCGTCACGACCAGCTGACCGGTCGCGGTGAGCGGCGTCATCCGCGCCTCGTTGTACGACGAGTGCACGATCGCGTCGTAGGCGTAGCCCGTCGAGTGCACGATCTCCAGCTGCATCGCCATCAGAAGCCGCCTGCCCAGGTCACGTGCTCGGAGGTGTCGAAGTAGCGCAGCGCGATGGCCTCGGCAGCGTCGCTGCAGGTCTCCTGCAGCTTCTCCATCTCGACGGGGAGGTTGGACAGGATGTCGCCGAAGCGGCGGTACTCGAGGTCGGCGCGGGCCCGGCCCAGCACGCGTTGCGCCTCGTCGCCGAACCCGACGCGGTGCGCGGTCGAGCCGAGCTCCTCGAGGCACTGCTCGGCGGTCATCAGCGCGGAGATGATCGAGCGCGGGAAGCGTCGGTCCACGAGCAGGAACTCCGCCGCCTCGCGGTCGGTCTCGATCCCGCGGTAGGTGCGCAGGAACGCCTCGTAGGCGCCGCACGCGCGCAGCGCCGACTGCCAGCCGCCGGACGGTACGCCGGCCAGGGCCGTCGTCGTGAGCAGCCGGGCCGTCATGTCGGTGCGCTCGATGGACCGTCCGAGGATGAGGAAGTGCCAGCCCTCGTCGCGGTTCATGGTCGAGTCGGCGACGCCGTTGATCACCGCAGACCGCTCGCGCACCCAGTCGAAAGCCATGTTGGTGCGCATGCCGGGCACGCGGCCGGTCGAGATCGCGCGCCAGGTCGTGTTGATCGCCGACCACATGTCCGTCGACAACGTCTCGCGGGCCCGGCGGGCGCTCTCGCGGGCGGCGCCGAGGGTGGCGACCACGGAGGCCGGCGACTTCGCGTCGGAGAGCAGCAGCCGCAGCAGCTCCCGCTGGTCGACGGGTCCGTCCGGGTCCTCGACGGGCACGCCCATGATGTTGAGCAGGAGCCGGCAGGACTCCTCCTCGTCGACGAACGGGTCCTCGATGAGCAGCTGGGTCTGCACGTCCAGGATGCGGGCCGTGACGTCGGCGCGCTCGACGTACCGCCCGATCCAGAAGATCGACTCCGCGATGCGGCTCAGCACGAGGGCGCCCCGGTCTCGACAGGCTCGACCAGCGAGCGGGCCTGTTGCTGTTGCTGTTGCTGCTGCTGCTCGCGGGTGTCGGTGCCTGAGTGCACGTCGGCGAGGGCGGGGCCGACGTCGGCGGGGCGTCGGGGATCGGGCGCGATGCGCACCGGCTCGACGGGAGGCGGCAGCGGCTCGCCGCGCTCGCTCACGACCCAGGTGTCCTTCGACCCGCCACCGCGGCTGCTGTTGACGATGAGCTCGCCCTCGGGGAGCGCGACCCGGGTCAGCCCGCCGGGCAGCACCCACACGTCCTGGCCGTCGTTGACCGCGAACGGCCGGAGGTCGACGTGCCGCGGGCGCACGGTGCCGTCGATGAGCGTGGGGACCGTGGACAGCGAGATCACCGGCTGCGCGACCCAGGCGCGCGGATCGGCCAGCACCCGGAGCCGGAGCTCGTCGAGCTCGGCCTTGTCCGCGTTCGGCCCGATCACGATGCCCTTGCCGCCGGAGCCGTCGACCGGCTTGACCACGAGCTCGTGCAGCCGGTCGAGCACCTCCTCGCGGGACTCCGGGTCGCCGAGCCTCCAGGTGTCGACGTTCTGGATGACCGGCTCCTCGCGCAGGTAGTAGCGGATCAGGTCCGGCACGTAGGTGTAGAGCAGCTTGTCGTCGGCGACACCGTTGCCGACGGCGTTGGCGATCGTCACGTGCCCGGCGCGGGCGGCGTTGATCAGGCCGGGCACGCCGAGGATCGAGTCGTGCCGGAAGTGCATGGGGTCGAGGTAGTCGTCGTCGATGCGGCGGTAGATCACGTGCACGGGCTTGAGCCCCTGCGTGGTCCGCATCGACACACGGCCGCCGTGACAGACCAGGTCGCGACCCTCGACGAGCTCGGCGCCCATCCGACGGGCCAGCAGCGTGTGCTCGAAGTACGCCGAGTTGAAGACGCCCGGCGTGAGCACGGCGACCGTCGGGTCGCCGACGCCCACCGGCGCCGCGGCCCGCAGCGCGGCGAGCAGCCGGCTCGGGTAGGAGTCGACCGGTTCGATGCGGTGCTCGCTGAACGTCTCGGGCAGGGCGGAGGCGACCGCGCGGCGGTTCGTCATCACGTAGGAGACGCCGGAGGGCACGCGGACGTTGTCCTCGAGCACCCGGAAGTCGCCCTGGTCGTCGCGGATCAGGTCGACGCCGGAGACGTGGACGCGCACGCCGTTCGGCGGCGTGAAGCCGGCGACGACGCGGTGGTAGTGCGGCGACGTCGCGACGACGGACCGGGGGATCACGTGGTCGGTGAGCACCCGCGCGTCGCCGTAGATGTCGTCGAGGAACGCCTCGAGCGCCTGCACCCGCTGCTTCACGCCGGCCTCGACGACGCGCCAGCGCTGCATGTCGATCAGTCGCGGGACGATGTCGAGCGGGAACGGACGCTCCTCGCCACCGACGCCGAAGGTGATGCCTTGGTCGAGGTACGACGAGGCCACGGAGTCGGCGCGGGTGAGGATCTCGTCGACGGACATGCCGGTGAAGGCGTCGTGCACCGAGGCGTACTCACCGCGGACCTGGGTCCCGGTGAACATCTCGTCGAAGGCGCGCCCGGTCGCGCTGTCGTAGCCCTCGAAGACGTCGGTCATGTCCGAAGCGTATGAATCCCGCATCACGTGAATGTTTCAGGCTTCCCGGTCGCCGGCTGAGGACAGGTGTGGCCAGTTCCTACCCCCGAAAGGGTGAGCCATGCGTGCCCGAGCGTCGTCAGCGCTTGGTGGCGATGAGGACGGCGGTGTCGGGGGCGACCATCACCTCGACGGTCGTGAAGCGCTCGTCGGTGAGCCACTGCTCGCGCAAGGAGTCCACGCGACCGCCGTACACGGGGGGCCAGGACTCACAGGGCGTGAAGTCGTCGAGGACCACGACACCGCCCGGCTCGATGAGGTCGACGACGAGGTCGGCGCCGCTGTCCTTGGGCTCGCGGGCGTCGAGGAAGAGCAGGGAGAACGGTCCGCGGTCGCGCAGGGTCGACCAGTCCGCGGAGAGCACCTCGACCTGCTCGTCGGCCTCGAAGATCTCGGCGGCGGCCACGGCGAGGTCCGGGTCGAGCTCGGCGCTCAGGATCCGGCTGCCTTCCCGCACGCCGCTGCGCAGCCACGCGGTGCCGACGCCGGTGCCGGTGCCGAACTCCGCGAGCGTGCCGTCCTTGGTCGCGGCCAGGGTGGCCAGGAGGCGGCCCGTCTCGTTGCGGCAGAAGGAGGCGTAGCCACGGCGACGCGACACGTCGAAGGCGCGCGACACCACGTCGGGAAGCTCGGGGGGTGCGCTCATGGACCGAGTCTCGCACCGGCACCGAGGGCTGCCGCCATGCGAGACGGCGTCCCACATGGTGAGAAGGCTCCACAAACCCCATGCTGCACAGAGCTCCCGGCCGCTACGGTGGCAGGGCTATGCGGAGGAACTTCGTACTTATCAGCCGCCGCGGCGGGGCCTGCTAGAAGGGCCACCTCGCCGCGGTGTCTGGCATGTCCGGCCCTACGACCCCTCCGCGGCGACTCGACATCTCGTCACTCGCATCTGAGACCCAGATCCCCTGACCAGGGAACGTCTTCGTCGTCCGCCACCAGCAGGATCGTCGGCCCGTCCGGTCGGCTCGCTGCGGGGAGGTCGTCGGGAGCACCTCTCCCGGCACCGACCAGGCACGACACACGCACGCAAACCGATCTGGAGTGAGACCGATGTACGACTTCTACCCCGAGTGGGGACCGGCCCGGAACCGGGACGAGGAGCAGGAGCGTCCGACCCGTCGCCGCCGCTACTGGCAGCCGCAGCCCATGCAGCAGCAGATGGCCAGGGCAGCGAGTGGCGCGGGTGCACCCGAGGTGCGAGACACCGACGGCGATCGTCCCGACGACAACTAGGGTCCGGGGAATGACCCAGACCCACCGGCTCGCCGTCATCCCTGGTGACGGCATCGGGCGGGAGGTGACCGACGAGGCCCTCAAGGTGCTCGCCGTCGCGACCCCGTCCGACGTGAAGTTCGAGTCCAACCGCTACGACCTGGGTGCCGAGCGCTACCTCGCCACCGGAGAGGTGCTGCCCGACAGCGTCCTCGACGAGGTCAAGCAGCACGACGCGATCCTTCTCGGCGCGGTGGGTGGCAAGCCCGGTGACCCGAACCTCCCGCCCGGGATCCTCGAGAGGGGACTCCTGCTCCGGCTGCGGTTCGAGCTCGACCACTACGTCAACCTGCGTCCGTCCCGGATCTTCCCCGGCGTCACCTCGCCGTTGTCCGACCCGGGCGAGGTCGACTTCGTCGTGGTCCGCGAGGGCACCGAGGGTCCGTACACCGGCAACGGCGGCGCGCTCCGGGTGGGCACGCCGGCCGAGATCGCGACCGAGGTCAGCGTCAACACGGCGTACGGCGTGGAGCGCGTCGTCCGGGACGCGTTCGCGCGGGCCGAGAAGCGGCCTCGCAAGAAGCTCACCCTGGTCCACAAGACCAACGTGCTCGTGCACGCCGGCGCCGTCTGGTCGCGCCTGGTGCGCGAGGTCGGCGCCGAGCACCCGGACGTCGAGGTGGACTACCTCCACATCGACGCGGCCACCATCTTCATGACCACGCAGCCGTCGCGCTTCGACGTCATCGTCACCGACAACCTCTTCGGCGACATCATCACCGACCTGGCGGCCGCCGTGACCGGTGGCATCGGCCTCGCGGCGAGCGGGAACATCAACCCGGACCGCACGGCTCCCAGCATGTTCGAGCCCGTGCACGGCTCCGCGCCCGACATCGCCGGGCAGCAGAAGGCCGACCCGACGGCGGCCATCCTGTCCGCCTCGCTGATGCTCGACCACCTCGGTCTCCAGGACGCCGCCGCGCGCATCGAGCGTGCGGTGCTGGACGACCTCGCCGACCGGGCCGCTCAGTCCGACGCGGCTCCGCGTCGTACCTCGGAGATCGGCGACGCCGTCGCCGCTCGAGTAGCCGGCTGACCCACCTCAGCCCGGCCCTGCTCGCCCCGACCGAAGGTAACCTGCAGAGATGACGCTCGACATCGAGGTGACGCCCACGTCGTCGCCGACCGACGACGCCCGGCTGGCCGAGATCCTCGCCAACCCCGGGTTCGGCACCAGCTTCACCGACCACATGTTCACCGTCGAGTGGACACCGGCCGAGGGCTGGCACGCCGGCCGCGTCACGGCGTACGGCCCGCTCTCGCTCGACCCCGCCACCGCGGTCCTGCACTACGCGCAGGAGATCTTCGAGGGCCTCAAGGCCTACCGGCACGCGGACGGCTCGGTCTGGACGTTCCGCCCCGAGGCCAACGCCGCCCGCCTGCAGCGCTCGGCCAAGCGGCTCGCGCTGCCGGAGCTGTCGATCGACGACTTCCTCGCCAGCATCGAGGCGCTGGTGCGCCAGGACGAGCGCTGGGTGCCGTCGAGCGAGGGGGAGAAGAGCCTCTACCTGCGGCCGTTCATGTTCGCCTCCGAGGCCTTCCTCGGGGTGCGACCGGCGCAGCACGTGACGTACATGGTGATCGCGTCGCCTGCCGGTGCGTACTTCAGCAAGGGCCCGAAGCCGGTCTCCCTCCTGGTCAGCGAGCACTACACGCGCGCCGGCACCGGCGGCATGGGTGCGGCGAAGACCGGCGGCAACTACGCCAGCTCGCTCGCCCCGCAGCAGGAGGCCATCGACCGCGGCTTCGACCAGGTGGTGTTCCTCGACGCGACGGAACGCCGGTACGTCGAGGAGCTCGGCGGGATGAACCTCTACTTCGTGCACGACGACGGCACCATCGTCACCCCGGAGCTGACCGGCACCATCCTCGAGGGCGTCACGCGGAGCTCGATCGCCGACCTCGCCGGGACCCTGGGCCACAAGGTGGAGGAGCGGCGCTTCTCCATCGACGAGTGGCAGGAAGGCATCGGCTCCGGTCGCATCACCGAGGTGTTCGCCTGCGGCACCGCCGCGGTCGTCACGCCCGTCGGGGTGCTCGCCACGAGCGACACCGAGATCGACTGCGCCGTGGACGGTGAGGCCGGCCCGGTCACCACCCGGATCCGCCAGGCGCTGGTCGACATCCAGTACGGCCGCGCCGAGGACAGCTTCGGCTGGCTGCACCGCATCGTGTGACGCGCGCCGCGCGACACGCCTGCACCGAACGATCCACGGGCTCTCCTCGTCTACCGTGACGTGGTGACGTCTGCCCCGACGCCTCCCGACGCGATGGTCGGGCGCTACCGGCTGCTCGCCCGCATCGGCGAGGGCGGGATGGGTGTCGTCCACGTCGCGCAGGCGCCCGACGGGAAGCGGGTCGCGCTGAAGGTGCTCCGGCCGCACGTCGTCGGCGACGCCGAGGGGCGGGAGCGGCTCAGCCGCGAGGTCGCCTCGCTGCGCAAGGTGCGCAGCAAGCACGTCGCCGAGATCCTCGACGCGGAGCCGCACGGTGACGCGCCGTTCATCGTCACCCGCTACGTCCCGGGCCTGTCGCTGCACGACACCGTGCGCCAGGAAGGCACCTTCGACCCCGCCGACCTGACGTACGCCGGGCGCCACCTGCTCCAGGCGGTGCGCGACGTGCACGCAGCCGGGGTGCTGCACCGCGACATCAAGCCGACCAACGTGGTGATGGAGGGGCGTGCGCCCGTCCTCATCGACTTCGGGCTGGCCAGGCTCGCCGAGGACCCGAGGCTGACCGCGACGGGGTGGCTGCTCGGGTCGCCGGGCTACCTGGCTCCCGAGGTGCTCTTCGGAGACGACGCCACCGAGGCCACCGACGTGCACGGCTGGGCCGCCACGATCGTGCACGCCGCGACCGGGCGCTCGCCCTACGGCTCGGGCCACACGATGGCGATCCTCGACAAGACCCGCCGGGGTGATGTCGACCTCCGCGGTGTCCCGGACCCGATGCGGCGACTGCTCGCCCAGTGCCTCGCGCTCGAGCAGCTCGACCGGCCGACGACCCGGGAGGTGGCCGCGGAGCTCGACTCCTTCGACGCCGACGCGTCGGTCACCACGGCGATGCCGGCTGCGCCGCGCCCCGACCGTCCCGGGCTGACACCGGTGGCCGACCCTCCGACGCAGCCCTGGCAGCTCGCCGACCACGACCGTCCGGTGCCGGACGCCTCGACGCAGGTGGTCGCCCGGACGAGTCCTCACGTTGCGCCGACCCGGGTGGGCTCCGTGGCACCCGCTCCCGTGCCCGCGACCAGGGTCGCGCCGGTCCCACCTCGGAACCCGCTGGCGGAGATGCCGCCGCCCGAGCCGCATCGCCCCGACGACTCCGGCCGCAGCCCCCTCCCCGGCGCCGCTGCAGTCGCCCCTGCAGCGGTGGAACGACAGCTGGGGTCAGCGCCCCGAGACGGCGATCCGGCCGTTGCCGCAGCTCGCTCCGGTGCACCCCTTCCCACCGCGACTCAGCCGGGCCGACCGGCTCCGCCGGACCCTGGTGCTCGGCGGCGCCCTCGTCGCGGCGGCCACGGCGTTCCGCGCGGCGCCGTACCTCACCTTGCTGCTGGTCGCCCTGGCCGCGCTGGTCACCCGCGGGGTGTCCCGGTCCGAGGAGGCCTTGCGCCGTCGGCGGATGACGCGCGGCACCAAGTGGCACGACACCCCGCGCAGGGTGATCGGCTACCCGTGGCACGTGCTGCGCGGCTCCGGTGGCGCGGTGGTGCTCGTCGTCGTCGCGTCCGTGGTCACTGCCTGCGTGACCGCCAGCCTGGTGCTGCTCGGGCTCCGCACGCCTGACGCGCTGCTGGTCGGTGGCGCCTCCCTGGGTCTCATGGTCTGGGAGGGCCCGGGCTCTGCCCGCGTCCGGATGCCTCTGGGGCGTCTCGCCACGTCGGCGGCCCGCAACCCGGTCGCCACGATCGTGGTCGTCGGGGTGCTCGTCGTGGTCGCGATCGCAGCGGTGGCGGCCTACTCGGGGCAGGGCGTCGTGTGGACCCCGGACGACGGCCCGCCGTGGCGGCACCTCCCGTCCTCGCTGACCCGCGGGCTGGGTTTGTGAACGGGCCTGTGAACGACGCCGACGGGCTCACCGACTGGCGCGCGTGGCACGACGAGTACGCCGACCCCGACTCCGGGCTGTCTCGTCGTCGACGCGCGGTGCAGGACCGGGTGCACGCCTTCCTGGACAGCAGGTCCGGCCCCGTGCGGGTGGTCAGCGCGTGCGCCGGCGAGGGTCGCGACCTCCTCGAGGTGCTGGCCGCGCGGCCACACGACATCGCCCGCGTCACCGGACGCCTCGTCGAGCTCGACCCTGAGCTCGCCTCCCGTGCGCGGGGCCTCGTGTCCGAGCTGGGCGTCGACCTCGAGGTCGTCGAGGGCGATGCCGGCGCGACGGACTCGTACGCCGGCGCGGTGCCGGCCGACTACGTGATGCTGTGCGGCGTCTTCGGCAACATCACCGACGACGACATCCACCGCACCGTGCTCGCGGTGCCTACCCTCATGGCTCCGGGCGCCCAGGTCGTGTGGACCCGTGGGCGGCTTCGAGAACGACCTCGCACAGGACATCGCGGCGTGGTTCGAGGACTCCGGCTTCGAGCGCACGGCGTACGTCGCGGACGAGGACCACGGCCACCGCGTCGTCGAGCACCGGCTCGTCGCCGAGCCGCAGCCGTTCCGGCCGGGGGAACAGCTCTTCACGTTCGTCCGCTGAGACCTCGCGCGACCCATCCACGGAGCAAGTCGTTCGTGAGGTCGCAGGTGGGTACGCCGCCGCGGCGAGGCACATCTCGTGAGACGGGTGTCCTGATCTGCGGACGCGTGGCAGACTCGTTCACGTGCAGCAGAACCTGATCATCATCGCCTAGCGCGTCTGGACTCCCAGACGCGCTGACCTCTCGTCCGACGGGGGGTCTTTTTGTTGCTCCGACTCGATGCCCGACCGACCGAGGACCGAACCGTGACTACCGACTTCCAGGTGTACGACACCACCTTGCGTGACGGCGCGCAGCAGGAGGGACTGAACCTCTCGGTCCTCGACAAGCTGCACATCGCGCGCCAGATCGACGGGCTCGGCGTCGGGTTCATCGAGGGCGGCTGGCCCGGTGCGAACCCCAAGGACACCGAGTTCTTCCGCCGGGCTCGCGAGGAGCTCACCCTCCAGCACGCGCAGCTCGCCGCGTTCGGCGCGACCCGTCGCGCCGGGATGAAGGCGGCCGACGACCCGCTGATCTCCGCGCTGCGCGACAGCGGTGCCGGCGTCGTGACCCTCGTCGCGAAGTCGCACGACCGGCACGTCGAGCTGGCGCTGCGCACGACGCTGGAGGAGAACCTCGCGATGGTGCGGGACACCGTCGCGCACCTGAGTGCCGAGGGTCAGCGGGTGTTCCTCGACGCGGAGCACTTCTTCGACGGCTACCGCGACAACCGCGACTACGCCCTCGAGGTGCTGCGCACGGCCGCCGAGGCCGGGGCCGAGGTGGTCGCCCTGTGCGACACCAACGGCGGCATGCTGCCCGGCTGGGTCGCCGACGTCGTCAACGACGTCATCGAGTCCACCGGCGTCCGCGTCGGCATCCACTGCCACAACGACACCGGCTGCGCGGTCGCGAACTCGCTCGCCGCGGTCGACGCCGGCGCGACGCACGTACAGGGCACGTTGAACGGGTACGGCGAGCGCACCGGCAACGCCGACCTCGTCTCGGTCGTCGCCAACCTCGAGCTCAAGCTCGGCCGCTCCGTGCTGCCGACCGGACGGCTCAAGGAGGCGACCCGCATCGCCCACGCCGTCGCCGAGGTGACCAACGTGCCGCCGTCGGCGCGGCAGCCCTACGTCGGGGTGAGCGCCTTCGCGCACAAGGCTGGCCTGCACGCGTCCGCGATCAAGGTCGACCCGAACCTCTACCAGCACCTCGAGCCGGCCGCCGTGGGCAACGACATGCGCCTGCTCGTCTCCGACATGGCCGGTCGCGCGTCGATCGAGCTGAAGGGCGCCGAGCTCGGCTTCGACCTCTCCGACGACCGCGACCTGGTCACCGCCGTGACCGAGCGGGTGAAGGCGATGGAGTCCCAGGGCTACACCTTCGAGGCGGCCGACGCGTCCTTCGAGCTGCTGCTGGAGGAGATGGTGTCAGGGGTCCGCCCGGCGTACTTCGACGTCGAGACCTGGCGGGTCATCACCGACTCGCGTCCCGGCGACGCGGCCGTGTCCGAGGCGACCGTGAAGCTCAGGGCGGGCGGTGCGCGCATCGTCACGGTCGGCGAGGGCAACGGCCCGGTCAACGCGCTCGACCACGCGCTGCGGCAGGCGATCCTCCAGGCCTACCCGGAGGTCGCGAAGTTCGAGCTCATCGACTACAAGGTCCGCATCCTCGACCAGGGCCACGGCACGGACGCCGTCACCCGGGTGCTCATCGAGACCGCCGACGGCGAGTCCTCGTGGGTCACCGTCGGCGTCGGTGCCAACGTCATCGAGGCTTCCTGGGAGGCCCTCGTCGACGGCGTGGTCTTCGGCCTGCGCCACCAGCAGCAGGCCCAGCTGTAGCTACCGCGGGACGGCGTTGCGGACAGCCGAGGCGAGCACCTCGACCGCAGCGACCTCGAGCACCAGCCCGTCGACCGGGTCGGCCGATCCGGTGCTGACGGCGAACACCGTGTCCCCGTCGTACGCCGTGTGCACGGGACGGATCGCCAGGGCGAAGGCGTCGTGGGCCACGACCGCGAGCCGATGGGCCTGGGTCTTGGTCAGGGGAGCATCGGTGGCGACGAGCGCGAGCGTGGTGTTCGTCCCGGCGACGGGGGGAGCGGGCATGCCGTGGGTGAGCAGGTGCTCGACGGTGCCCGGCCCCGCGATGAGGGAACCGTCGGAGTCGACGACGTCACCGACCGCGTTGACGGCCGCGAGGGCGCCGACCGTCGCGCCGCCGGGGAGGGTGAGCGAGGCGGTGCCGATGCCGGTCGGGGTCGGGCTGCCCAGCAGCTTGCCGACCGTCGCGCCGGCGCCTGCTCCGACGGGGCCGGTGCCGCACGGCTGCCCCTCCTCGGCGGAGAGGGTCGCTGCCCGTCCGGAGGCGGCGTCCGGGCGGGCAGCGGCGTCGCCGTACCCGAGGTCGAAGAGGACGGCGGCCGGGACGATCGGGACGAGTGCGGGTCCGGCGGGGACGCCGAGGCCGCGCTCCTCGAGCCGCCGCATCACGCCGTCCGCGGCAGCCAACCCGAACGCGGAGCCACCGGTCAGCAGCACCGCGTGCGCGACGGGCACGGTGTTGTCGGGGGAGAGCAGGTCGGTCTCGCGAGTGCCCGGTGCAGCACCCCGCACGTCGACCGAGGTGACCGCTCCCGCGTCAGGCAGGAGCACCACCGTGCAGCCGGTGCGACCGGTCTCGTCGGTCCAGTGCCCCACCCGGATCCCGGGGACGTCGGTGATGTCCCCGCGGTGCCGCTCGTTCACTGCTGCTGGGCCTGGATCGCCGTGATCGCCACGGTGTTGACGATGTCGCGGACCAGGGCACCGCGCGAGAGGTCGTTGACCGGCTTGCGGAGCCCTTGGAGCACCGGACCGACGGCAAGGGCGCCGGCGGAGCGCTGCACCGCCTTGTAGGTGTTGTTGCCGGTGTTCAGGTCGGGGAACACGAAGACCGTCGCCCGTCCGGCGACCTGCGAGCCGGGCAGCTTCGTCCGGGCGACCGCTGCATCGATGGCCGCGTCGTACTGGATCGGGCCCTCGACGAGAAGCTCCGGCGCGCGCTCGCGCACGAGCCGGGTCGCCTCGGTGACCTTCTCGACGTCGGTGCCGGAACCGGAGGAGCCGGTGGAGTACGACAGCATCGCGACCCGTGGTTCCACGCCGAAGGCCTTCGCCGTCGCGGCGGACGCGATCGCGATGTCCGCGAGCTGCGGCGCGGTCGGGTCGGGGTTGACCGCGCAGTCGCCGTAGACGAGCACCTGGCTCTGCAGGCACATGAAGAACACCGAGGAGACGATCGAGACCTCGGGCACCGTCTTCACGAACTCGAGCGCGGGTCTGATCGTGTGCGCGGTGGTGTTGATCGCGCCGGACACCATGCCGTCGGCGAGGCCGAGCTCGACCATCATCGTTCCGCAGTACGACGCGTCGGCCATCGTCTCGCGTGCCTGCTGGAGGTCGATGCCCTTGTGCTGACGGCGGCGGTGGTACTCCCCGGCGAACCGGCCCAGCAGCTCCTCCTCGCGGGGGTCGACGAGCGTCGCGGTGCTCACGTCGACACCGAGGCTCGCGGCCCGTGCCTGGATGGCCATGGGGTCGCCGAGCAGCGTGAGGTCGGCGACCTTGCGGCGCAGAAGGATGTCGGCGGCACGGAGGATCCGGTCCTCCTCGCCCTCCGGCAGCACGATGTGGCGCCGGTCCGCGATGGCCGCGTCGAGCACCTGGTGCTCGAACATCAGCGGCGTGACCGTCGAGGTCCGTGCCACCTCGAGCCGGTCGAGCAGGGCGTCGCCGTCGACGTGCTCGACGAACAGCGACAACGCGGTCGCGATCTTGCGCGGCGAGTCCTTGTCGAGGCGACCACGCCGGTTGGTGAGAGCCGTGGAGGTCGCGTGCGTGCCGAGGGACGTCGCGATGATCGGCAACGTGACCGGCAGGCCGTCGAGGAGCGCACGGACCTGGTGCGGCAGCTCGAGCCCGCCGTTGAGCACGATCCCGGAGACCTGCGGGAAGCTCGACGACAGGTGCGCGGTGAGCACGCCGAGCACGACCTCGGGACGGTCGCCCGGCGTCACGACGAGGGCGCCGTCCGAGAGCCGGTCGAGCACGTTGGGCATGGTCATCGCGGCGATGACGATCGTCGGCACCTCACGCGAGAGCAAGGACTCGTCACCGTCGACGAGCTCGCCGCCGCACGCGGCCATGAGGTCCGCCACCGACGGCGCGCTGAGCAACGGCTCGTCGGGGATCGCGAACGACGGCACGTCCGGGCGGTCGAGGGCCTTCACCACCGACTCCGCCATGCTCTCGTCGACGCGGTTCGCGATGACGCCGAACAGGGTGGCGTGGTTGGCGGACAGCTCGCTCTCGCCCAGGGCCACGGTCGTGCGGACCTGGTCGACGTCGCGCCCGGAGCCGTTGACCACCAGCAGGACCGGAGCCCCGAGGTTGGCCGCGATGCGGGCGTTGAACGCGAACTCCGCCGGCGCTCCCACGTCGGTGTAGTCGCTGCCGATGATGACCACGGCGTCCGACTTCTCCGCGACCTCGTGGTAGCGCTGGACGATGCGCTCCATGGCCGCGTCGGGGTCGGTGTGGACCTCGTCGTAGCTGACGCCGGCGCACTCGTCGTACGACATCGCGACCGCGTCGTGCGAGACGAGCAGGTCGAGCACGTAGTCGTGCCCACCGCCGTCGGTGGCCTCCGTGCGCACCACCGGGCGGAACACCGACACGTGCTGCACCCGCCGCGACAGGATCTCGACGAGCCCGAGGGCCACGGCCGACTTGCCCGTGAAACCCTCGATGCCTGCGACGTACACGCTGCTGGCCATGGCCCCGAGCCTAGTCACGATGACAGGGTGGGGTCATGGGTGAGATCACGCCGTACCTCACGACGCGGGACGCGCGCGAGGCCATCGACTGGTACGTCGAGCACCTCGGTGCCGAGGTCGTCCTCGACCCGATCGTGATGCCGGACGGCCGCATCGGCCACGTGGAGCTGGCCGTCGACGGCGCTCGCTGGATGATGAGCGACGAGCATCCGGAGCTCCACGTCGAGGCGCCCCTGCCCGGACGCGGGGCTGCCGTGACGCTGCACCTGACCGTCGGGGACGTCGACAGGGTCGCGCACTCCGCCGTGCAGGGCGGAGCCGACCTCGACCGCGGACCGGAGGACGGCCACCAGGGCCGGGTCGCGGTCTTCCGCGACCCGTACGGCCACCGGTGGATGGTGAGCTCCTGATGCCGCTGCGGACCAGGACGAGCTGGTTCGGCGTCAACCTCGACGCTCCCGACCCGCTGGCCCTCGCGGAGTTCTACCAGCGACTGCTGGGGTGGCAGCTGTTCGGCGACGGGCCGGACTACTCACTGGCCCCGTCGGAGACCGCCGGCTACAACCTCTCCTTCCAGCTCGAGGAGAAGCACGTGCGGCCGGTGTGGCCGGCGGTCGTGGGCGAGCAGCAGATGCAGATCCACCTGGAGATCGAGGTCGACGACCTCGAGCACGCTGTGACCTACGCAGTCGAAGCCGGAGCGGAGCAGGCGGAGTTCCAGCCGCAGGACGACGTCCGGGTCATGCTCGACCCGGCCGGTCACCCGTTCTGCCTCTACCTGGGCGACGGCTGACGAGGCTGGGTGGATCGCGTCAGCAGGCGTCCGACGAAGGTGCCGAGCATCGCCAGCGCCCACGCCGTGATCGTGAAGACGACGAGGGCGATCGCCCCGCCGGAGACGAGTCCGTCCGGCCTCGGGTCGGTCGTGACGGCCACGACGGCGACGTAGGCGACCACCGGCACGCTCACGCCGAGGAGCACCGCGATCGACGCTGCCTTGCGCTGCGCGGACCCGTCGACCTCGCGGTCGCCGACCAGCCGCCACAGCGCGATGCCGACCACGACCGCGACGTAGTAGCCGGCCCACACGAGCCACGACAGCTCGAGCCGTGCGTCGCTGTCCTCGCGCGCAGCCAGGCTGATGAGCACGCCCGGCACGAGACCGACCCAGCCGAGCACGACCAGCGCGGCGACCCACCGCCTCATGCGACCACCGCGAGGAGCCGCTCGCACTCGGCGGCCAGTCGCTCGCGCAGCGGAGCCCCGCGCTCGGCGAAACCCTGCTGGGCGGAGGCGTACTCCTGCTTGCCCTCCGCGGTCTCGACGCGCACCGGGTCGAGGCCCAGCGTCGAGAAGTCGTACGGCGACGCACGCATGTCGAGGACGCGGATGTCCTTCGCGAGGTCGAAGCAGTCGGCGACCAGGTCGGAACCCACCATCGGCGAGAGCCGGAAGGCGTGCTTGTAGAGGTCCATCCCGGCATGCAGGCACGCGGGCTGCTCGAACGCGGGCCGGTCGTCCCGCGTCGGCGTCAGCGTGTTCAGGGGCCGCGCCGCGTCGGTGAAGAACCGGAAGGCGTCGAAGTGCGAGCACCCGATGCGGTGGCCCTCGACGACCGCGTCGGTCCCCTCGCCACCGAGGCGCAGCGGCCAGGCCTCGTGGCGGACCTCGTCGGAGGAGAGGCGGTAGACCATCGCCCACTCGTGCATGCCGAAGCAGCCGAGGTTGGCGGGCCGCGACGCCGTGGCCCGTGAGCAGGCGCTGCGTCGTCTCGAGGAGCCGACGCTGACCGGCCACGTGGTCCGTGGTCACGCCCCAGCCGCCGGCCACGTCGCCGTACCCCTTGGCGTCGGCGAGCTCACCAGGTGCCGGGAGCACGGTGCCGAAGCCCGGGTGCCAGCGCAGCAGGGCAGCGGGGCGGAACGAGTAGTAGGTGAAGAGGAAGTCCTCGACCGGGTGCTTCACCCCGGCCTGCCGGCGCTCGAGGTGCGGCCCGACCCAGGGCCCGACGCGGGCGCGGTGTCGCGCTGACCGCTCGGCCACCTCCTCGGCGTCGAGCACGACGAAGCCGCTGGTCAGCGTCTCCACGGGCGTCTCCACAGGGCGAGGGTAGCCAGGCGTGGGCCCACACCCCCACGGGTAGGCTCGTGCGGTGCGTATCGCGAGGTTCACCACCGGTGACGACCCCCAGTTCGGCGTCGTCACGGGCGAGCTGGACGAGCACGGGGAGGTCGACCCTGACGCGACCGTCGTGGCCATCGCGAGCGACCCGCTCTACGCGGGGATCCACCTGACCGACCAGCAGTTCCGTCTCGAGGACGTGCGCCTCCTTGCCCCGGTGCTGCCGAGGAGCAAGGTCGTCGGCATCGGCCGCAACTACGCCGCGCACGCCGCCGAGCTCGGCCACGACCTGCCTGCCGAGCCGCTGATGTTCCTCAAGCCGAACACCTCGGTCGTCGGACCGGGCGACCCCGTGTTCTACCCGAGCCAGACCCAGGAGCTGCACTACGAGGGCGAGCTCGCCGTCGTGATCGGCCGCATCTGCCGCGACGTGCCGCCGGAGCAGGCATCCGAGGTGATCTTCGGCTACACGGTCGGCAACGACGTGACCGCCCGCGACCTGCAGCGCAGCGACGTGCAGTTCACGAGGGCCAAGGGGTTCGACTCGTTCTGCCCGCTCGGCCCCTGGGTGGAGACCGAGCTCGACCCGAGCGCGCTGACCGTGCAGACCTACCTCAACGGCGACGTCGTCCAGGACGGGTCGACCAAGGACATGATCTTCGACGTGCCCACGCTCGTGGCGCACGTCTCCAGCGTGATGACCTTGCTGCCCGGCGACGTCATCCTGACCGGGACGCCCGAGGGCGTCGGACCGATGGAGGTCGGTGACGAGGTGGACGTGGTCGTCGAAGGCATCGGCACCCTCAACAACAGGATCGTGGCTCGTGGCTGACTCGTCCGTTCGCGTCCGGTTCTGCCCGTCGCCGACAGGGTCGCCGCACGTCGGCCTGGCCAGGACCGCCTTGTTCAACTGGGCGTTCGCGCGCCACCACGGCGGCACCTTCGTGTTCCGCATCGAGGACACCGACGCCGCCCGCGACTCGCAGGAGTCCTACGACACCCTGCTCGAGGTGATGCGCTGGCTCGGCTTCACCTGGGACGAGGGGCCGGAGGTCGGCGGGCCGCACGCGCCGTACCGGCAGTCCCAGCGCTACGACAAGTACGCCGACATCGCGGAGAAGCTGCTCGAGTCCGGGCGCGCCTACCACTGCTACTGCTCGGCCGACGAGCTCGAGGAGCGCAACGCCAAGGCGCGCGCCGAGGGCCGCACGCCGGGCTACGACGGTCACTGCCGGTCGCTGGGCGAGGAGCAGCGGGCCGCGTACGAAGCGGAAGGGCGCAAGCCCGTCGTCCGCTTCCGGATGCCCGACACCGCGATCACCTTCGACGACCTGGTGCGGGGCGAGATCACCTTCCAGGCCGAGAACGTCCCCGACTACGTCATCGTGCGCGGCAACGGTCACCCCCTCTACACGTTGGTCAACCCCGTCGACGACGCGCTGATGGAGATCACGCACGTGCTGCGCGGCGAGGACCTGCTGTCGTCGACCCCACGGCAGATCGCGCTCTACGACGCGCTGCGGGAGATCGGCGTCGCCCACGGCGAGACCCCACGGTTCGGCCACCTGCCCTACGTCATGGGCCAGGGCAACCGCAAGCTCTCCAAGCGCGACCCGGAGTCCAACCTGCTGGGCTACCGCGAGCGCGGCTTCCTGCCCGAGGGGCTGCTCAACTACCTCGCGCTGCTGGGCTGGGCGATCGCCGACGACAACGACATCTTCTCGATGCAGGAGATGGTGGCGGCCTTCGAGATCGACCGGGTCAACCCCAACCCCGCGCGCTTCGACATCAAGAAGTGCGAGGCGATCAACGCCACGCATCTGCGCGCGCTGGACCCTGCCGACCTCGCCGAGCGGATGGTCCCCTACCTCCAGACGGCCGGACTGATCGAGGGCGAGCCGACGCCGGTGCAGCGCGACCTGCTGGCCGCAGCGACGCCCTTGGTGCAGGAGCGGATGGTGACGCTGGGTGAGTGCGTCGACATGCTCGGCTTCCTCTTCGCCGGCGACGACTTCGCCCGCGACCCGGCGGACGCGGCGAAGCTGCTCGAGACCGACGAAGGCCGCCAGGTGGTCAAGGCCGCACACGACGCGTTGGCCGGCCTGGACGACTGGCGCACCGAACCCATCGACGAGGCGCTCCGCGCCAGCCTGATCGACGGCCTCGGGCTCAAGCCGCGCAACGCCTTCGGCGCGGTGCGCGTCGCCATCACCGGGCGTCGCATCTCGCCGCCGCTCTTCGAGTCTCTCGAGCTCCTGGGCCGCGAGGAGTCGCTGGCCCGGCTGGCCGAGGCGTCGTCGTGACCGAGCAGGGGCCGCCGGGACAAGGGCCGTGGGAACAGCCGGGGGACCGTCCGCCGTACGGCCCACCGCCGACCTACACGGACTGGCAGCCGCAGCCCGCCCAGCCGGTCCAGCCCGTGCAGCCGGCGTACTCCGCCGATGCGCAGCCGCCGATGCCGTCGTACGGCGCCATCCCGACGGTGCCGGCCCCGAAGCGGCCGAGCTTCCCGCACGCGGAGCCGCGCGAGTACCACCTCGTCCTGCGGACCTGGACCTACGCGTGGTGGCGGCCGGTGGTCGGCATCCTGCTGCTCGCCCTCGGGATGATCATCATCCTGCCGCTGGTGATGCTGCCGATCCTCGTCGTCGGCGTGCTCGTCCAGGGCGGTGAGCAGGACTTCCTCGACGCGTTCCTCCAGGCGGGCACGCTGGAGAAGCTGACGCCGGCCGGGCTGCTCTACCTCAACCTCACGCTCGCGTCGCTGGTGCTGTGGACCTGGGGCCTGGTGCGGTGGCTGCACAACCTGCGGCCGCGCTGGCTGGCCTCGGTCATGCCGAAGCTGCGCTGGAAGTTCCTCTTCATCTGCCTCGGGCTGTCGGTCGTCGCGCTGATCGCCCAGCTCATCGTCTCGTTGGTCGTCCCCACCGACCAGGCGCCCGACTCGATCCAGGTGAACTCCATCACCGGCACGACCATCGCGCTCGGGCTCATCGTGCTGCTCACCACGCCGCTGCAGGCCGCGGGGGAGGAGTACGCCTTCCGCGGCTACCTCATGCAGGCGATGGGCTCGCTGACCAGGCGGCGGTGGCCGGCCATCCTGGTGAGCGCGTTCCTGTTCGCGTGCGCGCACGGCCTGCAGAACCCTCCGCTGTTCTTCGACCGCTTCATGTTCGGGCTCATCGCGGCCTGGCTCGTGATCAAGACCGGCGGCCTCGAGGCGGGCATCGCGCTGCACGTCCTCAACAACTTCCTGGCGTTCGGCCTGGCCATCGCGCTGGGCGACATCAGTGAGACGTTGAACACCACCGAGATCAGCTGGTGGAACATCCCGGTCACGCTGACGCAGTCGCTCGTGTACGTCGCGCTGGTGCTCTGGGTGGGCCGGCGGATGGGCCTGCAGACAGCGACGAGACCCCCGCTCACGGCACCTCCGGCGACCCCTCCGGGGACCACGCTGCCGCCCGTGCCTGAGCCTGCCTGAGGGGTGCTCCGAGGGGGTCCGGCGCTTTTGGTCAGCCACGAGCGGACGTGTATTCTCGTCCGGGCTTCGCACCACGGAGCCACCCATGGGGTATGGGGTAATTGGCAGCCCGACTGGTTCTGGTCCAGTTAGTCTAGGTTCGAGTCCTAGTACCCCAGCGATTTGGTCGAGGTACCCGCTTCCCGCTAGTGTCTCGTCCGTTTCCAGGCCCCCGTTGTGTAGCGGCCTAGCACGCCGCCCTCTCAAGGCGGTAGCGCCGGTTCGAATCCGGTCGGGGGTACAAGAGACATCATCGGCCTGCTCCTCCGGAGCGGGCCGTTGATCGTTTTCGCCCCTCGCTGGTGGTGTCTGATTCCCGCTAGGTTCTGTCGGTCGCGGGTTGCAGGATGGGGGCATGGAGACGACGACCGTGACCGGCGCACCCGACGCCCTCGACGTCGACGCCTGCTACCGCGCGGTGAGCAGCCGCGACCGCCGCTTCGACGGGGTGTTCTACACCGCCGTGCACACGACGGGGATCTACTGCCGGCCGTCGTGCCCCGCACGCACGCCCGCGGTGCGCAACGTGTCGTTCCACCACACCGCGGCCGCTGCCCAGGCCGCCGGGTTCCGTGCCTGCAAGCGCTGCCTGCCCGACGCCACGCCGGGATCCCCCCGCTGGGACGTCTCGGCCGACGTGGCCGGGCGCGCGATGCGCCTCATCGCCGACGGGCTCGTCGAGCGCGAGGGGGTGGAGGGGCTCGCCTCCCGCCTCGGCTACAGCAGCCGTCACCTCACCCGACTGCTCAGCACCGAGCTCGGCGCCGGCCCGCTCGCCCTGGCCCGGGCCCAGCGCGCGCAGAACGCGCGAGTGCTCATCGAGACCTCGGGCTGGCGGCTCGGGGACGTCGCCTACGCCGCCGGCTTCGCCAGCGTGCGCCAGTTCAACGACACGATCCGCGAGGTCTACTCCGCGACACCGTCCGAGCTCCGGCAGCTGCACCTGCGCCGTACCAAGGGGAAGGGCGTGCCCGGCCCGGGCCACGTCGACGTCCGCCTTCCGGTGCGCGCACCGTTCGACGTCAGGTCGCTCGAGGTGTTCCTCGCCAAGCACCTGGTGCCGGGGGTCGAGGCAGCGGGCGCGGGCTGGTTCGCCCGCAGCCTGCGGCTCCCGCACGGTCCGGCCACCGTCCGCCTCGACCTGGCCGGGCCCGAGGTGCGGGCCTCGACGCCGGCGGTGCAGTGCCGGCTGCACCTGACCGACCTGCGCGACCTCGCGCCGGCGGTGGAGCGTTGTCGCCGCCTGCTCGACGCCGACTGCGATCCCGTCGCCGTCGACGCGGCACTGGCAGACGATCCCCTCCTCGCACCTCTGGTCGCGCAGCGGCCCGGCCTGCGGGTGCCCGGTCACGTCGACGGCGACGAGCTCGCCGTGCGCACGGTGCTCGGCCAGCAGGTCTCGCTCGCCGCGGCCAACCGCCTCTCCGGGGTGGTCGCCTCGGCCGCGGGGGAGCCGCTGGCAGCAGAGCTCGCGGTCGATGGCGTCGAGCGGCTCTTCCCCTCAGCCGCGGAGGTCGCGGCCCTCGATCCGACGTCGCTGCCCATGCCGCGGGCGCGCGCGACAGCGCTGCTCGGACTGGCCGCGGCGCTGGCCGACGGCGAGCTCTCGCTCGACAGGTCCGCGGACCGGGCAGGGACCAGGGCCGCGCTGCTGGCCAGACCCGGCATCGGCCCGTGGACCGCCGACTACGTGCTCATGCGCGCTCTCGGCGACCCCGACGTCTTCCTCCCGACCGACGTCGCGATCCGCCGCGTCCTCGCCGAGCACGGCGTGGAGCGCGGCGACATCGAGACGCGCGCCGAGACCTGGCGCCCCTGGCGCTCCTACGGACTCATGCACCTGTGGGCCACCGTCCTCGACGACGAGCCTGCCGCCACGAACCACCGAGGGAAGGACCTCTGAGATGTGGACCATCATCGACAGCCCCGTCGGCGAGCTGCGGCTCGTCGCGGACGGCGGCGCCGTCACCGCGATCGAGTTCCTCGGCGAGATGCCGACCGGTCCCGGTGAGGCCGCCAGCGTGCGGCACCACCAGCACCGTGGCGCGACCGCCTACGTCCCCGACCAACGGGTCGACGACGACCAGCTCCTCGGCGAGGTCAGCCGGCAGCTCGCGGCGTACTTCGCGGGCGACCTGAAGGACTTCGACCTCCCGGTCTCGCCCTGGGGCACGCCCTTCCAGAGGCGCGTCTGGGCGGCGCTGCAGGACATCGGCTACGGCGAGACGAGGACGTACGGCGCGATCGCCGGCGGTCTCGGCCTCACCGGCCACGGTGCCCGCGCCGTCGGGGTGGCCAACGGCCGCAACCCGATCCCGATCGTCATCCCGTGCCACCGCGTCGTCGGCGCCGACGGCAGCCTGACCGGCTACGGCGGCGGCATGCACCGCAAGCAGACCCTCCTCGAGCTCGAGCAGGACGCCCTGTTCTGACCCCGGCTAGGTACACCTAGGCGTCGTCGCGGCGGAGGGAGGCGGAGAGGCGGTCGGCGGCGGCGAGGACCGCGGGGGCGTGCATGCGGCCGGGCTGGCGGGTCAGGCGCTCGAGGGGGCCGGACACGGAGACGGCGGCGATGATCTTGCCGCTGGGCGAGCGGACGGGGGCGGACACCGACGCGACGCCGGCCTCGCGCTCGCCGATCGACTGGGCCCAGCCGCGGCGGCGGATGCCGGACAGGGCGGTCGCGGAGTACGCCGCGTTCTGGAGGCCGCGGTGCATGCGCTCCGGGTCCTCCCACGCGAGCAGCACCTGGGCGGCCGAGCCGGCGCGCATGGTCAGCTGCGAGCCCACGGGGATGGTGTCGCGCAGACCCGAAGGCCGCTCGGCAGCGGCGACGCAGATGCGGTGATCGCCCTGACGGCGCCACAGCTGCGCGGACTCACCCGTGATGTCGCGCAGCCGCGCGAGCACCGGCCCGGCGGAGGCGAGCAGACGGTCCTCGCCGGCGGCGGCGCTGAGCTCGGCGAGACGCGGTCCGAGCACGAAGCGTCCCTGCATGTCCCGCGCCACCAGGCGGTGGTGCTCGAGGGCGACCGCGAGCCGGTGCGCCGTGGGACGGGCAAGCCCTGTCGACGCGACGAGGCCGGCCAAGGTGGCCGGTCCTGACTCGAGGGCCGAGAGCACGAGGGCGGCTTTGTCGAGGACGCCGACTCCGCTAGAGTTGTCCATACTCTGATCATGCCGTCTCGCATAGTGATATGCAAGTCATGATGGGCGGAGCAGAGTGGACAGCAGCGGGGACGAGCACGAGAGCGAGGTCGCGATGGGACGCACCCTGTCGGAGAAGGTCTGGGACGAGCACGTCGTCCGGAGCGCCGAGGGTGAGCCGGACCTCCTCTACATCGACCTCCACCTCATCCACGAGGTCACCTCGCCGCAGGCCTTCGACGGCCTCCGGCTCGCCGGCCGCCAGGTCCGCCGCCCCGACCTCACCCTCGCCACCGAGGACCACAACGTCCCAACCCTGGACTTCGACAAGCCCATCGCCGACCCGGTCAGCCGCACCCAGGTCGAGACGCTGCGCAAGAACGCCGCCGAGTTCGGCGTACGCCTGCACCCGCTCGGCGACGTCGAGCAGGGCATCGTCCACGTCGTCGGCCCGCAGCTCGGCCTCACCCAGCCCGGCATGACGATCGTGTGCGGCGACTCGCACACCTCCACGCACGGCGCGTTCGGCGCGATCGCCTTCGGCATCGGTACGTCGGAGGTGGAGCACGTGCTGGCCACGCAGACGCTCCCGCAGGCCCGGCCGAGGACGATGGCCGTGACCGTCAACGGCTCGCTGCCCGACGGCGTGACCGCGAAGGACCTGATCCTCGCCCTCATCACCCGCACGGGCACGGGCGGTGGCCAGGGCTTCATCGTCGAGTACCGCGGCCAGGCCATCGAGGAGCTCTCGATGGAGGGCCGGATGACGGTCTGCAACATGTCCATCGAGTGGGGGGCCAAGGCCGGGCTGATCGCTCCCGACCAGACCACGTTCGACTACATCGAGGGGCGGCCCGAGGCGCCCAAGGGCGCCGACTGGGATGCCGCGGTCGAGCACTGGCGCTCACTGGTGACCGACGACGACGCGGTGTTCGACGAGGAGATCGTCGTCGATGCCTCCGTGCTGACGCCGTTCGTCACGTGGGGCACCAACCCCGGCCAGGGGGTCGCGCTCGGTGGCTCGGTCCCGTCGCCCGAGTCGTTCGAGGCCGAGGGCGACAAGGTCGCGGCCGAGAAGGCGCTGGAGTACATGGCGCTCGAGCCCGGCACCCCGATGCGCGACATCTCCGTCGACACGGTCTTCGTCGGCTCGTGCACCAACGGCCGCATCGAGGACCTCCGGCTCGCCGCCGAGGTGATCAAGGGCCGGCACGTCGCCGAGAACACCCGGCTGCTCGTCGTCCCCGGCTCGGTCCGGGTCCGGCTCCAGGCCGAGGAGGAGGGCCTGGACAAGGTCTTCGTCGCCGCCGGTGCCGAGTGGCGAGGCGCCGGCTGCTCGATGTGCCTGGGCATGAACCCCGACCAGCTCGCGCCGGGGGAGCGCAGCGCCTCGACCAGCAACCGCAACTTCGAGGGCCGTCAGGGCAAGGGCGGTCGCACCCACCTGGTGTCCGTGCCGGTCGCCGCCGCGACCGCCGTCACCGGCCACCTCGCCGGTCCCGCCGACCTGCCCGAGATCTGAGGAGCACCGCGATGGACGCCTTCACCAGCCACACCGGCACGGGCATGCCGCTGCGCCGCAGCAACGTCGACACCGACCAGATCATCCCCGCGGTCTACCTCAAGCGCGTGACCCGCACCGGCTTCGAGGACGGGCTGTTCTCCGCGTGGCGCAAGGATCCGGAGTTCGTCGCCAACAAGCCGGAGTTCCAGGGCGCGAGCGTCCTCGTCGCGGGGTCCGACTTCGGCACCGGCTCGTCACGCGAGCACGCCGTGTGGGCGCTGATGGACTTCGGCTTCAGGGTCGTGATCTCGAGCCGGTTCGCCGACATCTTCCGCGGCAACTCCGGCAAGGCGGGTCTGCTCGCGGCGCAGGTGACCCAGGACGTCGTCGAGCAGCTCTGGAAGCTGATCGAGCACGACCCCACGACGCAGATCGTCGTCGACCTCGAGGCTCGCACCATCCAGGCCGACGCCCTGACGGCGCCGTTCGAGATCGACGACTACACCCGCTACCGCCTGCTCAACGGCCTGGACGACATCGGCATCACCCTGGGCAGCGAGGACGCCATCAAGGACTACGAGTCCACCCGCCCTGACTGGAAGCCGGTCACCCTCTAGTCCGCAGGCCGCACCGCGAGCTGGCGGCAGTGGTCCTCGAAGCCGAGCGCCCGGCTGAGCGCCCGGGACGGGGCGTTGTCGACCCGCGCCCGCCAGCGGGCCAGCCCGAGCGTGCGTACTGCGCTGCACGTCGCCGCGCCCCCGACCAGGGCACCGAGCCCGCGACCGCGTGCGTCCGGGTGGACGAGGACGCCGAGGTCCGCGGCGCCACCCAGGAAGCCCGAGAGGTGTGCCGCCGCCACGACGTCGTCCGCATCGCCGCTCAGCAGCGCGTGCACGGGTCCCTCGACGTGGGCGAAGCCGCCCTCGTCCCACTCGTCGTCGCCGACGGCGCCACGAAGGCTGTCGAGGTCGTCGGTGGTCAGCACGACGACGTCGGCGAGCAGGTCGGCGTCGATGTCCGGCTCCACGTCCGTGAACGCGTGCACCGCCGGACCGAGCACCACCATGTCCGCCGTCACCGACCACTGGTCCCAGAAGTCCCGGGTCATGAGCGCCGTCGGCGCGACGGCCTCGAGCTCCCGGACCTGAGCAGCTGTCACGCCGTCCGGCAACGAGACGTGGACGCGACCGTCGCGTTCCGCGACGAAGAAGCCGGGGTAGTCGCCGAGGCCGGCATGCAGGCCGACCACGATGTCGTCGCGCCACAACATCGTGGCCGGGACTCCGAAGAGGTCCGACCACCATTCGTCCACGCGTCGCCAGCTGTCAGGGGTCACGAGGAACGACTCAATCGTTCGAAATCCCTTTCCTGCAAGGGAATTCACCGATGCCGTTGTGGTGATGCCGACGCCGATCCGGCGAAACCCCAGGTCGCGTCGGCGGTTCGCAAGCCATGAAAAGCCCGAGAAACAAGCGAAAAAGGTACTCGTGGTCGTTGTGGGGCCACTCACTTTTCCCTAGCGTGCGAAGCAACCGCCGAGCGCGAAGTTCGGCCCACGTCGTTCACGAAAGGGAATCCAGTGAACAAGACTCAGCTGATCGACGCGCTGTCGACCCGCTACGAAGGCAACAAGAAGCAGGCCCAGCACGCGCTCGAGTCCGTCCTCGACACCATCACGCGCGAGGTCGCCAAGGGCGAGAAGGTGGCCATCACCGGCTTCGGGTCCTTCGAGAAGCGGGTCCGGGAGGCCCGCTGGGTGCGCAACCCGCGGACCGGCGCAAGGGTCAAGGCCAAGAAGACGGCGGTGCCGAAGTTCACCGCCGGTGCCGACCTCAAGGCTGTCGTCTCTGGAGCGAAGAAGCTTCCCAAGCCCGCTGCCGCGGCCGCCGCCGCGAAGAAGTCGGCTCCTGCCAAGACCGCCGCTGCCGTGGCGAAGAAGGCAGCGGCACCGGCCAAGAAGGCCGCAGCGGCCGCGAAGAAGGCGGCTCCCGCCAAGAAGTCGGCCGCGAAGAAGGCACCGGCCAAGAAGGCTCCTGCGAAGAAGGCGCCGGCCAAGAAGGCCGCGGCCAAGAAGGCTCCCGCGAAGAAGGCGGCAGCGAAGAAGGCTCCCGCCAAGAAGGCACCGGCCAAGAAGGCGGCACCGGCGAAGAAGGCAGCAGCCAAGAAGACCACCGCGAAGAAGGCTCCTGCGAAGAAGGCACCGGCGAAGAAGGCCCCGCAAGAAGGCAGCAGCCAAGAAGGCTCCCGCGAAGAAGGCGGCAGCCAAGAAGGCACCGGCCAAGAAGGCAGCAGCCAAGAAGTCGGCTCCCGCCAAGAAGGCTCCCGGCGAAGAGGGCCGCCAAGAAGTCCTGACCTGAAGGGCTCACCTGCGAGGGCGTCCGCTCCATCGGAGCGGGCGTCCTCGTCGCGTGTGACGGGCTAGAGGCCCAGGCCGGCCTGCGTGGCCACCCACGTCGTGCGGACTCCCGACCCCGAGCCGGAGCGCGGTCGCCAGGTCGTCGGGGGTGTCCACGTCCTGGCGCACCGAGGCTGCTCCCTCGGTCCCGAGCTCGAGGGCGCCTGCCTCGAGGTGCGCCGCCCTCGACCCGACACCGAACCGCGGCGCGAAGGTCTCGAGGCTCGCCGCGGTGTAGAGCGTCGTCCCGGTCCCCAGCGCGTCGGGCACGAACCCCGTGAGGTGCCTCTCGCTCTCACCGAGCACCGTCGCGAGGTCGTCCGACCGCAGCGCCGGCAGGTCACCGCACAGCGCGACCGGACGCAGCGTGGCGTCGCGGCGCACGAGCTCGGCAGCCCCCTGCACCAGCGATGCGTTGAGGTCGCCGGTGTGCCCGTCGGGGATCGCCTCGACGCCCAGCTCGGCGAGGGCGTGCGCCAGCGCCACCTCGTCGGTCACCACCAGCAGCCGACCCACCGGCGCGCAGTCGAGCACGGCGTTCACGGTGTCCACGACGAAGGCCAGCATCAGGTCGCGACGGACGTCGTCGCCCAGCGACGCCAGCCGCGACTTGGCCCGCGCCAGCAGCTTGACCGGCACCACGACGCCGTACGCCGGAGGGGCCGGTGGTGGGGGCGGAGGCGACATCGTGGCGATCCTGCCACCCCCGACCGGGAGCGTTAGGGTTCGGGATGTCGTCCGGGCGGAGACGCCCCCGAGCTGCAGGAGGTCGTGGGTGCCCAAGCCGCGCAGCATGAGGGAGCGCCGAGGGTGGGCCTTCACGACCGCGGTGGGCATCCTGAAGCCGTCGCTGCTGGCGACCACACGGCACGAGTGGATCGACGGCGACAAGATCCCTGCCGATGGTGGTTTCGTGCTCGCGGCCAACCATGTCTCGCACCTCGACCCGCTGACCCTGGCGCACGTCGTCTACGACCACGGTCGGCTGCCTCGCTACCTCGCCAAGGCATCACTGTTCGACGTCTTCTTCGCCGGCCGGATCATCAAGGCCACCGGCCAGATCCCCGTGCACCGCATGACGACCCACGCCTCCGAGGCCTTCGACTCCGCCGTGGAGGCCGTGCAGGAGGGGAAGCTCGTCATCGTCTACCCCGAGGGCACGCTGACCCGGGACCCCGACCTCTGGCCGATGGTGGGCAAGACCGGAGCAGCCCGGATCGCCCTGTCGGCCGGCGTCCCTGTCGTCCCGGTCGCGAACTGGGGGACCCACGAGATCCTGTACCCCTACGCGAAGAAGCCGGACCTCGTGCCGCGCAAGCTGGTCCAGGTGAAGGTCGGCGACCCCGTGGACCTCGACGACCTGCGCGGGCAGCCGGTCACCCCGGAGGTGCTGCAGCAGGCGACCGCCAGGATCATGGCTGACATCACCGCGCTCCTCGAGGACATCCGCGGGGAGAAGGCACCGGTCGAGCGGTTCGACCCGAAGCGCGCCGGGGTCAGGTCCATCGGCAACCCGAACGCGGACGAGAAGAAGAGGAAGGGTCGGCGATGAGCAAGATCGCAGTGTTCGGCGCCGGCTCGTGGGGCACGTCGTTCTCGATCGTGCTGGCCGACGCCGGGCACCAGGTGACGCTGTGGGCCCGACGCGACGACCTCTGCGCCACGATCAACGAGGAGCGCGAGAACAGCGACTACCTCCCCGGCATCCGGCTGCCCGACAGCGTGCACGCGACGCACGACCCGGGCGAGGCCGCGTGGGAGGCGGAGGTCGTGGTGCTCGCCGTCCCGTCGCAGACGCTGCGCGGCAACCTCGAGGACTGGGCGAAGGACCTGCCGCCGGACGCTCCGCTCGTGTCGCTGATGAAGGGCGTCGAGCGCGGGTCGCTGCTCCGGATGAGCGAGGTCATCGCCGACGTCACCGGCGCGGGTCCCGAGCGGATCGCGGTGCTGTCCGGACCCAACCTGGCCCGCGAGATCGCCAACCGGGAGCCGGCCGCGAGCGTCGTCGCGTGCCAGGAGGAGCGGGTGGCCGCGCAGCTGCGCGAGATGATGCACGGCCCTGTGTTCCGTCCCTACTCCAGCATCGACGTCGTCGGCTGCGAGCTCGGCGGCGCCTACAAGAACGTCATCGCGCTCGGTGTGGGCATGGCGGTCGGCCTCGGCTTCGGCGACAACACCACCGCCTCCGTGATCACGCGTGGCCTCGCGGAGACAGCCCGTCTCGCGGTCAAGCTCGGTGCCGACCCGCTCACCCTCATGGGCCTGGCCGGGCTCGGCGACCTCGTCGCGACGTGCTCCTCGCCGCTGTCGCGCAACCGGACCTTCGGCGAGAAGCTCGGCAAGGGCCAGACGACCGACGAGATCACCGCGTCCACGCGTCAGGTCGCCGAGGGCGTGAAGTCGGCCGGGTCGCTCCTCGCGCTGGCGCAGAAGAACGACATCTACGCCCCTCTCGTCGAGGCCGTGCACGCCGTGATCGAGGGCCAGCTCACCGTCGAGCGCATGATCGAGAGCTTCGTGTCGCGGGAGACGAAGCACGAGCGTGACTGACGAGCAGTCCGCGGGCCGGGTCCGCTGGGCCTACGCCTTCCTCGACAACGCCCCTGACGAGGTCGAGGCCTCGAACGCGTTCTGGCAGGCCGCGACGTCGACGACGATGTCGCCGGCGCGTGGACCGGAGGGGCAGTTCGCGACATTGCTGCCCGCACACGGCGAGGCCTGGCTGAAGGTGCAGCGTCTCGACGGGCTGCCGGCCGGAGGACGCGTGCACGTCGACCTCGCCGTCGACGGTGGTGCGGCCGGGCTCGACCGGGCCGTCGCCGCGGCCACCGACCTCGGCGCGGTCGTCGAGATCGTGATGGACGACGTCACGGTGCTGCGCTCGCCCGGCGGCTTCCCGTTCTGCCTCACCTCGTGGGAGGCGGACGGCCGTCCCGCCGGCCAGGTCCGCGAAGGCACCCGGCTTCTCGACCAGGTGTGCCTCGACGTCCCCCGCGAGCACCTCGACCGTGAGACCTCCTTCTGGGCGACGCTCACCGGGTGGGAGCTGCGTGCCGCAGGGGACGAGTTCAGCTCGCTCGTGCGGCCCACCGACGTACCCCTGCGGCTGCTGCTGCAGCGGCTCGACGAGGAGACCGGACCGGTCGTGGGCCACGTGGACCTCGCCTCCGAGGACCGGGACACCGAGGTGGCAGCACTGGCGGCACTCGGCGCGGTCGAGGGGCCGCGGCACCGTGACTGGACGGTGCTGCACGACCCCGTCGGCCGGGTGTTCTGCGTGACCGACCGCACGCCCGCGACCGGGCTCGGCTCGAGCTAGGAGGACAGCGCGCCCAGCGCCTGTGCGAGGTCCTCCCACAGGTCCTCGACGTCCTCGATCCCCACCGACATCCGCACCAGGCTCTCGGGGATCGTCGCGGGCTCGGTCTTCCAGCGACGACGCCGCTCGAAGGTCGACTCGACACCGCCGAGGCTGGTCGCGTGCACCCAGAGGCGCGTCGAGTGGGTGAGCACGTCCGCGGCCATCGCGCCCTGCGTCAGCTCGATCGCGACGATCGCACCGAAGCCGGGGTAGCGCACCGTGCTCACGGCTGGGTGCGTCTCGAGCCGACGGACGAGCTCCTGCGCGTTGGCCTGCGCCCGGTCGAGCCGGACCGCCAACGTGCGCAGGCCGCGCAGCGCCAGCCAGGCCTCGAAGGGACCGGGGGAGTTGCCGACGAGGTCGCGACGCTTCTTGAGGACGTCGAAGAGCTCGTCCGACTGCGTGACGACCGCACCCATCACCACGTCGCTGTGGCCGGCGATGAACTTCGTCGCAGAGTGCACGACGACGTCCGCGTCGAGCTCGAGCGGCCGTTGGAGCAGCGGGGTGGCGAAGGTGTTGTCGACGACGACGTACGCACCCGCGGCATGAGCCGCCGCGATCACCGGCGGCAGGTCGACCACCTCGAGCGCAGGGTTGGTCGGGGTCTCGAGCCACACCAGGGCCGCGTCCTCGCAGGCCGCGAGCAGCGCGTCCTGGTCGGTGACGTCGACGAGCTTGGCCTTGATCCGGCCGCGAGCCTCGAGGTCGGCGAGCTGCATGACCGAGCCGTTGTAGGCGTGCCGCGGGGCCACGACCGTCTGCCCGATGCCGACGAGGTCGAGCAGCGTGGACACGGCCGCGAGGCCGCTCGAGAACGCCAGTGCGCGGCCGCCCTCCAACGCGCCGAGGGCCTCCTCGAACGCCGTCCACGACGGGTTGGCGTAGCGGCCGTACTCCCGGTCACCACCCGCGACGTACGTCGACGCGAGGGTCACCGGATGGCTCAACGGCTGGTCCGGCTCGTGCGGCGGACGGCCCGCTGTGACCGCGATCGTGGACGGGCGGAGCGGCGGTGCGGGGTCGGACATCACGCCAGCCTAGGAGGGTAGGGTCGCCAGACCATGAGCACCCCGACCCCTCCCCGACGGCCACGGGTCGCACTGCTCTTCGGCGGTCGCTCCAGCGAGCACGCCATCTCGTGCGTCACCGCCGGCAGCGTGCTGCGGGCGATCGACCCGGAGAAGTACGACGTGGTGCCGATCGGCATCGCGAAGGACGGCCGCTGGGTGCTCGAGTCCGGCGACGGAGACCGGCTCGCGATCACCGGTCGTGAGGCGGACGCGCTGCCGGCCGTCGACGAGTCCAGGCCGACGCTCGTGCTCGCCCAGGACGGCAGCGCGGGATCCCTGGTCGTCCAGGAGATCGGCGAGGTGCCGACCGAGTTCGGCCAGGTCGACGTCGTGTTTCCCTTGCTGCACGGACCGTTCGGCGAGGACGGCACCGTCCAAGGTCTGCTCGAGCTCGGCGACGTGCGCTACGTCGGGTCCGGTGTCCTGTCGTCCGCGGTCGGGATGGACAAGCACTACATGAAGATCGTGCTCGAGGCCGCCGGCCTCCCGATCCTGCCGTACGCCGTCGTCACCGACCGGTCGTGGCGCACGGATCGGGAGCGGGCGCTCGAGCTCGTCGACAGGCTGGGCTACCCGGTCTTCGTGAAGCCCTGTCGCGGCGGCTCCAGCATCGGCATCAGCAAGGTCCACGACCGGTCCGGCCTCGTCGAGGCGATCGAGGAGGCGCGGCGCTGGGACCCCAAGGTGGTCATCGAGGCGTCGGCCGGCGTCGGCGCCCGCGAGATCGAGTGCGGTGTCCTCGAGGGGCTCGACGACGCGCCACCGGAGGCCAGTGTCGTCGCGGAGATCACCGTGCAGGGCGACCACGACTTCTACGACTTCGAGGCGAAGTACCTCCCCGGGGAGTCGACGGTCCTCGACGTCCCCGCCGACCTGCCCGACGACGTGGCCGGCGAGGTGCGCGCCCTCGCGACGCGGTCCTTCGACGCCCTCTCGTGCGAGGGGCTCGCCCGCGTCGACTTCTTCCTCCTCGCCGACGGCACGGTCGTCGTCAACGAGGTGAACACGATGCCGGGCTTCACGCCCACCTCGATGTTCCCCCAGGTCTGGGCCGCGAGCGGGCTCGACTACCCCGCGCTGGTCGACCGGCTCCTCCAGCTCGCCCTGAGCCGCGGCACCGGCCTCCGCTGAGTCAGCGGCAACGGCTGGTCGCCTCGATGTCCCGTTTCACCACGCCGGACAGGTCGGCGAGCGCGGTCGCGGGCGGCCAGTAGTCCCCGGGGAGCTCCAGGGCAACGGTCGGCTCGCGCCCGATCGTGGTGACGGTGACGGTGCCCTGCTCCTCGCCTGGAGGGGCGACCTCGTCCTCGGGGAGGTACCAGTCGACGCCGTCCACCGTCAGGCAGCTGGCGGCGTCGGAGAGCTCGACGGGCGAGCCGCCGCAGCTCAGCACCATCGCGGGGTCGCCCCACGCCCGCGCCAGCGTGTCCGCCGGCTCGGTGTCGCGTCGGGGCTGGTCGGCGACGACGTCGGGCACGTCGTCGAGGAAGCGCCGGCACGTCATGGTGTCGGCCTTGTCGGCCTTCGGTGGGTCGACGTCGACCGGGCCGGGGGAGCAGGCGGTGAGCAGGCCCAGGAGGACCGCGGCCGCGGCGTACCGCAGGGGTCTCCTGAGAGCGACAGCGCCCGCGTCCGGGTGGACGGGGCGCTGTCGGACGTGCTGGTGCGGATGCGTGCTCAGATGTGCACGACCGGGCACGTGAGCGTGCGGGTGATGCCGTCGACGGCCTGCACGCGGGCGACGACCAGCTTGCCGAGCTCGTCGACGTTGCTGGCCTCGGCACGGACGATGACGTCGTAGGGACCCGTGACGTCCTCGGCGAGGGTCACGCCCTTCACCTCGGCGATCGCCGAGGCCACCTCGGCAGCTTTGCCCACGTCGGTCTGGATCAGGATGTAGGCCTGGACCACCATGTTCGGCTCCTTCTCGTAGCTCGGCGTTTCGGTCGGGCTCCGGAGAGCCTGGCTCAACCTACCGTGTGCTCCGCCGGCTCGGAACCGGCCCGGTGGAGCGTGGTCACGGGCGTCGGCTTGAATCGTGGTCATGCCCCCCAGCACCCCTCCAGGATTCCCCTTCCCCCGGCTCGACCCTCGCCGACATCGGTGAGTTCGGGCTGCTCGACCGGCTCGCCTCGCGGCTCGCGCAAGGAGACGACGTGGTGGTCGGTCCCGGGGACGACGCAGCGGTCCTGGCGGTCCCGGGCGACCAGGTCCTGCTGTGCACCGACGTGCTCGTCGACGGCCGCCACTTCCGCCGCGACTGGGCGTCCGCCGCCGACATCGGGCACCGGGCCGCCGCGCAGAGCCTGTCGGACGTCAATGCGATGGGAGGACGGGCGAGTGCGGTGACGGTCGGCCTCGCGGCACCTCCCGACCTCGAGGTGGCGTGGGCTCTCGAGCTGTCCGACGGCATCGCCGAGGAGTGCGCCCTGGTCGGTGCCTCGCTGGTGGGCGGCGACCTCACCCGCAGCGACACCCTGGTGATCTCGGTGACCGCGCTGGGGTCCGCCTCCGGCGCCGCCGTACGCCGGTCGGGCGCGCGACCGGGCGACGTGGTGGCCGTGAGCGGACGGCTCGGATGGGCTGCCGGGGGACTGGCCGTCCTCGGCCGCGGTTTCCGGTCCCCGCGGGCCCTGGTCGAGGCCTACCGCCGACCCGTCGTGCCCTACGACGCCGGCCCCGAGGCCCTCACGCTCGGCGCGACCGCGATGGTCGACGTGTCCGACGGGCTGCTCGCCGACCTCGGCCACGTGGCCACCGCCAGCGGTGTCTCCGTCGACCTCCGCAGCGACGCCTTCACCATCGACGAGCCCCTCCAGGCCGTCGCGGCGGCGACCGGGGCCGACCCGCTCGGCTTCGTCCTCACCGGCGGCGACGACCACGCCCTCGTGGCCACCTTCCCGCCCGAGGTCACCCTCCCCGACCACTGGACCGTCATCGGCTCCGTGTCGGACCCCGTCGAGGACACCCCGGCGATGACGGTCGACGGCGCGCCGTACGACGGCCCCCCCGGCTTCCGCCACTTCTGACCCCCGGCCGCGCGGGAAAAGCACGAACGCCGTCCCGAAGGGGACGGCGTCGCGAGGGTCTGCTCAGGTCAGCGGGTGACCTTGCCGGCCTTGAGGCAGCCGGTGCAGACGTTGAGGCGCTTCGGGGTCCCGTTGACGGTCGCGCGGACGCGCTGGATGTTGGGGTCGAAGCGACGCTTGGTGATCTTGCGCGACCAGGGCCGGTTGTTGCCGAAGCCCGGGCCCTTGGCGCAGATGTCGCAGACGGCAGCCACCGTGAACTCCTGGGGTGAGACTCGAGAACTTTCAAGGCCCGGATCCGTGTCCGGGCAACCGAGCTAGCGTATCCGATCGCCCCAGGCCCATGCCAATCGAGCAGCACGCCCTCCGCGTCACCCGCGACGCCCCCGGCTACCCTGACGCGCATGCCGGAGACGCCTGGGGGCTTCGCCCTGCCGCCCCTGGTGCGGTTCTCGGGCCTGGTGCTGCAGGCGCTGGGTGACGCCCGCGAGGAGATCGACGCCCTCAACGTCTACCCCGTCCCCGACGGTGACACCGGCACGAACCTCTTCCTGACCTTCGAGGCCGCGGACCGCGCGCTCCAGGAGTCGCTGTCCGAGCAGGGCGGCGAGGACTCCGCGGACCTCCGCACCGCCGTCGTGGCCTACGCGCGGGGGCTGCTCCTCGGCGCGCGCGGCAACTCGGGCGTGATCATGGCGGCCCTGGTCGGGGGCCTGTTCCGCCGGATCGGCCGGTCCACCCCGGAGGAGAGGCCCGCGGCCGCCTTCGCGGAGGGACTGGTGGCGGCGACGGAGGCGGCGTACGCCGCGGTCGGACGCCCTGTCGAGGGCACCATCCTCAGCGTCGCGCGGGCGGCCTCCGAGGCGGCGACGGCGGTCGTCGAGGATCTCCAGATCCGCACCGCCGACGTGCTCAAGGCGGCGTCGAAGGCCGCCCGCGAGGCGCTGGCGCGGACACCCGAGCAGCTCGAGGTGCTGCGCAACGCCGGCGTCGTCGACGCGGGCGGGCGGGGGCTGTGCCTGGTCCTCGACGCCGCGGAAGCGGCTTTCACCGGCAAGCGGCTGCTCCGTCGGCAGGAGGACCGGGGCCGGCGAAGCATCCCGATGCCGCTGCCCACCGACGACCTCACCGAGGGCGGCCCGGCGTACGAGGTGATGTACCTCCTCGACGCCGACGACGAGGCCATCCTCCCGTTGCGCACGAAGCTCGACGCGCTCGGCGACTCGCTCGTCGTGGTCGGGGGCGACGGGCTGTGGAACGTCCACGTCCACGTCGACGACGTGGGCGCGGCGATCGAGGCCGGCATCGGGTCCGGGCGACCGCACCGGGTGAAGGTCACCCACTTCGCCGAGCAGGCCGCCGCCGCGCGCGAGACCGCGATGCGTGGGGCGATGACGGGCCGCGCGGTGGTCGTCGTGGCGTTCGGTCCCGGCCTCGGATCGCTCTTCGAGGAGGCGGGGGCGATCGTCGTGCCGGCCGAGGTCGACCGGCGTCCTTCCACCGGCGAGCTCCTCGTGGCGCTGCAGCGCTCGGGCGCCGACGAGGCGGCGCTGATCCCCAACGACAAGGACGTGGTGCCGACCGCCCAGGCCGCGGCGCGCCTCGCCGAGGCCGAGAGCGGCATGCGGGTCTCCGTCATCCCGACCTCGACCCAGGTGGCCGGGCTGGCGGCGCTGGCGGTGCACGAGCCCGGGCGCCCGTTCCAGCAGGACCTCACGGAGATGACCGCGGCGGCCAGGCACTGCCGTTCCGGCGCGGTCACCGTCGCGGTGCGGCAGGCGATCACCAGTGCGGGCCTCTGCGAGCCCGGCGACGTCCTCGGCGCTGTGGAGGGCGACTTCGTGGTCGTCGGTGCCGACCTGTACGACGTGGCTGTGGACGTGATGACCAAGATGCTCGGCGGCGGCGGCGAGCTGTTCACCGTGATCGCCGGCGTCGACGGCGACGAGCTGGCCCAGCGCTGCCGCGTGTACCTCGAGGCCGAGCACCCCACGATCGACGTGCTCGTCTACGACGGAGGTCAGGACCGCTACCCGCTGCTCTTCGGGGTCGAGTGATGGCCGTCGGCTGGGACACCAAGCTGCCCGGGGTGGTCGCCAAGCTGGCTGCGCCGCTGAAGAAGGACCTCGGCATCGAGACCGTCGGGCAGCTGCTCGAGCACTACCCGCGCCGCTACCTCGACATGGACAAGGTCTCGAAGCTCGAGGACCTCGTGGTCGGCGACCTCGTCATGGTCGTCGCCGAGGTGGTCAGCGCGACCGTGCACCCGTACCAGGACCGCCGCACCGGACGCCGGGCCTACCGCACCGAGGTCCGCGCGCGGATCGAGGGCGGCGACATCTGGGCGACGTACTTCGACCGCAACCCGGGCGCCGCGGAGTGGCGGACGGGCAAGCTCGCGAAGGGCAGCAGCGTCTTGATGTCCGGGCGGTTCGGGAAGAACACCTACAAGGGCGAGCGGTGGGAGCTGACCCACCCCGAGATCGACGACGACCTCGACCGGGCGGAGGGACTCAAGCCCGTCTACAAGCTCAAGGGCAAGATCACCAGCCTGAAGGTCGAGCAGGCGGTCCGCGCCGTGCTCACCGTGCTCGGCGAGGTCACCGACCCGCTGCCGGCCGCGATCCGTGACGAGCAGGACCTCGTGGTGCGCGAGCAGGCGATCCGCTGGATCCACCAGCCCGCGGACTACCGCCAGGTCGGAGCGGCGCAGAAGCGGCTGCGGTTCGACGAGGCCTTCGTGGCCCAGGTGGCGCTCGCCCAACGACGGCACGAGCAGCGCGACGTGGTGGCGACACCGCGGCGGGGACGGGAGGGCGGGATCCTCGACGCCTTCGAGGAGCGCATGCCCTTCGAGCTCACTGCCGGCCAGCAGCAGGTGGAGGCCGAGATCACCGACGACCTCGCCGCCGAGCACCCGATGCACCGGCTCCTCCAGGGCGAGGTCGGCTCGGGCAAGACCGTCGTCGCGCTGCGCGCGATGCTCCGGGTCGTCGACTCCGGCGCCCAGGCGGCGCTGCTCGCACCGACCGAGGTGCTCGCCCAGCAGCACCACCGCTCGCTCACGGGCATGCTCGGCGACCTCGCCGGCGGCGGCATGCTGGGCGGCGCCGAGGACGCGACCCGCGTCGCCCTGCTCACCGGCTCGCTGCCGGCAGCCGCTCGCAAGGTGGCGCTGCTCGAGGCAGCCTCGGGGGAGGCCGGCATCGTGGTCGGGACCCACGCGCTGATCCAGGACGCGGTGCAGTTCGCCGACCTCGGGCTCGTCGTCGTCGACGAGCAGCACCGCTTCGGGGTGGAGCAGCGCGCGGCTCTCGCCGAGAAGGCGACCGGCGGCACCCCGCCGCACGAGCTCGTCATGACCGCGACGCCCATCCCACGCACCGTCGCGATGACCGTCTTCGGCGACCTCGAGACCTCCGCCCTCACCGAGCTCCCTGCCGGGCGCGGCACCACGCAGACGACGGTCGTCCCGCTGGTGGAGCAGCCCGGCTGGCTGGACCGCGTGTGGACCCGGGTGCGCGAGGAGGTCGCCGCGGGACGGCAGGTGTACGTCGTGTGCCCGCGGATCTCGGCCGACGACAAGACGCCCCCGGCCGACGAGGGCCTCGACGAGTGGCTCGACGAGCCGGAGGACGAGTCAGGCCCCGTCAAGGAGCAGCGGCCGCTCGCGGCGGTGGAGGAGATCACGCCGCTGCTGGCCGAGGGCGCCCTCGACGGGCTCCGCCTCGCCGCGCTCCACGGGCGGATGTCGCCCGACGCCAAGGACGACGTGATGCGCTCGTTCGCCGCCGGCGACCTCGACGTGGTCGTCGCGACCACCGTCATCGAGGTCGGCGTGGACGTCGCCAACGCCAGCACGATGGTCATCCTCGACGCCGACCGCTACGGCCTCTCGCAGCTCCACCAGCTCCGGGGACGGGTCGGCCGCGGTGGCCACGACGGGCTCTGCCTGCTCGTGACCTGGTCGGAGGCGGGGTCGCTGGCCCGCGAGCGCCTCGACGCGGTGGCCGCGACCTCCGACGGGTTCGAGCTCGCCGAGCGCGACCTCGAGCTGCGCCGTGAGGGCGACGTGCTCGGCAAGGCCCAGTCCGGCGGCGGAAGCCTCCAGCTGGTGCAGGTGCTCCGCCACGCCGACGTCATCGAGGAGGCCCGACGGGCGGCGATCGGCGTGGTCGAGGCCGACCCGACGCTCGAGTCGGAGCCCGGGCTCTGGGCGGCGGTCGAGGAGCTCCGCCGGGCGGAGCGCGCGGCGTACCTGGAGAAGGCGTGACCCGCATCATCGGCGGCACGGCAGGCGGCCGGCGCCTCAGGACGCCGGCCGGCGACCGCACCCGTCCCACCTCCGACCGGGTGCGCGAGGCGCTGTTCTCGTCGTGGGAGTCGCGGCTCGGCAGCCTCGAGGGCCTCGCGTTCCTCGACCTGTACGCCGGCAGCGGCGCCGTCGGGCTCGAGGCCCGCTCCCGTGGCGCGCGCCCCGTCGTGCTGGTGGAGCAGGTCGGTCGCACCGCCCAGCTGATCCGCGCGAACGCGCGCGACCTCGGCCTCGACGACTGCCACGTCGTGCATGCGGCGGTGTCGCGCCACCTCGCCGGGCCGCCGAGCCACGTCGACGTGCTGTTCCTGGACCCGCCGTACCCGGACCCCGCCGCCCAGGTCCGCGACGACCTGACCGCCCTCGCCGAGCGGGGCTGGCTCCGGCCAGGGGCCGACGTCGTCGTCGAGCGCTCGGCCCGCGACCGTGAGCCCTTCTGGCCGGACGGGTTCGAGCCCGGCAAGGCCCGCACCTACGGCGAGACCGCGCTGCATCCCGCACTCTGGCCCGGGTGACGGGGGCGCTGCGATAACGTCGCGGGCGTGCGCAGAGCAGCCTGCCCCGGGTCGTTCGACCCCGTGACCAACGGCCACCTCGACATCATCGGCAGGGCCTCCCTGTTGTTCGACGAGGTCGTCGTCGCCGTGGGCGTGAACAAGTCCAAGAGCCGGCTGTTCACCGCCGAGGAGCGCATCGAGATGCTCACCGAGGCGGTGGCCGACTACGGCAACGTGGTCGTCGACGGCTTCGAGGGCCTGCTCACCGACTTCTGCCAGAGCCGCGACATCGTCGCGATCGTCAAGGGCCTCCGGGCCGTGAGCGACTTCGACTACGAGCTCCAGATGGCCCAGATGAACTCCAGCCTCGCCCCGATCGAGACGGTGTTCGTGCCCACCAGCCCGGAGTACTCCTTCCTCGCCTCCAGCCTGGTCAAGGAGGTCGCGATGTTCGGCGGCGACGTCTCGGGCCTGGTGCCCGAGCGGGTGCTGGGCCGGCTCACGACGCGGCTGGCCGAGCGTCGCGCCGAGGAGTCATGACCGTCGAGGAGCGGCTCGCCGACCTCCGGCGGGTGGTGGACGAGGCGAGGGCGATGCCCATGTCGGCCTCGGTGATGGTCAACCGGACCGAGCTGCTCCAGCGGCTCGAGGACCTCGAGGCGGAGGTGCGGCACGCGCTGGCCGACGCCGCCCAGGTCACCGCGGCCAAGGACGACGTCGTCGGCGAGGGCAGGCGGGAGGCCGAGGGGCTGGTCGCCCAAGCCCGCGACGAGCAGGCCAGGATCGCCTCGGAGTCCGAGGTGGCCCGCACCGCCCACGGGCAGGCGGCGGACGAGGTCGAGCGGGCGCGTCAGGAGTCGGACGCGCTGCGTGCGGAGACCGACGCCTACGTCGACCACAAGCTCGCCGGCTTCGAGGTGGCCCTCGAGCGCACGCTGGACACGGTCCGCCGGGGACGCCAGCGGCTGGCCGCCCGGGAGGGCGCGGGAGAGCGGCTGGTGGGGCCTGACGGCCCGGAGGGTGCCGAGGGCGGCGAGGAGGCCGGCGAGCGTGGCGGTTTCTGGTGAACCGGGCCGTTTTTGGCCCGGACCCGGGGTGACCGGTAGTCTTTCCGTTGGTCCTCGTGTCGGCCCGACTCGGGTTGGGATGGGGACTGTGATCTGTCTGCCGATGACGAAGGTTTGATCAGTGCGTCTCGACCCGAGAGCGCCGCTCGTGCTCGATACACGCGAGCTCGGCCGCCGCCCGGGGTCGGAGCGCAAGGTGACGATGACGGCACCGGCGCCGGCAGATCTCGGGATCGAGGTCTTACGCGTCCCCGAAGGCTCACCCGTCGAGCTCGACCTGAGGCTCGAGGCGGTCGTCGAGGGCGTGCTCGTCACCGGCTCCGCTCGCGCGGAGCTGGCCGGCGAGTGTGTGCGATGCCTGACGGAGATCGGCGACGAGATCGATGCCGACTTCACCGAGCTGTTCGTCTACGACGACGGTGAGGGCCGGGCGGAGGACACGGAGGACGGAGAGACCAGCCGGCTCCAGGGCGACCTGATCGACCTCGAGCCGGTGCTGCGGGACGCGGTGGTGCTGAACCTCCCCTTCCGGCCGCTGTGCTCGGACGACTGTCCGGGACTGTGCGCGGAGTGCGGGGCCAGGCTCGCCGACGACCCGGAGCATCGGCACGCGGACCCGATCGACCCACGCTGGACTGCCCTGCAGGGGCTGGCAACCGAGACCAACGGTCGCGACGGCGACCCGAACGAGGAGTAGACGAAGTGGCTGTCCCGAAGCGGAAGATGTCGCGGAGCAACACGCGCCACCGCCGATCGCAGTGGAAGGCCGTCGCGCCGACCCTGGCGACCTGCGCGAACCCCGCCTGCGGTGCCCAGCACCTGCCGCACCGTGCGTGCCCGCAGTGTGGCGAGTACGGCTCCCGAGCGAAGCGTCGGCCGGTCCTCTGACCGGATCCGCCGTGGACGAGAGCGTCGAGCGCGACCCCAGCGAGGAGCGGTACGACGACCTCCGGCAGGCGCTCGGAGACCCGAAGCTCGGGCCCGAGCTGCTCGAACGCGCCCTGACCCACCGGTCCTACGCCTACGAGCACGGCGGCCTGCCCACCAACGAGCGCCTGGAGTTCCTCGGCGACTCGGTGCTCGGCGTGGTGGTGACCGAGACCCTCTACCTCACCCACCCCGACCTCTCCGAGGGCAAGCTCGCGAAGCTGCGCGCCGCCGTGGTCAACGCCCGCGCGCTCGCCGACGTGGCTCGCGCCATCGGCCTGGGGGAGCACATCCGCCTGGGCCGCGGCGAGGAGATCACCGGCGGCCGCACCAAGGCGTCGATCCTGTCCGACACGGTCGAGGCCGTCATCGGCGCGGTCTACCTCAGCGGCGGCTTCGAGGAGGCGGGCAAGGTCGTGCACCTGCTGTTCGACCCGCTCATGGACGCCGCGGCCGGCCTCGGCGCCGGCCTCGACTGGAAGACCAGCCTCCAGGAGCTGTCGGCGGCCCACGGCCTGGGCGTCCCGGAGTACCTCATCGAGGACGACGGCCCCGACCATGCCAAGACGTTCACCGCGCAGGTCAAGGTCGGGGACGGCCGCTACGGCCGTGGCACCGGCCGGTCGAAGAAGGAGGCCGAGCAGCAGGCCGCCGAGACCGCCTACCGCGAGATCGTCGCCGCGCTCGACCGCCGCCCCACCGGCACCGACGACTGACGGACCGGTCACCCGCCCGTGCCCGAGCTCCCCGAGGTCGAGGTCGTCCGCCGGGGTCTCGACGCCCACGTCGTCGGCCGCACCATCCTCGCCGTCGACGTCCTGCACGAGCGCCCGGTCCGCCGTCACGTCGCCGGTGCGGCCGCCTTCGCCTCGGCGCTCGTCGGTCGTCGCGTCACGGCTGCCCGCCGGCGCGGGAAGTACTTCTGGCTGGCCCTCGACGACGGTGACGCCCTCCTCGGTCACCTCGGGATGAGCGGGCAGATGCTCGTGCAGCCGCCCGACGCCGAGGCCGAGCGGCACCTGCGCGTGCGCTTCCGTCTCGACGACGGCAGCGAGCTGCGGTTCGTCGACCAGCGGATGTTCGGAGGCCTGTCGCTGTCCGAGGGAGGGGCCGAGCTCCCGCCCGAGATCGAGCACATCGCCCGCGACCCGGTCGACCCCGCGTTCGACGACGACGAGTTCGTACGCCGCGTGCGCCGGCGTACCAGCGGGGTGAAGCGGATCCTCCTCGACCAGGGCGTGATCTCCGGGGTCGGCAACATCTACGCCGACGAGGCGCTGTGGCGGGCGAAGCTGCACGGCGACCGGCCGGGGGACCGGCTGACCGGTCCGCAGGTCCGCGAGATGCTGGCGGCGGTGCGCGAGGTGATGGGCGAGGCCCTGCGCCAGGGCGGCACGTCGTTCGACGCCCTCTACGTCAACGTCAACGGCGAGAGCGGCTACTTCGACAGGTCCCTCGCGGTCTACGGGCAAGAGGGCGAGCCGTGCCCACGGTGCGGCTCCCAGGTGGTCCGTGTGGCCTTCATGAACCGCTCGTCGTACTTCTGCCCGACCTGCCAGCGACGTCCTCGGCGCCGGCCGGCCGCCACCCGCTGACACCCCCTCTGACCTGCGGTTTCTTCGTCCTCCAGGGGTGGCTTCGACCAGCATTGACCCCTGTGGAAACGCGTGAGACGCTAGAGGGCGAACCCCTCCCCAGCCACTCCGCCCGTTCTCCGGGCACGGCAGGGCTGTGCGCGAACTGAGCGCGCACGTGCACGACCTCGACGCCTGCAGTCCAACGAAGGAAACAACACCATGGCGAAGGCCCTCCTCGGCTACATGAACGGGACCGACCCCCGCGTCGTAGCCAGGCTTTCGTCGGAGAACCGCCGCCTCCGCGAGCGCGTCGCCGACCTGGAGGCGCACGTCATGCGTCTGCAGGCCGAGACCGACGCCCTCGCCGCCGCGGTGGAGTCCGACGAGCTGCTCACCGTGCCCGACCAGATGCCGGTCGAGCACATGCAGCCTGCCTGACCACGACACACCCCCGAGCCCGCCCACCCCTCCCCGGGGTCGGCGGGCTCTTTGCTTGTCGGCTCAGGGCTGTGCGGGCGGGAAATTGGCACCAGTTTCGTGCTGGGCCGGCCGCCGACGTGGAACTGGCACCAGTTTCGTGCTGGGCCGGCCGCCGACGGGGAACTGGCACCAGTTTCGGTGCTCGCCGAGCCGCGAGGCGAAAACGGGCACCAGTTCTCGGGCGCAGCACTGGCCGTCGGGGTCACTCGCCCCGGTAGCTCCCGAAGCTCCACTGGTTGCCCTCGGGGTCGCGCACGGTGGCACCGCGACCGCCGTAGTCCTGGTCCTCGGGAGCGCGGACGGACGTCGCGCCGGCGCTGATCGCGCGGTCGTACGCCGCGTCGACCTCGGCATCGGTGTCCACGACGCAGTAGGCCTGGCCGGTGCCGGTCGAGTCGACCCAGCCCTCACCGGGCTGCTCGCCGTGCCGGTCGCTGCGGCGGGAGCCGAACATGATGCCGCCGCGGTCGCCCCAGGCGTACTGCGCGTGCACCACGACGGTCGGGTCGTCGGGCTCGGTGTGGACGGCCACCCGGCGGAAGCCGACCGCCTCGAGCCAGGCGATCATCGCGGGGGCGTCGGCGAAGGACAGCGAGTGGAAAAGGGTGGTGTTCTCGGAGGTCATGCCACCGACCCTGCAGCCACCGTGCCGCCCGAGTCTTGGAGGAATGGGAACTGCTCCTCGATCGTCGCGGTCGCCGACTGTCCCGCCAGGACCCGCCAGTCGCGGGAGAGATGCGCCTGGTCGGCGTAGCCGGCGCGGGCCGCGACCTCCGCGAGCGGGACACCGCCCAGCGCGAGCCCCCGAGCGTGCTCGAACCTCATGAGCACCGCGGCCTGCTTCGGCCCGATGCCGTGCTCCGCGGCGAACCTCGCGGCCAGGTGCCGTCGCGACCAGCCGACGTGCGCGGCCACCTCGTCGACCCTGCGGCGGCCCCGGCTCCGGGCCAGCAGCCGCCACGCCTCGAGGACCTCCGGGGCCACGGTGTCCCGCGGGTCGCGAGCCCTGCCCAGCAGTGTGAGGAGGTGCGTGTCGAGGAGGTCGAACCGGGCGTCCCAGTCCTCGGCGTCGGCGAGACGGGCGAGCAGCGTGAAAGGCACGCCACCCGGGAGCTCGTCGTGGCCGACCATGTCCCGGCAGATCGCGCCCACCGGCAGGCCGAGGAGCGTCCGGGCGCCGAGCGGGGTCAGCCCGAGCTGGATGCCGTGCTGATGGCCGTGGGTGTGGACCAGGGCGGGTGCGAGGTGCAGCCCGGACGCGAGGGTCCAGTGGCGGCCACGGGTGTCCGGGGCGCCCAGCCACTCCACGTCGAGCGGCTCGTCGAAGGCGAGGATGACCGTGGCGGTCGAGGAAGGGACGCCGTGGTGGACGGCGTCGGGCGGCAGCTCGTGGGCGTAGCCGACGTACGGCTCGACGTACGGCGCGAGAGCCGGGTGGGGCGAGCGACGCGCTCCGGCCATGGCACCGAGACTACGTGCGCACGGCCCGACCCGGGGTCCACGGATTGGGAGGCTTCCGACGATAAGGTGACGAGGCCGACGTGCTGGCTTCCCCCGGCGGTCCCCGGACCGACGTACGGCGCCTTGGTGACCTGCCTCGACGAGGCCTGGTGTGACATCGGTGAGGAGCCCACGTGTACCTGAAGAGCCTGACCCTCCGCGGGTTCAAGTCCTTCGCCTCCGCGACGACGCTCCAGCTGGAGCCGGGCATCACCTGCATCGTCGGTCCCAACGGCTCCGGGAAGTCCAACGTCGTCGACGCCCTCGCCTGGGTCATGGGCGAGCAGGGCGCCAAGTCGCTGCGCGGCGGCAAGATGGAGGACGTCATCTTCGCGGGCACCTCGGGCCGCCCGCCGCTGGGCCGCGCGGAGGTCGCGCTCACGATCGACAACGCCGACGGTGCGCTGCCGATCGACTACTCCGAGGTCACGATCAGCCGGACGATGTTCCGCAACGGCGGGTCGGAGTACGCCATCAACGGCCAGCCGTGCCGGCTGCTCGACGTCCAGGAGCTGCTCTCGGACTCCGGCATCGGGCGCGAGATGCACGTCATCGTCGGCCAGGGCCAGCTCGACTCGATCCTGCACGCCAACCCCGAGGACCGTCGCGGCTTCATCGAGGAGGCGGCCGGTGTCCTCAAGCACCGCAAGCGCAAGGAGAAGGCGCTCCGCAAGCTCGAGTCGACCGAGGGCAACCTCCAGCGCCTCGCCGACCTCCTGAGCGAGATCCGCCGTCAGCTCAAGCCGCTGGGCCGACAGGCCGAGGTGGCCCGCAAGGCCGCGGTCGTGCAGGCCGACGTGCGGGACGCCCGGGCCCGGTTGCTCGCCGACGAGGTCGTGACGGTCCGCACCGCGCTGGAGCAGGAGCTCGCCGACGAGTCGTTGGTGCTGGAGCGTCGGGCCGAGGTGGAGCGCGGGGTCGAGCAGGCACGCGCCGCCGAGGCCGCGCTCGAGGCTGCCTTGCGCGAGGATCTCCCCGCTCTCGCCCAGGCCCAGGAGACGTGGTTCGGCCTGTCCGGGCTTCGCGAGCGGCTCCAGGGCGTCACCGAGCTGGCTTCGGAGCGGGTGCGCAACGCCGCCTCCGAGCCGGAGGTGCCCGCGGGTCGCGACCCGGTGGAGCTCGAGCGCGAGGCCGAGGTCGTCCGCGCCCAGGAGCACGAGATCACCAGCCAGGTCGAGCGCAACCGCGCCGCCCTGGAGCAGGCGATGGCGGCACGTCAGCAGGCCGAGCAGGAGCAGGTCGAGGAGGAGCGCCGGGTGACCGGGCTCGCCCGGGCCGCCGCTGACCGGCGCGAGGGCCTGGCCCGTCTGCACGGCCAGGTCAACGCCAAGCGCAGCCGGGCCGCCGCCGCCGAGGAGGAGCTCGGCCGGCTCACCGAGGCCCGGGAGGGCGCTCTCGCACGTGCCGAGCGCGCGCGCCGTGACTTCACCGGCCTCGAGACCCGCATCGCCGGGCTCGACGCGGGCGAGGAGGGCCTCGACGCCGAGCACGAGGGTGCTGCGTCGACCCTCGAGGACATCGAGCAGCGCCTGCTCAAGACCCGCGAGGAGGCGCTGACCGCCGACCGTGAGCGCACCGCTCTCACCGCTCGTCGCGAGGCGCTCGAGCTGGGCCTCAACCGCAAGGACGCCGCCGGAGCGCTGCTCGCCGCGAGCGAGCCCGTGTCCGGACTGCTCGGATCCGTCGCCGCCCTGCTCACGGTGCGAGCCGGCTTCGAGAAGGCGGTCGCGGCAGCGCTCGGCAGCGCCGCTGACGCCGTGGCCATGGACCGGGTCGACGACGCCGTCGAGGCGATCGGCCGGCTCAAGGACGACGACCTCGGCCGCGCCGGCATCGTCCTGGGCGGCGCGCCCGACGACGGGGGTGCCGGTTGGCCGGTGCTCCCCGACGGGGCGGTCTACGCCGTCGACGCGGTCGAGACGCCGGCAGCTCTCGCGGGCGCCCTGCGCCGGATGCTCGACAAGGTCGCCGTGGTCGAGGGGCTCGACGACGCCCGGCGCCTCGTCGCCGCCCACCCCGACCTGCTCGCCGTGACCCGCACCGGCGACCTGCTCGGCACGCACTTCGCCGCCGGCGGCTCCGAGACGGTGCCGAGCCTGCTCGAGGTCCAGGCCGCGGTCGAGGACGCGAGCGAGCAGCTCACCGCCGTCGGCCACACCTGCGACCGGTTGGCCTTCGAGCTGGCCCGGCTCGAGCAGGAGCGTCACGAGGCCCAGCTGCGGGTCGACGTCGCGCTCGCCAAGCTGCACGAGTCCGACGCGCACCTGGCAGCGATCGCCGAGGAGCTCGCCCAGCACGGCTCCGCCGCGCGGTCGGCGAAGGCTGAGGCCGACCGCCTCGACCGGGCCATCGCGACCGCCGAGGAGGCGCGCGCCGCGGACCTGGCGGGACTGACGGAGATCGAGACGCGGCTGTCGTCCGCCGAGGAGAGCGACGTCGAGGAGCCCAGCACCGACCAGCGCGACGAGCTCGCCGAGGCGGCCCGTGCCGCGCGGGCGACGGAGACCGAGACCAGGCTCACCCTGCGCACCACCGAGGAGCGCGCCCGTGCCCTGCACGGCCGCGCCGACACGCTCGTGCGGCAGGCGACCCAGGAGCGCGAGGCCAAGGCCCGCGCCATCGCCTACCGCGACCGGGTGCGCCGCGAGGGCGCCGTCGCCCAGGCGGTCCTGCGCGCCGGCGAGCTGGTGCTCGACCGGTTGGGCCGCTCGCTGGAGGGTGCCGCGAGTGCCCGGGCAGAGGTCGAGGAGAGCAGGCGCGGTCGCGAGACACAGATGCTCGACGTCCGGGGCCGCCTCCGCGCCCTCGCCACCGAGCTCGAGGAGCTGACCAGCACCGCGCACCGCGACGAGGTGGCTCGCACCCAGCAGCGGATGCGGCTGGAGCAGCTCGAGGAGCGCGTCCTGGAGGAGCTCGGGCTCGACCTGGAGAACCTGGTGGCGGAGTTCGGTCCCCACCTTCTGGTCCCGGTGCTCGTGCCCGACGAGAACGGCGTTCCCCAGGAGACCGACCCGGTCCCGTTCGTCCGCGAGGAGCAGACCAAACGGTTGAAGACCGCCGAGCGCGCGCTCGCGCTGCTGGGCCGGGTCAACCCGCTCGCCCTCGAGGAGTTCTCCGCGCTCGAGGAGCGCCACCAGTTCCTCGGCGAGCAGCTCGAGGACCTGCGGCGCACCCGGAAGGACCTCCTCGACATCGTCAAGGAGGTCGACGACCGGGTCGAGCAGGTGTTCACCGAGGCCTGGGAGGACGTCCGCACCTCGTTCGAGCACGTCTTCTCACGGCTGTTCCCGGGCGGCGAGGGCAGGCTGATCCTCACCGACCCGTCCAACATGCTCACCACCGGCGTCGAGGTCGAGGCCCGACCGCCCGGCAAGAAGGTCAAGCGGCTCAGCCTGCTCTCCGGTGGCGAGCGGTCGCTGGTCGCGGTCGCCTTCCTCGTGGCGCTCTTCAAGGCCCGGCCCTCGCCGTTCTACATCCTCGACGAGGTCGAGGCCGCGCTCGACGACACCAACCTCGGCCGGCTGCTGGAGATCTACGAGGAGCTGCGCGAGAACAGCCAGCTGCTCGTCATCACCCACCAGAAGCGGACCATGGAGGTCGGCGACGCCCTCTACGGCGTCACCATGCGCGGCGACGGCGTCAGCGCGGTCATCTCGCAGCGGCTGCGCGAGACCGAGCCTGCGTGACCCGCTCGACGCGCGCCGACTACGGCTACTGGGAGACGCACACCACCCGCTGGGCCGACATCGACGTCTACGGGCACATGAACAACGCGCGGTACTTCGAGCTCATCGACACCGTCGTCAACAACCAGCTCGTCAACGGCACCGGCGTGGACATCCGCACGTTGTCGGCCATCGGCCTGGTCGCGGAGGTCTCCTGCCGCTACTTCGCGGAGATCGGCTACCCCGACCCGGTCGACCTCGGCGTCGCGGTCGAGAAGGTGGGCCGCTCGTCCGTGGTCTACCTGGTCGGCCTCTTCCAGGGCGGCAACGGCGAGCCCGACGAGGAGGCGCGCGCGGAAGGCCGCTTCGTCCACGTGTACGTCGACAACACCGTCGATGCTCCACGGCCGGTGGTGCCGATGCCCGACGAGGTCCGCCGGGCCGTCGAGCCGCTCCTGCGACGTACTCCCGAGTAGCGAGGTGACTCGGGTCACGTCCCGAGCGCGGACCGGGTCGGGGGTGACCAGCCGCTTGGCAGCATGGGGGCCTACAGCCCCCCGAGAACCCTCAGGAGTGGTTCCTCGTGCTCTTGGTCCTGCTGACCATGCTCGTGATCCTCGTGCTCGCCGCAGCCGTCGCTGCCTTCGTCGCCTTCCCCCGCAACGGCTCCGACGTCCCGGCCGTGCCGTGGCTCGGTGCCGCGCTGGAGCGCACCGTGCGCGCGCTGCCGACGCTCGGTGACGACCGCCGCTGACCCGCTGGCTGACCCGCTGGCTGACCCGCTGGCTGACCGCCAGACCCTGTTCCTCACTCTGATTGGATGACGGGCGTGCTCGAGATCCTGATCCTCGTCGGCGCGATCCTGGTGATCGCCGCTCGGCGTCGTCGTCGCTTTCCTCCGCCCCTCGAGGCGGTCCGCCCCGCCGGAGGTGAAGCCGGGCGCCGGCACCGACGTCCTCGCGCCGCCGACGGAGGCACCCGAGACCGCCGAGCCCCCGACCCCGGTGGCCCCGGAGGCGCCGGTCGAGACGGCACCGACGATCGAGCGCCCCGAGGGCGTCGCCGGACGGCTGGTCCGGCTCCGCGAGCGGCTGTCGAGGTCCCAGGGCACCCTCGGCCGCGGGCTGCTCGCGCTGCTGTCCCGCGACCGGGTCGACGAGGACACGTGGGAGGAGATCGAGGACACCCTCATCACCGCGGACCTCGGCGTCACCCCGACCCAGGAGCTGGTCGAGCGGCTGCGCACCCGGCTCCGTGTCGAGGGCTCCGGCGGCGCACCCGTGCGCGACGTGCTCCGCGAGGAGCTCCTCGCCCTGGTCGACCCCACCCTCGACCGTCGCCTCGCCGTCTCCAAGCACGCAGACGGCACGCCTGCCGTCGTGCTCGTCGTCGGCGTCAACGGCACCGGCAAGACCACGACGGTCGGCAAGCTGGCCCGGGTCCTGGTCGCGGAGGACAAGCACGTCGTCCTGGGCGCGGCCGACACGTTCCGGGCCGCCGCGTCCGAGCAGCTCACCACCTGGGGCGAGCGCGTCGGTGTGCGGACCGTCCGCGGGCCGGAGGGCTCCGACCCCGCCAGCGTCGCCTTCGACGCGGTGAAGACAGGTGCCGAGGAGGAGGCCGACGTGGTCCTCGTCGACACCGCCGGTCGGCTCCAGAACAAGCAAGGCCTCATGGACGAGCTCGGCAAGGTCAAGCGCGTCGTCGAGCGCCACGGCCCCGTGTCCGAGGTGCTCCTGGTCCTCGACGCCACCACCGGCCAGAACGGCCTGATGCAGGCCCGCGTCTTCCGCGAGGCCGTCGACGTCAGCGGCATCGTCCTCACCAAGCTGGACGGCTCCGCGAAGGGCGGCATCGTGGTCGCCGTCCAACGTGAGCTCGGCGTCCCGGTCAAGCTCGTGGGTCTCGGTGAGGGAGCGGACGACCTCGCCCCCTTCGACCCCGACACGTTCGTCGACGCCCTCCTCGGCGACTGACACGGATTAACGCGCACGAAACACTCGCGGGCCAATCGTCACGCGCCCGCAACGTCCTCCGACCTGTCGCGAAACCTGCGCCCTTGAGGCTGTGTGCCAACCCGGGAGGCAAGCAGGTGGGGCAGGACATCGCCGTCGCGCCCCATGCCCTCCTGGCACCTGATCTCTCTCACAGACCGATCGGCCGCCAGCAGCGGCCGACACGACCGGAGGCTCCATGGACGGCTACTACGCCTGGATGATCGTGGCGACTGCCCTCGTCCTCATGATGACCACCCCCGCGCTTGCCCTCTTCTACGGAGGGATGTCGCGCTCCAAGTCCGTCCTCAACATGATGATGATGTCGTTCGTCTCGATGGGAGTCGTGGGCATCGTCTACGTGCTCTGGGGATGGTCGATGTCCTTCAGCGACGGGTTCAGCGGCGACGGCAAGCTCTTCGCCAACCCGTTCACGCTGTTCGGGCTCAAGGACGTGGCGACCAGCGACTACATCTACGTGATGTTCCAGCTCACCTTCGCCGTGATCACCGCCGCCCTCATCAGCGGTGCGATCGCGGACCGCGTCAAGCTCTCCTCCTGGATCGTCTTCCTGCCGCTCTGGGTGACCCTGAGCTACTTCCCGCTGGCCCACATGGTCTTCGGCGGTGGCCTCATCGGCGGCAAGATCGGCGCCCAGGACTACGCCGGTGGCACCGCGGTGCACATCAACGCCGGCGTCGCGGGCCTCGTGCTCGCGCTCATCATCGGCAAGCGCGTCGGCTGGCCGCAGAACTCGATGCGGCCCCACAACCTCACGCTGACGATGCTCGGCGCGGGTCTGCTGTGGGTCGGCTGGTACGGCTTCAACGTGGGTTCGATCGTCCCCGCCGCCCTGGGCGACGCGGACTTCGACACCATGCAGTTCTACTCGGAGACCGGGCGGACCTTCGCCAACACGACGCTGGCCACCATGGCCGCGATGCTCGGCTGGCTCCTGGTGGAGCGGATCATCCACGGCAAGGCCACCTCGCTGGGTGCCGCGTCGGGTGTCGTCGCCGGCCTGGTCGCCATCACGCCGGCCTGTGGCGCGGTGGACATCACCGGTGCCATCGCGATCGGCGCCATCGCCGGCGGCCTGTGTGCCTATGCGGTGGGGCTCAAGTTCAAGCTGAAGCTGGACGACTCCCTGGACGTGGTGGGCGTCCACCTCGTCGGCGGCATCGTCGGCACGGTCCTCATCGGGCTGTTCTCCACCTCGGAGGGCGCCGGCGGCGTCGACGGCCTCTTCTACGGAGGCGGGCTCGGCTCGCTGGGTGACCAGACGCTCGGTGCCCTCATCGCCATCGCCTGGTCCGGCGTGGCGACCGCCATCATCGGCTTCGCGATCAAGGCCACGATCGGCTGGAGGATCTCCGAGGAGGACGAGGTCGACGGCATCGACTTCGCCGAGCACGGCGAGGCGGCCTACGACCTGGCGAACCGGGGCGGTGGCTCCCTGAGCGGGGTCGGCGTCGCGAGCGCGTCCGTCACGAGCAAGGAAGGGGCCAGCGCATGAGGCTCGTCACCGCGGTGATCAAGCCGCACAAGTGGGAGGACGTCCGGGTCGCCCTCGAGGCGTTCGGAGTGTCCGGGATGACCGTGACCGAGGTCAGCGGCTACGGCCGCCAGAAGGGTCACACCGAGGTCTACCGCGGCGCCGAGTACGACATCGCGCTGGTGCCCAAGGTCCGGGTCGAGATCGTGGTCGAGGAGGTCGACGCGGAGGACATCGTCGGCATCATCGTCAAGGCCGCGGCCACCGGCCGCATCGGCGACGGCAAGGTCTGGGTCAGCCCGGTGGACACGGTGGTCCGGGTCCGCACGGGCGACCGCGACGCAGACGCGGTCTGACGAGCCCGGCTGGGAGACCGGGCAGGGGCGGCAGACCGAGCACGGGCGAGCGGCGTACCGAGTGGGCCACGGGGGGCCACGAGGTGCGCCGCCGCTCGGCCGTGCGCCGGGTTCACACGCCCGTAACACCCGGGGCCCTCGGTCGAAACATTCCTCGCCCATCGTGTGGGCCGCCGCCGACGTGAGGAACGCCCATGACCCTGCCCCCCGCCGTGCCGACCCTGGTCGCCGACGTCCCGGTCAACACCGGGGACACCGCCTGGCTGCTCGCGGCGTCGGCCATGGTGCTGCTGATGGTGCCGGGGCTCGCGTTGTTCTACGGCGGCATGGTGCGCAGCAAGAGCGTGCTCAACATGATCATGATGGTCTTCGGGGCGCTGGCCGTGGTCAGTCTCGTGTGGGTGCTGGTCGGCTACTCGATCGCCTTCGGCGACGACATCGGCGGCGGCCTGCTCGGCGACCCGACGCAGTACCTCGCCTTCCGCGGGATGCTCCCCGACGTCACGGGGGAGACCGGTGCTCTCCCGATCACGCTCTTCGCGATCTTCCAGGGGCTCTTCGCGGTCGTCACCGTGGCTCTGGTCGCCGGGTCGATCGCGGACCGCACCCAGTTCGGCACGTGGCTCGTGTTCGCCGCCCTGTGGACGGTGCTCGTCTACGCCCCGATCGCGCACTGGATCTTCGACTTCAGCGCCGGCGAGCACGTCGGTGGCTGGATGGCCAACCAGTTCGGGGCGCTGGACTTCGCGGGCGGCACGGCCGTCGAGGTCAACTCGGGAGCCGCCGGCCTCGCCGCGGCGCTCGCGCTCGGACCGCGGCTCGGGTTCGGGCGTGACCCGATGAAGCCGCACAACCTCACCCTGGTCATGCTCGGCGCGGGGCTGCTGTGGTTCGGCTGGTTCGGCTTCAACGCCGGCTCCGCGCTGACCGCGGGCAACACCGCCGCCGTCGTCTTCGTGAACACGCTCATGGCCGGCTGCACGGGGCTGCTGGCCTGGCTCCTCGTGGAGCGGATCCGGGACGGCCACGCCACGTCGTTCGGCGGCGCGTCCGGCGCGATCGCCGGCCTGGTCGCGATCACGCCGTCCTGCGGCGCCGTCACGCCGCTCGGCGCCATGGGCATCGGCCTCGTCGCCGGCGCCGTCTGTGCGTTGGCCGTCGGGCTGAAGTACCGCCTCGGCTACGACGACTCCCTCGACGTGGTCGGCGTGCACTTCGTGGGCGGCGTCGTCGGGATGATCGGCATCGGCTTCCTCGCCAGCGCCGCCGCACCGTCCGGCGTCGACGGCCTGTTGTACGGCGGTGGCGCCGGCCAGCTCGGCAAGCAGCTCGTCGCGACCCTGGCCACGATGGCCTACTCGTTCGTGGTCACCTCGGTGCTGGCCCGGCTGCTCGACCGTACGCTCGGGTTCCGGGTCGACGAGGAGCACGAGAGCGCCGGCGTCGACCTGGTGCTGCACGCGGAGACGGCGTACGACCTGCACCTGACCGCGGGCGGCGCGCGACCGCACCTCGGCGGACACTGACCCGAAGACCGACAGCAACCCCGAACCGGACGAGAGGCACAGCCATGAAGCTGGTCACCGCAGTCATCAAGCCGCACAAGTGGGAAGAGGTCCGGGCGGCGCTCGAGGCGCTCGGCATCACCGGCATGACGGTGTCCGAGGTGAGCGGCTACGGCCGGCAGAAGGGCCACACCGAGGTCTACCGCGGCGCCGAGTACGACATCAGCCTGGTGCCCAAGGTCCGGCTGGACATCGTCGTCGAGACCGACGACGCCGACGGCGTGGTCAGCACGATCGTGAGCGCGGCGAAGACCGGTCGGATCGGCGACGGCAAGGTCTGGGTGACCTCCGTCGACTCGGTGGTCCGGGTCCGCACCGACGACAAGGACGAGGCCGCCCTCTGACCGCCGCCGAGAGGCTCGCGCGCACGCGGGCCGCGGACGAGCTGTGCCGGTCGGTGTTCGAGGAGGCGCTCCAGGGCGCACCCGACACCGGCCTGTCGCTCGTCGCGGTGGGCGGCTACGGGCGGAGCGAGCTCGCGCCGTACTCCGACCTCGACGTGGTGCTGCTGCACGACCGCGACCGCGCGCTCGACGGGATGGCCGAACGGATCTGGTACCCGCTGTGGGACGCCAACATCAAGCTCGACCACTCGGTGCGGGCCCTCGACGAGGTCACCGATGCCGCGGCCGGTGACGTCCGGGTGGCGCTCGGTCTGCTCGACGCGCGCCACCTCGCGGGCGACACGTCTCTGTCGCTCCGGCTCCGGGCCGACGTCCTGGCGCACTGGCGCCGCGACGCACGGACGAACCTGCCGCGGCTGCGCGACCTGGTCCGGGAGCGCACCGCGCGGCAGGGCGAGCTCGCGCACGCGTCGGTCCCTGACCTCAAGGAGTCGGAAGGCGGGCTGCGGGACGCCACCGTGCTCAAGGCACTGGTCGCCACCTGGCTGGTCGACGTGCCCCACGTCGACCTCGAGCGCTGCCGGCTCCAGCTGCTCGACCTGCGCGACGTGCTGCAGGAGGCGGCCGGTCGGGCGACGGACCGGGTGACGCCCGAGCTGTGGGCGGAGCTCGCTGCGGCGGTCCCGGTCTCGGACGAGGCGCGGGCCCCGGAGGAGGCGGCGCAGCTGTGGCTGCGCCGGATCGGCCGCCGCACCTCGCACCTGGCCCGGCTGACCTGGAGCCGCGTCGACCAGGTGATCGCCCCGGCGAGCACGCCCGCGCGCGGTCGCACGCCCCACCTCGAGCGGGTCGCCCCCGGGGTGGCGGTGTCGCAGGGCGAGGTCGTCCTGGACCGGGGGGCCCGACCGGGCGAGGACGCGTTGCTCCTGGTCCGGGCGGCCGTCGCCGCCGCCGAGCGACGGCTCATGCTGGCGCCTGCGTCGGCCGCGCGCCTGGCTGCCGAGTCCGCGCCGCTGCCCGACCCGTGGCCCGACGAGGCGCGCGACCTGTTCGTGCGCCTGCTCGCCAGCGGTCCGGGGCTCCTCGGGGTGTGGGAGACGCTCGACGAGACCGGTGCGCTCGACCTGGTGCTGCCCGAGTGGCAGCGGATCCGGCTGCTGGCGCACGCCTCGTCGGTGCACCGCTTCACCGTGGACCGGCACGTCGTGGAGTCCTGCGTCGAGGCGGCGCGGCTGATCCGCCGGGTGTCCCGCCCGGACCTGCTCCTGGTCGCGGCGCTGCTCCACGACATCGGCAAGGGCACGCTGATCGACCACAGTGTCGCGGGGGAGCCGCTCGCGGCCGAGGTCGCGCGCCGGATGGGCTTCGACGACGAGGACACCGCCACGATCTCGACGCTCGTCCGCCGGCACCTGCTGCTCGCTGAGACCGCCACCAGCCGGGACCTCGACGACCCCGAGACGCTCCGTCTCGTCGCCGCGAGCTTGGGACGGGTCGAGGTCCTCGACCTGCTCGAGGTGCTCACCGAGGCGGACGCGCGGGCGACCGCACCGAAGGCCTGGACGTCGTGGCGCGCCGGCTTGGTGCGTGAGCTGGCACAGCGCGCCCGGCGCTCCCTGGCCGGCGGGGAAGACGACGCGCTCGAGTCCGAGGACCGCGCCGTCCCGGTCGAGGCACGCGACGATCCCGACCACGTCTCCGTGGCGGTGCAGGACACCGAGTCGGGTGTGCGCATCACCGTGACCGCGCAGGACCGGGTCGGTCTGATGTCCGACGTCTCCGGCGCCCTGGCGGTCCTCAAGCTCACGGTGCGCTCGGCGCGCGCCTGGACCGTTGACACCGTCGCCGTCTCGGTGTGGGACGTCGCCGAGACCCATGCCGACGCGGCGATCCTGACCCAGCGGCTCGAGGCCGTGGCCAGTGGAGCAGTCGACCCGAGCGCGCGGCTGCGTCCGCGGCCCGACGCGCTGCCGCCGTCGGTGCTCGTCCGCCACGACGCCTCGCACGACGCGACGGTCCTCGAGGTCCGGGCGGACGACCGTCCCGGTGTCGTGCACCTGGTCTGCCGGGCGCTGGCCGGCCTCGACCTGTCCGTCCGGTCCGCTCACGTGTCGACGGTGGGGCCTCAGGCGCTCGACGTGTTCTACGTGCAGGAGCAGGGCGCGGCCGGGCTGACCGACGAGCGCGCGGCCTCGGCAGCGCACGCGATCCGCGAGGTCCTCGCCGGGCCGACTAACATCGACGACTGACGCTCGATCGCTCACCTCACCGCCGTACACGAGGACTCACACTTGTTCGCCACGCTCTCCGACCGCCTCGCAGACACCTTCAAGAACCTGCGGGGCAAGGGTCGGCTCTCGGACGCCGACATCGACGCCACCGCACGCGAGATCCGCATCGCGCTGCTCGAGGCGGACGTCGCCCTGCCCGTGGTCAAGGAGTTCGTCGCCGCGGTGAAGGAGCGGGCGCGCGGCGAGGAGGTCAGCGGAGCCCTCAACCCGGCCCAGCAGGTCGTCAAGATCGTCCACGAGGAGCTCGTCACGATCCTGGGCGGCGAGACCCGCCGGATCCGCTTCGCCAAGACCCCGCCGACGGTCATCATGCTCGCCGGCCTCCAGGGCGCCGGAAAGACCACGCTGGCCGCCAAGCTGGCGCTGTGGCTGAAGGAGCAGGGCTCCAGCCCGATGCTCGTCGCGGCCGACCTGCAGCGCCCCAACGCCGTCCAGCAGCTCCAGGTCAACGGTGAGCGCGCCGGCGTGACGGTCTATGCCCCCGAGCCCGGCAACGGTGTGGGCGACCCGGTCGCCGTCGCCCGTAGCGGTGTGGCCGAGGCCCGACGTACCCTCCACGACGTCGTCATCGTCGACACGGCGGGACGCCTCGGCGTCGACGCGGAGCTCATGCAGCAGGCCGCGGACATCCGTGACGCGGTCGACCCCGACGAGACCCTGTTCGTCGTCGACGCGATGATCGGCCAGGACGCGGTGCTGACCGCGCAGGCGTTCCTCGACGGCGTCGGGTACGACGGTGTGGTCCTCACCAAGCTCGACGGCGACGCCCGCGGTGGCGCTGCGCTGTCGATCCGCTCGATCACCGGGCGCCCGATCATGTTCGCCTCGGCGGGCGAGAAGCTCACCGACTTCGACCTGTTCCACCCCGACCGGATGGCCTCGCGCATCCTCGACATGGGCGACATGCTCACCCTGATCGAGCAGGCCGAGAAGGCGTTCGACTCGGACCAGGCCGCGAAGGCCGCAGCCAAGCTGACCGGGCAGGGCGGCGAGTTCACCCTCGACGACTTCCTCGAGCAGATGCAGGCCATCCGCAAGATGGGCTCGCTGTCGAAGATCATGGGGATGCTCCCCGGAATGGGTCAGTTCCGCGACCAGCTCGCGAACTTCGACGAGCGCGAGATCGACCGGATCCAGGCGATCATCCAGTCGATGACCCCGGGGGAGCGGGCGGTCCCGAAGATCATCGACGGCTCACGCCGCGCCCGCATCGCCAAGGGCTCCGGCGTGCACGTCTCCGAGGTGAACGGCCTCGTCGAGCGGTTCTTCGAGGCCCGCAAGATGATGATGAACCTCGCCCAGGGTGGCGGCATGCCCGGCATCCCCGGCGGCGGCAAGCGGGCCAAGGCCCGCCAGGCCCCTCAGAAGAAGGGCAAGGTCAAGCGCGCCTCCGGCAACCCGGCGAAGCGCGCCGAGCAGGAGCGCGCCGCCGCGCAGAAGGCCGCCGAGGCCCCCGCGGCCGCCAACCCCTTCGGTCTGCCTCAGGAGGAGGAGGAGTTCGACCCCGCGGACTTCAACCTCCCGCCCGAGGTCGCCAAGTTCCTCAACAAGTAGACGCCGAGACGGGAGAAACTCCGCGACATGCCGCGGAGCTTCTCCCGTCTCGGCCTCGTGCTCGGTCGAGTTTCTCCCGTCTCGGCGAATAGGGTCGCGACGTGGCGTCCGAGGTGTTGAGGTTCCGTGGGCCGGTGCTCCCCGACGGGGAGGTGCGCGACCTGTACGTCGTCGACGGGCGGGTGACCTACGAGCCCGTCGCCGGCGCCGAGGTCACCGGTGAGGGCTGGATCGTGCCGGGGCTCGTCGACGCGCACTGCCACATCGGGCTCGACGAGAACGGCGCCGTCCCCGAGGACGTGCAGGAGCAGCAGGCACTGGCCGACCGCGACGCCGGCACCCTGCTCATCCGCGACTGCGGCTCGGCCGCCGACACGTCCTGGATCCACGATCGTGACGACCTGCCGCGGCTGATCCGCGCCGGACGGCACATCGCGCGGACGAAGCGCTACATCCGCAACTACGCCCACGAGGTCGAGCCGGACGACCTGCCCCGCCTCGTCGAGCAGGAGGCCGAGCGGGGCGACGGCTGGGTCAAGCTCGTCGGTGACTGGATCGAGCGCGAGGCCGGCGACCTCACCCCCTCCTGGCCGCGCGAGGCCGTCGAGGCAGCGATCGCGGTCGCGCACGCCAAGGGCGCCCGGGTCACGGCGCACGTGTTCGGCGAGCACGCACTGCCCGACCTGATCGACGCCGGCATCGACTGCATCGAGCACGGCACCGGGCTCTCGACGGACCTGATCGACGCGATGGTCACCCACGGCACCGCCCTGGTCCCGACCGTCGTGCAGCTCGACAACTTCCCGAGGTACGCCGCCGCGGCCGGGGGCAAGTTCCCGCAGTACGGCGAGCACATGATGACCCTGTGGAAGGACCGCCGGGACACGATCGCCGCGGCCCACGAGGCCGGCGTCCCGATCTACGCCGGCACGGACGCCGGTGGCGTGCTGCCGCACGGGCTTCTGGCCGACGAGGTGCTCCAGCTCACGACGTACGGACTCTCGAAGGCAGAGGCGCTCGGCGCCGCCTCGTGGCGCGCCCGGCAGTGGCTCGGCCTCTCCGGCGAGCTCGCCGAGGGCAGCGAGGCCGACTTCGTCGTGTACGCCGCCGATCCGCTCGAGGACCTCGCCATCCTCAAGGGCCCGAGCCGCATCGTCCTGCGCGGCAAGATCGTCGCCTGACGGTCGATTTAGGCCGGGGCCGGGGTGTCTGGCAGAATCACCGGTTGAGTCCCGCCCGACCGGACCCTCTCATCCGCGTCGGAACGGCCCTTCGAGCGTGCCGCCCGGTTCCCCACCTGGTGCGCGTCGCTCACACGACACAACACTTCAAGGAGACACCACACTCGTGGCCGTCAAGATTCGTCTCAAGCGGATGGGCAAGATCCGCCAGCCGTACTACCGCATCGTCGTCGCCGACTCGCGCACCAAGCGCGACGGGCGCGTGATCGAGGAGATCGGCAAGTACCACCCCAAGCAGGACCCCTCGGTCATCGAGGTCCAGTCCGAGCGCGCGCAGTACTGGCTCGGCGTCGGCGCGCAGCCGACCGAGGCCGTCGCCGCGATCCTCAAGGTCACCGGTGACTGGCAGAAGTTCCGGGGCGAGCCCGGTGCCGAGGGCACCCTCCAGGTCAAGCCCGAGGGCAAGACCAAGCAGGAGATCTTCAACGAGATCCTCAAGGAGACCGGCTCCGAGGCGTCCGGCGAGGCCGTGACGACCAAGAAGGCCGCCAAGAAGGCCCCGGCCAAGGCCGAGCCGAAGGCTGAGGAGACCCCGGCCGAGGCCCCTGCCGAGGCCGAGCCGAAGGCCGAGGAGCCCGAGGCTGAGGCGAAGGCCGAGGAGCCCGCTGCTGAGGCGAAGGCCGAGGAGCCCGCCGCTGAGGCGACCGAGCCCGAGGCTGCTGCCGAGACCCCTGCCGACGAGTCGCCCGCCGAGGGCGACGACGCCGCGAAGGCCTGACGCATGCTGGCCGACGCGCTGGAGCACCTCGTCCGCGGGATCGTGAAGAACCCGGACGAGGTGTCCGTCCGCGACAAGCAGCTGCGCCGCGGCTCGCTGCTCGAGGTCCGGGTGCACCCCGACGACCTCGGCAAGGTCATCGGTCGCAACGGCCGCACCGCGACCGCCCTGCGCACCGTCGTCGGTGCGCTCGGCGGCAAGGGCTCGGCCCGCGTCGACTTCGTCGACGTCGACCGCCGTCGCTGACGCACTGAGCACACCGTGACCGGCCGGCTCCCGGACGGGGCGTCCGACGAGGTCGTCGTCGCCCGGGTCGGCCGGCCGCACGGCTTGCGTGGTGAGGTCACCGTCGAGGTGCACACCGACGAGCCGGAACGCCGGTTCGTCACGGGGCGAGCGCTGACGGTCCGTCGCCCCGCCGGCGGCCCTGCGCCGTCGTACCCGTCCCTCACCGTGGACGGATCGCGCTGGCACCAGGGGACCCTGCTGCTCCGCTTCGCCGAGCTCGCCGACCGCAGCGCCGCCGAGGCCGCGCGGGGTCTCCTGCTCACCGTCCCCGTCGATCCCGACGAGTCGCCGGAGGACCCCGAGGAGTTCTACGACCACCAGCTGGTCGGCCTCGCCGTGGTCACCACCGACGGCGCCGAGGTGGGCACCGTCTCGGACGTCCTGCACTCCGGCGCCCAGGACCTGCTCGTCGTGCGCCGCGACGGCCGCGACGTCCTGGTGCCCTTCGTCGAGGCGCTCGTGCCCCAGGTCGACATCGCCGCCGGTCGCGTCGTCGTCGCGGACCGTCCCGGTCTCCTCGACCCGGAGGAGCAGGACGTGCCTGACCTGCGCATCGACGTCGTCACGATCTTCCCGGCGTACCTCGAGCCGCTGACCCTGTCGCTACCCGGTCGGGCGCGCGCGAAGGGACTGCTCGACCTCGAGGTCCACGACCTGCGGCAGTGGACCCGTGACCGGCACCGCACCGTCGACGACACCCCGTACGGCGGTGGCGCCGGCATGGTGATGCGCCCCGAACCGTGGGGCGAGGCCCTCGACGCGCTGGCTGGCGACGGCACGGTCCTCGTCGTCCCGACCCCGAGCGGGCGGCCGCTCACGCAGGCGCTCGCCGCGGAGCTGGCGACGCAGGAGCACCTGCTGGTCGCGTGCGGCCGCTACGAGGGCATCGACCAGCGCGTCGTCGACCACGCCGCCACCCGGATGCGCGTCGTGGAGGTGTCGCTCGGCGACTACGTCCTCAACGGCGGCGAGGTCGCGGCGCTCGCGATCGTCGAGGCCGTCGCCCGCCTGCTGCCCGGCTTCATGGGCAACGAGGAGTCGCTCGCCGAGGAGTCGCACGGCGAGACCGGGCTGCTCGAGTACCCCGTCTACACCAAGCCCGAGACCTGGCGCGGACTGGACGTCCCCGACGTGCTCCGCTCGGGCGACCACGCCCGCATCGCCGCGTGGCGGCGCGAGCAGGCCCGTCGCCGGACGGCCGAGCGTCGCCCCGACCTGCTCCCCGCGAGCCAGGTCGACGACATCGAGGTCCGTCCGGCGGTCCGCGCCGACGCCGGCGAGCTGCTCACCCTCCAACGCGCCTGCTGGGTCCAGGAGGCGCTCGACAACGACATGCTCTCGATCCCCGCCCTCCACGAGTCGTACGACGACGTGGTGGCGTGGCTGGGGGAGTGGAGCACCCTCGTCGCGCGGTCGGCCGGTCGCCTGGTGGGCGCTGCGCGGGGCCGGCGCGAGGGCGACGCCTGGGACATCGGACGGCTCATGGTGGCTCCCGACCTCCAGGGCCGCGGCCTGGGTCGCCGGCTGCTCGTCGCCGTCGAGGACCTGGCGCCCGACGACGTCACGTCGTACCTCCTCTTCACCGGCGCCCTCAGCGCACGCAACCAGCGGCTGTACAAGAAGGCCGGCTACTCCCTCCGCGGCGAGCAGCCCGGTGTCCCGGGGGCCGTCCTGATGACCAAGCCCCGCCGCCCGCGCTGATTTCGCCGGGCGGGTCGGGCTGTGGCAGAATCGACCCTCGGTCCTGACGCCTCGACGACGGGCTGCACCAGCGGACACGCTGGGCGGCAGTCGGCGGTGCACCTGCCACAGGGGGCACGCCGCGACGAACCGCGACGGACCACGCTAGCGAGACACACCCCATCCGTGGGCGACCTGTGGCGCCGACGAGGAGACACACCATGACGAACGTCATCGACGAGCTCGCCGCCGCGACCAAGCGCGACGACCTCCCGGCCTTCCGCGCCGGCGACAGCCTCAAGGTCCACGTCCGCGTGGTCGAGGGCAACCGCTCCCGCATCCAGGTCTTCCAGGGCGTCTGCATCCGCGTGCAGGGCTCGGGCGTCGGCCGCACCTTCACCGTCCGCAAGGTCTCCTTCGGCGTCGGTGTCGAGCGGACCTTCCCGCTGCACACCCCGATCATCGACAAGGTCGAGGTCGTGACCCGCGGTGACGTCCGCCGGGCGAAGCTGTACTACCTGCGCAACCTGCGTGGGAAGGCCGCGAAGATCAAGGAGCGTCGCGACAGCTGACGCTCCGCGCCACGGGTAGGGTCGCCGGGTGACTGACGAGGACGACCGCGCCGAGGCGGTCACCTCGCCCGTCGAGGACGATGGTGAGGACGAGGCAGGGTCGGGCGCGTCGACCAGGTCCACCCGCCCCCTGCCGTTCTGGCAGGAGCTCATCCTCCTGCTCACGATCGCGCTGCTGCTGGCCGCGGCCATCAAGCTGCTCTTCGTCCAGGCGTTCTACATCCCGTCGGGATCGATGAACGACACGCTCGTGTTCAACGACCGGATCCTGGTCCAGAAGGTCTCCTACTGGGGCAGTGCGTCCCCGTCCCGTGGGGACGTCGTCGTCTTCTCCGACCCCGGCGGCTGGCTCGACGAGAGCGAGAGCCCGCAGGCCCGCAACGTGCTGGCCAAGGGCCTCGAGCTGTTCGGGCTCTTCCCGACCGGCGGTCACCTGGTGAAGCGCGTCATCGGGGTGGGCGGCGACCGGGTGGTGTGCTGCGACACCAAGGGCAGGGTCCGGGTCAACGGCACCCCGCTGCGCGAGAGCGACTACCTCAAGCCGGGTGTCCAGCCCTCGGCCATCACGTTCGACGTGAAGGTCCCCGAGGGGTATCTCTGGGTGATGGGCGACAACCGACCAGCCTCCGCCGACAGTCGGCTCCACCTGGGTGACCCTGGTGGCGGGTTCGTGCCCGAGGAGAACGTCGTCGGCAAGGTCTTCGCCGTCGTCTGGCCGCTCGGCCACTTCTCGATGGTCGACCGTCCCGACACCTTCGACGCGGTGGGGTCGCGATGAGCCCGCTTCCCGCGCCGTCCCTGCGGATCGAGCGCCGGCTGCTCCGGGGTGGCCTCACCACCCTCGCGTGCAGCGACGAGGTGGGTCGGGGCGCGCTCTGCGGGCCGGTCACCGTCGGGATGGTGCTCGTCACCGAGGCCACGCGGACCGCACCGCAGGGCGTGCGCGACAGCAAGCTGCTGACCCCCGAGGCCCGCCGGCGGCTGGTGCCGCGCATCAAGCGCTGGGCGCCGTCGTGGGGAGTCGGCCACGCGTCCCCCCAGGAGATCGACGAGTTCGGCATCATCGCGGCGCTGCGGCTCGCCGGCCATCGCGCTCTCGCCCAGCTCGGTCCGGTCGACACGGTGCTGCTCGACGGCAACCACGACTACCTCACGACCCCGGCCCAGGAGTCGCTCTTCGGCCCGGCGCCCTCGGCCGTCGACCACGTCCCTCCGGTCGTCACGATGATCAAGGCCGACCTCCGCTGTGCTGCCGTCGCCGCCGCGAGCATCCTGGCCAAGACCGCCCGGGACGAGATCATGGTCGGCCTGGCGCTGGACCACCCGGAGTACTGCTGGTCGGACAACAAGGGGTACGCCGCCCCCGAGCACATCGCGGCCCTGGCCGAGCACGGACCGACGCCGCACCACCGGGTGTCGTGGCGACTTCCCGGTGTCGGCGGCGAGCCGACCGACGCCGTCCCTGAACCCGTGGGGGACAATGACCTCCACGACCTGCAACCGGTGCCGTCGGACCGGTTCGACCTTCTTGCCTGGGAGGAGGCGCGATGAGCGCGGAGGATCTCGAGAAGTACGAAGCCGAGATGGAGCTGCAGCTCTACCGCGAGTACCGCGACGTCGTCGGGATCTTCAAGTACGTCGTGGAGACGGACCGTCGCTTCTACCTGTGCAACCAGGTCGACGTGAAGGCGCGCACCGAGGCCGGCGACGTGTTCTTCGAGGTCTCGATGACCGACGCGTGGGTCTGGGACATGTACCGCCCGGCGCGTTTCGCCAAGAACGTCAAGGTCCTGACCTTCAAGGACGTCAACGTCGAGGAGCTCGCCGAGTCCGACCTCGACGTCCCGAAGTCTTAACCGTAAAGACTCGGTCTTTTGCCGGATTCGGGACAAAAGGCCCCCTAGGCTTCGTCTAGGTCAGGTGACCAACTGGTCCCCGCGCCGCCCTCGGGTGTCGTCGTAGGGACCGCAGGACCGATGTCGATCGTGGGGGTCGACCGAGGTCCGTGTGGCGAGGCCCTTGTCGTCGGGAGAGGACGACCGCCTCGTGCCGATCCTGGGAGGGATGGGAGTGAGGAGCTCACGATTTCGTGCGCGCCCTCAGGGATGTCGTGACGAGCGAGGGACCGCCGCTGTGGAGGCGGGACTCATCACCGCGTTGCTGAGTCCGCTGTTGTTGGGACTGCTCGGCCTCGGGAGCTCCTTGTGGGGCCTCCAGGGCACCGATGCCTACGAGCCACGTGTCGACCAGACGCGCGTCGCCGGCAGCTTCCTGAGCTGCCAGGCGCTCGTGGACGCCGTGAAGGACAGCGTCCGCGTCAACATCGACAACCTGTCCGGCAGCACCGGCCTCGAGCCGGACGACGTGACCGCCGAGGTCGTCGACTTCGTCCCGGGCCAGGTCGGCGTGGACGTGCATGTCAGCGTGCGCGTCGCGTCGCACCGTGACCTGGGGTGGCTGCCGTTCGACCGTGACGTCGTCCTCGAGTCGCAGCTGCGACTCGACTACGCCGTCCTCGACGTCGAGACCTGCTGAGGTCCCGGTGTCACGACGACGCCCACCCGGTCGCGTGCGCGACGACCGGGGTGCAGTGGCCATCCTGTCTGCGCTCATCACCCTCGTCCTGCTGGTGGTCTCTGCCCTCGTGGTCGACTTCGGCACGACCTGGCTCCGCCGCGGCGACCTGCAGGAGCAGGCGGACAAGGCCGCGATGTTCGCGGCCGCAGCGCTGCCGGCCACCGACGACGCCACCCGCCTCCGCGTCGCGAAGCGGGCGGCGTACTACCTCGCCTGCTACCAGGTCCCTGGCCAGCGGACGCTCGACCCCTCGATCCCCGACTGCCCCGGTGACTCGTACACGGCGGCCGCGGCGGGGATGACGACCTTCGCCCAGCACCTGCTCGACACCGGCGCCGTGACGTTCCCGTCCAGCACCCAGGTGCAGGTGGTGACGCCGACAGCGAAGGTGGACTACGCCTTCGCCGGCGTGACCGGCGTCGAGGACACCCAGCAGGTCAAGGCCGCCACCGCCAAGGTCTCCTCGCCCGGCGAGATCATCCCGGTGGGCCTGTCGCTGAACTGCCTGGCCGGCGTCGTCAACGAGGCCGGCCTCGGGAGCATGGTCGACGGCGTGCTGCCGATCAGCTACGTCACCGCCGGGAGCACCAGCTCGTCCGCGGCGATGCCGACCGACTCGGAGCCGACGTTCGCCGGCTGGGAGTCGGGCTACACCGCCGCCAACGCCTCGACCGCGGTCACCGTCGGCAACCCGGTGCTGTCCGGCACCACCTTGTCCCTGTCCGTCAGCACCCCGGTCCCGCTCACCTTGTCCAACCTGGTGAGTGGCGCGAAGGTGGCGTTCAAGCGCGGCTCGGCCGCCGCGGTCGAGGCGACGGCGACCAGCATCAGCGCCACGGGCGTGCTCGTGGTCACGGTGCCGGCGTCCGTGATGGCGGCGCCGGGCGTCTGGCACGTGAAGGTGCGCCTCTACACCTCCGGTCTCGTGCTCGGGACCCAGCCGCGGTGGTCCTCGCTCGACGTGCAGGTCTCGGTCTTCCCGTCCGCCGACTCGGTGACCGGTCGGCTCAAGACGGCGATGAGCTCGTTGCTCGACATGAAGGACCTGCTCGCGTGCGGGCGTCCGATCGACAGCCCTCGGGCCAAGGACGGGGGAGCTCCCGCCCTCACCCGCAACCTCCAGGAGAACCTCGACCACCCGCTGACCTCGAGCTCGGCCCTGGTGCAGGCGCTGTCGACGCAGGACCTGTCGCTCCTCGACGGGTCAGCCTCGCACCTCGCGACCGTCCTCGCCGGCACGGTGCAAGGCGTGCTCGACAACCCGATGTACGGGCTCACCGGCTGCGCCGGGTCGACGTACAACAGGCTGGACACGCAGGCGACGTACGACGCGTCCGCGACTGTCGGTGGCGCGCCCGCCAACTGCGTGCGGATCAACGCGACGGGGTCGACCGAGCAGGAGCTGACCGACGGGCTGCTCAAGACGACGCCGTCCTCGTCGGTCGAGCCCGGCTACGGCCGGCTGAGCTGCAGCCGCGAGGGCGCGTGCGAGGGCAGCACCACGGCGATCCCAGGATTCACGGGCACCTTCAACGACGACTCGTTCCAGGACTTCGTGAAGGGTGGGCCGGGGACGCTGCTCGACGGGAACCTGGCGTTCGCGCTGGACACCTACCTGCTCCCCGGCCTGCCGGGGGTCACGCCGTCCGACGCGCTGGAGACCGACCTCTACTCGTCGGCGCGGTTCGGCTGGGCGCCGGTGCTGAGCTACGTCGACCTGGACGCGTCGGGTGTGCAGGACTACCCGATCCTCACCTTCCGGCCGATCTTCCTCGACAACGGCAGCGCGCCGGACCTGGACATCGCCGGGCTCGCCGCGGGACGGACCGTGGACGACCTGCCGTCGCACCTCCAGGCACGGATCCAGGCCGCGGTCGACGGGGTGCGCGCGAGCCTCGGAGCGCTGGCTCCAGCGCTCGACGCGGTGCTGGGGCAGCTGGGGTTCCCCACGGCGCTGGCGGACCTCGGCAACCAGGACCTGAACGGCGCTCTGGCCACCCTGACCGCGTCGCTGGGGATGGACATGGGGCACGAGACCGCCGGCCTGCTCGTCCAGGACGGAAAGGTCAAGGCCGCGCGGTTCATGACCATCGCCCCGGCTGCGCTGCCGGCGATCGGCAGCGACTACCGCGGTCCGCTCACCGACTACCTCGGCGTGGGCCCGAAGATCGTGAGGTTGGTGCGATGACGACCTACAGGTGTCGCGAGGAACGCGGCGCCGCCGTGCTCGAGCTCGGCCTCGTGGCGCCGCTGATCTTCCTGCTGCTGTTCGGGATGATCCAGTACGGCTACTTCTTCTGGTCGCTCACCACGGCATCCGCCACGGCCCGCGAGGCAGTGCGCCGCATGGTCGTCGGCACCGAGTGGACCACCTGCGCCGAGAAGTGGGCGGTCGAGCACGCGAGCAACGCCGCGGTGGGCGACCGCGGCGTGACGGTCACCCGGTCGTACGCCGACAGCGACGGCGTGCCGTTGACCCGCGACCCGCTGCCGGGCGACGTCGTCACGGTCACCGTCTCGTTCCACTCGCTGGACCTCGGCATCCCGCTCCTCCCGCTGCCCGACGACGGCACGGTCACGCAGAGCTCTCGCAACGAGATCCAGAACGTGCCCGACACCCCTCTTCCCTGCGACGGCCCGGGGAACCCGTGACCGGGTGCGCCGGTCTGCCACCCCCGGGGCCCTTCGGAGCCCACAGACCGGCGCACCCTCGACCCCTCCACAGCACCGCCCGGTCCAGGCCCGACGCGGTCGGGACGACGACATCCTCCTGAGCAGGAGGTGGTGCGGGTGGCGACATCGAGCCAGCGCAACGCGACAGGAGGCTACGGCGAGGCGCGCGCGGCGCGATTCCTCACCGAGGAGCACGGCATGGTGGTGCTCGACCGCAACTGGCGCTGCGAGCTCGGCGAGCTCGACCTCGTGCTGCGGGACGGGGAGGTGCTCGTCTTCTGCGAGGTCAAGACCCGGCGCGACGCCAGCTTCGGGTCTCCTCTGGAGGCCGTGACGGAGCAGAAGGTCGCCCGTATCCGTCGGCTCGCAGCGCGGTGGATGCAGGAGCACGACGTCCGCGTCGAGCACGTGAGGATCGACCTGGTCGGCATCCAGCTCGACAAGCCCGTCTGCCTCGACCACGTCCGCGGGGTCGGCTGATGCCCTACGCCACCGCGCACACGGTGACCCTCGACGGCGCGACCGGCCACGTCGTCGACGTGCAGGCCGACGTCAGCCAGGGCGTCGTCGCGACCACGCTGGTCGGTCGCCCCGACCCTTCGGTCAGCGAAGCGCGGGACCGGTGCCGCACGGCGATGGTCAACAGCGGTCTCGGTTGGCCCACCACCCGCCGGGTCACGATCGCGCTCTCGCCGGCCGAGCTGCCCAAGCGGGGGTCGCACTTCGACCTCGCGGTGGCACTCGCGGTGCTCGGTGCCGCCGACGAGAAGGTGCTCAAGAAGGAGCTGCTGGCCGGACTGGTCGTCCTCGGCGAGCTCACCCTCGACGGCCGGCTGCGTGCGGTGCGCGGGGTGCTCCCGATGGTCCTGGCCGCGCGCGACCACGGGTGCACCCGCATCCTGCTGCCCGACATCCACGTGCCCGAGGCCGAGCTCGTCCCCGGCATGGAGGTCGTCGGCGCGCGCTCGCTGGCCCAGGCGGTCGCCCTGCTCAAGGGCGAGCCCGTGCCCGAGGCGGAGCCGGTCGAGGCTCTGTCGACCGGCGCCGTCCTGCGGTGGCGTGGTGACGGGAGGGTCGACGACCTCGACCTCCTCGACGTGCACGGGATGCGCGACGCCCGCCTCGCCCTCGAGGTGGCGGCGGCCGGTGGCCACCACCTCCTCCTGAGCGGGCCCAAGGGCGCAGGGAAGACGACCCTGGCCGAGCGGCTGCCCGGCCTTCTTCCCGACCTCGGCATCGAGGAGGCCCTCGAGCTCAGTGCCGTGCACTCGCTGGCCGGCGAGCCGGTGCTCGCGGTCGCGGAGGGCGTCCGGCCGCCGTTCCGGGCCCCGCACCACTCCGCGACGAAGGCGAGTGTCCTCGGAGGGGGCACCGGGCGGGTGCACCCCGGCGAGCTGAGCAAGGCGCTGCACGGGGTCCTGTTCCTCGACGAGTTCCCCCTGTTCGGCAGCGACATCATCGACTCGCTCCGACAGCCGCTCGAGCAGGGCGAGGTCACCATCGCCCGGGGTGAGGAGGTGGCGACCTTCCCGGCCCGCACGATGGTCGTCCTGGCGTGCAACCCCTGTCCCTGCGGCGACTACGCCGTGGACGTGCGGGTCAGCCGGTGCACCTGTGCGGAGGTCAAGCGCCGCAACTACCGGGCCAGGATCAGCGGCCCGGTGGCGGACCGGATCGACATCACCCGTCACGTCGTCGCGGTCCGGCCCTGGGAGGCCGACGACCCGCTGTCGCGCCCCGAGCCCTCGGCGGTCGTCCGCGAGCGGGTCACGGCCGCCCGCGGTCGGCAGCACGAGCGCTACAGCGGCACGCCGTGGCGCCTCAACGCCGACGTGCCCGGCCCCGAGCTCGCGGTGTCGTGGCCGCTCACGGAGGAGGGCAGGACCCTCCTCGAGCGGCAGCTCTACGACGGGCGGCTGACCCGCCGCGGCGCCACCCGCGTGCACCGTGTCGCCTGGACCGTCGCCGACCTCGCGGGCGTCTCCACGCCCGGGGTCGACGCGGTCGAGCTGGCCCTCCGGCTCCGCAACGGCGACCCCTTGACCGTCGCCCAGGTCGAGCAGGCCGCGGGATGAGCGCCCCCGTCTCCGCGTCTGCCACCGCGTCCGAGGAGGAGCGCCTCGCCCGGGTCGCCCTCAACGCCCTCGGCGAGCCCGGCGACCCGCGGCTGGCCCGGCTCGTCGAGGCCATGGGTGCGCAGGCGCTCTACGACCGCCTTCGTGACGACGTCGACCTCGCCGGCCTGCGCAGCGACAGCTCCGAACGGCTCGCCGGTCTCGACCCCCGGCGTGTCCTCGACGATGCCCGTGCCCAGGGGATCCGGTTCGTCGTGCCCGGCGACGCGGAGTGGCCGTCGTCCTTCGACGACCTCGCCACGGTCGAGCCGTTGCACGGCCTCGCCGGACCACCACTCGGAGTCTGGGCCCGCGGTCCCCGATCGCTGGCCGAGGTCTCGCGGCACGCGGTCGCCCTGGTCGGCTCCCGCAGCGCGACGACCTACGGCACCACCGTGGCCTCCGACATCGCCCGCGACGTCGCTCGCGCCGGGCTGACCGTCGTCTCCGGCGCGGCCTACGGCATCGACCACGCTGCCCACCGGGGGAGCCTGACGGCTGGGGGACCCACCGTCGCCGTTCTCGCCTGCGGTGTGGACCGGGCCTACCCGACAGCCCACCGCGAGCTGCTCGACCACCTGGCCGGTCACGGCCTCGTGATCGCCGAGGCGGCGCCGACCTGGAGCCCCACGAAGGTGCGGTTCCTCAGCCGCAACCGGATGATCGCCGCCCTGACGACCGGGACCGTCGTCGTCGAGGCGGCCGTCCGCAGCGGGGCGCTCAACACGGCCACCTGGGCCGACCGTCTCCAACGCGTGGTCATGGGCGTGCCCGGACCCGTGACGAGCGCTCCCTCTGCCGGCGTGCACCAGCTGCTGCGCAGCGGCGCCGCCACCCTCGTCACCTGCGGGGCGCACGTGCTCGAGGCCGTGTCCCCCGCGGGTCACCACCTCGTGGCCGACCCGCGGGAGCCCGCACGGCCGCAGGACGGGCTTGACCTCACCGGACGACGGGTGCTCGACGCGGTGCCGCTGGTGCACCCCGCACCGGTGGCCTCCATCGCTCGCACCGGTGGGGTGAGCGTGGCCACGGCGCGGCGGACGCTCGCGGTGCTGGAGAAGCGGGGCCTGGTCGATGGCGCGGACGGGCGCTACCGGCTGCGACCCCGCTCGTCCGAGGTGCTCGAGGTCCCGTGATCGGCCCCGACGCGCTCGTACCCTCAGGGCATGACCGAGCCGGAGCCCCGGAGCGACGAGGTGGCGGAGCCGTCCCTCCCGCCGGCGATGGTCGCCGTCCGCGCGGACTTCGAGCAGCACCTCGCCGTCGAGCGTGACCTGAGCGTCCACACGGTCCGCGCGTACCTCGGCGACCTCGACCAGATGCTCGGCCACGCGGTGGCGCTCGGGCACGCCGACGTGACCACGATCGACCTGCGCACCTTGCGCTCGTGGCTGGCCAACCAGCAGACCCGTGGCCGCAGCCGGACCACGATGGCGCGGCGGGCGACGACGGTCCGCGTCTTCACCGCCTGGCTGGCCCGCACCGGCCGAGCGCCCGCCGACGCCGGCGCAGCCCTGGGCTCACCGAAGGCGCACCGCACCCTGCCGCCCGCGCTCAGCCAGGACGAGGCCCGGCTGCTCCTCGACGCCGCCGCCGAGCAGGCCGCCGACGGCAGCGCGCTCGGGGCTCGGGACGTGGCGGTGCTCGAGCTGCTCTACGCCACCGGCATCCGCGTCGGCGAGCTGTGCGGCCTGGACGTCGACGACGTCGACGACGAAAGGCGCGTGGTGCGGGTCTTGGGCAAGGGCCGCAAGGAGCGGTCGGTGCCCTACGGGAGGCCTGCCGCCCAGGCGCTCGACCGCTGGACCCTCGCCCGGAGCGAGCTCGCCGGACCGCGCTCTGCCGGCGCGCTGTTCCTCGGTGCCCGAGGCGGTCGTCTCGACCAGCGCGCCGTGCGCAGCCTCGTGCACGCCCGCCTCGCCGAGGTCCCCGGCGCCCCCGACCTCGGCCCGCACGGGCTCCGGCACACCGCGGCCACCCACCTGCTCGACGGTGGGGCCGACCTGCGCAGCGTCCAGGAGCTGCTCGGCCACGCCTCGCTCGCGACCACGCAGATCTACACCCACGTCACCACCGACCGGCTCCGCCAGGCCTACCGACAAGCGCACCCTCGCGCCTGATGGCGGTCTAGGGGAGGGGCACCGGCTCGGAGCCACCGACCGGCACCGGAATCGGGCTCGGGCCGGACCAGCGGCCGGGTGGGTCGGTGATGAGGGGCTGCACAGTGGCCAACGGCCCGAGGGGCAGCAGCCGCACGGGTGAGGGCGCCGCACCGACGAGCACCAGCGGGTCGAGGTAGGTGTCGCCGGCGATCAGGCCCCAGTGCAAGCAGGTCCGCGGGAGGCAGTGGCCACCCGCGACCGCGAGGTGCCCGATGACCTCGCCCTCAGTGACCGGGGCGCCGCGGTGCACGGCGGCCAGCACCGGTTGGTACGTCGTGCGGGTGGCCCCGTGGGAGACGCTGACCGACCCGACCCCGCCGATCCGGCCGACGTACGACACGATCCCGTCCTGGGCCGCGCGCACCGGGGCGCCGGCAGCGCCGAGCAGGTCCACCCCGCGATGGCCGGCACCCCAGGTGCTCGACGGCGCCGCGAAGCCCCGCACCACCTCCGGCGTGGGTCGCAGCGGCCACGATCCCGAGCCGGGTTCGATCTCGGACGAGGCGGCCGCCGGAGCCGCGCTGACGAGGAGCACGAGGGCGGCGAGGACGAGGCGCATCCCGGCAGCCTGGGGCTCGGAGAGCGACGAGTGGCCGGACCCGCGCCGGGTTGGGGAGTCCGGGCAGGTCAGCGGGGCTGTGGACGATTCGCGGTGAGGGTGGTCGCGCCCGTATGATGGCCGGTGGCGACCTGCGCAAGCGGGTCGACTATCGCACGCCCGTCCAACCGCACAGCGCCGTGAGAACCGGCCCGCGGGCAGGGGCTCCTCCGGTCCTGGATCGCCAGATCCCGGAGAGGACCTCTCGCCGGGCGTCAGGGCGAGTCGCACCCGCGGCTCGCGACAACCGGAAACAGACGCCACCACGGCAGCCAGCGCGGCCGGACACGCCCGTGCTGCGGCAGCGTGGCGGAGTCGCACAACAGATGGAGAAACGAAGGCCATGGCCGTCGTCACCATGCGCCAGCTCCTCGAGAGCGGCGTGCACTTCGGGCACCAGACCCGACGGTGGAACCCGAAGATGAAGCGCTTCATCATGACCGAGCGCAACGGGATCTACATCATCGATCTCCAGCAGTCGCTGGCCTACATCGACAGCGCCTACGCGTTCATCAAGGACACCGTCGCCAAGGGCGGCAGCGTGATGTTCGTGGGCACCAAGAAGCAGGCTCAGGAGGCCATCTCCGAGCAGGCGACCCGGGTCGGGATGCCCTACGTCAACCAGCGCTGGCTGGGCGGCATGCTCACCAACTTCCAGACGGTGCACCAGCGGATCAACCGCCTCAAGGAGCTCGACGAGGTCGACTTCGACAACGTCGCCGGCTCCGGGCGCACCAAGAAGGAGCTCCTGCACATGAAGCGGGAGCGCGACAAGCTCGACAAGACCCTCGGCGGCATCCGGGACATGGCCCGCACGCCCGCCGCGGTCTGGATCGTCGACACCAAGAAGGAGCACCTGGCGGTCGAGGAGGCGCGCAAGCTGCGCATCCCGATCATCGGCATCCTCGACACGAACTGCGACCCCGACGAGGTCGACTTCCCGATCCCGGGCAACGACGACGCCATCCGCGCCGTCTCGCTCCTGACCCGCGTCGTCGCTGACGCGGTCGCCGACGGCCTCATGGCTCGCTCCGGCGCCCGTACGGCGGACGCGGAGACCGGCGCCGAGCTCGGCGCCGAGGAGCCGCTGCCGGAGTGGGAGCGCGAGCTCCTCGCCGGCCAGGCCGAGCAGGCTGCCGTCGCCGCGACCGGTGGCGACGCCACCGCCGAGGCCCCCGCGGCCGAGGCGACCGGTGCCAGCAGCGAGGGCACCGAGGCGCCTGCGGCTCCGGCCGAGGCCCCGGCTGCGCCCGAGGCCACCGCCGAGGCTCGCCGAGGCGCCCGCCGAGGCCCCCGCGGCCGAGGCACCCGCTGCCGAGGCACCCGCCGAGGCACCTGCCGCCGAGGCGACCGAGGCTCCTGCTGAGGCTCCGGCCGACGCGCCTGCCGAGGCTGCGGCTGAGACCCCGGAGGCCGAGGCCCCCGCCGAGGCGCCTGCCGAGGCTGCGGCCGAGTCCGAGAAGGCCTGAGCCAGGACCACGACGTCACCGGGCCGCACGGCCCGGTGACGCCCCCAGCAACGCTCCAGCACACGAGGAAGTGACGACGCACAGATGAGCATCACGGCGCAGGACGTCAAGAAGCTCCGCGACCTGACGGGCGCGGGGATGATGGACTCCAAGAAGGCTCTCACCGAGGCCGACGGCGACTTCGACAAGGCCGTCGAGGTCCTGCGGGTCAAGGGCCAGGCCAAGGCTGCCAAGCGCAGCGGCGAGCGCGAGGCCACCTCCGGCCTCGTCGCCGCAGCCGGCGGCGCCCTGGTCGAGCTCAACTCCGAGACCGACTTCGTGGCCAAGAACGCCGACTTCGTCGAGACCGCGCAGCGGATCGCCGAGGCCGCCGACGCCGCGAAGGCAGCCGACACCGAGGCCCTCAAGGGCGTCCCGTTCGGCGACAGCACCGTCGGTGCCGCGGTCGAGGAGCTCGCGGTCAGGATCGGCGAGAAGATCGAGCTCGGCCGCGTCGCCTGGTTCGAGGGCCCGACCGTCGTCTACCTCCACCGTCGTGCGGCCGACCTGCCGCCGTCCGTCGGCGTGCTCGTCGAGTACGAAGGCGACGACGACAAGGTCGGCGGCGGACGCGGCGATGCAGGTCGCGGCCATGCGCCCGACGTACGTCTCCCGCGACGAGGTCCCCGAGGACGTCGTCGCCAAGGAGCGCGAGATCGCCGAGGCCACCGCGCGCGAGGAGGGCAAGCCCGAGGGCGCGCTCCCCAAGATCGTGGAGGGTCGTCTCAACGGCTTCTTCAAGGAGGTCGCGCTGCTCGACCAGCCTTCGGTCAAGGAGAGCAAGAAGTCGGTCAAGGCCGTGCTGGACGAGCGCCGGCGTGACCGTCAAGCGCTTCGCGCGCTTCGAGGTCGGCGCCTGAGCGGCGGCTGACCGACCTGCTTCGCGTCGGCCCGGATCGACTAGGCTGCCGCCAGGCGTGGACGACGAGGAGGCCGGTTGGTGGAGGGTTCCAGAACCCCGCCGACCGGCCTCTCGTCGTGACCAGCACGGTCACGACGACGGGCGACGAGGAGAGGCCGGTAAGAGCATGGCGGGCTACAAGAGGGTGCTCCTGAAGCTGTCGGGCGAGGTGTTCGGCGGCGGCAAGGTCGGGGTCGACCCGGTGGTGGTCAACAGCATCGCTGCCGAGGTGGCCGAGGTGGTCCGGGGCGGCGTCCAGGTCGCGATCGTGGTCGGCGGCGGCAACTTCTTCCGCGGCGCCGAGCTGCAGAAGAGCGGCATGGAACGCTCCCGTGCCGACTACATGGGCATGCTGGGCACGGTCATGAACTGCCTGGCCCTCCAGGACTTCCTCGAGCACAACGGTGTCGAGACCCGCGTGCAGACGGCCATCGCGATGGGCCAGGTCGCCGAGCCCTACATCCCGCGTCGCGCCATCCGACACCTCGAGAAGGGTCGCGCGGTCATCTTCGGCGCGGGCGCCGGCATGCCGTACTTCTCGACGGACACCGTCGCTGCCCAGCGCGCGCTGGAGATCGGCGCCGAGGTGATCCTCATGGGCAAGCAGGGTGTCGACGGCGTCTACGACGCGGACCCCAACACCGACCCCAGCGCGGTGAAGTTCGACCAGCTGACCTACGACGAGTTCCTGACCCGCGGCCTGCGGGTGGCCGACGCGACCGCGATCAGCCTCTGCCGCGACAACAACGTCGACATGGTGGTGTTCAACCTGTCCGAGCACGGGAACATCGGGCGGGTCGTGCAGGGTGAGAAGATCGGCACGACGATCTCCCGAGAGGTCTAGGACCCCGGTCATAGAACGTCACGCCAGCGACAGCGACGAGGAGCAACGGTGATCAACGACACGCTCGCAGATGCCGAGAAGAAGATGGACAAGGCGGTCGAGGTGACCCGCGAGGACTTCGCGTCCCTCCGCACCGGGCGGGCCAACCCGTCGATGTTCCACAAGCTGACGGCCGACTACTACGGCTCCCCGACGCCGCTGCAGCAGCTCGCCTCGTTCACGGCCCCCGAGCCGCGGGTGATCATCATCAGCCCCTTCGACCAGAGCTCCATGAGTGCCATCGAGAAGTCGATCCGCGACTCCGACCTCGGCGTGAACCCGACCGACGACGGCAAGACGATCCGGGTGGTGCTCCCCGAGCTCACCGAGGAGCGTCGCAAGGACTACGTCAAGCAGGCCAAGCACAAGGCCGAGGAGGGCCGCGTCTCGGTGCGCAACGTGCGCCGGCACGCGAAGCAGGCCTTCGACAAGCTCGAGAAGGACGGCGAGGTCGGCAAGGACGACGTCGCGGGTGCGGAGAAGCGCCTCGACGCCCTCACCAGGAAGCACACCGACGCGATCGACGAGATGCTCAAGCACAAGGAAGCCGAGCTGCTCGAGGTCTGAGCAACGCCTATGACTGACACACCCCCGGCCAGCGCTGTGCCGGCTGGGAGCCCGCCTCCGGCGAAGAGCCCCGGCCGGGCCGGACGCGACCTCCCGGTCGCCATCGCGTCCGGTGTCGGGCTCGTGGTGATGATCATCGCCTCGCTGGTCTTCTACAAGGCGCTGTTCATGGTCGTCGTGGCCGGCGCAGTCGTCGTCGCCATCTGGGAGCTCGACCGCGGGTTCCGTGCGAAGGGCATCAACCTGCCGCAGGAGCCGCTGATGCTCGGCGGCGTGGTCATGGTCGTCCTGGCGTACGTCGAGGGCAGCGCGCCGCTCGTCACCGCCACCGCCGTGACCGGGCTGGTCACCATGCTGTGGCTGCTGCGCCGCGGCGTCGACGGCTTCGTCCGCGACTCGACCGCGTCGGTCTTCACCTTGTTCTACGTGCCGTTCCTCGGCAGCTTCGTGGCCCTGCTGCTGGCCGAGGACCAGGGCGTGAAGGCGATCATCACCTTCATCGGCGTCACCATCGCCTCCGACATCGGCGGGTACGCCGCGGGCGTCGTCTTCGGCAGGCACCCGATGGCGCCGGTCATCTCCCCGAAGAAGTCGTGGGAGGGCTTCGCCGGCTCGGCGATCGCCTGCGTCGTGGCCGGCTGGCTGCTCGTCGACTACCTGCTCGAGGGCGACTGGTGGTGGGGCGTGCTGCTGGGCGCCATCGCCGTCGTGATGGCGACGCTGGGAGACCTCGTCGAGTCGGTCATCAAGCGCGACCTCGGCATCAAGGACATGTCGCAGGTGATCCCCGGCCACGGCGGACTCATGGACCGCCTCGACTCCCTGCTCGCCACCGTGGCGCCGATCTGGCTGCTGCTGCACTACGCGGTCCTGTGAGCACCCCGTGACCGACGAACCCACCACGACCCTTCCGCTGGTCTTCGACGAGCCGCGCGGCCGCCGCAAGCCCCCGCGCCACCTCGCCGACCTCGACCCCGCGGAGCGCAAGGCGCTCGCGACCGAGCTCGGCCTGCCCGGGTTCCGCGCCAAGCAGCTCTCGAACCACTACTTCGCGCGCCTCGTCGACGACCCCGCCGACATGTCCGACCTCCCGGCCGACGACCGCGACCGCCTGGTCGCCGAGCTGCTGCCCCCGCTGATGGAGCCGCTGCACACCTTGGAGGCCGACAAGGGCACCACCCGCAAGACACTGTGGAGGCTCTTCGACGGCGCGCTCGTGGAGTCGGTGCTCATGCGCTACCCCGACCGCGCCACCATGTGCGTCTCCTCGCAGGCCGGCTGCGGCATGGCCTGCCCGTTCTGCGCGACCGGCCAGGGCGGTCTGCAGCGGAACATGAGTGCGGGCGAGATCGTCGAGCAGGTCGTCGCCGGCGCTCGCTCGCTCGCCCGTGGTGAGGTCCCCGGTGGACCGGGGCGCGTCTCCAACGTCGTGTTCATGGGCATGGGTGAGCCGATGGCCAACTACAAGGCGGTCATGGGCGCGGTGCGCCGCCTCACCGACAGGTCCCCCGACGGGCTGGGCATGTCGGCGCGCGGCGTCACCGTGTCGACCGTCGGTCTCGTCCCGCGGATGCGGCAGCTGGCCGAGGAGGGCATCCCGGTCACCCTCGCCCTGTCGCTGCACGCCCCCGACGACGAGCTGCGCGACGAGCTGGTGCCGATCAACACCCGCTACAAGGTGCACGAGGCGGTCGAGGCCGCGCACGACTACGCCGTCGCGACCGGCCGCCGTGTGTCGATCGAGTACATCCTGATCAGGGACATCAACGACCAGGCCTGGCGGGCCGACATGCTCGCCGACGTGCTGCGGTCGTACGGCGAGCCGGGTCGTGGCAGCTGGGTGCACGTCAACCTGATCCCGCTGAACCCCACGCCGGGGTCCAAGTGGACCGCGAGCCGACGCGAGGACGAGCGCGAGTTCGTCCGCCGGCTCGAGGCCAAGGGTGTGCCGACCACGGTGCGGGACACCCGCGGCCGCGAGATCGACGGAGCCTGCGGCCAGCTCGCAGCCCTGGACTGAGAACGAGGCACTCAGGCGCCGAGCACCTCGACCGCCTCGTCGAGGTCGTCGGTCAGGTGCACGTCGTCGACGAAACCGGCGTCCTCCGCGAGCCGGCGCAGCAGCGGCCAGGCGGGCAGTCGCTCCGTCCAGTACGTGCGGCCGAGCAGCACCATCGGGGCCCGGGCACCCTCGGTGGCGTAGTAGTTCTCGCAGGCGTCCTGGAACACCTCCTGCACGGTGCCCGCCGCGCCGGGCAGGAACACCGTGCCGCTCGTGCAGACCTTGAGGAGCACGTCCTCGCGGACCGCGTTGCCGAAGAACTTCGCGATCGACGTGGCGAACAGGTTCGGCGGCTCGTGGCCGTAGAACCAGGTCGGGACACCGAGGGTCTCCACGTCGTCGGAGGGGAGTCCCTCGGCGACGGCGCTCGCCGCGGCTGCCCACCGGGTGACCGCGCCGACGCCGGGCACCTTGCCCAGGCGCCTGAGGGCATCGGTCAACGCAGCCTCGTCGAGCTGCCCGGTGCGGGCCCCGAGGTTGGCCGCTTCCATCGCCCCGGGCCCACCTCCGGTCGCGACCGCCAGCCCGGCTGCCGCGAGTCCCCGGCCGAGTCGGGCGGCGTCGGCGTACTCATCGGTCCCGCGACGCAGGCCGTGGCCGCCCATGACGCCGACCAGGCGGCGCCCCTCGACGTACTCGTCGAGGGCGTCGTTCATCGCGTGGTCGTGCAGGGCTCGCGCGAGCGTGTGGGCCACGTCGCGCCGGGCCGGGGACGTCCGCGACCAGGCGTACACGCGGGCGTCGAGCGTGTGGTCGTAGCCGCGGTCGAGGCCGGAATAGAGGTCGTCGGGGGAGTACAGCCGGGTGCGGTAGGCGTCGAAGGGCACGTCGGGGACGCCGGGGAACAGCATGGCTCCCCGCTCGCGCAGCGACTCCTCGGCCCGCTTCGACAGCGTGCAGCCCAGCAGGACCGCCCCCGCGGGGTCGAGCCGCGCCAGCGCCTCGTCGTACCCGGTGAGGTCGAGGTCCTGCAGGCGCCACCCGGCCATCGACGTGGCGCCGGCGTCGAGCAGGGCGTCGAGCTGCGCCAGGCTCTCGACCTCGATCAGCCGACCCCGCGTCCCGTGCCTCACGACGTCAGCCTGTCACTCCCTGTGGTCTCGACGGGCGACCCTCGGCCGGCGCCTCGGGTCTGCTCGACCAGCGAACGCGTCAGTACGCCTGGGAGAGCACCTCGCCGAACAGCTCGTGCTCGTCGACGTCGAGCCCGCGCCGCTGGAACCACGTGCACATGTTGTGGCAGTCGCGGAGCAGGAAGTCGGGCCCCGCGGGGTTGGCGACCAGGTCCACGATCTGCGGGAGGTCGATCACCACGAGGCGCTCGCCCGCGGCCAGGACGTTGTACGGCGAGAGGTCGCCGTGCGCGATGCCGTCGCGGGCCAGGGCCATGAGGGCCGACCGGACCTGGTCGTAGTAGCTCTCGAGCAGCACCCGGTCCGGGCGGGCCGAGGCCAGCCGGGGTGCCGGTTCGCCGTCGATGGTCACCAGCTCCATGAGGATCTCGGTGCCCTCGATCTGCACGGGGTAGGGGACCGGGACGCCCGCGGACCAGAGCCGCTTGAGCGCCTCCCACTCGGCCCACGCCCACTGCCCGGCCGCGACGCTGCGGCCGTACTTGCTCTTGTTGGCGAGGGCCCGGGCGTCGCGCGACTTCCGGGTGCGACGGCCCTCGGTGTAGGCGCCGCTCCGGTGGAAGGAGCGGTGCTCCTCACCGCGGTAGCGCTTCGCGGCCATCACGACACCGGGCCCGTCGGGCACGGCGCGCTCGAGCAGGAAGACGTCGGCTTCCTTGCCGGTCTTCAGGACGCCGAGCTCGGTGTCGATCGCGGCCCGGCTGGTGACCACCCACTCAGGGGTCGGCTCGGGGCCGCGACAGAGACGTTCGACGTCCCAGTAGTTGCTCCACCGCTGGCGGGAGTCGTCCAGCTCGTCGCTGGCGGCGAAGTCGAGGGTGAAACGGGTCCCGTCAGACGCGGGACTCAGAGGGTTGCTCACTGCAGGAACTCCAGAGAAGAGAGAGGGGGGCTTCGGGCAGGCGAAGGTCCAGGACAGCCATGGTGGCCTCCTCCTCTGCTCGGGCCCGGAGTTCCGGAGCGCCGTCTTCGTGGTCGGGGGTAGCGTCGCGTGCGACCGCACCCACTGCAACTGATTTTCCGGACGTGACCCGTGATCCACCGCCTGCCGAGGTTCGTTGCCGCCATCGTGGCGTCGGTGCTGGGCCTGGGCCTCTCCGGCGCCGGGCAGCCGACCCAGGCCGCCGGGCCGTCCGGCCCGTCCGCTCGGGCCGCTGACACCGACTGCCCGGTCCCGTCCACCGACGTCGAGGGCGGCGTCGGCTCCGCGTCCGGCGGCGACCCCTACTTCGCCGCCGACGGCAACGGTGGGTACGACGTGCGCTCGTACACGATCAAGCTCACCTACCGGCCGAGCACCGACCGGCTCGACGGGGTCGCCACGGTCGTGCTCATCCCGCGCGAGGACCTGGAGCGGTTCAACCTCGACCTGGTGCTGGAGGTCGACGAGGTGCGCGTCGACGGCGCGGCCGCCACGGTGTCGCGCGCCGACGCCCACGACGTGCGGGTGACCCCGGCGTCGTCCCTGGTCGCCGGTGAGCCGGCCACCGTCAAGGTCACCTACCACGGCACACCCTCCGAGCAGACCGCCGAAGGCATGAGCCCGAACAGCGACCTCTACTTCCACGGCGAGGGCGAGACCGTGGCCATGGGCGAGCCGCAGAGCGGTGCCTGGTGGTTCCCCGCGAACGAGACGCCCACCGACAAGGCGCGCTTCGACGTGACGGTGCGGGTGCCGGCCGGCGACCAGGCCGTCAGCAACGGCGTCCGCACGTCGCAGAGCACCTCCGGCGGGTGGACGACCCGGCGCTGGAGGCTCGGCAAGCCGATCGCCACCTACCTCGCGTTCTTCGCGGCCGGCGGCTTCGAGGTCCGCAGCGGCAAGGCCGACGGCCGTCCGTACACCTACGCGGTGTCGAAGCGGCTCAGCCCGTCGGCACGCGACGACGCGTTCACGATGCTCGAGCGGACTCCGGGAGTCGTGGCCTGGCTCGAGAAGCAGTTCGGTCCCTACCCCTACGGCGCCATCGGGGGCGTGGTCACCGGGCTCCACGCGGGCTACGCCCTGGAGACCGCGACGCGACCCGTCTACCCGTTCGTCGGCAGCGACGGCACCATCCTGGTCGTGCACGAGAACGCCCACCAGTGGTTCGGCGACGACGTGTCCGTGTGCCGGTGGTCGGACGTCTGGCTCAACGAGGGCTTCGCGACCTACGCCGAGTGGCTGTGGGCCGAGGACCACGGAGGCCGCTCCGTCGGCAAGACCCTCCGGCAGGAGTACGACGCGCGTGGTGCCGCCGACTCCTTCTGGGACGTCCAGGTCAGCGACCCGACGCCGGCCGACATGTGGGACCGCAACGTCTACGACCGCGGTGGGATGACCCTGGCAGCCCTGCGGCACCGCATCGGCAAGGCCGACCTGCGCACGCTGCTCCGCACCTGGGCCGACCGGCAGGGCGGCGGGCACGGGACCGACGCCGAGCTCCGAGCCCTGGCGGAGCAGGTCAGCGGGGAGGACCTCGACGGCTTCTTCCACCACTGGCTCGACGACAAGGCGAAGCCGGCCGAGACCGTGGAGAACGGCCTCGTCTGATCTCCCGCCGCGGGGCAGGATGGCGCCATGAGCTACCGCGACGTGTTCGAGCGCAGCATCAGCGACCCGGCAGGCTTCTGGGGCGAGCAGGCCGGCCTCGTCGACTGGATCAGCAAGCCGACCGAGGTGCTCGACCGCAGCCGACCGCCGTTCTACCGCTGGTTCCCGGACGCGACGCTCAACACGTGCTTCAACGCGCTCGACCGGCACGTCATCGCGGGCCGGGCGGACCAGCCCGCGCTCGTCTACGACAGCCCGGTCACTGGCACGCAGCGCACGCTGTCCTACGCCACCTTGCTGGAGCAGGTCGCCGCCTTCGGAGGGGTGCTCCGTGGCCTCGGGGTCGACAAGGGCGACCGGGTGATCATCTACATGCCGATGATCCCGGAGGCGGTGATCTCGATGCTGGCCTGCGCGCGGATCGGTGCCGTGCACTCCGTGGTCTTCGGCGGCTTCGCGGCCAACGAGCTCGCCGTACGCATCGACGACGCGCGTCCCAAGGTCGTCGTGGCCGGCTCCTGCGGGATCGAGCCGACCCGCGTCGTCGAGTACAAGCCGCTCCTCGACCGGGCCCTCGACCTCGCCGAGCACAAGCCGGGGGCCGTGGTCGTCAAGCAGCGGCCCCAGGGCGAGGCCACCATGGTCGAGGGTCGCGACCTCGACTGGGACGTCGTGATGCGCGCCGGGGCCACCGACCCCGCACCGGTCGTGGAGGTCGCCGCGACGGACCCGCTCTACGTGCTCTACACGTCCGGCACCACCGGCAAGCCCAAGGGGATCGTGCGCGACAACGGCGGCCACGCGGTCGCGATGGCCTGGTCGCTGCCGAACATCTACGACGTGCACCCGGGCCAGGCCTGGTGGGCGGCCTCCGACGTCGGGTGGGTCGTCGGCCACTCCTACATCGTCTACTCGCCCCTCATCAACGGAGCGACGACCGTGCTCTACGAGGGCAAGCCGGTCGGCACGCCCGACGCCGGTGCCTTCTGGCGGGTCGTCGCCGAGCACGGGGTGCAGGGCCTCTTCACCGCGCCGACGGCCATCCGGGCGATCAAGAAGGAGGACCCGGACGCGAAGCTCCTCGCCGACCACGACACGAGCTCGCTGCGGACGCTGTTCCTCGCCGGGGAGCGGCTCGACCCCGACACCTACGCCTGGTCGACCGAGAAGCTCGGCGTCCCCGTCGTGGACAACTGGTGGCAGACCGAGACCGGCTGGCCGATCGCCTCGAACCTGCGCGGGCTCGACCCGATGCCGATCAAGGCCGGGTCGCCGACGGTGCCGGTGCCGGGCTACGACGTCCAGGTCCTCGACACGAAGGGCCACCGAGCCGCGGCCGCGCGAGGAGGGTGCGATCTGCGTGAAGCTGCCGCTCCCTCCGGGCACGCTCCCGACGCTCTGGGGCGACGACGACCGCTTCGTCTCGTCGTACCTCGACGCCTTCGACGGCTACTACCTCTCCGGTGACGGCGGCTACGTCGACGAGGACGGCTACCTCTACGTCATGGGCCGCACCGACGACGTCATCAACGTCGCCGGGCACCGGCTCTCGACGGGGTCGATGGAGGCCGTGATCTCCGCCCACCCCGCGGTCGCCGAGTGCGCGGTCATCGGCGTCGCGGACGACATGAAGGGCCAGGTCCCGCGCGGCTTCGTGGTCCTCAAGGCCGGGGTGACCGAGAGCCACGAGGACGTCGCCGCCGAGCTCGTGGCAAGGGTGCGCGACGAGATCGGCCCGGTCGCGGCGTTCCGCGAGGTCAGCGTCGTCAGCGGCCTCCCCAAGACCCGATCCGGGAAGATCCTGCGGAAGACGATGCGGGAGATCGCCGACGGCAAGGACGCCACGGTGCCGTCGACCATCGAGGACGTGGGTGTGCTCGACGCGTTGAGGCCGACCCTCCTCCGCGAGGGGTGACTGTGGTCGCCTTCCGTCTGAGTACTGCTGACCGGCTGGTTCCGGCTCGTGGAAACCAGCTGACCAGCAGTACTCGGGCACGGACCCGACCAGGCGCCCCCACTCCGTCGTCCTTGCTGCCTGGAACCGGACCCGGCAGGGAGGCGACCTAGTCGCCCAGCAACGGGGCCATGGCCCGGGCGATGCGGGAGGGGCGGCCGGTGAGGCGCTCCTCGCGGTCGGCCATGGTCATGGCGCGGAGGCCGGCGTTGATGCCGAGCCAGCGGAGGGGCTCGGGCTCCCAGCGGCGGGAGCGGTGCTGGACCCAGGGGAGGGCGGTGAGCTCGGTGGCGCGGCCGAGGACGAGGTCGCGGAGGGTGCGGCCGGCGAGGTTGGTCGTGCTCACCCCGTCGCCGACGTAGCCGCCGGCCCAGGCGAGCCCGGTGCTGCGGTCGAGGCCGACCGAGGCGCACCAGTCGCGGGGGATGCCGAGCGGGCCGCCCCAGGCGTGGGTGAACCGGGCCGGGGCCAGGCCGTCGCCTCCCGCCAGCACCGGGAAGAGGTCGACGAGGGTCTCCCGGATCGCCGCCCACACACGCTCGTCGCGGTCGAAGCCGGGGGAGACCGCCGAGCCGAAGTGGTACGGCGCTCCGCGACCGCCGAAGGCGAGACGGCCGTCGGCCGTGCGCTGGCCGTAGATGATCAGGTGGCGGTGCTCGCTGAACGTCGGCCGGTCGTGGAGGCCGATCCGGGCCCAGTGCTCGTCGCTGAGCGGCTCGGTGGCGACCACCAGGGAGTAGACCGGGACGACCGCCCGGCGTTGCCCGGCGATCCCCGGGGTGTAGCCCTCGGTGGCCCGCACGACGTGGGTGGCCCGCACGGTGCCGTGGTCGGCGACGGCCCGTCCGGGCTGGATGTCGAGGACCCGGGTGCCCTCGTGGATCGTGCCGCCCAGACGCTCCACGGCGCGGGCGAGCCCCCGGACCAGGAGGAGCGGGTGCAGCGCCGCGCAGTCGGGGGTGAACGTCGCGCCGAGGACGTCCGTGGCACCGCACATCGCCACGGCTTCGTCGCGGTCCAGCAGGCGCACCGCCTCCGGTCCGAGGCCCCAGGCCCTGGCGTCCTCGACGGCGGACCGGGCGCGCTCCAGCTGCACGGCGGAGCGGGCCAGCGTGATCGTCCCGCCCTTGGCGCCGCGGGCGTCGATTCCCTCGGCCTCGGCGACGCGCAGGACCTCGTCGACGTTGCCGCGCATCGCGCGGTCCTGGGCCAGCGCGGCCTCGCGGGAGGACCCGGGGAGCGATGCCAGCCGGTCGAGCGAGACGGGGAAGAGAGCGGAGCACCAGCCGCCGTTGCGGCCCGAGGCGCCGAAGCCGACGGTCTCGGCCTCGAGCACCACGACACGCAGCGTGGGGTCGGCCTCGAGCAGGTAGTAGGCGGTCCAGAGCCCGGTGAAGCCGCCGCCGACCACGGCGACGTCGCAGTCGGTGTCGCCGGGGAGCGGGAGTCGTGCGGGGCCACCGTCGCCGGCGGTGTCCTGCCAGAGCGATCGGGTCAGCGGACGCCCCACGAGTAGGTCTGCTTGCGGAGCCTGAGGTAGACGAAGGTCTCGGTGCTGAGGACCTGGGGCAGCGCGCGGATCCGCTTGGAGACGATCTCGAGGAGGTGCTCGTCGCTCTCGGCCACCACCTCGACCAGCAGGTCGAAGGAGCCGGCGACCACGACGACGTAGTCGACCTCCTCCATCTCCGCCAGGGCGTCGGACACGGACTCGAGGTCCCCGGTCGCGCGGACGCCGATCATGGCCTGACGGCTGAACCCGAGCTCGAGCGGGTCGGTGACCGCAACCACCTGCATGACGCCGTGGTCGACGAGCCGCTGGACCCGCTGGCGCACCGCGGCCTCGGAGAGCCCGACGACCTTGCCGATCGCGGCGTAGGAGCGCCGGCCGTCCTGCTGGAGCTGCTCGATGATCGCCTTGGACACGTCGTCCAGCGCTGAGCGCGAGCGCTCGCTGCGCCCCGAGGTGGACTTCGTCACCGCAGGATCGTGACACAGCCGCCCCTGGAAACGTCAAAGACTTCTGGGTAACGATTCGAACGATTCCGTAGGTTTTCCCAAGTTCAGCCACGGATTCGCTTGTTCGTCCGGGGTGCTCATGTAAGTATCCACAGGTCCGGATCGACCCGACCCGAAGGTTCCTGGATGCCTCGCACCACCGGTCCCCGTCCGCCCGCTCGCAGCGGGCTCGCCCTGCCGCCGATGGGTCGTCGTACCTTCGTCCGTGGCGCGATGCTCGGGGCCGCCGGGGCGGGACTCCCGGGCCTCCTCGCGGCGTGCGGCATCGACCCGGCCGTGCAGACGCCGGAGAGCTGCAAGAGCACCGACATCTCCGGCACCGACAAGAAGCTCATCTGGTCCAACTGGCCGCAGTACATCGACAAGGGCAAGAAGACCCTCCTGGACTTCGTCGACGAGACCGGCATCGACGTCACCTACACCGCCGACGTCAACGACAACAACGAGTTCTTCGCGAAGATCGCCAACCAGCTCGGCGACTGCCAGACGATCGACCGCGACCTCATCGTGCTCACCGACTGGATGGCCGCCCGGCTCGTCAAGCTCGGGTGGCTGCAGAAGGTCGACCACGCCAACGTCCCCAACATCGACAAGAACCTCGCGCAGACGCTGAAGAGCCCCGACTGGGACAAGAACCGCGACTACTCCGCGCCCTGGCAGAGCGGTATGACGGGCATCGCCTACAACGCGAAGTTCACCGACGAGGTCGGCAGCTTCGAGGAGCTCATCACGCGCCCGGACCTCAAGGGCCGGATCAGCCTCCTGCAGGAGATGCGCGACACGATGGGCTTCATGGTCAAGGTGACCGGCGGAGACCCCGAGAAGTTCGACGACGACGACTGGGGCAACGCGATCGACAAGCTCCAGGAGATCGTCGACAACGGCCAGGTCAGGCGGTTCACCGGCAACGACTACGTCGGTGACCTCGACAAGGGCGACCTGCTCGCCTGCGAGGCGTGGTCGGGCGACGTCATCGCGATGCAGTACGACAACCCCGACATCAAGTTCGTGCAGCCGGAGGAGGGCCTGGCCCTCTGGTCCGACAACATGCTGATCCCGAACAAGGCGCAGCACCGCGAGAACGCCGAGATGCTCATGAACTTCTACTACGAGCCGGAGATCGCGGCCCGGCTCGCGGCGTGGGTCAACTACATCTGCCCGGTCGACGGCGCGCAGGACGCGATGGAGAAGATCGACCCCTCCTTGGTGGAGGCGCCGCTGATCTTCCCGGACAGCGAGCTGCTCTCGAAGACCTTTGCGTTCCAGTCGGTCGACGAGTCGACCGCCAAGAAGTACGACACGGAGTTCTCCCAGGCGATCGGGTGACCGGGGGACCTCGCAGGACCAGGGGACACAGGCAGGAGCAGCTTTGACCAGCACAGACACGGGGACAGGCACGGGGACGGACACGCGGGCCGACGTCACTGCGGGGGGCAGCGACCTCGAGATCGTCGACGTCACGAAGCGCTTCGGCGACTTCGTCGCCGTCGACGACCTGAGCCTCACGGTCCCGCGCGGATCGTTCTTCGCCCTCCTGGGCGCCTCCGGGTGCGGGAAGACCACGACGCTGCGGATGGTCGCCGGCCTGGAGAACCCGACGAAGGGCCGGATCCTGCTCGGGTCGGACGACATCACCGACCTCAAGACCTACAAGCGCCCGGTCAACACGGTCTTCCAGAGCTACGCCCTCTTCCCCCACCTGACGATCTTCGAGAACGTCGCGTTCGGCCTGCGCCGCACCAAGGCGAAGGACGTCGACGCGAAGGTGCGGGAGATGCTCGAGCTGGTCCAGCTCGAGCAGTACGCCGGTCGCCGACCGGCTCAGCTCTCCGGAGGTCAGCAGCAGCGGGTCGCCCTGGCCCGCGCGCTGATCAACCGGCCCCAGGTGCTGCTGCTCGACGAGCCGCTCGGTGCGCTCGACCTCAAGCTCCGCCGGTCGATGCAGATCGAGCTCAAGCGGATCCAGACCGATGTCGGCATCACGTTCGTGCACGTGACCCACGACCAGGAGGAGGCCATGACCATGGCCGACACCATCGCGGTCATGAGCGCGGGCCGGATCGAGCAGATGGGGTCGCCGGGCGAGCTCTACGAGCACCCGCGGACGACGTTCGTGGCGAACTTCCTGGGCCAGTCGAACCTGGTCAAGGGCAAGGTGCTGGGTCAGGACGGCGACCACCTCGAGGTCGAGATCGAGGGCACCAAGGTGAGGGCGCTGCGCGACCGCTCCCCGGTGAGCGAGGGCGAGGTCTGGGTCGGCGTCCGGCCCGAGAAGGTGTCCCTGCACACCAGCGGGTCCGAGGGCGGCAACAACCGCCTCGCCCAGGGGCGGGTCACCGACGTCAGCTTCGTCGGCGTGAGCACGCAGTACCTCGTCCGGATGCCCTGGGGACAGGAGCTGACCGTCTTCGAGCAGAACACAGGCACAGGCGAGCGGGTCAGCGTCGGTGACGAGATCACCTTGTGCTGGGAGCCGGACCACACGTTCCTGCTCGACGCCTCGCAGGACGCCCACGCCGGGGCCGAGCTGCCGGACGAGAGCTGATCCATGGCCCTCATGCACGCCCCGACGCCGACGTCCGACGCAGGGTCGGACGCCCAGACCTCGGCGGAGGACGCCCAGAAGCGCGGCCTGTCCGGGTACTTCCTCATGGTGCCCGGCACGGTCTGGCTGCTGCTGTTCTTCGCGGTGCCGACCTTCACGCTGATCGCGAGCAGCCTCTACGACCCCAACGGGTCGCTGTTCATCGGCTACAAGATGACCTGGCACGTCCAGACCTACGTCGACGCCGTCGACCAGTACGGCGGCACGTTCGTCCGGTCGTTCATCTACGCCCTGCTCGCGACGGCAGCCTGCGTCCTCCTCGGGTTCCCGCTGGCCTACGCCATCGCGTTCAAGGCCGGGCGCTGGCAGAACCTCATGCTGGTCGCGGTCATCGCCCCGTTCTTCACCAGCTTCCTGGTCCGGACGCTGTCCTGGAAGCTGCTTCTCGGCGACCAGGCGTTCATCACCGACGTGGTCAACTGGCTGCCCTTCCTCGACGGCGTCCGTCTCCTCGCGACGCCGTTCGCGGTGGTCACGGGCATCACGTACAACTTCCTGCCCTTCATGGTGCTGCCGCTCTACGCGAGCCTGGAGAAGATCGACCTGAGGCTGCTGGAGGCCGGCGGGGACCTCTACGCCTCGCCCTTCACGACCTTCCGGCTGGTGACGTTGCCGCTCGCGATGCCGGGCCTCGTGGCCGGCACGCTGCTCACCTTCATCCCCGCGGCCGGTGACTACATCAACGCCGAGCTGCTCGGGAACCCCCGGACCAGGATGATCGGCAACGACATCCAGGACCTGTTCTCGGCCAGCAACATCCCGATGGCCTCCGCGCTGTCGGTCATCCTCATGGGGCTGATCATCCTCATGGTCCTGGTCTACGTGCGGCGCGCCGGCACCGAGGAGCTGGTGTAGCCGTGCTGGCCACCCGCAACTGGATCTCCCGGCACGGGGTGCTGATCTTCGCGCTGATCGTCCTGCTCTACATGTTCCTGCCGATCTTCGTGGTCGTGCTGATGTCGTTCAACGACCCCGCCAGCCGCCTGGGCTACTCCTTCGACGGCTTCACGCTGCACAACTGGACCAACCTGTGCGAGGACCCGCTGCTGTGCTCCTCGGTGGGGCTCAGCCTGCGGATCGCGCTGCTCGCGACCGGGTTCGCGACCCTCCTGGGCACCCTGATGGCCTTCGCGATGGTCCGGCACCACTTCCGGGGCCGGAGCGCGGCCAACCTCTTGATCTTCCTGCCGATGGCCTCGCCCGAGATCGTCCTGGGCTCCTCGCTCCTGGCGCTGTTCGTCAACGCCGGTCTGGGCGGTGACCTGGGGTTCTGGACGGTGTTCATCGCCCACGTGATGTTCTGCCTGTCCTTCGTGGTGATCACCGTGAAGGCGAGGCTGGCCGGTCTCGACCCCCGGCTGGAGCAGGCCGCGAACGACCTCTACGCCAACGAGTGGCAGACCTTCTGGCGGGTGACGTTCCCGCTCGTGATCCCGGGTATCGTGTCCGCAGCGCTGCTGAGCTTCTCGCTGAGCTTCGACGACTTCATCATCACGAACCTGAACTCCGGCCAGGCGGTCACGTTCCCGATGTACGTCTGGGGCTCGTCTCAACGTGAGATACCGATGCAGATCAACGTCGTAGGCACCATCATGTTCCTGCTGGCGTTAGGGCTGGTGCTGGGTGGGGATGCTGTACGTAGAATTCGGGAGAAGCCGGCCTAGCCGGCAACCGTCCGGTCCGGGCGGACCGCGCAGGGGGTGCGCGACCGCAGGGCAGGACCCATGAGTCACCCGTGGGGGGTGAACGGGATCGGGCTCCGAGTCGAGAGACTCGGAGCCCGATCTTTCTTTCTCCACCCCGGTAGGCCGTTGCCCCCACGGCATTGCGGCCACCCCGGCGTCGCCTGGCTGCTAGAGCATGTCCCAGGCCTCGGTGAGGACCTTGCGGAGGATCTCCTCCATCTCGTCGAAGTGCGACTGGTCGCAGATCAGCGGCGGTGACAGCTGGATCACCGGGTCGCCCCGGTCGTCGGCGCGGCAGTAGAGGCCGCCCTCGAACAGCGCCTTCGACAGGAACCCGCGGAGCAGGCGCTCCGCCTCGTCGTCGTCGAAGGTCTCCTTGGTCGCCTTGTCCTTGACCAGCTCGATCCCGTAGAAGTACCCCTCGCCGCGGACGTCGCCGACGATCGGCAGGTCCGACAGCTTCTCGAGGGTCGCCCGGAAGGCGTCCTGGTTGTCCAGGACGTGCTGGTTGATGCCCTCGGCCTCGAACGCGTCGAGGTTCGCGAGCGCCACCGCGGTCGAGACCGGGTGACCGCCGAAGGTGTAGCCGTGCAGGAAGGTGTCCGCCCCGGTGAGGAACGGCTCCATCAGGCGGTCGGTCGCGATCATCGCGCCGAGCGGGGCGTAGCCCGAGGTGATGCCCTTGGCGCACGTGATGATGTCCGGCTGGTAGCCGAAGCGCTCCGCACCGAAGATGTGGCCGAGCCGGCCGAAGGCGCAGATGACCTCGTCGCTGACCATGAGCACGTCGTACTCGTCGCAGATCTCGCGGACCCGCTGGAAGTACCCCGGCGGCGGCGGGAAGCAGCCGCCGGAGTTCTGCACCGGCTCGAGGAACACCGCGGCGACGGTCTCCGGCCCTTCGTTCTCGATGGCGACCGCGATCTGGTCCGCGGCCCAGCGGCCGAAGGCCTCCGGGTCGTCCCCGTGGAGGGGCGCGCGGTAGATGTTGGTGTTCGGCACCCGGAACGTGGAGGGGACCAGGGGCTCGAAGGGCGCCTTGAGCGGCGGCAGGCCGGTGATCGACAGGGCGCCCTGCGTGGTGCCGTGGTAGGCGATGGCCCGGCTGATGACCTTGTGCTTCATCGGCCTGCCGGTGATCTTGAAGTAGTTCTTGGCGAGCTTCCACGCGGTCTCGACGGCCTCGCCGCCCCCGGTGGTGAAGAAGACGCGGTTGAGGTCGCCCGGGGCGTACGCCGCGATGCGCTCGGAGAGCTCGATGGCGTTCGGGTGGGCGTAGGACCACAGCGGGAAGAACGCGAGTTCGGCGGCCTGCTTGGAGGCGGCCTCCGCGAGGTCCGTGCGCCCGTGGCCGAGCTGGTTCACGAACAGCCCGGCGAGCCCGTCGAGGTAGCGGCGGCCCTGGGCGTCGTAGATGTACGCGCCCTCGCCGCGCACGATGAGGGGCACGTCGTGGTCCTGGTAGGCCGACATGCGCGTGAAGTGCATCCAGAGGTGGTCCTTCGCCGCCTTCTGGAGGTGCTGATGCTGGTCAGGATCCATAGGGACCTGGGGCACGGGTATCTCTCCTGTGTTCGTGGTGTCGCCATTGTCCGCTCTGAGTAGGCCCGAGAGCAAGTGAATCAGTTGTCAAATCCGGATATGGGCACGTTCATCGATGGGTGTATCCGATTTGACCTTCTGATTCCGAAGGCTCGCGGGTACCTTTCGCACGCGCCGATCGCTAGGGTCTCCGCATGACTCAGAACTTCCAGAACGTCGTGGACGGCGAGCTCGTCGGGGCCGCCTCCGGGAAGACCTACGACGTCGTCGACCCCACCACCGGCGAGGTCTACGCCACGGCGCCGATGTCGGGCCAGGAAGACCTCGACCGGGCGTACGGCGCCGCCGAGAAGGCGTTCGGGACCTGGGGGCTCGCCACGCCGCGCGAACGGTCGGAGGCCCTGCTCAAGATCGCGGACGCCATCGAGGCGCGGGCCGAGGAGATCTGTGCGGTCGAGGTCAAGGACACCGGCAAGCCGGTCGCCCTCACGATGTCCGAGGAGATGCCCTACGCGCCGGACCACTTCCGCTTCTTCGCCGGGGCCTGCCGGCTCCTCGAGGGCCGCTCCGCGGGGGAGTACATGACCGACCACACGTCGTACGTCCGGCGTGAGCCGATCGGCGTCGTCGGCCAGGTGACCCCCTGGAACTACCCGCTGATGATGATGATCTGGAAGGTCGCCCCGGCCCTCGCAGCCGGCAACACCGTGGTCCTCAAGCCCTCGGACACGACCCCCGCCTCGACCACCTTCTTCGCCGAGCTGTGCCAGGAATTCCTGCCGCCGGGCGTCTTCAACGTCGTCTGCGGCGACCGCGACACCGGCCGGGCGCTCGTCGAGCACCCGACGCCGCAGATGGTCGCGATCACCGGGTCGGTCCGGGCCGGCATGGAGGTCGCGAAGTCCGCGTCGTCCGACCTGAAGAAGGTCCACCTGGAGCTCGGCGGCAAGGCGCCGGTCGTGGTGTTCGACGACGCCGACCTCGAGAAGGCGGCCAGCGGCATCGCCGAGGCCGGCTACTTCAACGCCGGCCAGGACTGCACCGCCGCGACCCGGGTCCTCGCCGGTCCGGGCATCCACGACGACTTCGTGGCCGCCCTGACCGAGGCGGCCAAGGGGACGAAGACCGGGATGCCCGACGACGAGGACGTGCTCTACGGCCCGCTCAACAACGCCGACCAGCTCGCCCGGGTCAGCGGCATGGTCGACAGGCTGCCCGACCACGCCGAGCTCCGCACGGGTGGCGCGCAGCAGGGCGACAAGGGCTACTTCTACGAGCCGACCGTGCTGTCCGGCCTCCGGCAGGACGACGAGCAGATCCAGAGCGAGATCTTCGGCCCGGTCATCACGGTCCAGAGGTTCAGCGACGAGGCCGAGGCGCTCCGCTGGGCCAACGGCGTGCAGTACGGCCTCGCCTCGAGCGTGTGGACCAAGGACCACGGGCGCGCGATGCGGATGTCGCGGCTGCTCGACTTCGGCGCGGTGTGGGTCAACACGCACATCCCCTTCATCTCGGAGATGCCGCACGGCGGCTTCAAGCACTCGGGCTACGGCAAGGACCTGTCGATGTACGGGCTCGAGGACTACACGCGCATCAAGCACGTCATGCACTACATCGGCGAGTGAGGGGCACCCACATGAAGATCCTGCTGGTCGGAGCCGGCGGCGTGGGCGGGGCCTTCGCCGCCATCGCCGCGCGTCGCGACTTCTTCGAGACCCTCGTGGTCGCGGACTATGACCTGGCCAAGGCCGAGAAGGCGGCGGCGACCGACGATCGGTACGCCGCGGCGCAGATCGACGCCTCCGACCCCGCGTCCGTGGCCGCGCTGTGCCGCGAGCACGGCATCACCCACGTCATGAACGCCGTCGACCCGGTGTTCAACATGCCGATCTTCGACGGCGCGCACGAAGCGGGCGCGGACTACCTCGACATGGCGATGTCCCTGTCGCAGCGGCACCCGGACGCGCCGTTCGAGAAGGTCGGGGTCAAGCTCGGCGACGAGCAGTTCGCCAAGGCAGGGGACTGGGAGTCCGCCGGGCGGCTGGCGCTGGTCGGCATCGGGGTGGAGCCCGGGCTCTCCGACGTGTTCGCGCGGTACGCCGCCGACCACCTGTTCTCGGAGATCGACGAGCTCGGCACCCGCGACGGCGCCAACCTCGTGGTCACCGACGCCGACGGCAACGAGATCTTCGCGCCGTCGTTCTCGATGTGGACCACGATCGAGGAGTGCCTCAACCCGCCGGTGATCTACGAGAAGGCCCGCGAGGACGTGGACGGCGGCTGGTTCACCACCGCGCCGTTCTCCGAGCCGGAGGTCTTCGACTTCCCCGAGGGCATCGGGCCGGTCGAGTGCGTCAACGTGGAGCACGAGGAGGTGCTCCTCATGCCGCGCTGGGTGGACTGCAAGCGGGCCACGTTCAAGTACGGCCTGGGCGAGGAGTTCATCACCATCCTCAAGGTGCTCAACACGCTCGGCCTGGACCGCACGGAGAAGATCCGGGTCAAGGGTGTCGAGGTGTCTCCGCGCGACGTCGTGGCCGCGGTGCTCCCCGACCCGGCGACCGTGGGCCCGCGGATGACCGGCAAGACCTGCGCCGGCCTGCACGTCACCGGCACCGGCACGGACGGCAGCGCGCGCTCGACGTACCTCTACCACGTGGTCGACAACGAGTGGACGATGCGCGAGTACGGCCACCAGTGCGTGGTCTGGCAGACGGCGGTCAACCCGGTGATCGCGCTCGAGCTGTTGGCGAACGGCTCCTGGTCGGGGCAGGGGATCCTGGGCCCGGAGGCCTTCGACGCGGTGCCGTTCCTGGACCTCCTGACGGAGTACGGCGCCCCCTGGGGCCAGCGCGACGACTGACTAGAGGTCGACCCACCAGCCGAGGTCGATGACCCGCTCCTGGCCGGTGCGGGTGTCGAAGCACACCCAGTGCGGGTGGTTGAGCTCGACGAACGTCGTCGAGTGCCACTCGAGGCGGTAGGTGCGGTAGTTCGAGCCCGTCAGTCGGTTGCACTCGGCCTCGGCGGCCCGGGACATCATCTGCGTGACGGGCGGCCCGTAGAAGTAGAAGAAGACCGTGACGAAGACGAGGACCGTGGCGAGGGCATAGCGGACCGTGGACATCTTGATGCCCTGCCCGACGGCGGAGACGCCCACCGGTGCACCTCCGATCGCGCGTGACGGTGAGCCAAGAGTAGAGCCGCGGGTGCCTTGTTCGTCCCGATTTCGCATCGGCCGTGTCGGGACTGCGACGATGGGCTGATGCAGCCCGCCTCGCCTCACCTGACGACGCGTCCGGACGCCGGTCCCCGGGACGTCGTCGTCCTGGGCTCGACCGGCTCGATCGGCACCCAGGCGCTGGAGCTCGTGCGACGCAACCCGGACCGGTTCCGGGTGGTGGGCGTGACGGCCGGCGGCAGCCGCCCGGACCTCTTCGACGACCAGGTGGCCGAGCTCCGGGGCAGGTTCCCGGCCCTCTACAGCGGCCTCGGCGAGCAGGCCTCGGTCGAGGCTGCCGGGCTGCCCTGCGACGTGGTGCTCAACGGGATCGACGGGGCGACTGGCCTGCGTCCCACCCTGGCTGCCCTCGACGCGGGTCGCACCCTGGCGCTGGCCAACAAGGAGTCGCTCATCATGGGCGGGCCCGTGGTCACCTCCCGGGCCAAGCCCGGCCAGATCGTGCCCGTGGACTCCGAGCACAGCGCGCTGGCCCAGTGCCTGCGGGGCGGCAGTCGCGACGAGGTACGCCGGCTGGTGCTCACCGCGAGCGGGGGACCGTTCCGGGGCCGTCGCCGTGACGACCTGCACGACGTGACGCCGGAGCAGGCGCTGGCCCACCCGACGTGGTCCATGGGGCCGCTGGTTTCCGTCAACTCCGCGACCCTGGTCAACAAGGGGCTCGAGGTCATCGAGGCGCACCTGCTCTTCGACCTGCCCTTCGAGCGGATCGAGGTCGTGGTCCACCCCACCTCGGTCGTGCACTCGATGGTCGAGTTCGTCGACGGCTCCACGGTGGTCCAGGCGAGCCCCCCGTCGATGATGATCCCGATCGCGCTCGGGCTGGGCTGGCCCGACCGGGTCCCGGAGGCGGGCCCCTCCGTGGACTGGACCCAGGCGCAGGCATGGGAGTTCTTCCCGCTCGACGACGAGGCCTTCCCCGCCGTGGCCCTGGCCCGGAGCGCCGGGGCGCGGGGCTCGACCTGCCCGGCCGTCTACAACGCGGCCAACGAGGTCTGCGTGCACGCGTTCCTGGCCGGGACGATGCGGTTCACCGACATCGTGCCGACGATCGAGAACGTCCTTGCCGACCACGACGTACCCTCGGGGGAGCAGAACCTCACCGTCGACGACGTGCTCGCCGCGGACGCGTGGGCCCGCGACCGGGCCCGCTCCGTGACCGGCCGTCACGACGCCAGGCCCTGAGGAGCCGACGACCATGACCCCGCTGCTCTACCTGATCGGCGTGCTCGCCTTCGCCGTGGGCGTGGCGGTCTCGATCGGGCTGCACGAGATGGGTCACCTGGTGCCCGCGAAGCGCTTCGGCGTCAAGGTCACGCAGTACTTCGTCGGGTTCGGCCGGACCTTGTGGTCCACCAAGCGCGGTGAGACCGAGTACGGCGTCAAGGCAGTCCCCCTCGGTGGCTACGTCAAGCTCGTCGGGATGCTGCCGCCGGCCAAGGACGACGAGGCGCAGCGGCCGAGGTCCTCGAACACAGGCATGTTCACGCAGCTCATCTCGGACGCGCGCGCGGCCGAGTACGAGCACGTGAAGCCGGGGGACGAGGAGCGGCTCTTCTACAAGCTGCCGTGGTGGAAGAAGGTCATCGTCATGGCCGGCGGCCCGACGGTGAACCTCGTCATCGCCTTCGGCCTCTTCGCCGGCATCTTCGGGCTCTACGGCACCTACGAGCCGACCACCACCGTCTCCGTCGTCTCCAAGTGCGTCATCGCGGCCGACCAGCCGCGCCGCGACTGCAGGGCCGACGACCCGATCTCCCCGGCCGCCAAGGCGGGCATCCTCCCCGGCGACCGGATCACCACGTTCAACGGGACGCCGATCACCACCTGGGAGCAGCTCGTCGGCCTGATCCGCAGCAACGAGGACGGCAGGGCCGTCGTCGGCTACGTCCGCGACGGGCAGGAGCGCACCACCACCACGAGCACCACCGTGAACTCGGTGCACTCCCTCGACGACTTCGACACCTTCGAGCAGGGCGGCTTCCTCGGCGTCGTCAGCACCACCGAGCGCGAGACGCACGGGCTCCTCTACACCGTCGACCAGATGGGCATCATGACCTGGGACACGGTCAAGGCCCTCGGCAGCCTCCCGGTCAAGGTGTGGGGGGTCGGCAAGGCGGTCGTCGGCGTCGAGGAGCGCGCGCAGGACAGCCCGGTCTCCGTCGTCGGCGCCGGGCGGGTCGCGGGTGAGGTCACCAGCGACCGGAGCAGCCCGCTCCTGGACCGGATCGTGTTCCTGCTGAGCCTGCTGGCGGGCCTCAACCTCTTCGTCGGGATGTTCAACTTCCTCCCGCTGCTGCCCCTCGACGGCGGTCACATCGCCGGCGCGCTCTACGAGGGGCTGCGCCGCGGCCTGGCCAAGATCTTCCACCGGCCCGACCCCGGGTTCGTCGACGTCGGCAAGCTGCTGCCGGTCGCCTACGTCATGGCCGGCGCGTTGCTGCTCATGAGCGTGGTGCTCATCGCCGGCGACATCGTCGCGCCCGTGAGCCTCGGCTAGATTCGAGAGCGCGCGCAAGCGCGTCACGTCGTACCGAACAGGAGCCACGAATGACCTCGATCGACCTGGGGATGCCGGCCGCGCCGCCCCCGGTGCTCGCCCCTCGCCGGAAGAGCCGCCAGATCAAGGTCGGCAAGGTCCTCGTCGGCGGCGACGCCCCGGTCTCGGTGCAGTCGATGACCACGACGCTCACCGCCGACGTCAACACCACGCTCCAGCAGATCGCCGAGCTGACGGCGTCCGGCTGCGACATCGTGCGGGTCGCCTGCCCCAGCCAGGACGACGCCGAGGCCCTGCAGGAGATCGCCCAGCACTCGCAGATCCCGGTCATCGCCGACATCCACTTCCAACCGCGCTACGTCTTCGCGGCCATCGACGCGGGCTGCGCCGCGGTCCGGGTCAACCCGGGCAACATCAAGAAGTTCGACGACCAGGTCGGCGCGATCGCCAAGGCCGCGAAGGACCGGGGCACCTCGATCCGGATCGGCGTCAACGCGGGCTCGCTCGACCCGCGGCTGCTGCAGAAGTACGGCAAGGCGACGCCCGAGGCGCTCGTCGAGTCGGCGAAGTGGGAGGCGAGCCTCTTCGAGGAGCACGACTTCCACGACTTCAAGATCTCGGTGAAGCACAACGACCCGGTCGTCATGGTGCGCGCCTACGAGATGCTCGCCGAGGAGGGCGACTGGCCGCTCCACCTCGGCGTCACCGAGGCCGGCCCGGCCTTCCAGGGCACCATCAAGTCCTCCGTCGCCTTCGGAGCCCTCTTGTCCAAGGGCATCGGCGACACCATCCGCGTGTCCCTCTCCGCACCGCCGGTCGAGGAGGTCAAGGTCGGCCTCCAGATCCTGGAGTCGCTGAACCTGCGCCCGCGTCGGCTCGAGATCGTGTCCTGCCCGTCCTGCGGTCGCGCCCAGGTCGACGTGTACAAGCTCGCCGACGAGGTCACCGCGGGGCTCGACGGCCTCGAGGTCCCGCTGCGCGTCGCCGTCATGGGCTGCGTCGTCAACGGCCCCGGTGAGGCCAGGGAGGCCGACCTCGGTGTCGCCTCCGGCAACGGCAAGGGCCAGATCTTCGTGAAGGGTGAGGTCATCAAGACCGTGCCCGAGTCGAAGATCGTGGAGACCCTCATCGAGGAGGCCATGCGGATCGCCGAGGAGATGGACGACGTCGAGGGCGGCGAGCCCCAGGTCACCGTCAGCTGACGGCGTAGGCTCGCCGCGTGCTCCGGACGCACCGACGCCTGACGCTCCTCGGGCCCCTGGACCTGCCCGAGGTGACCCGTCTGTTCGCCCGGGATCCGGTCGTCAACGTCGTCTGCGACTACCGCGCCCGGCTCACCCAGCTCCAGCCGCGCTGGCTCGGCGGGGAGATGTGGGGCTACTACGAGAACGACGACCTCCTGTCCGTGTGCCACTCCGCCGCGAACCTCATGCCCGCGATGGCCACCCCGGAGGCTGTCGACCGCTTCGCGGAACGCGCTCTCTGGCAGGGCCGCCGGTGCTGGACCGTCCTCGGCCCGTCGTCGTCGGTGGACCCGCTGTGGGAGCGGCTCTCGCGCGACTGGCCGACCCCCCGCGAGGTGCGGAGTGGTCAGCGCCACCTCCAGATCGACCACCCGCCGCTGGTGGAGCCCGACCCGGAGGTGCGACGGAGCCGGCTCGACGAGCTCGACATCGTCTACCCCGCGAGCGTGGCGATGTACACCGAGGAGGTCGGCGTCTCCCCGGAGGAGCACGGCGGCGGAGCGACGTACCGTGCCCGCGTCGCGCAGCTGATCTCCCGGCAGTGGTCCTTCGTCCGCATCGAGGACGGCCGCGTGGTGTTCAAGGCCGAGGTCGCGGCCGCGACCCCGCACGCCTGCCAGGTCCAGGACGTCTACGTCGCCCCCGACCGGCGCGGCGAGGGACTCGGCACCGCCGGCATGGCCGCGGTCGTGGCGACCGCCCTCCGCGAGGTCGCCCCCGTGGTGTCGCTCTACGTCAACGACGGCAACGTGGCCGCCCGCCGCGTCTACGAGAAGATCGGCTTCCGCCAGACCGAGACCTTCACGACGGTGCTGTTCTGATCCGCTGGTGGTCGAGCAGGTGCGAGCCGCAAGGCGAGCGCCGCCGGATCGAGACCACCTGCCCGAGCTAGCCGGGTCATCGACGCGGCAGGCTCCTCGGCCTGTGGGCCTCGCTCCCTGCTACGACCGCCACGCAGGTACTGCGCTACAGTGCGCAGGTGAGCACCCCCAAGGACGTCGCCCTGCTGGCCGGGATCTTCACCGTCTCGGGAGTCGTCCACCTGGCGCGGCCACGGACCTACGAGCCGCTCATGCCCGACTGGGTGCCGGCGCACCGCGAGGTGATCCTCGGGTCGGGGGTCGCCGAGCTCGCCTGCGCGGCGGGACTGCTGGCGCCGCCGACCCGGCGCACGGCCGGACTGGTCAGCGCGTTGCTGCTCGCCGGGGTGTTCCCCGGCAACATCAAGATGGCCGTCGACTCGACCCGCACCAACAACACCGGCCTCAAGGTGGCGTCCTTCGCGCGGCTCCCGCTGCAGTGGCCGATGATCCGGATCGCCCTCAAGGCGCACCGCGGAGAAACCCCGTCGGCCTGACCGCACCCGCGCAAGTAGCCTTCTCCGCATGATCCTTCGCATGTCGACCCTCTTCCTGCGCACCCTGCGAGAGGACCCGGCCGACGCGGAGGTCCCGAGCCACAGGCTGCCTGGTCCGCGCCGGCTACATCCGCCGTGCTGCGCCGGGCATCTACTCCTGGCTGCCGCTGGGCTACCGCGTGCTCCGCAACGTGGAGAAGGTCATCCGCGAGGAGATGGACGCCATCGGCGCCCAGGAGGTCCACTTCCCGGCCCTGCTGCCCCGCGAGCCCTACGAGGCCACTGGCCGCTGGACCGAGTACGGCCCCAACATCTTCCGGCTCAAGGACCGCAAGGAGGGCGACTACCTCCTCGGCCCCACGCACGAGGAGATGTTCACGCTGCTCGTGAAGGACCTGTACTCGTCGTACAAGGACCTGCCGCTCGCGCTGTACCAGATCCAGACGAAGTACCGCGACGAGGCGCGGCCCCGGGCGGGGCTGCTGCGCGGCCGTGAGTTCGTGATGAAGGACAGCTACTCCTTCGACGTCGACGACGCCGGGCTGCAGGCCGCCTACGACCGGCACCGCGCGGCGTACGTGAAGATCTTCGACCGGCTCGGCCTGGAGTACGTCATCGTCAAGGCGATGTCGGGCGCGATGGGCGGATCGGCGAGCGAGGAGTTCCTGGCGAAGGCGGACGTCGGCGAGGACACCTACGTCCGCTGCTCGACCTGCGACTACGCCGCCAACGTGGAGGCGGTGCGCGTGCCCGTCCCCGCGCCGGTGCCGTACGACGGCCAGCCCGCCGCCCACGTCGAGGACACCCCGGACACCCCGACCATCGAGACCCTGGTCGCCCACCTCAACGCGGCGCACCCGCGGGACGAGGGCTGGGCGGCAGCGGACACGCTGAAGAACGTCGTGGTGATGCTCAAGCACCCCGACGGGACGCGCGAGCCGCTGGCGATCGGCGTGCCCGGTGACCGCGACGTCGACGAGAAGCGGTTGGCCGCGCAGGTGGAGCCCGCCGAGGTCGAGGCCGTTCACGGAGAAGGACTTCGCCGCCAACCCGGCGCTCGTGAAGGGCTACATCGGCCCCGGAACGCTCGGCGAGAAGCAGGAGTCGAAGATCCGGTTCCTCGTCGACCCGCGCATCTCCGACGGGACCCGCTGGGTCAGCGGCGCCGACCAGGACGGTCGGCACGTGCTCGACCTCATGGTCGGCCGGGACTTCACGCCCGACGGCACGATCGAGGCCGCCGAGGTGCGGCCGGGCGACCCCTGCCCGGACTGCCACGACGGGGTCCTCGAGGCGGCGCGCGGCATCGAGATCGGCCACATCTTCCAGCTCGGGCGGAAGTACGCCGACGCGCTCGACCTCAAGGTCCTCGACGAGAACGGCAAGCTCGTGACCGTGACGATGGGCTCCTACGGCATCGGGCCGTCGCGAGCCGTCGCCGCGATCGCCGAGAACACCTACGACGAGATCGGGTTGTCCTGGCCGCGCGAGGTCGCGCCGGCCGACGTGCACCTGGTGGCCACCGGCAAGGACGAGGAGGTCTTCACCACCGCGGGCCGGATCGCCGAGGAGCTGTCGGCGCGTGGCGTCGAGGTCCTGTACGACGACCGGCAGAAGGTCTCGCCCGGCGTGAAGTTCAAGGACGCCGAGCTGGTGGGCATCCCGACGATCGTGGTCGTGGGGCGTGGTCTGGCGGACGGCACCGTCGAGGTCCGGGACCGGGCGTCGGGGGAGCGTGAGGAGGTCGCGGTCGGCGACGTCGTCGAGCGCGTCGCTCAGGTGGTCGGCAGCCCGAGGTAGCGGGCCACCACGGCTCGCAGCTCGGCCTGCTCGGCGTCCGCGTCGAAGCCCTCGTCGCCGCACATGAAGTAGAGGGCGTCGACCTGGGCATGCACCCAGCGAGCCGCGCGGGTCGGGCTCGAGGGCCGCGTCCACGACGCCGTCGGCCTGGCCGCGGCGGACGATGTCGGTCAGGCACTGCTTGGCGATGGCGTCTGTCTCCTCGAGCGACATCGCGAACTCGACGTCCTGGACCGCGCGCCCGAGCAGCGCGACGAGGAGGCCGGGGGCGCGGGGGTCGGTCACGTCCCCGCAGAGGTGGTCGAGCAGCGCCCACAGCCCGTCGACCGGGGCGAGCGGGGTGACCGCCGCGACGGCCGCCTCCAGCTTCGGGCGGTCGTCGTCGAACATCGCCTTGAAGAGGGTGCCCTTGTCGGGGAAGTAGTGGAACAGCGTCCCGGACCCGACCCCGGCCGCCTTGTGCACGTCCGCGGTCGTGGTCCCGTCGTACCCCTTCTCGGCGAAGACCCAGGCGGCGGCGTCGAGGATCGCGGCACGCCGCGCGGCGTGCTTCGCCGGGTCAACCGTCCTCGCCATGCCGCTCACGATCGCGGGTGCGCTTCTTGTACTCGCGCACCGACACCCCGACGGCGATGGCCAGGGCGACGGCGATCTTGATCCACGGCGGGCCGTGCGGCAGGTCGATGTCGGGAAGCAGGCCGGCGACCCACTCGAGCACCGGGCGGAGGTAGTGCAGCGGGTCGAGGTAGCGCAGCCAGTCCGGGAGGTCGGGCTTCGGGATCTCCAGGTCGAGCGAGGGCAGCAGCTTCCCCAGGACGAGCCGCACCAGGAGGCTCACGCCGACCAGGGTGGCGACGACACCGAGCAGGTTGAGCACCACGTGGCGCGAGGACCACAGGGCCGGGTGCCGCTCCCGCCACGCCCGGAAGGCGACAAGCGCTCGGGGAGGGCGGCGGCGGGTGTCGGTCATGAGTCAATAATAGAGTATTCACTCTAGTAATGTCGAACGCCTAGGGTGTCGGCCGTGGACGCGGTGATCTTCGACTGGGGCGGCACCCTCACGCCGTGGCACACCATCGACTTCGACGACGAGGCCCGGGCCCTGGCGCTCGCGGTCCCGGACGCGCAGGCGGACGCGCACCGGGCGTTGCTCGCCGCGAACCACGCGGTCTGGGGCCGGTCCCGCGACCACCACACCAGCGCCACCGTGGCGGACATCTTCGAGGCGGCCGGCCTGGTCCACGACGAGGGGCTGCTGACGGCCTACCGCGAGTTCTGGGAGCCGCACACCCTGATCGACCCGGAGGCGCCGGACCTGTTCCGTCGGCTGCGGGCCGACGGGATCCGCATCGGCGTGCTGTCCAACACCGTGTGGCCGCGCGTCTGGCACGAGGAGATCTTCGAGCGCGACGGCGTGCTCGACCTGATCGACGGCGCCGTCTACTCCAGCGAGATCCCCTGGACGAAGCCTGCGCCCGAGGCGTTCCGCGCGGCGATGGACGCGGTCGGGGCGGCCGACCCGGCGCGGTGCGTGTTCGTGGGTGACCGGCTCTTCGACGACATCTGGGGTGCGTCGCAGGCGGGCATGCACACCGTCCACCTGCCGCACAGCGCGATCCCGCGCGAGCAGGTCGGCCACTCCGAGGGCGACCCCGACGTCGTCGTGCAGCGGCTCTCCGAGGTGTACGACGCGGTGGCGTCGCTCGGCTGACACCCGCTGGTCGAGCTGTCGAGACCCGGTGATGTCGACAAGCTCGATCAGCGGGAGCTCAGAGCTGGGAGCTCCCGGCCAGGTCTCGGCGTCGCCGCCGAAGGTCAGGGCCCGCAGCGCCGCGTCGGTGAGCGCCTCGACGGCCCAGCGCCGCTGGCCGTCGACGGTGCTGGCGACGAGCTGGGAGTAGACGGCCGCGCAACGCTCCTCGGTCAGGAGTGCCACCGAGGCCAGGTGCGTCCCCGCGCGGTCGGCGGCGTCGACGGCGTAGCCCTCCTCGGTCGCGACCGGCGTGTGGCCCTGTCCGCTGATCACGGCGCGCAGCCGGTCGCGCCGGGCACGGTGCGTGTCGTAGGCCGAGCCCAGCAGCTTCGCGACGCGAGGATCCTGCTCCCGCGACACCCGGCCGCCCAGCACGCCGTACACGTAGACGGCGGCGTGCTCCGCAGCCAGCGTCTCCTGGAGTGCCTGCGTGGGCTTCACGAGGCACCAGCCGACTCGAGCACGGAGCCCAGCTGGGCGGCGGCGGCGGACATCGGACGCGACCATCCGGGCGAGGGGACCGCTGCTCACGTCGAGCGCGGTGGCCGCGTGCTTGCGGGCGAGCTCGCGCTCGGCTTCGACCACGTCGGCCAGGGCACGCTCCGGGCTCTTCGCGACCGCGCGCTTCACGGTGCGGATCTGCAGCGTCGAGCTCGTCGTGAGCCTGGCGATGTGGTCCTGGTGGCCGTCGAGGACGGACGACAGCCGCCGTTCGAGGTCGTCGTGCTGCCTGCGGGTGTTCCACACCAGCTCGTAGACGGCGACCTCGGCCTTCCGCGCCCGCCGCACGAGCGGCCGGTCAGGGTCGGGCGTGGGGTCTGCGTCGGGGAGCCCCGGGAGGTCCAGTGCTCCGTCCGTGCACCCCGTGAGCGTCAGCCCGGCCGTGGCCGCCAGGCCGACGACGACGGCACGCCGCGTCGGCTGGGCAGGGATCGGAGGTGGCACGGCCGGAGCCTAACCGCCGAGGGGGCCGGGACCCGTCAGCCGGCGCTCAGCCGGCGCTCAGCCGACCTGGTACGACAGCAGCACGTACTGCTTCCCGACGAGCTTCATGATGACCACGAAGTCGGTGTTCGCGTGGGCGTCGTTGTCGTTGCGGTAGGTGCCGTCGTCGAAGTACGACCTGCTCGCGGGGATGTCGACCTTCGCCGTCGCCGCCCACGCCCCTTTGTCCGAGGACAACGAGGTGAGCTCGACCTTGTCGACCGCCACACCGGGGAAGTCGACGAACCAACCCTCCTTCTTGCGCTGGCCCAGCTCCTCGACCAGGTCCTGGCAGCCCACGCACGGCTTCCCCTTCGGGCTGAGCGAGGTGACGGCCGAGGCGTCGTTGGTGCTCAGGGCGTAGGACCAGGACTCGATGACGAACCGGGCGAAGTCTTCGCGCGACGCGGCCGTTCCGCGCGCCGGCGGCGCCTTCGGCGGGTCGGGCGCGACCTCCTCCTGGTCGCCGCCGTCGGTGCCGTCCGGGCTCTCCGACGGGGAGGCCGACCCGGTCGGGGACGACGATGCGCTCGGGTCGGCGGCGTCGGGCTCGTCGGAGCCGCCGGAGCAGGCGCTCAGCACGAGCAGTCCCGCCGCGGCCAGCAGGGCCGGTGCCGTCCTCACCCCGAGCATGGACCGAGAATAGGGGCGTTCGTGTGCCCGCGTCCGACGGTTGAGAGGTCCGCTACTCTCCGTAAGGAGGCGCATCCGTATCCAGATCGGAGCTCGACCACCGCGCGCCCACCACAACCGCAGAGCAGGAGGACCCGTGGCCACGGACCAGACCCGGGAGCGACTCTTCGAAGTCCTGACCCCGACCCTGCTCGCGATGGGCCTCGACCTCGAGGCGGTGGAGCTGACGCCGGCCGGGCGCCGTCGCGTCCTCCGGGTGGCCGTGGACAAGGACGGCGGCGTGACGATGGACGACGTCGCGGAGGCCACCAAGGAGGTCTCGCGGGTCCTCGACGACCCGGCTGCCTCGGGCCACGTGATGGGCGAACAGCCCTACACGCTCGAGGTCACCTCGCCGGGCACCGACCGCCCGCTCACGATGCCCCGCCACTGGCGACGCAACGAGGGCCGGCTGGTCAAGGCCAAGACCCACGACGGCCGGACCCTCAAGGGCCGCGTCGTCTCCCACGACGAGCACGGGGCCGTCCTCGACGTCGACGGCGAGCCCTCCCGCCTCGCCTTCGCCGACGTGGCGACCGCGAAGGTCGAGCTCGAGTTCAACCGGAAGGAGAGCTGAGCCATGGACATCGACCTGGTGCTGCTCCGCCAGCTGGAGCGCGAGAAGGAGATCAGCTTCGAGATCCTCATCGACGCGCTCGAGCAGGCCCTCCTCACGGCGTACCACAAGACCGCGGGGGCCCAGACCAAGGCGCGGGCGAAGATCGACCGCAAGACCGGCCGGGTGACCGTGCTGGCCTCGGAGGTGGACGAGGAGGGCGAGGTCCTCGGGGAGTACGACGACACCCCTGAGGGCTTCGGCCGGATCGCCGCGACGACGGCGAAGCAGGTCATCCTCCAGCGACTGCGCGACGCCGAGGACGACGTGAAGTTCGGCGAGTTCTCGGGCCGTGAGGGCGACATCGTCTCCGGCACCATCCAGCAGGGCCGCAACCCCGACGACGTGCTGGTCGACCTCGGCCGCCTCGAGGCGCTGCTGCCGCAGGCCGAGCGGGTGCCGGGAGAGCGCTACGAGCACGGCATCCGCATCAAGTGCCTGGTCATCAGCGTGCGCCGAGGCATGCGCGGACCCCAGGTCAACCTGTCGCGCAGCCACCCGAACCTGGTGAAGAAGCTCTTCGCCCTCGAGGTCCCCGAGATCGCCGACGGCACCGTCGAGATCTGCGCCATCGCCCGCGAGGCCGGGCACCGCACCAAGATCGCGGTCAAGTCCAACCTCAACGCGGTCAACGGCAAGGGCGCCTGCATCGGGCCGATGGGCCAGCGGGTCCGCAACGTGATGCACGAGCTGCACGGCGAGAAGATCGACATCATCGACTGGGACGACGACCCGGCCCGGTTCGTCGCCAACGCGCTGTCGCCGGCGCGGGTCAACAGCGTCCAGGTCGTCGACGCCGAGGCGCGCGCGGCCCGGGTGATCGTGCCCGACTACCAGCTCTCGCTCGCCATCGGCAAGGAGGGCCAGAACGCCCGCCTCGCCGCGCGGCTGACGGGCTGGCGCATCGACATCCGCTCCGACGAGGCCGAGGACGCCCCCGTGGCGCCCCCGATCGACCCCACCGACGAGCCCCCGACCGCCGTACCCACCCCGGCAGCGGACGACGCGGCGACCGACACTCCGGCCGACGCGCCGGGTGACGCCGACTGAACGGGATTCGGCCTCCGGGGACCCGCGCGTTAGACTGTCCGACGGCAGTTCGCTCCCAGCTCTCATGACTGCGACACCACAAGGAACACCGGCTCACGCCGGAGGACCGGTGCGCACCTGCGTGGGGTGCCGGAGGCGGACCGCCAAGGCCGAGCTGTTGCGTGTCGTCGCCACGGACTCGGGTGCGGGCCTCGTGCTCGTCCCGGATCCACAGGGACGGGCATCGGGCCGGGGAGCGCACCTGCACCCCACCCGCGACTGCCTCGAGCTGGCGCTGCGACGCCGAGCCTTCACCAGGGCCCTCCGGGCTCCTGCAGGGCTGGGCGTCGACACCGAGCAGCTGGAGGCGCACGTGAAGCAGGTCGAGGGTCGGGCGTGAGCCCGGCTCGTCAGCACTGAGGACCAGACAGAAATTGGAGCACGAGCTCATGAGCACTCGATGAGTACTTCCCGATGAGCATGCACACCAGCTAACGGTCCGAGACGCCTCCTTCGAAGAGCGCTCGGGCCAGAAGGAGAAGCGTGGCTAAGACCCGAGTCCACGAGCTCGCCAAAGAGCTCGGAGTCGAGAGCAAGATCGTTCTCGAGAAGCTCAAAGAGATGGGTGAGTTCGTCAAGTCGGCATCGTCGACGATCGAGCCGCCCGTCGAGATGCGGTTCAAGAAGGAGTACGGCGCTCAGCTGAGCGTCGCGGCGGAGCCGAAGCCGACTGCGAAGAAGGCCGCCCCCGCCAAGCCTGCCGAGCCCGCGCCGGCTCCCGCACCTGCAGCCGAGGCGCCTGCCGCGGCCGCCGAGGCACCCGCTCCGGTGGAGACGCCGACGCCTGCCCCGGCACCCGTCGAGCAGCCCGCCGCCGAGGCGCCTGCACCGGCTCCGGCCGAGGAGCCCGCAGCCCCGGCCGCGCGCCAGGGCCACGACGACGACGCGGACGGTTCGGCCGCTCCGCGCCCCGGTGGCAGCGCCCGCCCGTCGGCTCCGCGCCCGGGCGCTCCGCGCCCCGGCAACAACCCGTTCTCGTCCACCCAGGGCATGGGTCGCCGTCCGGCGCCCGCTCCGGGTGGCGCTGCCCAGCGTCCCCCGGCCGCGCGTGACGGCGGTCCCGGTCGCACCGGGGGGCTCCCCGGCGGCGGTCAGGGCGGCGGTCATCCGGGCATGCCCCGTCCCAACCCGGCGATGATGCCGAAGTCCCCGGCCGCCTTCGGCGGCGGTGGCCCCGGTGGCCCCGGTGGTCCTGGTGGCCCCGGCGGCCGTGGTGGTGCTCCGGGCCGTGGTGGCCCGGGCGGTGCTCCCGGTCGCGGTGGCCCGGGTGGTGCTCCGGGCCGTGGTGGCCCGGGTGGTGCTCCGGGCCGTGGTGGCCCCGGAGGCCCCGGTGGCGGCGCCCCTGGTGGCGGTCCCGGTGGCGGACGTCCCGGTTTCGGTGGTGGTCGTCCTGGTGGCGGTCGTCCCGGTGGTCGTGGCTCCACGCAGGGTGCGTTCGGACGCCCCGGCGGACCCTCCCGACGCGGTCGCAAGTCGAAGCGGCAGCGCAGGCAGGAGTTCGACAACATGGAGGCGCCGACGATCGGCGGCGTGCGCGTCCGCAAGGGCAACGGCGAGACCGTTCGCCTGGCCCGCGGCGCGTCCCTCACGGACTTCGCGGAGAAGATCGGCGTCGACCCCGCCTCGCTGGTGCAGATGCTCTTCCACCTCGGCGAGATGGTCACGGCGACCGAGTCGGTCAACGACGCGACGCTCCAGCTGCTCGGAGAGGAGCTCAACTACACCGTCGAGGTCGTCTCCCCCGAGGACGAGGACCGCGAGCTGCTCGAGTCCTTCGACCTGGAGTTCGGCTCCGACGAGGGTGGCGAGGGCATGCTCGAGGCGCGCCCTCCGGTCGTCACCGTCATGGGTCACGTCGACCACGGAAAGACCAAGCTCCTCGACGCGCTCCGCAGTGCGAACGTCGTGGCGGGCGAGGCCGGTGGCATCACCCAGCACATCGGCGCCTACCAGGTGCACACCGAGGTCGACGGCCAGGACCGACGCATCACGTTCATCGACACCCCGGGTCACGAGGCGTTCACCGCCATGCGTGCTCGAGGCTCGCAGTCCTCGGACATCGCGGTCCTCGTGGTCGCGGCTGACGACGGCGTGATGCCCCAGACGGTCGAGGCGCTCAACCACGCCAAGGCCGCCGGTGTCCCGATCGTGGTCGCGGTGAACAAGATCGACAAGCCCGAGGCCGACCCGGCCAAGGTGCGCGGTCAGCTCACCGAGTACGGCCTGGTGCCCGAGGAGTACGGCGGCGACTCGATGTTCATCGACGTCTCGGCGAAGTCGCAGCTCAACCTCGACTCGCTGCTCGAGGCGATCGTGCTCACCGCCGACGCGTCCCTGGACCTGCGGGCGAACCCCGATCAGGACGCCCAGGGCCTCGTCGTCGAGGCGCACCTCGACCGCGGTCGTGGTCCGGTCGCGACGATCCTGGTCCAGCGCGGCACGCTGCGGGTCGGTGACTCGTTGGTCGCGGGGCCGGCGTACGGCCGGGTCCGGGCGATGCTCGACGAGAACGGCGAGAACATCGAGGAGGCGGACCCGTCGCGTCCGGCGATGGTGCTCGGCCTGTCCGGTGTCCCCGGCGCAGGCCAGAACTTCATCGTGGTCGACGACGACCGCATGGCCCGTCAGATCGCGGAGAAGCGCGAGTCGCGTGAGCGTGCGGCCATGCAGGCCAAGCGTCGCGTGCGTCGCAGCCTCGAGGACTTCATGGCCTCCATGGAGAAGGGCGAGAGCCAGGAGCTCAACCTCATCCTCAAGGGCGACGTCTCCGGTTCGGTCGAGGCCCTCGAGGACTCGCTGGCCAAGATCGACGTGGGCGACGAGGTGTCGCTGCGCGTCATCGACCGCGGTGTCGGTGCGATCACCGAGACCAACGTCGACCTGGCCGCCGCCTCCGACGCGATCATCATCGGCTTCAACGTCCGGCCGCAGGGCAAGGCGACCGAGATGGCCGACCGCGAGGGCGTGGAGATCCGTTACTACACGGTGATCTACCAGGCCATCGAGGAGATCGAGGCCGCCCTCAAGGGCATGCTCAAGCCCGAGTACGAAGAGGTCCAGCTGGGCACGGCGGAGATCCGCGAGATCTTCCGCTCCAGCCGGCTCGGCAACATCGCGGGCTGCATGGTCACCAGCGGTGTCGTCCGTCGCAACGCCAAGGTGCGGCTGCTTCGTGACAACGCCGTCGTCGCCGACAACCTCGACCTGTCGTCGCTGCGCCGGGAGAAGGACGACACCAACGAGGTCCGCGAGGGCTTCGAGTGTGGTCTGGTCCTGCGCAACTACCAGGACATCAAGATCGGTGACGTGGTGGAGGCGTTCGAGATGCGGGAGATCCCGCGCTCGTGAGCAACCCCCGTGTCCGCAAGATCGCGGACCGCATCCAGGTGACGGTCGCGGAGATGCTCGAGCGGCGGATCAAGGATCCGCGGCTCGGCTTCGTGACCGTCACCGACGTGCGGGTCAGCGGCGACACCCAGCACGCCAGCGTCTTCTACACCGTCTTCGGTGAGGAGGAGCAGGTCGTGTCGTCGGCTGCTGCGCTCGAGTCCGCCAAGGGGCTCATCCGCTCCGAGGTGGGCAAGCAGCTCGGGATCCGGCACGTGCCGACGTTGGAGTTCATCCACGACGCGCTGCCGGAGAACGCCCGTCACATCGAGGAGCTGCTCGGCAAGGTCCGGGAGTCCGACGCCGCCGCCGCGGCCTCGGCTGTGGGCAAGCAGTTCGCCGGTGAGGCCGACCCGTACAAGAAGCCGCACGAGGACGACGAGGAGTCGGTCGACTCCGAGGACGAGTGAGCGGTCTCCTCGTCGTCGACAAGCCCGGCGGCCTGACGTCCCACGACGTCGTCGGCCGGGTGCGCCGGCTCGCGCGCACGCGCAAGGTCGGCCACGCCGGCACGCTCGACCCGATGGCCACCGGCGTGCTGGTGCTCGGCATCGAGCGCGCCACCCGGCTGCTCGGTCACCTGACCCTGTCGGACAAGTCGTACGACGCGACCGTCCGCCTCGGACAGACCACGGTCACCGACGACGCCGAGGGTGACGTGGTGTCGTCGGCCGACGCGAGCGGCGTCGACGAGGCTGCGCTGGCTGCCGCGGTCGCCGGTCTGACCGGCCCGATCGAGCAGGTCCCGTCGGCGGTCTCGGCCGTGAAGGTCGACGGCGAGCGCTCCTACAAGAAGGTGCGGGCGGGGGAGACCCCCGAGCTCGCCTCCCGGCAGGTGACGGTCCACGAGCTGACCGTGCACGAGGTGCGCCGGGCGGGGACGTTCCTCGACGTCGACGTGACGGTCCGCTGCTCGTCGGGCACCTACGTCCGGGCGATCGCCCGCGACCTCGGCTCCACGCTGACCGTCGGAGGACACCTGACCCGGCTCCGGCGTACCGCCGTGGGAGGGGTGACCCTCGCCGAGGCCGCGCCACTCGACGACCTCGTGGAGGGCGAGCTGCCGCTGCTCAGCCTCGAGTCCGTGGTTGCCCGCTTCTTCCCTGTCCTCACGCTCGACGAGGACCGCGCCCGCGACGTCACCTTCGGCCGCAAGCTCGCCCTCGACCTCGGCGCGCCGAGCCCGGTGGCGCTCCTGGCACCGGACGGGACCTTCCTCGCGCTCTACGAGCAGCGCGAGCCCGACCTCGCCGCCGCTGTCGCCGTGTTCGTCTAGGTCTCGACGGGCTCGACCGACGTCTGTGTGGCAGGCTTCCGTCGTACTTCTTCTGGGTCAAGGAGGTGGCTGGTGAGCGTGTGGCTCTCGCTCGACGACGTGCCGGCGGACCTCGGGCGCACCGTGGTCACGATCGGCAACTTCGACGGCGTCCACCTCGGTCACCGGCACGTGATCAGCCGGGCCCGTGAGGTCGCCGGGCAGCTCGGCGCGGACCGCGTCGTCGCGGTGACCTTCGACCCGCACCCGATGGCGGTGCTGCGACCCGAGCACGCGCCGGTCACGCTCACCGGGATCGACCAGCGGGTCGAGCTGCTGACCGGTGCCGGGGTCGACGACGTGCTCGTCCTGCCCTTCGACCGCGAGATGGCCGACTGGTCGCCGGAGAAGTTCGTCGAGACCGTGCTCGTCGGCACGCTGCACGCCAAGGGCGTCGTGGTGGGCGTCAACTTCCGCTTCGGCAAGCGCGCTGCCGGCGACGTCAACCTGCTCGACCAGCTCGGCGTGGAGCACGGCTTCGAGGCCGAGGGCGTCCCGCTCGACGGCGGCCCCCAGGTCTGGTCGTCGACGTACGTCCGCACCTGCCTGTCCGCCGGCGACGTCGCCGGTGCCGCCGAGGCGCTGGGCCGGTCGGTGTCGGTGCGCGGCATCGTGCAGCGCGGCGACCAGCGCGGTCGCGAGCTCGGCTTCCCGACCGCCAACGTCCCAGCCAGCGGAGCGTCCGCCGTGCCCGCCGACGGGGTGTACGCCGGGTGGCTGCGCGTGCTGGACGGGGGAGCTGCCATGCCGGACCCGATGCCCGCCGCGATCAGTGTCGGCGTGAACCCGACCTTCGAGGGCGAGCGGAGCCGCCGCGTCGAGGCCTACGTCATCGACGCCGGCCACGACCTCGACCTCTACGACCGCGAGGTCGAGGTGACCTTCGTCGAGCGGCTGCGCGGCATGCTGCGCTTCGACTCGGTGGACCAGCTCATCGCCGCGATGGACGACGACGTCGAGAAGGCCCGTGCCCTCCTCGCCCGCTGACCCGGTCGCCGCGGCGGAGCACTGGTTCCTGCACCGCGGCCTGCCCTACTTCGTGCCGTCGGAGCGGGCTGCGGCCCGCGCCGCCCTGCGGCCGCGCCGCACGATCCCGCTCCTGGTGCTCACCGTGCTCGCGGCCCTTGCCGTCGCCGGGCTCGTCGTGTGGGCCTCGGAGGACGTCACCCTCGCACCGGCGTCGCTCACGCTCGTCGGCGTCCTCGCCGCCGTGGCGTACGCCGTGACCGCGCTCCGCGCGCGACCGATCGTGACCTGGGCGGTCACCAGGACGCTCTCGGCACTGCCGCAGCTGCTCCCGATGGCCACCCGCGCCCTGCCCCTGCTGCTCCTGTTCGTGACGTTCCTGTTCATCAACGCCGAGGTGTGGCAGGTCGCCGCCTCCCTCGACGGCGGCGTGCTGTGGCTGACGGTGCTGCTGTTCACGCTCATGGCGGTCGGGTTCTTCGTGGCCCGGCTGCCCGAGGAGCTCGACCGGGCGGACGCAGTGCTCGACGCAGCCCGGATCGAGGACGCGTGCGCGGGGACACCGCTCGCCGACGAGGCCCGGCGTCTTGCCCGGGAGCGCGGACCGGAGCTCGTCGACGCCGCGGAGGTGAGCGGCTACGAGCGCGGCAACCTCGTCACGGCCCTGGTGATCACCCAGCTGGTGCAGGTGCTGCTGCTCGCGCTGTCGGTGTTCGGCTTCTTCCTGCTCTTCGGCGTGATCGCGATGAAGGACCACGTCGTCTCGAGCTGGATCGGTGAGCCCACCCACCACCTGCCGGGCCTGGAGAACGTCTCGGTCGAGCTGCTCCAGGTCTCGGTGTTCCTGGCCGCGTTCTCGGGGCTCTACTTCACCGTCTACGCGGTGACCGACGAGACCTACCGCGACCAGTTCTTCACCGGCGTGATGGCCGAGCTCGAGCGAGCCGTCGCCGTCCGCGCGGCGTACACCCTCCTCCGCCGAGCCTGACCGCCGAGGCGGGAGAAACTCGACGCAAAAGCCAGCCGAGTCGGGAGAAACTCCGTTGAGCTTCTCCCGACTCGGCGTGGGGTCAGGCGTCGAGGTCCTTCTCGACGAGCTCCGCGATCTTGTCGAGCGCGGCCTGGTCGTCGCTGCTCACCTCGACCGCGTCGCCCTTGCCGGCGCCCAGGGTCATGATGAGGAGCGCCGAGCTGGCGTCCACGGGCTCGTCGCCCGGGATGCCGATGGTGACCTCGGCGTCGAGCTCGGCAGCGGCCTCCGAGATGATCGCGGCGGGACGGGCGTGCAGCCCGACGGCCGAGCCGACGTTGACGGTCTTGCTGGGCATGTAGTTCTCCTTAGATGTGGACCGGCGGTCAGCCGACGAGCGCGAGCTCTTCGATCTCTTCCTCGGACTCGGTGAACTGCTTGAGGACGACGACCAGGGTCGTTGCCACCAGTACACCTACCACCAGGGCGATGAGGAAGCCCAGGATGTTCCCGACGGCGAAGAGCACGAAGATGCCGCCGTGCGGTGCCCGGAGGCTCACGCCGAACGCCATCGAGAGGGCCCCGGTGACTGCGCTGCCCGCCATGATCGACGGGATCACGCGCAGCGGGTCGGCCGCCGCGAACGGGATCGCACCCTCGGTGATGAAGGACGCGCCGAGCAGCCAGGCGGCCTTGCCGTTCTCGCGCTCGCCCTCGGTGAAGAGGCGCGGCCGGAGGACCGTGGCCAGCGCGAGGGCCAGCGGCGGGACCATGCCGGCGAGCATGACCGCGGCCATGATCTTCAGCTGCGGGGCGTCGCTTCGCGCGGTCGCGGCTGCGCCGAGGCCGGTGGTCGCGAAGACGTACGCCGTCTTGTTGAGCGGGCCGCCCATGTCGAAGGCCATCATGAGGCCGAGGACGATGCCGAGCAGGACACCGGCGCCGCCGGAGGCCATGTCGGTCAGGCCGTTGTTGAGGCCCTCCATCAGCTTGCCGAGCGGCTTGCCGAGGATGACGATCATGACGAAGCCGGCGACCAGCGTGGTGACCAGCGGGATGATCAGCACCGGCATCAGTCCGCGCAGCCACGGAGGCGTGCTCAGCTTGGCGATGCGGGCCGCGATCACACCGGCGAGGACACCGCCGATGATGCCGCCGAGGAAGCCGGACTGCGTGGTGCCGGCGATCGCACCCATGACGAAGCCCGGCGCGATGCCCGGGCGATCGGCGATCGCATAGGCGATGTAGCCGGCCAGCGCGGGGACGAGGAAGCCGAACGCCGCGCCACCGAGCACGAAGAACACCGCGCCGATGTAGGCGAAGAACGACGACCCGAAGAGCGCGTGGTCGAGGTTGAGGTCGCTCACGTTCGGCAGGTTGAAGAGGCTGTTCGCTCGTCGCGATGTCGCTACCGGGCCCGACGATCTCGTAGCCACCGAGGAGGAACGACAGCGCGATCAGCAGACCGCCGGCGGCGACGAACGGGATCATGTAGGAGACGCCGGTCATCAGCACGCGGCGTACGACGAGGCCGAAGTGCTCGTCCCCACCACCGGTGTGGACCGAGGAACCGGCACCGGCGCCTGCGCCGCCACCCTCGACGCGCGGGGCGTTGGGGTTCGAGGCGTGCGACAGGGCGTCGCGGATCATGCCGTCGGAGTCGTCGATGGCGCGCTTCACGCCGGAGGCGACCATCGGCTTGCCGGCGAACCGGGCCCGGTCCTTGACGCCGACATCGGTGGCGAAGATGACCGCGTCGGCGGCGGCGATCGTCGCCGGAGACAGCGGCGTCGACCCGGCGGAGCCCTGGGTCTCGACGGCGATCTCGACACCGGCGCGCTGGGCGGCGGCCTCGAGGGACTCGGCGGCCATGTAGGTGTGCGCGATGCCGGTCGGGCAGGCGGTGATCGCCACGAGGCGGGGCGCCTGCGGGGTCTCCGCGGGGGCCGCCGCAGCAGGCGCCGCCGCAGGAGCCGCAGCAGCAGGAGCCGCGGCGGGTGCGCTGGTGGCCGGGGCCTCACCGACGACGTCGGTGACGAGCCGGACGATCTCGTCGGCCGAGCCGGCAGCCCGCAGCGAGTCGGTGAAGTCCTTCTTCACCAGGGCCCTCGCGAGCTTGGTGAGCAGCTGCAGGTGGGTGGCGTCGCCGCCCGCGGGAGCAGCGATCAGGAAGGCCAGGTCGGCGGCGCCGTCCTTGGCCCCGAAGTCGACGGTGGGGGACAGGCGCGCGAAAGCGAGGGTGGGGACCTCGACGTGCGCGGTGCGGCAGTGCGGGATCGCGATGCCGCCGGGGAGGCCGGTGGCCGACGTCGCCTCGCGGGCGAGGGCGTCGTCGGCGAGACCACCGGGGTTGTTGCTTCGACCGGCGTCGGCGACGACCTGGGCAAGAGCGCCGATGACGGCGTTCTTGTCGGCACCGAGCTCGGTGTCGAGCCGTACCAGGGCAGGCTCGATCAGGGGGGTGGGCATGGGACTACCTCTCTGTTGTCGCGGAGACTTCCGCGTCCAGGGCCGGACCCCTGGAGGGGATCGGGTGGACCTCGACGAGGTCCGGCCGCACCTGGTGAGGCGCGGGAATCGTGGTGCCGGGCAGCGATGCCGCGGCGCTTCCGTAGGCCACCGCGAGCCGGAGCCGCTCGGCGGGCTCGGCGTCGCGGAGGTCGGCCAGGACGTAGCCGAAGAGGCTCGAGTCGCCGGCACCGACGGTGCTGACGACGGTGACCGGGGGAGGCGTGGCACGCCATGCCCCCTCCGCGGTCACGAGCACCGCCCCCGCCCCTCCCAGGGTGGCGAGGACGGCGCCCGCTCCGCGGTCCACGAGGCTCCGGGCGGCGACCGCTACTGCTGCCGGGTCGCCCTCCAGGGCCTCGGGGTCGCCACCGGTGAGCTGCGCGATCTCCTCGGCGTTGGGCTTCATGACATCGGGCCGCGCGGTGTCGAGCGCATCGGCGAGCGCCTGCAGCGGACCCTCGGAGGTGTCGACGGCCACGCGAGCTCCGGTCGAGCTCAGGGCGGCCGCCACCTCGGCGTACCACCCGGCGGGAGCCTCCGGCGGCAGGGACCCGGCGAGCACGACCCAGCGCGCGGTCGAGGCCAGCTCGGTGACGGCCGAGGCGAGTCGGTCGAGCAGCGCGGAGTCGGCGGCGGCGCCGGCGCTGTTGATCTTGGTGGTCGTGCCGTCGGACTCGGTGAGCGTGAGGTTCACCCGGATCGGGCCGGTCGGCTGCACCGGACGGCAGGCGAGCCCGGCCTGCTGGAGCTCGACGGTGAAGGGGGAGTCCTCGGTGGCGGGGAAGACGGCGACCGTCTCGACCGCGGCGGCGTGGGCGGCGCGCGAGATGTTCACGCCCTTGCCGCCGGCCTGCTCGAGGACGGCGTCGGCGCGGAGCACGCCGCCGCGCTCGAGGCGGCCGCCGAGCGCGATGGTGCGGTCGAACGACGGGTTGGCGGTGACGGTGACGATCATGCGACCACGACCTTCACGCCGGCATCGGTGATCGGCGCCAGCTGCTCGGGGGTGGCGCGCTCGTCGGTGACGAGCACGTCGATCTCGTTCAGCGACGCGAAGCTGACGAGGTGCTCCTCGCCGAGCTTGCCGGCGTCGGCGACGCACACGACCTGGCGGGCGCCTCTCACGATGGCTCTCTTGACGGCCGCCTCGCTGTGGTCGGGGGTGGACAACCCATGGCTCGCGGAGATGCCGTTGGTGCCGATGAAGGCGACGTCGGCGAGCAGCCTCGAGAGTGCCTCGACGGTGTCCTCGCCGACCGCGGCCTGGGTGGTCGGGCGCACGCGCCCGGGGAGCAGCCGGAGCCCGATGGAGGGGTGGCCGGCCAACCGCGACGCGATGGGTACGCCGTGCGTGATGATCTCGAGGCGGCGGTCGACCGGGATGAGGGCTGCCAGCCGCGCGGTCGTGGTGCCTGCGTCCAGGACGACGCTCCCGTGGTCGGGCACGAGGTCGAGGGCGGCGAGCGCGATCCGGTCCTTCTCGGCGACGCTGGCCCGGTCGCGGTCGGACACCGCGGTCTCGAGGACGCTGAGTGCATGGGCCGGGACGGCACCGCCGTGGACCCGGCGGACCAGACCAGCCCGCTCCAACATCGACAGGTCGCGGCGGATGGTCTCGGTGGTGACGGCGTACTTCTCGGCCAGCTCGATCACGGACAGACGGCCCGTGGTGGCCACCAGTCCTGCGATCGCCTGCTGACGCTCCTCGGCGTACATCAGACCCCTCTCGTCAAACCGACGGAAACGTGCTGTGCTGAGCCCTCTAGGACCGAACGCTAACGTTTGCGTGGCGACGATCACAGACCCTTTGGTCCTGTGGTTTTATGCCCGAGTCTGTTGACTTGTCAAGGGTGACGGAGGTTACATACCCCTATGACTTCGACCTCCGCCCCTGAGTCCCTCACCGGCACGCCGGTCGTCCCGGGCGTCGCCCTCGGCCCCGTGGTGCGCGTGAGCGCCGAGGTCGACCCGGCTGCCGTCGAGGCGTTCGAGAAGGCCGACTCGCCCTCCCCGGAGGACTCCCTCCAGGCCTACGACGACGCGGTGGAGGCGGTCGCCTCGTCCCTCGTCGCGCGCTCGAAGAACGCCTCCGGCAGCGCCTCCGAGGTGCTGGTCGCCACCGCCTCGCTCACCCGCGACAAGGGCCTGCGCTCCGCGGTGCGCAAGCGGCTCAACGCCGAGGAGCCGCCGCTGACGGCCCTTCGCGGCGCGGTGGAGCAGTTCACGACGCTGTTCACCCAGATGGGCGGCCTGATGGCCGAGCGGGTCACCGACCTGCTCGACATCGAGCGCCGGCTCACCGCACGTCTCGTGGGGGCAGCCGAGCCCGGTCTGAGCACGCCCGAGGAGCCGTCGGTGCTCGTCGCGGAGGACCTCGCGCCGGCAGACACCGCAGGGCTCGACCCGGCGGTCGTGGTCGCGCTGGTCACCGAGAAGGGCGGGCCCACCAGCCACACCGCGATCATCGCCCGTCAGCTCGGCATCCCCTGCGTGGTCGGCGTCGGCGGCGCGACCAGCCTCGCGCCCGGCACCCGGGTGCTCGTCGACGGCACGACCGGTGCCGTCGAGGTCTCGCCCGACGAGGCCGACGCGGCCGAGCGGGTCGAGAAGGACAAGGCCTGGCGCGAGGCGCTCGACTCGTGGAGCGGCCCCGCCGCCACCAAGGACGGCACCGCGGTCAAGGTCCTCGCGAACGTCGCCGACGGCGCGTCGGCCCGCAAGGCCGTGGAGTACCCCATCGAGGGCGTCGGCCTCTTCCGCACCGAGCTGTGCTTCCTCGACAGCACCGAGGAGCCCTCGGTGGAGGAGCAGGCGTCGGTGTACGGCGAGGTGCTCGACGCCATGTCCGACAAGGCCACCATCGTCATCCGCACCCTCGACGCCGGCTCGGACAAGCCGATCGCCTACGCGACGCCCGCCGGCGAGGAGAACCCCGCCCTCGGCATCCGCGGCCTGCGGCTGTCCTTCGACAACCCCGGCCTGCTCGACCGGCAGATCGAGGGCGTCGCCCTGGCTGCCAAGCAGACCGGCACCTCGCCGTGGCTGATGGCCCCGATGGTCGCGACGGTCTCCGAGGCGGACACGTTCGCCGAGAAGGTCCGCGCCCACGGGCTCAAGCCGGGCGTCATGGTCGAGATCCCCTCGGCCGCCCTGCTGGCCGACCGGATCCTCGACGTCGTCGACTTCCTGTCGATCGGCACCAACGACCTGACGCAGTACGCCATGGCGGCGGACCGGATGGCCGCCGACCTCGCGCACCTGACCGACCCGTGGCAGCCGGCCGTCCTCCAGCTCATCGCGACGACGGCCGCGGCCGGCAAGAAGCACGGCAAGCCCGTCGGTGTCTGCGGCGAGGCCGCGGCCGACCCGGCCCTGGCCGTGGTGCTCGTCGGCATGGGCATCACGTCGCTGTCCATGGCGCCCGCCGCCGTACGCGGTGTCGGAGCGCAGCTCGGCCAGGCCACCGACGACCAGTGCAAGCGGGCCGCCGAGGCCGCGCTCGGCGCCGGCGACCCCCAGGAGGCCCGCACCGCCGTCCGCGCCGTCCTCGACGAGTAGCCCGCCTCGGCGTCAGGCGGGGCGCACCGTCACGCGGGACGCCGGAGAGAGCAGCGTTGCCGGAGACGTCGAGGCGCTCGGGGTCGGTGAGGTCGTTGATCGAGACGCCGGGCACGCCGGTGGCGTGCTGCATGCCGTCGGCACGGGCGTGGCCGTAGCCGTGCGGCAACGACACGACCCCGGGCATCACGTCGTCGGTCACGGCCACCTCGACGACGACCTTCCCGACGCGTGAGGTCACCTCGACCTGGGTGCCGTCGATGACCCCGCGGGCCGCGAGGTCGGCCGGGTGCATGAAGAGCTGGTGCCGCGCCTTGCCCTTGGTCAGCCGCTCGGCGTTGTGCATCCAGGAGTTGCAGTCGCGCTGGTGACGTCGGCCGATGAGCACCAGCTCGTCCTCGGCCGGAGCGACCAGCTCCTCGCGCACCCGCGCCAGCTCGGCGAGCACGACCGGCTGGGCGAGGTCGATGCGCTTGTCCTTCGTCTGCAGTCGCTGTGGGAGGCACGGCTCGAGCGGACCGAGGTCGACACCTTCCGGCTTCTTCGTCAGCGCACGCACCGAGAGGCGGGCCTTGCCGGTGCGCAGCAGCAGGTCGACGAGGCGGGTGGGGGAGAGCCGCAGCCTGCCCTCCATGACGACGCGCTTCTTCAACGGGAGCTTGCGTCCCGACCGCTTCATCAGGCCGAGCGCGAGGTCGCGGAAGATCTCCCAGTCGTGCCGGCTGCCCTCGGGCTTCGGCATGACCGCGGGCGTGAACCGCGCGGTGTTGCGCACGGCCAGCGCGTGCAGCACCAGGTCGTAGTGGTCGCGCTCCAGGGCCGAGGTCGGCGGCAGGATGATGTCCGCGTGCCGCGTCGTCTCGTTGAGGTAGATGTCGACCGACACCATGAAGTCCAGACCCGCGAGCGCCTCGTCGAGCCGCTTGCCGTCGGGCGTCGAGAGCACCGGGTTGCCCGACACCGTGAGCAGCCCGCGGACCTGACCCTTGCCCGGCGTCAGCATCTCGTCGGCCAGCGTCGCGACCGGCAGCTCGCCGCTCGTCTCGGGCAGGTCGCGCACGCGGCTGCGGTACTTGTCGTGGTGCCCCCGCCCGACGAACCCGCGGCCCACGACGTCGATCGCGGGCTGGGTGAACATCGCGCCGCCGACCCGGTCGAGGTTGCCGGTGAGCACGTTGAGGCAGGCCACGGCCCACGCACACACCGTGCCGAAGGCCTGGGTGGACACCCCGATCCGGCCGTACGCCGCGCCGCCACCGTTCGAGCCCGCCTCGGCGAGCTCGCGGGCCAGCGCACGCACCACCGACGCGGGGACGCCTGAGACCTGCTCTGCCAGCTCAGGGGTGAACTCCGCGACGGCGGAGCGCACGGCATCGACCCCGTCGACGTACCCGGCCGCCGCGACCAGGTTCTCGTCGAAGAGCACGTGCACCATCGCGAGCAGCACGGCGGCGTCGGAGCCTGGGCGGATGAAGTGGTGCTCGGACGCGACCTTCGCGGTCTCGGTGCGCCTCGGGTCGAGCACGACCATGCGGCCGCCGCGCGCCTTGAGGTCGCGCAGCCGCTGGGGGAAGTCGGGGACGGTCATGAGCGAGCCGTTGCTGGCCATCGGGTTGGCGCCGAGGACGAGCAGGAAGTCGGTGCGGTCGATGTCCGGCACCGGCAGCAGGAGCTGGTGGCCGAAGAGCAGGTGGCCGACGAGCTGCTGGGGGAGCTGGTCGACCGAGGTGGCGGAGTAGACGTTGCGCGACCCGATCGCTCGTGCGACCTGGCCGACGTGGGTCATCGAGCCGAGGCTGTGCACGTTCGGGTTGCCGAGGTAGGTCGCCACGGCGTCGCGTCCGTGCTCGTCGCGCACGTCGGCCAGCCCGGTGACGGCGTACTCCAACGCCTCCTTCCACCCGATCTCCTCCCAACGGCCGTCCGGCGCCTTCCGGATCGGCTTGCGCAGCCGGTCGGGGTCGGCGTGGATGTCGGCGAGCGCGGTGCCCTTGGGGCAGATGTGACCGCGGGACAGGGGGTCGTCGGGGTTGCCACGGGTGCCGATGACGGACGAGCCGGTGGGGCGGTCCTCGATGGTGAGAAGGAGGCCGCACATCGCCTCGCAGAGGTTGCAGACGCCGTGCACGGTGCGGGACATAGGGGTCAGTCTGGCCGATTCGGATTCCCGGCGTGTCGTTGGTAGGCTTCTGCGGTTGCCGTCTGACGGCCGCGGATCGAGAGTGCCCGGGTGAACAGGCCCCGGAGGCGCCGCGCAACAAACCCCGAGAGGAAACCTGTGTCCACCGGTACCGATGCCGAGACCAAGAAGACCATCATCGCTGAGTACGGCCTGTCCGACAGCGACACCGGATCCCCCGAGGTCCAAGTTGCGCTGCTCAGCCACCGGATCGCCCATCTCACCGAGCACCTCAAGGAGCACAAGCACGACCACCACACGCGTCGTGGGCTCCTGCTGCTGGTCGGCCGACGTCGCCGTCTTCTGAACTACATGCAGAAGGAAGACATCACCCGCTACCGCTCCATCGTGGAGCGGCTCGGCCTGCGTCGATGATCGTGCGGAGCGGCTACCTCCACGAGGTGGCCGCTCCGACTACGTTCCAGCAGGCTTCTCAATTTCATAACCGCAACCAAGGAGCGACCGCGGTCGTCAGGCCCGGTCCTCGGTAGTGGCCCTCGGAACTCAGCTCCACAACGGCGTGGAAGGGCTCCGCAGGCCTCGATCGAAGACCGGCCACCCCGGCTCCGACACCGGACACCGGCCGCACGACGTTCGCGAGATCGCTCCGCGAACGAAAGGGGCTTCCCCATGGAGGGACCCGTCATCTCTGCTGTCGAGACCATTCTCGACAACGGCAAGTTCGGCACCCGCACCGTCAAGTTCGAGACGGGCTTCCTGGCTCGTCAGGCCGCCGGCTCCGTCACGGCCTACCTCGACGACGAGACGATGCTGCTGTCGGCAACCACTGCCGGCAAGCACCCGAAGGACCACTTCGACTTCTTCCCGCTGACGATCGACGTCGAGGAGCGGATGTACGCCGTGGGTCAGATCCCCGGCTCGTTCTTCCGCAGCGAGGGTCGTCCCGGCGAGGACGCCATCCTCACCTGCCGCCTGATCGACCGGCCGCTGCGCCCGACCTTCAAGAAGGGTCTGCGCAACGAGGTCCAGGTCGTCATCACCGTCATGGCGCTCGACCCCGACCAGCCGTACGACGTGCTCGCGATCAACGCGGCGTCGATGTCCACGCAGCTCTCGGGCCTGCCGTTCAGCGGCCCGGTCGGCGGCGTCCGCGTCGCCCTCATCGAGGGCCAGTGGGTCGCCTTCCCGAGCCACAGCCAGCTCGAGTCCGCCGTGTTCGACATGGTGGTCGCGGGGCGGGTCACCGACACCGGTGACGTCGCGATCATGATGGTCGAGGCCGAGGCCACCCAGGAGACCATCGAGCTCGTCCGCTCCGGCGCCACCGCGCCGACCGAGGAGGTCGTCGCCGGCGGTCTGGACGCTGCGAAGCCGTTCATCAAGCAGCTCGTCGAGGCCCAGCAGGAGCTCGCCAAGCAGGCCGCGAAGCCGGTCCAGGAGTTCCCGATCTTCCTCGACTACGAGGACGACGCGTACGCCGCCGTCGAGGCTGCCGCCTCCACCGACCTGGCCGCCGCACTGACCATCGCCGGCAAGCAGGAGCGCGAGGAGCGTCTCGACGAGGTCAAGGACAGCGTGCTGTCCTCGCTCGCCGAGCAGTTCGAGGGCCGCGAGAAGGAGATCGGTGCGGCGTTCCGCGCGGTCACCAAGAAGCTGGTCCGCGACCGCGTGCTGCGCGACAAGGTCCGCATGGACGGCCGTGGGCTCTCCGACATCCGCACCCTGACCGCCGAGGTCGGCGTCATCCCGCGGGTGCACGGCTCGGCGCTGTTCGAGCGCGGCGAGACCCAGATCCTGGGTGTCACCACGCTGAACATGCTGACCGCGGAGCAGAAGCTCGACACCCTCTCCCCGGAGAAGGCGCGCCGCTACATGCACAAGTACGTCTTCCCGCCCTTCTCCACCGGTGAGACCGGTCGGGTCGGCTCCCCGAAGCGCCGCGAGGTCGGCCACGGTGCGCTCGCGCGTCGTGCGCTCCTGCCGGTGCTGCCGGCACGCGAGGAGTTCCCGTACGCCATTCGTCAGCTCTCCGAGGCGATGGGCTCCAACGGCTCCACCTCGATGGGCTCGGTCTGCGCGTCGACGATGTCGCTGCTCCAGGCCGGTGTGCCGCTGAAGGCGCCGGTCGCGGGCATCGCGATGGGTCTCATCTCCGACGAGGTCGACGGCGAGACGCGCTACGTCGCGCTCACCGACATCCTCGGCGCCGAGGACGCCTTCGGTGACATGGACTTCAAGGTCGCCGGCACGCGGGAGTTCGTCACCGCACTGCAGCTGGACACCAAGCTCGACGGCATCCCCGCCGAGGTCCTGGCCGGTGCGCTGACGCAGGCTCGCGACGCGCGCCTGGCGATCCTCGACGTGATGGGTGAGGCGATCGAGGCTCCGGCCGAGATGAGCCTGCACGCGCCGCGGATCATCACCGTGAAGATCCCCGTCGACAAGATCGGTGAGGTCATCGGCCCCAAGGGCAAGGTGATCAACCAGATCCAGGACGACACCGGTGCGCAGCTGACGATCGAGGACGACGGCACGATCTACATCGGCGCCACCAACGGCGAGTCGGCCGAGGCCGCCCGCCAGGCCGTCAACGCGATCGCCAACCCGACGATGCCCGAGATCGGCGAGCGCTACCTCGGCACCGTGGTGAAGACGACGAACTTCGGTGCGTTCGTCTCGCTGCTCCCGGGCAAGGACGGCCTGCTGCACATCAGCAAGCTCCGCGCCCTGGCCGGCGGCAAGCGCGTCGAGGCCGTCGAGGACGTTCTCTCCGTGGGCCAGAAGGTCCAGGTCCAGATCGCCGAGATCGACGACCGCGGCAAGCTGTCGCTGGTGCCCGTCGTGGATGAGGGTGAGAAGGCCGAGGCGGGGGCAGACTCCTCCGAGTGAGGACACGCACGCTCCTGGTCGAGAAGGACGCCGGCGGGTCCGTGGTCTCCACGGTCCGCCGGTCCGTCCTGCCCGGCGGCCTTCGGGTCGTCACCGAGTCGATGCCCGGTGTCCGGTCCGCCTCCATCGGAGTGTGGGTCGGCACCGGCTCCCGGGACGAGTCCCCGAAGATCGCCGGCGCCAGCCACTTCCTGGAGCACCTGCTGTTCAAGGGCACCCCCGAGCGGTCCGCGATGGACATCTCGGTGGCGCTCGACGCGGTCGGCGGCGAGTTCAACGCCTTCACCGCGAAGGAGTACACCTGCTTCCACGCCCGTGTCCTCGACGTCGACCTGCCGCTCGCGGTCGACGTGCTCGGCGACATGATCACCTCGTCGACGCTCGCCCCCGACGACGTCGAGGCCGAGCGTGAGGTGATCCTCGACGAGATCGCCATGCACGACGACGACCCGGAAGACGTGGTCGCCAACCTGCACGCTGCTCTCTGCTGGTCGACCTCGCCGCTGGGCCGGCCGATCGCCGGCACGACGGCCTCGATCGAGGGGCTCACCCGCACCCAGATCAACCGGTTCTACCGCGCGGAGTACTGCCCGCAGAACATCGTCATCGGCGTCGCCGGCAACGTCGAGCACAACGCCGTCGTCCGCATGGTCCGCCGCTCGTTCGCACGCGGTGACTTCCTCGGCGACCGCGACGCCCTCCCGCTGCCGTTCCGCGCCTCGGAGCGCTTCCGCCGGGCCAAGGCGTCCGAGGGCTTCGTCGAGAGGCCCTTCGAGCAGGCCAACCTGATCCTGGGCTTCAACGCGCTCGACCGCAGCGACGACCGTCGCTACGCCCTGGGCGTGCTCAACGCAGCCCTCGGTGGCGGCCCGTCCTCACGGCTCTTCCAGGAGGTCCGCGAGAACCGCGGCCTGGCCTACTCCGTCTACTCCTACGCCTCGCACTACGCCGACGCCGGTGTCTTCGGCGTCGCTGCCGGCTGCCTGCCCAGCAAGCTCGGCGAGGTGCTCTCCGTCGTCCGCCAGGAGCTCGAGCTCCTCGTCGACAAGGGCATCTCCGTCGACGAGCTCGAGCGCGGCAAGGGCCAGCTCCGCGGTGGCCTCGTCCTCGGCCTCGAGGACAGCGCCGCCCGCATGGCCCGCATCGCCAAGGCCGAGCTCCTCTACGACGAGCTCCCCAGCATCGAGGAGATCATCCGCCGCGTCGACGGCGTCACCCTCGACGAGGTCAACTCCCTCGCCCGCGAGATCTTCACGCAGAAGGAGACGCTGGCTGTGGTCGGGCCGGCCTCTGTGGCCTAGCCGCTTGCGCCGCCTGGTGGCACGATGACGCCGGAGGTGGGACATGCCGCGTCAGGTCATCACGACACCGCTCGCACCGAGCAATCCGCTCTTCAGCCAGGGAGTCAAGGCAGGCTCACTGGTGTTCGTCTCCGGAACCACGGGCGTGGACCCGACCACCGGGAAGATGTCGGGCGACACCATCCAGGACCAGACACGGCAGGCGTTGGCGAACTGCGAGGCCATCCTGTCGGCGGGCGGCGCGAGTCTCGATGACGTGGTCGAGGTGGGCGTGCTGCTCACCGATCCGGGAGACTTCGTCGGCATGAACGAGGAGTACGCCCGATGGTTCCCGACTGATCCGCCGGCCCGCTATGCGGCGAAGCTCGGGGCCGCGATACCAGGGTTGCTGGTCTCGGTCCGGATGACCGCCTCTCTCGCGTGAGGTCGCTCGAGGATGCTCGACAACGCGTCGAGGCGTACCTCGCCGGTGTGCCGGAGCCCAAGCAGGCGGACCTCCGGCAGCTGCATGCGGGCATGCTCGCGGAGTTCCCTGACTGCAGGCTGTGGTTCAACGACGGTACGAACGAGGACGGGAAGGTCGTGGCCAACCCGAACATCGGCTACGGCGCCTTCACGATCACCTATGCGGAGGGGTCGTCGCGCGAGTTCTACCGCATCGGTCTGAGTGCCAACACGACCGGTATCTCGGTCTACGTGCTCGGCCTCGACGACAAGACCTACCTCGCGCGCACGTACGGCGCCTCGATCGGGAAGGCCAGCGTCACGGGCTACTGCATCAAGTTCAGGCGCCTCTCGGTCATCGACACGGGGACCCTGCACGCAGCCATCCGCGACGGCATGTCCCGGGACACGGCGGTCTGAGGCAGTCCGTGCGTGGTCGGTGGCGGTCCCTACGGTGGTCACGTGACCATCACCCTGCGGCCTCTCGAGGAAGCCGACCTCGACCAGGTCTTCGAGTGGCAGCGTGACCCGGCCGGCGTCGCGATGGCGGCGTACACCCGGGCCGACCCCTCCGACCGGGAGGCGTTCGTCCAGCACCAACGACGCATCATCGGCGACCCTGACTGCACCGTGCTCGCCGTCGAGGACGACGGGGTCCTCGTGGGGACGATCGGGAGCTTCACGAGGGATGGCGAGCGGGAGGTCACCTACTGGATCGACCCGTCGCGCTGGGGCCAAGGAATCGCGTCAGCCGCTCTCCAGGCGTTGCTGCAGATCGAGCCGGTGAGGCCACTGTTCGGAGGCACGGCGGAGCACAACGTCGGCTCCGCCCGGGTGCTCACCGGTGCGGGCTTCGTCAGGTTCGGCTCCGAGACGTCGTACGCCGCCGGCGTCGGCAGGGACGTGGTCGAGCTCAGGTACCGCCTCGACGCCTAGTCGCGCGGCTCCTCTCCGTTCTCGTGGGCCACGCGCCAGGCACGCGAGTGGCTCAGGCGCAGCACGTCGGACGCTGACTGGCGGCGCGGGGTCGCGCGAGGCAGGTCCCAGGGGATCGCGTCGGTGGGCGTGCGCAGGACGGCCTCCCTGAGGATGGCTGCCGAACCCTCGACGACCGCGCGGAAGTTGGGCTCGTAGCCGAACACGGTGACGCTGCCGTCACCGACGTCCTCGACGGTCTGGAGGACCGTGTCGGCCAGCGTGCCGGCCTTCCGGGCGAAGCCGGACACGAACATGTCCGACGGGAATGCGCCGGCCACGCGGGAGTCCTCGGTGGGGGCCAGGGTCAGGTTGTAGTCGCTGTCCCACTCGATCATCGTCGGTCCGTCCGGCGTGCGGATCCGCATCAGAGCGCCGGGGGACTCGGCCTCGGGCGTGTCCATGCCGACCTCGGAGATCCCGAGGGAGCCCGCGAGCAAAGCACCTTCCTGCCACCCGACGTACCGGCCACCGCCGTCGACCCAGTCCGAGACCGCCTTCCGGCCCTTCTCGCCGAGCTGCTTGTAGACGGGCGCTGCGTCGACGTTGCCCACCACCAGGACGTCGACGTTGCGCAGTGCCGCGGGCGTGACGTCCGTCGGCACGAGGACCTCGTACGGCAGGCGCCAGTCGTTCTTGAGGCGCCACTTGAGCCAGCCGGTGTTCTGGTAGTCGTTGAACGTCGACCGCCACTGGTCCAGCACCACGATGCGCGGGATCGGGCCGGTGGGCCGGGGCGTCCTCGGCTTGCCCAGCCTCGGCGCGGGCACCACCGGGGCCGTGACCGGCTCACCCGTCGAGCCGCCGCGGATGCCGGCCATCAGGGGCAGGCTCCAGCCGCTGACGTCGTAGAAGTACGGGAACGGCACGTAGGTGTCCTCGTTGAGGGCCGCCTGCACCCAGTGCTTCTGCGCCTGGGCGAGGCTGATCCAGTACGTCCCGGCGGGCATCGTCTTGCTTCGCGGCTCCTCGCCGTACGGGCGGTAGTCGCTGACCACGGTGTCGCCGGCCAGCTGGTGCACCTCGACGTGCGCGTCCTGAAGCCTGCTCACCGTGAGCTGGGTCGCTCGCGAGTCGCCGAGCAGGAAGTAGCCGCAGACCGCCCGGTCGGGCACCGGCCGGAGCAGGTCGTTGCCCGGGTTGTAGACGCGGTTCGGCTCGAGCTCGCAGCTCTCGCCCTGCTCCTGGGCGTCGACGAAGGTGTCGCGCCAGGTGTGCAGGACCCGCTTGCTGTGCGTGGCGCCGGTGAAGAGGGTCGTGAGCGCGGAGGTGTACTGGTGCAGCACGCGCTTCGGGTACGGCGTGGAGTCGCCCTGCTCGAACGTCATGCCGACGGCGCCCATCTGGGTGGTCGGCACGGTGTCGCCGTACACCTGGGCGAAGAAGTCGTAGCCGGACTCCCAGGTCTCGTAGTTCCACCCGTTCGCGTCGAACGCCGCGGAGTTCGCCGGGCCGTAGAGGTCCTCGATCTCCTGGTACAGCCCGTCGGGCGTCTCGTGGTAGATCGGGTCGGCGTCCGGCGGGAAGAAGTACTTGCGGCCGCTGTTCTCGTGCTCGTCGACGAACAGCTGCGGCGGGTACCTCCACAGCAGCTTCTGGCGTGCCGCGATCTCCGGCTGGGTGTTGGCGATGCCGTCGCGGTTCATGTCGAACGCGTTGGCGTTGTAGCGGCGGTCGTGCTCGCGTCCGTCAGGGTTCTGCGTCGGGATCAGGCCGACGATCGCGTGCTTGGTGATCGCGCGGGCGACGCAGTCCGAGCGGTCGGAGAGCTCGTAGAGGAGGCGGACGACGGCGTCCGCGCCGGAAGGCTCGTTGCCGTGGACGTTCGCCGCGATCCAGAGGATCGGTGGGGTGCGCCCGACGATCGCCTCCGCCTGCTCGTCCGACGTCGCCGGGTCGCGCAGCAGAGCGAGGTCACGACGGATCGCCGGAAGCCGATCCAGGGTGCTGGGGTCGCCGACGAGGGCATAGCGCAGCGGCCGGCCCTGCACCGAGTGTCCGTACTTCCCGGTGACGACGCGGTCGCTCGCCCGGTCGGCGGCGCGCCAGTACCGCCCGATCTCGTCGGTCGTCGCCTGACGCTTGCCGAGCTTGAAGTCGAGCACCTGGTCAGGGCTGGGTACGCCGCCGCGGAACTCCGGCTCGGCCATGACCGGGTCGCACCCGGGCGCGGCGGCCCGGTGTGGGCTCGCGAGGGTCGTGGGAGCCGCTACCGGGGTGAACCCGAGAGCGGCGAGGCAGGCGACGGTGATTCCGACGAGGGCTCGGCGCATGGTCGGACTGTAGGGGTCCGCTCCGCTCCGCCACCAGGACCGAGGGCCCTAGGGTCGTGGCATGGGTGTGACAGGCGAGCCGGTGCCGTTCGAGGTCTACGAGCCGGGTGTGTACCTGCACGGGACGAAGGCGTCGCTCGCAGCGGGGGACCTGCTGGTCGCCGGTCGCGAGTCGAACTTCGAGAGCGGCCGGATGATGAACCACATCTACTTCACCGCCACCCTCGATGCGGCGGTCTGGGGTGCCGAGCTCGCGGCGGGTGCCGGGCGTGGGCGCATCTACGTCGTGGAGCCGCTTGGTTCGTTCGAGGACGACCCGAACGTCACCGACAAGCGCCTCCCGGGGAACCCGACGCAGTCGTTCCGCAGTCGCGATCCGCTGCGCGTGGTGCGCGAGCTCGAGGGCTGGGTGGGCCACTCGCCCGAGAAGCTGCAGACGATGCTGGACGGGCTGGAGGCGATGAGAGCGCGGGGCGAAGCGGTCATCTACGACTGAGTTGAGACTGACGAATCCCCAAGCAGGGTTGGGGAAAACCGGTCTTGACCACCTCCGGTGGATGTCGGTGGTGGAGCCTGGCGTTCTGTCATGGCGATCGACGAGAAGGACACCTCGGGGCAGGACGCAGCACCGCGTCCGACCCGGACTCCGCTGGTCGAGCGCACCCACCGGGTCCACTGCTTCGCCGGCCGCGCGCACGACGCGTTGGATGACCTGATGGGGGCTGACGGGTCGGGCTTCGTGTCCATGTCGGAGCTGTCGGCGTTCGCGACCCGTGAGTCGTTGATCGAGCTCTCGCGGCTGCAGTCTCGGATCGATGGCCTCAAGGCGGGGTTGCTCGACCACGCGGAGATCGTCAGCGCGCACCTGCCGCCCGATCCGGAGGACGGCCCTGTCACGAGGCCGTTGCCCGCGACGTCGATGGCCGGGTGGTACGCGGGGGCGGCCAACGTGACCCGGCCGGCGGCGACGGAGGAAGTCCGCGTCGCGAAGCGACTCGAGGACTCGTTCCACCGCACGGCGCGTGCGCTCGCAGCGGGTCACCTCAGCCACGGTCACGCCCAGGTGGTCGTGGAGTCAGTGGACGGGCTGCCGTCCGTGCTCGGCGACGCGAAGCGCCGCGAGGCCGAGGCCTACCTCGTCGAGCAGGCGTCGATGCACGACGTGCCGACCCTGCGGAAGATGGCGCGCTACCTCGTGGAGGTGATCGACCCCGAGGGTGCCGATGAGGTCCTGGCCAAGCAGCTCGCCGAGGAGGAGGAGCGCGCTGCGCGGAAGACCTTCCTGTCGATGCGTGACGACGGGAAGGGCACCGTCCACGGGCGGTTCGCCGTCCCCGGCTACGTCGCCGACATGCTCCGCGTCGCGCTCATGGCGATCTCGTCGCCGAGGCGCCCGGGTGCTCTCGAGCGGGAGGCCCCCGATGAGTCGGGAGCCGTCACCGAGGTGCCGAACGACGTGCTGATGGGTCAGGCCCTCTGCGAGTACGTCGAGCGGTTCCCGACCGAGGCGCTGCCCACGACGGGCGGGATCAACGCCGCCGTGCTGGTGATGATGGAGCTCGACACGCTGCTGGGTGGTCTCGCGCCGGCCACCTTGGACACCGGTCGGAAGATCACCGGCGACACCGCACGACGGCTCGCGTCGCAGTGCGGCGTCATCCCCGCGACGTTCGACAGCGAGGGTGTGCTGCTGGACCTGGGTCGCACGGTCCGGCTGCACACCAAGGCGCAACGCATCGCCCTCCGCGCGAGGCATCGGACCTGCACCGTCGAGGGGTGCGGCGTGCCCGCGGCGTACTGCCACGCGCACCACAAGGTTCCCTGGGCACACGGCGGGCGCACCTCGGTCAAGGACGGGACGCTGCTGTGCCCGTCGCACCACCGACATGCGCACCGACCTGGCTACGACCTGTCCTACGACGGCGACGTCACCCGCATCACGAAGAGCGTGAGGCGACGCCAATAGTCCGCACGCCTGCATGGTCCGGCGGACGGTGGGCACGGTCTCCCGAGAGAGCGACCGAGCCACCGGGAGGCCGAGCATGAGCACCACCGACACGACGCAGCCCACCGCAGCACCGGAGGTCGTGGACCGCGAGGAGTTCGACGCCGCGCTCGACGAGCAGGTCGAGCGCGAGAAGGAGGTCACCCGGCACAACGACCGGGTGTCCGCCGAGCGGCGACGCATGCCGATGGTGGAGGTGGAGGACTACACGTTCGCCGGCCCCGACGGGCCGGTGCGGCTGACCGAGCTCTTCGGCGAGCACCACGTGCTGCTCATCCAGAACGTCATGTTCGACCCGTCGTGGGACGAGGGCTGCCCCAGCTGCACCTGGGCGGTCGACAACCTGCCCGCGAACATGAGCCGCATCGACGACGAGGGCATCGCCTTCGCGATGGTGTCGCAGGCCCCGGTGGAGAAGCTCGAGAAGTGGCGCGAGGAGCGTGGCTGGGACCACCGGTGGGTGTCGTCCCATGACACGAGCTATCACTACGACTTCGACTGGACGCGGAAGGACGAGGAGGGGAAGGAGTACCAGATGCCCGGCTACTCCTACTACCTGCTCAAGGACGGCAAGCCCTACCTCACCTACATGACCACGCGCCGCGGCACCGAGGCGATCCTGCCGACCGCACACATCATGGACCGCACCGTCTACGGCCGCCGCCAGGACTGGGAGGACAGCCCGGACGGCTGGCCGCAGAAACCGACCTACGGCTGAGCAGTTCTGAGGTCCGTGCCGGACCGGCGGAACAGGTAGGCAGCGACGCTGAACAGGGCGACGAACATCGCGTTGATGCCGACGACGTCGATGACCGAGGCGCCGGCGTAGTCACCCGTGCCGACGATCACGGCCACCGCGACGCCTGCAGCGACGAGGGCCTGGACGGCCGCGGTCGCGAGGAGTGCGACGGCCATGCCCGGCGCGTGGAGCCGCGCCACCGCGGAGCCGACGAGCAGCACGACTGGCACGACGAGGAAAGGCCGGTCCGCTTCGCCGCCGTCGCCGACGATGCCGAGGGCCCCCGCGGCGGCGACGAGGAACAACACGGTGAGGAGCGCGAGGCCGCTGGCCAGGAGGTAGGTGGTCCGCGAGAGCGTCATGCCACGACGCTAGACGCGCGGGTGGTCAGGGCGCGTGGGGGAGTTGTGAGGGTTGTGTGTGGATCGGTCTCGATACGCGGCTCGTCCCTCGCCGCTACTCGACCACCGGGCGGGCGTCGAGCTCGGCGAGGAGCTTCTTGGGAGCGACGAGGCGGTACGACGCGTCGACGAGCTCGGTGATCTCCTGCCAGTCGATGTCGGGGTCGGCCAGGTCGATGGCGCGGCCGCCGTACGGCCCGTAGTAGGCAGGCACGAAGAAGCGGTCGTCCTCGTCGATGGCGGGCAGGTCGAGCGGGTCGGGCGTGAAGATCAACGCGCTCGGCACCATGCGGTGGTCGCCGGGGCGCAGCTTCTCCGAGCCGCCGAACGCCGCGAAGATCTTGCCGGCGCGGAAGGTCGGGCGGCCGTGCGAGACGCGCTCCTCGACGCCGGGCAGGGCGAAGCAGATCTCCCGCAGCTCGGCCAGGCCGGGGTCGTCGTCGCTGAACATCACCGGGTGGGCCATGCCCCGAGTCAAGCACCGCCGCCTTGCTAGCGTCCCGGCATGGCGAGGGTGGCGCTGGTGACGGTGCGGGACGCGTGGCTGCGCGAGTCGGACGTGGACATCGAGCCCGTGGCCGCGGCACTGGGCGAGGTCGGGGTCGAGAGCGACGTCGTGGTGTGGGACGACGACGTCGCGTGGGGCGGGTACGACCTGGTGCTGATGCGCAGCCCGTGGGACTACTCCGAGCGGCTCGAGGACTTCCTCGCCTGGCTCGATCGCGCGTCGACCGCGACGACGGTGCTCAACCCGCCCGAGGTGATCCGCTGGAACCTCGACAAGGCCTACGTCCTCGAGCTCGAGCGTGCCGGTGTCGCCGTCGTGCCGACGACGCTCTGCGACGACCTCGACGCGGTGGCGGCCGCGACCGCTGCGCTCGACGTCGAGCACGTCGTGGTGAAGCCGACCGTCTCGGCAGGCTCGCGCGACACCGAGCTGCTCGAACGCACGTCACCGCGCGTGCATGAGCTCGCGGAGCGCATCTTCGGTCTCGGCAAGACGGTCATGATCCAGCCGGCGATCGCGAGCGTGCAGACCGACGGCGAGATCGCGTCGCTCTACTTCGACGGCGTCTACTCGCACTCCATCCGCAAGGGCCCGCTGCTGGCGCCGGGAGGTGGGCTGCTGGGGGGTGAGTACACCGAGGTGATCACGCCCGCGGTCGCGGACGACGCGACCCGCGCGTTGTGCGACAGGGCGATGGAGGTGCTCGGCGAGAAGTGGCAGGAGCCGTTGCTCTACGCCCGCTTCGACACCGTCGCCGGCCCGGACGGACCGCTGCTGTTGGAGGCCGAGCTGTTCGAGCCGTCGTACTTCGCGGACCAGGCGCCCGGCTCGGCGCTGCGGTACGCCGGGGCCGTGTCGCGGCGGCTGGACCGGACCTGAGACGGTCTCGGACCGCTACTCTCGGCGGACGCGTCGTGAGGAGGGACTCATGGGTGTGGGAGCGCAGCGGGCGCTGGCCGTGTTCGTGCTGCTGGTGGCCGGGATCCTGAGCCTGCCGTTGTCGGCCACGTTGTTCGACGCCGAGGGCTCGGAGAACTGGATCATCCCAGTGCAGCTCGCCGGCATGCTCGTCATCGGTGCCCTGGTCGGCTCCGCACTTCCGCGGATCGCGGGGGAGGACGGCACGCGGTCCCGGGCGATCCGCATCGGGATGCTGTACGCGGTCGGGGCGGTCGTCGTGGGCGTGGTCCTGTTCTTCCTGCTGCTCAGCGGGTTCGACGGCGCCTGAGACGGAACCGCGACGGGGCCGGCGGCGTCTGACCACCATGACTCGGATCTGGGTGGTCCTCGCGGCGAGCGCACTGCTCCTGGCGGGGTGCGGCAGCGAGGACGACGCGATGCGTGAGTCGCCGCCCAAGGCTGGACCTGTCCTGGACGCCGTCGACCACCTCTCGTGCAAGGGGCCCGTGTACCGAAAAGGGCAGCGGGGACTACGTGGACGGCGGCCTCGAACGCGTGCAGGACACCCCGGAGAAGGCGTGGGCCGACCTCGTGTCGGAGAACGACCCGGGCGTCGTGCCGCACGACGGGTTCCGCGACGTGAACAACACCGGAAAGCGGGCCCTGCTCACCTTCAGCGTCGGGAACGGCCGGACCGTCGCGACCGCGGTCGCCGTGGACGGCACCAAGGACTGGGACGGCGGCACGGGGTGGGGGATCGAGTCGTGGGCGGTCTGCGACCCCTCCGAGCTGCCGGCCAAGGTCACCGACGGCTGGTGGATCCAGGTCTGGGAGCAGGCCGACGGGGCTCGGGTGTCCACGTCGGAGGTGTACTCGTACGCCGGCTCCGAGCACTGCGACTGGCAGGACATGACGTTCCTCGAGCTCGGGAAGAGCACCTACCTCCGGGACCCGCGGGGCGAGCTCGCCGACTACACCCACGGCCGGTTCCAGGCCGAGGCGACCCTGCCGGACGGCGCGACCGACACCGGCTGGCGGCACGCCGGCCGGGAGCTCTGGACGGCCGCGGGCCGCGGGCCGGCCTACCTCGTCGCGGTCGACGATCCGGCCGAGGTGGAGGCCTGGCCGCTCGCCAAGGAGTTCGGCTGCGCGTGAGGGTAGTCCGTTCTGACTAGGCGACTTGCCCGAAAGGTTGAGGAATCAACTAGCTAGAACAGGTTCCCTTTTGTAGGTCAGGTGGGTAAGGATCCGGATGACTTTGGTCCTGTACCCCCCTGAAAGGGAAATCCTGCATGCGAGCACCAGCCATCCTCGGCGCGACTGCCCTGATCCTGGGCGGCGCCGTGGTCGCCGCTGACACCACAGCGGCCGCGCCGGCACCGTCCGGCCTCTCCACGAAGGCGATCAGCCGCACCGGCCAGGTCGTCGACGCCGCCAAGTCCGCACTGCGCGCCCACCCGGCGGCAGCGAAGGTCGGCGCGAACCAGGCGTTCCGCTCCACCGACGCGCTCGTCGACTCCGACGGCGCGACGCACGTGCGGTTCACCCGGACCTACCGCAGCCTCCCCGTGCTCGGCGGCGACCTGGTCGTCCACCGCAGTGCGACCGGGGCGTTCGAGGGCGTCTCGCAGACGCTGCGCACCACGCCGGCCCTCAGCGCGGCCCCGAAGGTCGCCGAGGCCCGCGCCGCGAGCGTGGCGCTCGCACCGCGCACCGCGACCCGCGGGATCACCGGCGCCAAGGTCGGCAGCCACCGCCTCGTCTACGACGCCACCTCGGGCACTCCGCGCCTCGCGTGGGAGGTTGTCACCGGCGGCACGCAGAAGGACGGGACCCCCAGCCGCCTCGCGTCGTACGTCGACGCCCGCACCGGTGCGCTGATCCGCAGCGAGCAGCAGATCGAGACCGTCGACGGCTCCGGCCAGTCGATCTACTCCGGCACCGTGCCGCTGCAGCTGACCCTGTCGGGCAGCACCTACCAGCTCAAGGACCCGACTCGCGGCAACACGTACACGACCGACATGAAGAACAAGGAGGACAGCCTGATGTGCCAGATCTTCGGCAGCGGCTGCTCCGCCGGAACTCTCTTCACGAGCCCGGACAACTCCTTCGGCAACGGCGCGAACACCAACCGTGAGTCGGCCGGTGTCGACGCGCAGTACGGCACCAACGAGACCTGGGACTACTACAAGAACACCCACGGCCGGAACGGCATCTTCGGCACCGGCAAGGGCTCGTACAACCGGGTCCACTACGGCAACGGCTACGTCAACGCCTTCTGGGACGGCACCAAGATGACGTACGGCGACGGTGACGGCACCAACTACGGCCCGCTCACCTCGCTCGACGTGGCCGGTCACGAGATGTCGCACGGCGTCACCGAGAACAGCGCCAACCTGACCTACTCCGGTGAGTCCGGTGGCCTCAACGAGTCGACGTCCGACATCTTCGGCACGCTCGTGGAGTTCTACGCCAACAACGCCAACGACCCGGGCGACTACCTCATCGGTGAGGAGTTCGACCTGAAGAACCACGTCGGGTTCCGTCGCATGGACAAGCCGAGCTCGGACGGCTCGTCGTACGACTGCTACTCGGCCGCGGTCGGCCAGGCGGACGTGCACTACTCGTCCGGTGTCGGCAACCACTTCTTCTACCTGCTGGCCGAGGGCTCGGGCGCCAAGACGATCGGTGGCGTCGCGCACAGCTCGACCACGTGCAACGGCTCGACGGTGGCCGGCATCGGTCGCGACGCGGCCGGGAAGATCTGGTACCGCGCGCTGACGGTCTACATGACGTCGTCGACGAACTACAAGGGCGCGCGCACCGCGTCGCTCAACGCCGCTCGTGACCTCTACGGCGCGGGCAGCACGCAGTACAACGGCGTGGCCGCCGCCTGGAGCGGTGTCAACGTCACCTGATCGAACGCACCCACGAGACGAGGCCGCCCCGCCTGCTTGGGGCGGCCTCGTTGCGTCTGCGGGCTCGTCTAGGGTCGGAAGGGTGAGCGAGACGATCAAGGTCGGCGTGCTGGGCGCCCGGGGCAAGGTCGGCCAGGAGGTGTCCAAGGCGGTGACTGCCGCCGAGGACCTCGAGCTCGTCGCGGAGGTGGACGCCGACGACGAGATCGACGCACTGGTCACCTCCGGCGCGCAGGTCGTGGTCGACTTCACCCACCCCGACGTGGTGATGGACAACCTCGAGTTCCTCGTCGACCACGGCATCCACGCCGTCGTCGGCACGACTGGCTTCGACGAAGGTCGCCTGACGACGCTGCGCGGCTGGCTCGAGAGGTCGCCGTCGACGGGTGTCCTCGTGGCCCCGAACTTCTCGATCGGCGCCGTGCTCATGATGCGGTTCTCGGTCGAGGCGGCCCGGTTCTTCGAGTCGGTCGAGATCGTCGAGCTGCACCACCCGAACAAGGCGGATGCGCCCAGCGGCACTGCCCGGCGTACGGCGGAGCTGGTGGCCGCAGCTCGCCGCGAGGCCGGGATGGGCCCGGTGCCCGACGCCACCTCGACGTCCCTCGACGGGGCGCGCGGAGCCGAGGTCGACGGCATCCACGTCCACGGCCTGCGTGTCCGCGGGCTCGTCGCCCACCAGGAGGTCGTCCTCGGAGGTCTCGGAGAGACCCTGACCATCCGCCACGACTCACTCGACCGTGCCTCGTTCACGCCGGGTGTCCTGCTCGGCGTGCGCGAGATCGCGGACCACCCGGGGCTGACCGTCGGCCTCGAGCACCTGCTGCCCCTCGACTGACTCGGAGGTCCCTCGTGCCTGTCGCCCCGTACTTCTCGATCGTCACCCTCGGTGTCGCCGACCTCGACCGCTCGATCGCCTTCTACGAGGCCATCGGCTGGGAGAAGCGCGGTGACCGCGCCCAGGGGATCGTCTGGTTCAAGACGGCCAGCACCTGGATCGGCCTCTTCCCGCGCGGCGACCTTGCCGACGACACCTCCCTGCCGCTCGCCGACGGGCTGCCGCCGTTCCGCGACATCACGCTCGCCCTGAACCTGCCGACCGAGGCCGACGTCGACGCCGCCTTCGAGACGATGACCGCCGCCGGCGCGACGCTGGTGAAGGCCGCGCACCGGATGGACTGGGGCGGCTACTCCGGCTATGTCGCCGACCCCGACGGCCACCTCTGGGAGCTGTGCTTCAACCCGATGTTCCCGATCGACGACGACGGCCACATCGAGATCGAGTGACCGCCGCCGCCCGGCGGGTCAGTGGGTGGCGACCCACCTCGAAGTCCGCGTCCCCGGAGCCCGGGATTCGTCTAGCGCAGGATCAAAGGTCCACGCGGGGGGACCGCAGACGAATCGGTGTGTCAGGTGACGAGGCGGAGGAGGGCGGCGGTGGCGGCGGCGACGAAGACGACGACGATGAAGGGGGCGCGGAGGAGGAGGGCGGCGACGGCTGCGGCGAGGCCGGCGACCCGGGCGTCGATGGTGAGGTCGTGGCCGGAGGCGAGGACCTGGACGCCGATCAGGGCCGACAGCAGCGCGACCGGGAGCAGGTCGGCGACCCGCTCCATCTTCGGGTGCTCGAGCACCTTCGGCGGGACCGAGAGTCCAGCGAGCTTGAGCAGGTAGCAGCCGATGCCGGCGACCAGGATGGCGGCCCACATCACGAGGACCGCCTCCCGACACCGACGAGCACCGCGACGAGGCCGGCCGCCAGCACGGGGAAGCCGGCCGTCGTGACCGGCACCAGCGCGAGCGCCACCACCACCGCGAGGACACCGACCACCTGGTTGGTCCGGTCGCGGAGCCGCGGCCACAGCAGCGCCAGGAAGGCGCCTCCGACGGCGGCGTCGAGACCGTAGTCGCGAGGGTCGCCGATCGCGGTGCCGGCCACCGCGCCGGCCAAGGTGGCGAGGTTCCAGAACACGAAGACCGCGATGCCGGTGGCGAGGAACCCGGTGCGGGCCTCCTCTCCGGCTGACCGGTTGACGCTCATCGCGGTCGACTCGTCGATGACCAGGTGGGCGGCCGCGACGCGGCGTACGCCCGTGAAGCCCAGCAGGGGCGCCAGCCGCAGCCCGTAGAGCCCGTTGCGGAGGCCCAGCAGCAGCGCCGTCGCAGCGCCGGAGAAGGCGGCGCCGCCCGAGGCGACCACGCCGACGAGGGCGAACTGCGAGGCCCCCGTGAAGACCAGCAGCGACAGCGCGCACGACTGGAGGACGCTGAGCCCGGCGGCGACGGAGAGCGCGCCGAACGAGATGCCGTAGGCGCCGGTCGCGATGCCCACGGTGAGGCCCTCGCGGACGAGAGCGCTCCGAGCAGTCACCCGCCCCAGGCTAGGCCGGAGGTCCGACCCGGTGCCGCGGGGGTGTCAGGAGTGGTGGGTCGCGGTCTGCGGCTCGGACATCAGGCGCGAGAACAGGGACACCGCGACGGCGCCGACGAGCACGCCGAGCAGGGCGCCGAGACGCCACACGACCGGGACGGAGGGGGACATCGCCAGCCACGCACCGAGACCACCGAAGAGCACCAGGCCTGCGACCCAGATGGTGACGCGATACCGCACCGGCAGGTGTCCGAACATGTGCAGTCCCTTCGGTCCGAGAAGCCGAGCCGTCCGAGAACGGCGCTGACCTTCTACCCTCTGTGACGCTCCGGAATCCGGAGAGGTTGCCACCGTACGGACCTGGACCGGTCCAGCCCAAGGGGGCCGGGGACTCAACCGATTGCGTGGATCAGTCCGGTATGTGTCCGGTCTCAGTCCTCGCGCAGGTCGGTGTGCAGCCGCACCTGGCGCACCAGCGTGGACCCGTCGCCGTGGAGGTCGAGCTGGCGGTGAGCCCCGTCGGTCGCCCAGCCCGACTCCGTCAGGAAGGTACGCCGGACGTCGTCCGTCGTGGCCAGCCACATCGTGGCCCGGGTGAACCGGTCGGCCCGGAGGGTGTCGACGCAGGCGTGCAGCAGCCGTGACCCGTGACCGGCCCGACCGTGGCCGGGGTCGATGACGAGCTCGGAGACCTCTCCGTCGGCCACCGCGTCGGAGTCGGGGTCGGGGGACGGGCCGGTGACCGCGAAGCCACGGACCGTGTTGTGCTCCAGCGCCACCAGCACCCGGTGGCGCGCGTCCTGCGGCTTGGCCATCGCGCCGTGCCAGGCGGCTGCGAACTGCTCGACGTCGAACGACTCGAGGACCTCGGGGGGCAGCACCGCGGCGTACTCCTCGCGCCAGGCGCGCACCTGCACCTGCGCGATCGCCAGGGCGTCGTCGGCCCAGCCGACGCGGACGGAGACGTCGGCCGTCGGGCCGGGGTGGGAGTGCGGGGAGTCGGGCACCGGGTCATTGTCCAGGCACGCCGCCGTGGCACTGCGGGGGTGGGGGTCGCCGGAGGTACTGTGACGACGTGCAGCAGTACCTCGACCTCGTCCGCCGGATCCTCGACGAAGGTGTCGAGAAGGGCGACCGCACCGGCACCGGCACGATCAGCGTCTTCGGGCACCAGATGCGCTTCGACCTCTCCGAGGGCTTCCCGCTGGTCACCACCAAGAAGGTCCACACGCGGTCGGTGTTCGCCGAGCTGCTGTGGTTCCTCCGCGGCGACACCAACGTGACGTGGCTCCAGGACCGCGGCGTCACGATCTGGGACGAGTGGGCGGATGCCGACGGCGACCTCGGTCCCGTCTACGGTGCCCAGTGGCGCTCGTGGCCGACCCCGTCGGGCGAGCACGTCGACCAGCTCGCCCAGGTGCTCGACGCGATCCGCCGTGACCCCGACTCGCGCCGCCACATCGTCTCGGCGTGGAACGTCGCCGACATCCCGCAGATGGCGCTGGCGCCGTGCCACGCGTTCTTCCAGTTCTACGTCGCCCCGCCGCGCGAGGAGGGTGGTCGCGGCCGGCTGAGCTGCCAGCTCTACCAGCGCTCCGCCGACGTGTTCCTGGGCGTGCCGTTCAACATCGCGTCGTACGCCCTGCTCACGCACATGGTCGCCCAGGTCACCGACCTCGACGTCGGCGACTTCGTGCACACGCTGGGCGACGCGCACCTCTACCTCAACCACCTCGACCAGGCGAACCTCCAGCTCACCCGCGACCCCCGGCCGCTGCCCGAGCTGTGGCTGGACCCGGCGGTCCGCGAGATCGACGCCTTCGAGCTCGAGCACATCGACGTGAAGGGCTACGACCCGCACCCGGGGATCAAGGCGCCCATCGCCGTATGACCCCCGGTGGGAAGAGGGTGGTCCTCGTCGCCGCCGTGGCGCGCAACGGCGTGATCGGCCACGGCTCCGAGATCCCGTGGCGGATCAAGGGCGAGCAGGCCCTGTTCAAGGAGCTCACCACCGGCCACGTCCTGCTCATGGGGCGCGCGACGTACGACACCATCGGCCGCCCGCTCCCGGGCCGCACCACGATCGTGCTCACCCGGGACCCCGCGTGGACCGCGGACGGGGTGCACGTCGCGCACGACCTCGACGAGGCGCTGCGCCTCGCCGACACCCTGCCCGGCGACGTCATGGTCGCCGGCGGCGCGCAGGTGTACGCCGCGGTGCTGCCCGTCGCCGACCAGCAGGTGCTGTCGCTCGTGGCACTCGAGCCCGAGGGCGACGTGCTCTACCCCGCCACCGACCCGGCCGAGTGGACCGAGACGCTGCGCGAGCCGCACGAGGGCTACGAGCGGGTGTTCCTCACCCGAGAAACCGGAACATTCGCGCAGAGCTGACTGTCAACCCGACCACCCGCCTGACAACCTTGGCAGATGGATCTCCGGGTGTTCACCGAGCCGCAGCAGGGCGCGACGTACGACGACCTCCTCCGGGTCGCGCAGGCCGCGGAACGTCTCGGCTTCGACGCGTTCTTCCGCTCCGACCACTACCTCGCGATGGGCGTCGACGGACGCCCCGGACCGAGTGACGCGTGGACGACGCTGGCCGGGCTGGCGCGCGACACGTCGACGATCCGCCTGGGCACGCTGATGACGTCGGCGACGTTCCGGCTCCCGGGTCCGCTGGCGATCACCGTCGCGAACGTCGACGCGATGAGCGGCGGCCGGGTCGAGCTCGGGATCGGCGCGGGCTGGTTCGAGGCCGAGCACACCGCCTACGGCATCCCCTTCCCCGCGACCGGCGAGCGCTTCGGCCGGCTCGAGGAGCAGCTCGCCGTGATCACCGGTCTGTGGGAGACCGAGGAGGGTGCCACGTTCTCCTTCACCGGCGAGCACTACCAGGTCGCCGACTCGCCCGCGCTTCCCAAGCCGGTGCAGTCACCACGACCGCCGGTCATCGTCGGCGGCAAGGGCACGCGGCGGACACCGGCGCTGGCGGCTCGCTACGCCGACGAGTTCAACCTGCCGTTCATGGACGTCGCCGAGGGTGCGGAGCAGTTCGCCCGGGTGCGCGCCGCGTGCGAGCAGGGCGGCCGCGACGCCGGCTCGCTGGTCTACTCGCAGGCGCTGACCGTCGCGGTCGGCGCCGACGACGCTGAGGTACGCCGCCGCGCCGAGGCCATCGGCCACGACCTCGACGGCCTGGCCGCCCACGGCCTCGCGGGCACGCCGCAGCAGGTCGTCGACCGCCTCGGCGCCTTCGCCGAGGCGGGCAGCACGCGCTGCTACCTCCAGGTGCTGGACCTCGCCGACCTCGACCACCTCGAGCTCATCGCCGCGGAGGTCATGCCGCACGTGTGAGGTCTCGACAGGCTCGACCAGCGAGGCGACCTACCCCTCGGTGGCGACCTCCATCGGGGCGGCGTCCTGGCCGCCGAAGAGCGCGATGTACGTCGCTCCCGCGATCAGGGCACCGACCACCGGGGCCAGGATGAACGCCCAGAGCTGGATGATCGCGTCGCCGCCGGCGAACAGCGCCGGGCCGATCGACCGCGCCGGGTTCACCGACGTGTTGCTCACCGGGATGCTGATGATGTGGATCAGCGTGAGGCCGAGGCCGATCGCGATCGGCGCGAAGCCCTTGGGAGCACGCGTGTCCGTCGACCCGAGGATGATGTACAGGAAGAACATCGTCATCACCACCTCGATGATCAGCACCGCCAGCACGTTGTAGCCGCCAGGGGACCGGTCGCCGTACCCGTTGGTGGCGAAGCCGCTCTCGGTCGCGTCGAAGCCGGGCGCACCGTGCGCGATGACGAAGAGCACGAAGGCCGCGACGATCGCCGCCACGACCTGGGTGCCGATGTACGCCGGCACGTCCTTCCAGTCGAAGCGCTTGCCCGTCGCGAGCCCGATCGTCACGGCCGGGTTGAAGTGCCCGCCCGAGATGTGGCCCACGGCGTACGCCATGGTCAGGACGGTGAGACCGAAGGCGAACGCGACGCCCAGGTAGTTGCCGCCCAGCACGGCGGCACCGCAGCCGCCGAGCACGAGCCAGAACGTGCCGAAGAACTCAGCGGCCAGCCTGCGGTTCATCGAATACATGGTTCCCTCATTCCACTTCTCAGCCCGAGACCCCCGTACCGACGCTTCGAGGCTAGGGCGACCAGGCCTCCTTGACGTGAACGTGATGCGCGTGTCCCTCACGTGCGAGCCGGGAGGCCGGCAGGCGATAACCTGGCCGCATGGCCGACGACCTGCACCCTCCCGCCCCGTTCGGCCGGATGCTGACGGCGATGGCGACCGCGTTCGACGACGACGGCGCGGTGGACCTCGAGGGCACGGCCCGCATCGCCACGCACCTGGTCGACCACGGCAACGACGGCGTCGTGGTGTCCGGCACCACCGGCGAGTCGCCGACGACGACCGTGGAGGAGGACGGCCGCATCCTGCAGGCGGTCAAGGACGCGGTGGGCGACCGGGCGAGCATCATCGCCGGCGTCGGCACGAACTCCACCGCGCACTCCGTCGAGCTCACCCAGCAGGCCGCGAAGATCGGCGTCGACGGGGTCCTGCTCGTCACGCCGTACTACAGCAAGCCCGGCCAGGCCGGCGCCCTGCACCACTTCCGCACGGTGGCCGAGGCCGCCGACCTGCCGGTGATGCTCTACGACGTGCCGGGGCGCACCGCGACCCGCATCGAGCTGTCGACCTACGTGGCCGCTCAGGGCGTCTCCAACATCATGTCCGTCAAGGACGCGACGGGCGACGTGGCCCGGACGGCGTTGCTGACCGAGCTCGGCTACTCCGTCTACTCCGGTGACGACGCCGCGGTCCTCGGGTTCCTCGCGCACGGTGCCTGCGGCCTGGTGTCGGTCGTCGGCCACGCAGCCGGCGAGGAGCTCGCCGGCCTCATCCACGCGTTCCTGTCCGGCGACCACGCCGGCGCGCTGGCGACCTACCGCCGGCTGGTGCCGGCGATGGACGCCGTCATGGGCGTCCCCAACTACGGCGCCACCACCGCGAAGGCGGCCCTGCAGCTGCTGGGCGTCCTGCCCCACCGCAACGTCCGCGGCCCCCTGGTGCCGCTCGACGACGACGAGGTCGAGGCGCTGCGCGCCGGCCTGGTCGCGTCCGACCTCCTCTGAACCCCTCCCGAGAAGGAGTGCCGTGAGTCACGCGCATCCTGAGCTCCACCTGGCCGGTCCCGTCCCCGAGAACGCCCTGCGGGTCATCCCGCTCGGCGGCCTGGGCGAGGTCGGTCGCAACATGACCGTCTTCGAGTACGACGGGCGCCTGCTCGTCGTCGACTGCGGCGTGCTCTTCCCCGAGGAGCACCAACCCGGCGTGGACCTGATCCTCCCGGACTTCGACGCGATCCGGGACCGCCTCGACGCCATCGAGGCCCTCGTGCTGACCCACGGGCACGAGGACCACATCGGCGCGACGCCGTACCTCCTCCGCGAACGCGAGGACATCCCGCTGGTCGGCTCGAAGCTGACCCTCGGCCTGCTGCGCTCCAAGCTGCAGGAGCACCGGCTCAAGGAGACGGTGCAGCACGTCGTCACCGAGGGCGACACGCTCACGCTCGGGCCCTTCGAGCTCGAGTTCGTGGCGGTCAACCACTCGATCCCGGACGCCCTGGCGGTCGCGATCCGCACCGGTGCGGGCCTGGTGCTGCACACCGGCGACTTCAAGATGGACCAGCTGCCGCTCGACGGCCGGATCACCGACCTGCGCGCCTTCGCACGGCTGGGCGACGAGGGTGTCGACCTCTTCATGGTCGACTCCACCAACGCGGAGGTGCCCGGCTTCACCACCTCCGAGATCGAGATCGGGCCGGTCATCGACCGCGTCTTCCACCGCAGCCAGGGCCGCATCATCGTGGCCTGCTTCGCCTCGCACGTGCACCGCGTCCAGCAGGTGCTCGACACGGCGGTCGCGCACAAGCGCAAGGTCGCCTACGTCGGTCGCTCGATGATCCGGAACATGAACGTGGCCAGGGACCTCGGCTACCTCAACGTCCCGGCAGACACCCTCGTGGACACCAAGGAGATCGGTGACTACCCGCCCGAGCGCACCGTCCTGATCTCCACGGGATCGCAGGGGGAGCCGCTGTCCGCGCTGTCGCGGATCGCCCAGCGCACGCACAACTTCGTGCACATCGAGGAGGGCGACACGGTCATCCTCGCGTCGTCCCTGATCCCCGGCAACGAGAACGCCGTCTTCCGCGTGATCAACGGCCTCGCCCGGTGGGGCGCCCAGGTGGTGCACAAGGGCAACGCGCTCGTGCACGTGTCCGGTCACGCCAGCGCCGGCGAGCTCCTCTACTGCTACAACATCGTCCGCCCGAAGAACGTCCTTCCGGTGCACGGCGAGATCCGGCACATGCAGGCGAACGCCGCGCTGGCGCGCGCGACGGGTGTCCCGGCCGAGCACGTGATCGTCGCCGAGGACGGCGTCGTCGTCGACCTGATGGACGGCAAGATCGAGATCGCCGGCAAGGTGCCGTGCGGGTTCGTCTACGTCGACGGCGAGTCGGTCGGCGACATCACCGAGGCGTCGCTGAAGGACCGCCGCATCCTCGGCGAGGAGGGCTTCGTGTCCGTCGTCGTGGTGATCGACACGATGACCGGCAAGGTCTCCAGCGGCCCGGAGATCCACGCCCGCGGCTTCCTCGAGGACGACTCCGTCTTCGAGGAGATCAAGCAGCCGATCGTCGAGGCGATCGACGCCGCGCTCGCCGAGGGCACGGACGACACCTACCAGCTGCAGCAGATCATCCGCCGCGTCATCGGCCGCTGGGTCAACAACACCCACCGCCGCCGCCCGATGATCATCCCGGTGGTCGTCGAGGCGTAGCCGACTCGGCTATTGGCCGGGGTGGGGGACCTCGGCCTCGAACTTGCGGCGGGGTCGGACCTCGACGAGCAGCATCGCGACGAGCACGAGGGTGCCGCCGACGAGCATGCGCGAGGTGAGGTCCTCGCCTCCGAGGAGGACGGCGAACACCGCGGCGAAGACCGGCTCGGTCGTCATGATGATCGCCGTCCGGGTCGGCGGCAGGTGGGCCTGCGCCCAGGTCTGGCCGAGCAGCGCCAGGGCGGCCGGGACGACGGCCATGTAGACCACCGAGACCCAGTCACCCGTCCGGTGAGGGATCGTGACGCCGTTCGGCGCGGTCACCACGAAGGCGATCACGGTGATGACGGCGAGCTGGATGATCGTGAGACCGATCGCGTCGCCGGAGCGGCTCCACGCCCCGAGGCCGACGATGTGGAGCGCGTAGAGCATCGCGGCCACCAGGGTCAGCGCCTCGCCGTACCCGATGCTGAGGCCGGACAGGCTGAGCACCCCGAGGCCGACCACCGCGAGCAGCACCGCCAGCCAGGTGGTGCGGTCGATCCGCTGCTTGAGCAGGGGAGCGGCGAAGAGCGGGGTCGCGATGACGTACATCCCGGTGATGAACCCCGAGACGCTTGCCGGGGTGTGCGCGAGCCCCGCGGTCTGGAGGATCTGGCCGAGGCCGTAGAGGGCGCCGAGCACCAGCGCCGCCCGACGCGACTGCGGGGACAACCGTGCCACCGCACGAGGGAACAGGACGACGAGCGTCATCGTCGCGATCGCAAAGCGGAGCGCGAGGAAGTCGAGGACCGGGACGCGGTCGAGCAGGTCCTTGATGAGGAAGAACGTCGAGCCCCAGGTGGCGGTGACGAACAGCAGGATGAGGGTGGCGACCACGCCGGTCGCCCGGGGGGACAGCCGGCCCGGGGAGGCCGTCGTCATCAGACGACGTAGACGATGACGGTGCTGCCCTTGGGGAGGTACTCACCGGATCCGGGGCTCTGCTGCAGCACGCGGTCGAGCCCGACGTAGAGGTCGTTGCGCCGGACGTCGATGCGGAAGCCCAGACCGGCGAGCGTCTGGGTCGCGTCGGTGACCGACATCGCCTTGAGGGACGGGACCTCGACCATGACCGGGCCCTTCGAGACGACGAGGTCGATCTCGTCGTCCTTGATGCCCTCGCCCTTGTCGGGGTCCTGCGAGATCACCGTGCCCTTGTCGACGGTGTCGCTGTTCTCCTCGGTCCGGTTGACGGTGAAGCCGAGCTCCGTCAGCCGGGTCTCGGCGCGGTCGGCCTTCTTGCCGGTGAAGTCGGGGATCTTGATCGGCTTCGGGCCGCGGCTGACCAGGACGTCGACCGGCGCGTCGGGTCGCAGCTCGGTGCCCGCCGTCGGGTCCGCGGAGATGACGAAGCCCTTCTTGATGACCTCGTTGTAGACCGGCGTGACCTGGCCCAGGGTGAGGTGGTGCTCCTCGAGGAGCGTGCCGACCTCGGAGAGCTCCTTCTCGCGGAGCGTGGGGACCTCGTAGCGCTCCGGCCCGAGGGAGACCACGGCGTTGACGGTGCTGCCCTCGACGATCCGGTCGCCGCCCTCGGGGTCGGTGCTGATGACCGACCCGGCGGTGACGCTCTCGGAGAACTGCTTCTCGGCGACCTTGAGGTCGAGCCCGGCCGCCTCGAGCTTCGCGTCGGCGCTCTGCACCGGGAGGTTGATGACGCCCGGGGTCGAGGTGTAGCGGCCGATGCCCAGCCACCACCCGGCGTACGCCGCGAGCGCGACGAGGAGCACCGCGACGACCAGCAGCAGCGGACCACGACGGCGACGCCGACGACGGACCGGCGAAGCATCCTCGCTCCCGGGCTGGCGCGGGAGCTCGCCCGGCGGACGACCGTTGCCGGAAGGCGGGAGGATCCGCGGTGGTGCCGGGTCGGCCTGCGCGCGACGGTCGAGGCGAGCCGCGCTGGGCGCGCGTCCGTCGAGGACCACCGGTGCGGTGCCGAGCCCTGAGGAGGCGGCGGCCGCTCCGGCGGCAGCCACCCCGGCTGCAGCGGCGACACGACGGCCGTCGAGCATCGTGGTGACCTCGTCGCCCGTGTCCTCGGAGCCGATCGGCTCGAACTGCTGGGTGCGACGCGCGTGGACCGCGGGTCCGGCGTCGTCGACGTAGTCGATGCCCTGCTCCACCGCGATCGGCACGGTCGGCAGCAGGTCGGCGGTGAGCTCGGGGTCGTCGACGGCGCCCGCTCCGAGGGCCGCACGCACCCTGCGCACCTGGTGGAGGAACACCTTGGCGTCGGCCTGGCGCCGGTCGCGGTCGCGGGCCGTCGCCCGGACGACCAGCGCGTCGACGTACGCCGGGATGGTGTCCTCGTCGAGCGACCCGCGCACCTGGGACGGCGCGGGGACGTCCTCGTTGACGTGCTTGTAGGCGATCTGGATCGCGCTCTCGCCCTCGTGGGGCTTGCGGCCGGTGAGCATCTCGTAGAGGAGGACGCCGGCGGCGTAGACGTCGGAGCGCGGGTCGGCCTTGCCGTCGACGATGAGCTCGGGTGCGAGGTAGGACACGGTGCCGATGAGGACGCCGCCGGTCGCGGTGCTGCTCGTGTTGGCGTCGAAGGCGCGGGCCAGGCCGAAGTCCGCGACCTTGATCCGGCCGTCGTCGGCGATCAGGACGTTCTCGGGCTTCACGTCGCGGTGCACGAGCCCGCAGCGGTGCGCCTCCGCCAACGCCTGGAGGACCGGCTCGAGGAGGGCGAGCGCCCGGGTCGGCTCCATCGGGGCCTCGCTGCGGATGACGTCGCGCAGCGTGCGGCCCGGCACGTGCTCCATGACCAGGAACAGCAGGCCCTGGTCGTCGCCCTGGTCGGTCACCGCGACGACGTTCGCGTGGGACAGCCGGGCGGCCGAGTGGGCCTCCCGCACGAACCGGGTGGCGAAGTCGTGGTCGTCGCCGAGGTCGGTGTGCATGATCTTCACCGCGCACCCGCGGTCGAGCCTCAGGTCGTGGGCCTCGTAGACCGTCGCCATGCCACCACGGGCGATGCGGGGTCCGACGCGGTATCTGCCGTCGAGGACGCGGCCGGACATCGGCTCGGCACCTCTCTCCACGACGGCGTCCTCACTGTGCTGGGTCCACGGGCTCCGCGTCACCGGGCAGGCCGGCGGGATCTCGATTCTAGGTCGCCCAGGAGGCCCGATCCGCCCACCAGACCCCTCGGCGCGCCGTCCCAGGCGGGTGGCAGAGTAGGAACGTGAGCGACACCACCCACCCGCAGTCCGACAGCAACGTCACGGACGGTCTCCAGGAGCTCGTGGGCGACTGGCTCGACTGGTCCGGCTGCGCCGAGCGCCTGGGCGTCACGGTCAGCCGGGTCCGCACCCTGATCCGCGAGCACCACCTCGCCGCGGTCGTGCCCGCGCCGGGCGCCGGCCAGCTGGTCCCGGCTGCTCTCATCGGCGACGGCGAGATCGTCAAGGGGGTCTCGGGCGTGCTGACCGTCCTGCACGACGCGGGGTACACCGACCGCGAGGTGCTGACCTGGCTCTTCACCGACGACGAGACGCTTCCGGGCCGTCCCGTCGACGCGCTCCGGGAGAACCGCGGCGCCGAGGTGAAGCGTCGCGCGCAGGCGATGGGGTTCTGAGGGTTTCCGACCCCTTCAAAGGTCCGACGTTCGGGTCTAAGGTCGGAATCCACCACGCCCCGGCGGGAAGGACACACGACACATGAGCGGACTCGCAGCACTCCTGGCGGGACACAACCCGCCGGCCGTCCACCAGTGGCACAGCAAGGCGCACGTGCCCGACGTCGAGCACGCGGTCGAGCTCGCGGGCTGGAGCTTCCGCTACCTGGACGCCTGGACGATCGAGGACCGCGCGACCTTCTGCAAGACCACCGCGACGGTGCTCGACCTCCCCGACGGTGACAACGCTGAGCTCGACCGCCTCTGCGACGGGGTCGGCGACCTCCAGGTCGACGGGCCCGGGCTGGTCCTGCTCTGGGACGGCTGGAGCCCGCTGGCGCGGCACGACGAGGACGCGTTCCACACGATCCTCGCGTCGATGAAGCGGAGGAGCGCCGACACCGGCAAGGGGGCCGCGGCCTTCATCCTCCGAGGTGAGGGTCCGCCGCTGGACCTGGAAGAGCTCCCGATCAAGCACTGACGGGGGCTCTTCGCTTTCAGACCACCCGTTGCGTCGCCGCGGCTGCGAGGTCGCGCAGCACCTGCCGTGCCTCGGCGGTGACGGGTGCCGCGTCGATGGCGGCGAGGCTCTCGTGGGTGAGCTCCTCGATGCGCCGCTCCACCTCGGCGTGCGCCCCGGACCGCTCGATGATCCTCTGCAGCTCGGCGACCTCGTGGCCCGAGAGCGGGAGCCCCAGGCTCCCGTCGAGCGCCTTCGCGTCGGCCGGGCTCGACCCCTCGAGCGCCAGCGCGACGAGGACCGTGCGCTTGCCCTCCGACAGGTCGTCACCGGCGGGCTTGCCGGTCACCTCGGGGTCGCCGAAGACGCCGAGCAGGTCGTCGCGGAGCTGGAAGGCCTCACCGAGAGGGAGGCCGTACGACGTGAGCGACTCGAGCACGTCGGGCGCCGCACCGGCCAGGGCCGCGCCGACGTGGAGCGGCCGCTCGATGGAGTACTTCGCCGACTTGTAGCGCAGCACCCGCATCGACTGGCCGACGTCGGAGTCGCCGCGGGCCTGCACGGACACGTCGAGGAACTGTCCGACGATGACCTCGCTGCGCGTGGTGTCGAAGACCCGCATCGCGTGGTCCACGGCGTCCGACGGCAGGCCGCAGGTCCGGAGCAGCTCGTCGGACCAGGACAGCAGCAGGTCGCCGAGCAGGATCGCCGCGGCCGCGCCGTACTGCTCCGGGTCGCCGCGCCAGCCCTCGCCGCGGTGGTCGCGGGCGAAGGCGCGGTGCGTGGAGGGCCTGCCCCGGCGGGTGTCGGAGGCGTCCATGTAGTCGTCGTGCACGAGCGCGGAGGCGTGCAGGACCTCGAGAGCCGAGGCAGCACGGGTCAGTGCCAGGTCCTCGCCCTGCTGCGGCTCGCGCACGGCGCGGAAGCCCCAGTCGCAGAACATCGCGCGGAATCGCTTGCCGCCCTGGACGGCACTGCGCGCCGCGACGACCAGGCGGGCCGCGTCGTCGCCCAGCGGGAGCAGGCGCTCGGCCTGCACGTCGACGAACTCGTCGAGCAGCGCCTGCACGCGGTCACGGAAGCCGGCCGGGTCCCACGGGCTGGCGGAAGTCACCGGGCGACTCTACTTCGCCCCTATCCTGGCTCCCATGTCGCAGGGCACCCCCGCACCCGGGTCCTCGCGTCCGGGGACCGTCCGTGAGCTGTTGGCCTCGGGCGCACCGTCGTTCTCCTTCGAGTTCTTCCCGCCGAAGGACGAGGCGGGCGAGGTCCAGCTCTGGCGCGCGTTGCGCGAGCTCGAGCCGCTGCACCCGACCTTCGTCTCGGTGACGTACGGCGCGGGTGGCTCCACCCGCGACCGGACCGTCGCGATCACCCACCGCATCGCCCGCGAGACCACGATGCTGCCGATGGCGCACCTGACCTGCGTCGGGCACTCGGCGGACGACCTGCGCTCCGTGGTGGGTGCCTATGCCGGCGCCGGCATCCGCAACATCCTGGTGCTGCGCGGCGACCCGCCGGGCGGCCCCGGAACCCCGTGGACCGCGACCGAGGGCGGCTTCTCCTTCGCCAGCGACCTGGTCGCCCTGGTGCGCTCGTTGGGCACGTTCTCGGTCGGCGTCGCGGCGTTCCCCGAGGGCCACCGCGAGGCCGTGAGCCTGGACGCGGACGTCGAGGTGCTGAAGGCGAAGCAGGACGCCGGGGCGCAGTTCGCCATCACCGACATGTTCTTCCGCGCCTCCGACTACCTCGGGCTGGTCGAGCGGGCACGCGCCGGCGGCGTCACGATCCCGATCCTCGCGGGGATCATGCCGATCACGAACCTCAACCAGATCAAGCGGATGGCGGAGCTCTCCGGCCGCGAGGTGCCGGCCGAGGTGGTCTCCCGCGTCGGGGTCCACGAGGGCGACGCGGATGCCGTCCGTGCGGCGGGCATCGACGTCGCCTCCGAGCTGTGCGAGGAGCTGCTCGCTGCCGAGGCCCCGGGGCTGCACTTCTACACGCTCAACCGGTCGACCGCGACGCGACGGATCTACGCCAACCTCAAGCTGCCGGTCCGCGGCTGATCCCGGGCGTGGCCTCAGGCCGGACCGATCTCCTCGGCGACGAGGGTGGCGGTGAGCCCGACGAACGGCACCCAGCCACCGCCACCGGTGTGCGCGCCCGCGGCGTACACCCCGGGCAGGGGAGTGCGGGTGCCGAGCCGGTCGGTGACCGTCGCGCGGCCCTGCCACAGCACGCCGGAGGGCGAGCCGGAGAACTCCTCGACCAGCTCGCGCGGTGAGCGGTCGACCCGCAGCTCGACGGCGTCGCGGACGTCGATCTTCTTGCGGGCAAGGGCGACGACGAGGTCTTCGGAGAGCTTGCCGCGCCCGGTCAGCGTCCAGGCGCTCTTGCCGGGAGGGGCCTGGCCGTCGGTGCGGAGGGTGACGACGTACTCGTCGTGCACCACGACCTCGTGCGGCAGGTCCGGCACCGTGGTGGAGAGGCCGAGGTGGGTCACGGCCGGAGGGATGGACGGCATCGTGCGGGCGACGTACGACGCGAGCGCGGGGAGTCGCCGCGGGTCGATGGCCACGACCACCACGTCGGCGTCGACCTCCCCGCTCGTGGTGGTGACGGCGCTCGGCCCACCAGGTCCCATCACCAGGTCCTTGGCCGTGGTCGACGTGAGCACGGCGACCTGCCGCTCGCCGAGCCGCTTCTCGAGAAGCCCGGCGAGGGTGCCGAACCCGTCGGGGAACGTCCAGGTGCCGAAGTTCTGCTCGAGGTAGTCCACGAGGCCGAACCACGCCGGCACGTTGCGCGGGTCGTGGCCGCCCTGGATCGCGTGGTGGAGGGCCAGGGTCCGCAGGCGCTTGTCGCGGAACCGTCGGGTGACGGCCTTGTGCATCATGAGGCGGTTGCGCAGCAGGCTCTCCGTCTCCTTGTCCGCACGGCCCGGCTCGTAGGCGTGCTCGAACCAGTCCCGGCGCAGCCGGTCCCACACCGGTGCGAGGTCGTGGACGTAGTCGACCCACTGCGTGCCGAGACCCGCGCCGAGCGCCTCGTCGACGGCGTCCTTCTGCGCGGCCCTGCTGCCCGAGGGCATCGAGAGCCGGGTGCCGTCCTCGAAGCGGTGCTCGCGCATCGGCTCGACCGGGACGAGGTCGGCCTCGCGCTCGAGGGGTCGGCCGGACTTGCGGAAGAGGTCGCGCAGCACGGCCGGCAGGGCGGTCGAGCCCGGGCCGGTGTCCCACCGGAAGCCGTCCTGCTCGACGAAGCCGATGGCGCCGCCGATGCTCGCCCGGTGCTCGATGACGGTGACGTCGTGCCCGAGCTTCGCCAGGCGTACGGCGCTGGCGCAGCCGCCCAGACCTCCGCCGACGACCACCACGCGAGCCATGGCCGCAACCCTAGAGGGCTCGGGGCTCACGGTCAGGTGCCGTCGTTGACGTCGATCTCCGTGGCCCCGGTCATGCGGAGCAGCTCGTCGTACGTCGTGCTGAACACCGCCGCAGGGTGGCCGGCCGCGGCCCAGACCTCCGGGAAGCGGACCAGGCTGCGGTCGAGGTAGGTCGGCACCGGCTCCGGGTGGTTGAGCGGCGAGACGCCGCCGATGACCTGGCCCGTGTGCGCGCGGACGAACTCCGGCTTGGCGCGCCTCAGCGTCGGGAGCGCGTGGTCGGCGGACACCTTGGCCGTGTCGACGCGGTGCGAGCCGCTGGTGAGGATGAGCACCGGGCTGCCCTCGGCGTCGAACAGCAGGCTGTTGGCGATCGCGCCGACCTCGCACCCGAGGGCCTCGGCGGCCAGTGCGGCGGTGTGCACCGAGTCGGGCAGGACGACGATGCGGCCGGTGCCACCGGCCTGCTGCCAGGCCGCGCGGAAGCCGGCGACGGCGGGGTGCTCGGACGGGCTGGGCTCGCTCACCTGCACACCCTAGGTGCCGATGCCGATCACGAGTCCGGCGATCGCGGCGTTGAGCAGGTTGGCCAGTCCTCCCGCCAGCAGGGCGCGGAGGCCGAGCTCGGCGACGAGGGAGCGCCGCTCGGGCACGAGCGAGCCGAAGGTGCCGATCTGGATCGCGATGGAGGAGAAGTTCGCGAAGCCTGCAAGGGCGAAGGTGACCACCGCGACGGTGACCGGCGAGAGGCTGTCGACCTGCGGGCCGAACGACGCGTAGGCGACGAACTCGTTGAGCACGGTCTTCTGCCCGATCCACGACCCGGCGTCGACGGCCTCCGACCAGGGGACGCCGAGCAGCCAGGCCAGGGGCGACAGCGCCCGGCCGAGGATCTGCTGGAAGGTGAGGTCGTCCGCGCCGAACCAGCCGCCGACCGCGCCGAGGATGCCGTTGGCCATCGCGATCAGCGCGATGAAGGCAACGAGGAGCGCGCCCACGGTGACCGCGATCTTCCCGCCGGCCAGGGCGCCGCGGCCCAGCGCGTCGATGAGGTTGCGGGAGTGCTCGTCGCGCACCGAGCGGACGTCGATCTCCCCGCTGCTGTCCTCCTGGTGCGTCTCGTCCGTCTCGTCCTCGACCGGCTCCTCCGGCGTGGAGTCGGGCCAGAGGATCTTGGCCATGAGCAGGGACGCGGGGGCGTTCATGACCGTGGCGGCGAGGAGGTACTCCAGCGGAGCCCCGAGCAGCGAGTAGCCGACGAGGGTGGACCCCGCCGCCGCCGCGAACCCGGCGGACATCACCGTGAACATCTGGCCGCGCCGCAGCGAGCGGAGGTACGGCGCGATCATCAGCGGCGCCTCGCTCTGCCCGAGGAACACGACCGTGCCGGCGAACATCGACTCGACCTTGCTGACGCCGAGGAGCTTCGACAGGGCGCCGCCGACGACGTACGTCGCCCACTGGACCACCCGGAGGTAGAACAGCGCGCCGACCAGGGCGCCGAGGAACACGATCACCGGGAGCACCTGCAGCGCGAAGATCGTCTCGTTCTTGTCGCCGACCTCGACGAGCGGGCCGAAGACGAACGACGTGCCCTCCCCGGCGTAGCCGATGAGGGACTGCACCCGGTCGCTCACCCAGCCCAGCGCGTCCTCGCCCGGCTGCCACCGGAGCACGAGGGCGGCGAAGGCGACCTGGAGCGCCAGCGCCACCCCCACCGTGCGCCAGGAGATGCCGCGCCGGTGCCGGGACAACGCCACGGCGACGCCGACGAGCACCACGATCCCGAGAAGTCCGCGCAGGTGTTCCACGCCTCTCTCGTGCCCCGGCGACGCCGGCTCGAACCGTTCTGTCGGTGGCGGGCGACATCCTCGGGCCCAGGGGTTGAGAGGGGTCGGGAGTCGGTGTTAACGTGGCGTTGTTCGAACAGGTGTTCGAACACGACGGGTCGAGACGTCTGGTGAGCAACGAGCGCGGGGGTGCCGCGCCGGGAGACCTGTCGGAGGTGGAGATGAGGCGGTACGACGATCCCGTCGAGGTGCGCCGGGGGATGGTCCCCGGTGTCGGGGGTCCGGTGGAGGGGCCGGAGCAGTTCCTGTGGCACGGACGGCTCTGGAAGGTCTACGAGGTGGTCTCGCACTGGGTGGAGACCGGTCCGTGGTGGAGCTCCCCGCAGACGGCGGGGGTCCTCGGCGGCGACGTCGGCGGACCCGGTGGACCTGCTGGATCGGGTGGGTCCGGAGGTGGCGTGGCCACCGTCCACGACCTGCTCGCCGAGCGCGAGGTCTGGCGGGTCGAGGCCGGGCGGGGGATGACCACGGGACGCGGCGTCTTCGACCTGGTCTTCGACTGGGCGCAGGGCAGCTGGCTGCTGACCCGGTGCCTGGACTGAGAGGGGAGCCCATGAGCACCGACACCAGCACCGGCATCAGCGCCGGCATCAGCGCCGGCCCGACCCTCAGCGACACGTTCGCGGTCCCGGCCGCGACCTTCGCCTACCTCGAGCGGGCGGCGACCTCGCTGCGCGAGGCGATCACCAGTGACGACGTGGGGATGCGCTATGCCCAGGCCCACGTCGCTGCGCTCCGGGCGACGGCGGCGCTGCTCGCCGCCCGGGCCCGGCCGGCCCCGGCGTCCGCCCGCCGTGGTCGGCCGGTGCAGCGCAACGCCTGGGTGCTGCTCGCCCAGGTGGCGCCCGAGCTCGCCGAGTGGGCGACGTTCTTCTCCGCGGGCGCCGCGAAGCGGGCCGCGGCGGAGGCCGGGTCCCGCTCGGCGGTGACCGAGCGTGAGGCCGACGACCTGGTCCGTGACGCCGACCGCTTCCTCGGCCTGGTCGAGGAGTCGCTCGGGCTCACCCGCCACGACCCGATCCCGACCACGCTGAGCCGGGTGGGATAGCCCCTGTCATGGGTGACCCGTTCGTCCACCTCCACGTGGCCTCGGGGTTCTCCCTCCAGCACGGTGCCGCGCACCCGGTCGCCCTGGTCGAGCGCGCCGCCGAGCTCGAGATGGACACGGTGGCCCTCACCGACCGTGACGGCACCTACGGCGCGGTCCGCTTCGCCAAGGCCTGCCAGGTCAACGGCATCCGGCCGGTGCTCGGCGTCGACCTGGCGATGGCGCCCACCGGCACCGTGCCCGGACCGTGGGCCGCGACGTCCGCCCCGGGCAGGGTGGGCCGGACCCCGGTCCGCGGCGGCGCGTTCCGCGACCGCCGGCTGCCCCGGGTGACCTTCCTGGCCACCTCCCGGCAGGGCTGGGCGGCGGTGTGCCGGCTGGTGTCGGCCACCCACCTGGCAGGGGAGCGCGGCGACCCGGTGTGCACCCTCGACCTCGTCGCCGAGCACGCCGCCGGGCGGGGCGTGGTGGCGCTGCTCGGCCCCCGCTCCGAGGTCGGCGCCGCCACCACGGTGCGCCGGGAGGACCTCGCCCGGGCGGTGCTGGCGCAGTGGCGCGCGCTGTTCGACCACGCCGACCTCCAGGTCGAGGTGGTCGACCACCGGCTGCCCGGCTCCGGCCCGGGGTCCGCGGTGCACGCCGCCCGGATGCTCGGCCTGGCCACCGCGACCCGCACGGGGGCGGTGCTGAGCAACACCGTGCGCTACACCGACCGCGCCGACGCGGTCGTCGTCGACGTCCTCGACGCAGCCCGGCGGCTGGTGCCGCTCGACCTGCGCCACGTCGACCGCGGCAACGCCGAGGGGTTCCTCAAGTCCGGCAAGGAGATGGCCGAGGTCGCCGAGGAGGTCGCCGCGCTCGCCGGGGTCGGGGAGCGCGGAGCCCTCGCGCTGCTCGCGCACACCCGGGTGGTGGCCGACCGGTGCGTCGTCGACCCGCGCGTCGACCTCGGGCTCGGCGAGGTGCACTTCCCCGAGCTCGGCGTGACCGCGCGCACCGACGCGGAGCGCGACGCCACCGCCGACCAGGTGCTGCGCCACCGGTGCGAGGCGGCGATCGGCCACCGCTACGGCAACGCCCCGCGGCAACGCATCTGGAAGCGGCTCGACGACGAGCTCGAGCTGGTCCGCGACCTCGGCTACGCGTCGTACTTCCTCACCGTCACCGACGTCTGCGACATGGTCCGGGAGATGGGCATCCGCTCCGCGGCCCGCGGCTCCGGTGCCGGCAGCCTGGTCAACTACCTCCTCGGTGTCTCCGGCATCGACCCGCTGCGCCACGGCCTGCTCATGGAGCGCTTCCTCTCCCCGCTGCGCCGGGCGCTGCCCGACGTCGACGTCGACGTCGAGTCCGCGCGACGGCTGGAGATCTACGAAGCCGTCCTCGACCGGTACGGCGGGGAGCGCTGCGTCGCGGTCTCGATGATGGACACCTACCGGGTGCGCCACGCGATCCGTGACGTCGGCGGCGCCCTCGGGATGCCGCCGGGGGAGATCGACGCGATCGCGAAGGCGTTCCCGCACATCCGGGCCCGCGACGCCCGGATGGCGCTGCGCGAGCTGCCGGAGCTGCGTGCCTCGGGGCTCGGCGAGGACCGGCTCGGGCTGCTCTTCCGGCTCGCCGAGCGGCTCGACGGGCTGCCCCGCCACATCGCCATGCACCCCTGCGGGGTGCTGCTCTCCGACGCGACGCTCCTCGACCGCACCCCGGTCGAGGCCAGCTACCTCGGCTTCCCGATGAGCCAGTTCGACAAGGAGGACGTCGAGGACCTCGGCCTGCTCAAGCTCGACGTGCTCGGCATCCGGATGCAGTCCGCGATGGCGCACGCGGTGCGGGAGATCAAGCGGGTCGACGACGTCGACCTCGACCTCGACGACGAGACGCAGGTGCCCTTCGACGACGAGGAGACGTACCAGCTGGTGAGCAGCGCCAAGACCCTGGGCTGCTTCCAGATCGAGTCACCGGGCCAGCGCGAGCTGATCGGCAAGTCCGGCCTCGAGACCTTCGGCGACATCATCGCCGACATCTCGCTGTTCCGGCCGGGGCCGGTCAAGAGCGACATGATCACGCCGTACCTCGAGGCCAAGCAGGGCTGGGGGATGCCCCGCTACCTCCACGAGGACCTCCGCCCGATCCTCGGCGAGACCCGCGGCGTCGTCGTCTACCACGAGCAGGTCATCGAGATCATCGCCCAGCTCGCCGGGTGCTCCCTGGCCGAGGCCGACGAGGCGCGCCGGTCGCTCGGCGACGTCGACGGGATGGCGGAGACCAAGGCCTGGTTCAAGCCCCGGGCCGCCGCACGCGGCTACTCCCGCGGCGTGGTCGAGGCGGCCTGGAAGGTCCTCGAGGCGTTCGGCTCCTTCGGCTTCTGCAAGGCGCACGCCGCGGCGTTCGCGCTGCCCACCTACCAGTCCGCCTGGCTCAAGACCCACTGGACCGCGCACTTCCTGTCGGGGGTGCTCACCCACGACCCGGGGATGTACCCCAAGCGGCTGATCCTCGACGACGCCCGACAGTTCGGCATCGCGGTGCTCGGCCTCGACGTCAACGCCAGCGAGAAGGACTACACCGTCGAGCGCCTCGACGGGTCTCGATGACGACCGCTCGTTCCTCGCGGCACTCGACCACCGACGCGCGCTACGGCATCCGGCTCGCCCTCGCCGAGGTGAAGGGCATCTCCGAGGCGGAGGTCGCCCGGGTCGCCGCGGCCCGCCCGTACCTCTCCCTCACCGACTTCTGGCACCGCGCGTCGGTCTCCCGGCCGGTGGTGGAGCGGCTGGTGCTGGCCGGCGGGTTCGACGCCCTCTACGGCATCGGCGAGACCGGGCAGGTGCACCGCCGGGGCAAGGTCACCCGGCGTGACCTCCTGCTCCAGGTCGCCGACCTCGACCGCTACTCCCGGGCCGTCGACCGGGCATCGAAGGCCCGGGGCCGGGGCCTCTCCGGACGGCCGACCCCGCGCCCGGCGACCGAGCGGCTCGAGGGTGCCGCCGGTCGCAACAGCACCGACCCCCTGCAGCGGGACGGGCAGCGGGACGGGGTCTGGGAGCGGGCGCACGCCCAGTCCCAGGGACCTCGCACCCCCGACCCGGTGCAGTCGGTCCAGCTCACCCTCGACCTCGGCGACGCTCCCGCCGACGCGCTGCACACCGGCGAGGTCAGCGGGCTGCCCGAGATGGACGCCGGCGAGCGGGTCCGCGCCGAGCTCGACATCCTCGGCCTCGACGCCAGCCGGCACGTCATGGAGTTCTACGACCCGTTCCTCGACGCCCTCGGGTGCACCCGGTCGACGCAGCTGCTCGAGCAGCGCAGCCGGGCCGAGCTCCTCGTCGCCGGGGTCAAGGTCGCCACCCAGACCCCGCCGATCCGGTCCGGCCGCCGGGTGGTGTTCCTGACCCTCGACGACGCGACCGGCCCGGTCGACGCGACGTTCTTCGAGGACGCGCTCGGCCCCTACGCCACCACGGTGTTCCACTCCTGGCTGCTCGTGGTCCGCGGCGAGCTGCGGCGCACCGGCCGGCGCGGTGTCTCGCTGCGGGCGACCGGGTGCTGGGAGCTGTCCGCCCTCCACGACGCGTGGCGGCTCGGCGGGATGCCGGAGGTGCACGCCGCGATGGCGGCCGCCGAGGAGCGCGGCCGGGTCGAGCACGGCACCGACCCTGCTGGCAACGGGGAGGGGGACCAGACCCGCCGGGTGCTCGTGCACTCGACCGGGTTCCGGCTCTCGCCGTACGCCGACATCAAGCCGGCCGGCGAGACCACGCAGAACCCCCCGCGCAAGCTGTGGCACTCCTCGCCGGGGAGCGCGGGCCGGTGAGTGTGGTGGTCGAGCACGCCCTCAGTAGGGTGGGCGCCATGTCCGTCCCGCCTGGCCGGCCCCTCGGCTGGATCCGCCTTCGCGCGGCGCAGCGAGGCCCGCACCGCCGTGGTGTGGGACGCCCTCCAGGACGTCCTCGCCCGACGAGAAGGTCAGCGCGAGGCCGCCGAGGTCCTCGACGTGGGGGGCGGCACCGGCGGCTTCGCCGTGCGGGTCGCCGAGCGCGGCCACCGGGTCACCGTGGTCGACCCGAGCCCCGACGCCCTGGCCATCCTCGACCGGCGCTCCGGGGAGACCGGGGTGTCCGACCGGGTCACCGGCATCCAGGGCGACCTGGCCACCGTGCCCGACCTCGTGCCGTCCGGCAGCGTCGACGTCGTGCTCTGCCACGGCGTGCTCGAGGTGGTCGACGACACCGACGCCGCGCTGGCGTCGCTCGCCGGGGTGCTCCGTCCCGGCGGGACCCTCAGCCTCCTGGTCAGCCAGCGGCACGCCGCGGTGGTGGCGCGGGCGATGGCCGGCCACTTCCGCCAGGCCCACGACCTGCTCGACGGCCACCGTGCCGAGGGTCTCCCCGCCGGTTCACCGCCGAGGAGCTCGTCCACCCTGCTCGCCGGAGCCGGGTTCACCGACGTCACGCTGCACGCCGTCCGGGTGTTCAGCGACCTCGTGCCCAGCTCGCTGGTCGACCTCGAGCCGGGAGCGTCCGCGGCGCTCGCCGCGCTGGAGGAGGCCGTCGCCGCCCGGCCCGAGTACCTCGCCCTGGCCACCCAGGTGCACGCGCTCGCGACCCGCGCCTGAGTCCCGGTCGGCCGGCATGACCGGCGCCCCCACCTCGTACACCTCCTCGGCCTCCTCGTGGGGCTGCACGATCCTCCACGTCGACATGGACGCGTTCTACGCCTCGGTGATGACCCGCGACCGGCCGGACCTGCAGGACGTGCCGGTGATCGTCGGCGGCGGCCACCGCGGGGTGGTGCTGTCGGCCAACTACCTCGCCCGCACCAGCGGGGTGCGCTCGGGGATGCCCGGCACCCGGGCCCGGCGGCTGTGCCCGCAGGCGGTGGTGGTGAGCCCGGACTACGACGCGTTCAGCACGGTGTCGACGTCGGTGATGGAGGTGTTCCGCCGGGTCACCCCGCTGGTGGAGGCGGTGTCGATGGACGAGGCGTTCCTCGACGTCAGCGGTTCCGTGCGGCGGCTCGGGTCGCCGGTGGAGATCGCCGAGTCGATCCGGGCGAAGGTCGCCGACGAGCAGGGCATCACCTGCTCGGTGGGGGTGGCCGCCTGTGTCGGCGTCGCGAAGATCGCCAGCCGCCGGGCCAAGCCCGACGGGGTGGTCGTGGTGCCGGCCGCGGAGACCTCGACGTTCCTGCACCCGCTCCCGGTCGAGGAGCTGTGGGGGGTGGGCGAGAAGACCGCCGAGCAGCTGCACCGGTTCGGGCTGCGCACCGTCGCCGACATCGCGCACACGCCGCTGGTCACCTTGCAGCGGGCGATCGGCACCGCGATGGGCACCCAGCTGCACCAGCTGTCCTGGGGTGAGGACCCCCGGGTGGTGACCGCCCGCCGGAGCGCGGAGGAGGAGCCCGACAAGAGCATCGGCTCGGACGAGACCTTCGGCCGGGACACCGACGACCCGGAGGTGATCCTGCGCGAGCTGCTGCGGCTCTCGGCGAAGGTGGGTGGCCGGATGCGCACCGCCGGGGTGGCCGGCCGGACGGTCACGATCAGGGTCCGGTTCGCCGACTTCACCACGATCACCCGCACCCGGACCCGGGCGGAGGCCACCGACGTGACCCGGGAGATCCACGAGACCGCGACCGCGCTGTTCCGGGGCCTCGGGCTCCAACGGGCCCGGATCCGGCTGGTCGGGGTGCGGGTCGAGGGGCTGGTGCCGCGGGGGACGGTCTCGCGCCAGCTCGTCCTCGGGGACCGCGACCACGGGTGGGCCGAGGCGGACCAGGCGGTGGACCGCGCGGTGACCCGATTCGGACCTGCTGCGGTGCAACCGGCGTCCCTGCTGCACCGCGGCGCAGGGCGGACCTCCGTCGCCTGAGCCCGCCCGGGACGCGGATGTGACGGCTGAGCGTCATTTTTGGCCGTCGGCTACCGCCCCCGTTCAACCGTGCCTAGACTCTTTTCCAGACCCGTGCGCTTGGAGGATCCGTGCCACTCTCAGAAGAGGAGCTGCGTCTGCTCGAGCAGATGGAGCGCGCGCTCGTCGCCGAGGACCCGAAGCTGGCCTCGACGCTGCGCGGCACTCGACTGCGTCAGCAGGCACGGCGGCACATGTTCGCCGGCATCGTCGTCTTCCTCGTGGGCATCGCGGTCCTCATGTCCGGGGCCGTCCTCCAGGTCATCCCGCTCGGCATCGCCGGCTTCGTGGTCATGCTGGTCTCGGCGTACTTCACCCTCAACGCGTGGCGCGGGCAGAACCAGGCGCCCCAGGCGGCCGCCGCCCCCGGCGAGGCCCCCGACCGCAACCTCCGGGTGATCCAGGGCGGCAAGAAGGGTCGCAGCCGCGCCCCCAAGGCCCCCAAGCAGGGCTCGATGATGGAGCGCTTCGAGGAGCGCTGGCGTCGCCGCCGCGAGCAGGGCCCCTACTGATCTGTTCCTGACCCGTCCGTGAGGACGGTCAGACCGAGAGCTGGTCGAGCTCGTCGGTGGGAACCTTCGACCCCGAGTCGGGGTCGGACGGACGCCGCACGCGGCCGTGCACCCGGCGGCCCAGCCAGAGCGAGGCCGGCAGCCACGTGGCCCGACGTCGTGCGGACGGCATCGCCTTGGACCGCAGGCTGGCGAGCACCTCCTCGGTCGCGGCCAGCAGCGCCGCCGCCTGCTCGGCAGGAAGGCCGGCGCGGGAGTAGCGCGAGCGCTCCATGAGCAGCACCAGCTCCTCGAGAGCCTGACGGGCCGGCTGGATCCGCCGGTCACCGTCGAGGGACGCCGCCAGCGCGCGGGCTCGTCGCCGCAGCGTCGCGCCGTCGTCCCAGCCGAGGCCGAGGTCGAGCGCGGTGGCGCGCACCTCTGCCCAGGCGCCCTCGGCGACGTCGACGGGGAGCCGCTGCTCGGGGTCGCGGCCGACCCCCAGGCGGCGTCGGCGTGCGACGGTCCGCAGCACCCGGGGCACGAGCAGCAGCAGGAGCACGACGAGGACCCCGACCACGACGTACGTCAGCACGTGGGACTGGGCGGTGCCGGGGAGCACCGGCTGCTCCCCGTTGGCGTCGAGCGAGGCGCTGGGCCGGAGGTCGTCGAGGGCCTCGCTCGCGGACGGGTCGATGCTGGGCTCGTCGCCGGGGCGGGGGACGCGGCCCTGGGTGTAGGCGGGGACGGTCCTGGCCTGGTCCTGCGGGGTCGGCTCGAAGGCGGTCCAGCCGGCGCCCTCGAAGTAGAGCTCGGGCCAGGCGTGCATGTCGTGCGAGCTGTAGACGTAGCTGCCGTCGGGCTGGCGGTCGGGCTCCAGGAAGCCGACCGCGACCCGGGCCGGGATGCCCAGCGCGCGAGCCATCATCGCCATGGCCGACGCGAACTGCTCGCAGTAGCCCTGACGACTGCCCTCGTCCAGGCCGAGGAAGAGCTCGAGCTGGTCGAGCCCCGAGCCCGAGCCGGTGTCCGTGTTGTAGGTGAAGCCGCCGTCCTCGCGGAACCAGCGCTGCAGGATCACCGCCTTCTCGAACTGGCTCTGACCCCGAGCGGTCACGCTCTTCGCCAGGTTGACGATCCAGGGCGGCACCGTCGAGGGCAGCTCGACGTTCGCGCGGTAGATGCTGCTCGGCGCGACCCCGGCGGCGACCATCTGCGCGGCGGTCGGGCGCACCACCTCACCCGTCGCGGCGTAGTCGAGACCTGCCGTGGTGACGCCCTTGTCCGTGCTCAGCAGGTCGAGGGTGTTGATGTCGTAGCGCCAGTCGCCGGAGACCCGGATGTCCGTGGCGGGGTAGGGCAACGGCAGCCAGATGCTGTCGAACGTCGGGCTCACCGAGATCTCGCTGGTGTACTCGTCGCGCGGGGTCGAGGGTGACAGCCCCGGAGGTGCCGGCATCTGGCCGCCGGCCCGCTGGCTCTGCGGGATGTCCCGCTCGGAGGGCCGCCACGAGGTGCCGTCGAACTCGTCGAGGACGCTCAGCCGGAGGTAGCTCGGGTGCGGGTCGTCGGTCTCCACGGTCACGAGCGGCACGTCGACGCCCTGGTTGAGCCGCCGCTGGATCGACACGATGGGGTTGCGCAGGGTGACCGAGTCGCCCTGGCCGTCCCCTTCGCCCGGGCCGTCGGCGCCGAAGATGTCGAGTCCCTGGGGGAGCAGCGCCGGGGTCAGCACGGCGATCGCCACGCCGGCCACGGCGAACCTGGTCGCGGACGGCCACAAGGTCCCCAGTCGCACCTGGTGGGGCTGGTTGTCGACGACGGCCTTGTCCTCGTGGGACGACGGGGCGAGCGTGTGGCCCCACCGCCCCAGCCTCGCGGCCTGGTCGGCGGTGAGCAGCAGCGTGAAGCTGAGGGCGGCGATGGCGAAGGTCACCCACGACACCCCGCCGACGATGCTCACCGGCACGGTGAACGCCGCGAGGAGAGGCAGCCCGGCCGCCGGCACCCTGCGCAGCGTGCACGCGAGGAGGTCGACCAGCAGCACGACGACGATGCCGATCGCCATCATCAGGCCGCCGAAGTCGTCGGCGACCGGAGGCACGGGTGCGGGCCACAGCGCCGCCTGGTGGCTGCCGTCGGTGACGACCTTGACCAGCTCGGCGACCGAGTCGCGGGTGGGCACCACGCCGCCGATCGACTCCGCGGAGGCCCAGGTCAGGTTGAGGAAGAGGAAGGAGACGAGCGCCTGCGCGAGGGGGACGGCGACGAGGGGTGCACCCAGGGTGCGCAGCACCAGGCCGATGGCCAGGGTGACCAGGCAGACGAAGAAGAGCGGCACGAGGTACTCGCTGGAGTTCGCGGCGAGCCCCTGCCAGCTGACCAGCGTGAAGAACGAGGCGGCCGCGGCGAGGGCCGCCAGCACGACCTGGTCGAGACGGGGGAGGTGGAGACGGCTCATGACACCCGCCCCCACGACGGCGCCGACTCGGGCCGTCGACGTCCGGTCAGGCCGAGCTTCTCCCAGACCGACACCAGGGGGTCGTCGGGCCGCGCCGTGACGCCGACCCAGCCGTTCGCGGCGAGCATGGCGACGGCGCCGTCGGCCGTCGCGGCTCCCTTGTTCCCGCGCGACGACGAGTCGCGTGTCCACCGGTCGACGTCGAGGACCAGCGCGAGAGAGTTGCTCGCCCCGTGGCGCATCTTCGCCAGCACCGACTGGTCGTGGGGCCCGATCTCGCCCAGCACGGACACCAGCAGGCCGGCCTGGTGCGAGTCCGCCATCCAGGCGCTGCGCAGGTGGGAGACCTTCACCTCCTGGAGCACGGCGAGGGACTCGAGCAGCGGACCGGACTCGGTGGCCAGCGCGCCCTGCTCGTGCCAGGAGGCTGACGCCTCGTCACCGTCGGCGGTGATGAGGCGCACCCGGAATCCACGCTGGGCGAGGTGCAGGGCGATCGAGGCGGTCGCGACCACGGCGTACTCCAGCGAGGACGTGAGTCCCGCACCCCGGTGCACGTGGGCGCGGTTGTCGAGGAAGATCGTCGCCCGCGACTGCCAGGGCTGCTCCTCGCGGCGCACCATCAGCTCGCCGGCGTGCGCGCTGGAGCGCCAGTGCACCCGGCGCAGGTCGTCCCCACGCCGGTACTCCCGGACGGTCACGTCCTCGGCGCTGCCGCCCGCGAAGTCTCGAGGACGGTTGTCGCCGGACCCGGTCCACATGCCCGTCAAGGGGATGGCGGGCAGGGCGATCACGCGCGGGGTCACCACGACCGCGGTCGTGGAGGCGAACGTGCGGTCGAGCTCGACCAGGCCGAAGGGGTCGGTCGCGCGGACCGTCATCGGCCCGATGACGTAGCGGCCCCGCACGTCGGAGCGCAGCGTGTAGGTCACCTGGCGGCGCCACCGCGAGCCCATCCGGTCGACCACGAACCGCGGGCGCACCCCGAGGGCGTAGGGCACCTGCTCCTCGAGGAGGAGCAGGCCGGTGGGGGTGCGGCTCTCGTTGCTCAGCTCGAGCGACACCTTGGCGGGCTGACCCGTCGTCACGCGCGTCGGCTGCACGGTGCGCACCAGGCCCAGCCGGTGCCGCCCGCGGGTGGTGACGAACGCGGTGATGGTCGGGAGCGCCAGCAGCAGCGCGCCGATGCGGGCGAGGTCGTCGAGGCCGAGGAGCCAGGAGCAGACGACGGCCGTGACGCCGGAGGAGACGAACGCGCGACCTCGCGTGGTGAGTGCTCGGAACGCGGCTCTCATCCCGGGCTCGTCAGTGCTGCTGGTCCGTGGGCATGGGGACGGCGGCCACCAGGGACTGCAGCGTGCTGGTCGCGGTGCGTCCCCCCATCGCTGCCTCGACCGTGGGAAGCAGCCGGTGCGCGAGCACCTGGACCGCCAGCGTCTGCACGTCGTCGGGCACGACGTAGTCGCGTCCGTCCATCGCCGCGGCTGCCTTCGCCGCCCGCACCAGGTGCAGGGTGGCGCGCGGGGAGGCGCCGAGCAGGAGGTCCGGCGAGCGCCGGGTCGCGGTGGTCAGCGCGACGGTGTAGCGCTGCACCGTCGTCGAGACGTGCACGCGGCCCACGATCTCGACGAGCTTGGCGATCGTGGCGGCGTCGGTCACCGGCTCGAGGTCGTCGAGCGGGTTGGACTGCGACCGTGAGTCGAGCATCGCGATCTCGGCGGCCTCGACGGGGTAGCCCATGGACACCCGCGCCATGAACCGGTCGCGCTGCGCCTCGGGCAGGGCGTAGGTGCCCTCCATCTCGATGGGGTTCTGGGTCGCGATCACCATGAACGGCGGGTCGAGGTGGTACGTCGACCCGTCGACCGTCACCTGCCGCTCCTCCATGCACTCCAGCAGCGCGGACTGGGTCTTGGGGGAGGCGCGGTTGATCTCGTCTCCCACCACGATGTTGGCGAACACGCCGCCCGGCCGGAACTCGAACTCGCGCGTGACCTGGTTGAACACGGAGACGCCCGTGACGTCGCTCGGCAGCAGGTCGGGGGTGAACTGCACGCGTCGCACCGTGCAGTCGATCGACCTGGCGAGGGCCTTGCTCAGCATCGTCTTGCCGACGCCGGGGACGTCCTCGATGAGCAGGTGGCCCTCGGCGAGCAGCACCACGAGCGAGGTGCGGATGACGTCGGGCTTGCCGGAGATGACCTGCTCGACAGCGCCCTTCACCTGGCCGATGACGCGGGCCAGCTCGGCCAGGTCGGCCGTCGAGGCGGGCTGAGGGGGCTGGTCGGTCACGTGTCTCCTCCCGAGGGTGTGCGGCCCGCTAGGGGTGTGCGGCCCGTGGCAGTAGTCAACCTCACAGCAGGAAATACGGCGAGACCGCGCAACTGGTTCGTCACCGGCTTGCAATCAATGCCGCCCCGCGCCGGCCGTGCCACCCGCTCCACCTCCCTCCACCCGGCCACACCCGCGACGACCTGGGAAAACGTGGGTGACGTGGGGCGAAAGTCGTTGACGGTGGGGGAGAGTGGAGTAGAGTGGGGGATAGTGGAGGAAAGGGAGGCGATCGCCGCCCGCTGAGGGAGGTGTCGGATGTTCTTCGGCACCTACACCCCGAAGCTGGACGACAAGGGCCGCCTGATCCTCCCGGCGAAGTTCAGGGACCAGCTCGCGGGAGGACTGATGGTCACCAGAGGCCAGGAGCACTGCCTCTACGTGTGGCCCCAGGCCGAGATCGCGCGCATCACCGACCGTCTGCGCGAGGCACCCGTCTCGAACAAGGCGACGCGTGACTACGTCCGGATGTTCTCGTCCGCAGCCTCGGACGAGACCCCGGACAAGCAGGGCCGCATCACGATCCCGACCCAGCTGCGCGAGTGGGCCTCGCTCGGCAAGGACGTGGTCGTCATCGGCGCGATGACCCGCCTGGAGATCTGGGACGAGGCCGCGTGGAACTCCTACTCGGAGGCCCACGAGGAGTCGTTCGCCGAGCTCTCGGACGAGGTCTTCCCCGGAATCTGATCCACCCCGCACCACCAGCTCGCAGCACCAGCCCGCACAACTCAACAACCGGCGTCGTAGGACGAGGTCTCGCGTCCGCTCTGCGACCGTCTGGCACACCTTCCCCGGTGCCAGAAGGTCACCTCCCAGAGCGGAGCGGACGGGGACCTGGTCAGACGAAGCCGGTTCCCCCACTATCCACCCCACCACACGGCCAGGGGTCGAGCCATGAGCGTCGCGGTCACGCATCGAGTGGAGCCGGTCTCCCGGCGCGCTCGCGTGCCTGCCCCGAGGTCGGAAGAGTCCCGGTCCGCGCTCGAGGCCTGGCGGGCGGCGTCGGTCGAGGCGGCCCGCGAGGCGTCGGCGGAGAACCGACGGTGCTCGCGCCGGGTCCGCTACGAGGCGCGCGACGCGGTCGGCGTGATCCTCTTCTCCGCCGGTGCCTCCACCGGCTTCGCGATGCTGTTCACCCTCGTGCTGGCACTGGTCGGCTGACGATGCCCTCTCCCTCCCACGTCCCGGTGCTGCTCGACCGGGTCGTCGCGCTGGTCGCGCCGGCACTGCAGCGCCCCGGGTCGGTGATGGTCGACGCGACCCTCGGGCTCGGCGGCCACACCGAGGCCGTGCTCACCCGGTGCCCCGAGGCCCGGGTCATCGGCATCGACCGCGACACCCAGGCGCTGGAGCACAGCCGTCGCCGGCTCGAGGGCTTCGGCGAGCGCGTGACCCTCGTGCACGCGGTGTACGACGAGATCGCCGACGTGCTCGCCGACCAGGGCCTCGCCCACGTCGACGGCGTCCTCTTCGACCTCGGCGTCTCGAGCATGCAGCTCGACGTGCGCGACCGCGGGTTCTCCTACGCCGAGGACGCCCCGCTCGACATGCGCATGGACGAGACCTCCGGCACGACCGCCGCCGAGGTGCTCAACACCTACTCGGCCGCCGAGCTGGCCCGCGTCCTCAAGGAGTACGGCGAGGAGCGGTTCGCCAGGCGGATCGCCGACCGCATCGTGCGCGGCCCGGGAGGACCAGCCGTTCACCCGCTCGGCCGACCTCGTCGACCTCGTCCGCAACGCGATCCCGGCCGCGACGCGGCGCACCGGCGGCAACCCGGCCAAGCGGACCTTCCAGGCGCTGCGCATCGAGGTCAACGACGAGCTCGGCGTCCTGCGCCGGGCCCTCCCCGCGGCCGTGGACGCGCTCGGCGTCGGCGGCCGCGTGGTCGTCATGTCGTACCACTCGCTCGAGGACCGGATCACCAAGCAGCTCTTCACCCGGCTCGGCCGGACCAGTCCCGACGTGCCGCCGGACCTCCCGGTCGTCCCCGAGGAGCACCAGCCGCTGCTGCGGCTGCTGACCCGGGGCGCGGAGACCGCCGCCGAGGCCGAGGTCGAGCAGAACCCCCGCGCGCGCTCGGTCCGGGTGCGCGCCGCCGAACGAGTCCGCGCGGGGGCCGTCGCATGACCGCCCTGCCGCCGGCGACCACCCGCAGCCACCAGAACCCGATGGAAGGGACCACCCGATGAGCATGTGGATGGGTCAGGCCCGTGCGCAGGTGCGCACGAGGCTCCCGCGCCTCGCCGAGAACGCCGTCGAGCGCGCGAGGCTGACCCTGGTCCCGCGGGGCCGCACCCGCGCCAAGCGCATGCCGTTCATGGTGCTGGTCGTCGTTCGTGCTCCTCGCCGGCGTGATCGGTCTGCTGGTCATGAACACCTCGATGCAGCAGGTGTCCTTCCGGGCCACCGCGCTCGAGGGCCAGGCGGCGACCCTGCGGGCCGAGAAGCAGGGGCTGCAGATGGAGCTCGACAAGCTGCGCGACCCGCAGCGGGTGGCGCTCGCGGCGCAGCACGCCGGCATGGTGCCCATCTCGCACCCGGCCTTCCTCAAGCTCTCCGACGGCTCCGTCCTCGGCGAGGCCGTCCCGGTCAGCGGCCTCGACCGCCAGCGGTTCACCGCCAAGCCGACGCGGGCACCCGCCGGCTACAACCCGCGTCCCGTCGTGAAGGTCGCGAACCCGTCGACCGACGGCGCGCCCTCGACGGACACCGGCCGCGGGGACGGTACAAAGAACGACCAGGCGGCGACGCGCTAGCAGACAGGAGCCGTGCCCATGCCGCAGGCGAGGCGTCCCCGCGCGGGACTGCTCCGTCGTCGTCCCGGTCCCCGGCCCACCCGGAGCGACACCCGCCACGTCGCCCGTCGTGAGGCGGCGCTCGCGAAGGTCCGTGGGGCGTCGCTGCTTCGGCTCCGCATCGGCTTCCTGCTCATCACGATGGTGGTGTCGGTCTTCGCGGTGCGGCTCTTCCAGCTGCAGGGGCTCGACGCCCGCACCTACGTCGAGCGCGCTCGCGCCGTCGGGCGCGATCACCGAGGTGCTCCCGGCCGCCCGCGGCGCGATCACCGACCGCAACGGCGTCCCCTTCGCGGAGTCCCTCGACGGCATGATGATCGTCGCCGACCCGACGAAGACGAAGGACAACGCCGCCGCGATCGCGACCGTCCTCCAGAAGCGGCTGGGCACGGACTACATCAGCGCGGTGAAGAACCTCACCTGGCCCGACACCCACTTCCGCTACGTCGCGCGACGCATCCCGTCGACGCAGGCGACCCGGATCGTCGACCACCTCACCGAGATCGGCTACAAGGGTCTCGACACGCGCCGCGACCCGGTGCGCAGCTACCCCGGCAAGGACATCGGCGCGAACATCGTCGGCCGGCTCAACTCCGAGGGCCTCGCCGCCGACGGCGCCGAGCTGCTCTTCGACGGGATCCTGTCCGGCAAGGACGGCTCCGCGACGTACGACGTCGGCGACGGCCACCGCATCCCGCTCGGGGACAACAGCACGACGGAGCCGGTCGACGGCAAGGACGTCACCCTCACCCTCGACCGCGACGTGCAGTTCTACACCCAGCGCATCCTTCGTCAGACGGTGGAGGACGCCGGCGGCGAGTCCGGCTCGGCCGTGGTGATGGACACCGCCACCGGCGAGCTGCTCGGGCTGGCCGACTACCCCACCTACGACCCGAACATCACGACCAACCTCGACGAGGCCCGCCTCGGGTCACGCTCGCTGCGCGACGTCTACGAGCCCGGCTCGGTCCAGAAGGTGCTCACGCTGTCGTCGCTCATCGACGCCGGGGTGGTGGGCCCGCGCACCGAGGTCCCGGTCCCGCCGTCCTACGTCAGCTCCGGCAAGACGATCGAGGACTTCTTCCCGCACGGGTGGCTGCACCTGACGCTGACCGGCGTGCTCGCGAAGTCGTCGAACATCGGCACGCTGCTCTCGGCGCAGGAGCTGTCCGACGCCAAGCGGTACAAGTACCTCCGGAAGTTCGGGCTCGGCACCCGCACCGGCCTCCAGGGGTACGCCGAGCAGGCGGGCATGCTGGCGCCGCCGAGCAGCTGGATCCCGATCACCCGCGACAACATCGCCTTCGGCCAGGGCCTCGCGGTCAACGCGGTGCAGATGGCGACCGCGATCAACGCGATCGCCAACGGCGGGGAGTACGTCTCGCCGAGCCTGCTCGCGGGCAAGGCGGACACGCAGTTCGGCGAGGTCGGCTCCGACCTGGCCACCAGGCACCGGGTCGTCCAGGAGGAGACCGCCCAGAAGATGGCCAAGATGATGGAGATGGTCGTCACCCCGGACGCCGGCACGGCCCAGGTCGCCGACGTTCCCGGCTACCGCGTCTCCGGCAAGACCGGCACCGCCCAGGTCGCCGAGAACGGCGGCTACAGCTCGACCAAGTACACCGTGTCGTTCGCCGGCTTCGCGCCGTCCGACGACCCGCGGTTCACCGTCTACGTCGTGATCCACAACCCGGCGCCCGGCGCCAGCGGCGGTGGCACGGCGGGTCCGGCGTTCCGCAAGATCATGACCTACCTGTTGCAGAAGTACGCCGTGCCGCCGAGCGACACCAGGCCCGCCCACCTCCCGATCATCTACGGCGACCCGGCCAGGTCGGGCCTCGCCCCGTGACCCTCGCGGGCCCGCAGAGGCACACGAGTACATTCCCCACGTGACCCCGACCCGTCCGGAGCGCCCTCCGCGGACGCCCCTCCGCGAGGTGGTCGGGTGGCTCGGTGCCGACGCCCACGTGAGCGGGGGCGAGCCGTCCGGCGAGGTCACCGGCGTCACCTTGTCGAGCGGGTCCGTGGTCCCCGGCGACCTCTACGTCGCACCTCAGGGGGCGAGCGCCCACGGTGCCCGGTACGCCGCGCAGGCGGTGGCCGCAGGCGCCCGCGCCGTGCTCACCGACCCGGCCGGTGCGGAGATCTGCCGTGAGGCCGGGCTCGCCGTCCCCGTGGTCGTCGTACCCCTGCCGCGGGCCGTTGTCGGAGCCCTCGCCGCGCGCGTCTACGGCAACCCGGCCGAGCACCTGAGGCTCGTCGGGGTCACCGGCACCCAGGGCAAGACCACCACCACCCGGCTCGCCGAGGCGGCGCTCCAGGCCGCCGGCACCAAGGCCGCGGTCATCGGCACCGTCGGCACCCGCATCGACGGCGTCGAGGTGAAGTCCGCGCTGACCACGCCCGAGGCGCCCGACCTGCACGCGCTCTTCGCGGTGATGCGCGAGCGTGGCGTCGAGGGCTGCGCCATGGAGGTGTCGAGCCATGCGCTCGTGATGGGCCGCGTCGACGGCGTCGTCTTCGACGTCGCTGCCTTCACCAACCTCGGTCGCGACCACCTCGACTTCCACGCCGACGTCGAGGACTACTTCCGGGCGAAGGCCACGCTCTTCACCCCCGATCGGGCCCGGCTCGCGGTCCTCAACGCCGACGACGCGCACGGGCGCCGGCTCGCTGACACCGTCGAGGTGCCGGTGCGCACCTTCTCGACCGCCGGTGCCGACGCCGACTGGCAGGCGGTCGACGTCGAGCCGCACGGCACTGGCTCGGCCTTCACGGTGCGCCACGATGCCGTGGAGCACCGCACCTCGATCACGCTCCCGGGCGCCTTCAACGTGTCCAACGCCCTGTGTGCGCTGGCGATCCTCGCCGAGGCCGGTTTCGACCTCGGCACCCTCGCCGCCTCCCTGGCCTCGGTCCCGGGGGTGCCCGGTCGCCTCGAGCCGGTCGAGGTGGGCCAGCCCTTCCTGGCCGTCGTCGACTACGCACACAAGCCCGATGCCGTCGAGGCCGCACTCACCACGCTGCGCGCACGCACCGACGGCCGGCTGATCGTCGTCCTCGGTGCCGGCGGGGACCGCGACAAGGGAAAGCGGCCGGTGATGGGCGAGATCGCGGCGCGGCTCTCCGACGTCCTGGTCGTGACGGACGACAACCCGCGCTCGGAGAACCCCGCTGCCATCCGCGGCGAGGTCATGTCGGGAGCTCTCGAGGCAACCGGCCGGGCCGAGGTGATCGACGAGGGCGACCGCGCCGCGGCCATCCGGCTGGCGGTCTCCCTCGCCACCCCCGGCGACGTCGTGGTCGTGGCCGGCAAGGGACACGAGACCGGCCAGGAGGTCCGAGGCACCGTGCACCCGTTCGACGACAGGGTGGAGCTGCGGGCGGCCCTCCTCGACCACCTGGGGGCCACGCCGTGATCCCGATGACGCTCGCCGAGATCGCCGCCGTCGTCGGCGGCACGGTCCACGACGACCCCGACGAGGTCACGGTCACCGGGCCTGCCTTCTTCGACACCCGCACCCCCGAGCCGGGAGGACTGTTCGCCGCCTTCGTCGGCGAGAAGGTCGACGGCCACGAGTACGCCGAGGGCGCCGTCCGCGACGGCGCCGCCGCCGTGCTCGGCAGCCGCCCGACCGGACTGCCCACGGTCGTCGTCGACGACCCGCAGACGGCTCTCGGTCACCTCGCCACCCACGTGCTCGGGCAGCTCCCCGACCTGCAGGTCCTCGCCGTGACCGGGTCGCAGGGCAAGACCTCGACCAAGGACATGCTCGCCGCGGTCCTGGCCGACGCGGCACCCACCGTGGCCACGCGTGGCTCCTTCAACAACGAGCTGGGCCTCCCGATCACGGTGCTGCGGTCCGACCCGGGCACGCGCTTCCTCCTGCTGGAGATGGGTGCCCGCGGCATCGGCCACCTGCGCACGCTGTGTGCCATCGCCCGGCCCGACGTCTCGCTGGTCCTCAACGTCGGCAAGGCCCACCTCGGCGAGTTCGGCACCCAGGACGACATCGCGACCGCCAAGGGCGAGCTCGTCGAGGCCCTGGCGCCGGAGGGCACCGCGGTCCTCAACGCGGACGACCCGAGGGTGGCCGCCATGGCCGCGCGCACGACGGCGACGGTGCTGACCTTCGGCACCGCCGAGCCGGCGGACCTGCGGCTCGGCCAGGTCACGCTGGACCACGACGGTCGTCCCCGCTTCACGCTGAGCCAGGCAGGCGCGACCGAGGAGGTCTCGCTGAGGCTCGTCGGGGCGCACCACGCCATGAACGCCGCCGCCGCGACGGCCGCGGCCTCCGCGGTCGGGATCGGGCTGGCCGAGGCGGCCGCGAGCCTGGCGCGCGTCGAGACCCTGTCGCGCTGGCGGATGGAGGTGCGCCGTCGCGACGACGGCGTCACCGTCGTCAACGACGCCTACAACGCCAACCCGGGCTCCATGCAGGCCGCGCTCGAGGCGCTGGTGGCGATCGGGGGGACGTCCCGACGCACCGTGGCCGTGCTGGGCGAGATGCGCGAGCTGGGCGAGTCGGCGACCCAGGAGCACGAGACCCTCGGCAGACTGGCCGTGCGCCTCGGGGTGCACCGCGTCGTCGCCGTGGGGGAGGCCGCGCGCGGCGTGCACACCGGCGCGGTCGAGGCAGGCGCGACGGAGGAGGAGGCGGTGATGGTGGCGGACAACGACGCGGCCGTGCACTGGCTCGACTCCGAGCTGCGCCCCGACGACGTGGTGCTGGTCAAGGCCTCCAACGGAGCGCGTCTCTTCGACGTCGCCGCCGCGCTCCTCGACGGGCGGGTGTCGACCTCGTGAGAGCGATCCTGCTGTCCGGTGGGCTGTCCCTGCTGTTCACGCTCGTGGGCACGGTGGGCGCGATCCGGTTCCTCACGACGCGTGGCTACGGCCAGCTGATCCGCGACGACGGCCCGACGACCCACCACACGAAGCGCGGCACGCCGACAATGGGCGGTGCCGTCATCATCCTGAGCACCGTCGCGGCGTACATCCTCGGGAACCTGCTGACCTCGCGCACCCCGACGGCATCGGGGCTGCTGCTCATGTTCCTGTTCCTGGGCCTCGGGCTGGTCGGCTTCCTCGACGACTACATCAAGATCGCGAAGCAACGCAGCCTGGGCCTGCGCAGCCGCGCGAAGATGACCGGCCAGGTGCTGGTCGCGATCGTCTTCGGGCTGATGGCGCTGCAGTTCCCCGACGAGCGCGGCCAGACGCCCGCGTCGCACTTCATCTCGTTCACCCGCGACTACCAGGACTTCGCGCTGCCGACCGTGATTGTGGTGCTCCTGATCCTGCTCATGATCGCCGCGACCTCCAACGCCGTGAACCTCACCGACGGCCTCGACGGCCTCGCGACCGGCGCCTGCACGATGGTGTTCGGCGCCTACACGATCGTGAACATCTGGCAGAACAACCAGTCCTGCGAGCTCACGCCCGGCAACACCTGCTACGAGGTGCGCGACCCGCTCGACCTCGCGATCGTGTCCGCCGCCCTGACCGGAGCCTGCTTCGGCTTCCTGTGGTGGAACGCCTCGCCGGCCAAGATCTTCATGGGCGACACCGGCTCGCTCGCGCTGGGCGGTGCCCTCGCCGGGCTCGCGATCCTGACCCGCACCGAGCTGCTCCTCGTGGTGCTGGGCGGCCTGTTCGTCGCCCAGACCCTGTCGGTGATGCTCCAGGTCGGCTACTTCAAGGCCACCGGCGGCAAGCGGATGTTCCGGATGGCTCCGCTGCACCACCACTTCGAGCTGAAGGGATGGGACGAGATCACCGTGGTGATCAGGTTCTGGATCATCACCGGGCTCTGCGTCGCGGGTGGGCTCGGCATCTTCTACGCCGAGTGGGTCGCCGGCGCATGATCGACCCTTCCTCGCTGGGCAGGCACGACTCCTGGGACGGGGTGCGCGTCGTCGTCGCGGGCTTCGGCGTCTCCGGCTTCGCAGCCGCCGACAACCTCACCCACCTCGGCGCGCAGGTCACGGCCCTCGACGAGTCGGCCGCCGGAGACCGTGGCGAGAAGGCGACGCTGCTGCAGATCCTCGGCGCCACGGTGCGGCTCGGCGAGGGGGCGACCGCCACGCTGCCCGACGACGTCGACCTCGTCGTGACCTCGCCCGGCTGGCGACCCGACGCACCCCTCCTCGCCCAGGCGAGCGCTCGCGCGATCCCGGTCTGGGGTGAGGTCGAGCTCGCCTGGCGGCTGCGCGACCCCGACCGGCCGGTCCCGTGGCTGGGCGTCACCGGGACGAACGGCAAGACCACGACCGTGCAGATGCTCGACGCGATCCTGCGCGCGGGCGGGCTCCGGTCCGTGGCCTGCGGCAACGTCGGTCTCCCGCTCGTCGAGGCGGTCATGGACCCGGCCGAGCGCGACGTGCTCGCCGTCGAGCTGTCCAGCTTCCAGCTGCACTACACACGGTCGGTCGCGTGCGAGTCCTCCGTCGTGCTCAACGTCGCCGAGGACCACCTCGACTGGTACTCCTCGATGGACGACTACGCCGCCGACAAGGGGCGCATCTACGAAGGCGTCGAGCGCGCGTGCGTCTACAACGTCGCCGACCAGGTCACCGAGGACCTCGTGCGCGAGGCCGACGTCGTCGACGGCGCCCGCGCGATCGGCTTCACGCTCGGTGTCCCCGGCGTCGGGATGCTCGGCGTCGTCGACGACGTGCTCGCCGACCGCGCCTTCGTGGAGCAGCGGCAGAGCAGTGCCGCCGAGCTCGGCACCATCGACGACCTCGCGTCCCCGGCGCCCCACTTCGTGGCCAACGCCCTCGCGGCGGCCGCGCTGGCCCGCGCGCACGGCGTACCCCCTGTCGCGGTGCGCGACGGCCTCCGCTCCTTCAAGCCCGACGGGCACCGCATCGCCGACGTCGCGACGGTCGCCGACGTGCGCTACGTCGACGACTCCAAGGCCACGAACCCGCATGCCGCGACGTCGTCGCTGCAGGCCTACGACCCTGTCGTCTGGGTGGCCGGCGGGCTGGCGAAGGGGGCGTCCTTCGACGGCCTCGTGGAGGCGGTCGGCGGCCGTCTCCGAGGCGCCGTCCTGCTCGGCCGGGACCGCGCCGTCATCGCCGAGGCCCTCCGCCGACACGCGCCCGATGTCCCCGTGATCGAGGTGCCCGACGGGGAGACTTCACCCATGGACCGCGTGGTCCGGGCCGCTGCCGACCTCGCCCACCCGGGCGACACGGTGCTCCTGGCCCCGGGGTGCGCATCGATGGACATGTTCGCGAACTACGGCGCTCGCGGGGATGCCTTCGCCGAGGCGGTGCACCGGTTGCACCGGGAGGCGGGTGGCTGACCGCCGGCGGGGAAGGTCGATGTGACCACCACGGCGTCGAAGCCCGAGGCAGGCCTCTCCGGCCCGGCCGGCGGACGACGGGCTGGCCTCACGGCCACCGCCGCAGCGTGGATCGCCTCGGTCCGTCGCAGCTTCGACCGGCCGCTCACGTCGTACTACCTGCTCGTCGGCGCCTCCGGGCTGCTGCTGACGCTCGGCCTGGTCATGGTGCTCAGCGCGTCGAGCGTCTGGTCCTACGAGGTCAACGACGGCAACAGCTACGCCACCTTCCTCAAGCAGCTGACCTGGGTGTTCCTCGCGATCCCGTTCGTGTGGGTCGCCGTGCGGCTGCCCCACCGGGTGCTGCGGATGTTCTCCTGGCCCGCCCTGCTCGTCTCCGTGGTGCTGCTCTACCTCACCCAGACGTCGATGGGCGTCGAGGTGAACGGCAACAAGAACTGGCTCGCCCTCGGCCCGGTGCAGATCCAGCCCGCCGAGGTCGCGAAGCTGTCGGTGATCCTGTGGTGCTCGCACATCTACGCCACCAAGGAGCGGCTCCTCGGTGACTGGCGGCACACCCTCGTCCCGGTCGTCCCGGTGATGGCCCTCGTGATCGGGCTCGTGGTCCTCGGCCACGACCTCGGCACCGCGCTGGTCCTGATGGCGATCGTGCTCGGCCTGCTCTGGGTGGTGGGCGCTCCGACCAAGATGTTCGTCGGGTCCTTCCTCGTCGCCGGCGTCGCCGCCCTCGGCCTGGCCAGCTCGTCGGCCGAACGCATGGAGCGGCTCACCAGCTTCGCCGACCCGTTCGCGTCGGAGTCGGTCTTCCAGGGCGCGGGCTGGCAGGCGGCGCACGGCATCTTCGCGCTGTCGTCGGGCGGCCTCTTCGGCAAGGGCATCGGCGCCAGCCAGCAGAAGTGGGGCGACCTGCCCGCCGCGCACACGGACTTCATCTTCGCCGTGCTGGGCGAGGAGCTCGGCCTCGTCGGCACCCTCCTGGTGCTCGCGCTCTTCCTGGTCATCGCCTACGCCGGCTTCCGGGTCGCGCGACGCACCGCCGACCCGTTCGCGCGCTACATGGCCGCCGGCATCACGGTGTGGCTGGTCGCGCAGATGATGATCAACGTCGGCATGGTGCTCGCGCTGCTGCCCGTCATCGGCATCCCGCTCCCGCTGGTGTCGTACGGCGGCTCCGGGCTGGTGCCGTCCCTGGTGGCGCTCGGGCTGCTCGTGTCCTTCGCCCGTCACGAGCCCGGCGCCCAGGCGGCGCTGCGGGCCCGTCGTCGCGACCGCACGCCGGCCGGGGTCACCGCCGGTGGCCTCTCGCGGCGCGGCCGGTCCTGAGAGGCGCAGGCTGCATGAAGGTGCTGATGGCCGGGGGAGGTACGGCCGGGCACACGTCACCCCTGCTCGCGACCGCCGACGCCTTGCGCCGGATCGACCCGAGCGTCGAGGTGACCGCGCTCGGCACCCCGCGAGGCCTCGAGGTGCGCGTCGTGCCCGAGGCTGGATACCCCCTCGAGCTGATCCCCCCGGTCCCGCTGCCGCGACGCCCCGGCGTCGACCTGGCCCGTCTTCCCGGGCGGCTGCGCGGAGCCGTGAAGGCGGCGCGTGAGGTGCTCGACCGCGTCGACCCCGACGTCGTCGTGGGCTTCGGCGGCTACGTCTCGGTGCCCGCCTACCTCGCGGCACGGAAGCGGAGGACGCCCATCGTGGTGCACGAGGGCAACGCTCTGCCGGGCATCGCCAACAAGCTGGGTGCCCGGTTCGCGGCCGCGGTGGCGACGAGCTTCCCCGACACCGACATCCGGGGCGGCCGCTACATCGGCCTCCCGATCCGCCGGATGATCTCCACGCTCGACCGGGCGGCGCTGCGCGACGAGGGTCGCCGCGAGTTCGGGCTCCGGCCCGACCTGCCGACGGTGCTGGTCACCGGCGGGTCGCAGGGCGCCCGCCGCCTCAACCAGGCCGTCGGCGGGTCACGTGCTGCCTTCCGTGCTGCCGGGGTGCAGGTGCTCCACGTCGCCGGCCCGAAGGGGGAGGTCGACCCGGGGGAGGACGCGGACGGTGGGGACGCCCCGCCGTACGTCGTGGTGCCCTACGTCGACCGGATGGACCTCGCCTACGCCGCCGCCGACCTCGTCGTCTGCCGCGCCGGCTCCAACACGGTCACCGAGGTCGCCGCCGTCGGCCTGCCCGCGGTGTTCGTGCCGCTCCCGATCGGCAACGGGGAGCAGGCGCTCAACGCCCGGCCGGTCGTCGATGCCGGAGGCGGGCTGCTCGTCGACGACGCCGCCCTCACGGTCGAGTGGGTCTCGGCCACCGTGCCCGAGCTCGCCTCCGACCGCGCCCGTCTCGACGCGATGTCGCGGGCCGCGAGCGGCCTGATCCCGCGCGACGCCGACGAGCAGCTGGCCCGCATCGTCCTCGAGACGGCGACCGCCGGAGGTCGCTCGTGAGGGTCGACGTCCCCACCGAGCTGCTGCCGGCCGACCAGCTGGGCCGCGTCCACTTCATCGGCATCGGCGGCGCCGGGCTCTCCGGCATCGCGCGCATCATGCTGGCGCGGGGCATCACCGTCAGCGGCAGCGACGCCCGCCCGTCGCGCGCGGTCGAGGCGTTGCGCGCCCTCGGCGCCGTCGTGCACGTCGGGCACGACGCGGAGCAGGTCGCCGGCGCGGACACCGTGGTCGTGTCGACCGCCGTACGCTCCGACAACCCGGAGGTCGTCGAGGCCCAGCGGCTCGGGCTCCGGCTGCTGCCGCGCTCGGCCGCCCTGGAGTCGGTGATGCAGGACCGCCGGGTCGTCGCGGTGGCCGGCACGCACGGCAAGACCACGACCACCTCGCTGCTCACGGTCGCGCTCCAGGCGTGCGCTGCCGACCCGTCGTTCGCCATCGGCGGCGAGCTCAACGAGTCGGGCTCCAACGCCCACGACGGCAGCGGCGAGATCTTCGTCGCCGAGGCCGACGAGAGCGACGGCGCCTTCCTCGTCTACTCACCCGAGGGCGCCGTGGTGACGAACGTCGAGGCGGACCACCTCGACAACTACGGCACCGAGGAGGCCTACCGCGCCGCGTTCTCCACGTTCCTGACCAGGATCCGCCCGGGCGGCTTCCTCGTCGCCGTCGTCGACGACCCGGGTGCCGCCGCGTTGGCCGCGGAGGCGCGGAGCAGCGGGATCGACGTCGTCGCCGTCGGCGAGTCCGACGCCGCGGACCTGCGCGCCGTCGGTCTCCGCTTCGAGGGCATCGCGTCGGACTTCGAGGTCGTGATGGGCGGGCGGCGCCTCGGCCGGATCCGGCTGCAGATCCCCGGGCGCCACTACGTCCTGGACGCGCTGGCCGCGCTCGGCGCCGGCCTGCGGCTCGGCTTCGGGTTCGACGCGCTGCGCCGGGGCCTCGAGTCGTTCACCGGCACGCGGCGGCGCATGGAGTTCAAGGGCGAGGCCGCCGGGGTCCGCGTCTACGACAGCTACGCCCACCACCCGAACGAGATCGCGGGCGACCTCCAGGCTGCCCGCTCGGTCGCGGGGGAGGGCCGCCTCGTCGTCGCGTTCCAGCCGCACCTGGTCTCCCGGACCCGCATCTTCGGCCCGGCGATGGGGGAGGCGCTCGGCGCCGCGGACGACGTCATCGTCATGGACGTCTACGTCGCGCGCGAGGATCCCGAGCCGGGCATCAACGGCGGGCTGGTGGCGTCCCACGTGCCGCTCCCGCCGGAGCACGTCCGCTTCGTGCCGTCGTGGTCGGCCACGCCGGCGGCACTCGTCCAGATCGCCCGGCCCGGCGACCTCGTCCTCACCCTGGGTGCGGGCGACGTGACGCTGGTCGGGCCCGAGGTCCTGGTGCTCCTCGAGGAGCGCGAGCAGGAGGGATGACGCCATGCCCAAGCTGTTGACGCCACCGAGGCGGCTGTCGCGCTCGTCGGGGGAGACCGGCGAGCGGCCCGTCGAGGACGCCGCGCGCACGCGCAAGCGGTTCCTGCGGCGCCAGCGGGCCCGACGCTGGGTGGTCCTGCGCCGGCTGCTCGTCGTGGTCGCCGTCCTCGGGCTCGTGCTCGGTGGCGTGTGGCTGGTCTTCTTCAGCTCGGTGCTCGCCGTGCACCAGGTCGAGGTGCGCGGCACCGAGGTGCTGTCCGCCGCCGAGGTCGAGAAGGTCGCCGCGGTCCCGCAGGACGTGCCGCTCGCGACGTCCGACCTCGCCGCGGTCCAGGCTCGCGTCGAGGAGCTGGCCCCGGTCGCCTCGGCTGAGGTCTCGCGTTCGTGGCCTGACACGATCCGCGTCGAGGTGACCGAGCGCACCGCCGTCGCGGTCGTCGACTGGGAGGGCTCGTGGCGCGGGCTCGACCAGGAGGGCGTGCTCTTCCGCCAGTACCCCCAGCGCCCCGTCGAGCTGCCGCGCATCGTGGTCCAGGCCTCGACGACCTCCGAGGCGCTGGCCGAGGCCGCCCAGGTCGTGGACTCCCTGCCGTCGGTCGTCGCCCAGCGGCTCGACTACGTGCAGGTCGGCTCGATCGACGACATCCAGCTCCACCTCAAGGGCGGCGTGACCGTCAACTGGGGGAGCTCCGACGAGTCCGGCCACAAGGGCGAGGTGCTCGTGGTGCTGATGCAGAAGCAGCAGGGCAGCGTGTACGACGTGACCGCCCCGGGCCGTCCGACCATCAAGCCCTGACGCCGAGGCGGGAGAAAAGCAACGCCGACTCCGCGTGTCTCTCCCGGCGCGCCGTCGACGCGCGTTGCTTTTCTCCCGACTCGGCGAGCTGGCGGCGTGTCGGCGCCATGCATCGGCCTCGCTGGCCTAACTTCTCTTGCAGGCACGAGGTTGACATAACTATAACCCTCTACTTCAGGGTTAGGGTTGATGGACACGCCGAGGGCCTCTTCCCCAGACAACAACGCCCCGCCGGTCCCCGCGACCGGCACCCCAAGTGAGAGGGACCCTGCCGTGGCAGCACCGCAGAACTACCTGGCCGTCATCAAGGTCGTCGGGATCGGTGGCGGTGGAGTCAACGCCGTGAACCGGATGATCGAGGTCGGCCTCAAGGGGGTCGAGTTCATCGCGATCAACACCGACGCGCAGGCGCTGCTGATGAGCGACGCCGACGTCAAGCTCGACATCGGCCGCGAGCTCACGCGGGGACTCGGCGCCGGCGCCGACCCCGAGGTCGGCGCGAAGGCCGCGGAGGACCACGCGGAGGACATCGAGGAGGTGCTCAAGGGCGCCGACATGGTCTTCGTGACCGCGGGTGAGGGCGGCGGCACCGGCACCGGCGGAGCTCCCGTCGTGGCCCGCATCTCGCGCGCCCTGGGCGCCCTGACGATCGGTGTGGTCACCCGCCCGTTCGCCTTCGAGGGCCGTCGCCGCGCGAACTCCGCCGAGGAGGGCATCGCCGGCCTCCGCGAGGAGGTCGACACCCTCATCGTCATCCCCAACGACCGTCTGCTGTCCATCAGTGACCGCAGCGTCTCGGTGCTCGACGCCTTCAAGCAGGCCGACCAGGTGCTCCTCCAGGGCGTCTCGGGCATCACCGACCTGATCACCACCCCGGGCCTGATCAACCTCGACTTCGCCGACGTCAAGTCCGTGATGTCCAACGCGGGCTCCGCCCTCATGGGCATCGGCTCCGCGCGGGGCGAGGACCGTGCCGTGTCCGCGGCGGAGCAGGCCGTCTCCAGCCCGCTGCTCGAGGCCTCGATCGAGGGCGCGCACGGTGTGCTCCTCTCGATCGCGGGCGGCTCCGACCTCGGTCTCTTCGAGATCAACGAGGCGGCGGCGCTCGTGTCGCAGGCGGCGCACGCCGAGGCGAACATCATCTTCGGCGCGGTCATCGACGACGCGCTCGGCGACGAGGTCCGGGTGACCGTCATCGCCGCGGGCTTCGACGGCGGCATGCCGAAGCGTCGCCAGGAGGTCCACCAGGCGCGGCGCGAGCCGGCCCAGACCCAGGCGGAGACCCGCGCTGCGGCCTCCTCCCTGCGCGGTGGCCAGCCCGAGTCCCCGGCCGCACGCCCGGCCCAGCCGGCGACGGCAGGGTCCTCGGTGGGCAACGCCGGGGGCTACGGCATCGGCAACGCCGGGGGGATCGGCCGCCCGGCCGAGAACAACCGTCCGGCCGCCAAGCCCACCCAGGCCGCGGACGACGACCTGGACGTGCCCGACTTCCTGAAGTAGGCGTTCGGCACACTGGGTCGGTGCCCCGACCCACCCGCGTGACAACGACGACGGAGCCCCTGCGTGTTCACCTTCCGTGACACCAGGGGCTCCGTCGACGTCGCCTTCACCGACCGCGACGGCGGTGTCAGTGCAGCGCCGTACGACTCGCTCAACCTGGCGGCCGTCACCGACGACGACCCGGCGGCGGTCACCGAGAACCTGCGGCGCGCCATGGCCGAGTTCACCGGCGACGCCGGGGCACCCGTGGCGCGGCTGCGCCAGGTGCACGGCACCACGATCGTCGTCGTGGACGAGAGCATCGAGGTGGGCCCGGCGCGGCCGGGTGTCGACGGCCTGCCCGAGGCCGACGGCCTCGTCACGGTGCGACCCGGCGTGACGCTCATGGTGCTCGCCGCCGACTGCGTTCCCGTGGTGATCGCCGACCCCGCCGTGCCCGTGGCCGGCGCGATGCACGTGGGCCGCCCCGGCATGGTGGCCGGCACCGCGGTGGCCGGCGTCGAGGAGCTGCGCCGGCTCGGCGCCCGCGAGGTGACCGCCTGGATCGGGCCGCACGTCTGCGGTCGCTGCTACGAGGTGCCCGACGACATGCGTCGCGACGTCAGCGCCGTCGTCCCCGCCGCGTGGGCGGAGACGTCCTGGGGCACCCCCGCCGTCGACGTCGGCGCGGGGGTCCGTGCCCAGCTCGAGGAGAGGGGGGTGACGGTCGTGGACGCCTCGCGCTGCACGATCGAGGACGAGCGCCTGTACTCCTACCGGCGCGACGGCGCGGGCGCCGGGCGACTGGCCGGGATGGTGTGGATCAGGCCGGAGCCGGACGCGTGAGCGACGACCACCGCCGCGACGAGGTCGCCGCCGGGCTGGAGTCGGTGCGCTCCCGCATCGCCGACGCCTGTGCGCGCGTCGGGAGACCTGCCGACGACGTGACGCTCGTCGTGGTGACGAAGTACTTCCCCGCCTCGGACGTCCGCCTGCTCGCCGACCTCGGCGTCGTGCACGTGGCCGAGAACCGCCACCAGGAGGCGGAGGCCAAGCGCCAGGAGTGCGCGGACCTCGACCTCACCTGGCACTTCGTCGGCGGCCTGCAGAGCAACAAGGCTGCGGCGGTCGGCGCCTGGGCCGACGTCGTCCAGTCCGTCGACCGCGCGAAGCTGCTGCGCGGCCTCACCTCGGCCGCGCACCAACGCGACCGCACCCTCGACGTGCTGCTCCAGGTGAGCCTCGACGCGCCAGGCGAGGGGGGCGGTCCCAGCAGCGGTCGCAGCGGCGTCGCGCCCGACGAGGCGGCCGACCTGGCGGCCCGGGTGGTCGCCGCAGAAGGGCTCGACCTGCGGGGCGTGATGGGCGTCGCTCCGCTCGGGGGCGACCCCGGGGAGGCCTTCGCGCGCCTCGCCTCCGTGGCCGAGCACGTGCGGGCCGTCGCGCCCACCGCGACCTGGCTCTCCGCGGGCATGAGCGGCGACCTGGAGGAGGGGGTGGAGGCGGGCGCGACACACGTGCGCGTCGGCACGGCGGTCCTCGGAAACAGGCCAGTGCTCGCGTAGCGTGACGAGGACAGTTCGGACGACCTGGCGGAAGGCTTGGACCATGAGCGGCGCGATGCGCAAGATGGGCGTGTACCTCGGTCTCCTCGAGGACTCCGACCGCTACGACGACGACTACGACCTGCAGGACGACCAGGTGGCCACCACCGGCCCGGTCGCGCGTCAGACGAACGTCGCCAGCCTGAGCGAGCGTCGTCGACCCAGCGTGGCGACGCCGGTCCCGAGCGGCCCGCGCATGGCCGAGCTGTCGCGGATCACGACGCTGCACCCGAGCACCTACAACGAGGCTCGCGTGATCGGCGAGAACTTCCGCGAGGGCATCCCGGTGATCATGAACCTCTCCGAGATGAGCGACTCCGACGCGAAGCGTCTCGTCGACTTCTCGGCCGGCCTGGTCTTCGCGGTGCACGGCTCGATCGAGCGGGTCACCAACAAGGTGTTCCTCCTCTCGCCGCCCAACGTGGCCGTCGCGGCGGAGGACAAGCAGCGCATCGCCGAGGGCGGGTTCTTCAACCAGAGCTGATCGGCGGCCCTGAGCGGCTGCGCCTGCGCATCCCCTCACCACCGTTGCTCTAGGGTTCCCCCGTGGAGATCGTCGGCCTCGTCATCGAGACCGTGCTGCGCCTTTTTCTGTTGCTGCTGTTCGCGCGGTTCGTGGTCGACTGGGTGCAGGTGTTCGCGCGGAGCTGGACGCCCAAGGGTGTCGTGCTGGTGATCCTCGAGGTCATCTACAGCGTCACGGACCCGCCGATCCTCTTCATCCGCCGCTTCGTGCCCCCGCTGAGGCTGGGCGCGATCATGCTCGACACCAGCTTCATCATCGTGCTCGTCCTCTGCTACCTGCTGCTCGAGCTGAACTCGGTGGTCTTCTTCCGCTGAGCCTTGCCGCGCCGCTGTCGGCGCGTGTGGGGGACCCGGGGCGGTGACCGTCACCGGGCGGTACCGTGGCGTGGAGCCGTCCAGGGGGAGCCGTGCTCTCCCCCCACGCCCCGCAGTCCCCGACGAACAAGAGGTTGATTCCATGCCGCTGACGCCCGAGGACGTGAGCAACAAGCGCTTCACGACCGTGCGGCTCCGCGAGGGTTACGACATGACCGAGGTCGATCAGTTCCTCGACGAGGTCGAGTCCGCCCTGGTGACGATGACGCGCGAGAACGACGAGCTGCGCAGCAAGCTCCAGGTCGCCCAGGGCGGTGAGCCGATCGCCGCCGCCGTCACCCCGACGCCCGCGCCGGCCGCCGAGACCGAGCCCGAGGTGCCGGCCGAGCCGGAGACGGCCACCGAGGAGCCCGCCGCCGAGGCGGAGCCGGCTCCCGAGCCGGCCACCCCGGTCAAGGGCTGGATGCCGGAGCCCGAGGAGACCCCCGAGCCCGTCGTGGAGGCGCCCGCGCCGACACCGGTCGCGAGCTACGAGACCTTGCAGGTCACGACCACCGCGGAGGCGTCCTCCGCGGCGACCCGCCTGCTCGAGCTCGCCGGCCGCAACGCCGACGAGCTGGTCCTCGGTGCCCGCGAGGAGGCCGAGCAGATCGTGACCGACGCTCGCACCCAGGCCGAGTCGATGGAGTCCGAGGCCCGGCAGCGCGCCGAGGCCCTCGACGGCGAGACCCAGGACCGTCGCGCGACGCTCTTCGGTGACATCGAGCGTGAGAAGGCGGACCTCGACACCGAGATCTCGAACCTGCGCACCTTCGAGCGCGAGTACCGCACCCAGCTCAAGAGCTACTTCGAGCAGCAGCTCGAGGCCCTCGACGGTCACGGCGAGGGTGGCTCGCTCTCCGAGCCGCTCGGGCTCCGCGACCCGGAGGCGACGGACACGCCGAGGACTCCGCGGACTCCGCCGACTCCGTCGACTCCGGCGGTCAGGACGAGCCGGAGGTCTCCCGGCTCCAGGCGCTGCTCGCCGACGACGACAGCAGCAACGACCACCACCAGGGCTGAGCCACGAGCGGCGGGTGACCCGGGTCAGACCCGGGTCACCGCGAAGCTCAGGCCGAGCTCGTCGTCGCGTCGTACGTCGCCCGTCGGCGTGCCCTCGTCGACCACGGTCGCGAGCACCTCGGCAGCCAGCGCCTCGCGGCCCTCGCGCAGGGCCTCGGCGAGCTCGCCGTCGGCCGCCCACACCAGGCTGATCCGGTCGGAGACCTCGAAGCCGCTGGTCTTCCGCGCGTCCTGCACCAGGCGCACGACCTCGCGCACCAGGCCGGCCCGCACCAGCTCGGGGGTGAGCTCGAGGTCGAGGGCCACGGTCTCGCCCTGCTCGTTGACGACCGACCAGCCCTCGCGAGGACGCTCGGACACGATCACCTCGTCGGCGAGGACCTCGACCGGCTCACCCTCGACCTCGACCTCGGCCTTGCCGTCCGAGGTCAGCGCGGCCGCAAGAGCCTCGGCGTCCGCGGCCGCGATGGCGGCGGCGACCTTCGGGGTCTGCTGGGCGAACCGCTTGCCGAGCGCCCGGAAGTTGCCCTTGGCCTCGTGGTCCACGAGGTCGCCGGCGGACGCGAGCGACTCGACGGCCTGCACGTTGAGCTCGTCGGCCACCTCCGCCCGCAGCTCCTCGGTCAGGCGCGCGAAGGACGAGGACGGCACGAGCGCACGGCGCAGCGGCTGACGCGTCCGGACCTTGGCCTCCGCACGGGCCGCCCGGCCGAGCTCGACGAGCCGTCGGGCCAGGGCGACACCCTCGGACAACGAGGCGTCCTCCAGGGAGCCGTCGACGCTCGGCCACGCGGCGAGGTGCACCGACCCGGGCAGCTCGTCGGAGGTCGAGGCGAACATGTCCTGCCAGACCCGCTCGGTCACGAACGGCACCATCGGGGCCATCAGCAACGTGACGACGTAGAGGCACTCGTGCAGCGTCGCGAGCGCGGCGGGGTCGCCGTCCCAGAACCGGCGCCGCGAGCGGCGGACGTACCAGTTCGACAGGTCGTCGACGTACGCCGAGAGCAGCGCCCCGGTGCGCTGGGTGTCGAAGTCGTCCAGGGCCGAGGTGACCTGGCGGGCCACCCGGTGCGCCTCGGACAGAGCCCAGCGGTCGAGCACCGGACGGTCCGCGACGGCGGGCGCGGGGTCGCCGGGCGACCAGCCCGCGGTGCGGCCGTAGAGCACCTGGAACGACACGGTGTTCCAGTAGGTCAGCAGCACCTTGCGCACGATCTCCTGCAGGGCGGTGTGCCCCACGCGGCGCGATGCCCACGGTGACCCGGAGGCGGCCATGAACCAGCGCACCGCGTCGGCACCGTGCTGGTCCATGAGGGAGATCGGCTCCAGGATGTTGCCGAGGTGCTTGGACATCTTCCGGCCGTCCTCGGCCAGGATGTGCCCGAGGCAGACGACGTTGCGGTACGAGTTCTGGTCGAAGACCAGCGTGGACACGGCCATGAGCGTGTAGAACCAGCCGCGCGTCTGGTCGATGGCCTCGCAGATGAAGTCCGCGGGGAAGGCCTTCTCGAAGCGCTCGGTCGAGCCCTCGACGTAGGGGTAGCCCCACTGCGCGAACGGCATCGAGCCGCTGTCGAACCACGCGTCGATGACGTCGAGCACCCGCGACGCGGTCTTGCCGCAGGTCGGGCAGTCGAAGGTGACCTCGTCGACGAACGGGCGGTGCGGGTCGAGGCCCGACTGGTCGGTGCCGGTCAGCTCGCTGAGCTCGGCGAGCGACCCGACGCACACCTGGTGGTCGTCCTCGCACCGCCAGACGGGCAGCGGGGTGCCCCAGTAGCGGCGCCGCGACAGCGCCCAGTCGATGTTGTTGTCCAGCCAGTCGCCGTAGCGGCCGTGCTTGATCGTCTCGGGGTACCAGCTGGTCGCCTCGTTCTCGCGCAGCAGGGCGTCCTTGGCGGCGGTGGTGCGGACGTACCAGGAAGGCAGCGCGTAGTAGAGCAGTGCCGTGTGGCAGCGCCAGCAGTGCGGGTAGGTGTGCTCGAACGCGAGGTGACGGAACAGGAGGCCACGGTCGTCGAGGTCCTTCACGAGGGCCGCGTCGGCGTGCTTGAAGAACTCGCCGCCGACGAGCCCGACCGACTCCTCGAAGTGGCCGTCCGTCCTCACCGGGTTGACGACCGGCAGGCCGTAGCCACGGGTCACGCGCATGTCGTCCTCGCCGTACGCCGGCGACTGGTGGACGAGCCCGGTGCCGTCCTCGGTGGTGACGTAGTCGTCGACCACCACGAAGTGGGAGCGCCCCCCGTCCGCCGCCGGCGGGAACTCGACGAGCTCGAACGGGCGGGCGTACTCCCAGCGCTCCATGTCCTCGGCCGGGAGGGTCGCCACGACGTCCCAGCCCTCGCCGAGCACCTGGTCGACCAGCGCCTCCGCGAGCACGAGCGTCTCGTTGCCGTCGGTCGCGACGGCGTAGGTGGTGGCGGGCTTCGCGGCGACGGCGGTGTTGGAGACCAACGTCCACGGGGTGGTCGTCCAGACGAGGAGCGCGGCCTTGCCGGCCCACTCCCCGCTGGTGAGCGGGAAGCGCACGTAGACGCTGGGGTCCGTGACGGTCTCGTAGCCCTGCGCCAGCTCGTGGTCGGAGAGGCCGGTGCCGCAGCGCGGGCAGTACGGCGCGACGCGGTAGTCCTCGACGAGGAGGCCCTTGGTGTGGATCTGCTTGAGCGCCCACCACACGGACTCGACGTACTCCGGCGCCATCGTCTCGTAGGGGTGGTCCATGTCGACCCAGTAGCCCATGCGCTCGGTCATGGCCTTGAACATGTCGACGTTGCGGAGCACCGACTCCCGGCACCTCGCGTTGAACTCCGCGACGCCGTACGCCTCGATGTCCTGCTTGCCCGAGAAGCCGAGCTCCTTCTCCACGGCCAGCTCCACGGGCAGGCCGTGGCAGTCCCAGCCGGCCTTCCGCTCGACGTGGCGACCCTGCATGGTGCGGAAGCGGGGGAAGACGTCCTTGAAGACGCGGGCCTCGACGTGGTGGGTGCCGGGCAGCCCGTTGGCCGTCGGCGGACCTTCGTAGAACGTCCACGGCTCACCGCCGGCGCTCGCCTCGAGGGTCTTGGTGAACGTCTGGTGCTCGTCCCAGAAGGCCAGGACCTCCCGCTCGAGGGCAGGCAGGTCGACCTGGGGCGGGACGGGGCGGTAGCTCACTTCGGTCCTCCGTCGGACGTCGCTGACGTGTCGTCGACGGAGGGACGAGGCCGCCCGGTTGTGCGGGCCCCGCGGTACCACCCTCCTTGACGCCCCGCGGACGGGGTGTCCTCTCGTGCTGCGCCGCTGCCGGGTCTACCTGCCCGAGGTCTCGGGCGCTCTTCCGGCGGCTCGGGGGTGATGTTCGCTCCGGCCAGTTCCCCCGGGCTCTCACCGTCCCCGGGTCGCTGCCGGCTGCGTCCGGAGCTACTCGTCCCGTCCACGCCGTGCGTCGCGGGTCAAGTGTGCCAGAGCGCGCGGAGCGCACCCAACCGGATAACCGCAGGTCGGGCGGGTGGACACCGGGCGTGGACAGTTGTCTGGGGAGGGGGCGCGGTCTATCCTCGCGGCACCGTGCGGCACAGGCTGCACACAATCGCCAGGTTGTTCGACGTGCATCCGTCAGTGACGACCTCGCTCAGCGAGAGGGATTCCCGGGGCTATGGCACGAAAGACTGCCTCCAGGCTTGCCGGCAGGACTGCTGCGGCCGCCAAGCGCGTCTCCACCTCCGTCACCAAGAAGGTGGCGGCGAAGAAGGCCCCGGCGAAGAAGGCGGCGCCGGCCAAGAAGACCACGGCGAAGAAGGCTGCGCCGGCCAAGAAGGCGGTCGCCAAGAAGGCCCCGGCGAAGAAGGCGGCACCGGCCAAGAAGACGGTCGCCAAGAAGGCCCCGGCGAAGAAGGCGGCTCCCGCCAAGAAGTCGGTCGCGAAGAAGTCGGTCGCGAAGAAGGCTGCTCCCGCCAAGAAGGACCGCGGCCAAGAAGGCTGCGCCGGCCAAGAAGACCGCGGCCAAGAAGGCTGCGCCGGCCAAGAAGACGGCGGCGAAGAAGGCGCCGGCGAAGAAGGCGGCTCCCGCGAAGAAGGCGCCGGCGAAGAAGACCGGGGCCAAGAAGGCCGCTCCCGCGAAGAAGGCGCCGGCGAAGAAGACCGCGGCCAAGAAGGCTGCCCCGGCCAAGAAGACGGCGACGAAGAAGGCTCCGGCCAAGAAGACCGCGCCGCTCAAGAAGGCCTCGCCCGTCAAGGCGACGGCCGCCAAGAAGGCCGCCCCGGCCAAGCGGACGACGCCGAAGAAGCTCGCGGTCAAGGCCGACGAGAAGCCGTGGACGGCCAAGGAGCTCAACGAGGTCCGCACCGAGCTCACCGCCGATGCCGAGCGGCTGCGGCAGGAGCTGTCCCTCGCCGAGCGCGAGCTCGACGACCTGATGCGCGACGCGGGCGACGGGGCCGGCAACGACCAGGCCGACGTCGGCTCGACCACGTTCGAGCGTGACCACGAGATGACCCTGGCCAACAACGCCCGCGACATGCTGACCCAGACCGAGCACGCCCTCGAGCGGATCGAGGACGGCACCTACGGCGTCTGCGAGAGCTGTGGCCAGCCCATCGGCAAGAATCGGTTGATGGCTTTTCCCCGTGCGACACTGTGTCTGACATGCAAGCAGCGCGAGGAACGTCGCTGAACTCAGGCGACGCTGACCGGAACCCCACGGCCCGACGACCCCTGCTTCTGTTCGTCGGCACCGCGGCGGTCGCGTACCTCCTCGACCTCGGCACCAAGACCTGGGCCATGGACCAGCTCCAGGGCCGCCCTCCCGTGCACCTGGTCGGCGACCTGCTCCAGCTCAACCTCGTCCGCAACCCCGGGGCCGCGTTCAGCACCGGCACGTCGTACACCCTGCTGCTGTCCCTCGTGGCGATCGCGGCCGTGGTCTTCGTCCTGTTCACGGCGCGTCGGCTGACCAGCCCGCTGTGGGCGTTCGGGCTCGGGTGCCTGCTCGGCGGGGTGCTCGGCAACCTCACCGACCGCGTGTTCCGGGACCCCGGCTTCCTGCGCGGCCACGTCGTCGACTTCCTCGAGCTGCCGAACTGGCCGGTGTTCAACGTCGCCGACATCTGCATCAACGTCGCCGCCGGCGTGATCGTCCTCCAAGCCGTCCGCGGGGTGTCCCACACCGACCGGCGCCGCGACGCCGAGGAGACCCCGACCGACGCGGGGTCGCCGGCGTCATGAGCTCGTCCGGAACGACGGGGCTCGACACCCGGGCGGTGTCGGTGCCCGACGGCCTCGCCGGCGAGCGCGTCGACGCGGCGGTCTCGCGGATGTTCGGCCTGTCCCGCAGCCGTTCCGCCGACCTCGTGGTCGACGGCCTGGTCACCCTCGACGGTGAGAAGGTCTCGAAGTCGACGCGCCTGCACGGCGGAGAGCTCCTCGAGGTGTCGATCCCCGCCGAGGTCGACCCGGTGGCGGTCGTCCCGGAGATCGTCGAGGGCATCAAGATCATCCACGACGACGACGCGCTCGTCGTCATCGACAAGCCCGTCGGCGTCGCCGTGCACCCGAGCCCCGGCTGGTCCGGCCCGACCGTGGTCGGGCACCTCGTCGCCGCCGGGTTCCGGATCGCGACGAGCGGCGCGTCGGAGCGCCAGGGGATCGTCCAGCGGCTCGACGTCGGCACCTCCGGCGTCATGGTGATCGCGAAGTCGGAGTACGGCTACTCCCGGCTCAAGAACGCCTTCCGTCGCCGCGAGATCGAGAAGACCTACCACGCGCTGGTCCAGGGCCACCCCGACCCGTTCCGCGGGACCATCGACGCCCCCATCGGGCGGCACCCCAAGTTCGACCACAAGTTCGCGGTGATGGCCGACGGCAAGCACTCGGTGACCCACTACGAGACGCTCGAGGCGCACCGCTTCGCCAGCCTGCTCGAGGTCATGCTCGAGACCGGGCGCACGCATCAGATCCGGGTGCACATGCAGGCGCTCAAGCATCCGTGCGTGGGGGACCCGCTGTACGGCGGCGACCCGGTGCTCGCGGCCCGCGTCGAGCTGACCCGGCAGTGGCTGCACGCCGTGCGCCTGGGCTTCGAGCACCCCGAGTCCGGGGAGCACGTCGAGTACGAGTCGGAGTACCCCGACGACCTCCAGCACGCCCTGGACCTCATCCGTGACCTCCACTGAGGCGCCCGACGTCCTGCTCCGGCGTGCCGAGACGGAAGACGCCGCGGCGGTCGCCGAGGTGCACCTCCGGGCCCGCGCCGCGGCCCCGATGCCGCCGTCGGTCCACGACGCGGAGGACGTGCAGCGCTGGGTGGCCCAGCGGGCCGCCGAGGTCGAGCTCTGGGTGGCCGAGCGTGACGGGTCCGTGGTCGCCTACGCCGACCTGGAGCGCGAGGGAGACGGCCCGGGCTGGCTGCACTCCCTCTACGTCCTGCCCGACCACGCCCGGCAGGGCGTGGGCAGCCTGCTCCTCGACCTGGCCAAGGCCCGCCGTCCGGCCGGCTTCTCGCTGTGGGTCTTCGAGTCGAACACCCCGGCCCGGGCCTTCTACGCCCGCCACGGCCTGGTCGAGCTCGAGCGCACCGACGGTCGGACCAACGAGGAGCGGCACCCCGACGTGCGGATGGCGTGGCCCGGGGACCGGCCCCTCGATCACTTCCGCGCCCAGATCGACCAGGTCGACGCCGAGCTGGCCCTGCTCCTGGCCCACCGGTTCGCCCTGACCCGCGCCGTCCAGGGGTTCAAGCCCGTGGGTGGTCACGAGGGCCGGGACCCCGAGCGTGAGGCCGAGATCGTCCGCGGCATGGCCGCCCGCGCCCCCGGCGTCCCGACCGAGACCTGGCGTCGGGTCGTCGACGCCGTCATCGCGGCCGGCCTGGACGCCTCCGAGAAGTCCACCACCATCGCGTCGTACCAGCGCGACGCGGCCGGGTACGCCGCCGGCATCACCCCCGACATCACCGGTGAGCTCGCCGACCTCATGGACGCGTTCGCCGCACGCCTCCCACCCGCCGCGCAGGTCCTCGAGATCGGCAGCGGCTCCGGGCGCGACGCCCTCGCCCTCGAGGAGCGCGGCCTCACCGTCCGCCGTACCGACATCACCCCCGCCTTCGTCCAGCTCATCCAGGAGACCGGTCACCCCTCCGACGTGATCGACCCCCTCCTCGACGACCTCGGCGGCCCCTACGACGCCGTCTGGGCCAATGCCGTCCTCCTCCACGTCGCCCGCGCCGACGTCCCGACCGTCCTGGCCCGACTCCGGGCGGCCACCCGCCCCGGAGGCACGCTCGCCCTCACCCTCAAGGAGGGCGACGGCGACGCCTGGTCCACCCACGGCAGCATCACCGGCGCCCGCCACTTCACCTACTGGCGCGAGGACCCCCTCCGCCAGGCCCTCGAGCAGTCCGGATGGACCATCGAGTCCCTCACCTCCAGCGTCGCCTTCAACGGCCAATCCTGGCTCCTCACCCTCGCCTCGGCACGATGAGCGGACAGCGGCGACGGGTGGTGTGACCGGAACGCCGCTCGGGCGCAGCGTAAAAGGTGGCGTGGCGGCCGTGGGGACGCCACCAGCGCTGGGAAGGGGGGCCGACACGGCATCCCCAAGCGCGCCCGAGTGGTGGGCCGGGCGCGCCGCGCGGCGGGGATGGTCGCGAGCCACCCCGGGACTGTCGGACCCCCCTGCGAGCCTGGTTCAAGCAAGCAGCCCGGTGGCTTAGGCTGGGCTCCTTCCCCCGGAGACATCGCCCGGCTGTGCCCGTCGTTGCTCCAGTCCTGTCCGTTGCCGACCGCAAGGGAGCTCGTGTCGATGTCCGGTGGGTCGTCCGACTCGTTCGCGCACCTGCACGTCCACACCGAGTACTCCATGCTCGACGGGGCCTCCCTGCTCGACGGCCTGTTCAGCCGCGTCAACGAGCTGGGCATGACGTCGATCGCGATGACGGACCACGGCAACCTTCACGGCGCCTACGACTTCTGGTCCAAGGCCCGCAAGCACGGCGTCCGGCCGATCATCGGCATCGAGGCCTACATCACCCCCGACGTCCCCCGCTTCGAGCGGCGCCGGGTCCGCTGGGGTCGCGGTGACACCGCGGAGGAAGGCGGCGACGACGTCGCCGGCGGCGGCGCCTACACCCACATGACGATGTGGTCCGAGACGACGCAGGGGATGCACAACCTCTTCCGGCTGTCGTCGCGCTCGAGCCTCGAGGGCTACTACTACAAGCCCCGCGCCGACCGTGAGCTGCTCCAGCAGTACAGCCCCGGCCTGATCGCGACGACCGGCTGCCCCTCGGGCGAGGTCCAGACCCGGTTGCGGCTGGGGCAGTACGCCGAGGCCCGCAGGTCCGCCGCCGAGTTCCAGGAGATCTTCGGCAAGGACAACTACTTCCTCGAGCTGATGGACCACGACATCGACGTGGAGAAGCGGGTCCGCGACGACCTGCTCCAGCTCGGCAAGGAGCTCGGGATCCCGCCGGTCGCGACCAACGACTCGCACTACAACAACCCGGGCGACGCCGACGCCCACGACGCCCTCGTTTGCGTGGCGTCGGGCAAGCGGCTCTCGGACACCAAGCGGCTGAAGTTCGACGGCGGCGGCTACTACATCAAGTCCGCGGCGGAGATGCGCGAGCTGTGGCAGCAGCGCCACGGGCTCCGAGAGGCCTGCGACAACACCCTGCTCATCGCGGAGCGGTGCGACGTCGAGTTCACCGAGTCGACCGGCGGGTACATGGCGCGTGCCGACGTGCCCGAGGGCGAGACCGAGGAGTCCTGGTTCAAGGCCGAGGTGTGGCGCGGCATCGAGACGCGCTACCCCGACGACAAGCTGACCCAGGACGTCCGGGACCGCGTCGACATGGAGCTCGGCGTCATCGGCGCCAAGGGCTACTGCGGCTACTACCTCGTGGTCGCCGACTTCATCAACTGGGCCAAGGAGAACGGCATCCGCGTCGGTCCGGGCCGTGGCTCGGGCCCCGGCTCGATCGCGGCGTACGCCCTGCGGATCACCGACCTCTGCCCCCTCGAGCACGGTCTGATCTTCGAGCGGTTCCTCAACCCCGAGCGCCCGTCGATGCCTGACTTCGACATCGACTTCGACGAGCGTCGTCGAGGTGAGGTGATCCGCTACGTCACCGAGAAGTACGGCGCCGAGCGGGTCGCCCAGATCGCCACCTTCGGGCGGATCAAGGCCAAGCAGGCGATCAAGGACGCCGCGCGGGTCCTCGACCACGGCTTCGCGATGGGCGACCGGATCACCAAGGCGCTGCCCGCCGACATCATGGGCAAGGGCGTGCCCCTCAAGGAGCTCTTCAACCGCGAGAACAAGCGCTACGGCGACAGCGGTGAGTTCCGGGCGCTGCACGAGGCCGAGGGCGACGTCCGCACGATCTACGACACCGCGGTGGGCCTCGAGGGCCAGATCCGCCAGTGGGGCGTGCACGCGGCCGGCGTGATCATGTCGAGCGACCCGCTCATCGACATCGTGCCGATCATGAAGCGCGAGCAGGACGGCGCGATCATCACGCAGTTCGACTACCCGATGTGCGAGGCGCTCGGGCTGGTCAAGATGGACTTCCTCGGCCTGCGCAACCTCACGGTCCTCGACGACGCGCTCGACAACATCCTGGCCAACCGCAGCGAGAAGGTCGTGCTCGAGGAGCTGCCCTTCGACGACGACGCGACCTACGACCTGCTGTCCCGTGGCGACACCCTGGGCGTCTTCCAGCTCGACGGCGGGCCGATGCGGGCGCTGCTGCGGAGCATGCGGCCGGACAAGTTCGCGGACATCTCCGCGGTCGGCGCGCTCTACCGTCCGGGCCCGATGGGTGCGGACTCGCACAACAAGTACGCCCGGCGCAAGAACGGCCGCGAGCCGATCGACCCGATCCACCCTGACCTCGCGGAGGCGCTCGAGCCGGTGCTGGGGGAGACCTACGGCCTGATCGTCTACCAGGAGCAGGTGATGGAGATCGCCCAGGTCCTGGCGGGCTTCACGCTGGGACAGGCGGACAACCTCCGTCGGGCGATGGGCAAGAAGAAGAAGGAGGAGCTCGACAAGCAGTACGCCGGCTTCCAGGCCGGCATGCTCGAGCGCGGCTTCTCGCAGGCCTCGATCAGCACGCTGTGGGCGATCCTGCTCCCGTTCTCCGACTACGCGTTCAACAAGGCACACTCCGCGGCGTACGGCGTGGTGTCGTACTGGACCGCCTTCCTCAAGGCCAACTACCCCGCTGAGTACATGGCGGCGCTGCTCACCTCGGTGCGCGACGACAAGGACAAGATGGCGGTGTACCTCAACGAGTGCCGCCGCATGCACATCAAGGTGCTGCCGCCCGACGTCAACGAGTCGTCGCACAACTTCACCCCGGTCGGCACCGACATCCGCTTCGGCCTCACGGCGGTCCGTAACGTCGGCAGCAGCGTGGTCGACAAGGTGGTCGAGGGTCGCGACCTGAAGGGCCGCTTCGAGGACTTCAACGACTTCCTCGACAAGGTCGACCCGGTGGTCTGCAACAAGCGCGTCATCGAGTCGCTGGTCAAGGCGGGCGCCTTCGACGACATGCACCACCGGCGTCGTGCCCTCGACCTGATCGTCGAGGAGAGCGTCGACCGCTACGCCGCGATCAAGCGTGACTCCGGGGGTCGGCCAGGACTCCCTGTTCGACGACCTCATGGGGGGTGCCGAGCCGATCTTCGACATGGCCGTCACCGTCCCCGACGTCGACGAGTGGGACAAGATGACGCTGCTCGGCCACGAGCGGGAGATGCTCGGCCTCTACGTCTCCGACCACCCGCTGCTCGGGCTCGAGCACGTGCTGCAGCAGGGCACCGACTGCACGATCGGCCAGCTGCTGCTCGACGAGGACCGCGCGGACGGATCGCCGATCACCGTCTCTGGCCTGGTGACCGCCGTGCAGCGCAAGATCACGAAGCGGGGCGATCCGTGGGCGATGCTGTCGCTGGAGGACCTCGAGGGTGCCGTCGACGTGCTGCTGTTCCCGAGTGCCTGGACGCTGGTCAGCACGCTCATTGCCGAGGACCAGATCGTCACGGTCAAGGGACGGCTGTCGCGACAGAAGGAGCAGCCGGAGATCCACGGGCAGTCCGTGACCCTGCCCGACCTGCAGGAGGGTCCGTCGGGTCCGGTGGTCATCTCGCTGCCGTCGACCCGGTGCACGCCGCCGGTGGTCGACCAGCTACGTGACGTGCTGAGCACGCACCCGGGGGTGACCGAAGTACGGTTGCGGCTCATGAGCCGCTCCTCGACCACCGTGATGCGCCTCGACGACCGGCTGCGGGTCTCCGCGTCGCCGGCGTTGTTCGCGGACCTCAAGGCACTGCTGGGTCCGCACTGCCTCACCGGCGCATGACCCCTCGGATGACGGCCCGCCGCGACCTGCTGACCGCACTCGTGACCCTGGCCGTCCTCGGTGTGGTCGCGGGCGTGCTCTGGACCTTCCTCGCGGACCCCGTCATCGCCACCCGCACCGCCGACGGCGTGGCCAGTGGAGAGACGGAGCTGGGCAAGCAGGTCACCGCAGACGGCTGGTTCGCTGCGCTCGGGTTCGTCGGGTGCGGCCTCGCGGGGGTGGGGCTGATGCTGCGCCGCGGCGCCGACGAGCTGGTCACCCTGCTGGCCGTGGTGGCCGGTTCGCTGCTGGCCGCCTGGATCTGCACCCAGGTCGGCGGCCTTGTCGGTCCGGCACCCGCGGCGGAGACGCTCGCTCGCGAGGCCGTCGGCAAGACGGCCGAGGACCAGCTCCAGGTGCACACCTGGGTCGCCTACCTGGCCTGGCCGTTCGGTGCGAGCGTGGGCTCGCTGGTGGTCCTGCTCGGGCTGCGTGGTTCCGACCGTCCGCAGCCGTCCCCCGTGATCCAATAGACCGCACTCGGATCGAAGGGGATCGGCATGGCTGAGGACATCGGCGGTGGCGAGGTGGAGTACCTCGACACCGCTCAGGGGGAGGCGTCCGGCGGGGGACGACGTTGGGGGCCCGTCATCGGGCTCACGGTCGGCGGCCTGGTGGTCGCGGGCGGAGCGGCGTACGGCGTCGCGCAGTTCCTCGGCGGAGGTGTCTCTCCAGCGGCGGCCGTGCCCGCCGATGCGTTCGGCTACCTCGGCGTGGACCTGGACCCCGGCGCGGACCAGCAGATCGCGGCGTACCGCTTCCTGAAGAAGTTCCCCGCGATCGAGGACGAGCTCGACCTCGGCTCCGACGAGGACCTGCGCAAGGAGATGGTCGAGGCGATCCTCGCGGACGCGCCGTGCGACGACCTCACGTGGGCAGACGACTTCGAGCCCTGGCTGGGCAACAGCATGGCCGTCGCGGGACGGATCGGCGACGACGGACCGGAGCCGTACTTCCTGCTCGGCATCACCGACGAGGGCAAGGCCAAGGACGCCTTCGCGGCGATCGCCGCCTGCGGCGACGAGACCGAGGCAGCCGCGGACGAGGTCGGGATCGCCTTCACCGACGACTACATGATCGTCGCGGAGGACGATGCCAAGGCGAAGGCGTTCGTCACCGACGCCGCCGACTCCAGCCTGGCCGACGACAGCAGCTTCCAGGAACGTGTCGACGCCGTCGGGGGCGAGGGCTTCGTGACCGGCTACCTCGCGCCCAGCGCCGCGGACGCCTTCCTCGACGGGATCGAGTCCATGGAGGAGTCGTTCGGCGCCGGGTTCAGCGGAGAGGTGGCCGGACGCGCGCCCGCCCTGGCCAGCGACACCGGCACCGACTCGGCCGCGGCGTCGCCGACCGAGGTGCCGTCTGACTTCCCGTCGGACTTCCCCTCGGACTTCCCCTCGGACTTCCCCTCGGACTTCCCGACCGACTCCGGTCCCGGCATGCTGCCGTTCCCCGGGTTGCCGAACACGGACGACCTCCGGGATGCGGTCAAGGACTTCAAGGGCGCCGCGATGAGTGTCCGCTTCGAGGACGGAGCGCTCGAGCTACGAGCCACGTCGGCCGGCCTCAAGCAGACCGAGGCCGTCGCCGACGGGGAGTCCGGTGTCCAGGACCTCCCAGGTACCACCGCGTTCGCCTTCGGCGTGCCCGTGGCCGACGACTTCGTCGAGAAGATGCTCGAGGGCCTCGGTCAGGCGTTCGGCGAGGAGCAGCTCGACAGCATCCTCTCGGAGTTCGAGGCCCAGACCGGCCTCGATGCCCGCACCGACCTGCAGCCGCTGCTCGGCGACGGCATCGCGGTGGCCCTGGACGACTCCGCCGACTTCGAGTCGCTGTCCACCGGTAGCGAGGACGCCGTGCGCAGCCTGCCCTTCGGGCTCCGGATCCACGGGGACCCCTCCAGCATCCAGCCCGCCCTGGACAAGCTCCTGGAGGCGCTGCCGGTGCCGCCGGACTTCGTGGCGGTCGAGTCCGGCGACGACGCCGTCGCGATCGGCACCGACCCCGACTACGTCCAAGGGCTCGCCGGCGACGGTGACCTCGGCGAGCAGGACGGCTTCGGCGCCGCGTTGCCGGACTTCGACGAGAACGGTCCGGCGTTCTACGTCGACCTCGACGGTGACTGGCTGACGACGCTCCTCGAGGCGGACGACTCCTCCGACGCGGCAGAGGTCCGCGAGAACGTCGAGCCGCTGAAGAGCTTCGGCGTCACGGGGTCCGTCGACGGCGACGAGGCGACCTTCGTGCTGCGGCTCGCGACGAACTGACCGGACCTGATCGACGGGGAGGCGGCTAGTTCGGGCTCCAGCCCGACCTGGCCACCTCGGTCGCCGGCAGCGACGGCACCGCCGCCATCGCGCGCAGCTCCTGGCGCATCAGCCGACGCAGCAGGCCGAGGCGCTCGAAGGTGGTCGGCGACTCGAGCAGCTGCTGACGTTCGCGCAACGTCAAGGAGCAGGTGGAAGCGAGGGCGTACGACAGCAGCTCGGGGTCCCGCGGGAGCGTCCCGGTCATCACGGCGTCTCCTCGGAGCTCGCTGACCCGGTCCCGGTAGTCGGCGAAGGTCGCGAGGGCGTGCGCCGCCTCCCGTGCGGTCTCCACAGCGGGCTCGTCGCGGTCGTCGAGGTCCTCGATCTCCGCGCGCAGGAACGGGCCGTCGGCGTCGGTGGCCAGCACCCGCATCCGGTGCCGGCCGACCGCCGCCACGTCGTAGCGACCGTCCTCGTACTCCTCGACCGTGCCGAGCTGGACGACGCAACCGGTGCGGTACATCGACCGGGCCTCGTGTCCGCCGACCTCGTAGCCCTCCCGGATCGCCACGACACCGAACAGGCGCTCGGCCGGGTCGGGGATGTCGAGGAGGTGCTGCACCATCGCGCGGTAGCGGACCTCGAAGATGTGCAGCGGCACCGACATGCCGGGGAACGCCACCGTGTTGAGCGGGAAGATGGGCAGCGAGGTGGGCTGGCTCTCGGGCTGGCTCTCGGGCTGGGACTCGGCCACGCGTCCAACGTACTCGCCCGCGTCCCGACCTCCGGTTACCCCCGCGGGGCTGCCGACGCCCGCTCCTAGACTGGACGCATGATCCAGCGCATCGACCTCCGCGGTCAGGCATCGAAGGCGCGGCCCGACGGGCCCGCCTCGCATGTCGACTACCGCGGCGTCGTGCCGCGGGCCGAGACCGACGTCGAGGCCACCATCGAGGTGGTCCGGCCGATCCTCGAGGCCGTGCGCACGCGCGGCGCCGAGGCCGTGCTGGAGCTCTCGGAGCGGTTCGACGGCGTCGACGCCGACTCGTTCGAGGTGCCCAGCCAGGCGATCACGACCGCGTTGGAGGGGCTCGACCCGACCGTCCGCGCCGGGCTCGAGGAGTCGATCGGCCGGCTGCGCCGCAGCTGCGAGGCCGAGCTCGAGAAGGACGTCGTCACCGACGTCGTCCCGGGCGGTCGCGTCACGCGGCGGATGGTGCCGGTCGACCGGGTCGGCCTCTACGTGCCGGGCGGGGTGGCGCCGCTCGTGTCCAGCGTCGTGATGAACGTCGTGCCCGCCCAGGTCGCCGGCGTCCGCTCGATCGCGCTCACCTCGTCACCCCGTGCCGACAACGGCGGGCTCCCGCACCCCACGATCCTCGCGGCCTGCGCCCTGCTCGGGATCACCGAGGTCTACGCCGTCGGCGGCGCCCAGGCGATCGGCATGTTCGCGTACGGCGCCGGGGCGTGCCGTCCCGTCGACCTGGTGACCGGCCCGGGCAACATCTACACGGTCACCGCGAAGCGCCTCGTGAAGGGACTCGTCGGCATCGACTCCGAGGCCGGCCCGACCGAGATCGCCGTGCTCGCCGACGACAGCGCCGACCCCGCCTTCGTGGCCGCCGACCTGGTGAGCCAGGCCGAGCACGACCCCCTCGCCGCGTCCGTCTTGGTCACGCCGAGCGAGACCCTCGCCGACGACGTCGTCGCCGAGCTCGACAAGCAGGTGTCGGTGACCCGCCACGTCGAGCGGATCCGCACGGCGCTGGCCGGCTCGCAGTCGGGCATCGTGCTCGTCGACGACCTCGAGCAGGGGCTCGACGTCGTCGACGCCTACGCCGCCGAGCACCTCGCCATCCAGACCCGCGACGCGGCGTCCTGGGCTGCCCGCGTCACCAACGCCGGCGCGATCTTCGTCGGACCGTTCTCGCCGGTGTCGCTCGGCGACTACTGCGCGGGGTCCAACCACGTGCTGCCCACCGGCGGCTGCGCCTGCCACTCCTCCGGCCTCTCGGTGCGCACGTTCGTCAGGAACGTCCAGGTCATCGAGTACTCCGACCAGGCCCTGCGCGACGTCGCCGGCCACGTCGTCGCCCTGGCGAACGCGGAGGACCTGCCGGGCCACGCCGCGGCCATCACGGCCCGCACGGGCAAGGGCACCGGGAGCGGGGACGACTGATGTCCGACGCTCCCCGACTCCCGCTGCGTGAGGAGCTGCGGGGGATCGAGCCGTACGGCGCTCCGCAGCTCGACCTGCCCGTGCTCCTCAACGTCAACGAGAACCCCTACCCGCCCTCCGAGGCCGTCGTCGCCGACGTGGTCGATGCGGTGGCCGAGGCGACCCGGGGGCTCAACCGCTACCCCGACCGCGAGTTCACCAGGCTCCGCGAGGCACTCGCCGGCTACCTCGGCCACGGCATCACCCCGGAGCAGGTCTGGGCCGCCAACGGCTCCAACGAGGTGATGCTGCACCTCCTCCAGGCCTTCGGCGGTCCGGGTCGCACCGCGGTGTCGTTCGCACCGACGTACTCCATGTATCCGGAGTACGCCCGCGACACCGTCACTGGCTGGGTGACCGGCCACCGGGAGACCGACTTCACTCTCGACGGCGCCGCGGCGGTCGCGCTGGTCAAGGAGGTGCAGCCGTCGGTGGTGCTGCTGCCGTCGCCCAACAACCCGACCGGCACCGCGCTGCCCCTCGACACCGTCGCCGAGATCGCGGCCGCAGCCGCGCTCAACCCCGAGCCGGGTGTCGTCGTGGTCGACGAGGCCTACGCGGAGTTCCGTCGCGAGGGCACCCCGAGTGCGCTTGAGCTGCTGCCGTCGACGCCGAACCTCGCGGTCTCGCGCACGATGAGCAAGGCCTTCGCCTTCGCCGGGGGCCGGCTCGGCTACCTCGCCGCGGCCACCGAGATCTGCGACGCCCTGCGGGTCGTGCGGCTGCCGTACCACCTCTCGGCGATCACGCAGGCGGTCGCCACCGCGGCCCTCGCGCACGCCGACGAGCTGCTCGCCCGCGTCGACGACCTGCGGCGTGAACGCGACGACACGGTGGTGTGGCTGCGGGCTCAAGGCCTCGAGGTCGCCGAGTCGGACGCGAACTTCGTGCTCTTCGGCCGGTTCGAGGACCGGCACGCGATCTGGGAGGACCTGGTGCAGCGGGGCGTGCTCATCCGGGAGACTGGACCGGACGGATGGCTGCGCGTGTCGATCGGCACGCCGGCGGAGATGACAGCCTTCAGGACTGCACTGGTGCAGTCACTGGAGAACGGGAAGGCCTGAGATGACCGGCAGGACAGCACGCATCGAGCGCGCGACCAAGGAGTCGAAGGTGCTCGTCGAGATCGACCTCGACGGGACCGGGCGCGCCGACATCACCACCGGCGTCGGCTTCTACGACCACATGCTGACCTCGCTCGCCCGCCACTCGCTCATCGACATCACCGTGCAGACCGACGGCGACACCCACATCGACGCCCACCACACCGTCGAGGACACCGCGATCGTGCTGGGCGACGCGCTCCGCGAGGCGCTCGGCGACAAGGCCGGCATCCGCCGCTTCGGCGACGCCACCGTCCCGCTCGACGAGGCGCTGGTGCAGGCCGTCGTGGACGTGTCCGGTCGTCCCTACTGCGTGCACACCGGCGAGCCCGAGGGCCAGGAGTTCGTGACCATCGGCGGTTCGGGCGTGGGCTACCTCGGCTCCCTGACCCGGCACGTCTTCGAGACGCTGGCGCACCACGCGCAGATCGCCCTGCACGTCCGCGTGCTCAGCGGCCGCGACCCGCACCACATCGTCGAGACGCAGTACAAGGCCGTCGCCCGCGCCCTGCGCGACGCCATCGCTCTCGACCCGCGCGAGACGGGTGTGCCGTCCACGAAGGGCACCCTGTGACCGCAGAGGTCGTCGTCCTCGACTACGGCTTCGGCAACGTCCGCTCCGCTGTGCGCGCCCTCGAGCGCGCCGGTGCGTCCGTGACGCTCACCGCCGACCGCCGCCTGGCCCAGGACTGCGACGGGCTCGTCGTGCCCGGTGTCGGCGCGTTCCGTGCGTGTGTCGAGGGGATCCGCGCCGTCCGCGGCGACGAGGTGATCGACCGTCGGCTCGCCGGCGGCCGGCCGGTGCTCGGCATCTGCGTGGGCCTCCAGGTGCTGTTCGAGCACGGCGTGGAGCACGGCGACGACGCCGAGGGGCTCGGCGAGTGGCCAGGCGTCGTCGAGCGACTGCAGGCGCCCGTCGTACCCCACATGGGGTGGAACACCGTCGAGGTCCCTGCCGGCTCGACCCTCTTCGAGGGCGTCGAGGAGGAGCGGTTCTACTTCGTCCACTCGTACGGCGTGCGCACCTGGGCGCTCGAGACCAAGGGCCGCACCCGACCCCCGCTCGTGACCTGGGCGGAGTACGGCGGTGACCGGTTCGTCGCGGCCGTGGAGAACGGCCCGCTCACCGCCACGCAGTTCCACCCCGAGAAGTCCGCCGATGCGGGCGCGCGGCTGCTCCGGAACTGGGTCGCCGGTCTGTGAGACTCGGCCGATGAGCAAGGAGCGCGCGCGGCGGCGGGCCGAGCGCGAGCGGGAGGCCGCGATCCGGACCGCGGCCAGGGCGGCCGAGCAGGAGCGCCGCGAGCGGCAGGAGTCCCGCAAGCGGGCTGTCCGGGCCGCGACCACGGACCGCCTCAAGCTCCGGGCCGTGGGCCGCGACACCGGAAGCCTGGCCCGCAAGCGCCGTGCCCACACCACGTGGACGGTGATCCTGCTGCTGGTCGCGGTGATCCTGGTCTGGGTGATCCGGGACGACTGGGCCTCGAGGCTCGGGGTCGTGGTGGTGGCGATCCTGGCGTTCCCGGTGGTGAGGCTGCTGCTCTTCGGGCGTCGGTGACTGGTCGCACTCTGCGGTCGGCGGGTGGTTGCGTTCACAAGCGGCAACGACGACGGAGTGGGCGCGGGGTCGAGACCGCGTGCGGCTACCTGTCGGTAAGTGGTGACGAGTGACCGATTCACGGGCCTCGGATGCGTCACTCGCCACCACTTGGTGCAGGACCGCACCCGAGAGCCAGACCGGATCGGCGCCCACTCCTCGTCGTCGCCGCCTGAAACGCAACAAGGCAGCGACCGCATGTATCAAGCCACCGACGGAGCTCCTCCTCCCTGACGTGAGTGGCCGTTGCGGAGCCGCTCCCGGGCAGGAGGAGTGGCCCCATGACAGTGGCGCCCGACGTTCGCGAGATCGTGCCCCTTGCCCGACGTGGAGGACCGCGCCAGGGTCCCGCCACGGTGACGGGCCTCCCAGCCGTCGCCAGTGCGGAACTCCCGACCCCGGTGCTCACGCTGGACACCCAGGTGGTCCAGAGACTCCACGGAGCGCTCCGCAACGCCCTCCCCGGCGTCGACCTGCACTACGCCGTCAAGGCGAACCCGTCGACCGCCGTGCTCGCGACGCTCGCCGCCCAGGGGGCGCGGTGGGACGTCGCGAGCCCGGGTGAGATCGACGCGGTCCTCGACGTCGACCCGGAACCGAGCCACCTCTCCTACGGCAACACCGCGAAGAAGGCGAGCGACATCGCCTACGCCACCAGCGTCGGTGTGCGCCGCTTCTCCTTCGACAGCGACGGCGAGCTCGACAAGCTGACCCGCCTCGCTCCCGGCGCGACGCTCATGGTGCGCATCGCCACCAGCGGGAGCGGCGCGGACTGGGCGCTCGGCAACAAGTTCGGGTGCAGCGAGCGCGACGCCGCGCGGCTGATGGCGAGGGCCGCGAGCCTGGGCCACCCCGTCGGGGTCTGCTTCCACGTCGGCAGCCAGCAGCGAGACGTGCACGCGTGGGACGCACCCCTCGCGGCGACCAAGCGGCTGCGCTCGAGCCTGCGTCGCTTCGGCGCCGACCTGGCCGTCGTCGACCTCGGCGGTGGCTTCCCCGGGACGGCGGTGGTCCCGACGCCGCACGTCGACGACTTCGGCGTCGGCATCCTCAGCGCCGTACGCCGGCACCTGGGCCCGAACCCGCCGCCGCTGATGGCCGAGCCGGGACGGTTCCTGGTCGCCGACGCCGGCGTGCTCGAGACCGAGGTGATCCTGGTGGCCGAGCGCGGCGGCATGCGCTGGGTGCACCTCGACGTCGGGCTCTTCTCCGGTCTGGCCGAGACGATGGGCGAGGCGCTGCGCTACCGGATCACGGCGCACCGCGACGGCGAGGACCTCGGCGGCCCGGTCGCCGAGGCCGTGCTCGCCGGTCCGACCTGCGACAGCGTCGACGTGCTCTACGTCAGGAAGCGGCCCTCGCTTCCGACCGCGCTGCGACCGGGGGACCGGCTCCGCCTGCACGGCACCGGGGCCTACACCACGACCTACTCCTCCGTCGGGTTCAACGGGTTCGCACCCCTGCGCGAGCAGACGCGATGACCTCCGTCGGGTTCCGGGCCGTCCTCGCGCGGCCCGGGTTCCGACGCCTCACGGTCGCCCACGGGCTGGCCACGCTCGGCCAGCTGGTCCTGACCCTGGCCGTGGGCGCGCACGTCGCCACCGGTGGCTCCACGCTCTGGGCGTCCGTCGCGGTCGCCCTGGGGTTCGCGCCCTACGCACTCTTCTCTCCGCTCGCCGGCGTGCTGGCAGACCGGGTGTCGCGCAGCGCGGTGCTGGCCTGGTCGGCGCTGGTCCGCGCGGTCCTCGCGACCGAGGTCGCGCTGGCCGTCCTGCTGGACCTGCCGGCCCCGGTGGTCGTCGGACTGGCGGCGCTCGCCGCGGTGGCGGCCACACCGTCGTACCCCGCGCTCGCGGCGGCGACGCCCGAGACCGTCCCGGACGCCGAGCTCGAGACCGCCAACGCCCTGGTGACGTGTGTCGAGAACGGCAGCTGGATGGCCGGCCCCGGCCTGTTCGGGCTGCTGCTGCTCACCGGCCTCGACGGCACCGGTCTGGTGGCCGTGTCCGTCCTGCCGATGCTCGTCGCCGCGGTCCTGGCGTTCCGGGTGCGGCTGCCGAAGCCGGCCCGCTCCGCGTCCGCCGGTCTGGTGGCCGAGCTCGTCGAGGGCGTGGCCCTGGTCGTCGGACGTCCCGCCGTGCGCCGCCCGATGCTGCTGGCGATGCTCGACAACCTCCTCTACGGCTACCTCGTCGCCGTGCTCGTGCTGCTCGCCGTCGGTGACCGCGGCGCTTCCGGCACCCTGCAGGCGACCCTGACGGCAGGTGCCGTGGTCGCCGCGCTCCTCGTCGGCGCCCTGAGCCGGCGTCGCAGCACCACGCGGCTCCTCACGCTGAGCCTGCTCGTCGGTGGCTCGGCGGTCGTCGCCCTAGGGCTCGTCGGCACGGACGCCCCGCTCGCGGCCCTCGTCCCGTGGGTGGCGCTCGCGGGCGCCGCCGCGATGGTGGCCGAGGTGGCCGCGGTCTCGCTGCTGCAGCGCAGCCCCGACCCCTCGGCGGTGGCCCGCGTGTTCGGGGTCTACGACCAGCTGAACGTCGGGGCGATCGCGGTGGGGTCCGCCCTCGCCGGCACGCTCGCGCACCTCGTCGGCACCCGGGCGTCGCTTCTCATCGTCGGGACGGGCGTCGTCGTGCTGGTCGTCCCCGCCCTAGGGTGGCGCCCGTGGCCGACGAGACCCCGTACCTCGAGCTCCTCCCTGCCGTCGACGTCCAGGGCGGCCGCGCCGTCCAGCTCGTCCAGGGGGTTGCCGGCTCAGAGAAGACCTTCGGGGATCCCGTCGAGGCAGCCCTGAACTGGCAGCGTCGCGGCGCCGAGTGGATCCACCTCGTCGACCTCGATGCCGCGTTCGGCCGGGGCGACAACCGGGCGCTGCTCGCCGAGATCGTCGGCCGTCTCGACATCCGCGTCGAGATGAGCGGCGGCATCCGCGACGACGCGTCTCTGGAGGCCGCGATGGCGACCGGCTGCCGCCGGGTGAACATCGGCACCGCCGCGCTCGAGCAACCCGAGTGGTGCGCACGGGCGATCGCCGACCACGGGGACCGCGTGGCCGTGGGCCTCGACGTGCGCGGTCGGACCCTCGCGGCGCGTGGCTGGACCCGCGAGGGCGGCGACCTCTACGACGTGCTGTCCCGGCTCGACTCGGAGGGCTGCGCCCGCTACGTCGTGACCGACGTCAACAAGGACGGCATGCTCCAGGGCCCGAACCTCGACCTGCTGCGCGACGTGTGCGCCGCGACCGACCGGCCCGTCGTCGCCTCCGGCGGGATCACCGAGCTCGCCGACCTCGAGGCGCTGCAGGGCATGGTCGGGCACGGTGTCGAGGGGGCCATCGTGGGCACCGCCCTCTACGAGGGCCGGTTCACGCTGGAGGACGCGCTGGCCCTCACCCTCCCGGCAGGCCCCGCGTGAGCCTCGCGGTCCGCGTCATCCCCTGCCTGGACGTCGATGGCGGGCGGGTGGTCAAGGGCGTCAACTTCCAGCAGCTGCGCGACGCGGGCGACCCGGTCGAGCTCGCCAAGGTGTACGACGCGGAGGGGGCCGACGAGCTGACGTTCCTCGACATCTCCGCCTCCCACGAGGGACGGGCGACCACCCTCGAGATCGTCTCGCGCACCGCCGAGCAGGTCTTCATCCCACTGACCGTCGGGGGCGGCGTCGGGTCCGTGGAGGACGTGGACCGCCTGCTGCGGGCCGGCGCGGACAAGGTCGCCGTGAACACCTCGGCGATCCGACGTCCCGAGCTCGTGGCCGAGGTCGCCGACCGCTTCGGCAACCAGGTGCTCGTGCTCTCCGTCGACGCACGCCGGGCCGAGGGCACCGACAGCGGCTTCGAGGTGACCACCCACGGTGGCCGCACGAGCGCCGGGCTCGACGCCCTCGCCTGGGCGGTGCAGGCGACCGAGCTCGGCGCCGGGGAGATCCTGCTCAACGCGATGGACGCCGACGGCACCCAGGACGGCTTCGACCTGGAGCTGATCCAGCTGGTGCGGGCCGAGGTCTCGATCCCGGTGATCGCCAGTGGGGGAGCCGGCGCCCTGGAGCACTTCCCGCCGGCCGTCGACGCGGGTGCGGACGCCGTGCTCGCCGCCACCGTCTTCCACTTCGGGACGCTGCGCATCGGAGACGTCAAGCGCACGCTCGCCGACGCGGGCCACCCGGTGCGCCAGGGACCTGGACGCCAGTGACCTGGGCGCCAGGGACCTGTCAGATCCCGAGCTCGGTGCCGCGCAGCTTGGCGACCGCGTCGTCATCGCCGGCGAGGTCCACGCGAGCGTGGTCCTGGCGTCCGTAGACGAACATCGCGAGCTCGGCCGGCAGGCCGCGGACGACGACCTCGCCGTCACCGCCCGACAGCCGGGTCTGCTCGCCGGTGTCCGACCGCTGGATCGAGACCGCGACGGGCGCCGAGCGCGTGAAGCCCTTCCCGGCCATCTTCGCCCCGCGCCAGACGGCCTCCTCGACGTGCGGGGGCAGCAGCCGCGGCTCCCAGTCTGGCTGGGCTCGGCGGACGTCCTCGTGGTGGACGAAGAACTCCATGGTGTTGAGCACGGCGCCGAGCTTGGGCAGCCGCATCGGCGACCAGATCGGCGGTCCGTGCCGCAGCTTGGTCACCATCGAGTGGAAGTCCTTGCGCGCCTCGTGCCGCATCGCTGCCTCGGTCACGCCCGCGAGCGGCGGCACCGTGATGCCGACGGCGGCGGGGCTCCCCTCCCGGACCAGCAGGTGCGCGACGAGGTCGCGGACGGTCCAGTCGCCGCAGAGGGTCGGCTCGTCGGGGCCGAGCTGTTGGGCGAGGGCGCAGAGCAGCATGCGCTCGTGCGCAGCGATCGTGGTCACCCCGGGATCCTACGGAGACGATCCTGGACCTACCTCGGCCCCTCTACGCTGGAGGTTGCGGCCGGGCGACGTGGGAGGGCCGCACCACCGAACGGAGAGGGGGCGCGCGCCGTGGCCACCGCCCGTCCTCTCGGGACATCGCGGTCGAGCACGCTCCGGGCCGGCTTCTCCGTCCTCCTCGTCGCGATCAGACGCGAGCCGTACGTCTTCACCGTCTCCACGATCGGTGCGGTGCTCTTCGGTGCCCTGACCGTTGCCGACGCGTGGGTGCTGGGCTGGAGCGCGGACCACGTCGTGCTGCCGGCCTTCGAGACCGGCGAGGTCGGGACCGGCGCCCTCGTGACCGTCGCGGCACTCTTCGTCGGCGTGGCGGTGGTCCGCGGCATCAGCATCGTGGCCCGGCGCTGGGGCGCGGGCGTCATGCAGTACCGCATGCAGGCCCACGACCGGCGCCGCGTCACCCGGCAGTACCTCCGCCTCCCGCTCGAGTGGCACCAGCAGCACCCGACGGGGCAGCTGCTCTCCAACGCCAACTCCGACGTCGAGGCAGCCTGGGCTCCGATCGCGCCGCTGCCGATGGCGGTCGGCACGGTCGCGATGATGGTGATCGCCGTGGTGCAGATGCTGCTCACCGATGTCGTGCTCGCGGTGGTCGGGCTCCTGGTCTTCCCGCTGGTGATCGTCAGCAACCTCGTCTTCCAGCGGTTCCAGTCGCCCCTCATGACCCGGGTGCAGGCGCTGCGCGCCGAGCTGAGCGAGATCGCCCACGAGTCGTTCGACGGGGCCCTCGTCGTGAAGTCCCTCGGCCGGGAGGCCGAGGAGACCGAGCGCTTCGCGGTCAAGGCGAAGACGCTGCGCGACACCAGCATCAAGGCGGGTGTGGTCCGGGCTGTCTTCGACCCGGTCCTGGAGGGCCTGCCGTCCCTCGGGGTGCTCGTGGTGCTCCTCGTCGGGGTGTGGCGCGTCGACAGCGGTGCCGCCGTCCCCGGTGACGTGGTCAACGTCGCCTTCCTGCTCATGGTCGTGGCGTTCCCGATCCGGTCGCTCGGCTGGCTGCTCGGCGAGTTCCCTCGCAGCGTCGTCGGCTTCGACCGGGTCCGGTCGGTGCTCGCCGAGACCGGCGAGATGCCGTACGGCGCGGGTGCCGTGCCCGGCCTCCCGGGTGGCGTCGCGCTGGCCGTCGACGACCTGGGCTTCGCCTACGACGAGGCGTCGGTGCTCGACGGCGTGACGTTCCGGGTCGACCCCGGACGCACGGTGGCGGTCGTCGGCGCGACCGCAGCCGGCAAGAGCACCCTGGCCACCCTGCTCTTCCGCCTCGTCGACCCCGATCGCGGCCGGATCACCCTCGACGGTGTCGACCTGCGCGAGCTGCGCAAGGGCGCCATCGCCGAGACCGCGGCGCTCGTCCCGCAGCAGGCGTTCCTCTTCGACGACACGGTCCGGGGCAACGTCACCCTCGGCGCCCCCGTCTCGGACGAGGAGGTCTGGTCAGCGCTGCGGACCGCCCAGGCCGACGGGTTCGTGGCGGCCCTCGCGCACGGCCTCGACACCCGCCTCGGGGAACGCGGCACCACCCTGTCCGGCGGTCAGCGCCAACGGCTCAGCCTCGCGCGTGCCCTCGTGCGCCGGCCGCGACTCATGGTCCTCGACGACGCGACCTCCGCCGTCGACCCCGAGGTCGAGGCGCGGATCCTCGCCGCGTCTGCGTGACGCCTCGGTCGGCGCGACCGTGCTCGTGGTCGCCTACCGCAAGGCCACCATCGCGCTGGCCGACGAGGTCGTCTTCCTCGACGACGGTCGGGTCGCGGACCACGGCCGGCACGCGGACCTGCTGGCGCGCAACGCGGCCTACGCCGACCTGGTCGACGCCTACGAGCGCGACACGGCCGAGCGGGAGGAGGTGGACCTGTGAGCGGCACCAGCATGCTCAGCGGCGAGGCCGCGTCCGCGCGCGCCACCCTTCGTCGCGGAGTCGAGCTCTCGCCCGAGCTGGTCCAGGGCCTCGGGCTGACGATCTTCCTGGCGTTCATCGCGACCATCGGCAGGGTCCTCGTGCCCATCGCCGTCCAGCAGGGCGTCGACCGGGGCATCGGTGTGGAGGGCGGCCCGACGGACGCTTCGTGGCGCTCATGGTGGCGGCCACCGCGCTCGGTGTCGTCCTCACCGGAGCGGCGTCCGCGCTCATGACCGCGCGGCTCTTCCGCTCCGCCGAGACCGGTCTGGCGACCTTGCGCACCAAGGCCTTCCGCCACGTCCACGACCTGTCGGTGCTCACCCAGAACACCGAGCGCCGAGGCTCCCTCGTCTCGAGGGTCACCTCCGACGTCGACCAGGTGTCCCAGTTCCTCGTGTTCGGCGGCGTGATCGCCGTGGTCAGCGTCGGGCAGATCCTCATCGCGACGGTGGTGATGCTCGTCTACAGCTGGGAGCTCACCCTGGTCGTCTGGCTCTGCTTCCTGCCGCTGTTCCTCAGCCTGCGCTTCTTCCAGCGGCGGCTCTCCTCGGCGTACGCCACGGTGCGTCGCCAGGTCGGCATCATGCTGTCGGCGATCTCCGAGCCGGTGGTCGGTGCGGCCGTGGTCCGCAGCTACGCCGTCGAGGACCGCACCCAGGAGCGCATCGACGAGGCGGTGCAGACGCACCTCGAGGCGAGCATCCGGGCTCAGGGACTCACCGCCTTCTCGTTCTCGCTCGGGGGCGTCTCGGCCGGGCTGGCGAACGCCGGCGTCATCGTGGTCGGCGTGCTGATCGGCGCCGGTCCCAACGGGGGCGACGGTGCACTCACCGCCGGCACCGTGCTCGCCTTCGCGTTCCTGGTCACGTTGTTCGTCGGTCCCGTGCAGCTGGGCACCCAGGTGCTGACGGACGCGCAGAACGCCTTCGCGGGCTGGCGCCGGGTCATCGGCATCCTCGACACCCCGGCCGACGTGGTCGACCCCGGCGAGGCCGGGCGGACGCTGCCGCAGCAGCCGGTCGGGGTCGACTTCGACCGGGTCACCTACGCCTACCCCGGCTCCGCGCCCGTGCTCCACGAGGTCTCCTTCCGTGTCGAGCCGATGAGCAAGGTCGCGGTGGTGGGGGAGACCGGCTCGGGCAAGACCACGATCGCGAAGCTGCTGACGCGACTGATGGACCCCGACGCAGGCACGGTGTCGCTCGACTCCGTCGACCTGCGCGATGTCTCCTTCTCGAGCCTGCGCCGCAGGGTCGTCCTCGTGCCGCAGGAGGGCTTCCTGTTCGACGCCACGCTCCGGGCGAACCTGCGCTACGGCCGGCTCGACGCGGACGATGCCGCGTTGCTCGAGGCGGTCGCCGGGCTGGGACTCGACGAGTGGCTCGCCGGGCTGGGCCGCGGCCTCGACACCCGGGTGGGCCAGCGGGGCGAGCTCCTGTCGGCCGGCGAGCGCCAGCTCGTGGCCCTCGTCCGCGCCCAGCTCGCCGACCCCGACCTGCTCGTGCTCGACGAGGCGACCAGCGCGGTCGACCCGGCGCTGGAGATGCGCATCAACGCGGCGCTCGACCGGCTGACGCGCGGGCGTACCTCCGTCACCATCGCGCACCGGATGTCGACCGCGGAGCGTGCCGACCTCGTGCTCGTGGTCGACAAGGGCAGGGTCGTGCAGCAGGGGCGGCACGCCGACCTCGTCCGCCACGGCGGCGTCTACGGACGGCTGCACGCCTCGTGGGTCGCGCAGCAGGACGCCGTCGGAGACGGCGGGGACCCGTCCAGCGGCGGGAGCGAGCGCCGCCGGCTGCCCGACCGCGCGTGATAATCGGCCGTGTGATCCCGACCAGCAGCCTCGACCCCGCCATCGCCCGGCGTCTCAAGCGCGACGCCCAGGGACTGATCGCGGCCGTGGTCCAGCAGCACGACACCGGTGAGGTGCTCATGCTCGGCTGGATGGACGACGAGGCGCTGCACCGCACCCTCACCTCCGGTCGTACGACGTTCTGGAGCCGCTCCCGGCAGGAGTACTGGGTCAAGGGCGAGACCTCGGGCCACCGTCAGACCGTGCACGAGGTCCGGCTCGACTGCGACGGCGACACCGTGCTCGTCCGCGTCGAGCAGGAGGGGCCCGCCTGCCACACCGGCACCCGCACCTGCTTCGACGACGGTCTGCTCCAGGCCCCGTGACCACCGGACGCGCATCGCTGGCCCGCACGGCCGTGGCCGGCGTGGCCGGCGCCGCCCTGGCCGCCGCGGCCGCGGGTCAGCCGTGGGCCACGGCCGCGGTGACGTCGCCGGCCGCGCGGTCGGCGGTGGCGAAGGGGAGCGACGTGGCACCCCTGGCCCTCCCGCTCGCGATCGTCGCGCTCGCCGCCTGGGGGAGCGTGCTGGTCCTCCGGCGCACCGGCCGTCGGGTCGTGGCCGTGCTGGGACTCGCGGCGTCCGCGGGCAGCGCGGTGGCGGTCCTCCTGACGCTCGGAGACCGCGCCTCAGCCGCCCGGGACGCCCTGGGTGCCGGTGCCGGCGCCGACGTGTCCACGTCCGTGTGGCCCTTCGTCGGCGGGGCGGGTGCGGTGGTCGCCGCGGCGGCCTTCGCGGTCGCGGTGCGACGCGCGGGCAGCTGGCCGGAGATGAGCAGGCGCTACGACGCGCCCGCCTCGGCTGCGGCCGGCGCCGAGGGCGCGGCCCGAGCGGACGAGGGGGACACAGGTGCGGTCGCCGGGCCCGAGGGGCCCAGCGACCGCGACCTCTGGCGCGCCCTGGACGAGGGGCGCGACCCGACGGCGTAGCCGTCGGGGACAGCGGCAGTGTGGTGGCGGCGGCGGTGTGGTGCGCACCGCCGCCACCGTGGCGCCGCGTCTGCCGGACCTCTCCCGTGGTTCCGGCCTCCTCGGCCCCGGTCTCCCGATGGCCTGACTCTTCCAGGAGAGGACGCCGACGACCATGAGGCGTAGGCAGGCTTTCGGCTAGCGCATCACTACTAACGTCGTTCGGGACCTCTGGACGGGCCCAGGACGGGCCACGGGTCCGGCGCAGGATCGCGGTCCCGCGACGTTAGGATGCCCGCATGGCTCATCACGGCAACACTCCTGCGGCCTGGACCGGCGTCGCGATCGTCCTCGTCGGCTTCGTGGTGGCCGGACTCGGCCTGGTCCTCATGTCCTGGCCGATGTTCTGGGTCGGCGTCGTCCTGGGGCCGATCGGTGGGATCGTCGGCATGGTGATGGGCCGGATGGGCTACGGCGGCACTCCCGTCCAGTCCCACGACTGACCGGGAGCGACCTGTGGCGGTGCTGACGGCCGCTGAGCCGGACATCCCGACCCGCGCACGCCGGGTCCGAGGTCCCCTGCTGCTCGCCGGCGGCGTCCTGGTCGTGAGCCTCGCCCTGCACCTGCGGGACCCGCACGACTCCGGCAGCTGGGGCTACTGCCCGTGGTACCTCGCCACCGGCACCTACTGCCCGGGGTGCGGCGGGCTGCGTGCCGTCAACGACCTCAGCCACGGCGACGTCGCCGCGGCTGCGTCGAGCAACCTCTACTTCGTGATGAGCCTCCCCGCCCTCGCGCTCCTCTGGGGGCGGGGAGTGGCGCAGCGGTGGCGCGGGGTCGCGAGACCCCTGCCGCCCCGGTTCGTGGCGGTCGCGGCCACCGTCGCGGTGGTCCTTCTCGCGGTCTTCGCGGTCGCGCGCAACCTCCCCGCCGGGCAGTGGCTCGCCCCCTGAACGCAGGTGCGGACGGTCAGGACCTGCGTGAGAGGCTGGTCCCGACCCAGCAGCCGTGAGCACCGGAAGGCCGACCATGTCCGTCCTCGACGAGATCATCGCGGGCGTGCGCCTCGACCTCGCCGGACGCGAGAAGGCGACGCCACTGGCCGAGCTCGAGGCGCTGGTCGCCACCACGCCACCTCCCCGTGACCCGCTTCCGGCGATGGCCGCGCCCGGCATCTCGGTGATCGCCGAGGTGAAGCGTCGGAGCCCCAGCAAGGGCGACCTCGCGACGATCGCCGACCCCGCCGCGCTCGCGTCGGCCTACGAGGCCGGTGGCGCGGCGGTCGTCAGCGTGCTCACCGAGGAGCGCCGGTTCGGCGGCAGCCTCGACGACCTCCGCGCGGTCCGTGCCGAGGTCGACATCGCCGTGCTCCGCAAGGACTTCATCGTCACGACGTACCAGCTCTGGGAGGCGCGCGCCGCCGGCGCCGACGTCGTCCTTCTCATCGTCGCCGGCCTCGAGGCGGGTGAGCTCGCCCGGCTGCACGCCGAGGCTGTCGCGCTCGGGCTCACCGTCCTGGTCGAGGTGCACGACGAGGACGAGGTGCAGGTCGCCCTCGACGCCGGCGCCCGGCTCGTGGGGGTCAACGCCCGCAACCTCCGCACCCTCGAGGTGGATCCCGCGACGTTCGGCCGGGTCGCCCCGCGCATCCCCGAGGGCATCGTCCGGGTGGCCGAGTCCGGCATCACCGGTCCCGGCGACGTCAGCACCCTCGCGCACCTGGGGGCCGACGCCGTCCTCGTCGGCGAGGCGCTCGTCCGCGGTGACGACCCGTCCGCGGCCGTCGCGGCCATGATCGCCGCGGGCGCACCGCGGCTGGAAGGTTCCCGATGAGCACCGAGCAGGCAGTGTTCCCCGACGCGACCGGGCACTTCGGCCAGTTCGGCGGCCGCTTCATGCCCGAGGCGCTGGTCGCCGCCCTCGACGAGCTCGAGGTCGCCTGGCGCGACGCGATGGCCGACCCGACGTTCACCGACGAGCTCGACCGCATGCTCCGCGAGTACGCCGGGACGCCGAGCCTGCTCTACGAAGCCACCAAGCTCTCCGAGGTCGCCGGGGCCCGCATCCTGCTGAAGCGCGAGGACCTCAACCACACCGGGGCGCACAAGATCCGCAACGTCCTCGGCCAGGCCCTGCTCACCAAGCGCATGGGCAAGAGCCGGGTCATCGCCGAGACCGGGGCCGGCCAGCACGGTGTCGCGTCGGCGACCGCTGCGGCGTACCTCGACCTCGAGTGCATGGTCTACATGGGCGAGGTCGACACCGAGCGGCAGGCCCTGAACGTCGCGCGCATGCGCCTGCTCGGGGCCGAGGTGGTGCCGGTCCGCAGTGGCTCACGCACCCTCAAGGACGCCATCAACGAGGCGCTCCGCGACTGGGTGGCCTCGGTCGACCACACGGCGTACCTCTTCGGCACCGCGGCCGGGCCGCACCCGTTCCCCTCACTCGTCCGCTCGTTCGTCCGCGGCATCGGCGACGAGGCGCGCGCCCAGTGCCTCGAGCAGACCGGCGTGCTCCCCGATGCCGTCACCGCCTGCGTCGGCGGCGGCTCGAACGCCATCGGCCTGTTCGCCGGCTTCGTCGACGACCCGTCGGTGCGCATCGTGGGCTACGAGGCCGGGGGCGACGGCATCGAGAGCGGCCGGCACGCCGCCACCATCGTGACGGGCGACGTCGGGGTCCTCCACGGGGCGCGCACCTATGTCCTCCAGGACGAGGACGGGCAGACCATCGAGTCGCACTCGATCTCCGCGGGTCTCGACTACCCCGGCGTCGGCCCCGAGCACGCCCACCTCGCGGCCACGGGCCGCGCGACCTACGAGCCGGTGACCGACGCCGAGGCGATGGAGGCGTTCGCGCTGCTCGCCCGCACCGAAGGCATCATCCCGGCCATCGAGTCCGCCCATGCCGTGGCCGGCACCATGCGGCTGGCGAAGGAGATGCCTGGCGCCACCCTGCTGGTCAACCTGTCCGGCCGCGGCGACAAGGACATGGGGACCGCGATGGAGTGGTTCGGGCTGGGAGAGCCGAAGGGCACCGAGGGATGACCTCTCCGGTTGCCTCCGCCTTCGCGACCGCCGCCGACGAGGGCCGCGCGACGCTCGTCGGCTACCTCCCGGCCGGCTTCCCGACAGTCGACGGGTCGATCGAGCTGATCAGGACGCTCGCCACGTCGGGCTGCGACGTGATCGAGATCGGGCTGCCCTACTCCGACCCGGTCATGGACGGGCCGACCATCCAGGCCGCCGCGCAGCAGGCCCTCGAGGGCGGCATCCGCATCCGCGACGTGCTCCGCGTGGTCGAGGAGGTGGCCGCGACCGGCGTCGCCACGGTGGTGATGACCTACTGGAACCCGATCGAGCGGTACGGCGTCGAGCGGTTCGCCGCCGACCTGGCGTCGGCCGGTGGGGCCGGTCTCATCACGCCCGACCTGACGCCCGACGAGGCGCAGCCCTGGCTCGACGCCTCGGACCAGCACGACCTCGACCGCATCTTCCTCGTGGCGCCCTCGTCGACGGACGCCCGCGTCCGCTACACCGTCGAGCACTGCCGCGGTTTCGTCTACGCCACCGCGGTCATGGGCGTCACGGGCGCCCGGACCACGACGAGCGAGCTCGCCGGCCCGCTCGCGGCCCGGGTGAAGCAGGCGACCGACCTCCCTGTCGGCGTCGGCCTCGGCGTCTCCGACGGCGACCAGGCCGCCGAGGTCGCGCGGTACGCCGACGGGGTGATCGTCGGGTCCGCCTTCGTCCGCAAGGTCCTCGACGCCAAGGGCGACCAGGCCGAGGCCGTCGACCTGCTCCGGACGCTCACCGAGGACCTGGCCGAGGGGGTCCGGCGTGGCTGAGCGGTCCCGCCGGCGATCCCGCACGGCCGCTGTGCTCGGCGGCGTGCTCGCCTGCCTGGCGCTCTCGGCCTGCGGTGGTGGTGCTCCCGACGGCGCGATCGTCTCCGGGGTCTCGGTCCACGACGCCGACGGCATGAACGGCGCCGTCCTCACCTCGCCGTACCAGTGGGGCAAGGAGAAGCTCACGAGCGCGGACGACCAGCCGTTCGACACCCGGTCCTCGCTCGAGAAGCCGTTGACGCTGGTGTTCTTCGGCTACACGAAGTGCCCCGACGTCTGCCAGGCGGTGATGGCCGACATCACCTCGGCCCTGAGCCGGCTCGACCCTGCCGACGCCGACCAGGTGGGCATGTGGTTCGTGACCACCGACCCCGCCCGTGACGACGCCGCGACCCTGCGCAGCTACCTCGACCGGTTCGACCCAGGCTTCCAGGGCGTCACCGGACCTCTCGAGCGCATCGTCGACCTGGCCCGTCCCGTTCACGTGCCGATCGAGAAGGGTGAGAAGCTCCCGTCCGGCGGCTACGACGTCACCCACGGCACCGCGATCCTGGGCGTGCTCGCGGACGGCTCCGTGCCGATCCTCTGGACCGAGGGGACCTCGCCCGCCGGCCTCGCCGAGGACTTCCACATGATCCTCACCTCGGGGATCCCGACCGAGGACCACGACTCGTGACCGACTACCTGCTCCCGCTCTCGATCCCGAGCCCCTCCCAGGGGGTGTGGCACCTCGGGCCGTTCCCCGTCCGCGCGTACGCGCTGTGCATCATCCTCGGCGTCGTCGTCGCGGTGTGGATGGGGGAGCGGCGCTGGGTGGCCCGTGGCGGCCAGAAGGGCCAGATCGCCGACATCGCCATCTGGGCGGTGCCGTTCGGCATCGTCGGCGGCCGGCTCTACCACGTCATCACCGACAACGGGAACTACTTCGGCTCCGGCAACAACCCGGTCACCGCGCTCTACGTCTGGCAGGGCGGGCTCGGCATCTGGGGTGCCATCGCGCTCGGTGGTGTCGGTGCGTACATCGGAGGCCGCCGCGCCGGCGTGAAGTTCCCGCCGCTCGCCGACGCGCTCGCCCCGGGCATCGTGGTGGCGCAGGCCGTCGGGCGCTGGGGCAACTGGTTCAACCAGGAGCTCTTCGGCAAGCCGACGGACCTCCCGTGGGGGCTCGAGATCCCCGACGTGGGCAAGCGACCCGAGGGCTACCAGCAGTTCGAGACCTTCCACCCGACCTTTCTCTACGAGTGCATCTGGGACCTCGGCGTCGCAGGTCTGGTGATCTGGGCGGACCGGAAGTTCAAGCTGGGGCACGGCCGGGCCTTCGCGCTGTACGTCGCGGCCTACTGCGTCGGCCGCGGCTGGATCGAGTACCTCCGCATCGACCCCGTCGAGGCCGACGACGTGTTCGGGCTGCGGCTCAACGTCTGGACCTCGATCGTGCTCTTCGTCCTCGCGCTGGCGTACTTCGTGATCGTGGGTCGCAAGCGCCCGGGACGCGAGGAGTCCGTGCTGCGCGACGAGCCCGAGACCGAGCCGGTACCCCACTGAGGTATGCCTTCCCTTGGGTGAAACGGGGCTCGATCCTGGTTAGCGTGGAGCCATGACGAGCACCATGCCGATCCAGCACGAGCATGCCGACGTGACCGGTGGGTGGCTGCGTCCTGCGGTCTTCGGCGCCATGGACGGCCTCGTGTCCAACGTCGCGCTCATCGCCGGCGTGGCCGGAGGGACCCGCGACTCGGGCAGCACCACCGCCGTCGTGCTCGCCGGCCTGGCCGGCCTCAGCGCCGGTGCGTTCTCGATGGCGGTCGGCGAGTACAACTCGGTCGCCAGCCAGTCCGAGGCCGCCGAGCACGAGATCGCCAAGGAGCGCTACGAGATCGCCCACAACGGTGCGGCGGAGAAGGCCGAGCTCGCCGCGATGTACACCGGCAAGGGCATCGAGCCGGCCCTCGCGCGGCAGATGGCCGACCAGGTGCACCGGGACCTCGACAACGCGGTCGCCGTGCACGCGAAGGAGGAGTTCGGGATCGATCCGGACGCTCTCGCCTCCCCGATGCTGGCGGCCGTCTCGTCGTTCCTCGCGTTCGCCGTCGGCGCGGTCACTCCGGTGCTGCCGTACCTGCTCGGCGCCACCACGCTGTGGCCGGCGATCATCCTCACGATGCTGGCTCTCTTCGCCTGCGGCGCGGTCGTCACGCAGGTCACTTCGCGGGCCTGGTGGTACGGCGGTCTGCGGATGATGCTCCTGGGTGCAGGAGCCGCCGCGATCACCTACGGGGTGGGCCTCCTGGTGGGCGGTGCGGCGGGCTGACCAGGAGTCCGTCGAGCGGGGTTTCCACCCTGTGTCGCGGCCCGATTCGGGCCCCGAAGCATGGGGTACGATCCCGAAACTGGGCCAATGTCGTCCCGCGCCGCCATGCAGTTTTGTTGCACAGAAGGCAACCCCACGAGATCGACTGCCGCACAGTCCGCGTGGGTGTGTCTACGACGCGAAAGGGTGCGCCATGCGGGCCCAGCTTCAGTGCCAGCCCTCTCCCCAGGGGCTCTACGACGGTCAGCACGAGCACGACGCCTGCGGCGTCGCCTTCGTCGCCACCCTGACGGGTGAGGCCAGCCACGACATCGTGGCCAAGGCCGTCCAGGCGCTGCGCAACCTCGACCACCGCGGCGCCGTCGGGGCCGAGCCCGACACCGGCGACGGCGCGGGCATCCTGATCCAGGTCCCCGACCGCTTCCTCCGCGAGGTCGTCGACTTCGACCTGCCCGGGCCGCGCTCCTACGCCGTCGGCACCGCCTTCCTCCCCGGCGACGCCGCCGAGGTCGCCGAGGCCGCCAAGCGCATCGAGGAGCTCGCCGCCGAGGAGGACCTGGTGGTCCTCGGCTGGCGCGACGTCCCCGTGGTCCCCGACCTGCTCGGCAGCATGTCCCGCAGCGTCATGCCGACGTTCCGGCAGCTCTTCGTCGCGGCGTCGACCGGCGAGCTGGGCATGGCGCTGGAGCGTCGCGCGTACTGCCTCCGCAAGCGTGCGGAGAAGGAGACCGGCGTCTACTTCCCGTCGCTGTCGTCGCGCACCATCGCCTACAAGGGGATGCTGACGACCGACCAGCTCGACCGCTTCTTCCCCGACATCGTCGACGAGCGGGTCGAGTCCGCGGTCGCGCTGGTGCACTCACGGTTCAGCACGAACACCTTCCCGAGCTGGCCGCTGGCGCACCCGTTCCGCTTCATCGCGCACAACGGCGAGATCAACACCGTCATGGGCAACCGCAACTGGATGCGGGCCCGTGAGGCGCTCCTGGCGAGCGACGTCATCCCCGGCGACCTGGAGCGGATCTTCCCGATCTGCTCGGCCGAGGCGAGCGACTCCGCGTCGTTCGACGAGGTCCTCGAGCTCCTGCACATGGGCGGGCGCTCGCTCCCGCACTCCGTGCTCATGATGATCCCCGAGGCGTGGGAGAACCACGCCGAGATGGACGCGCAGCGCCGCGCCTTCTACGAGTTCCACTCCTCGCTGATGGAGCCGTGGGACGGCCCCGCCTGCGTCGTCTTCACCGACGGCTCCCAGGTCGGCGCGGTGCTCGACCGCAACGGGCTCCGGCCGAGCCGCTACTGGGTCACCGACGACGGTCTCGTCGTGCTCGCCTCCGAGGTGGGCGTGCTGGACATCGACCCCGCCACGGTGGTCCGCAAGGGCCGGCTGAAGCCGGGCCGGATGTTCCTCGTCGACGTCGACGAGCACCGCATCATCGAGGACGAGGAGATCAAGGGCCAGCTCTCCGCGCAGCACCCGTACGACGAGTGGCTGCACGCCGGGCTGATCCGGCTCGAGGACCTCGCCGACCGCGAGCACGTCGTGCACACGCACGCCTCGGTCACCCGGCGCCAGCAGGTGTTCGGCTACACCGAGGAGGAGAAGCGGGTCCTGCTCGCCCCGATGGCGAAGACCGGCTACGAGCCGATCGGGTCCATGGGCACCGACACCCCGATCGCGGCGTTGTCGGAGAAGCCGCGGCTGCTCTTCGACTACTTCAGCCAGCTCTTCGCCCAGGTGACGAACCCTCCGCTCGACGCGATCCGCGAGGAGCTGGTCACCTCCCTCAGCGGCACCATCGGCCCGGAGGGCAACCTCCTCGAGCCGACGCCGCACGCCTGTCGTCAGATCGTGGTGCCGTTCCCGGTGATCGACAACGACGAGCTCGTGAAGATCCGGCACATCAACCGCGACGGCGACATGCCGGGCTTCATCACGCACGTGTCCCGGGGGCTCTACGACGTCACGAAGGGCGGCGCCGCTCTCGCCGCGCGTCTGGACGAGATCTGTCGTGAGGTGTCGAACGCGATCGCCGAGGGCGCACGCGTCATCGTGCTGTCGGACCGGCACTCCACCGCCGAGCTCGCTCCGATCCCGTCGCTGCTGCTGACCGCGGCCGTCCACCACCACCTGGTGCGCGAGAAGACCCGCACCCAGGTGGGCCTGATCATCGAGGCCGGCGACGTCCGCGAGGTGCACCACGTCGCGCTGCTCATCGGCTACGGCGCGGCAGCCGTGAACCCCTACCTCGCGATGGAGACCGTCGAGGACCTCGCCCGTGACGGGCACTTCGTCGACGTCAACCCGCACGTCGCCGTGCACAACCTCGTCAAGGGTCTCGGCAAGGGCGTGCTCAAGGTCATGAGCAAGATGGGTGTCTCGACGGTGGCGTCGTACACCGGCGCCCAGATCTTCGAGGCGGTCGGCCTCTCGCAGGAGGTCGTCGACCGCTACTTCACCGGCACCACGAGCAAGCTCGGCGGCATCGGCCTGGACACGATCGCGCAGGAGGTCATGCGGCGGCACGCGAAGGCGTACCCCGTCGACGGCCTGCCCACCGCGCACCGCCGCCTCGAGGTGGGCGGCGAGTACCAGTGGCGCCGCGAGGGCGAGCCGCACCTGTTCGACCCGGACACGGTGTTCCGGCTCCAGCACGCGACCCGCACCGGCCGCTACGACGTCTTCAAGCAGTACACGCAGCGGGTCGACGAGCAGTCGGCCAGGCTGATGACCCTGCGAGGGCTGTTCCGGTTCAAGGACGCCGACGGTCTCGGCCGGCAGCCGGTGCCGATCGAGGAGGTCGAGCCCGTCTCCGAGATCGTGAAGCGATTCTCCACCGGAGCGATGTCCTACGGGTCGATCAGCCAGGAGGCGCACGAGAACCTCGCGATCGCGATGAACCGGCTGGGCGGCAAGTCCAACACCGGTGAGGGCGGAGAGGACGCCGACCGGCTGTATGACCCGGAGCGACGCAGCGCGATCAAGCAGGTGGCGTCAGGCCGCTTCGGCGTGACCTCGGAGTACCTCACCAACGCCGACGACATCCAGATCAAGATGGCGCAGGGCGCGAAGCCCGGCGAGGGCGGGCAGCTGCCCGGCCACAAGGTGTACCCCTGGGTGGCGAAGACCCGGCACAGCACGCCCGGTGTCGGGCTGATCTCGCCGCCGCCGCACCACGACATCTACTCCATCGAGGACCTGGCCCAGCTCATCCACGACCTCAAGAACGCCAACCCGTCCGCGCGCGTGCACGTCAAGCTCGTCGCCGAGGTCGGGGTGGGCACGGTCGCGGCGGGCGTCTCGAAGGCGCACGCCGACGTGGTGCTGATCTCCGGGCACGACGGTGGCACCGGTGCCTCTCCGCTGACCTCGCTCAAGCACGCGGGCGGTCCCTGGGAGCTCGGCCTCGCCGAGACCCAGCAGACGCTGCTGCTCAACGGACTGCGCGACCGCATCGTCGTGCAGTGCGACGGCCAGCTGAAGACCGGCCGGGACGTCGTCGTCGCCGCGCTCCTGGGTGCCGAGGAGTTCGGCTTCGCGACCGCGCCCCTCGTCGTCTCGGGCTGCATCATGATGCGCGTCTGCCACCTCGACACCTGTCCGGTCGGCGTCGCCACGCAGAACCCCGTGCTGCGCGAGCGCTTCACCGGGAAGCCGGAGTTCGTCGTCAACTTCTTCGAGTTCATCGCCGAGGAGGTGCGCGAGCACCTGGCGGCGCTCGGCTTCCGCAGCATGGAGGAGGCCATCGGCCACGCCGAGGCCCTCGACGTCGAGACGGCGGTCGACCACTGGAAGGCCGGAGGGCTCGACCTGTCGCCGATCCTGCACGTGCCCGACCTGCCCGAGGGCACGCCCCTGCACCGCACGAAGCAGCAGGACCACGGCCTCGACAAGGCGCTCGACAACGAGCTCGTCGCGCTGGCCGCGGACGCCCTCGAGAAGGGCGAGCCCGTGCGGGCACAGCTCGCGATCCGCAACGTCAACCGCACCGTCGGGACGATCCTCGGCCACGAGGTCACGAAGAGGTACGGCGGTGAGGGACTGCCCGACGGCACGATCGACATCACGTTCCTGGGCTCTGCCGGCCAGTCCTTCGGGGCGTTCCTGCCCTCCGGGATCACCCTGCGCCTCGAGGGCGACGCCAACGACTACGTCGCGAAGGGCCTGTCAGGTGGTCGGGTCGTGATCCGGCCCGACCAGGCTGCGACCTTCGAGGCGGAGAACCAGATCATCGCCGGCAACGTCATCGGCTACGGCGCCACGCAGGGCGAGGTCTTCCTGCGCGGCCAGGTGGGGGAGCGGTTCTGCGTGCGGAACTCCGGAGCCACCGCCGTCGTCGAAGGTGTCGGCGACCACGGCTGCGAGTACATGACCGGAGGCCGCGTCGTCGTCCTCGGCGCGACCGGACGCAACTTCGCGGCGGGCATGTCGGGCGGCATCGCCTTCGTGCTCGACCTCGACGAGGGCCGGGTCAACGCCGAGCTCGTGGAGCTCAACAAGGTCGAGGGTGACGCGGTCGGCGAGCTCGAGGAGCTCGTGCGGCGCCACCACGAGGAGACCGGCTCACCGGTGGCGGCCGCGCTGCTGGAGGACTGGGCCGGGTCCGTGGCGAGGTTCACCGAGGTGATGCCGAGCGACTACAAGCGCGTGCTCGAGGCGCGTGCGGAAGCCCTCGAGGAGGGCCTCAACGAGGAAGAGGCGGCTGCCCGGATCATGGAGGTGCTGCATGGCTGACCCGCGCGGGTTCCTCAAGAACGGCCGGGAGGTCGCGTCCCGTCGTCCGGTCGACGAGCGCGTCCAGGACTGGCACGAGGTCTACCCCGACGGGGCCGGACGCTCGCTGCTCCCGATCATCACCACCCAGGCCGGCCGCTGCATGGACTGCGGCATCCCCTTCTGCCACCAGGGCTGCCCGCTGGGCAACCTGGTCCCGGAGTGGAACGACCTGGTCTGGCGCGACGACTGGGAGTCCGCCGTCGAGCGGCTGCACGCGACCAACAACTTCCCCGAGTTCACCGGGCGGCTGTGCCCCGCCCCCTGCGAGACCGCCTGCGTCCTGGGCATCAACCAGGACCCGGTGACGATCAAGAACGTCGAGGTCGCGATCGCGGACCGCGGCTGGGACGAAGGGCTCGTGCGGCCCCAGGCTCCCGAGTGGCTCTCCGGCAAGACCGTGGCCGTGGTCGGCTCCGGGCCTGCCGGCCTGGCCGCCGCGCAGCAGCTCACCCGCGCCGGTCACACGGTGGCGGTCTACGAGCGCGCGGACAAGCCGGGCGGCCTGCTCCGCTACGGCATCCCCGAGTTCAAGATGGAGAAGCGCTTCCTCGACCGCCGCATCAAGCAGATGGAGCGCGAGGGCACCGTCTTCCGCACCGGCTTCGAGATCGGACGCGCGCTCACCGGTCCCCAGCTCGTCGACCGCTTCGACGCGGTCGTCCTCGCGATCGGTGCCACCGAGGCGCGTGACCTCGACGTGCCGGGCCGCGAGCTCGGTGGGATCCACCAGGCGATGGAGTACCTCCCGCAGTCCAACCGGGTCTCCCTGGGTCAGGAGGTCGAGGGACAGATCCGCGCCGACGGCAAGGACGTCGTGATCATCGGCGGCGGTGACACCGGAGCGGACTGCCTCGGCACCGCGCTCCGCCAGAACGCCGCCTCGGTCACGCAGCTCGAGATCATGTCCCGGCCGGGCACCGACCGCATCCCCGGCCAGCCCTGGCCGACGTACCCGATGACCTTCCGGGTCTCCTCGGCGCACGAGGAGGGTGGCGACCGGGTCTACTCGGCGTCCACCAAGGAGTTCCTCGGCGACGACGAGGGCAACGTGCGGGCCATCCGCCTGGTCGAGGTCGACGCGAAGTTCCAGGAGATCGAGGGCACCGAGCGCGAGCTCCCCGCCCACCTGGTGCTGTTCGCGATGGGCTTCCTCGGTCCGGAGAAGCCGGGCCTCGTGGAGCAGCTCGGCGTCGAGCTCGACCAGCGCGGCAACGTCGTCCGAGGTGCCGACTACCAGGCCTCCGTCGAGAGCGTCTTCGTCGCCGGCGACGCCGGCCGCGGCCAGTCGCTGATCGTCTGGGCGATCGCCGAGGGCCGCTCGTGCGCGGCTGCCGTCGACACGTTCCTGACCGGCGCGACCACCCTCCCGGCCCCGATCCCGCCGACCGAGCGCCCGCTCGTCGTGTGAGGACGGCGGTTTCCGTGACGTTCACCTGTTCGGGTTGGATCGATCCAAGAATCCCGCTAGCGTGGACGTGTGCGTAGAGCAAAGATCGTCTGCACCCTCGGGCCGGCCACGTCGACGCCCGAGAGGATCCAGGCTCTCGTCGACGCGGGGATGGACGTCGCGCGGCTGAACCTGAGCCACGGGACCCACGAGGACCACGAGAAGGTCTACCGGATGATCCGGGACGCCTCGGACTCCAGCGGACGCGCCATCGGCGTGCTCGTGGACCTCCAGGGACCCAAGATCCGGCTCGGCAAGCTCCCCGACGGCCCCTACGACCTCGCCGAGGGCGACGAGCTGGTCATCACCACGCGCGACGTGCCCGGGTCGCAGACCGAGGTCCCCACGACGTACGCCGGGCTCCCCGGCGACGTCAGCAAGGGCGACGAGGTCCTCATCGACGACGGCCGGGTGCGCCTCGAGGTCCTCGACGTCGACGGCCAGGACGTCCGGTGCCGCACCGTCGTCGCCGGCCCGATCAGCAGCAACAAGGGCATCAACCTGCCCGGCGTGGCCGTGTCCGTCCCCGCCATGTCCGAGAAGGACAAGGACGACCTGCGCTGGGCCCTCGACCTGAGCGCCGACATCATCGCGCTGTCGTTCGTCCGCAGCGCCGCGGACGTCGAGGACGTGCGCGCGATCATGGACGAGATGGACGTGCACGTCCCGGTCATCGCCAAGATCGAGAAGCCTCAGGCGATCGACAACCTCCGTGAGATCGTGCACGCCTTCGACGGCCTCATGGTCGCCCGCGGCGACCTCGGCGTGGAGTGCCCGCTCGAGGACGTGCCGTTCCTGCAGAAGCAGGTCATCGAGGCGGCCCGCCGCAACGCGAAGCCCGTCATCACCGCCACCCAGATGCTCGAGTCGATGATCTCCGCGCCGCGTCCGACGCGAGCCGAGGCCTCCGACGTCGCCAACGCGGTGCTCGACGGCACCGACGCGGTGATGCTCTCCGGCGAGACCAGCGTGGGGAAGTACCCCATCGAGACGGTCCTCACCATGGCGCGCATCGTCGAGTCCACCGAGGACCACGTGCTGCCGCTCATGGCCGCCATCGACTGGCAGCCGCGCACCAAGGGCGGGATCATCGCCAAGGCGGCCGCCGAGGTCGCCGAGCGGGTCGGCGCGAAGTACCTCGTCGCGTTCACCACGAGCGGCGACTCCGCCCTCCGGCTCGCCCGCTACCGCAGCCGCATCCCCGTGCTCGCGTTCACCCCGGTGCCCAAGGTCCGCTCGCAGCTCTCCGTGTCGTGGGGCATCGAGACCTTCATCGGGGAGTACGTCGAGCACACCGACGAGATGGTGCGGCAGGTCGACGAGGCGCTGCTGAAGATCGGCCGGGTCCAGGAGGGCGACATGGTCGTCATCATCGCCGGCAGCCCGCCCGGCATCCCTGGCTCGACCAACGCACTCCGGATCCACCGGATGGGGGACGCCATCAACGAGGTGGCCCCGGCGTACCGCAAGCTGCGCTGACTTGTTGACTGTCGGCCACCGCGTGCCGCGACCGGAGAATCGCGCACAAGACCGGTCTTTTCCAGCTTGGATCGTTCAAGACGCGTCCTGACCGGTCTTGTGCGCGATTCTCGGGAGCGCTGGCCGGCACGGGTGCCCCGGGTGGGACTCGAACCCACACTGGATGGTGTTTGAGACCACTGCCTCTGCCGATTGGGCTACCGGGGCGGCAACGCCGAGCGCGTCACACGCTAGCCGAACCGGTCCGAGCCACTCGTGGTGGTGCATGGCTTTTGATCAGCCCGGCTGGCAGGGTGGGGCGGCAGAGGGCGAGCAGAGGGAGAGCGTGTGATCCAGACGGTGTGGCGCCAGGCGTGGACCTGGGGCACCGCTCTCGGCAACCGCCTCGCCGACCAGGAGACGGCGCTCACCAACGCCCGGCGCGCGAGCACCCAGCTCCTGCGGCGCCGCGTGGAGCGTGACGAGGTCGAGCTCTACCTCGACGAGCAGCCTGCGGTGGTGCCCGAGCAGCGGGCCGCCGGTGAGGTCGCGCGACCGCGTCGATAGCCTCGACTCCTGTGAACGCCGATCAGTCCGGGTCCCGTCGCGTCGTCATCGCCGAGGACGAGGCCCTCATCCGCATGGACCTCGCCGAGATGCTCGGCGAGGAGGGCTACGAGGTCGTCGGTCAGGCCGGTGACGGCGAGACCGCGGTCGAGCTGGTCGAGAAGCACCGCCCCGACCTGGTGGTCGTCGACGTGAAGATGCCCAAGCTCGACGGCATCGCGGCCGCCCAGCGGATCGCGTCGCAGCGGATCGCACCGGTCGTCATCCTGACCGCCTTCAGCCAGCGCGACCTCGTCGAGCGGGCGCGCGACGCCGGCGCGATGGCCTACCTGGTCAAGCCGTTCACCAAGAACGACCTCGTGCCCGCGATCGAGATGGCGATCAGCCGGTTCGCGGAGCTCCAGATGCTGGAGTCCGAGGTGGCCGACCTGACCGAGCGCCTCGAGACGCGCAAGATGGTCGACCGCGCCAAAGGCGCCCTCCAGGCACAGCTCGACCTCAGCGAGCCGGATGCGTTCAGGTGGATCCAGAAGACCGCGATGGACCTGCGACTGTCGATGCGCCAGGTCGCCGAAGGCGTGATCACCCACGGTCCCGGGATCGCCTCCGGCGAGGCCCCGCCGAGCGACTGAGTCCCGGGCGGTTCCGGGCCCCAGGTCCCGAGTCGGGCTTCTCGCCAGATTCGAGGTCACAAAATCACAACGAGACGTCCGCGAAAGGTCCTGCGTTCCGCTGTGGAGCGGCGCGCCGGTGTTAGGTTCCGCCGTATCCACCACGCTGCCTCTGTTGGCGGCGGACCAAGCAACGACGGAGGACCCATGATCCGGAAGACGCAGAGCTGGCGTCTCGTGGCCGCAGCAGCGGCCGCCGGCCTCACGCTGGCGGCGTGCGGCACGACTGACGACAGCGGCGACAACACCGACGCCTCCGGCGACAGCGGAAGCGGCTGCTCGCCGACGACGCTGGCCTACCTCGGGCCCCTGACAGGCGACTACGCGAACCTCGGCCTGAAGATCATCAACGGTGCCAAGACCGGCATCGACGAGTGGAACAGCGCGAACCCCGACTGCGAGATCACCCTCAAGGAGTTCGACTCGCAGGGTGACCCGGAGAAGGCCACGCCGCTCGCGGTCAAGATCATCGACGACGAGGACATCATCGGCGTCGTCGGTCCGGCGTTCTCGGGCGAGAGCGACGCGACGGGCGAGGCCTTCAACGAGGCCGGTCTGGTCACCGTCTCGGCCTCCGCGACGAACCCCGACCTGACCACCAACGGCTGGACCACCTTCCACCGCGTCCTGGGCAACGACGCCACGCAGGCCCCGGCCGACGTGAAGTACATCCAGGAGACCGTGGGTGCGCAGAAGGTCTTCGTGGTCGACGACGCCTCCGAGTACGGCAAGGGCATCGCGGACGGCGTCCGTGACGGCCTCGCCGACCTGGTCATCGACAACGACACGGTCCAGCAGAAGCAGACCGACTTCTCGGCGACCGTCTCCAAGGTGAAGGCATCCGGTGCGGACGCCCTGTTCTACGGCGGCTACTACCCCGAGGCAGGCCTGTTCTACAAGCAGCTGCGTGCGGCTGGCTGGGACGGCACCTTCGTCTCCGGTGACGGCTCGAAGGACCCGGGCTTCGTCGAGGCAGCCGGCGGCGCGAAGAACGCCGAGGGCGCGATCCTGACCTGCCCCTGTGCGCCGGCGACGGACGACTTCGCGCAGAAGTACACCGACGCCACCGGTGACACTCCGGGCACGTACTCCGCCGAGGGCTTCGACGTCGCGACGATCTTCGCCGACGGTGTGGCCGACGGGATCACGGACCGCCAGGGGATGCTCGACTTCGTCAACAGCTACGACGCGGACGGCATCACCAAGCACATCAAGTTCGACGAGACCGGTGAGGTCTCCGAGGTCGTCATCTACGCCTACACGGTCAAGGACGGCGACACGAACTCCGGCGAGCCGATCGAGTGACGTTGGACCAGAAGTAGTCACACGTCCATGGACGTGACAGCATTCGGCCGCGGTCGGGGCGCGATCCCCGGCCGCGGCCGTGTCACGTCGGGCTGACAGGAGAACTGTGGAATTCCTCGTCGAGCACTTCTTCGAGCTCACCATCACGGGGCTCGCGCTCGGGTCCGTCTACGCCCTCATCGCCTTGGGCTACACGATGGTGTACGGCGTCCTCCAGCTGATCAACTTCGCCCACTCCGAGGTGTTCATGTACGGCACCTTCGCCTCGCTGTGGACGGTGTACTTCCTGGGTGGCACCGCGGACTCGAGCAACGCGTCGATCATCGGCATGCTGGTCGTCTGCCTCCTGGTCTCCATGACCGTCTCCGGAGGCGTCGCGCTGCTCCTGGAGAAGTTCGCCTACCGGCCGATCATCAAGCGGCGGGCACCCAAGCTCATCGCGTTGATCTCCGCGATCGGCGCCTCCTTCGTCCTCTCGGAGTCCATGGGCCTCCGCAACAAGATCGCGGCCTTCTTCGGTCTCGACGACAACCTGTCGAAGTACGTCACCGGCGCCCGTGACACGCGCAGCATGCCGTTCGAGGTGCCCCGGTCCGACGTCTTCACCATCGGCGACTACACGGTCAACACCACCGACCTGCTGGTGATCCTCGCGGCGCTCGCGATGATGCTGATCCTCGACCAGTTCATCCGCCGGTCCCGGCTCGGCCGCGGCATCCGCGCCGTGGCCCAGGACCCGGAGTCGGCGGCCCTGATGGGCGTCAACTCCACCCGTGTCGTGCAGATGACCTTCCTGCTCGGGGGCATCATGGCCGGCGCCGCCGCGATGCTCTACATGGTCCGCATCGGCGCCACCCGTTTCGACGCCGGCTTCATCCTCGGCGTCAAGGCCTTCACCGCGGCCGTCATGGGCGGCATCGGCAACCTGCGCGGTGCCCTGCTCGGCGGCCTCGTGCTCGGTGTCGCCGAGAACTACGGCTCCGCGATCTTCGGCACCGAGTGGAAGGACGTCGTGGCCTTCGTGCTCCTCGTCGTCATCCTGCTGTTCCGACCGACCGGCATCCTCGGCGAGTCCCTGGGGAAGGCGCGCGCATGAGCACCGACGCGAGCTCGAGCAAGACGACGATCACCGACCGCCAGAAGCGCGCCCGCGCCGGACTCTCCGGCCTCGGCCGGCGACTGCGGCCCTACCGCATCCCGATCTACATCCTGGTGGCGCTGTTCTTCTACGCGCTGCCCCTGTTGGAGATCCCGGTCATCACGACCCCGGACACCGACTTCGGTGGCGTGCTGTTCATCGTGGCGACGTACTCCCTCGTCGCCCTCGGCCTCAACATCGTGATCGGCTACGCGGGTCTCCTCGACCTCGGGTACGTCGGCTTCTACGCCGTCGGGGCCTACACCGTCGCCGTCCTCACGACGGAGCACGCCTCGGTCCCGTACCTCTGGACGATCCCGATCGCCGTCGTCGCGGCGATGCTCTCGGGCGTCATCCTGGGTGCTCCGACCTTGCGGGTCCGGGGCGACTACCTGGCCATCGTGACCCTCGGCTTCGGCGAGATCATCCGGCTCACCGCGGTCAACCTCGAGTGGCTGGGTGGCTCTCGGGGCATCAGTGGCGTCTCGGGTCCGCCCGACGTCTGCAAGGTCGAGGAGGCGCCGCGCTGCGTGGAGCCCTTCGCCGAGATCCCGCACCTCAACTGGGACTCCGGCACACCTCTGGTCGACCTGAAGGACTCCACGCGGATCCTCGACTTCGGTGTGCTCGACGCGGTGCCCTACTACTGGTTCGCGCTGACGATCATCATCCTCGTGCTGTTCGCCGACAAGCGGATCAAGGACAGCCGTGTCGGCCGCGCGTGGGAGGCGACCCGCGAGGACGAGGACGCCGCCGAGCTCATGGGCGTCCCGACGTTCAAGTTCAAGCTGCTCGCGTTCGCCATGGGCGCCTTCGTCGGTGGCCTCTCGGGCGCGCTGTTCGCGGGCAAGCAGGGCTTCGTCAGTCCGCAGTCGTTCCTGCTGCTCTACTCCATCCTCTTCGTCGCGGCGGTCGTCGTCGGTGGCCAGGGCAACAGGTGGGGCGTCATCGTCGGTGCGGCCGTCGTGGCGTACCTTCCGGAGCGGTTCCGTGGCTTCTCCGACTGGCGCGTGCTGGTGTTCGGCCTCGCGCTGATGGTCCTCGCCGTCTACCGCCCGCAAGGCCTGCTGCCACCACGGCGCACGGTCCGCGCGAAACGGGCGCAGGAAGAGATCCAGGCGCTCGAGACGGGAGACACCGATGAGTGAGACCCCCACCTCCCGCGCGAAGGTCCTCGAGGTCGACGCGGTGACGTTGAAGTTCGGCGGTCTCGTCGCGCTCGACGACGTCAGCTTCCACATCGAGGAGGGCGAGATCCTCGGCCTCATCGGCCCCAACGGTGCCGGCAAGACGACCTGCTTCAACGTCACCACGGGGGTCTACAAGCCGACCAGCGGGCAGGTGCGCTTCCTCGGCAGTCCGCTCACCGGTCTCAAGCGGCACAAGATCAACAAGCTCGGCATCGCCCGGACGTTCCAGAACATCCGTCTCTTCGGGACCATGACGGCGCTCGAGAACGTCCTCGTCGGCGCCGACTCGCAGCACAAGGCAGGCGTCCTGTCGGCGCTGTTCGGGCTCCCGCTGCACCGTCGCGAGGAGGCGGAGGCGCACGAGAAGGCCATGGGGCTGCTCAAGTTCATGGGCCTGGAGAAGCGCGCCGACGAGCTGGCAGAGAACCTCTCGTACGGCGACCAGCGCCGTCTCGAGATCGCACGGGCGATGGCCACCGGACCCAAGCTGCTGTGCCTCGACGAGCCCGCCGCCGGCTTCAACCCCGCCGAGAAGGCGACGCTCATGGACCTGATCCGCAAGGTCCGCGACCAGGGCTACACCGTGCTCCTCATCGAGCACGACATGCGCCTGGTCATGGGCGTCACCGACCGGATCGTGGTGCTCGAGTTCGGTCGCAAGATCGCCGAGGGCAAGCCGGCCGAGATCCGCGACAACCCGGCGGTCATCGCCGCCTACCTGGGAGTGGACGAGGATGCTTCTTGAGATCGAGGGCCTCTGCGTCAACTACGGACACATCGAGGCCATCCGTGACATCACCTTCGGCGTCGAGGAGGGCAAGATCGCGACCCTGATCGGTGCGAACGGTGCCGGCAAGTCGACGACGCTGAAGACCATCTCCGGGCTCCGCAAGGTGCGCGCCGGCAAGGTCGTCTTCGACGGCAACGACATCACCCACATGCCGCCGTACGAACGCGTGCAGCAGGGGATCAGCCAGTCGCCCGAGGGCCGCGGCGTCTTCCCGGGCATGACGGTGCGGGAGAACCTCGACATGGGCGCCTACGCGCGCAAGGACCGCAAGAGCGCGGCCGTGCAGGAGGACCTGGACGCGCGTCTTCAGCCTGTTCCCGCGGCTCGAGGAGCGCAAGGCGCAGGCGGCCGGCACGATGTCCGGTGGCGAGCAGCAGATGCTGGCGATCGGTCGGGCCCTCATGGCCCGCCCGCGCCTGGTGCTCCTCGACGAGCCGTCCATGGGCCTTGCGCCCAAGCTGATCCAGCAGATCTTCTCGATCATCGGGGAGATCAACGCCCAGGGCACCACGGTGCTTCTCGTCGAGCAGAACGCCGCCCAGGCGCTCAAGCGGGCCGACACCGCGCACATCCTCGAGACGGGGGAGATCGTGCGCTCCGGCACCGGCTCGGAGCTGGCCGGCGACGACTCGGTGAAGGCCGCCTACCTCGGCGGCGACGTCTGACCGTCCCGTCAAGGGACTCCTGACCCACGGCAAGGAATCCGTCGCGCGAGGCACGATGCGCGACGGGATCCCACAGGGCGGTCACCCCGGACTTTCCGGATCGGTACCGGGACAGGTATCGTCTCGACGCCGGACATGGGGGTTTTTGGGGGTTTCCGGCGCCATGAGCAACCGGGATACACCCGCGCGAGCGGGTCATGCATGGGAGGCGTCGTTGTCACGTCAGCCTGTGACGGTGCGTGACGCATCGGCCAGAGATGCGTCCGCCCTGTCGTCGTTGTGGGGCGAGCTGCTGGTGCGCCCGGGCAGCGACGCTGCCGGCTTGAGCTCCGAGATCAGCGTGGCCCAGGCCGTCGACCGGCAGGGCGACGGGTCGGACATGCGGATCCTCGTCGCCGACGTCGACGGCGAGGTCGCCGGCTGTGCCTTCCTGCGGGTCGGCGTCGTGTCCCCGGTCCACGACGACCACGCGGTGCACATGAGCCACCTCCAGGTCGACTCCCGCTACTCGCGCCAGGACGTCGGCAGCAGCCTCGTGGAGGCCGCGCTGACCTGGGCCGAGCAACGGGGCATCGGCACGCTGCTCGCCGCCACCGGCGGCAACGACCGCGACGCCAACCGGTTCATGGCCAAGCTCGGCCTGGGCCAGGTCGCGGTGCTGCGCGGCAGCTCCGTCGCCGCCCTGCGGGCGCGTCTCCCGCACGACGCGTCGACCGCCGCACGCGCCTCCGGCAGCAACGGACGCAACGTGGGGCAGGTCGTCGCGATGCGGCGCAGCCAGCGCCGCGCCCGGAACCGCGACGTCGCGCTCTGACCCCGGCGTGACCCCGGTCGGGGACGTCGGAGCCGCCGACTAGCATCCAAGGATGCCTTCGCGCCTGCTGCTGCTCGACGGCCACTCGCTGGCCTACCGCGCGTTCTTCGCCCTTCCCGTCGAGAACTTCTCGACCACCACGGGCCAGAGCACCAACGCGGTCTACGGCTTCACCTCGATGCTCATCAACGTGCTGCGCGACGAGCAGCCCACCCACCTCGCCGTCGCCTTCGACGTGTCGCGGCAGACCTTCCGCTCCGAGGAGTACTCCGAGTACAAGGCCAACCGGTCCAAGACGCCCACGGAGTTCTCCGGCCAGGTCTCCCTGGTCAAGGAGGTGCTCGACGCCCTGCGGGTGCCCTACGTCGAGAAGCCCGGCTTCGAGGCCGACGACGTGATCGGCACCCTGGCCACCCAGGCGATGGCAGCCGGCTTCGACGAGGTGCTCATCTGCAGCGGTGACCGCGACTCGTTCCAGCTGGTCAACGACCGCACCACCGTGATCTACCCGATGCGCGGCGTGTCCGAGATGAAGCGGATGACCCCGGCCGCCGTGGAGGAGCGCTACGGCGTCCCCCCGGAGCGCTACCCCGAGCTCGCCGCGATCGTGGGGGAGACCTCCGACAACCTCCCGGGCGTCCCGGGTGTCGGCCAGGGCTTCGCCGCCAAGTGGCTCAACCAGTACGACGGTCTCGAGAACGTCATCGCCAACGCCGACAAGATCACCGGCAAGAAGGGCGAGTCCCTGCGGGAGCACCTCGGCGACGTGATCCGCAACCGCCAGCTCAACGCCCTCGTCTGCGACCTCGACCTCCCCCTGAAGCCCGACGACCTCGCGATGCGCCCCTGGGACCGCCAGGAGGTCCACAAGGTCTTCGACAGCCTGGAGTTCCGGGTGCTGCGCGACCGCCTGTTCGAGACGCTGACGTCGCAGGAGGAGATCGACGACAGCGGCTTCGAGATGCAGACCACGCAGCTCGCGCCGGGCACCGTGGCCGGCTGGCTGGCCGAGCACGCCGCCGGCGACGACTGGGTGGGCGTCCAGGTCGAGGGCACCTGGCGGGCCGGCAGCGGCGACGTCCTCGCGCTCGCCCTGGCCACCCCGGACGGCGCGGCGTGGCTCGACGCCGTCACCGTGACTCCGGACGACGACCAGGCGCTCGCGGCGTGGTTCGCCTCCGCCGACCTGCCGAAGGTCATGCACGACGCGAAGGGGCCGATGCTGGCCCTCGCCGCCCGAGGATGGCCGGTGGCCGGCCTGGCCCGCGACACCGCGCTGTCGGCGTACCTCTCGCGGCCGGACCAGCGCTCCTACGACCTGGCCGACCTCACGCTGCGCTACCTCAAGCGCGAGCTGAAGGTGGGTGCGTCCGACGACGGCCAGCTCACGCTCGACGCCGTCGGTGACACCGAGGCGGGCGAGACCTCGATGCTCGCGGCGCGGGCGGTCCTCGACCTCGCCCTCGCGCTCGACACCGAGCTCGACGACCGCGGTGGCACGAGGCTGCTCACAGACGTCGAGCTGCCGCTCGTCGACGTCCTCGCCCAGATGGAGCAGATCGGCATCGCCGTCGACGTCGAGCACCTCGACGCCCTCGAGTCGCACTTCGCCGGCGAGGTGAAGTCCGCCGCCGACGAGGCGTTCTCGGTGATCGGCAAGGAGATCAACCTCGGCTCACCGAAGCAGCTCCAGGTGGTGCTGTTCGACGAGCTGGGGATGCCGAAGACCAAGCGCACCAAGACCGGCTACACCACCGACGCCGACGCGCTCCAGGGACTCTTCGAGAAGACCGAGCACCCGTTCCTCCAGCACCTGCTCCGGCACCGCGACGTCGCGCGCCTGCGGCAGACGGTGGAGGGACTGCTCAAGACGGTGATGTCGGACGGGCGCATCCACACCACCTTCAACCAGCTCATCGCGGCGACGGGTCGGCTGTCCAGCACCGACCCCAACCTCCAGAACATCCCGATCCGCACGGAGGAGGGCCGCCGCATCCGGGAGGCCTTCGTCGTGGGACAGGGCTACGACACTCTCCTCACCGCGGACTACAGCCAGATCGAGATGCGGATCATGGCGCACATGTCCGAGGACGCCGGTCTCACGGAGGCGTTCAGGTCGGGGCGAGACTTCCACTCGGTCACGGCCGCGCGGGTCTTCAGCGTCCCGGCCGACGAGGTCACCGTGCAGATGCGGGCCAAGATCAAGGCGATGAACTACGGCCTCGCCTACGGGCTGTCCGCGTACGGCCTGTCGCAGCAGCTCAAGATCGAGCCGAGCGAGGCTCGCGAGCTGATGGACGAGTACTTCGAGACCTTCGGCGGCGTCCGCGACTACCTCGGCGGGATCGTCGACGAGGCCCGGCGGTCCGGCTTCACCGAGACGATCCTGGGACGGCGGCGCTACCTCCCCGACCTCACCAGCGACAACCGGCAGCGCCGCGAGATGGCCGAGCGGATGGCGCTCAACGCGCCCATCCAGGGCTCGGCCGCCGACGTCATCAAGGTCGCGATGCTGCGCGTCGACCGGGCGATGCGAGCCGACGGCCTGCGGTCACGGATGCTCCTGCAGGTGCACGACGAGCTCGTGTTCGAGGTCGCGGAGGGCGAGGCCGAGGCGCTCGAGATCCTGGTGCGCGCGGAGATGGCGGCAGCGGCCGACCTCACCGTGCCGCTCGACGTGTCGGTGGGCACCGGCCGCAGCTGGCACGAGGCGGCTCACTGAGCGTCAGCGGGCATCGACGGCCTCCGACCGTCGCGCGGTGCGCAGCGCTGACAGCACGAGCACGACGAGCAGCACGCCCTCGACGGCGACGACGGCAACGATGAGGCGCTCGACGGTGACCTCGCGGACCAGCCCGACCACGACGAGCGCGACCAGGGACGCCCACACCAGCGCCACGACGGTGCGGTCCTGGCGCGCAACCGCTCCGTAGACGAGCAGCTGGGTGGTCGCCCAGATCGTGCCGATCACGGCGAAGGCCCACAACGACGGCTGGAGGTCGGCGTAGTCGCTGCCGCCGATGAACTCCACGGCCAGTCCGGACAGCACGCCCACACCGGCGACGCACACCAGGCCGATCGCCAGCACCCCGCCGGTGGCGCGCAGCGTCATCCGGCCGTCGGCATCCTCGCCCCCGGACATCGACGGGAAGGCCACCACGACCACGAACTGCGGCAGGAAGAGCACCGCCTTGGCGAGGATCAGCCCGCCCGCGTAGAGGCCGGCGTCGTGCTCGTCGAGCGTCCCGCGGGCGATGATCACGTCGGTGTTCGAGAGGGCGAAGAACGCCAGCAGCGCGTGCGAGTTGTGGAACAGCTCGCGCACCACGCGTCGGCTGCTGCCGCGGACCGCGCTTGCTCCCTGACGCCTGGTCCCCCGTGAGGGGTGCCGGATGGCGAGACCGCCGACGACGACCGGCACGAGGGCGCCCACGGCGACGCCCGCCATCGCGCCGGCAGCCGTGTCGGTCGCGACGAGGAAGCCGAGCCCGAAGACGAGCCGGCCCAGGCCCATGCCGACGTAGACCAGGGCCAGCGGCAGCCACCGTCGTTCGCCCTGGAGGATGCCCGCCTGGCCGCCCATGATCGTGAGCGGCACGCCCGACGCCGCCACCAGCGCCGCGGTCGGCCAGCTGTCCAGCCGGAGCACCAGGTCGATGACCGGCACCGCGAGCAGGCAGACCACGCCGATGCCGACGGCCGACTTGTACGTCGCCGCGAGGATGTCGGGCTCGATCCCGTGGACCTCGTCGGGGGCGGCTGCGGCGACGCGTCGGGCCGCCGTGGCCTGCAGGCCCAGGGAGGCCACGTTGACGACGAGCAGCACGCCCATGAGGGCGGCCAGCGCGCCGTACTCCCGCGGTCCGAGGCCGCGAGCGGCCAGGATCGTGAAGCCGTACGTCGCGAGGTTGGTGACCGCCATGGCCACGGCGATCACGCCGGTGCCCACGAGCCACGTCGGGGCTCGGCGCGGCTCTTCCACGGCGGTCAGCCTAGTGGGGACCTAGTAGGGATCGTCGGTGTCGGCGTGCCCGAGCAGTCGGGCGAGCCGACGGAGCCGGGCGCGGAGCAGGACTTTCACGAGGACGTTGCGTGCGAACCAGGGCAGCTCGCCGACGATCCGGGCCCGGTCGCGCAGCGTCGGAGCGCGACGCACGAGCACGGCCATCGAGCCGCGCCGCCCCTCGTAGGTGAGCCGGCGCCCGGGCAGCACGTGGAGGAGGACCGCCGACGTGACGCCGACCGAGGAGAACGCGTCGTGGAGCAGCAGGCGACCCCCCGCCGGGAGGTGGTCGGACCAGGTCAGGTCGTCGCGCGCGGTCGGGTAGCCGTGGCCCCCGTCGACGTAGACGACGGACAGGGGGAGCGTCCAGTCACGGCGGACGTCTGCGCTGCGCGCGACGACGAGGTGGACCCGGCCCGCAGCGCCGGTGCGCTCCAGCCGCGCCCGAAGCCGCTCCTCGGTGCCGGGCGCGCCGTAGCGCCACGTCGGGTCGAACGGGTCCACGGCGGTCAGACGACCACCTGCCTCGTCGACGGCCAGCGCGAGGAGCACCGTCGAACGCCCCTCGTGCGACCCCACCTCGAGCACCGTGGGTGCCGGCCCGGCCTCCACGCAGGAGGTCCACAGGAGCTCGCCCTGCTCGCGCGTCAGCCAGCCCGGCACCTCGGCCGCCTGGGGCCACGCCTCGTGGAAACGCACGAGCCCTCCTCGGTCCGCCGGTGACTAGTCTGGGGCCCCGCCCCGACGGGTCGACGACGAAGCATAGAGGGGACACGTGGTGCGCAGGCCGCGGGATCTTGCCCTCGACCTCTGGGTCGTCGGGCTGGCCGCGTTCCTCGTCGCACCGGTCTGGATCCGCCCGGGCTACGGCCTCGCCCGCGACCTGGTCTTCGTGCCGCGTTTCGCCCTGACCGACGACGCCCTGGGCGCCGGGAGCGTGCTCCCGCGGGCCGTGCCGCTCGACGCCGTGCTGGCCCTGGTGACCACGGTGGTCGACGGCGCCGTCGTCTTCCGCGTCGCCGTCGTCGGAGTCCTCGTGCTGGCCGGCTGGGGTGCGCACCGCCTCGGGCGCGACCACGGACGCCCGGTCCGCGTGCTCATGGCGACGGCCGCGGTGTGGAACCCGTACGTCGTGGAGCGGCTCGCGATGGGCCAGTGGGCGCTGCTCGCGGGGTACGCCGCGGCGTGGTGGCTGCTGCCCGCCGCGCGCCGGGCCGTGACCGGCGACCGGGCTGCCCTGGCCGCGCTCGTCGGGTGGCTGACGCTCGCGTCCGTGACCCCGACCGGCGGCCTGCTGGCCGTGCTGCTGCTCCTCTCCGTGGTGGTCACCCGGCCCCGTGAGCCGCGCCGCCACCGCGCCTTCGTCGTCTCCCTCGGCCTGTTCTGGCAGCTGCCGTGGGTGCTGCCTTCTCTCCTCGGCGCCTCGGCCGCCGTCAGCGACCCCTCAGGCGTCGACGCGTTCGCGGCGCGGGGCGAGCACGTGGGCGGGGTGCTGGCGACGGTGCTCGGCGGGGGCGGGATCTGGAACCCGTACGCCGTCCCGGCCAGCGCGACGACCCTGTGGGGCCTGCTCGGGGGGCTCGCCGCGGTCCTGGCCCTGGTGCTCGGCGGCCGCGTGGTCTTCCGCGAGCACCGCGACGTCGCCGTGGCCGGAGCCGTGGGCCTCTGCCTCGCACTGCTCCCCGCCGTGCCCGGCGGCGACGCGCTCCTGGAGCGGGTCGTCGAGCACGTGCCCGGTGGCGGGCTGCTCCGCGACAGCCACAAGTGGCTGGCGCCCTACGTCGTCGTGGTCGTCCTCGCGGCCGGTGCTGCGCTGGGCGGGTGGACGGACCGGCGGCGCTCCGAGCCGCTGTCGCCAGAGGTGGCCCTGCTCGTCGGGCTGTCGGCAGCCGCGCTCCCGCTGGTGCTGCTCCCGGACGCGCCCCGGGAGCGTGTGGCCGGTGGTCCGGCCGGTGAGCTATCCGGACGGCCTCGCACAGGCTGTCGAGATCCTGGCGGACGCCTCGCCGGCCACGGGCGACGCGGTGACGCTGCCGTGGGCGTCGTACCGGCGGCTGCCTTGGGGCGGCGACGTCTCGGCGCCCGACCCGGTGGCCCGGTGGGCCGACCACACCGTCGTGGTGCGCTCCGACCTCACGGTGCCGGGCGGGGTGGTCCGTGGCGAGGACCGTCGCGCCGCCGAGGTCGGGGCGGTGGTCGAGGGGCCGACGGAGGGCCTCGTGCAGGGCCTGCGACGGCTGGGCGTCGGCTGGGTCCTCGTGTACCGCGACAGCGTGCCGCCCCGGCCCACCGTGCCGGACCGCGGCCTCCCGGGGCTGGAGGCGGTCGTGTCCGACTCCGACGTCACGCTCTACCGCGTCGAGGGCGCCGAGGCACCTCCGGCACCGGACGCGACGCGCCGGACCCTGCTGCTCGCCCTCGACGTCACGTGGCTGCTGCTGGGGATCCTCGGCGCGGTCGGCGCGGGGGTCCTGGGATGCCGCGAGCCCCGGTGATGGCTGCTAGGCTTCCCCGGGGTTTCGTCAGAGGGAGAACGTCAACATGGGTCCCGGTCTCATCGCCGCCATTCTCGCGCCGATCTTCGGTGCTGCTGCGGCGTTCGCCGCGTCGTTCACGCTCGCCACGGTGAACAACGCTGCTCCGGACTCGAACCCCGCCAACCAGCAGATGCTCACCTACGGCGAGTGAGCCCCGAGGTCCGCTCCAGGACCTCCTCCACGACCTCGGTGGTCGTGTCCCAGGTGAAGCCGCCGGCATAGCGTCGCGCCGCCTCGCCCATCGCCTCCCTGGCCGGGGTGTCGGTGAGCACGCGCCGCACGGCCTCGGTCAGGTCGCTGTCGTCGCCGACGAGGAGGCCCGTGACGCCGTCCTGGACGGACTCCTCCGTGCCTCCCGCCGACCGGCAGGCGACCGTGGGCGTGCCCACCTCGGCGGCTTCGAGGACCGCGATGCCCCAGCCCTCCTTGACCGAGGGGAGCACCATCGCCCAGGCGCGGGCGAGCGCGTCGGCCTTGTCCTGCTCCGAGACCCGGCCCAGCAGGGTGACCCGGTCGGCGACGCCGCGCCGTGCGACGTGCGCCTCGACCTGGTCGCGCCACCAGCCCTCGCCGACGAGCTCGAGACGGAGGTCCGGGAGCTCGGCGGCCAGCTCGGCCACGGCGTCGATCGCGAGCTCGATCCGCTTGTGCGGCACCAGCCGGGCGAGCACGCAGAGCAGCGGTGTCGCCGACCGGGCGCTGCGCGGCGAGGGGAGCGGCGGGGTGCCGTTCCGGGCCACGGTCACCTGGTCGGCGGCGAAGCCGAGGCTCACCAGGTCCCGTCGGCTGGCCTCGGACACGGTGAGGACGGGGACCCGGCGGTAGACCCGGGGGAAGAGCTTCGACTCGACCCACCAGCCGACCCGCCCACCCGCGCCGGGATAGATGATGTGCCACTGCTCCTGGTGGAGGTGGTGGACGAGGGCCACCACGCGCTGGCGTCGGACCCACGGGGACAGGAACGGCAACCCGTTCACGACGTCGACCACCGCGTCGTACGACCGACGCGTGCGGAGCACGTGCCACAGCCCGTGGAGGTAGACGGTCAGCCGGCCGCCGCGGGGGAGGATCCGGAAGCCGTCGCGGGTGACCGGCCGGCGCAGGGACTCGTGCCGGGGGCAGAGGACCGTGACCTCGTGGCCCCGGGCGGCGAGGCCGGCCGCGACCGACTCCACGTAGGTCTCGGAGCCGCCGCCGTCGGGGTGCGTGCGGTCACGCCACGAGAGGAACAGGACGCGCATCAGCGCAGGTCGATCCCGTTGTGCCGGGCGATCTGCTCGCACAGGGGGAGGTCGAGGCCCTCGGCGGGAGCGAGGCGCACGCCGGTGGGGTCGACCGTCGGGGCGTCGACCAGGGTGTGGACCTCGTTGATCCGGGAGATCCAGTCGGTGCGGTACTCCTGGACGGGGAGGTAGCCGACGAACCCGCCCGGGGTCGAGGTGACCTCGAGGTAGCCGACGTCGGAGTCGGTGCGCAGGCCGACCCGGACCACCTCGCCGGGCGCGGGGCGGAAGTACTGGCCGAACCAGCTGCCGTCCTCGTTGTCGAGACGGATCCGGCCGCGTCCGTCGCGGGTCGTCTCCATGACCACGGACCTGGCAGCGTTGCCGTCCACCTCGAACAGCCGGACCTCGCCCCTGAGGAGCTCGGTCGGGAACGTCGCCGTCACCACGCGGTTGCGCTCCTCGACGGCGATCCAAGGCTCGTTCTCGTCCCCGGTGTTGTAGTAGAGGCCGTCGCAAGCGCCCCGGATGTGGATCCGGTCGGCCGCGGCCCCGCCGCTCGGGAGGTCGGGGGAGTGGCTGATCAGTCCGGCATAGGTCGTCCCGACCCCGCCACTCACGTCGTCCTGCCAGGTGAGCCAGCGCTCCAGGGGCGCGCCGCGATAGTTGTACGCCGCGGTCTAGGTGCTCGTGGCGAGCTGGGCCGCGAGCGACCAGGCCGTGCCGACCACGAGGAGGGTGGTGACCAGGGTCGCGAGCACGCGCGACCGGCCCGACCACGAGGCGAGGAAGGCCCAGAGCGTGATCATGCTCCCGAGCACCAGGGCAGGCACGAACTCGCTGGTGTAGCGGAAGGCGATGTAGCCGTAGGCCATCACGCCGCCGGTCATGAGGAACGTCGCGAGCGCGGCGGGCCGCAGGGCCCTGATCCCGACGCCGTGGTGCAGACGTCGCGTCGGGCGCAGGAGCACCAGCAGCGAGGTCACGGAGAGCAGCAGCGCCAGCGGCATGAAGGCCGTGACGCTCCCGGTGCGGTAGGACTGGTCGACGAAGGCACCGCCGTACCCACGGGCGTTCTCCGCGGGGAACGTGATCCAGGGGAAGTAGTCGACGAGGCGGATGCCGGTGGGGGAGAAGTAGTTCACCAGCGACGTCACGAAGAACTGCGGCCCCGTGATGTCGCCGCCGTTCACCTCGAGGGCCTCGCGACGGTGGGCGTTGAGCTCGGTCCACACCTGCGACTGGAGCGGGAACATGTAGGGGTGGCCGAACTTCGCCATGTTGATGGCGACGCCGACCAGCAGCGGCAGCACGCCGGCCGCGAGCACCCAGGGCCACCACCGCCGTCGTCCACCCGCGAAGCTGCGACCGAAGCGGATCCACAGGGCGAGGACGACGATGCCGAGGCAGACTCCCCAGCCGCCCGTGGTGCGGGTGAGCACCGCGCCCGTCGCGGCCACGCCGAGCCAGGCGACGGCCTGGGTGTTCGGCTCGAGGACCAGGCGGATCATCCAGTAGACCGCGGTCACCACCCAGGCGGTCTGCCAGAGGTACACCTCGTGGTAGGCCCAGGGGAGTGAGGCGTCGAACGTCAGCGTGGTGCCGCCGGTGACCATCACGAGCAGGATCGCGCCGAGTGTCGCGTCGAGCCGGGTGACGGGGACGTCGCCCACGATGCACCGGCGCACCAGCCACAGCAGGCGCGCGGACATCGCGGCGAACACGATGAACGCGAGCAGCATCGAGACGGCGGTCTCCCGCGCGAAGAAGTCGTTGGTCACGAGCATCACGGGGATGCGGAGCAGCGCGGGGAACGGCCCGAAGTACATGTAGGTGCGGCCGTCGACCAGGAACCCCTCGATGCCGAGGGAGCCGTCGGGCACCGCGAGGTGCCCGTCCATCAGCGCCTTGGCCTGGATGTCGAAGAACCCCGAGGCGTAGCGGATGCTGCGCGCGGTGCGACCCAGGTCGGTGCCGAAGTCGAGGAGCACGAGCAGGTAGACGAGTCCTCCGAGCAGCGTGCCGGTCCAGGACGCGATCGTCACCCGGCGTTCGTCGGTGCGCGTCCGCCGCCAGGCCAGGCGCGGGCGCGGGCCGACGGGGGAAGGGCTGCGCTCGGGGTCGGCCTCGGGAGCCGCGACCGTGGAGCCCTTCTCCGCGACGATCGTCAATGCTTGTCCAGGCGGTACAGGAACTGGTAGCCGAACATCGTCGGCCAGAGCCGGGTGGCGAGGCGGTCGACCCAGGAGGCCCCGCGCACCGCGCGGCCCAGCGGGGTGGACGCTCCGGTCGAGCCTCCACGCTCGAGCACGTCGATCGGCGAGCCCACGGCGACCCGCTCGACCACGTGCCAGCCGTGGCGGCGCAGCAACCGCTCGAAGGAACGGCGGGTGAAGAAGCGGACGTGGCCGATGTCGAGCGGCCCGCGCTGGTCGTAGTCGAAGAGCCCGAGCGCGGTCCTGCCGCGGGGATACCAGTGGCCGAAGTTCGGCACCGAGACCAGCAGCTGCCCGTCGTCCTTGAGGTGCTCCTTGATGTCGTCGAGCAGCATCCCCGGGTCCGTCACGTGCTCGAGGATGTCGGCAGCCACGACGACGTCGTAGGTCTCGGTCTCGGCAGGGAGCCCCGTCGCGAGGTCCGCCTCGAAGAAGTGGTCCAGGCGCTGCTCGACCCCGTCGTGGCGGACGACGTCGACGCCCGACACCTGGTGGCCGGAGCGACGGGCGAGCCCGCCGAGCATGCCGTCGGAGCACCCGACGTCGAGGACCGACGAGGCAGGCAGCGCGTCGAGCCAGGAGAGCAGCCTGCCGTGGGAGGAGTGCCGGGACGGCTTGAGCTCGTAGGCGTCTTCCGCGCTCGCGGTGGCCGTCGGAGTGCCGAAGCCCATCCGCGACACCTTGTAGCGCAGCACGTCGAGGGTGACGTCCTTGGCGTACTCGAGCCCGTTGACGTAGCAGATCTCGTCGCCGTAGTACGTCGGGATCGGGACCTCGGCGATCCGGGCGCCGGCCGCGTGCAGACCCAGGATGATCTCGGTGTCGAAGTCGAAGCCGTTGCTGTACGAGTCGAGGTCGAGCTCGGCCAGCGACGAGACGCGGTAGGCGCGGTAGCCCGAGTGCCACTCCGACAGGTCCAGCCCGGTGACCCGGTTCTGGAAGCCGGTGAGGATGCGGTTGCCGACGTACTTGTAGAGCGGCATGCCGCCCGCCAGGGCCTGCCCGCGCTGCATCATCCGGGACCCGAACACCGCGTCGGCCTCACCGCGCACCAGCGGCTCGACGATGGACTCGATGTGCTCGGGGGCGTACTGGCCGTCGCCGTGGAGCAGGACGACGATGTCGAGACCGTGGCTGACCGCCCAGTCGTAGCCCGCCTTCTGGTTGCCGCCGTAGCCCAGGTTCTCGGGGTGCCGGACCACGGTGATCGGCAGCGGTGACGACGAGCGGTAGGCCAGGCCGACCTCGTAGGTCGTGTCCGCGCTCGCGTCGTCACAGATCAGCACCGCCGAGACGGTCTTCGAGAACGAGTCCGGGAGCCGGTCGAGTGTCTGCGCGAGCGTCACGGCCGCGTTGTACGCCACCACCAGCACGCCCACCGTGGGCGTGCTCGTGCCCACCCTTGTCCGCATGAGGGTCCCTCCCTGTCGACCGCGTCGCCTGCCCCCGAGCGTCCGACGCCGCAGTTTACGGCATCGTGACGACCGTTACAGTCTGCGCAACGACCACGGGGACGAAGGAGGGCACGGGCCGTGCTGATCGACTGGGACCGGCTGGCCGCGGACCTTCCCGCCCAGCGCGAGACGTACGCCGATGCGCAGCCGTTCCCGCACCTCGTGCTCGACGACGTGCTGCTTCCCGACGTGTTCGACACCGCGGCCGCCGAGTTCCCCGGCCTCCGCGACGAGCTCTGGAAGGGCTACCTCCACGTCAACGAGACGAAGTACTCCAACACCGTGCCGGACTCATGGGGCGCCACGCTGCGCGCGGTGGCCGAGGAGCTCTGCTCCCCGCGCTTCGTGGACTACCTGACCGAGCTCACCGGGATCGATGACCTGCTCCCGGACTGGTCCATGGACGGCGGCGGCCTGCACCAGACGCTGCGGGGTGGGCACCTCAACATCCACGCCGACTTCACCTCGCACCACACCCACCCCACCTGGGCCCGGCGGGTGAACATCCTGCTCTACCTCAACCGCGATTGGCACGACGACTGGGGCGGCAAGCTCGAGCTCTGGGACCAGGACATGAAGCAGTGCCGAGACCGGGTGACCCCGGCCGGCAACCGGATGCTGGTGTTCACCACCTCCGCGGACTCGTTCCACGGCCACCCGGACGGGCTCACCTGCCCTCCGGACGAGGCCCGCCGCTCGCTCGCGCTCTACTACTTCACCGAGGAACAGCACGCGGTCCACCGCTCCACCAACTACCGTGCCCGCCCCGGCGACGGCGTGCGCCGGGTCGCCATCGCGGCGGACCGCTGGGCGCTCGCCGTCTACGACCGCGCCAAGCGGCGGCTGGGCATCGACGAGACCAAGGTGCAGGCCGCCCTGGAGCGGGTGCACCGCGTCCGTCGCCGCTAGGGCGACTAGCGCGAGGCGTGCGAGCGGTCGCGGACCTTCGCGACCTCGCCCTGCATGCGCCGCCGCGCGGCGACCACGAAGCCGTCGTCGAGCGCGCGCCAGGCGGGTGAGGCCAGCCAGCGCTGGAGGGGTCGCTCGATCAGCCGCTGCGTGACCACGGCGATCACGAGGGTCGCCGCGTAGCCGACGATGGTGCGCCACTGCCACGACCAGTCCAGGGTGTTGCGGGACAGGTAGTAGAAGATCGGGTAGTGCCAGATGTAGAGCACGAGTGAGTAGCGGCCGGCGAGCTCGAACGGCGCCCAGCCCACCACACGCTGCACCATCGCCCGTGGGGGCGCGAGTGTCGTGGTCACGACGAGCACGGCCAGGTCGAGGTTGAGCGCCCAGCCGGCGAGCCCGAAGTAGCGCTCGCTCTCGTTGGCCGCCCACATCAGGGGCACCAGCCCGAGCACCGCGACGAGGTTCAGGGTCGCTGCCCGCGGGGCCAGCTTCTGGCACCAGGGGAGGGCGACGGCTGCCATCGCCCCCCAGAGCAGGCCGTCCGCGCGGGTCTGGACCCGGGTGAGCGCGGGGTAGACGCCCTCGGTCTGGAAGACGTGCTCGCGGTACAGCATCACGACCACGACAGCCGCACCGAGGGCGACGAGGAGAGCGGGGCGCCGGCGCCCCAGCACGAAGACCAGCAGGGCGATGAAGCCGACCGTCCAGATGTCGGTGCAGACGTACCAGAGGTGGCCGAGGTCGGGCCGGGCCTCCATCGGGTGCGTGCGGACGTAGCCGTTCCACGTGTACGTGACGATGTGCCAGGCCGACTCACGCGTGTTGTTGAGCTGGTAGGCCGCCATGTTCTGGTCGATCGCGGTGAGCGCGAGGACGGCGATGACCAGGGGGTAGACGTGGGCGGAGATCCGGATCCAACGCCGCACCCACACGACCCCCGGGCGGAGGCTGCCCCGGCGCTCGACCTCGCGGAGCATCCCGCGGGTGGCGAGGAAGCCGCCGACGACGAAGAAGATCGACACGGCGTAGTTGCCGCTGGTCATCAGGACCTGGAGCGCGCGGTCGCTGATGTCGGAGACCGGCGCCACGATCCAGGTGTGCGAGAGCAGGACCAGGACGATGGCGATCCCTCGGATGCCGTCCAGCACCCTGACCCGGCGGCCCGTGGTGCCGGCCGGTGCCGTGGTCACGCTCATGGCGCGCACTCTATAGCGGGAGTCGGGGGCCGCGTGGGCACTGCTGTGGCGCCCGTCACTGCTAACCTGCCCCCGTCTGCGGAGGCGAGGGAGAGAGAACCGACGTGAAGAAGATCCTGGTCCTGAACCTGGTGGGAGGGTTCCTGGTCGCGACCGCCTTGCTGGCCTGGGTGTACCTCCCCGGCGAGCTCAAGAAGACGCCGCTCAACGTGGACACGGTCACGGACCTGTCGGGCGAGGCCACGCTCGGCGAGGAGACCTTCCCGGTGAAGGCCCAGAGCATCACTCGGGCCGACTCGGAGTCGTCCGACGGCGACGTCATCTCGTTCGTCAACTCCAGCTGCCTGGTCCGCGACGAGGGCGACGTGCCCGACTGCGTCTCGACCGACGACCCGCAGGACCGGCTGATCAGCGCCTCCACCGACCACTTCGCCACCGACCGGACGACGGGCATCGCGGTCAGCGACCCGAAGTACGTCCCCGCCGATGCCGGCCCGCACGAGGGCCTGGTCAACAAGTGGCCGTTCGACTCGGAGAAGAAGGACTACCCCTACTGGGACGGCACCGCCGGCTCCGTGCAGTCCGCGGTGTACGACGGCGACGACACCATCGACGGGCTCGACGTCTACCGCTACGTCGTCCAGATCCCGCCCACCCCGCTCGAGCTCGCCGACGGCCTCCAGGGCACCTATGAGAGCACCAAGACGATGTGGGTGGAGCCGCACACGGGCGCCATCGTGAACCAGAGGGACGAGCAGAGCCGCGTCACCGAGGACGGGGACAACTTCTTGACCCTCAACCTCGAGTTCACCGACGACGAGATCGCCGAGAGCGTCGACGACGCCAAGAGCAACGTCTTCAAGCTCGACCTCGTCACGCGGATCGTGCCGCTGGTCGCCCTGATCGTCGGTGTCCCGCTGCTGCTCGCAGGACTGGCCCTCTCCGTCCGGGCCGGTCGCAAGGACCACGGTGGCCGCGTCCCTGAATACGTCGGCTGACACCAGGCACACGCCCCCGGGACCGTCGCCGAGGGTCAAGGCCCTCGACGGGCTTCGCGGCATCACGATCGTCCTGGTGATGCTGAACCACGCCAACGGCGGGTTGTGGCCACGCGAGGCGCTCCAGGACATCCCGGTGGTCCGGAGCCTGTTCGCCGGTGGCTCGGTGACCCTCTTCTTCGTCGTCGGCAGCTTCATCGTCACGAGGAACCTGCTCGCCGACCGGGAGCAGGGACGCCTGGACGGCGTCCTGTTCCTCGGCCGGCGGATCGTGCGGCTCTGGGCGCACCTGGTCCCGCTGGCGGTGGTGGTGTTCCTCTGGCAGTGGTGGGACCCGGACCGCGTCTACGACATGGAGACCACGGTGCGGTCGCTGGTCGGTGCCCTGACGTTCACGATCAACCTGGAGCCCAATGCGGCCGTGCGAGGCGACGTCTGGACGCTGTGGTACCTCGCCATCCAGCAGCAGTGGTACCTCGTGCTCCCTCTCGTCCTGCTCGTGCTCGGGCGCTGGCGGATGCTGCTGGTCGCGGTGTGCGCGGTGGCGTTCGCGTTCGTCACGGTCGAGCGCTACCGCACGTTGGCCGACGTGGGCTGGATCGAGGCCTCCGTCGGGACGTTCACGAGGAGTGACGGCCTGATCCTCGGAGTCCTGCTGGCCGCCGCGTTCCCACTCCTGTCGAGGTCGGTGGGGTGGGCGCGGTGGGCCCTCCCGGTCTCTGCCGTGGTGGGGCTGGTCCTGCTGAGCGTGCTGCACGAGTTCGACGACCCGTTCCTGTACCTGAAGTGGTGGGGGGTCCTCTACACGCTCGTCTGCGGTGTGCTCATCGTGTCCGTGGTGCTGGCTCCCGCCGAGGCGCTGACCACGCGCCTGCTGTCGGTGCGCCCGCTGGTGGTGCTCGGCCGGGCGTCGCTCGCCCTGTTCGTCTGGCACTACCCGGTCATCCTGGCGGTGCAGCTCTACCTCGCTGACCAGCCCTGGTACGTCGGCACCGCCGTCGCGCTCGCCGTCGTCGCGTCGATCGCGTGGTTCAGCGAGCGGTACGTCGACGGGCCGGTCCGTGCCTGGCTACGCACCCACCTGCGCCCCGCGGCGCGGACACCCGAGGCGGTGTCGGCATGACGGAGACACCTCTGGTCCCTGTCCTCCGCGCCGGGGCGGTCTCGTTGCTGGTCGCGGGACAGCTCTGGCTGCTACGGCCCTTCGAGGCGCTGGACGTGTGGCGTCCGCTGAGTGGCCTGCTCCGCTCCGGAGGGCTGGCGGTGACCGTGCTCCTCGCGTGCAGCGGCTTCGTGGTCGCCTCGTGGGTGCTCGGCTCGGAGCTCTCCGGAGCCCGGGCCTTGCGCAGCGCCCTCTTCCGCCACTTCGTCCCCGTGGTCGGGGTGGTGCTGCTCGCGCTCGTGGTGGTGTGGTTCGTGGTCCTGCTCGACACCTCCGACCCCTATCCGGCCGAGGTCACCCGAGCGTCCTTCGAGCAGGTCGTCGGCTTCAACTGGAACCACTACGTCGCCTCCCACCCGCTCGGCGTGCGCCCCGACCTCGTCGGGCTCTGGTACTTCAGCGTCGAGGCGCACACGCTGCCGCTCGTGGCCCTCGTCGCCGCGCTGCTCCGACGTCGGCCGGGCCTCCTGGTCGCCGTCGCGGTGGCAGCGGTGGTCGCCACGGAGGTCGCGCAGGTCGTGCTGGCCGGCGAGCACGACTGGTTCCCGCTCAGCCTCTGGACGGTCACCCGAGGCGACGCCGTGGCGTGGGGCGCGGCGGGCGCCGCGGTCGTGCACCTGGTCAGGTCGCGCACCCGAGACGACCGGGCCGAGCAGGTCGGTGCCCACGCCGCGGAGCTGGCCGGCGCGGTCGTGGTGCTGTTCGTCGGGCTCGTGTTCGCCATGGCGTGGGCGGGTCCGATGGCGCAGTTCCGAGGACTGGGTGCCGGGACTGCGGCGATCGCGGCCGTGGTGCTCGCGTCGTCGACGCTGGCCAGTGGGCCGGGAACGGTGCTGAGGCTGGGGTCGGTCACGTGGCTCCAGGACCTGGGCCGTGTGTGGCTCGTCGTCGTGGCCCTGGCCGGGCCGTTCTTCTACACGCTGAGCCGGAACACCTCGACCTGGAGTGCGGACTCCCGCCTGGTCATCGGCCTGCTGCTGTTCGCGATGGTGGTCTACGGCGTCGCCCAGGTCGTGGTCCCCGCCCTGCGCGGGCCCTTCGAGCGATGGGAGCAGCGGATCAGCTCGCCCCGCCGGGAGCCGGCCCACCGCGCCGGATGAGCCGCGAGACGAAGATCGCCGTGCCGGGGACGAGACGCCCTCGGAGCGGGCCCCAGCCGCCCCAGATCCGCTCCAGCCCCTCGGGCCACTGCGGCTCGTGCAGCGCGGTGAGGGCGAACCCGGCTCCGGACAGCAGGCTCACCCAGTCCCCGAGGGTGCGGTGGTGCTCGACGTACCTCGCCGCCCCGGTGTCGTCCTCCTCGACGTAGGGGGTGCGGTCCCAGTAGCTGCTGGTGATCGCCAGGCCCGCCGGTCCGGCGTCGTCCGGCATCGCCCAGCGCACGGGATGGGTCACCGAGAAGGCGAACACCCCGTCGTCGCGCAGCACCCGGGCGATCTCGGCGACCATGACGTCGGTGTCGGCGACGAACTGCAGCGCCCCGAAGGAGGAGAACGTGATGTCGAAGGAGGCGTCCGGGAAGGGGAGCGCCGTGGCCGTGCCGCACACGGACGGCACCGGGACGCCCGACTCCTCGTCGATCCGGCGGGCGTGCTGGAGCTGCCGCTCGGAGAGGTCGAGTCCGTAGGCCTCCGCGCCCTGGGTGCGGAGCCACCGCGCGCACTGGCCGGCGCCGCTGCCGATCTCGAGCACGCGCTTGCCGGTGAGGGCCGCCGGCTCCCCGAGGACGCGGAGGTCTCGCTCCTGGTGCCCCTCGGGGCCCCACACGAAGCCGGTGTCACCGAGGAAGTCGCCGTGCGTGCTCTGGTACTCGTCGGCGTAGTCGTCCCAGTCGCGCCGGTTGGCACGGCGGGAGTCCTCCTCCGAGACCGGGCGCCGCACAGGGTGGACGCTGTCCGGGAACGAGGTCACGGGGCACCTTAGCCCCGGTTGGACTGTCCACCCGCCTGCAAAGTAGGCTGATAGAGCGCGTGGAGTCTGCTCAGGCCACAGACCGAGATGGCTCCCGCTCGCTCCTCAATCACCACTGGGAAGTGAAACCGTCTTCGCGCGCCTCCGTACGACTTCTATCCACCCAAGGAACACACCGTCCTTATGACTAGCACTCCCACTCTTCCGGACAGCCAGACCCCGCAGGTCGCGGTCAACGACATCGGCTCCGAAGAGGACTTCCTCGCCGCTATCGACGAGACCATCAAGTACTTCAACGACGGAGACATCGTCGAAGGCACCATCGTCAAGGTCGACCGTGACGAGGTCCTCCTCGACATCGGCTACAAGACCGAAGGTGTCATCCCGAGCCGCGAGCTCTCCATCAAGCACGACGTCGACCCGTCCGAGGTCGTCGACGTCGGCGACCACGTCGAGGCCCTCGTTCTCCAGAAGGAGGACAAGGAAGGCCGTCTGATCCTGTCCAAGAAGCGCGCGCAGTACGAGCGCGCCTGGGGCACGATCGAGAAGGTCAAGGAGGAGGACGGCGTCGTCACCGGCACCGTCATCGAGGTCGTCAAGGGCGGCCTCATCCTCGACATCGGCCTCCGTGGCTTCCTGCCGGCGTCGCTCGTCGAGATGCGTCGTGTCCGTGACCTCCAGCCGTACGTCGGCAAGGAGCTCGAGGCCAAGATCATCGAGCTCGACAAGAACCGCAACAACGTGGTCCTGTCCCGTCGTGCGTGGCTCGAGCAGACGCAGAGCGAGGTCCGTCAGGGCTTCCTCACGCAGCTCCAGAAGGGCCAGATCCGCAAGGGTGTCGTGTCCTCCATCGTCAACTTCGGTGCGTTCGTGGACCTCGGCGGCGTCGACGGTCTCGTGCACGTCTCGGAGCTGTCGTGGAAGCACATCGACCACCCGAGCGAGGTCGTCACCGTCGGCGACGAGGTCACCGTCGAGGTGCTCGACGTCGACATGGACCGCGAGCGCGTCTCCCTGTCGCTGAAGGCGACGCAGGAGGACCCGTGGCAGCACTTCGCCCGGACCCACCAGATCGGCCAGATCGTGCCGGGCAAGGTCACCAAGCTGGTGCCCTTCGGCTCGTTCGTCCGCGTCGAGGAGGGCATCGAGGGCCTGGTGCACATCTCCGAGCTCGCCGAGCGTCACGTCGAGATCCCCGAGCAGGTCGTCCAGGTCAACGACGACGTCATGGTCAAGATCATCGACATCGACCTCGAGCGTCGCCGGATCTCGCTGTCGCTGAAGCAGGCGAACGACACCAGCACCGCCGCGGACGTCGAGGACTTCGACCCGACGCTCTACGGCATGACGGCGTCGTACGACGACCAGGGCAACTACATCTACCCCGACGGCTTCGACCCCGAGACGGGTGAGTGGCTCGAGGGCTTCGACGAGCAGCGTGCCGAGTGGGAGAAGCAGTACGCCGAGGCGCACACCCGCTGGGAGGCCCACGTCAAGCAGCAGGCCGAGGCCAAGAAGGCCGAGGCCGAGGCCGGCGAGGCCACCTCGTACTCCTCTTCGGAGGAGGCCGAGGGCGAAGGTTCCCTGGCCAGCGACGAGGCCCTGCAGGCCCTGCGCGACAAGCTCACGGGCGGCAACTGAGCCTGACGTCGAGCCGGGAGAGGTGCACCGCACCTTTCCCGGCTCGTTCGTTCTTGAGCTCAGCCGGCCTGGGTGGTGAGGGTGACGGCGTCGGTCCGGGCGGGGTCCGCGACGGAGGAGCCCAGCAGCCGTAGTGCGAGGGTGTCGCCGCGGTGCGCCCGCGCGGTCCGGGTGACCTCGACCGTGAGGCGCGTCCGGGCGCCCGCACCGAGCTCGTCGCTGACGAAGTCGCCGCTGGTGACCTGGTCCGTCACGTCCGTGCCGTCCCAGCGGTAGCGGACCTTGAACTTCCGGTTCCCGTCGGGAGCCGCCAGGGTGATGCGGTCCGGGTCGGTGCCGTCGTTGCCGAGCCGCACGGCCACGACCCTGGACCTCCCTGCCGCGCCGATGCGCACCGTCGCGCGCTGCGACGAGCCGCCCCAGACGTCGGAGCCCACCCAGGCGCCTGCTGCGCGGGCCTCCACGTCGGGCTGGTGCGCGGTCACCACGCGGTAGCCGATCTCCTTGACCCGGCGGTTTCCCGCTCCATCGACCGCCTCGACCCGGAGCACGTGCTCGCCCAGCGAGGTGTCGAGAGGCTTGCCGGACCCGACCGTGCCGGAGCACGCGGCCAGGTTGCTGCCGCCCCGGTCGGTGCAGCCGTAGTCGGCCACCACGTCGTCGCCCTCCTGGAGGACGTCGCCCTCCGAGAGCCCGGCCACGTCGATCACGGGCCGGATCCGGTCGGGGGCGTCGTACGTGAGGTTCCGGTAGCTGAACCATGCACCGTGCGTGGTGAGCGTCCACACGACGTCCTTGGCGGGGGTGACCTCCGTCGCCATGGGCTGGTCGTGGCTGCCCGAGGTCGCGTCGTACGCGCGCGACCAGCCGATCATCGTATTGCCGTTCGGAAGTCGCTGGGCGCTGCCGGCGAAGGCGGCGTAGCGGTCCCCGGCGCGGTACTGCCACACGCGGCGGGCCTCCATGGTGCCGGTGTCGAGCTCGTACTCCACGACACGCGTCCACTGGCGGGCGACGGGTGCGTCGGCAGTGCCTCCCGGTCCCGCGCACATGTCGGCCGTCTGGGCGTGGATGGGGTCGCTCGGGTCGAGCTTGCTGCCGTTGTCGAAGAACAGCAGGTGCCCGCCCGGCAGGATCCGCGCGCTGTGCTGCGCGCAAGGCCCCTGGGCAGGGTCGTCGACGAAGGTGAATTCGCCCTCTTTGCCGCCGAGTCGCCAGACCACGTCGCCCGCGGCGTAGTGCCCGTGCGCGGTGGTGGCGATGCGCATGATCTGCGACAGGTTGCGGAAGGAGGCCACGACGTCGCCGTTCGGCATCATCTGCAGGGCGTTGACGTGCGCGTAGTCGCCGCCGGCCTCCTCGGTCGCGTAGCTCTCGGCGGGGTCGACGTGGTCCTTGCTGTTCCACGTGAACGTCGCGTCGCCCTGCGCGTCCACGACCTGGATGATCGCGTCGGTGTAGGGCTGGCCGTCTCGCGTGACGCTCTGGTAGCCCATCAGCAGCGCGCCCCCACCGGGGAGCAGCTGGGAGTCGTGGAAGTCCGTGCTCGACGCGGCGCCGTCGAGCCGGTGCGACGCCACGGGCGTGAACGTCTCGTCGAGCTCCTGGACGGTGTAGCCGCCGCCGACCGCCGGCCGCGCCACCGAGTAGTGGCCGGCCACGGCGCCGTCCGCCTTGAGGTCGAGCCCGCCGGTGTCGGTGGCGAGCACGGGAACGCCGTTCCGGTCGACGACGGCTTCGTACTGCGTGGACGCCAGGAAGTTGCGGATGTCGAGGAAGACGTAGCCCGGCGCGCGACCGGGCGCGGACGTCGCCGACAGCTCCGGGAACCCGCTCGGGAGGTAGATCCAGGACTGGTTGCTGCGACCGGACTGGTCGAGCACCACGACGTTGACCTCGTCGCCCACGGAGAGCCCCTCGACGGCGAACGGAGCACCGTTGACCGCCGGACGGCCGTCGACCCAGACGCGTGCCGCGGGGTCGCTCGAGGTGGCGGTCACCGAGAGTGTGCCGTCGGCCGACCCGGAGGTGCGGACGGCGTACCTGTCGATGCCGGAGGCGTAGGCAGGGAACGTGCCCGGCACGCCGGTCCCGGTCACGGTGACCGTGCGCGTCGCCCGGGCAGCCCCGGTCGACGGACCGGGCAGCAGGGCGAGAGAGGCGGCGACGAGGGCCAGGACCACGAATCGGTGTGCGCGAGTCACACGCGTCACCCTAGGTGAGGTCCGTCGCGCCGGCGGCCGGATCGAGCGTCGCACGACCATGACCAGATCCTTACGGGATGCCCTCCGAAGGCTTCTCAGCAGGACGCGGGGCCTGCCCCTGTGGTGGACTTCCCGCGACAGGGGCTGCCCAGGAAACGGAGGACGGAGGGCGCATGGTCGACACGGTCTCGGCGGCGCACTTCCACCCCATGGTCCTCGCGGCGCAGGCGCGCCTCGCCGCCCACGGCGGATGGACCCGGCTGCTCGCCGGTGAGGTGCTCGACGGCCAGGACGAGCTCGACGCCGACCTGCTCGTGGCGGCCGGGGTGCTCGACGTCGACGAGTCCGGCTACTCCTTGGGTCACGCCGACGCGGTGCACCGCGACTCCCTGTCCCTGGCCGCGGGCAACATCGCCTTCCTGCGGCGGGCACTGCGCTACGCCGAGGACGGCGAGGTCGGCTGGTCGGGCCACGACCCCGACGTCGTGCGCGCGCAGGGCCGGGCGAGCGCTGCTGCCGCCGACATGATGGTCGAGCAGCTCGGCAGCATGCCCGGCTCACGGGCGGCCCTGGAGTCCGGCTCGGGTCGCTTCCTGGACGTCGGCGTCGGCATCGGCGCCATCTCCGCGCGCATCTGCGAGCTCTATCCCGGAGCGACGACGGTCGGTCTCGACCTGCTGCCCGAGGTGCTCGTGCTCGCCGCGGAGGAGGTCCGGAGGTCGGGCCTCGCCGACCGGATCGAGCTGCGCCACCTGGACGTCGCCGACCTCGCCGACGAGCAGGCCTTCGACCTGGCGTGGCTGCCCCAGCCGTTCGTCGCGAGGTGCTCCCTGGAGCGCGGGCTCGTCCGCGTGCACGCGGCTCTGCGGCCGGACCGGTGGTTGGTGATGCCCGTGAGCGTCCCGACGGGGGAGACGACCTTCGAGCGCGCCCTGTCGCGCCACGCCGCCCACGTGCTCGGAGGCGGGCCGATCAGCCGCGACGAGACCGAGGAGCTGGCCGCCGAGGTCGGGTTCACCGACCTGACCTGGAGGATCTACCAGGGCATGGTCCTGCTGCTCGCCCGTCGCCCCTAGCCAGACCCCTGGGACCTCGCACGGACCAGGTCGAGGTCGCGCACGGCGTACCGGTGGTGCTCCCACTCCTCGCCGAGGATGACGTGCAGGCACGAGAGCCATGCCCACGCGGTCGGCCCGCGCCGCCAGCACCTCGGCGTACGACGGTGGGGTGCTCGAGAAGACACCCAGGTCGCCGCCGTCGGTCTCGTACTCGGCGTTGGGCAGGCCGTGCGGGTGGTAGGGGTCGGGGGCTCCGCCGCTCGGACCTCGTCCGAGCCGCGAGTCGCTGGCCATGGCCTCACCCCGTCAGATGCGCAGGATCGAGGCAGCGACGAGATACGCCCGCGACACCGACTCGGGGTCGTGCAGGTCCTCGGGGTCGTTGAGCGCATCGTCCGACCGCGCCCGGATCGCCTCGGTGGGGTCAGGATCCACCAGGGCGGCTGCCACGCCCTCGATGGCCGCCGCGGTGTCGTGCTCGTCGAGCCCGTCGAAGGCGAGGCCGTTGTGGAGCATCGTGGCGGCCTCCAGCATCAGCTCGCGCGCCAGGTCGAGGTCGACCTCCGGACGCTCGGCAGCTGCCTTCTCAGCGGCGGCCAGGAACTCCGCGAACGGGGAACCGGTGGGCGTGTCGTTCATGCGACGAGCGTCCCACGACTCACGACGTCAGCTTCTCGAGATCGCGTCGCACGTAGCGCAGGTGCGCCCACTCCTCCTCCAGGATCACGCGGACGCAGTCACCCACGGTGGGATGCCAGTCGCCGCCGCCCCAGGGGTTGTCGCGCTCCTCCGCGAGCAGCTCCGGTGTGGCTGTGGCGAGGAAGTCGGTCACGAGCTGTTGTCGCTCGGCACGCACCGCGAGGACCTCCTCGTACGCCGGCGGGTCTCCGCGGAAGATCGACATGTCGAAGCCCATCTCCGCGGCACCGGTGAAGATCTGGCCGATCTCGTGGAACGGCTGGTCCATGCGCATGATCCCCCCGCGGAGCCAGGCATCGGTCGCCAGGACGAGGTGCCGCAGGGTCTGCGCCAGGGACCACTCGTCCGTGACGTGGGCGTCGACCAGGTCCGGCGGCGTGTCCGCCACCGTGGTCTGCCAGGCGGCCTGGACGGCGATCCAGGCCTCGCGCAGACCTTCGGGCGTCTGCGCCTTCTGCAGCTCGCGGCCCGGGAACCGTCGGTCGAGCTCGGCTTCCACGAGCGGCACGACGTCGACCCCGTTGACGACGAGGGTGCCGAACATCAGGTCGTGGCTGTCGATGTCGAGCCCGCCGACGTCGACGCTGCGCATCGTCACCCCGCTGACGTCGGAGAACCGCATGGTGGCGCCCTTGAGGCTCGCCTTGACGAAGGTGGCGCCCTCGAACTCGTCCCCGGAGTAGGTCGTCATCGCCCCATCATCACCGCTGTCGGGGCTGTCACTCTCGGAAGGGATCAGTCTGACGGCTCAGGGGCGGGGCGCCCGAGGGGTTGTGGCCGGTGGCCAGGCCGTGCGCGAAAGCCTCGAAGTCGATCCCGCTCAGCGCCGGGTCCGCGCGCCGAACAACCGTCTTGCCGCCGGAGTTCCGGCTGACCACGAACCACAGGGAGTGAGTCGTCGGCGTGCGCGCCTCGACGACGTGGACGGGGCCGGCGGTCCCGCTGTCGATGTCGTGCCGCTGGGAGAGGATCACGTCCTCGCCCACCCGGGCCAGGACGCCGTCCGGCCGCAGCCCGACGAGAGGCAGGTCCTTCTCGTAGGCCGTGCATGTCGGCAGGCCGGCACCGCCGCAGTGCTGTTGCCACGAGGTGTCGACGGGAACGGCCAGGGTCAGCTTCTGCTCGGCGCGTGTCGCCGTGCTCAGAGGCGACGTGGCGGTCGGCGAGGGCTGCCCGACCGGTCCCGGGGAAGCGGAGGGGTCGCCGGTGAGCTGACCCAGCGCGACTGCGGCCACGGCAGCCGCAGCGAACGTCCCGGCTCCGACCGCGAGCCGACGCCGGCGGAGGGTGCGACGCCCCTCGGCGAGGACGTCCTGGGCTGACCTGAGCGGGGGTTCCGTGCCGAACTCCGTGTCGAACCTCTCCCACACGTCGGCTTCCATCACGAGCCCTCCTTCGTCAGCGCGACCTGCAGGTGTTCCAGCGCGCGGGCGCTGTGTGTCTTGACGGTTCCGGTGGCGACGCCGAGCTCGGCCGCCGTCTCTTCCACCGAGAGCCCGAGCCAGTGCCTGAGGACGACCGTGCGGCGCTGCATCAGAGGGAGCCCCAGCACTGCCTCGAGAAGCTGCCCGTGATCGGTGTCCGGTGCAGGTGGATCCGCGCGGTCCGGCAACGTCGCCACGAGATGCTCGCGACGCCAGGGTCTGCGCGACTCGTCGATGTTGGCTCGCACCAGGATCCTGCGGACGTAGCCCTCTTCACGGCCGTCGCGCATGACGCGCGGCCAGGCGACGTACAGCTTGACCAGGGCCACCTGGAGCAGGTCGTCGGCCTGCGCCCAGTCGCCGCAGAGGGCATACGCGATCCGCCGGAAGTGCGCTTGCCGAGACGCGACGAACTCCACGTAGGACCTGTCCCGCTCGTCTCGCCCCATCGCGGCCTCCTCGCGTCCAAAGTGGGTCTCGACGTGTATACGGAGTCCCCTCGGCGATCGGTTGACACAGGGCACCGCGAATCCATCGTCCTCCGGTGAGGGGACTTCTGGAGGCCGGTTTCTCGCCTATAATCGTATGTATGTTCGATCTTGGTGATGCGCAGGTCGAGGACGCCAGCAGCTGTGCCGATGCGCTGGTCGCCTCCGTGGTGGAGGAACGCAAGGTCGCAGCCGGGCGACTCGCGCTGGTCGGGCGCTGGGCCGACACGCATCCACCGGAGTCGGGGACGCCGTTCCTCCCCGCAGGGTGTGAGGCAGACGCATCCTCGACGGAGCGCCTGAGGGGGCGCAGCCGGCACGTGGGAGTGCAGGTCGGAGGTGACGGCACGCCGTTGGTCTCGGAGTTCGCCGTGGTCGAGCTCGGGGTGCTGCTGAGCACGACGACCACCTCGGCGCAGGTGCTGATGCGCGACGTGCTCGACCTGCGACACCGCCTGCCGCGGGTCTGGGAGGCGGTGCTGACCGGGCAGGTCGAGGCGTGGAAGGCGCGCAAGGCCGCCCAGGCCACGCAGGTGCTGACCTACGAGCAGGCCCGGCACGTGGATGCGGAGGTCCTCGAGGCCCTGACCGGGCTGCCGTTCCTGCGTGCCCTCGACGTCGTCGAAGGACGCGTGATCGCCGCAGACCCCGCCGGCCACGAGACCCGCCGCCGCGAGCAAGAAGCGAGCCGGTACGTCGCCCTGGGTCGGCGCCCGAACCCCGCCGGGCTGCGCACCCTGGTCGCCCAGAGCACCGCCGGTGACATCGCCCGCCTCGACGCCATGGTCGAGCACCTCGCCACTCTGCTGGCCCACCCCGACCACGGCGGGGACACCGACCCCCACCAGGTCCGCCGCGCCAAGGCCCTGGGCATCCTCGCCGACCCCGCCCGCGCCTGCTTGCTCCTGACCCGCACCAACGAGACAAGCGACACGGACGACACCGCGGTGACCCGGGCCCGGTCCTGCGGCGAGGCCCTCCGCAGCCTCGGCACCAAGGCACTGGACCGGCTCCGGCCCCGCACCGTGCTCTACCTCCACCTCAGCGAGGAAGCCTGCGTCGCCCGCACGAACCTCGGGCCCCTCGGCCTGGACCAGCTCAAGGACTGGCTCGGCACCGACCGGGTCACCCTGACACCGGTCATCGACCTGGCCGACCAGGTCTCCGTCGACGCCTACGAGACCCCGCACCGGGTCGCCGAACCCCTCGAGCTCCGTGAGCCCTACGAAGTGTTCCCCTGGGGCACCCTGCCCACCAGCAAGGCCGACAAGGACCACACCCGCCCCTGGGTGTCACGCGACGAGGGCGGGCCACCCGGCCAGACCGGCACCGACAACCTCGGACCCCTCGGCCGGCGCCACCACAACGCCAAGACCTACGGCGGCTTCACCTGCCACCAACCCCTCCCAGGCCTCTACCTCTGGCAGCTGCCCTGCGGGATCTGGTACCAGGTCGACCACACCGGCACCCACGCCCTCGGCCGCGAGATCCCTGCGATCGTCCGACAACAAACCGACCGGCCCCGCAGCCACGTCGAGCTCGCCTGGAGCAACCTCATCCTCGCCGCCTGACCCACCGCTCTACTGTGGGCGCATGCGGGTCGGGTTGACCGGGGGAGTCGCCTCGGGGAAGAGCACGGTGTCGGCGATCCTGCGTGAGCTCGGTGCGGTCGTGATCGACGCCGACCGGATCGCCCGCGACGTCGTCGCTCAGGGGACGCCGGGCCTGGAGGCCGTGGTGGCGGAGTTCGGCGAGGAGCTCCTCACGGACGCCGGCGACCTCGACCGGCCCGCGATGGCGCAGCTCGTCTTCAACGACGACGCCGCGCGCAAGCGGCTGGAGGCCATCGTGCACCCGCTCGTCTTCCAGGAGGTCCTCCGCCAGGAGGCCGAGGCGGCCGAGGGGGCCGTGGTCGTGCACGACACCCCCCTGCTGGTCGAGGGAGGTCGCGCGGACAGCTTCGACGCCGTGGTCGTCGTCGACGTCCCGGTCGAGGTCCAGGTCGAGCGGATGGTGCGCGACCGCGGCTGGACCGAGGAGGACGCCCGGTCGCGGATCAGCGCGCAGGCGTCACGCGAGGACCGGCTGGCGGTCGCGACGTACGTCATCGACAACACCGGCTCCCTCGACGAGCTTCGCGCGAAGGTCGAGGACGTCTACCGGCGACTCACCACGTAGCAACGCAAAGGCCCGCCCCTCGGAGGTGGGGCGGGCCCTTGTCGCAGGGGTTGCCGTCGGTCAGGCAGCCATGTCCGGGTCGGCGAAGGTGCGCAGCTTCTGCAGCGCCTCCCGCTCGAGCTGCCGGACGCGCTCGGCGCTGATGCCGTGCTTGGCGCCGATGTCCGCGAGCTTGTGCACGCGGCCGTCGACCAGGCCGTAGCGGGCTCGGATGATGTCCGCGGCACGGTCGTCGAGCCGCTCCACGAGGTGGCTGAGGCGGTCGCGCGACTCCACGTCGATGAAGTTCGCGTCGGGACCCGGGGCCGCGTCCTGCGCGATCAGGTCGCCCAGGGAGGTGTCGCCGTCCTCGTCCACCGGGGTGTCGAGGCTGACGTGCTCACGGCTCCAGGTCATCAGGTCGATGACCCGCTCGAAGTCCATCCCGAGCTCGACGGCGATCTCGTCGGGCTCCGGGTCGCGGCCCAGCTGACGCTCCAGCGTCCGGCGTGCGGCGTTGACCTGGTTGATCTCCTCGACCACGTGGACCGGGAGCCGGACCACGCGCGCCTGTTGCGCGATGCCTCGGGTGATCGCCTGACGCACCCACCAGGTGGCGTACGTCGAGAACTTGAAGCCCTTGGAGTAGTCGAACTTCTCGACCGCGCGGATCAGGCCGGTGTTGCCCTCCTGGACGAGGTCCAGCATCGGCATCTGGCTGCGGCCGTACTTGCGGGCGATGGACACCACGAGCCGGAGGTTCGCGGTGATGAACTGCTGGATGGCGCGCTGGCCTTCCGCGGCGAGCCACTCGAGCTCGTCCTGCGTGGCCCACTTGGGCGCTCCGCCCTTCTTGCGGCCGATCCGCCCCTCGGCGAGCAGGTGCTCGGCGAAGAGTCCGGCCTCGATGGTCTTGGCGAGCTCGACCTCCGTGATGGCGTCGAGCAGGGGGGTGCGCGCGATCTCGTCGAGGTACAGCCCGACGCTGTCGCGGCCTTCGATCTCACGCTGGTGAGAGGTAGTTGTCACGTGCCAGCCCTTCCCGTTCAGGGCGCCGTCCAATCAGGGACGGTGCCCACAAAGTCACAACGCAGTGACCTGCTCCGGGATTCCCGCACCTACGGGGTCCCTTCACCCGTAAGTACGTGCCGGAGCAGGGGAAAGTTGCCGCTGGGGACGGATCTCAGGGAACTTTCAGGCGAGACCGGCGCGGTCCAGCACCCAGGCGTAACTGAAGGCCCGGTCCTTCCAGGCGTTGTAGCGGCCCGAGACGCCCCCGTGACCTGCCGACATCTCGGTCTTCAGCAGCACGTCGCCCCCGTTGGACGAGGTACGCCGCAGCTCCGCGACCCACTTGGCGGGCTCGACGTAGAGCACCCGGGTGTCGTTGAGGGACGTCTCGGCGAGGATCGGCGGGTAGTTCTTGGCCTCGACGTTCTCGTAGGGCGAGTAGGACTTCATGTAGGCGTACACCTCGGGGTCCTCGAGCGGGTTGCCCCACTCCTCCCACTCGATGACGGTGAGCGGCAGGCTCGGGTCGAGGATCGAGGTCAGCGGGTCGACGAAGGGCACCTCGGCCAGCACGCCGGCGAAGGCGTCCGGGGCGAGGTTCGCGATCGCCCCCATGAGCAGCCCCCCGGCGCTGCCGCCCTCGGCGACCAGGCGCTCGGCCGACGTCCAGCCGCTGGAGGCCAGGTGCCGCGCGCAGGCGACGAAGTCGGTGAAGGTGTTGGCCTTGTGGAGGAGCTTGCCCTCCTCGTACCACCGGCGGCCCATCTCGCCGCCGCCGCGGACGTGCGCGATGGCGTAGCCCATCCCCCGGTCGAGCAGGGAGAGTCGGGCGATCGAGAAGTAGGGGTCCATCGACGTCTCGTAGGAGCCGTAGCCGTAGATCAGGAACGGCGCGGACCCGTCGCGCGGGGTGCCCTTCGGCACCACGATCGAGATCGGGACCTGGGTGCCGTCCTCGGCGGTGGCCCACTCGCGGTGCTGTTCGTAGGCCTCGGGGTCGAAGCCGCCGAGCACCGGCGTCTCCTTGAGCACCACCTGCTCGTCGGTGCGCAGGTCCACCTGCACCACCGCGCTGGGCGTGGCCATCGTCGTGTACCCGAACCGGATCGTCGGCTGGTCGAACTCCGGGTTGCCTCCGAGACCGACGGAGTAGATGGGGTGCTCCATCTCGACGACCTCGTCGGAGGTGACTCCCTCGTCACCGAGCCGCAGGACCCGCAGCTGCGTGAGCCCCTCGCTGCGCTGGCTGACGACGAGGTGGCCGGCGAAGGCGTCGACGTCCTCGAGACGGACGGACTCGTCGTGCGGGAGCAGCGCCTGCCAGTCCTCGTGGCTCGTCGCACTGACCGGGGCGAGCGCGAGCTCGAAGTTCTCGGCTCCGTCGTTGTGGAGCACGAGCAGGACGTCGGTGCCGGCGATGACGGCGTGCTCGATGCCGTACTCCACGCCCTGGCGCCGCGGCGCCACGACGCGGAACTCACCGGTGGGGTCGTCCGCGTCGAGCAGGCGGAACTCCGAGGTGACCTTGCTGCCGCAGCCGATCACGAGGAAGCGGTTGCTGCGGGTCCGGCCGACCGACGTCCAGAACCGCTCGTCGTCCTCCTGGTGGACCACGACGTCCTCGGAGGGGTCGGTGCCGAGACGGTGCCGCCACACGCGGTGGGGTCGCCACGACTCGTCGACCGTCGTGTAGAAGAGGTGCTCACCGGCGAGGTCCCAGGTCGCGGCGTACGACGTGCCGGGGACCTGGTCGGGCAGCATCTCGCCCGTCGTCAGGTCCTTGACCTGCAGGAGGTAGCGCTCGTCGCCGGCGGTGTCGGTGGAGAACGCCAGCAGGCGGCCGTCGGGGCTGACGGTGCTGACCCCGACCGAGAAGAAGTCGTGGCCCTCGGCCAGCTCGTTGGAGTCGATGAGCACCTCCTCGTCCTCCACGACCCCGTCGACCTCGGTGACCGGCGGGGTCCAGGAGTCGGGGTCGAGGACGGGGCGGCGGCAGCTGAGGCCGTACTGCTTCCCCTCGACGGTCCGGCCGTAGTACCAGTGGTCACGCACCCGGACGGGGACCGACAGGTCCGTCTCCTGGGTGCGGCCCTTGATCTCGCTGAAGATCTGCTCGCGCAGGCTGCCGAGGTGCGAGGTCAGTGCCTCGGTGTACTCGTTCTCCGCCTCGAGGTAGGCAAGCGTGTCCGGTGACTCCTTGTCACGCAGCCACTCGTAGTGGTCCACGAAGGTGTCGCCGTGGTGGGTGCGCTCGTGGGGCACCCGCTGGGCGACCGGGGGAGTCGGGACGGTGTCAGCCATGGCGGAGACGATACGTCGGGCCCGGCCGGGCGCGCGGCGCGGGCAGAATCGTCCTGTGCAGCGGGTGACGGGACGCCTCGTGGACCTCAACGCCGACCTCGGCGAGGAGGTCACCGACGACGCCGCGCTGATGGCCATCGTGACGTCGGCGAACGTCGCCTGCGGCTACCACGCCGGCAACGCCGACGTGATGTCCGCGGTCTGCGACGACGCCGCGGCACGGGGGGTCCGCATCGGCGCCCAGGTGTCCTACCTCGACCGGGAGGGCTTCGGTCGCCGACGGCTCGACGTGGCGGCCGACGTGCTCGCCGAGCAGGTGCGCGACCAGGTCGGCACCCTGTCGGGCATCGCCGAGGCGCACGGCACGTCGGTGTCCTACCTCAAGCCGCACGGTGCCCTCTACAACCGGGTGGTCGACGACGACGAGCAGGCGCACGCGGTGCTCGCGGGGTCCGGCGACCTCCCCGTCCTGGGGCTCCCGGGCGGGCGGCTGCTCGTGCTCGCGGCGGAGGCGGGACGACGTACGTTCCTGGAGGGGTTCCCGGACCGCGGCTACCTCCCGGCGGGACCCGACGGCGTCGCGCGCCTCGTGCCGCGCTCCGAGCCGGATGCCGTGGTCGAGGCTCCGGAGGACATTGCCCGCAACGCCGTCGACCTGGCCGGGCGGGTCGACTCCCTCTGCGTCCACGGTGACGGCCCCGGCGCGGTGGCGGCGGCGCGGGCGGTGCGCACGGCCCTCGAATCGGCGGGCTTCGACCTGGGGCCGTTCACGTGAGGGTCCTGCCCACGGGGCCACGGGGACTGGTGGCCGAGGTGGGCTCGACGCAGGAGGCGACGGCGTTGTACGTCGCGCTGCGCGAGTCAGGTCTCGCCGTCGACGACCTCGTCCCGGCTGCCCGGACCGTGCTGCTCGACGGGGTCGCCGACCTCGACCGGGCCCAGGCGTTCCTCGGTTCCTGGACGCCTCAGGAGGACGGCCCCACCTCGACCGGGCCGCAGGTCGAGGTGCCGACGCGGTACGACGGTGCGGATCTCGCCGACGTCGCCCGCCTCTGGGACATGACCGGGGCCGAGGTCGTCCGGACCCACACGGGGACCGAGTTCGTGGTGGCCTTCTGCGGGTTCGCGCCGGGGTTCGCCTACTGCACCGGGCTGCCGGAGCACCTGACCGTTCCGCGGCTGGATCGCCCACGCAGCCGCGTGGCGGCAGGGTCGGTCGGCCTGGCCGGGGAGTTCACCGGTGTCTACCCGACCGCGTCGCCCGGGGGCTGGCGGCTGCTCGGCACCACCGACCTGACCCTCTGGGACGCCGCCGCGGAGCAGCCGGCGACCCTGTCGCCGGGGACACGGGTCCGCTTCACCGAGGTGGACGGGTGACCCGGCAGGTCGAGGTGCTCGCGACCGGTCCGTCGGTGCTGGTGCAGGACGCGGGCAGGCCGGGCCTCGCGCACCTGGGGGTGCCGCGCTCGGGCTGGCTCGACGGCGACGCCGCGACGCTGGCCAACCGGCTGGTCGGCAACGACGCGGAGGTGGCCGTGCTCGAGTGCCTGCTCGGCGGGCTGCGCCTGCGCGCCGGGACCGCGATGACCGTGGCGGTGACCGGGGCGTCGTGCCCCGTCTCCGTCGCCGGTCGCGCCGTGGCGTTCGGCGAGCCGGTCACGGTGAGGGCCGGCGACGAGCTCGCCCTGGGTTCGCCCACGGCCGGGCTGCGGAGCTACGTCGCCCTCGCGGGTGGGCTGGACGTCGAGCCGGTGCTGGGGTCGAGGTCGACGGACACGTTGTCCGGGACCGGGCCGCCGCCCGTGCAGGTCGGCGACGTGCTGCCGGTGGGACCTGCCCACAGCGCGCCTGCCTGGTCCGACGTGGTCTCGAGGCGCCCCTCGCGAGCTCGGGGCTACTCGACCAGCGAGATCGGGTTGTGGCCGGGGCCGCGGGCGGACTGGTTCGACAACGAGGCGCTCGAGCGGCTGACCACGAGGGCGTACGCGGTGGACGCGGACTCCGACCGGGTCGGGCTCCGGCTCGACGGCCCGGCACTGACCCGCAGCCGGGAGGGGGAGCTGCCGAGCGAGGGGATCGTGCTCGGGGGCGTCCAGGTGCCGGCCGACGGACGGCCGCTGGTGTTCCTGCGGGACCACCCGACGACGGGCGGGTACCCGGTCGTCGCCGTCGTCGACGAGAGCGACCTGGGGAGGTGCGCGCAGCTCCGCCCGGGGGACGAGGTCAGGTTCCGGTGGCGGGCTGCTCCTCCTCGACGGGAGCCCGGGGGAGCGGACTGAGGTCCGGGTCGTCCTCGCGGAAGGTGCGCACCGGACCCGGGCCCGTCTCGGCCGTCTCGAAGCGGACCGTCACGCGGCCCACCCCCGCGCCCCAGACCCAGCCCTGACCGTGCTCGGTGTGCACGACGTCCATGCCCGGGTGCCAGCCGCGACGGCGGGCGAAGCGGTCCAGGTCCTCGTCCTCCTCGGGCTCCTCCGTCCCGGCGTCCACGACCTCGGGCTCGTCGCTGAACAGCACGTCCTGGATCCAGTCCGCCAGGCCGGAGACCCCGACCCCGAGCAGCCGGACGCCGTCGCTGGTGTCGACGTCGCCCAGGAGGCGCTTCGCGAGCCGGGACACGACGGCGACGTCGTCGGTCGGTCCGGACAGGGTGCTCGAGCGCGTGTGCGTGGTGAAGTCGTGGAGGCGCACCTTGACCGTCACCGTGCGACCCGAGAGGCCGTTGTCGCGCAGCCGGCCGGCGACCTTGCGCGCCTGACGCTCGACCAGCCCTTCGAGCAGCCGCTTCTCGACCAGGTCGGTGTCGTAGGTGTCCTCGACGCTGATCGACTTCGCCTCCCGCTCCGGCACCACCGGGCGGTCGTCGTCGGCCCGGGCCAGCAGGTGCAGCCCGCGGCCGTGTGCCTGTCCGAGGAGGCGGACGAGCTCGTCCTCGGAGATCTCGGCGAGCTCAGCCACCGTCTGCACACCCACCCGACGCAGCCGTTCCGTCGTCGCCGGGCCGACGCCCGGGATCGTGGTGACCGACATCGGGTACATCACCATGTGCTCGGTCCCCGGCGGCACCGCGACCAGGCCGTCAGGCTTGTCCAGGTCGCTCGCGATCTTCGCGACCAGCTTCGACGTGCCGATGCCCACCGACCCGGTCAGCCCCCCGCTCACCTCGGTGATGCGGGCCCTCAGCCGCTCGGCGACACCGACGACCGTCGACATCCGGTGGTCGGGCAGGTCAGCGGCCTCCAGGTCGAGGAAGGCCTCGTCGAGGGACAGCGGCTCGACCAGCGGTGACAGCGCGCGCAGCTCGGCCATGACCACCTCGCTGACCTCGCGGTAGACGTGGTGGCGCCCGCCGAGGTACGCCGCGTGCGGGGCTCGCGAGCGGGCCTCCCGGGTCGACATGGCCGAGCGGACGCCGAAGGCGCGAGCCTCGTAGGACGCGGTCGCCACGACACCGCGGTTGCCGACGCCGCCGACGACGACCGCCTTGCCGCGCAGCGACGGCTTGTCGCGCTGCTCGACCGCGGCGAAGAACGCGTCGAGGTCGACGTGCATGATCGTCGGCTCCCTGCGCACGCGGCCATCATGGCCCCTGGCACCCCCGGAGCCGGGCAGGCCGGGGGTTGTCCCCAGCTCTCACCACCTGGCAGCTGTCCACGGCCTCCTCGAGGGCGCCCACCCGGTGGCCCGGTCCGGACCAGGCTGCCGCCATGTCCGAGCTGACCCGCTTCCGTCTCCGCACCGAGCAAGACCTCCTGGCCCTCGTGCCGCACACCCTGGGCTTCCATCCGGAGGAGTCCCTGGTCGTGGTGGCCCTCGACGGCGCAGGCCGTCCGCTGTGCGCCAGGACCGACCTCCCCATCGAGCTGGGGGACCTGGCCGCCGCCGTCGACACCCTGCTCGTCGCCGCCGAGCGCCATGACGCCGACTCAGCCCTGGTCGTCGTCTACTCCACGGACGGGGTCGGGGCCGAGGACGCCGGCGGACTGCTGGTGCTCGGGCTCGAGGCGCGAGGCATCCGGGTGGTGTGCGGCATCCGGGCCGACGGGGAGAGGTGGTTCCCTCTCGAGCTCGCCCTCTCCGACCCCCACGACCCGTTCCTGGACGGTGGCGAGGCCTACGACGTGCGTTGCCACCCGTTCACGGCGGACTCGGTCGTGCGCGGGCACGTCACGCTCGGCTCCCGCGAGGAGCTCCGCGCGACGCTGGCGCCCGATGCCGCGCTGGTCGCCTCGGTGTCGGAGGCCGCCTCCCGGCTCGCCCCGCTCCCGCGACGGCACGCTCGCCTGGTCCGGGAGGGGGAGTGGCTCCGCCGCCAGGTGGCATCCCTCGCCGGGGGCCGGCGCGGCCACCTCGCCGAGGTCGGCTCGGACTGGTCGGCCCAGGCAGCAGCGCGCGCGGTGCGGGACCTCCACCACCAGGACCTGCGCGACCTGGTCTGGTGCGACCTCACCCGTGACACAGCCGACGACCACGCCGAGGTGTGGCGCAGCCTGCTGCGCCGGACGCCGGAGGCGCGCGCAGCGCCGGTCGCCGCGGTGCTGGCCTTCGCCTCGTGGCTCGCCGGCCACGGAGCGCTCGCCTGGTGCGCGGTCGAGCGGGCGCGCGAGCATGATCCCCACAACGTCCTCGCCGGCCTGGTCGCGCAGGCGCTCGAGGAGGCCCTGCCGCCGTCGACGTGGGTTCCCATGGACCCCGGGTCGTTCCCGCTGAGCACGGGATGAGGGTCAGTCGGAGGTGTAGCGGTCGGACACGGAGCGTCCGAGCGCGTTCACCTGCTCGTCCATCTGCACCATCGACTCGGCGGCGCCCTTGCTCGGCAGCCGCTCGCCCGCCCGAGTCGTCAGGAACATGCGCATCTTCGCGAGGGCGGCGACCCAGCCCGGCACGTAGACGCGGCGGCTCCGCTTCTCGAAGGCCTCGACGAAGGCCGTCGCGCAGGTCTGCACGTCGGTGGTCCGGTTGAGCGGGGGAGGAAGCTGCTTGATCGTCTCCCCGAAGGTCGGGAGGTCGCGCCGGGCGTCCTGGACCATCGGGGTGTCGATCCAGGACATGTGCGCGCTGCCGACGGCGACGCCATGGCTCTTCATCTCGAGGCTCAGCGCGTTGGCGAAGTGCTCGACGCCGGCCTTGCTCGCGTCGTACGACGCCATGCCCGGCGCCGCTGCGAACGCCGCCAGCGACGACACCACCAGCACGTAGCCGCGGCGCTCGATGACGGACGGCAGCGCGGCCCGCACGGTGTGGAAGACACCGGTGAGGTTGACGTCGATGACGCGCTTGAAGGCGACCGGGTCGACCCCGAGGACGGTGCCGTAGCTGCCGATGCCGGCATTGGCCAGCACGCCGTCGATGCCCCCGAAGCGCTCGACGCCGGCCGCGACGGCCGCCTCGAGCGACGCCAGGTCGGTGACGTCGGCGACCACGCCGAGGGCCCGGTCGTCGCCGATCTCCTTGACCGTCGACTCCAGTGCGTCCGCATCGAGATCGACGAGCACGAGGGTCGCCCCGCGCTCGGCCATCAGGGCAGCGGTCGCGGCCCCGATGCCTCGTGCGGCGCCGGTGATCAGGATCGTCTTCCCTGCCAGGGAGCTGCGTCCGGTCATGTCCGAACCCTGTCAGCCATGTTGCCCTGACGCCAGATCCCTCTACGGTGAGGACATGGGCGAGGAAGTAGCGGCTCAGCAGTTCACGCGTGACGACCGCACGCGCTACCGCACCAAGGTGCGCGCGTGCCTCGACGTCTTCGAACGGATGCTGGTCGAGTCACGGTTCGACGCGGACAACCCGGCGACCGGGCTCGAGATCGAGCTCAACATCATCGACGAGGACCACGAGCCGGCGATGCTGAACATGCGCATCCTCGAGGAGCTCGGCGACCCGGACTTCCAGACCGAGCTGGGCCAGTTCAACCTCGAGATCAACGTCGCCCCCAAGAAGCTCGCGGAGCAGGGCGTCCGCGCGTTCGCCGAGGGGGTGCGCAACAGCCTCAACGCCGCGGAGAAGGCGGCCAGCGAGGTCGGCGGCCACCTGGTGATGATCGGCATCCTGCCGACCCTGGGCGACGAGCACCTCGACGCCAAGGTGCTCAGCAACAACCCGCGCTACCAGCTGCTCAGCGACGAGATCCTCACGTCCCGCGGCGAGGACATCGTGCTGGACATCCAGGGCCCCGAGCGGCTCCGGGTGACCGCTGACTCGATCGCCCCCGAGGCTGCCTGCACCAGCACCCAGCTCCACGTCCAGGTGAGCCCCGAGAACTTCCCGGCGTACTGGAACGCCTCGCAGGTGATCAGCTCGCTCCAGCTCGCGGTCGGCGCGAACTCGCCGTACTTCCTCGGGCGGGAGCTGTGGCGGGAGAGCCGCATCGCGCTGTTCGAGCAGGCCACCGACACCCGCGCGGAGGAGCTCAAGACCCAGGGCGTGCGTCCCCGCGTGTGGTTCGGCGAGGGCTGGATCACCTCGATCTTCGACCTCTTCGAGGAGAACGTGCGGTTCTTCCCGGCGCTGCTGCCGGTGATCTCCGACGAGGACCCGGTGGCCGTCCTCGACGGCGGTGGCATCCCGACGCTCGACGAGATGCGCCTCCACAACGGCACGATCTACCGCTGGAACCGCCCGGTGTACGCCGTGGTGGACGGCGTCCCGCACGTCCGGGTCGAGAACCGCGTGCTGCCCGCCGGGCCGACCGTCGTGGACACGATCGCCAACGCGGCGTTCTACTTCGGGCTGGTCCGTGCCCTGGCCGAGCAGGACCGGCCGGTGTGGTCGCGGATGTCGTTCCAGGCCGCGGAGGAGAACTTCCACGCCGCCGCCAAGGGCGGGATCGACGCCCAGGTGTTCTGGCCCGGTGCCGGACAGGTCCCTGCCTCCGAGCTCGTCGTCCGCCGGCTGCTGCCGCTCGCGGCCGCGGGCCTGGACTCGTGGGGCGTCAGCGGCGAAGAGTCCGGCGCCCTGCTCGACATCATCGAGCAGCGCTGCCTGAAGGGGCAGAACGGCGCCTCCTGGTACGTCGACCAGGTGCACGCACGGAGCGACGAGGGCACCCGCCACGAGGTGATCCGTCGGGTCCTCGGCGACTACCGCGACCGCATGCACACCAACGACCCGGTGCACACCTGGGACTAGCGGTCCAGCCGGAGCCGCTTCCAGACCCGGCTCTCGCCGCCCAGGACGTCCAGCCACCCGGTCCGGGTGACGGCGTGGAAGGACCGCAGGACCGTCCCTCGCGACGCCAGCACGGCCGACGTCGCGCGCAGCCAGAGCAGGTCGTGGTCGTGCAGCGCGGGGACCCCGGGGCGAGTGAGCCAGGCGTCCACCTCGGCCGGCTGGTCGGCGGCGAGCCTGCCGTCGACCACGTCGAAGGCGGCGGCCGCGTCGAGGCCGCCCGGGACGTGCGGCACCTCCCACGACGCCCGTGGGCCGCCGAGCACCCCGACGTGGAGCGCCACCGGGAACCTCCGGCGCTGCTCGACGGCGCGGAACGTGCCGACCTCGCGACGAAGGACGGACAGCTCGAGGGGGCGCAGGTCAGGCTGCAGGGTCATCGGCCGAGTGTCGCCGAGCGCACCGACCCCGCCCGCCCGTACTCCACAGCCCGCCGGGGCGTGGGGCATGCTGGGGCCATGCCCGTGCAGCTCCGGATCGCCCAGGACCCCGCCGCCGACCAGGTGCTCACCGAGAGCTCCTTCGCCCTCCTCGTCGGGATGATGCTCGACCAGCAGTTCCCCATGGAACGCGCGTTCGCAGGGCCGGCCAAGATCCTCGACCGCTTCGGCTCGATCGACCCCGCGGCGATCGCGGTCGCCGACCCCGAGGAGTTCGCCCGGCTCAGCTCGACACCCCCCGCCATCCACCGGTTCCCCGGTTCCATGGCCGCGCGCGTCCAGGAGCTGGCCCGCGTCGTCGTCGAGCAGTACGACGGTGACACCGCCCGGCTGTGGCAGGAGGCCGGCTCGGGCAAGGAGCTGATGCGCAGGGTCAGCGCCCTCCCCGGCTTCGGCAAGCAGAAGTCCCAGATCTTCGTGGCCCTGCTGGCCAAGCAGCTCGACGTCCGGCCGGAGGGCTGGGAACAGGTCGCGGGGGACTACAGCGAGCCGGGGTCCTACCGCTCGGTGGCCGACGTGGTCGATGCCACGTCGCTGGAGCGCGTGCGCGCGTTCAAGAAGGAGAAGAAGGCAGCGGCCAAGGCGGCCGGCTGAACATCGCGGGTCCCGCGATGTCGGGGTGCGACTTGGATTCCCGCCCTGCCGTGCCACAATGAACCTGCGGCTCTTGACGACTACGGGCTTTGCCGCGCCCATCAGTCTTGGACGAGAGGTAGTTCGTGTCTGCGAGCACGTCCCGCAAGCTGTCCACCGAAGCACTCGCGCACCCTGACGTCACCGCCTTGCTGAAGCTCGGCAAGGCCGTCGGCGAGGTCTCCTCCGATGCGGTCCGGCAGACCGCGGAGGCGGCCGGGATCGCGCCCCAGCAGCTCCGCGCGCTGGTGCGGCTGCTCAGTGAGGAGGGCGTCACCGTCTCCCTCGTCGCCGAGGACACCGCGGGCCGGCGTCGCGCCGCTGCTGCGACCTCGACGGCCAAGAAGGTGACCAGCTCGACCACGAAGAAGGCCGCGGCGAAGAAGACCGCTGCGAAGCCGGCCGCGAAGTCCGCCACCGAGGACGAGGCCGCGCCGAACGGCACCAAGGCCCCGGCCAAGAAGGCCGCCGCGAAGAAGGCTCCGGCGAAGAAGGCCGCCGCCAAGACGGCCGAGCCGACCGCGGCAGCGGCGGCGCCTGTCGTCGGTCCCGACGGCAAGAAGGTGCTCCCCGACATCCCGGACGAGGAGTTCGAGAAGGACCTCGTCGCGGACCCGACGCTGAAGGAGGAGGAGGACGAGAGCAAGGGCTTCGTCATCTCCGCCGCCGACGAGACCGACGAGCCGATCCAGCAGGTCATGGTGGCCGGCGCCACCGCGGACCCGGTGAAGGACTACCTCAAGCAGATCGGCAAGGTCCCGCTGCTCAACGCGGAGATGGAGGTCGAGCTCGCCAAGCGGATCGAGGCCGGCCTGTTCTCCGACGAGAAGCTCGCCAAGGGCGGCAAGATCTCGGCGAAGATGCACGAAGAGCTCGAGTGGATCGCCGAGGACGGCCGCCGCGCCAAGAACCACCTCCTCGAGGCGAACCTCCGACTCGTGGTCTCGCTGGCCAAGCGCTACACCGGCCGCGGCATGCTCTTCCTCGACCTGATCCAGGAGGGCAACCTCGGCCTGATCCGTGCGGTCGAGAAGTTCGACTACACCAAGGGCTACAAGTTCTCGACGTACGCCACCTGGTGGATCCGTCAGGCGATCACCCGCGCGATGGCCGACCAGGCCCGCACCATCCGCATCCCGGTGCACATGGTCGAGGTCATCAACAAGCTCGCGCGTGTGCAGCGGCAGATGCTCCAGGACCTGGGCCGCGAGCCGACCCCGGAGGAGCTCGCCAAGGAGCTCGACATGACCCCCGAGAAGGTCATCGAGGTCCAGAAGTACGGTCGCGAGCCGATCTCCCTGCACACCCCGCTCGGCGAGGACGGCGACAGCGAGTTCGGCGACCTCATCGAGGACTCCGAGGCGATCGTCCCGGCCGACGCCGTGTCGTTCACGCTCCTCCAGGAGCAGCTGCACGCTGTCCTCGACACCCTGTCCGAGCGTGAGGCCGGCGTGGTCTCGATGCGCTTCGGCCTGACCGACGGCCAGCCCAAGACCCTCGACGAGATCGGCAAGGTCTACGGCGTCACGCGCGAGCGGATCCGGCAGATCGAGTCGAAGACGATGTCCAAGCTGCGCCACCCGAGCCGCTCGCAGGTCCTGCGCGACTACCTGGACTGAGGTACCCACTGCCTCGGGGTTCCGATGCAGGTCAATGGCGGTTCGCTGGGGATGGTGCTGTTCGTCCGACCAGGGCCAGGGCTGCCTCTACTGGTGCTCGCCTGGGCCTGCCTGGCGCCGCTCGCGGTCGTGCTGAAACGCGGGGTGGGGGTCTCGAGGAGCCGAGGGGCCTCCGCCAGGTGAGGGACACATGGCAAAGGCTCCCGGTTGCGCCGCCACCCTCAGATGTGTCCGGCGCCGTCCTCGTGGGTGCTCACGGAACAGATCGCTGACGACTGCTCTGAGGGGTAACGGCGAAAAGGAAGCGCCGGCCCCGTCTCGAGGTGACGGAGCCGGCGCGGGCCGTCTTCGCTCGCCTGCTCGATGGATACCCGGGATTCGATGGATACCTGGGCTCCTGCCGCTTCGCCAGCGGGTTCTGTCGCCATCGACGGCCGGCGGGGCGCACACTGGATGCAGGGCCCCAGGCGAGACGTAGACGCCAGGGGCCCGCCTCATGCGTCACGTGCACATGCGCCGAGTCTGTGTGGTGTCTCCCCGGTGCGACGTAGACACCGGGGAGACAGCCTCAGACGGGGCTGGCGGGCAGCCCTCACGTGAGAGCGCTCGCCGCGTACACATCGACGGCGTCCCCACCCCACACCTATGGTTGGCTGCCGGCGACGCCACCAAACGGGACCTAAGGCACGACCTACTGGCCCGATCGGGCTAGCCGCCGCAAAGCAGGTCTCCGCCACACCCATGGCGGCCGTCGCAGCCGTCAAAGCGTGTTGCAGGACCAGACAGCGAGGGTCAGCCCGTCAACGATCGGAAGTCATCGCAGAAATCGGCGTAGACGTCCGGCCCGCTCAAGTACGTGATGCTCACGAACGTGTCGTCTCCACGGTCCGTCGGTGTGCCGCCATGGTCGAGGACAAGCACCCACCTGAAGAGGCCGGCCTTGACGTCGAGAGGTTTGCCATCGGGTCCCCTGACCCGCTCAGAGCCTGGGGACATCCCCGTGATGCTCAATGCTCCGTCGCCTTTGTCCGTCACCCGCTTGTCCTGGTCGAGATAGTTCCAGGCCAGCGTGAACTGTCGTCCGGTGGCGAGGTTGGTGTAGGCGGCGCGGCCATGATGGGTCACGGTGTAGAGAAGGTGACGGCCGCGTCCGGCCACACGTCCCACCCCGCTACCGCGCTCGCTGAACTCAACACGGACCGCGATGTCGCCGCAGAAGTCGTCCATCACGTATCGGTCGTGGTCAGCGAACCGGAATTGATCGGCCGGTTTGGCCTCGACCGATGACATCGAAGCTGCTGCGGTGAGCGCCACCGCTCCACACACCAGAAGAGCTCGCTTCATGACGCACCATCCCCTGCGCGGGATCACTCCCGATCCATCGCAGACTAGCCCTCCGCCGCCCGAACGACATCCGGTTGCGACTGCGCTGTGCGCGAGAGGGGTAGTGCGCTTTCCAGCGGGAGTCAGCCGAGTTGCGAGTCCGAAGCGGACAAGTCAGCCACGCCTCCTACGAGTCCCATCACTCTGAGGACGTGAGGCCGGGCATGGACAAGCTCGACTCGACGGCCCCGGGACGAGTGGTGCACGACGAACCGATTGAGCGCTCGGCAGGCGGATGAGTCGAGGAAGTCGAGCCGTCGCAGGTCGACCACGATGAGGGTGACCTGCTCGAGGTCGAGGTTGTCACACACAGTCATCGCCTGATGCCCTGCGAAGTCGAACTCGCCGACCAGCGTGACGGTCAAGCGTGGGGGTACGAGGTCCGCCTCCAGGCGGAGAGGACCGAAGAGGTTGAGCAGGGAGACCTTCATGCCGGACCGGATCACGAATCTCTCGAAGAAGAAGCTTCGAGACTGTGCCGGAAATGGTGCCACCGTGGACGTGGACGCTCGGAATACCCCTGGCACGTTCAATTTACGCGCGACCGCAGTCAGCCGCATCACCCCTACAGGTAGGCCATAGGCCGACGTGGGCTCCCGGAGTTGCTAGGGCGGATCCGCCATCGCCTCAGCGATCGGGTCGTCTGCGGCCAGGCCGTCCCCGTCTGCGAGGCGCGCGAAGAACCAGCCAGCGGACAAGCGGACCTACAGAGACGCTCTGCGGGGTCGCGGCGTGAACAGCCACCCCTCTCCCGTGAGGAAGAACGACCCGCCACGGTACTGACTGGCCACCACGCTGAGCACGTGGCCCAGGTTGTGATCCACCTCGGTTCCTGTCCGGGCGCGGGTTGTCCTCGGCCGCGAAGTGGACCGACGGAGCCCCACTGCGCGCTCACGGGCAGCGACGACAGGCTCGATGTAGGTGTCCTCGAAGTCGAGGAGCTTCTGGTCAATACTGGTGTTCATGCAGACCCCTTGGTCAGTCGGTGATATTTCTGGCTACAGCGCCACCGACCGATCCGCAAGGAACGCAATGACGCAGAGCGCTCATGCGTCCCTGGTCCGCGACTACCTGGACTGAGGGTCCGACTCGAGCCGAACGGAGGGGGTCATGAGTCGGCAGTCCCTGGTCCTGATCGAGGACGACGCAGGTGACCGGCTGCTCGTGACCGACATGTTGGCAAGCGTCGCCCCCGAGATGGAGCTCACCAGCTTCCCGACCCTGCGGGCGACGCTCGACGACTGGCCACCCGACACCGAGTGCGTGCTCCTGGACCTGGGCCTTCCCGACGCCATGGGCCTGTCCGCGCTCGAACGGCTCCGCGCCGCGGTGCCCGACGTGCCCATCGTGGTGCTCACGGGACGCATCGACGACGGCATCGGACAGGTGGCGCTCGCCGCGGGCGCGCAGGACTACCTCGTCAAGGGCCAGGTGGACGGTACGGCGATCGAGCGCTCCGTGCGTTACGCGGTCGAGCGTGGTCGAGCCGCGCTGGACCGGCGCCGCTTCATGGCGGCCGAGCTCATCGCGCACGAGAACGCCCGCCTGCAACGCGGACTGCTCCCGAGCCCGCTGATCGAGACGAGCGAGCTGCGCGTCGCGAGCTTCTACCGCCCGGGCGGCGGCCGGGCGCTGCTCGGCGGAGACTTCTACGACGTGGTCCAGACCCCCACGGGAGTGCATCTCCTGATCGGTGACGTCAGCGGCCACGGCCCCGAGGAAGCAGCCTTGGGCGTGGCGCTGCGGATCGCGTGGCGTGCGTTGGTGCTGGCCGGACACTCGGGAGTGGATGTCGTGCGCGGCGTCGAGCAGGTGCTGCTGGCAGAGCGGCACGACGACGATCACTACGCGACCATCGCCGCGGTGTCGTTGAACACCGCGCTCTCACGCGCTGAGGTGCTGCTCTGCGGTCACCCGTCGCCCCTGCTGGTCCGCGGCACCGACGTCGACGAGCTCGAAGGCAGCCCGCTCCCGATCCTGACGCTCCTCGACGGTCACTCGATCGAGCCGTTCGCGGTCGAGCTCGAGGGCGAGTGGGGCCTGCTGCTGTTCACCGACGGGTTGTTCGAGGGGCGCGCCGAGCCAGGAGCGACGACCCGCTTCGGCATGGACGGCCTCGCGCGGCAGCTGCGGTCGTTGGTCGTGGCCGGTACCCCGCGAGACGCGTTGGCCTCGGCCTTGTTCGTCGCCGTGGAGCAGGCGAACGGAGGGCCCCTCACCGACGACGTCGCGGCGCTGCTCGTCGGCACCGCGGGATGGTGGTCCTGACGAGATGGCGGTAGGTGCATGGTCCGACTGGACGCTCGCCCGCCGGCTGCGTGTGACGCTCGCGGGTCTGTTGGCGCTCCTGCTGCTGGCAGGAGTGGCACTGGCCGTCGCGCTGCACCGAGCCGATGACGCGACCTCCGACCAGGTGGAGCGGACGATCCCGGCTCGCCTCGCCGCGAGCCAGCTGCTGACGTCGTTGGTGGACCAGGAGACCGGGCTGCGCGGCTACGCCCTGACCGGTGACCGGACCTTCCTCGAACCGTATCGGCAGGGTCTGCTCAACGAAGAAGACGCCCGCGGGGAGCTGGAGCGTCTGATCCTCCCCGGGGACCCCGCCCGGCTCGACCTGCTGTCCATCGATGCTGCGATCACGGCGTGGCGCGGGCAGTATGCGTCGCTGAGGACCGACGGAGCGAACGGCACGGGCATCGACAAGACCATCAAGTTCGGGCAGCAGCTCTTCGAGCGGGTGCGTCGGACGAACGCCAACCTCGATGCCGAGCTCGCCGACCAGCTGCTGACCGCACAGCAAGCGGCGGACCGCGCGCGCACGGTCGTGAACGTGGTCCTCGCCCTGATGATCGTCACCTTCGTCGTCGCCGTCATCGTCCTCTCACGTGCGCTGAGCACGTCGGTCCTCCGGCCGTTGCGGCGCCTTGGCGAGCAGGTGCGGGTGGTGGCCCGCGGCGAGCACACGACCCCGATCCAGCCGGTCGGGCCGCCCGACCTGCGCGAGATCGGCCACGACATCGAGTCCATGCGCCTGGAGCTCGTGGGCGTGCTGGCGGAGGTGGAGAAGCAGCGCCGTGGGCTGGAGCGACGTGCTGCCGAGCTCGCTCGATCCAATGCGGACCTCGAGCAGTTCGCCTACGTCGCGTCCCACGATCTTCAGGAACCCCTGCGCAAGGTCGCCAGCTTCTGCCAGCTGCTCGAGCAGCGGTATCGAGGGCAGCTGGACGCGCGCGCGGACGAGTACATCGCCTTCGCCGTCGACGGCGCGAAGCGCATGCAGCTGCTCATCAGCGACCTGCTGACGTTCAGCCGCGTCGGTCGGACGAGCGAAGGATTCGTCCCGGTCGACCTTGGCGATGTCGTCGCGACCGCATGGGAGACGCTCGAGGGCCAGACGCGGCGCACCGACGCGACGCTCGACGTGGACCTGGGGCCTGAGGCCGGCGAGGTCCACGGCGATCCTGCGTTGCTCCGGATGTTGCTGACCAACCTGTTCGCCAACTCGATCAAGTACCGCCGGCCGGAGACGGCACCGTCGCTGCGTGTGACGACGACGAAGGAGCAGGAGATGGTCCGTGTCGACGTCACCGACAACGGGATCGGGATCCCTCTCGAGTACTCCCAGAAGGTGTTCGTCATCTTCCAGCGGCTCCATGGCCGCGACGAGTACGACGGAACCGGGATCGGCCTCGCGCTCGCCAAGAAGGTCGTCGAGTTCCACGGCGGCACGATCGAGGTGCGCGAGGCGCAGGGCGGCGGCACCTGCATATCATTCACGCTTCCACCGGAGGAGACGGCCGCGCATGTCTGACCAGCCGACGACACAGCCCATCGAGATTCTGCTCGTCGAGGACGATCCCGGCGATGTGCTGATGACCCGTGAGGCGTTCGAGGACTACAAGATCGCGAATCGGCTCACCGTCGTCTCGAACGGCGAGGACGCCATCGACTACCTCCGTCGACAGGGCCGATTCGCCGACGCGGTGACCCCGGACCTCGTGCTCCTCGACCTCAACCTTCCTCGGCGGGACGGTCGCGAGGTGCTGTCCGACATCAAGGGTGACCCGAGCCTGCGGCGGATCCCCGTCGTCATCCTCACGACCTCGGAGGCGGAGGAGGACGTCATCGCGGCCTACGACCTGCATGCGAACGCCTATGTGCGCAAACCGGTCGATTTCGAACAGTTCGTCTCCGCTGTGCGTGCGATCGACGACTTCTTCATCACGGTGGTGCGGCTTCCGCCTCGTTGACCACATCGTCTGGGTAGCATTCGGGCCGCCCCAGCGGAGGTTGCTGCGTTGTCGAATCTCTCCAGAAGACATGTGCTGAAGGTCGGCGCCCTGGCCGCCGGCGGGCTGTTCGCGTCCGAGTGGCTGGCGGCCTGCGGTGGCAGCGACACCGCTTCGGCGCTGCTCGACCCCGACGCACTGGCTCCGTTCGAGGCGTCCGCGAAGACCGGCGGTGCCAGCGGTCTGCCCGCCCGCCTGGCGTGGGCCTCGACGGCCGATTCCGAGTTCTTCCTCGCGCTCGGGCGGGGCATGCGACAGGCTGCGACCGAGCGCGGCCTCGACTACGTCACGGCGACGTCGGGCAACGACCCTGCGCGGCACGTCGACCAGATGAACGGCTTCCTCGACGACGGGGTCGGTGCGCTGGCGATGCAGCCGCTCAGCCCCGACGCCGACGCTGCCGTGCTGCAGCGTGCCATCGACCGCGGGGTGTGCACCCAAGGCATCATCACCGCGCCCAGCACGATGCAGGTCGTAGCCAGCCAGTACCAGATCGGCTACGACCAGGGAAAGGCCGCCGCCGACTACTGCGTCGCGGAGCTCGGCGGGAACGCCCAGGTGCTGTACTTCAACCTGGACACGGCGTCGCCGCAGCTGAAGCTCCGGCACCAGGGTGTGCTCGACGGCCTCGAGACAGGTGGAGGCGGCATCGAGGTGGTCGGCGACATCACGGTCGCCGACATCAGCACCACGTCGGGCTTCAACACGATGATGACCGCGTTGCAGCGCTACTCGCGGATCAAGGTCGTGCTCGGGGGGGACACGATCGTCGTGGGCGCCCACAAGGCGCTGGCGGAGCAGGGAAAGCTCACGGACGACATGTTCCTGTCCGGCGTCGATGGGGACAAAGAGGCGCTCGACCTCATCAAGCAAGGTGGTGCGTACAAGCTCAGCATCGCCTTCGCCTGGAAGTTGATGGGATACGGCCTCGGTCAGTTCGGTGCGGACTGGGTGGACGGCCGCGAGGTGCCGCAGCTGATCGTCGCCCGGGGCGTTCAGCTGGACTCGGCCGACGCGGTCGAGCAGTTCGAAGCGGCCGGCGAGGATCCGGCCGCGGTGTTCGGCGACCGGGCTCGCTACGAGGAGTACCTCCCGCTGTACGGCAACGTCTCCTACGAGTCGCGTGCAGCGGTACTGGACGTCGCCGGTCGACCCACCGTCGGCGAGCGCTTCGCCCACCACCTGATCGCGAGCGACTGGCAGCGCACGCAGCCATTCCACGGCGACCTCGCCGGTCATACCGTCTGACTGGGGAACCGGCGGGACGATCGCCCCTCTTGGTCCCCTGCCCGGACGGCGTATGGTCCATGCCGGGTGAGTTCGGGGAACGGGGGGCGATTCGATGGGCACTGCGACGACGCTGCGCACGCTGGCACTGGCCATGGCGTTGGGCACGGCAGCGATGGCCGCGCCGGCGGTCGCTGAGCCGACTCCCACCTCACCTGGTGCTGTGACGGCTCGAGCGGCGGCGGCGCCCATCTCGAGTCCGCGGTCTCCCAGCAAGCTTCTCGCGCGCGTCGCTGAGCGGGTCCATCGGGACCAAGGCGAACAAGCGGGTGGTGATGCAGCGCAAGGTCGACGGCGCCTGGCGTGCTGCCGGCTTCGAGGACTTCACCCGCCGCAACGGCCGGTACGAGATCGGCTTCACCATGAAGTGGAGCCGCGCAGAGGTCCGGGTGAAGAACGCCGCTACGGGCGCGGTCAGCGCGCCACGCACCATCCAGGCGCTGGTCATCTCGGACAAGCCGTGGTCCGGCACCGCCTCGTTCGAATACGACGCCGGGTACGTCCACGACGGGCCGCCCGGGTACGCCTCGCAGGCCGACGACGAAGCCACGGTGACCTTCGACGGCACCCCGGGCCCCACGAGCTTCTCGCAGAACGTCACGGCGACCGGCTCGGTGGACCGCTTCTACGGTGACGCAGTCGGGAACGGCTGCACCCAGACCGAGAAGGGCTCCTTCACCCATGGCTGGGCCGCCGGGTTCATGATCAACTACGGCCAGGCAGGGGTCACCGACTCCATCGACGCCTACGTGGGCGGCCGGCCCCCCAACTACGACCTCGCTTCCTCCATCACCTGGAAACGGACGTGTCCAGGCAGCGTCGAGACGGTTCAGGACACGATCTACGACGTGCTCCAGGTCTTCGAGCCCGGGACCTCGGAAGCGCAAGACGGCATCTGTGTGGAAGCCCTGAAGGAGGGGCTGTGGGATGCCTTCCAGGCCCAACCCCGCTCCTACGCGCACACGACCGGCGGTTCGGAGACCAAGACGATCGTGGACGACGAGCAAGGACTCACCCGGTCCTGCGCCGTGACCTGGCAGCTCACACGTGACCCGGACGCGGACCATGACGGGGTCCCTGACTGAGCCGCTCTCGAGGTCGAGGGGCTCCTGAGGGACACTCGTGCCCATGGTGACGCCGTGAAACTCCGCTTGCTGTACGGCACCGACGAGCCAACCCGGCAGGAGCAGGGCCTGGCCGTGGTGGCTGTCGTCATGGTGGTCGCCCTCGTCGTGCTGATCCTCGTCGGCGCTCCCAGCCCGTGGACCGAGGTCGCCCAGGTCGTCTTCTACGCGACCCTGCTCACGTTGTGGTTCCTGGCCGTACGGCGACGCCGAGGCCGGCGGAAGAGCTGACCGGCGGCGGGCGATCCCCGGGCCTCGGCCTCCCGGCGCCTCCGCCCGCGCATGCTGGGAGGGTGCGGACGGAGGCTAGGGCACCTGGGCCGTATGGGAGAAGCCCAGGTCCGTGAGCCTCGATCCCCCCGGACCGAAACCCCAACCCCTGCTGACAGGTTTCCCGGGTCGACGGCACGACAATCATTATTTTGTTGCGATCCGTCTGATTTACGGCTGTTTTGACCTTCCGCGCCGCAGGCGGCTCAGGCCTGGGGCTGGCGGGACCGGTAGTCGAGCAGCGCGCTGACCGTCGCCGCCGCCGCCGACTTCAGCTCGTCGATCATCGGGGCGCCGCCCCACGCGGCCCCTTCCTCGCCGAGCAGCTCGAGCTCGAGGCAGATCTCCGCCAACCGGTTGGCCCCCAGGTTGAGGGCGCTGCCCTTGAGCCGGTGCGCGATGCTGGAGAGGGTCTCGGACTCGCCCCCGGCCACGGCCTTCTCGATGTCGTTGACGTTGCCGTCCATGCCGGCCACGAAGTTGTCCACGGCGCGCTCGACCAGCGCCACCGCGGCCGGACCGAGCTCGCCGAGCTCCTCGAGACGGGACTCGTCGAGCACCGCCGGAGGCGGCGGCTGCGGGGGAGGCTCCGGCGTGGGGTGTACGGCGGTGCGCAGCTGCGCCCGGAGCATGGACTCGAGGTGCTCGCTGCTCACGGGCTTGGTCAGGAAGTCGTCCATGCCGGCCTCGAGGCAGCGCTCCCGGACGCCCTCGATCGCCGACGCCGTCATCGCGATGATCGGCACCCGCAGGCCCTCGGGCTCGTGGCTGCGGATCAGGCGGGACGCGGTGTAGCCGTCCATGCCGGGCATCTGCAGGTCCATCAGCACGACGTCGTACCCCCCGGAAGAGACCTTCGCGATCGCCTCCTCGCCGTTGGCCGCGACGTCGGCGGTGAAGCCCAGGGCCTCGAGCAGGCCCAGGGCCACGAGCTGGTTGATGTCGTTGTCCTCGACGACGAGGACGTTTCCGGTGTGGCGCGGGTCGTCGCCGAGACGGGCGGCGTCGGTGCGGTCGAGGCCGCCGAGGCCCTCCCCGACCGGGTCGAAGAGGGCGGTGAACCAGAACGTGCTGCCCTCGCCCGTGGTGCTGGCCACGCCGATCTCGCCGCCCATCGCCTCCACCAGCTGGCGGGAGATCGCGAGGCCGAGGCCGGTGCCGCCGAAGGTCCGGGTCGTCGACACGTCGGCCTGGCGGAACGGCTCGAAGAGCCGCTCCATGCCGTCGCGGTCGATCCCGATGCCGGTGTCCGCCACCTCGACGCGCAGCCGGAGCGTGGAGCCAGGCTCGGCAGGACGCGTCGCCTCGGTGCGCAGCGTGATGTGCACGGTGCCGTCCGAGGTGAACTTCACGGCGTTGGAGACGAGGTTGCCGACCACCTGGCCGAGCCGCGTCGGGTCGCCCACGAGACGGTCGGGCACCCCCTCGTCGACCTCGACGTCGAGGGTGACGCCCCGGTCGTGCGCGGTCTGGCCGTTGATCGCGAGCACCTGGTCGATCACGGGGCGGACCTCGAACTCCACCACCTCGATCTCGAGCTGGCCCGCCTCGATCTTCGAGAAGTCGAGGATGTCGTTGATCAGGCTCATCAGGGCCCGGCCCGCCACCTGCGCACCGTGGGCCAGCCGTCGCTGGTGGTCGTCGAGGCTGGTGCGGAGCATCAGCTCGTTGAGGCCGATCACGCCGTTCATCGGCGTGCGGATCTCGTGGCTCATCGTCGCCAGGAACTCGGACTTCAACCGCGACGCCTCCATCGCGGTGTCGCGGGCGGCCTCCAGCTCCTGGGCCGCGCGCTCGCGCTCGGCCACCCGGGTCAGCTGCACGGCGACCTGCTTGCACATCGAGGTCAGCATCGCGTGGCGCTCGAAAGGCGACAGGGCGGTGATCACCACGACGAGGAGCACCTCGCCGCCGAGCCGCAGCGTGAAGCCGAGCGAGGGGGTCTCGGGCAGCCCCTCCTCCTCGAAGACAGGCTCGTCGCTGACCAGCGCCCGCTCGGCGGTGCGCTGCTCGAGCTCGGTGGGGACGCGTGCCGGGTCGGCGTCGACGAGGTACGGCTGCACGACCAGGGTGCCGTCCTCGGCGGTGACCGGCAGGAAGGCGACGGCACGGCCCCAGTCGTCGTGCGCCAGCAGCTCGTGCCGGGTGACCTCGAGCGCCTCGGCCAGCGTCTCCGCCTCGTTGGCGGAGGTGGCCATCACCTGCATGAGGGCGTTGAGGATGACGGCGTCGACGAGCTGGAGCTCGACCTCCTTCATCGGCGTGATGTCCTGGATGGTGCCGCTGATGCTGACCGGGGTGCCGTCGCCGGCGAACTGCGTGCGGCCCAGGCCGCGCACCCAGCGCACGGTGCCGTCGGTGCGAGCGACGCGGGCGTCGAACTCGAGGGCCTCGTGGTTCTCACCGAGGCGCCGGACCCGCTCCCGCACACCCTCGCGGTCACGGTCGAGCACGGCGTCGACGAACCGGTCGGCCGACGGCTCGACGGTCGCCGGGTCGAGGCCGAGCATCTCGAAGAGGTAGCGCGACCAGCGCACCTCGCGGGTCTCGAGGTCCATCTCCCAGCTGCCGACCCGGGCGAGCGTCTGCGCCTCGTCGAGGCGCTCGCGGTTGGTGCTGAGCTCGTCGAGGAGCGCCCGGCGGTCGCCGTGGTCGGTGAGCCGGTGGACGTAGCCCTCGATCACGCCGTGGGCGTCCAGGAGCGCCCGCTCGCTGACCAGGAGGTGGGCCGGCGACCCGTCGGCGCGCAGGTAGGTGCACTCGACCTCGGCGCCGTTGGGGCCCACCTCGCGGACGGCGACCAGGTGCTCGCGGAACTGCTCCTGGCCGACCTGGTCGAGGACGTCGAAGACGGTGAGAGCGGCCATCTCCTCGGGGGAGCGACCGAGGAGCTCGGCGGCGCGCGCGTTCGCGTACGTCGTGCGTCCCGCGAGGTCGAAGGCCCAGATGCCGTCGAGGGAGGACTGCACGATCTGGCGGAAGAACTCGTCAGAGCCGTCCACACGCGTCCTTCCCATGTCCGAGCCCAGGCAGCCCGGCGCCTCGACCGCGCTTTGGTCCCTCTCAGCGTATGACGCTTGAACCCTGCACATCGGGCTTTTCGGACGCCCTGGCGTGGTCGCCCCCCACGCTCGGGTCAGGTGCTGATGGCCCCGACGAGCCAGGCCGTGGCCGCCACCATCGCGGCGAGCAGCTCGATGAGGATCGACAGGCCGACCGCCTTCAGCGCGGTCCAGGTCGCGGGGCGGGCAGCGGCCGGGCCCAGACGGGCGGCCTCAGCGCCGTACACCCCGGCGACGAAGCCGACGACCACGCCGATCACCGGGATCACGAAGAAGCCGACCAGGCCGAGGACGGCCCCGGCGACCAGGGTCCGTCCGGGCACGCCGGCGTCACGGATCCGGCGGTGCGGGACGGCGTACTTCACGACGGTCCCGACCGCGAGCGCGCCGAGCGCGACCGAGGCCCACAGCCAGCCCTCGCCGGTGCCGACGACGAAGGCCCACACGAGCACGGAGCCGGCGACCAGGAGTGTGCCCGGGAGGATCGGCACCAGCACGCCGACGACGCCCACGGCGATGCCGAGGGCGGCGAGGAGGTCGACGGTCTGCACGCGGTCAGCCTGTCACGAGGCGGAAAACGACCGCGGCCCCGGGAGGACCCGGGGCCGCGGTGGAGTCGTGCGAGCGTCAGCGATCGTCCTCGGACGGCACCGTCGGCGCGTCGAAGAGCTTGCTGGTCTCGTCGTGGACGTTGACTGCGATCGTCTTGAGCTTCTCGCCGTGCTCACGCGCGTGGTGGGCGCAGAAGAGGAGCTCGCTCCCGCTGGAGAGCTGGACGCGCAGGTAGGCCTGAGCGCCGCATCGGTCGCAGCGGTCGCTCGTGGTCAAGGGGCTGGGTGCAACGGCAGTGGTCACGGACGGCCTTCCTTCCTGTCGTTCTTCCTAACGCCCCGGGGTCCCTGGAGGATTCCCGCTGCGCCTCGACGGAACAATCCAAGCACGCCGGCCTGCGTCCCGCCTCGAGGAGCCTGTTCCCGGTGAGACTCTCGTGAGCCCCGTCACGCCCGGTCCCGTCCTCCCCGACGAACCTCGACCGCCTTGTCACCAGTTCGGCTGCGCTGCCTGGCTGGATGGGTTGCTCCAGTGTGGCTCCCCGGTCCAACTTCCGCGACGCGAACCGCCCAAACGCGTCCCGATTCCTCCAGGACGTGACGTATCCCTACCCCTGGCCGTTCACCTCAGACGGACGGGCCGTCGATTGTTGGTCACGATTTCGCCACGGTGTGGCGACGCCCGGAGAGGTCGGCGGCCGCGCCGGTAGATTCGCCGTACGACGACGGAGGCGACCATCGACAACACGTACAACGCGCACCACCTGTTGGTCCTCGAGGGGCTGGAGGCGGTCCGCAAGCGGCCCGGCATGTACATCGGCTCGACCGACACGCGGGGCCTCATGCACTGCCTCTGGGAGATCATCGACAACGCCGTTGACGAGGCGCTGGCCGGCGCGTGCGACCGGGTCGACGTGATCCTCCACGCCGACGGGTCCGCCGAGGTCCACGACAACGGCCGCGGCATCCCGGTCGACAAGGAGCCCCGCACCGGTCTCGTCAGGCGTCGAGGTGGTCTTCACCAAGCTGCACGCGGGCGGCAAGTTCGGCGGCGGCACCTACAACGCCACCGGCGGCCTCCACGGCGTCGGTTCGTCGGTCGTCAACGCGCTCTCGTCCCGCCTCGACGTCGAGGTCGACCGGTCGCCCGCCACCCAGGGGATGTCGTTCCGGCGCGGCGCCCCCGGCGTCTTCGACGGCGACGGTCCGACCGGCGAAGTTCACCGAGCAGTCCGGGCTGCACAAGGGCAAGCGGGTCGCCAAGACCAAGACCGGCACCCGGGTCCGGTTCTGGCCGGACCGGCAGATCTTCACCAAGGACGCGCAGTTCGAGCTCGAGAGCCTGGTCACCCGGGCCCGGCACACCTCGTTCCTCGTCCCCGGCCTGGAGCTCGTGATCCGCGACGAGCGCGGCAAGGAGCCCGTCGAGGAGCGGTTCAAGCACGACGGCGGGATCACGGAGTACTGCGAGTTCCTCGCCCAGGACGAGCCGGTGACCGAGGTCATCCGGCTCCAGGGCCACGAGGTGTTCACCGAGACCGTTCCGCTGCTCGACGACAAGGGCCACATGACGCCGCAGGACGTCGAGCGCGACCTCGAGGTCGACGTGGCACTGCGCTGGGGGACGGGCTACGACACCGAGGTCCGGTCCTACGTCAACGTGATCGCGACACCCAAGGGCGGCACCCACGTCGGCGGCTTCGACGCCGCCGTGACCAAGACCTTCAACGACGTGCTGCGCGAGTCGAAGACCCTCAAGGTCGCCGAGGCGGACGTCATCAAGGACGACGTGCTCGAGGGCCTGACCGCGGTCGTGACCGTGCGGCTGGCCGAGCCGCAGTTCGAGGGCCAGACCAAGGAGGTGCTCGGCACACCCGGCCGCGCGCCCGATCGTGCGCAAGGTCGTCGCCGCCGAGCTCAAGAAGTTCCTGACCTCGTCCAAGCGCGCGGAGAAGGCCCAGGCCAAGCTCGTCCTCGAGAAGGTCGCCAACGCCTCGCGCACCCGCATCGCCGCGCGCACCCAGCGCGACACCCAGCGCCGCAAGAACGCCCTGGAGTCCTCGGCCCTGCCCTCGAAGCTGGCCGACTGCCGGTCCTCGGACAACGAACGCACCGAGCTGTTCATCGTCGAGGGCGACTCCGCGCTGGGGACCGCCAAGCTCGCGCGCAACTCGGAGTTCCAGGCGCTGCTGCCGATCCGGGGCAAGATCCTCAACGTCCAGAAGGCCTCGGTCGGCGACATGCTCAAGAACACCGAGTGCGCGTCGATCATCCAGGTCGTCGGTGCCGGCTCGGGCCGCACGTTCGACATCGAGACGGCGCGCTACGGCCGCATCGTCTTCATGGCCGACGCCGACTCGGACGGCGCGCACATCCGGTGCCTGCTCGCCACGCTGTTCTTCAAGTACATGCCGGACCTCATCACGAGTGGTCGGGTCTTCTCCGCGGTGCCTCCGCTGCACCGCATCGAGCTGACGAACCCGAAGAAGGGCATGGAGAAGTACGTCTACACGTACTCCGACGTCGAGCTGCAGAGGAAGCTCGCCGAGCTGACCAAGAAGGGCCTGCGCTGGAAGGACCCGGTGCAGCGCTACAAGGGGCTCGGCGAGATGGACGCCGACCAGCTGGCCGAGACCACCATGGACCCGCGTCACCGCACGCTGCGCCGGATCACCGTCGACGACGCGGTCGAGGCGGCCACGGTGTTCGAGCTGCTCATGGGCAGCGACGTGGCCCCTCGCAAGGACTTCATCGTCCAGGGCGCCTACGAGATCGACGCCGAGCTCATCGACGCCTGATCAACCGGCTGAGCCCCAGCGAGGAGTGCCGTCCAGGTCATCGGCGCCTGAGGATCGTGAGGGAGGTCAGGCCCTCGGGGTCGGCGAGCTCGGCGCTGACCAGGGCGAGCTCGGCCGTGGTGCCGTCGGCGAAGAGCCGGTCGCCTGCGCCGACGACGGTGGGAAAGGTGACCAGGCGGTACTCGTCGACCAGGTCGGCAGCGGCCAGGGCATGGACCAGGCTCAGGCTGCCGATGACGACGATGTCGCGCCGAGCACGCTCCTCCGTCACCCAGGCGACGGGATCGCCGTCGATGGCCTCCGAGCCGGACCAGGCCGCGGGATCGATGCCGGCCCGGGTCGCGACCCGCTTCGGCACGCGGTTCATGTGGTCGGCGAACTCGCCCTCACGCCCCGGCCAGAGCCCGGCGAAGTGCTCCCAGGTGCGTCGCCCGTAGAGCTGCACGCACGTCTCCAGTCGCGGGCCGAGACGGAACTTGTCGCCGGCGACCGGGCCGGCGCCGTACCGGAACGCCCAGCCGCCGTGGTCGGTGCCGCCGCGTCCGTCGGGGTCCGAGACCACGCCGTCCAGCGTGATGAAGTGCGTGACGATGACGTCGCCCATGGTGGTGCCTTCCCGTCGCACGGCCGGTGTGGCCGCTCTCCCCGACACATACCGGCGCCGAGGCCGGAACTCATCGCTGTCCGAGCGCCGTCGTAGGCTCCGCGCGTGGTCGCCGCGACGGGACAGCAGGAGCACGAGGCCTTCCGGGGCGAGCTGCTCGCGCACTGCTACCGGATGCTCGGCTCCTTCGACGAGGCCGAGGACCTGGTGCAGGAGACCCTCCTGCGTGCCTGGCGAGCGGCGGATCGCTACGACCCGGCCAAGGCGTCGGTGCGCACGTGGCTGCACCGGATCGCGACCAACGTGTGCCTGACCGCGCTCGAGGGCCGGGCCCGACGGCCGTTGCCGAGTGGGCTCGGCCCGGCTGGGGAGGCCGACGCCCCGCTGGTGACGAGGACGGACATCCCGTGGCTGCAGCCGTTCCCCGATGCGCGGATGGACCCGGAGGCAGCAGCGGTGCAGCGGTCCGGCCTGCGCCTTGCCCTGGTGGCGGCCGTGCAGGCACTCCCGGCGCGACAGCGTGCGGCGCTCCTGCTTCGGGAGGTCGCCGGACTGTCGGCGGCCGACGTGGCGGAGGCCCTGGACACCAGCGTGGCGTCGGTCAACAGCAGCCTCCAGCGGGCCCGAGCGTCGCTGCGCGAGGAGGGGCCTGTCCTCGAGGAGCTGCGTGAGCCCGCCGACCCCGAGGAGCGGGCGGTCGTGGAGCGCTACGTCGCGGCGTTCGAGGCGGCCGACGTGGCCGGCCTGACCCGGCTCCTCGCCGATGACGTGACGCTCGAGATGCCGCCGGTCGACCTGTGGCTGCAGGGGCGTGAGGACTACGTCGCGTTCATGGAGTCGGTGTTCGCCCGACGAGGCCCGGGCTGGCGCGTGGTCCTCGTGCCGGCCAACGGCACCACCGCGCTCGCGACGTACTGCCCCGACCCGGAGGGCGGCGTGCGGGCGCACTCGCTGCAGGTCCTTGCTGTGCGCGGTGGGCTGGTGTCGCAGAACGTGACGTTCGCCGATCCGGCGGTCTTCGCCCCCTTCGGACTACCCACGCGGCGCGATGCGGTGGCTGGACGATGACCACGGTCGTGTTCGACCTCGGGGGCGTCGTCGTCCGCTGGGACCCCGTGGCCGCGGTCGCCGCAGCCGTGGGCCAGGAGCGGGCGGAGAGGTTCGTGAACGGCGACGACTTCGACTTCGCGGGCTGGAACCAGCGGCAGGACGCCGGCCGGCCGTGGGCGGACGCGGAGGCCGAGGCGATGGCCAGCCATCCTCATCTCGCCGAGGAGATCGAGGCCTACCGACCGAACTTCGCGCACTCGCTGGCGGGGCTCGTGCCGGGGACCGCCGAGATCCTCCGAGACCTGCGCGACCGTGGCGTTCGGCTCGTCGCGCTGACCAACTGGTCGGCCGAGACGATCCACCACCTGCCGCAGCTCTTCCCGGAGGTGTTCGCGCTCTTCGCCGACATCGTGGTGTCGGGGGAGGAGGGCGTCGCCAAGCCGGACGCGCGGATCTTCGAGGTGCTCGGCGACCGGCTGGGTCATCCGGTGGCGGAGGTCGTCTTCGTCGACGACTCCGCCGGCAACGTGGCTGCCGCACGGGCAGTGGGCATGGACGGCGTCCGCTTCGAGGGTGCCGAGGCGCTCGCCCAGGAGCTGCGGGCGCGCGGGCTCCTCGGCTGAGCTCACTCGTGCTGGGTGAGGAGCCCGGTGTCGACGTCGTAGAGGAAGCCGCCGACGGCGACGGAGTCGGGGACGAGGGGGTGCGAGCGGACCCGCTGGACGTCCTCGGCGAGGGCGCGGAGCTGGTCGTCGACGACGTGGAAGCGCTGCCAGGTGACGTCGGTGCCGGCCGACTCGGCGACCTTCACGCGCAGCTCCTCCTCGGTGTTCGAGGCCACGGCGCACCGGGTGTGCGGGACCACCAGCACACGCTTGACGTTGAGCAGGTGCACGCCGAGCACCAGCGCCTCGAGAGCGGCCTCGGTGACGCGGCCGCCGGGGTTGCGGAAGATCTTGGCGTCGCCGGGCTCGAGGCCGACCAGCCGCAGCGGGTCGATGCGGGAGTCCATGCAGGTCACGATGGCGACGCCGGCATGGGCGACGCCGTCGAACCCGGAGAGGGTGAAGTGCTCCGCGAACTTCTTGTTGGCGGCCAGCAGGTCGTCGAATGCTTCGCTCACCCGCCCGACGCTAGCGGTTCGCCCTTGCCGGGTTCAGCCGAGGTTGGCCTCGAGGGCGGAGCGGCGGACGTCGCGGGTGTCGGCGCTGCGGAACACGACCAGGGCGACCACGCCGGCGACGACGCAGCAGAGGGCGGCGCCGACGAAGATCGTCGTGAGCTGGGTGAGGCCCGCCTCCTGCAGGATCCGGCTGAACTCCGGGCAGCGGCTGTCACCCTGGCCGCAGACGTCCATCGGGGCCGGGAGGTCACCCTGCTCGGCGTAGTAGCGGCGCAGGCCGAGCGTGGTCAGGGCGCTGATGCCGACGAGCATCCCGACCATGCGGGAGACCACCAGCAACGCGCTGGCGACGCCGTGGACGGCGTCGTCGGTGGCCGCGAGGAGCGCGGCGTTGACCGGGGCGAGTGCGAGGCCGAACCCGAGCCCGGTGAGGAGCAGGGGCAGCGTGGCGAGAGGGTCGTGCAGGGTCTCCAGACCCCACCGCGACATCACGAGGAAGCCGACGCACGAGCACGCCATCCCGACGGCGGTGACCACGCCGGCGGAGACGTGCCGGGTCAGCCAGCCGCCGAGCACGGCGCCCACCGGCAGGGCGATGAGCATCCGGACCAGGACGAGGGCGGCGGCGAGCTGGTCGGTGTTGTAGACGGTGACCCGGGCGAAGATCGGGATGTCGACGAGGGCCGCGATCAGGGCGCTGCCGACGAAGAAGCTCACCAGGAGGGCGCCCCAGGCCGGTGCCCGGCCGAGCGCGCCCGCCGGCACCAGCGGGTTGCGCGAGGCCCGGTTGCGGAGCCAGAAGGCCACCGAGGCCGCCGCGGCGAGGACCAGCAGCCACGGGCCGGCGGGGGAGAACACCTCCACGGCCGGGTCCGCGGTGGCGAACGCCAGCACGACGCCCCCGAGGGCGAGCGAGAGCAGGGCGGCGGCGAGCACGTCGACGCGGGCGAGCACGGCGGGCCACCCGGGCAGGTCCAGGAGACGACCGCGTCCGGTGGCGCACCAGGCCAGGAACGCGATCGCCAGCGCGAGGGTGCCGAGGGCGACCGGCGAGAGCCAGCGCCCGTCGCCGACGACGGGGAGGAAGCCCAGCCCCAGCGTGACGTCGGTGACCAGGGCCTTCGGCTCGAGCATCACGAGCACGGCGCCGACCGCGGTGAGGACCAGGAGGCCGATGCCCACCCAGTCCCAGCGCACCCGCCTGACGACAGCGGTCCGCTGCGTGCGGACGACGGCGAGAAGCACCAGGCCGACAGCGAGGTTGACCCAGAAGATCGCCCGCCAGTCGGCGACGGCGAGCACCACCGCGCCGTACAACGGTCCGAGGACGCTGCCGAGCTCCTGCACCGCGCCGACGATCCCGAGAGGAACGCCGCGCCGGTGGGCGGGGTAGAGGTCCGCGACCAGCGCGAGCGTCGCGGGCACGAGCCCGCCGCCGCCGACGCCCTGGAGGAAGCGCCCGGTGACCATCGAGGGCAGGTCGTACGCCGCGGCGGTGACCAGGGAGCCGACGGCGAAGACCGCGAGCGACCCGGCGAGGACCGGCACCCGGCCGCGGACGTCGGCGATCCGCCCCACGAGCGGCAGCATCGCGACGTAGCCGAGGAGGAACCCCGAGACGATCGGCGCCGCCCGCTGGAGCTGCTCGGCGGACAGGCCGGCCGCGCCCATCATGTCGGGCAGCGCCAGCACCACGACGTAGGTGTCCGCCGCGGCGAACGCGACGGCGACGGCGGCGAGGGACAGCAGGACCCGAGCAGCGCGGTCGGGCCCCTCGGTCACGGCGCCTTGATGTCCTTGTCGGTGCCGTACGACGACAGGGTGATCTCGTAGTCCACGTCGCCCTCGGAGCCGTAGAACGGGCCCTTCACGTCGGCCGTCGTCAGCCGGCCCTCGTCGTCGACCTGGAACGTCGCGTCGAAGTCGGCCTTCTTGTCGGCGGACGGGATGACGCCCGCCACCGCGGAGCCGGGGAGCGTCGCGGAGTACGAGCGTGAGCACCTGGTCGCCGTCACGGATCTTGTCGCCCTCCTCGACGCCCTCGGCGGCGGTGAGCCAGCCGGAGATGCCCTTCTCGGGGTCCATCAGGTCGGCGGGGTCGGGGGCGCCGTAGTCGCTCGGGTCGATCTCGGTGAACTGCGTGGTGAAGGGGAGCTTGGCGTAGACGGCTCCTTGGACGGCCACGACAGGCACGTCGACGTTGAGGTTGTTGACCACGACCTTGATGGAGCCCTCGAAGGCCGGCGCGTGCGTGCCGGTCCCGGTCGCGTCGACGACCCCGTCGACGCCGTCGGGCAGCTTGTCGGTCGTGAGCGCGATCTTGACGCCGGACGTGTCGTCGAGCGCCTTCTTGGCCGACGCGAGCACGTCCGCGGCCGAGTCGCCGCCCCCGCCGCCGTCGTCACCGCTGCACGCCGCCGTGGCCAGCAGCACCACCGGTGCCAGCAGCCCCGCGGCGAGGCGCGTTCCCCGTGTCCCCGTCAGTCTCATGGGGTCAGCCTGTCACGGACCGGCCCCGCGGCGGCGGCGACCGGCTGCGACCCCGGAGTCCCGGAGCCGTCCCGTCGCCCTTCCGCTGCAGGCAGGTCGACCGGGGCGCCGGAGTCGGCGGCCGCGCGGACCGGGCCGGCACCCGCCCAGGCGAAGACGAGCGTGTCCTCACCCTTGAGGAACCGGTGGCAGCGCACGCCGCCCGTGGCGCGGCCCTTGCCGGGGTACTCCGAGAACGGGGTCACCTTCACCGAGCCGGCCTCGGTGCCGGGCAGTGCGGTGCTCGACCCCGACACCGTCACGACCTCGGCGCCCTCGGTCGAGGGAAGGGCGCCGAAGAACACGACCTCGGCGCCTCCCGTCAGGCGAACGCCGGCCATGCCGCCGCCCGAGCGGCCCTGCGAGCGGACGGCCGAGGCGGGGAAGTGCAGCAGCTGGGCGTCGCTGGTGATGAAGCAGAGCTCCTCGTCGCCCGTCCGGAGCTCGAGCGCGCCGACGACCTCGTCGCCGTCGGCCAGGCGCACGACCTCCCAGGCGTCCCTGCCGAGCACCTCGGGGTTGACCCGCTTCACGGTGCCCTGCCGGGTGCCGAGGGCGATGCCGGGTCCCTCGCTCGCGAGCGTGCACAGCGCGAGTGCCTTCTCGCTGCCCTCGAGGGACAGGAACGTCCCGAGAGGGGCGCCGCCCTGGAGGTGCGGGTCGTTGGCGGTCGCGGGGACCGTCGGAAGGTCGAGCACGTCGAGGCGCACCAGCCTGCCGAGGGAGGTGAGCACGCCGACCTGGCCACGCGCGGTCGCGGCCACCGCGGAGACGACCACGTCGTGGTTGGACCGCCCGCCACCCGAGCCGATCTGCTCCTGGTCGGTGGTCCGGGCCAGCAGGCCTGCGGACGACAAGAGCACGAAGCACGGGTCGTCGGCGACCTCGAGCGGCACGGCCGACGCCGTCGGCTGCCCCGCGGACTGGAGCAGGACCGTGCGGCGCGGGGTGCCGTGGGCCTTGGCGACCTCCGCCAGCTCCTCGGAGACGACCCGCCGCAGCTCCTTGTCGTCGCTCAGGATCGCGTCGAGCTCGGCGATGGTCCGCTCGAGCTCGGACTTCTCGTTCTCCAGCTCGATCCGGGAGAACTTCGTCAGCCGGCGCAGCTGCATGTCGAGGATGTACGACGCCTGGGGGTCCGTCAGGTCGAAGACGCTGATCAGGCGGTCCTTGGCCTCGGCCGCGTTGTCGCTGGCCCGGATGAGCTGGATCACCTCGTCGATGTCGAGGATCGCGACCAGCAGGCCCTCCACGAGGTGCAGCCGGTCGGCGGCCTTGGTCCGACGGTGGACCGAGCGGCGACGCACCACGTCGTACCGGTGCTGGAGGTAGACCTCGAGCAGCGGCTTGAGGCCGAGGGTCCGCGGCTGCCCGTCGACCAGCGCGACGGCGTTGATGCCGAAGGACTCCTCCAGCGGGGTGAGCTTGTAGAGCTGCTCGAGGATCGCCTCGGGGTTGAAGCCGTTGCGGACCTCGATGACCAGCCGGAGCCCCTTCTCGAGGTCGGTCAGGTCCTTGACGTCGGCGATGCCCTGGAGCTTCTTGCCCTGGACGAGGACCTTGATCCGCTCGATGACCTTCTCGGGCCCGACGCCGTAGGGCAGCTCGGTGACGACGATGCCCTTGCGTCGCGGCGTGACGCTCTCCACCCGGGCCGAAGCGCGCATGCGGAAGCTGCCGCGACCGCTCTCGTACGCGTCGCGGATGCCGTCGAGGCCGATGATCTTGCCGCCGGTCGGGAGGTCCGGCCCGGGGATGAAGCGCATGAGGGTGTCGAGGTCGGCACCCGGGTGGGTGACGAGGTGGCGCAGTGCCTGGACGACCTCGACCAGGTTGTGCGGCGCCATGTTGGTCGCCATGCCGACCGCGATGCCCGAGGCGCCGTTGACCAGGAGGTGCGGGATCGCCGCCGGCAGGACCGTCGGCTCCTCCTCGCGGGAGTCGTAGTTGGGCTTGAAGTCGACGGTGTCCTCGTCGATCGAGGTGGTCATCGGCATCGCGGCCGCGGCCAGCCGGCACTCGGTGTAGCGCATCGCGGCGGGGCCGGCGTCGGGGGAGCCGAAGTTGCCGTGGCCGTCGACCATCGGGAGCCGCATCGACCACGGCTGCACCATCCGGACCAGGGCGTCGTAGATGGCGCCGTCGCCGTGCGGGTGCAGGCGGCCCATGACCTCGCCGACCACGCGGGCGGACTTCACGTGCCCGCGGTCGGGACGCAGGCCCATGTCGGCCATCGTGTAGAGGATCCGGCGCTGGACCGGCTTCAGGCCGTCCCGGGCGTCGGGCAGCGCACGGCTGTAGATGACCGAGTAGGCGTACTCCAGGAAGCTCGTCCGCATCTCGTCGCCGACGTCGATGTCGACGATGTGCTCCTCGAAGTCGTCGAGGGTCGTCGTGCTGCCGCGTTTTCTGGGTGCCACCGGCGCATTGTCCCTTGAGCCGCTCCGGCACCGGCGGCGGGCTCGCCGGACGGGCGCGGAACGGTTGCCCGCACAGTAGATTCGTGCCGTGACCGAGGCCCAGGACGGGACCCAGCCGGCGGCGTACCCGCGGCACTGGGAGGCCGACGTCCTGCTCCGGGACGGCGGCACCGCCCAGATGCGGCCCATCTCCCGTGCCGACGCGGAGATGATCGTCAGCTTCTACGCCCAGGTGTCCGACGCCTCGAAGCGCTTCCGGTTCTTCGCTGCGATGCCGACCCTGTCCGAGCGGGAGATCAGCCGCTTCGTCGACGTGGACCACCAGGACCGGGTGGCGCTCGTCCTCACGGTGGCCGAGCAGATCATCGCGGTCGGCCAGTTCGAGCGGCTCCCCGGGCGCGGCGACGCCCCGGGGCGGCTCGCCGAGGTCGCGTTCCTGGTTCAGGACAAGCACCAGCACCGCGGCATCGGACAGCTGCTGCTCGAGCACCTCGCCCAGATCGGGCGCGAGGTCGAGGTCGAGAAGTTCGTGGCCGAGGTCCTCCCCGAGAACGTCGGCATGATCCAGGTCTTCCGTGACGCGGGCTACCAGGTGCGGGGTGGCTACGAGGACGGCGTCATGCACATGGAGTTCGCCATCGACGCGACCACCACGTCGTTGGAGGTCATGCAGTCGCGCGAGCACCGCGCCGAGACCGCGTCGGTACGCCGGTTCTTCGCCGCCCGGAGCGTCGCCGTCGTCGGGGCGAGCCGGCGCCAGGACACCGTGGGGCGGCTGCTCGTGCGCAACCTGGTGCTCGGCGACTACCAGGGCCGCGTCTACGTGGTGAACCCCGCGGCCGAGGCGGTCGCCGGGATGCCGGCCTACGCCAGCGTCGCGGACATCCCGGACGAGGTCGACATCGCCGTGGTGGCCGTGCCCGCGGAGGCGGTGCCCGACGTGGTGCTCGACTGCGCCAAGAAGGGCGTCCATGGCCTGGTCGTCGTGTCGTCCGGGTTCGCCGAGACCGGTGACGAGGGCCGTCGCCTCCAGCGGCAGCTGGTCCGCGTCTGCCGCACCTACGGGCTGCGGCTCGTCGGCCCGAACGCCCTCGGCATCGTCAACACCGCCAGCGACCTGGCCCTCAACGCGTCGCTGTCGCCGGTCATGCCGCCGCGCGGCCGGGCCGGCTTCTTCTGCCAGTCCGGCGCCCTCGGCATCGCGATCCTCGAGAACGTCTCGCGCCGCGGGCTGGGCCTCTCGACCTTCGTCTCGGCCGGCAACCGCGCCGACGTCTCGGGCAACGACCTCCTCCAGTACTGGGAGGAGGACGACACCACCGAGGTCGTCCTGCTCTACCTCGAGTCCATCGGCAACCCGCGGAAGTTCAGCCGCATCGCGCGGCGGGTGTCGCGGCGCAAGCCGGTCATCGCGGTGAAGTCGGGTCGCACCACCCAGGGCGTGCCGATGGGGCACGCCGTCCGGGTCAGCGAGGCCGGCCAGGCGGCGGTCGACGCGATGTTCCGGCAGGCCGGCGTCATCCAGGTCGACACCCTCGACGAGATGTTCGACGTCGCCCAGCTGCTCGCGCACCAGCCGCTGCCGCGGGGCAACCGGGTCGCGGTGGTGGGCAACTCCGACGCGCTCGCGCTCATGGCCTCCGACGCGGCGGCCGCCGCCGGCCTCGAGGTGCGGAAGATGGGCGGGCTCGGGGCGGACGCCAGCGCCGAGGACTTCGAGCACGCCCTCGACGAGGCGATCGACTCGCCCGACGTCGACGCGGTCCTTGCGGTGTTCATCCCCCCGGTCAACACGACGGGCGCGGAGGTCGCCACCGTCCTCGCCGTCGTCGGCGAGCAGTCGGACAAGCCGGTCCTGTCCAGCTTCCTGGCGGCCCAGGGCATCCCCGAGCTCCTGCGGGTGCCCGACGTGGCGGGCTCGACGGCCGGCCGCGGGTCGGTGCCGTCGTACGGCTCCCCGACCTCGGCCGTGCGCGCGCTCGCCGCGGCCGTGGAGTACGCCGGCTGGCTGGCCCGTCCCGAGCAGGAGATCGTGGCGCCTGACGAGGCCGACCAGGTCAAGGCACGTTCGGTGGTCCTCTCCGCGCTCACCGCCGCCCCGGAGGGCCGCGAGCTGACCGACCACGAGCTCGCGGAGGTGCTCGCGGCGTACGGCATCGACCTGTGGCCGCGCATCCCGGCGGAGAACATCGACGAGGCGGTGGCCGCCGGCGAGGGCCTCGGCTGGGACGTCGTCCTCAAGGCCACCGCGGACCACCTCGTGCAGCGCCCCGACCTCGCCCACGTCTGGCGCAACATCGACAACGAGGAGGAGATGCGCGACGCCTGGTCGACGATGCAGGACCTCATCGAGACGAGGGCCAACGCCGGCTTCGTGGTGCAGCGCAACGCTCCGGCGGGCATCCCGGTGGCGGTGCGGGCGGTCGAGGACCCGTTGTTCGGACCGGTGGTCTCCTTCGGCCTGTCGGGGATGGCGAGCGACCTGCTCGGCGACCGGGCCTACCGCATCCCGCCCATGGACCGGCTCGACGCCCACGAGATGGTGCGGGACATCAAGGCCGCCCCGCTCCTGCTGGGCTACCGCGGCAGCGAGCCGGTCGACGTCGAGGCGGTCGAGCGGCTGCTGCTCCACGTCGCGCAGCTCAAGAACGACCTGCCCCAGGTGCGCCGGCTCGACCTCTCCCTCGTCGTCGTGGGGCTGCAGGGCCTCCAGGTGCTGACCGGCTCCGCCCGCGTGGAGCCCGCGGCGGACGCGCGCTCGGACTGGTACGTGCGCCGGATGGCCGAGGCGGGGGACACCCTCTCGGGGTGACAGACTGACCGCCATGCACGACGTGACCGACCGCTCCGCGGCACTGCGCGCCGACATCGAGGCGTCCGGCTACTACCCGGCCGTGGTGGCCGACTCGGTCTTCGCGGCCGTCGCCGGGGAGCCGGTGCACGCGCACCTGGTGCACCACGAGCCGACGATCGACGAGCGCGACGAGGTCCGCCGTCACGTGACCGTGCTGGTGCTGACGCCGAGCCGCCTGATCCTCGCGCACACCGACGAGCACGCCCCCGACGACGTGCTGCCCGCGCCGTACACCTCGACCACGACCGAGGCGATCACGCTCCACGCGGTCCGCACGGTGGTGGTCAACCGGATGGTCGCCAACCCCGAGACGTACGCCGGGCACGGCATTCCGTCCCCGGGAGCCAACGAGGCGGTGCTCTCGATCGGGTGGGGCGGCATGAGCCGTCTCGACCTCGAGCCCGCCACGTGCGGCGACCCGCAGTGCGAGGCGGACCACGGCTACACGGGGGTCGTCGGCTCCGACGACTTCTCCCTGCGGGTCAGCGCGGCGGCCGAGGGTCCCGAGGCCGTGGCCGAGCTGCTCGCGTTCTCCGAGGCGCTGTCGTCCCGGACGGTCGGGGCGGCCCGCACCCGGTGAGCACTCCCGCCTTCGTCGAGCCTGCGTACGGCGACCGCTCGCTCGGCGATGTCGTGCCGGCCGTCGCCAAGGCCCTCGGGGTCGACCTCGGCGGGGCGCCGACGGGGCTCGAGCTCCCGGAGGCCGGCAGCTACGTCCTCTTCCTGGTCGACGGGCTCGGCCACCAGCTGCTCTCCGCACACCCCGACGAGGCGCCGTTCCTGCACGGGCTGCTGGCCGGGACGACACCGGCCACGGTCGGCGTACCGTCCACGACCGCGACCAGCCTCACCAGCCTCGGCACCGGGCTGACGCCGGGCACGCACGGCGTCGTGGGCTTCACCTCACGCATCCCGGGCACCGACCGCCTGCTCAACGCGCTGCTGTGGTCGAAGGATGTCGACCCCCTCGAGTGGCAGCCGCACCCGACGGCGTTCGCCAGGCTCGCCGCGCTCGGCGTGCGCACGACGACGGTGAACAAGCGCGAGTTCAACGGTTCCGGCCTGACGCTCGCCAGCTCCAGGGGTGCCGAGTTCGTCGGCGCCGACCGGCTCGGCGAACGACTCGTGGCGGTGCAGGAGGCGAGCTCCTCCAGCCCGTCCCTGACCTACATGTACGACGGGGACCTCGACTGGACGGGCCACCGCTACGGCGTCGACTCCCCGCAGTGGCGGGCGCAGCTGACCGCGATCGACCTGGCCGCGGAGCTGCTCCGCGAGACGCTGCCCATGTCCACGCGCATCGTCGTGGTGGCCGACCACGGGATGGTCGACGCCCCGCCGGAGAGCCGCATCGACGTCGAGCAGACGCCGGTCATGCGTGACGGGGTGGCCCTGATCGGGGGCGAGGCGAGGTTCCGGCACGTCTACTGCCGCGCCGGCGCGGTCGACGACGTCGCGGCCACCTGGGCCGCGGTGCTGGGGGACCGCGCCGAGGTGCTGACCCGCGACCAGGCCTTCGCCCGTGGATGGTTCGGCAGCGACACGGGCCCGGTGCGTCCGCGCATCGGCGACGTGGTCGCGGCGGCCCGCGGGGACCACGCGATCCTCGACTCCGACGCCTTCCCCTACGAGAGCCGGCTCATCGGCATGCACGGCTCGTTGACGCCGGTCGAGATGCTCGTCCCGGTGCTGGTGACATGACGGGGGCGCGCCATGGCTGAGCTGCAGTTCTTCACCGGGACGATGGACTCCGGCAAGTCCACGCTGGCCCTCCAGACCAACCACAACCACGCCGCGCGCGGGCGGATCGGCCGCATCTTCACCAGCCACGACCGGGCCGGGACCGCCACCGTGTCCTCCCGCCTCGGCCTGGCGCACGAGGCGATCGAGGTCGACGACCTCCTCGACTTCTGGGGGCACGTCGTCGACGCGCTCACCCACGGTGCCCGGATCGACTACCTGATCTGCGACGAGGCCCAGTTCTTCACCGCGACGCAGGTCGAGCAGCTGGCCCGGATCGTCGACGAGCTCCAGGTCGACGTGTTCTGCTTCGGCATCCTCACCGACTTCCGCAGTCATCTCTTCCCCGGCTCGGCGCGCCTCGTCGAGCTGGCCGACCGGATGCACGTGCTCCAGGTCGAGGCGCTCTGCTGGTGCGGCAAGCGGGCCACCCACAACGCGCGCACCGAGAACGGCGAGATGGTCACCGAGGGTGAGGTGATCGTCGTCGGCGACGTCGACCAGGACGACAGCGGGCCCGCCGAGGTCGGCTACGAGGTGCTCTGCCGCCAGCACCACCGCCGCCGCATGACGGCGTCCCGGGCCCAGGCCGTCTCCCGCATCGGCGAACCGCTGCCCTTCACATGAGCTCGTCGCTGGTCGCCCCGGAGGACCTCGTCGGGCACACCGACGGGGTCACCTTCCTCGACGTGCGCTGGCAGCTCGGCCGTGACGACGGTCGTGAGCAGCACCAGGCCGGGCACGTCCCGGGCGCGGCGTACGTCTCCCTCGAGGACGACCTGGCAGACCCGCCGCACACCGGTGTGGGAGGTCGACACCCCCTGCCCGACCCGGAGCGTCTCGGCACCGCGATGCGGGCCGCGGGCGTGCGCTCGGACCGGCCGGTCGTGGTGTACGACGCGGTGGGGGGCACCTCGGCCGCACGCGCCTGGTGGTTGCTCCACCACCACGGCCACGACGACGTCCGCGTGCTCGACGGCGGCTGGCCGGCGTGGCAAGCCGCCGGGGGAGCGGTCGAGAGCGGGCCGGTGACCCCCGAGCCGGGCGACTTCGAGCCCGGCCCCGGCCGGCTGCCGGTGCTCGACGCCGCCGGTGCCGCCGCCGTCGCGGACCACGGGGTGCTGGTCGACGCCCGAGCACCGGAGCGCTTCCGCGGGGAGACCGAGCCGGTCGACCCGGTCGCCGGGCACGTCCCGGGCGCCGTGAACGTGCCGACGGCACGGACGCTCCAGCAGGCCGCGGGCCGCTTCCACGACCTCGAGGCCCTCCGCCAGGTGTACTCCGACGTGCTCGCGACACCGGGCCCGGTCGCGGCGTACTGCGGCTCCGGCGTGACCGCAGCCCACGTGGTGCTGACCCTCGACCTGCTGGGTGTCGAGGCCGCCCTGTACGCCGGCTCCTGGAGCGACTGGGTGACCGACCCCGACCGACCGGTCGCCACCGGGGCCTGAGAAACGGCGAACCGGCCGGTCCCCGAGGACCGACCGGTTCGACGCACGTACCGCGGGACCGGCGTCAGCCGACAGCGCCCCCGCAGCTCCCCTCAGCCGGGATGACCCCCACTGCCGGGACACAGACCTTCCGGTGGCCCGGCTTGCCCTTGAGGATGACCTCGCGCAGGGCAACGTTGTTGGTCTTGTCGGTCTCGTACAGCTCCTTGGTCGGGTTGGCCTCCACCGCGACGAAGTAGCGCCCGTTCTCGACGTCGGTGATGTTGAAGTCCTGACCGCCGCGGCTCTGGTAGTACGTGTCGCCCCAGCCGAGCGGCAGGGTCTCGCGGATCCAGACCGCCTCCTCGCCGCCGCAGGCCGAGCCCAGGTCCATGGCGCTCTGGCGCCAGGCCGCGCCGTCCAGGGCGAGGTTGACCGGGTCGGTCGGCGCCAGGCAGAACGACTGCTTCTTGCTCAGTCGCACCTGCTGGTCGGCCTTCAGCAGCGAGTACTTGGCGAACTGCTGGAGGTGCCAGTGGTGGTGGTTGCGACGCACGTCGAAGTCGAGCTCGCCGACAGGGGCGCGGCCCACGACCTCGTCACCGTCGTAGAAGTACTGGTAGGCGTTCATGACGTCCTGGTTCTTGACCCGGAAGCCCTCGATGTCCATCTTGGCGTTGCCGCCGACCCAGACGGTCGAGGCGAAGGCCAGGAAGTCCTTGTCGCCGCGGTGGTCGACGCTGATCGCGAACGACGGCAGGGCCTTGAGGTCCGGCAGCGTGCTCGGGTCCGGGTCCAGGTCGACGTCGACCCTGGGGCGCGGTCCGACCTTGGGCGTCGTGTCCTTGCCGTGCGTGCGGCAGCCGCGGCACTCGTGGTCCGCCGGGCCGTTCGCCACGTGGTACGTGACGGTGGCCGTCGCGTCCGCGGGGTCGATGTCGAACATGTCCACGTACTTCTGGGTGATGGTCGTGGTGACGGTGTAGTCACCGACCGGCCCGTCGAGGACGACGCCTCCGCGCCTCAGCGCCGGAGCGCCCCAGCCCTCGTCGAGGCCCCAGACGGCGCCGAGGGTGAAGGCCTGACCGCCGCACCACTCGGGGTAGGTCGGTGTCTCGACACCGCCGGGGTCGAGTCGCTGCAGGTCCCAGTTGTTCGGGCACCAGACGGACGGACCGATGGTGGACACCACGCCGTGGGGGTTCTCGATCGTCGTCTCGGTGAAGTCCGCGAGGCCGTTCCAGTTCTTCGTGGTGGCGTCGGGGAGGTCGTAGACGGTCTCGCTGCCATCGGTCTCGTGGGCGACCTGACGGACCGTGACCGGGCTGTCGTAGTCCTCCCGCTCGACGCGGAGGTCGAACGTGCCGTTCGTCGGCGTGGTCCACACCGGGAGGGAGGCGAAGACCGGCTGACCCTTCGGTCGGGTCAGGCTCTTCTCGTCGGCGGAGGCGTAGAGCGCCACCGAGGGCCGCGGCCCCGCAACGGCGGACGCGGGGGCGAGCGAGGCGCCGGCCAGGACGGCGGGCGTCGCGACCAGGCTCAGGGCGATCGCGGATCTGACCCCGCGAGATCGGATGGGAACGGTGAATCGGGCGCGCATGGGCGGGACCCCTCCCGGGAGGCAATGAGACGGATGAGACGTGCTGCCGATCAATGGACGCAGCAGGCGTCCACCGGGTTGCGTCCGTCCGCCGTTTTCTTTTCCGGGTGGTCGAGGGTCCCGGTGGCCGAGCGCCGGGTCAGGGTACGTCGCGGTGAGGGTCCTGGGAATGACCCTTGGTCACCAGTGCACGCCCTTGGTGAGCCGGGCCAGCACGAGCTGCTGCTGGCTGGTCGGCTCGGGCTCCACGGCCTTCTTCTCGCCCCGCGCCGCGGCCGAGTCGGGGAAGACCCGGTAAGCCAGGTGCAGCACCTTGAACGCCGTCCGGGGGACGAGCGTGTGGGCGAGCGCGCCCACGGTGCCGAGGGTCGTGTTGATCTCGTGCGGCCGGTCGACCATCGCCCGGACCACCATCTCCGCGGCCTGCGCCGGGCTGATGGTCGGGAACTTGTCGTAGATCTTGGTCGGCGCGATCATCGGCGTCTTCACCAGTGGCATGTGGATGTTGGTGAAGCTGATGCCGTCGCCGAAGACCTCGGAGCTGACCACGTTGCTCCACGCGTCCAGGGCGGCCTTGGACGCGACGTACGCGCTGAAGCGCGGCGGGTTGGTCTGCACGCCGATCGAGCTGATGTTCACGATGTGCCCGCTCTTCTGCTCGCGCATCTTCGGCAGCACGCCCATGATCAGGCGGATCGCGCCGAAGTAGTTGAGCTGCATCGTGCGCTCGAAGTCGTGGAAGCGGTCGTGGCTGAGCTTGACCGACCGACGGATCGAGCGGCCGGCGTTGTTGACCAGGAAGTCGATCGACTCGAGGTCCTCGACGAGGCTCTTGGCGAGGCCGTCGATGGCGTCGAGGTCGGAGAGGTCGCAGGTGTAGACGTGGGCCGTGCCGCCGGCGCTCTCGATCGCGGCCTTGGTGGCCTCGAGCTTCTCGCGGCCGCGGGCCACGAGCACGGGCACGCCGCCGGCCTGGGCGACCTTGAAGGCGGTCACCTGGCCGATGCCGGACGAGGCGCCGGTGATGACGACGGTCTTCCCGGTCAGCGTGGCGACGGTCTTCTTGTCCTTCGCCAGGGACTCGTCGAGCTGCTCCTCCCAGAAGTTCCACAGCAGCGGGGCGTAGCTCTCGAGGTCCGGGACGGAGATCCCGGAGCCGGCGAGGGCCTGCTCGGTGATGCGCGCGCCGTACGTCGTGGGGAAGCCGGCGTGCTCGACGACCTCCGGCGGCAGGCCGAGGCGGCCGACGGTCTCGCGGAGTCCGAGCCGGGCCGGCGGGGTGCGCAGGGCCGACTTGAGCAGGGTGCCCGGGCGCACGGCGCGCGGGAGGAGGCCGGTCGGCAGCAGCCCGGTGACGCTGCGGTCGATCGGGGTGGCGAAGTCCGGGGCCTTCGCAGCCGCGGCGAAGGTGTTGAGGACGTCGACCGTGCGCTGCGGCTCGGGGTTGACCAGGTGGAAGGCCTCACCGTCGCGGCCCTCGAGGTGCGCGAGGTGGTCCATCGCCTTGGCGACGTAGTCGACCGGCACGACGTTGGTGTCACCGAGGTCGACCCCGACCAGCGGCGTCCACGCCGGGAGGAAGTCGCGCAGCAGCTTGAGGATCGGGAAGAAGTAGTACGGCCCGTCGACCTTGTCCATGGCCCCGGTCTCGGAGTGACCGATCACCATCGAGGGGCGGTAGACCCGCCACGGCACCGCGGACTCCTCGCGCACGATCTTCTCGGACTCGAACTTCGTCCGGTGGTACGGCGAGGGCAGCCGCTGGTCGACGTCGAACATCGTCTCGTCCCAGAACCCCTTGTAGTCGCCGGACGCGGCGATCGAGGAGACCTGGTGGAAGCAGCCGGCGTCGAGGTCGGCGGCGAGCTCGAGGGCGTTGCGGGTGCCGCCGACGTTGAGCGTCTCGTTCTGCTCGTCGGTGGCGGTCATGTCGTAGATGGCCGCGAGGTGGAGGAAGTGGTCGATCTTCCCCGCGTGCTCCTTGACCCAGGCGGGGTCGACGCCGAGCGCCGCCTCGTTGAGGTCGCCGACGACCGGGGTGACCCGGCCCTCGTGGCCCCACGAGGCGATCAGGCGTTCCATCCGCGCCTGCGAGCCGGAGCGGACGAGCACGAACACCTCGCCGTCGCGGTTCTCGAGGAGCTCCTGGACGAGGTAGCGCCCGATGAAGCCGGTGGCGCCGGTCACGAAGTAGGCCATGATCTCCTCAACGAAGGATCGTCCGCGGGGGAACGGGTGCCTGGCAGCCTAGAGCGTGCGACGCAGGCTGCGCAGGGGGACGACCTTGATATTACTCGTGAGTAACCTCGGACCGCCACCGCTCATGGCGTGATCCAGGACACCGGCTCGGGTCAGGAGTTCTTCTCCGAGCCGAACATGATCTCGTCCCAGCTGGGCACCGACGAACGCCGGGACTTGGCGGACCGCTTCGCCGCCGGCTTGTCCTCGGCGACCACCTCGGGCTCGTCCTCGACGTCGGCGGCAGGGTCCGGTTCGGGGTCCGGCTCGGCCTCGGGCTCGTCCTGGAGGTCCAGCTCGGGCTCCTCGTCGGGAAGCTCGCTGGCCGGGGGTGCCGGCGGGCGCTCGCTGGCCTGGGTGGCGATCCAGTCGGCGTCTTCGCGGGTCGGGGCCTCGCGGACCGCGCGGGGCTCGAAGGCCCGGACGTTGGAGGCGGTCTCGCTGAGGTCGACCGTTTGCTCCTCGGCCTGGCGCGGTGCCTGGCCGGTGACCAGCTCGATGGCGTCCTCGCCCAGCGGCAGCTGCTCGTCGACGGGTGCCAGCGTGCGCCGTGGCGACGAGGCCGTGGGGGTCGAGGCCCGGGGCTGCGGGCCGTGGCTCGTGGTGCGCTCGCCGACCAGCCAGCGGGACTCGTCGTCGTCGGCCATGACGTAGCGGCCGGCGGTGTCGTAGACGAACTCTGCGTGCCGGGCGCTCTCGCCGGAGAGGTAGTCGGCGGCCAGCGTCCACCGGCCGTCCTCACGCCGCCAGCTGTCCCAGGTCACGGAGTCCGGGTCGATGTCGCGGGCGCGCAGGCGCTCGGCGACCGCCTCGCCGAGGTGGCCGATGGGTCCGTCGCCGGCCCGGCGCCGCACCGAGGACTTCAGCGCCTGCTCGGAGATGTAGGCGCGCTCGGCGAGCACCGGCATCGCGAAGCCCATGATCTTGTCCACCGTCGTCTGGGCCGCTGCCGCCACGGTCTCAGGGCTTTCCCCGGACCGGATCCGGGTCTGGATGTCACGGGGTCGGAGGACGCTGTCCATGGGGATCTCCAGCTGGGCGGAACGGTCGTCGGCGGGCATGGACCAACCTACTTCAGCCGAGGACCCGGTCGAGGTAGGCGTTGCCGAACGCGCGGTCCGGGTCGACCCGGTCGCGCACGGCGGCGAAGTCGTCCCAGCGGGCGTAGTCGGGCGCCAGGTCGGCCGCGGTCCGGGTGTGCAGCTTGCCCCAGTGGGGGCGGCCGCCGTGCGCCCGGAGCACCTGCTCCACCCCGAGGAAGTAGTCGCGGTGGTCGACCCCGGCCCCGACGTGGAAGGCGAGGTAGACCGAGCGGCGGTCGTACGTCGTGGACAGCCACGCCTCGTCCGGGGGCGTCGCCCGCACCTCCACCGGGAACGCGACGTCCCAGCCCGACCGCTCGATCAGGCCGCTGACCTCGCGCAGGGCGGCCATGCCGGTCTCCCGGGGGAGGGAGTACTCCATCTCCCGGAAGCGGACCCGTCGCGAGGCGATGAAGACCCGCTCGGAGCTGTCGGAGTAGGTCCGCCGGGACAGCGCCCTGCTCGACAGCTGGTTGGCGGGTCGGGTGAGCCGCGGGAAGCGCGTCGTGGCCCGGTCGACCAAGCCGAACAGCGTGTTCGAGAGCAGCTCGTCGTCGACGTACGCCCGCACCCGACCGAGCGGCTCGGGCTCGTCGAGCGTGCGGTCGTAGGAGCTCACCATGCAGCGGTCGGTGTGCGGGAACCAGTAGAGGTCGACGTGGTGGTGCTCGTCGACCAGCTCGTCGTGGCGGGCCAGCACCTCGTCGAGCCGCATCGGCTCCTCGACGGCCTGCAGGGTGAAGGCAGGCTCGACCCGGAACGTCAGGCGGGTGAGCACCCCGACGGCGCCGAGCCCGACGCGGGCGGCCTGGAAGAGGTCGGGGTCGTGGGACCGGTCGGCGCGGACGAGCCGACCCTGACCCGTCGACGAGCTCGACCGCCTCGAGCTGACCGGACAGGGACGCGACGACGCCACCCGTGCCGTGGGTGCCGGTCGAGACGGCGCCCGCCACGGTCTGCCGGTCGATGTCGCCCATGTTGTGCAGTGCGAGCCCGAGGCCGCGCAGCCGGGCGTTGAGCTCGTGGAGCGGGGTGCCGGCGAGAACCGTGACGGTCATCGCGTCCCGGTCGACCTCGGTGACGCCGGTCAGCCGGGAGGGGTCGAGCATGACGCCGTCGGTGAGCGCGATGTCGGTGAAGGAGTGGCCGGAGCCGACCATCTTCACGCGCAGCCCGCGGGCCCGCGCGGCACGGACGGCCCCGGCGACCTCGTCGGGGGTGGCCGGGCTCACCAGGTCGGCCGGCCGGGTGGTCGCCAGGCCCGACCAGCTGCGCCAGCGGGGTGGCGTCGTCGGCGAGGAGGTCGTGGTCACGCGGGGACCCTACTGCGACGCCTCACCGAGGAGCCGAGGGCCAGCAGGACCCCGAGCGCCCCGGCCGCGACGGGCACCCAGAAGGACGTGGACGCACCATGGGCGTCGACGACCACCCCGACCACGGCCGCGCCGGGCGCGACGCCCGCCACCAGCCCGGTGCTGAAGACCGCGATGCCCTCGTTGAGCCGGGCCGCGGGGACGATCGACTCCACCCAGCTGACGGCGGCGATGAGGGTGGGGGAGACGGCGAAGCCGCAGAGGAAGAGGAAGCCCCCCAGCGCCCACAGGCCGTCGACGAAGGGCATCGGCAGGGTGAGCGCGGTCAGCGCCAGCGTGCCGAGGCGGTAGCGCGCCGCCGGCGTCCGCCGCTGCGTGACCGCGCCTGAGATGACGCCGGAGATGAGGCTGCCCAGGGCCCAGACCGCCAGCAGCACCCCCGCGAGCTCCTGGTGGCCCTGCTCGTCGGACAGCGCGATCGTGGCCACCTCACACCCGCCGAGGATGACGCCGAGCGAGAACGCCCCGCCGACCAGCGGCATCAGCGCACCCCAGGGCATCGGGGCCGCGGGCGTGGCCTCGTCCGGCCTCACGACCGGGGGTTCGGTGCCGCGCTGGGCCACCAGGGCCCAGGTGCCGAGGAGCGCCGCGGAGCCGGCGGTGACCAGCCCGGCGAGCGGGTCGACGGCGGTCGCGAGCAGCGTGGTCATCGTCGGTCCGACGATGAACACCAGCTCGTCGTTGACCGCCTCCACCGCGAACGCCGTGTCCAGCATCGGTCGGTCGGGCACCACGTGGGTCCAGCGGGCCCGGACCGCAGCACCGATGTTGGGCATCGCGATGCCGCAGAGCGCGGCCAGCACGTGCGGGCGTCGGCAGCGGCCAGTCCGCCTCCACCGCGAGCATCGTGAGGGCGAGCGCGACGCACGAGAGCGACGTGGCCGCACCCAGGACGCGGTGCTGGCCGATCCGGTCCACGAGCCGGGCGAGGGGCACCGCACCGACGGCGTTCGCCGCGACGAAGGCCGCGGAGACCGATCCGGCGAGACCGTAGGACCCGGACCGGCTCTCCACCAGGATCACCAGCCCGAGGCTGACCATCGACAGCGGCAGGCGTGCCACCAGCCCGGCGCCGGTGAAGGCGCGGGCTCCGGGCAGGGCGAACACCCGGCGGTAGGTCGAGGCGTGCGTGTGCATCGCCGAAAGGCTAGAGCCAGCGGCCGACAGGGGCTCCCTAGGATTGCCGCATGACCGCCCCCGTCGCGACGGCCCCGTACGACGCGCTGCTGCTGGTGTCGTTCGGCGGGCCCGAGAAGCCGGACGACGTGGTGCCGTTCCTGGAGAACGTCACCCGGGGCCGGGGAATCCCGCGCGAGCGCCTGGAGCAGGTCGGTGAGCACTACCACCTCTTCGGCGGTCGGAGCCCGCTCAACGACCTCAACCGGGCGTTCATCGACGCGGTCGAGGAGGACTTCCGCGGCAACGGTGTCGACCTGCCCGTCTACTGGGGCAACCGCAACTGGGACCCCTACCTCGCCGACGCGCTGGGGCAGATGGCCAAGGACGGCGTCGAGCGCGCGGTGTGCTTCCTCACGAGTGCCTACTCCAGCTACTCGGGCTGCCGGCAGTACCGGGAGAACCTCGCCGACGCCGCGGCCGAGGTGTCGGGAGCGCCCACCCTCGACCGGGTGCGCCACTACTTCAACCACCCCGGGTTCGTCGAGCCCATGGTCGACGCGACGCTCGCCGCCCTCGCCGAGCTGCCGGTGAGCGCCCGCGGCGACGCGCGCCTCCTCTTCACCACCCACTCGGTGCCGGTCGCGATGAACGACGCCAGCGGTCGTGGCGGCTCGCGTGCCCAGACGGGGTCGGACGGAGCCGGCGGCGCCTACGTCGCCCAGCACGAGAGCCTCGCGGCCGAGATCACCGAGCGGATCCGGCAGCACACCGGGCACCGCTTCGCCGGAGAGGTCGTCTTCTGCTCACGGTCCGGTCCGCCGGAGGTGCCGTGGCTCGCGCCCGACGTCAACGTCCGCATCGAGAACGCCGCCCGGCACCGGGTGCCGGCGGTCGTCGTGGTGCCGATCGGCTTCGTCGCCGACCACATGGAGGTCGTCTACGACCTCGACACGGAGGCGCGCGCGACAGCCGAGACGGCAGGCATCGCGTTCGCCCGCGCCGCCACCGCCGGGGTCGACCCCCGGTTCGTCGCGATGGTGCGCGAGCTCGTGCTCGAGCGGGCTGCCGCCGCGCGCGACGAGGACCCGTCCCGGCCCACCGTGGGCTCCCTGGCAGCCTCGTGGGACGTGTGCCCCGTGGGGTGCTGCGCCAACGCCCGGGGAGCGCGCCCGGCGCTCTGCGGACGCGACTGACCACCGGAGGAGCACCGTGACCGAGCTCGACCTGGACTCCCTCGACCTGGACGCACTGCGCCGTACTGCGACCGAGGTCGCCGTGGAGGCGGCCGCGCTGGTCAAGGAGCGACGGCGGGCGGGCGTCGAGGTCGCCGACCGCAAGAGCAGCCCGACCGACGTGGTGACCGAGGTCGACCGCGAGGCCGAGGCCTTCCTCCGCCGCCGGCTGGGAGAGGTCCGGCCCGACGACGGCTTCCTCGGGGAGGAGGGCGGAGGTCGCGAGTCCTCCTCCGGGGTGACCTGGGTCGTCGACCCGATCGACGGCACGGTCAACTTCCTCTACGGCATGCCCCACTACGCCGTCAGCGTCGCCGCCGTGGACCGCGACCAGCGGTCGCTCGCGGGTGCCGTGGTCGACGTCACCCGGGGAGAGGTGTTCAGCGCCGCGCTCGGCCTCGGGGCCACCCTCGACGGGTCGGGGATCTCGGTCGGGCCGCCCACGCCGCTGCGCGAGCGGATGGTGATCACCGGCTACCAGTACCAGCCGGAGGTCCGCCGGCAGCAGGCCCCGGCGGTGGCGGCGATGGTCGGCCGGGTCCGGGACGTGCGCCGGACCGGCTCCGCTGCCCTGGACATGTGCTGGGTCGCGAGCGGCCGCGCCGACGGCTACGTCGAGGAGGGGCTCTTCATCTGGGACCGTGCCGCTGCCGGGCTGATCGCCTCCGAGGCGGGTGCGCGGGTCGAGGTGCACCGTGGCGTCGGGGGGATGGAGCTGGTCGTGGTGAGCCCCGCGGAGGGCTTCCCGGACCTCTGGGAGCTGGTCGTGGAGTGCGGGTTCGTGGACCCGTCCTGACCACCCGGCGGGGTCCTCGTGGAATGAGCGGGATCGGCCGTGCGTTGAGGCCTTGAAACCATCCTCTATGGTGTCCCCGGCAACACCCCCAGCAGTTGTCGTGCAAACGGTTGCTCGATGGTGCAGAATCCGCCTCGCATCGGATGCACCGGCGCAACAACCCCCTCAAAGCGACTTCGACATTCAAACTGACCCTTCGGGGGCAGGAGACTTCTCATGGCTACTGATTACGACGCTCCCCGCAAGACCGACGACGAGGCCGGCGAGGAGAGCATCGAAGAGCTCAAGGCACGGCGTCACGACAAGAACTCGGGCAAGGTCGACGAGGACGAGGCCGAGGCCGCCGAGTCGTTCGAGCTGCCCGGCGCCGACCTCTCGCACGAGGAGCTCGCCGTCGAGGTGCGCCCGCGCCAGGACGACGAGTTCACCTGCATGAGCTGCTTCCTCGTGCACCACCGGAGCCAGCTCGCCGACTCCAAGCGCATGATCTGCAAGGACTGCGCCTGACCGCGAACACCGACGAACAGCAACGAGGGGCCACCCGGACGGGTGGCCCCTCGTGCATGTCTCAGCGATGTCTCAGGGGTGCACGGCCTTCTCGACCCGGCTCGCGCGCCGGTCGCCTCGGGCCAGCCGCCGGGCCAGGAACATCCGCGCCACGCTGATCGCGGCGCCGCTCACGACGGCCCACAGCACGGCCTCGCGGATCTCGGTCTCCGGGTCTGCGGGGTCGGTCGGCGGGGTCTTGCCGCCGGAACCGACCTGCCAGACGCGGTCGACGACCTTCTTCACTGCGGCGGTGACCCCCAGGGTCGCCACGATCGCGACCAGGTTCTGGGACTTGCCGGCCATGCGGTCCTCCTCGGTGTCCGGGTTGCGTCCATCCTGCCCGATGGGGTCTGCGAGGAAACGGCGGACTACCCCTGACCAGCTCCCTGACCAGCCCCCGCGGCCGCCAGCGCGTCGGCCAGGGCGCGGGGGCGACGCGTCGAGATCAGCCAGTACGGCGTCGGGTCGGCGGCGTCGACGACCGTGACCCGGACGCTGGTGGCGATGTAGGGGCGGAGCAGGAGGTAGGCCCGCGCGTCCGCGTCGACCCCGGCCACCCGGCGGGTCTGCTCCCGGTCGAGCGCGACCGGCTCGGCGAGGAGGGCGACCGGGATCTGCGCCCGGCCCGCGCGCAGCGTTCGGTCGTCCACGACGACCCGGGCACTCCCGAAGGACCAGAACACCAAGGCGGTGAGGGCGACCAGCACCGTCGTCCCGGCGAAGGCGACGAGGGCGGGCGTGGCGACCAGGAAGGCCAGCAGGACCGAGGCCAGGAACATCGTCGCGAGCGCCCACCAGCGCAGAGGCACGTGCAGCGACTCGGCGTACTGCACCTCGTCTGCCACGGACACATCGTCCCCCGGGGGTCGCTGGGCGGTGGACATGGCCCAATTCTCCCATGCTGAGCACGCGGCCTAAGGTGGCGGCCATGGAGCAGGTCGAACACCCGGAGGTCCGTGACACGGCGCTGCGGATCCGGGTCCGTCGCGTCCACGACGACGCCGTGCTGCCGTCGTACGCCCACCCCGGCGACGCGGGCGCCGACCTCAGCACCATCGTCGACGTGCACCTCGAGCCGGGGGAGCGGGCCCTGGTGCCGACCGGCATCAGCATCGCCCTCCCCGACGGGTACGTCGGGCTGGTGCACCCCCGGTCCGGGCTCGCGGCCCGCTGCGGGCTGTCGATCGTCAACACCCCTGGCACCGTGGACGCGGGCTACCGGGGCGAGCTCAAGGTCATGCTGATCAACCTGGACCCGCGGGAGCCGATCGTGCTCGAGCGCGGCGACCGGATCGCCCAGCTCGTCGTCCAGCGCGTCGAGCGCGCAGACTTCCTGGAGGTCGACGAGCTCCCCGACTCGGTCCGCGGCGACGGCGGCCACGGGTCCACCGGCGGCTTCAGTGCTGCCCGCGAGACCGCTTCCGAAGGAGCACGATGAGACTGCGACGCAAGGCGCGGCCCGAGGACGACCTCCTCGACGCCGCCGCGCCGACGGACGACACCGACGAGGGCCCGAGCACCGACGACGCGCTGCGGGCGAACGGCCCCTGGGACGCCTCGGAGCTGCAGGTCGCGGCGGACGACGCGACGCGCGTCGACCTCGGATCGCTCTCCGTGAAGGGCCGTGAGGACGTCGAGGTGCGGCTCCAGGTCGACGAGGCGAGCCAGCAGGTGGCGGGGGTGATGCTCGTCGCCCAGGACGGCGCGCTCGAGCTCCGGCCGTTCGCGGCAGCCCGCCACGAGGACCTCTGGGCGACGGTCCGTCCCCAGATCTCGTCCGAGGCCGCTCGACGCGGCGGCACCGCCAGCGAGGTGGACTCGGCGTACGGCCGTGCGCTCGAGCTCCGCGTGCCCGCCGTCGACGACCAGGGCCGCTCCGGCACCCAGATCTCGCTGGTGATGGGGATCGCCGGGCCGCGCTGGATGCTGCGGGTGACGCTCTTCGGGCGTCCCGCGACCGACTGGCAGGAGACCGGGGCGCTCGAGCAGGCGCTCCGGGACGTCGTCGTCGACCGCGGCAGCGAGGCGATGCCGCCCGGAGAGGCCCTCCCCCTGAGCCTTCCGGCAGGGGCGCAGAGGGTCGACGGTCCCGCCTGACCCCCGCAAGGGTCCGGGGTCGCTCGCCCGATGCGGCATGCCGAAAAACCGTGGGTACAGTTGATCGTATGAGTCACAAGCCTGGCCGGCTCCGCACGAGCCTCAACCAGTGGGCGAACCACTCCAGCCAGGAGGCCAAGGAGCTGCAGGCCGACGCGATGAAGGCCGGGTGCTGCCCCATCGAGGAGGCGCACGACCGCGACCGCGTCACCCTGCAGGGCACGCTCCGCACGGTCACGCTCCGCCCGCGCGGCGGGGTTCCCGCCATCGAGGCGGAGCTCTACGACGGCAGCGGCCTGATCACGGTCATCTGGCTCGGCCGCCGCCGCATCACCGGCATCGAGCCGGGTCGGCACATCAAGGTCGACGGCAGGATCGGCTACCACGACAAGCACCGCGTGATCTTCAACCCGCGTTACGAGCTGCAGCACCAGTGAGCGACCGCGACGTCGTCGGTGCCCCGGGTACCTCGCAAGGCACCCCCACGACCGACAGCGTCGAGGCCGTGGTGCGCGGACAGCTGTCGCGCGCGCTCGGCGGCCGCCGGGGCATGGCCGAGGCCGCCGCGCCGACGATCACCTTCACGGTCACCTACGTCTCCACCAAGGAGCTCCCGCTGGCGATCGGCCTCAGCCTCGGCGTGGCCCTCGTGCTGCTCGGGTTCCGGCTGGTCCAGCGCTCCTCGGTGCAGTACGTCGTCAACGCCCTCGTCGGCATCGGCGTCGGCTGCTTCTTCGTGTGGCTCGGGGCGAGGAGCGGGGGAGACGCGTCGCAGCAGGCTCTCGCCTACTTCGTCCCCGGCCTGATCTACAACGCGGTCTACGGCGCCCTCATGCTGATGAGCATCCTGGTGCGCTGGCCGGCCGTCGGACTGATGGTCGGTGCGGTCTCCGAGGAGCCGACCGCGTGGCACCGCGACCGCCAGATCGTCCGGCTCTGCAGCCAGCTGACCTGGGTGCTCGTGGTGCCGTGCATCGTGCGCATCGCCGTGCAGGCGCCGATCTACCTCGGCGGCAGGTCGGCCGACGACGCGTCGCCGTACGTCACGGCTCTCGGCATCGCGAAGGTCACGATGGGCTGGCCGCTGCAGATCGCGGCGCTCGCCGTCATGGTGTGGCTGCTGGCGCGTGACCGCACGCCGGTCTCGGACGAGCCGGCCACCGCCTGAACGTCGGCCTGATCGTCGGGGTCAGTGACCGGGGTTGAGCAGCATCTCCAGCTCGTTCTCGGACTCGGTGCCGGCCACGAACAGCAGCTCGTCACCGACCTCGATCGGCTGCTCCGGGTCCGGTGTGTAGACCATGCTGTCGCGCAGGATCGTGACCAGCGAGCAGTTGTCGGGCCACGGGATGAGCCCGCAGGGCGTGCCGACGTACGGCGAGTCCTCGGGCAGCGTCATCTCGACGAGGTTGGCGTTGCCCTGCCGGAAGGTGAACAGCCGGACCACGTCGCCGATCGTCACCGCCTCCTCGACCAGGGCGGACATGATGCGCGGGGTCGACACGTTGACGTCGACGCCCCACGCCTCGGTGAAGAGCCACTCGTTGTTGGGGTGGTTGACCCGGCCGACGGTGCGGGGGACGGCGAACTCGGTCTTGGCGAGCAGCGACGTCACGAGGTTGACCTTGTCGTCGCCGGTCGCCGCGATGACCACGTCGCAGCGGTCGAGGCGGGCCTCCTCCAGGGAGGACAGCTCGCAGGAGTCGGCTTGGAGCCACTCGGCCTCGGGGACCCGGTCGGGGTGGATCGACCCGGGGTCCTTGTCGATGAGCAGGACCTTGTGGCCGTTCTCGATGAGTTCTCGGGCGATGGACCGGCCGACGGCGCCGGCGCCGGCGATGGCGACGCGCATCAGTCGTCCTCCGGACCCTTCTCGAAGACGTCGAACACCTTCTGGTTGTTCTCCTCGCGCATGACCACGTGGAGGATGTCGCCCTCCTGCATCACCGTGTCGCGATCGGGGATCATGCCCTCGCCGAGCCGGTCGATCCACGCGATGCGGGCGGCCGACTCGGTCTGGAACTTGATCGTGCGCTCGCCCGTCCACTGCTCGTTGACCACGATCGCGTCGACGCGGATCGTGCCGCTCGGGTCGCGGAAGTCGGGCTCGGCGCCGGCGCGGCAGCATCCGCCTCAGCACCTGGTCCGCGGTCCACTTCACCGTCGCGACGGTCGTGATGCCGAGCCGCTGGTAGACCTCGGCGCGCCCGGGGTCGTAGATCCGGGCCACCACGCGCTGGATGCCGAAGAACTCCCGTGCCACCCGCGCCGCGATGATGTTCGAGTTGTCGCCGCTGGAGACCGCGGCGAAGGCGTCCGCCTTCGTGATGCCGGCCTCCTCGAGCACGTCCTGGTCGAAGCCGACGCCGATGACCTTGGTGCCGTTGAAGCCAGGGCCGAGACGGCGGAACGAGTCGGCGTTGGAGTCGATGACCGACACGGTGTGGCTGCGGTCCTCGAGGCTCCGCGCCAGGGTGCTGCCCACCCGGCCGCAGCCCATGATCACGACGTGCACGCTCGGAACGCTACACGGGTGGTCGGGCGCGGCGCGCGGACTCTCCGGGTCCCGAGTGGGGACCGCCCTTCGTTCCGGGGGATCAGGCACTACCGTTGCTCATCGTGGGTCTGACCGACATCTCGAAGCGCGTGCTCGTCGGGCGCAAGCTTCGGTCCTCCCAGCTCGGGGAGACGCTGCTCTCGAAGCGGATCGCTCTGCCCGTCTTCGCCAGCGACGCCCTCTCGTCGGTCGCCTACGCCCCGGACGAGGTCTTCATCATGCTGGGCCTCGCGGGAGGCGCGACGGCGTACGTCTGGAGCTGGAAGATCGCGCTCGCGGTGGCCCTGGTGATGCTCACCGTGGTGGCGTCGTACCGCCAGAACGTGCACGCCTACCCGAGCGGCGGCGGCGACTACGAGGTGGCCACGGTCAACCTCGGGCAGACGGCCGGCATGACCGTGGCGAGCGCGCTGCTCGTCGACTACGTCCTGACCGTGGCGGTGTCGATCTCGTCCGGCGTCGACAACGCCGGTGCCGCCCTGCCGTTCGTCAACGGGCACGAGGCGCTGTACGCCTGCGTCCTCGTGGTCGTGCTCGCGGCGCTGAACCTCCGTGGTGTGCGCGAGTCCGGGAGCTGGTTCGCAGTGCCGACCTACGGCTTCATGCTCGCCGTGTTCGGGATGGCGGTGTGGGGCTTCAGCCGCGACCTGTTCGGCACCCTGCCGCAGGCGGAGTCGGCGGACCTCGCGGTCCAGCCGTCGCCGACGTACGAGAACGGCATCACCACGCTCGCGTTGGTGTTCCTCCTCGCGCGCGCCTTCTCGTCCGGGTGCGCTGCCCTGACAGGCGTCGAGGCGATCTCCAACGGCGTCCCGGCCTTCAGGAAGCCGAAGAGCCGCAACGCCGCGACCACGCTCCTCCTGCTGGGCGTCCTCTCGATCACGATGATCATGAGCATCATCACGCTCGCTCGGGAGACGCGGCCTGCAGTTCGTCGACCCGCGCGACCTCCACCGGCTCCAGCTGGCCGACGGCTCCCCGCTGCCCGACAGCTACGAGCAGCACACGGTGATCGCGCAGATCGCGCGTGCCGTGTTCGACCACTTCGACCCGGCGTTCTACTTCGTCATCACGATGACCGGGATCATCCTCGTGCTGGCCGCCAACACCGCCTTCAACGGCTTCCCGGTGCTCGGCTCGATCCTCGCCAAGGACGGCTTCCTGCCGCGCCAGCTCGGGTCGCGAGGCGACCGGCTCGCCTACAGCAACGGCATCCTGATCCTGGCCGGCATGGCGATGGTGCTGATCATCGCGTTCGATGCGGAGGTCACCCGGCTGATCCAGCTCTACATCGTCGGCGTCTTCGTGTCGTTCAACCTCAGCCAGCTCGGCATGATCAAGCACTGGACGAGGCACCTGAAGACCGAGACCGACCCGGCGGAGCGGCGGCGGATGATGCGCTCGCGAGCCATCAACACGTTCGGTCTCGGCATGACCGCGGTCGTCCTGGTCATCGTCCTGATCACGAAGTTCCTCGCCGGCGCGTGGATCGCGATCCTGGCGATGGGCACCTTCTTCATGATCATGAGGTCGATCCGCCGCCACTACGACTCGGTCGGCGAGGAGCTCGAGATCCACGCCGACGACCAGGTGCTGCCGACGCGGGTGCACGCGATCGTCCTGGTCTCCAAGGTGCACAAGCCGACGATGCGTGCGCTGGCCTACGCGAAGGCGTCGCGGCCCAACGTGCTCGAGGCGGTCATGGTGTCGACCGACCCGCAGGAGCGCGACCGCATCATCGACGAGTGGGACCGTCGCGGCATCGACATCCCGCTTGAAGATGCTCGACTCGCCCTACCGCGAGATCATCCGGCCGATCGTGGAGTACGCCAAGGCGATCCGCGAGGCCCAGCCGCGTGGCGTCGTCGCGGTCTTCATCCCGGAGTACGTCGTCGGTCGCTGGTGGGAGCAGCTGCTGCACAACCAGACCGCGCTGCGGCTCAAGACCCGGCTGCTCTTCACGCCGGGGGTCATGGTCACCTCGGTGCCGTTCCAGCTGCGGTCCTCGCAGCTCGGTGAGGAGCGGGTGATGCGCCAGGACGAGCAGGCGAAGTCCGGCCGCGCGTTCGCCAGCTGGTCCGAGGGCTTGGACGAGGAGCTCGATTGAGCTCCCTGACGGGGAGCCGTTTCGAGGTCGAGGTCGGGTCGGTCGCGCACGGTGGCCACTGCGTGGCGCGGCTGCGGGAGTCCGCCGGCGAGCTCGCCGGCACCGTCGTCTTCGTCCGCCACACGCTCCCGGGCGAGCGGGTCGTCGTCGAGCTCACCGAGGGCGAGCCCGGCGACCGCTTCCTCCGCGGCGACGCCGTCGAGGTGCTCGAGGCCTCGCCGCACCGGGTGCCGGCACCCTGTCCCTACGCCGGTCCGGGCGCCTGCGGCGGCTGCGACTTCCAGCACGTCGACCTCGAGGAGCAGCGGCGGTTCAAGGCGTCGGTGGTCGCCGAGCAGCTGCGCCGCATCGCGGGGATCGACCGCGAGGTGGAGGTCGAGCCGGTCCCGGGCGACGAGGCCGGGCTGCGCTACCGCACCCGGATGCGTTTCCACCGGGCGGCCGACGGGTCGCCTGGGGCTGCGCCGGCACCGCTCGCGCGAGGTCGTGCCGGTCGACGACTGCCGGCTCGAGGCCCCGGAGGCGCTGGTGCTCGTCGAGGGCGAGGCACCGCCGTACGACAGGGTGGAGGAGGAGGTTCTCGGCCGACGCTACGACGTGGCGACCGACGGCTTCTGGCAGGTCCACCGCGGGTGCGCCCTCGACGCTCGTCGAGGCCGTGCTCGACGGCGCAGGCGTGCGCGAGGGCGACCGCGTCGTCGACCTGTACGCCGGTGTGGGGCTGTTCACCGGCCTTCCTGGCCGAGCGCGCCGGCCCGGGCGGGCGGGTCCTCGCCGTCGAGGGCGACCGCACGGCCGTCGAGCACGCCGCGGCCAACCTGGCGGACCTCCCGTGGGCCGAGGTCCGGCGAGGGCGGGTCGACCGGGTGCTCCACCACGCGCGCCTCGACGGCGCCGACGTCGTCGTGCTCGACCCGCCGCGGGAGGGCGCCAAGAAGGCGGTGGTCGAGCAGGTCGTCGCCCTCGCGCCGCGCACGGTCGTGCTGGTGGCCTGCGACCCGGCGGCGTTCGCCCGCGACGTGGGGCTGTTCCGCGACCGCGGCTACGAGCTCGGCGCGCATGCGCGCCTTCGACCTGTTCCCGATGACCCACCACGTCGAGGTGGTCGCCGTGCTGGCGCGAGGCCTGACCGGCCTTCCGTCCGAGCCGACGTCAGGTATCTTGATATCAAGATACTTTGAGGGACGGTCGCCGTCGCCACGTCGATTCGGCAAGATGGCAGCGGGTAGGACGCCTCGGGAACGCTGACGAGAGGAACGCGCATGGCGAGCCAGGACAGCTTCGGGGCCAAGGCCACGCTGGACGTGGACGGCAAGTCGTACGAGATCTTCCGGCTCGACGCCGTGACCGGCGACGGGCCTCGACGTGGCCTCGCTGCCGTACAGCCTCAAGGTCCTGCTCGAGAACCTGCTGCGCACCGAGGACGGCGCGAACATCACCGCCGACGACATCCGGGCGCTCGCCGGCTGGGACGCGGACGCGCGAGCCCGAGCCAGGAGATCCAGTTCACGCCGGCCCGCGTGATCATGCAGGACTTCACCGGCGTGCCCGGCGTCGTCGACCTCGCCACGATGCGCGAGGCGGTGGCGGAGCTCGGCGGCGACCCGACGAAGATCAACCCGCTCGTCCCGGCCGAGCTGGTCATCGACCACTCCGTGATCGCCGACGTCTTCGGCACGCCCGGACGCCTTCGAGCGCAACGTCGAGCTCGAGTACGAGCGCAACCGCGAGCGCTACCAGTTCCTGCGCTGGGGCCAGGGCGCCTTCGACGACTTCAAGGTCGTGCCGCCCGGCACCGGCATCGTCCACCAGGTCAACATCGAGCACCTCGCCCGCGTCGTCTTCACGCCGCGAGGTCGACGGCGCGCTCCAGGCCTACCCGGACACCTGCGTCGGCACCGACTCGCACACCACGATGGTCAACGGCCTCGGCGTGCTCGGCTGGGGCGTCGGCGGCATCGAGGCCGAGGCGGCGATGCTCGGCCAGCCGGTCTCGATGCTCATCCCGCGCGTCGTCGGCTTCAAGCTGACCGGCGAGCTGCCCGAAGGCGCCACCGCCACCGACCTCGTGCTCACCATCACCGAGATGCTGCGCAAGCACGGCGTCGTCGGCAAGTTCGTCGAGTTCTACGGCGCCGGGCGTCGCCGCGCTGCCGCTGGCCAACCGCGCGACCATCGGCAACATGAGCCCCGAGTACGGCTCCACCATGCGCGATCTTCCCGATCGACGAGGAGACCCTGAAGTACCTCGAGCTCACCGGCCGCTCCGACCGAGCAGGTCGCGCTCGTCGAGGCGTACGCCAAGGAGCAGGGCCTCTGGCACGACCCGGACGCCGAGCCGCGCTACTCCGAGCAGCCTCGAGCTCGACCTGTCCACGGTCGTCCCGTCGCTCGCCGGGCCCGAAGCGCCCGCAGGACCGCGTCGCGCTCACCGACGCCAAGGCCGGCGTTCCGCGGCGCGCTCGCCGACTACGTCGACGGGCGAGACGCCGACGCACGGACGGCAGGGTACGACGAGGCCGTCGCCGAGTCGTTCCCGGCCCGCGACCCGCCCGGCCACGACGAGCGACGGCGACGGCCGAGCCCGCCGCACGCGCCGGCGCCCGACGGACGGCGGCCGCCCGTGCAACCCGATCACGGTCACGCTCGAGACGGCGACGAGTTCGAGCTCGACCACGGCGCCGTCGTGATCGCCGCGATCACCTCGTGCACCAACACCTCGAACCCGTCGGTGATGATCGGCGCCGCCCTGCTCGCCAAGAAGGCGGTCGAGAAGGGCCTCACCCGCAAGCCGTGGGTCAAGACCACGCTCGCCCCGGGCTCGAAGGTCGTCACCGACTACTACGAGCGCGCCGGGCTCACGCCGTACCTGGACAAGCTCGGCTTCAACCTCGTCGGCTACGGCTGCACGACCTGCATCGGCAACTCCGGCCCGCTGCATCCCGGAGGTCAGCGAGGCCGTCAACGACGACGACCTCGCCGTCGTCTCGGTGCTCTCCGGCAACCGCAACTTCGAGGGCCGCATCAACCCCGACGTGAAGATGAACTACCTCGCGTCGCCGCCGCTGGTCGTCGCCTACGCGCTGGCCGGGCACGATGGACATCGACCTGTTCAACGACCCGCTCGGCCAGGACACCGACGGCAACGACGTCTTCCTGCAAGCGACATCTGGCCGACGCCGCCGAGGTCGAGGAGGTCATCGCGCCGGCGATCACCTCCGAGATGTTCACCGACGACTACGCCGACGTCTTCGCCGGCGACGAGCGCTGGCAGGCGCCTGCCGACGCCCGAGGGCGACACCTTCGCGTGGGACGCCGACGTCGACCTACGTCCGCAAGCCGCCGTACTTCGACGGCATGCCGGCCGAGCCCGCGCCGGTCACCGACATCGACGGCGCCCGCGTGCTCGCTCAAGCTCGGCGACTCGGTCACCACCGACCACATCTCGCCCGCCGGCGCGATCAAGGCGGACACGCCCGGCCGGGCAGCTACCTCGCCGAGCACGGCGTCGAGCCGCGCGACTTCAACTCCTACGGCTCGCGCCGCGGCAACCACGAGGTGATGATCCGCGGCACCTTCGCCAACATCCGCCTGCGCAACCAGCTGCGCGCCGGGCACCGAGGGCGGCGTGCACCGCGACTTCACCGCCGGACGGCGAGGTCGACCACGGTCTACGACGCCGTCCGAGCGCTACGCCGGCCGAGGGCACGCCGCTCGTCGTCCTGGCCGGCAAGGAGTACGGCTCCGGCTCGTCGCGCGACTGGGCGGCCAAGGGCACCGGCGCTGCTCGGCGTCGGGCCGTCATCGCCGAGTCCTACGAGCGCATCCACCGCTCGAACCTGATCGGCATGGGCGTCCTGCCGCTGCAGTTCCCCGACGGCGAGACCGCCGAGTCGCTCGGCCTCACCGGCGAGGAGACGTTCGCCATCGCCGGGGTCGACCGCGCTCAACGACGGCACGACGCCCCGCGACGGTCAAGGTCACGCGCCGGCGACGACGCGACGTTCGACGCCACGCGTCCGCATCGACACCCCCGGCGAGGCGGACTACTACCGCCACGGCGGCATCATGCAGTACGTCCTGCGC
>CAVXBM010000021.1:0-139814 GCA_963759965.1 uncultured Actinomycetota bacterium
GGGGCTCGGCCTCGCGCTGCTGCGGCTGGCCGCAACCGCGCGCTGAGCTTCGGCGTCGGCATCTGGATCGACGTGTGGCGCAACCTGCCGCTGCTGCTGCTGATCCTCTTCATCTACCTCGTGATGCCGCAGCCGTGGAAGGAGGGCTACGAGGGCGTGGCGCCGGGCTTTCTGTCCGACGGCCTGCAGGAGGGCGCCGTCTTCGCCGCCCTGACCGCGCTCGTGCTCTACAACTCGGCGATCCTGGCGGAGATCATGCGCGCCGGGATCCAGTCGCTGGACCGGGGGCAGAACGAGGCCGCGGTCGCGCTTGGGCCTGACCTACTGGCAGCGGATGCGGATCGTCATCCTGCCCCAGGGACTGCGGCGGATGCTGCCGGCCACCGTCTCGCAGCTCATCACGCTCAACAAGGACACGACGCTCGTCAGCATCATCGCCATCCAGGAGGTCATGCGCCACGGGCGGATCCTCACCGGCCAGAACTTCTTCGGCGGCGTGCAGGCGCCGATCCTGCAGGTCTTCCTCTTCATCGGCGTGCTGTTCATCATCACGAACCTCGCGCTGTCGCGGCTGTCGCGAAGCCTGGAGCTGCGCGAGCGCGCGCGGACGGGCACGACCGTCAAGCCGGTGACCGGGCTGGAGGATCAGGTGACGGTGGCGCAGGCGCGCTGAGGGGGCGTCGCGGTGACGATGGCCGCCCTCCGACCAACCGCCGTCCGGCTCATGCAGCCACGCTCGCGAGACCGGCCGTCGCGTCTTGCGCGCGCGCACGGCGCCGGCGCTGCTCGCGCCGCACGCCGACGCCGAGGAGGCCGAACTGGACGGCCACGACCGCCAGCAGCCCGACGCTGTCCCACCACGCGGAGTCGGCGGGGCTCGCGTCAAGGCCCGCGGCGGCGTGGCGGACGAACTCGGCGAGCAGCGGGAGGCCGAGGAGGACGAACTGCCCGACGACAACCGACCCGCCGACGACCATGAGGATGGCGAACCACGGGATCATCCGCCGCTCGCGCGGCGGGACGTCGGCGATATCGTGCGCCGGCCGGCGCCGCGCGATCCGCGCCACGAGGATGGAGAGCCAGCGGCGCGAGTCCGCCATGAGGTTGTCGACGCGGAGCACGTTCGAGGCGAGGTAGTACACGTCGGTCCGCAGGAACAGCGCGCACTCGAACAGAAGCGCGCTGGCGGCGAGGAAGGCAATCGTCGCGGGTAGCGTCGCGCCGACCCCGGCGGCCTGCAGCGCGAGGCACGTCAACAGGACGATCGCGTCGAAGGTCATGCCCGCGAGGTAGGGCGCGTTGCGCTCGCGGCGCGGCAGGACCCGCACCGAGGTCATATCCGTCTGCGCGACGAGGATGTGCAGCCGGTGGCTCAGGTCCAGCGACCCTGCGCAGCCGCGGGCGCGGACGGCGGCGAGGTGGGCGAGCTCGTGCAGGAAGACCAGCGACCACCCCAGAAGCGTCAGCGCGACGAGGTTGGCCAGCGTCCCAGCCGGCAAAAACGCCTCGCTGCCCGACGGCCACAGGTCCGGGCGCAAGACGAGCATCACCACGAGCGCCGCCCAGACGAGCGCGTAGGCGACACGTGCGGGAAAGGACAGCAGCCAGGCCACAGCGCTCGGCGGCACGTCGGCAAGCAGGCGCCAGCCACGGGGTGCGTCGGTCGCTGCCTCCGGGTGCTGTCCATCGGCCAGCGCCTGTCCGTCGATGCGTTCGACGAACCCGCAGCCGGCGAGCTCACGTACGAAGTCACCGACGTCGGTGTCGACGCCGTACACGTCGCAGAACCGAGCGCTCACCCGGTCCAGCGGCAACTCGTTCTCGAGCCAGCGCACGAGCGCAACGCCCTCCACGGGCAGACTCACGAAGACGCCCGTCTCAGCACGGCCAACCTCGACCGCATCCTCGATCTCGTCACCGATATGCAGCCGATGCAGCGTCACGACACTGTCACCCGACAGCTGCACGATGCTCATGCCGCCACCTCGACGGGCTCGCCCACGCCGGCGCACACCGGGCACTGTGGATCTCGCGAGCCTTCCGTGACCCGCGTTTGGAGCGTCTGCAGGTCGATCGTGAGCTTGTGGTTGTAGGTGACGGGCGTGGCCGCCTTCGACAAGAACTTGATCGCTTCCAGCGCCGTGACGCTGCCAATCAATCCCGCCACCGGGGCCGTGCACGGGTTGACCGTCCGATCGCCGACCGTTTCCTTGGCGAAGCGCAGCTGCGCTGCATACCACGGGTACATCGACAGAGCACGCCGCTGCTCGCACTCAAAGCACGCCGTGCGACCTGGCACATGCATGAACGTGTTCACGGTCAGGCCATCGTTGGCGCCGCGGATCCAGGCCACGCCCTCGACGACGGAGGCAGCGTTGAGCCAGTCGTAGATGGTGACCCGCGGACGGTCCGCCGCACAGATGACGAGATCGCGCCCGGCGAAGCAGGCGCGTGCGTCGTCGATGCCGGCGACGCGCTTGTCCATCGCCTTCACGCGAATGAGCGGGTTGACGGCGGCGATGCGCGCCGCGGCGGCGACGACCTTGCTCGTTCCGACGTCGTCCTGGGTGTAGAGGATCTGGCGGTTGAGGTTGTGCCCCTCGACGACGTCGTCGTCGACGAGCAGCAGGTCGCCGACACCGGCGGCCGCGAGCTCGACCGCTACATAGGACCCGAGCCCGCCGACGCCGAGAACGCAAACGCGCGAACACTTGAGACGCGCCTGCAGATCGTGACCGGTCTCGGGGTGGCGCGAGAAGAACGAGAAGAACTCGAAGTTGCGACGGTAGCGTACGCGCTCGGAGCCGCTGAAGGCGGCCAGGGCCGGCGCGTCGGCCTCTTCGACGTATCCGGCGTCGGCAAGCGCCTCGATCACGGCGAGGACTTCGATGGCGGGCACCCCGGGGTCATGGCCGCGCACGGCCGCCACGATCTCCTGCTCACTGCGATGTCCGTCGAGCAGCCCGAGCAGGTGCCACAGGTGGCGCTGCTCGTCATCCTCGAGCCTCGCGGCGAGGCCGTAGTCGGCGCCACCGATGGCGATGGTCCGGTCGTCCATCGGCATGGGTGGGAAAACGCTCTTCAATCGTGGTCTGTGCATGTCCTGGGAATCGAAGGTGGTGATTAAGAGAAGGTGGGGCGGCCCGGCGGCCGCCCCATGATGCGTCCCGGCTTCAGCAGTCGTAACAGCCGCAGCAGCCGCCGGCACTGATGGCGGTTGTCTCGATGCGCTCGAGCTTGCGAATGGTGATCTTCACGTGTGTCACCTCCTTTTGAGTGTTGAGGATGCGATCGATTTCACTGGCTAGTGCGAAAGGTAAGACAGCGCCCTACTGAGCCTGATGCATCGAACCTCGACTATGTGTGCATTAGCGCACACCCCGTCGTTCTCGGCTGCTCGGCGATGTCGTCGGAGACCGCCATGCTCGTCGCCGTTTGCCGGCGAGGTGATGGTCGACCGCGCGATCGTGGCTCGTGCTCGACGCGCCGCGTACTGCGCGTGATCTCCTGTGCCGGCCTGCGCCGGTCGGGCGTGGCGATCGACACGTGGACGGCGGGGAACGGCGCGGCACGCGCCGTCAACGACATGCTCAGGGCGGTGCGCTGCTCAACTCGCGCCCTGTCGTCGGGCTCGGCCTGAACGTCTTCGGCGGGGTGCAGGCGCCGATCGCCTGCAGGTCTTCCTCTTCATCGGGGTGCTGTTCATCATCACGAACCTCGCCCTGTCGCGGCTGTCGCGGCGCCTGGAGCTGCGCGAGCGGGCGCGGACGGGCACGCCGTCAAGCCGGTGACGGGCTGGAGGATCAGGCGCGGCGCGAGCGTCAGCGAATCGGGGTCGAGCGGGCACAAGTCTGCCTGGGTGGGAGCCGGCGCCGGGCTGCTCGACTACGGCGAGCTGTGGCATCGCGTTTCGCTCCGGATCTGCTGATCGGCGCGTGCGCCCGGCAGCATGGCGCCGATGTGTTGCACGTGGAGCGGCACTTCGATCTGCTCGCCACGATCTTCGGGTTTCGCAGTATCCGCCTGGCAGCGGGCAACACCGCATGACGGCGCAAGACCCTGCCAGGCCCGAATGTGTCCCGCACGCCGTTCGGCGCTGGGACGATTCCAGGGTCGAGCTACCGAATACAGCGCTCGTGCGGGCGGTGCCCGGGAGTGCGATCACGCGCCCCGGCACTGCCCGCCCGGCTGGATCGTTCAGGCTCCCGCCATCGCCGGCAGCGCGCCGACCTGTCGCAGCAGGCCGAGCGTATCGGTGAGCTCCCACTCCTCCACGATCCGGCCGTCGTGGCAGCGGCTGATCGCGATGCCGCTGAACGCGAGCGCCCTGCCGGTCGGCGGGGCGCCCATCAGCTCGCCGGTGTGCGTGCCGAGGACGGTGAAGCGCGTCGCCACGAAGTCGTCCTCGATGAACTGCTGATCGACCCTGACGCGCAGGTCGCCGATCGCGCTGCGGTACCCCTCGACCATCTCGGTGAGCCCGGCGACGCCCGTGACGTCGTCGGGATGAAGGACGTAGTCCTCGCTGACGATCTCGTGCAGCGCGTCGTAGTTGCCGTCCGCGGCGCTGGCGAAGCACCTGCGCACCGCCGCCTTGTTCTGTTCGTCTGCGCTCATGGCTGCTGCTCCCCTTCGCTTGGGTTGCGCCGTCGGTCGGCGGCGTGCGAGGAAGGATGTCCGCAGCGACCGCGGGCAACATCGGTACGACTACCTATCCGGCTACGGGTCTTTGTGCGGCTCGCGGGCAGCGTATGCGGCAGCCTCGGCGCGGCTGCGCAGATCGAGCTTGGACAGGATGCTCGCGACGTGGTGCTCGGCGGTGCGCCGGCTGATGAACAGGCGATCGGCGATCTGCACGTTGGAGCATCCCTCCGCCAGGAGCGACAGCACCTCGGTCTCTCGTTTGGTCAACGCGCCGCCGTGGTGCTTGGGCCGGGCGCGGCCCGTCGCTCCCAGACCGCGCAGCAGTTCCGCCGCCTCGTCGGCATAGGGCCTGGCGCCGAGGCGGTCGAACGTCGCGAGCGCCAGGCGCGCCTCGGCGGTCGCCGCATCGGGCGAGGCGGCGAGCGCGCGCGCGAGCTCGAGCTGCGCGCGGGCGGCCTCGAGCGGCAGGTCGAGCCCCGCGAAGCGCTGCAACGCGGCCTGCAACTGGGCGGCCGCGCCGTCATCCGCGCCCGCCGCCAGCACGCGGCCGGCGGCGAGCCGCGCAAAGCCGTCCGCACGTGCATCGCCGGAGGCTGCTGCGAGAGCGGCGAGCCTCTGGGCCGTCGCGTGCGCCGCGGGCCGATCGCCGCTACGCAGCTCGATGTCCGCGAGCAGCTCGAGCGCCGGCGCACACGCAGGGCTGTCGTCGTCGCCCTCCAGACACAGCCGCGCACGCTCCACGGCGAGCGCGAGGTCGCCGCGCGCGAACGCGACTCCCGCGAGCGCGCGTCTGGCCGTCGGATGCCATTCGCCGTCTACGAGCAGGCGCTCGGCCTCCTCGTAGCGTCCCTGGCGCACGCGCAGGTCCGCGAGGCGGACGAGCGCGAACAGGCGCTCGGCCCGATAGCTGGCCTCGAAGTCGCGGATCGCGACGAGCAGCTCGGCCTCGGCCTCCGGCCAGCGCCCGATCGCGATCAGGATCCCGCCGTAGTGGCAGCGGCAGGTCGGAGACACGAAGCTGCTCCAGGCGGCCATCTGCTGGACTGTCGCCATCCATTCCTCGGCGCGCCTGACGTCTGCGGTGTGCTCGCAGGCGCTGAGCAGCCGGCAGCAGATCATCCCGACCGAGCCGTGGCTTGCCACCTCGCCGCCGCAGACGGCGGTCATCGCCTGATCGAGCAGCCGCATCCCCTCGACGACGCGCCCGGAGGCCACATGGGACTCGCCCAGCACGGCGAGTGCGTCGAACTCGAGGTCGGTGTCGCCGAAGCGCCGGGCGATCGCGATCGCCGCCGTCGCGAGACGCTCGCGCTCGGCAGGGTCGCCCGTGAACGGCGCGCGGTCGAGCGTGACCCAGCCATGCGCCACGCTCTCCTCCTGACCCTCGAGCAGGCTCTCGGCACGTCCCATCCAGCCGCTGGCGACGGCGAGGTTGCCGTGCACGCAGGCGTGCAGGAACGCCAGCCAGCGCGCGAGGTCGGCCGCCTCCGCATGCTTGCCCAAGCGCCGGTACTCCGCGAACGCGCGCTCCTTGCACGCGATCGATCGCGCGTACTCGCCCTGGAAGTGCAGCGCCTGGCTGAGCCCGTCGAGCGCCGCGGCGCTGTCGGTCAGTCGCGACGCCCGCTCGAAGCAGTCACTGGCACGCGCCCAATCGGCGGCCGCCAGCGCCGCATGTCCGTCGCGCAGCCACTCCTCCGCCGTCTCCGCGGCCATCGCGCGATCATCTCACCGGGCGCGCGCCGCGGGCAACCCGGGACACCGACGGTGCGCGCGGAGCGGCGAGGCGATACTCGCGGCCATGTCCGAATAGCTCGCCTGCCCCCCGCTCGCACTCGCCGGCGCTGACAGGTGTCGACCGGCTCGAGCGTCACGGTGCGGCCCGCCCGGCGCGCGCGAAGCGACCGACCGGTCGCGTGCAACGATCGCTCGCCATGGCGCTCTTCTCGCCGGAGCACGTCGTGGCGATCGCGGCCACGGCGATCGCTGCGCTGCTGCTCGTCGTCACCGCGCGCCGAGCGGACGATCGGGCGGCGAGCGAGGCTCGCGCGTGGGCTGGCGATCCTCATCCTCGCGGGCTTCGTCGTCGAGCACGCCGCCTATCTCGCGCGCGGCACGTGGACGGTGCGCGTCAACCTCCCGCTGCAGCTCTCCGACGCCGTCACGCTCGTGGCGATCGCGGCGCTGTGTCAAGCCGCGCGCCGGCCTGCTGACCGAGCTCGTCTACTTCTGGGCGCTGAGCGCCTCGCTGCAGGCCGCTCCTGACGCCGGACCTCGGCGACACGTTCCCCGACGTCCTGTACTTCACGTACTTCGTCGTGCACGCGGGCGCGATCGCCGCCGCCTGCCTGCTCGTGTTCGGGATGCGCCGCCTGCCGCGCCGCGGGGCGGTGTGGCGCGTGTACGCGGTCACGATCGCCTTCGCGGCGCTCGCGGCGATCGGATGCCTGATGACCGGCGGCAACTACATGTTCCTGCGCCGCAAGCCGGCCGGCGGCTCGCTCCTGGACCTGTTCGGCCCGTGGCCGTGGTACATCCTCGGGGCCGCCGTGCTCGGGCTCGCGCTCATGCTCGTGCTGGAGGCGATCGCCGGCTCGCCGCTACGCTGGATGACCCCCACCGACTGGAGACGCCGTAGCGGCCGTGTCCTTCATCGAGCCATGGCAATTGCGAGCGCGGTTCGCCCGCGCGCTCTCCGACATGTACGGGCGCGAGGTGCCCGCCTACACGACGCTCGTCGACGTCTCGCGCGAGGTCAACGAGGCCGTGGTGGCGAGCCGGGGCGCCGACGCCGAGCGGCTCGGCTCGCTGGACCGCGTCACCGCCGAGCGCCACGGCGCGATCCGGCTGGGCACGCCGCATGAGCTGGCCCAGGTCGCGCGGATCTTCGGCGCCATGGGCATGCTCCCGGTCGGCTTCTACGACCTGCGCGACGCGGCGCCGAGCCCGGTGCCGGTCGTCTCGACGGCGTTCCGGCCGGTCGACGCCGACGAGCTCGCGCGCAACCCGTTCCGGGTCTTCACCTCGCTGCTCGCGGTGTCCGACCGGCGCTTCTTCACCGCCGAGCTGCAGCGCCGCCTCGAGCGGTTCCTGGGCGGGCGCGTGCTGTTCTCGCCCGAGCTGCTCGCGCTCGCCGACCGCGCCGAGGCCGGCACGGCCTGCCCGCCGCCGAGGCCGACCGCTTCGTCGCGCTGGCCACGCAATCCTTCGAGCTCTCGCGCGAGCCGATCGACGAGGGCTGGTACCGCGAGCTGGAGCGCATCTCCGCCGTCGCGGCGGACATCGGCGGCGTGGCGTCGACGCACATCAACCACCTCACGCCGCGCGTCCTCGACATCGACGAGCTCTACGCGCGCATGCAGGCGCGCGGCATCGCGATGATCGACGCCATCCAGGGCCCGCCGCGCTGGGACGGCCCGGACGTCCTGCTGCGCCAGACGTCCTTCCGCGCGCTCGCCGAGCCGCGCGCGTTCCGGCGCGCCGACGGGTCCGTGCACGAGTGCGCGCTGCGGGTCCGCTTCGGCGAGGTCGAGGCGCGCGGCATCGCGCTGACCGCGGCGGGGCGCGCCCTGTACGACGAGCTGACCGCCGAGTCGGCCGACGGCCGGCGCTGGAGCGAGCGCCTGCCGGTCACCGAGCGCGCGCTCGCCGCCGCCGGCCTCGCCTTCTTTAGTACGAGCTCGTCGCCGATCGCCGCCCGGACGGCACGCCGCCCGCCGGCCGACGTCGCCGGCCTGCTCGACGGCGGCTGGGTCACCGCCCACCCGATCGTCTACGAGGACTTCCTGCCCCGTTCGGCGGCCGGCATCTTCCAGTCGAACCTCACCGACGGCGGCTCGCGACGACAGCGCCGAAGCGGGCGCGGACCTCGACGCCGACTGGCTGGCCGGCGCGCTCGGCCGCGAGCTGGCCGACCCGATCTCGCTGTACGCCGCCCAGCGCGAGCGCTCGCTCGACGCCGTCCGCCGCGCGCTGCGCCCCCACGCCGATCTCTCCAGGAGCTGACCCCGATGTCCACGTCAGAGACCACCGCCGCGCTCACCGTGACGAGCACCGACGAGCTGCGCACCCGCGCCCGCGCCGCGCTCGAGGCCTGCGGCGTCGAGCTGCCGCCGGCGCCGTCGCCGCGCCGCCTGGCGGCCCGCTCGCCGATCACCGGCGAGGCGCTCTTCGACATCCCCGCCGCCGGGCCCGCCGAGGTCGCCGCGGCGATCGCCGCCGCCAAGCGACGCGTTCGCGACCTGGCGCACCGTGCCCGCGCCGGTGCGCGGCGCGGTGGTCAAGCGCCTCGGCGTCCTGCTCGCCGAGCACAAGGCGGCGATCGCCGACCTCATCACGATCGAGGCCGGCAAGATCCCGTCCGAGGCGCTCGGCGAGGTCCAGGAGATGATCGACATCTGCGACTTCGCCGTCGGCCTCTCGCGCCAGCTCGACGGGCGGACGATGCCCTCCGAGCGGCCCGGGCACCGGCTCATGGAGACGTGGCATCCGCTCGGCGTCGTCGGCGTCATCTCGGCCTTCAACTTCCCGGCGGCCGTCTGGTCGTGGAACGCCGCGATCGCGCTCGTGTGCGGCGACACCGTGGTCTGGAAGCCCTCGCCGATGACCGCGCTCACCGCCGCCGCGTGCAGCGCCCTGCTCGACCGCGCCGCCGCCGACTGCGGCGCGCCCGCGAACCTCAACGTGCTCGTCGTGGCCGACGCGCAGGCGGGCCAGACGCTCGTCGACAGCCCCGACGTCGCGCTCGTCAGCGCCACCGGCTCGGAGCGGATGGGGGCCGCGGTCGCCCCGCGCGTCGCCGCGCGCTTCGGCAAGGTCCTGCTGGAGCTCGGCGGCAACAACGCCGCGGTCGTCGCGCCGTCGGCCGACCTCGAGCTCGCCGCGCGGGGGATCACGTTCTCGGCCGCCGGCACCGCCGGTCAGCGCTGCACGACGATGCGCCGCCTCATCGTCCACGAGGACGTCGCCGACGCGCTCGTGGCGCGGCTGGCCGGCATCTTCGCCGGCCTGCCGATCGGCGACCCGCTCGCCGACGGCACGCTCGTCGGCCCGCTCATCAACGAGGGCGCCTACGCGGCGATGCGCGCCGCGCTGGACCGGGCGCGTCGCCGACGGCGGCGCGCTCGTCGTCGGCGGCGGCCGGCGCGAGACCCCCGACCACGCCGCCGCGCACTACGTCGAGCCGGCCATCGTGCGGATGCCCGCGCAGACCGACATCGTCCGCGACCGAGACGTTCGCGCCGATCCTCTACGTCATGACCTACCGCGACTTCGCCGAGGCGGTCGCGCTGCACAACGACGTGCCGCAGGGCCTGTCGTCGAGCATCTTCACGCGCGACCAGCGCGAGGCGGAGCGCTTCATCGCCGCCGACGGCTCGGACTGCGGCATCGTCAACGTCAACATCGGCACCTCCGGCGCCGAGATCGGCGGCGCGTTCGGCGGCGAGAAGACGACCGGCGGCGGTCGCGAGTCGGGCTCGGACGCCTGGCGGGCGTACATGCGCCGCGCCACGAACACCGTCAACTACTCCGACGAGCTGCCGCTCGCCCAGGGCGTGAACTTCGCCTGAGCCCGGCGCTCGGCGGTCAGTCGGCGAGCGCCGCGTACGCCGGCAGCACGCGACCCTCGATGAACTCGAGGCTGGCGCCGCCGCCCGTGCAGATGTGCGTCACGCGGTCGGCGAGGCCGAAGCGCTGCAGCGCGCCGACGAGATCGCCGCCGCCGACGACCGTCGTCGCGTCGCTGCGCCCCATCGCCTCGGCGATCGCGCGGGTGCCGGCCGCGAACGGCTCGAGCTCGTACGCCCCGACGGGGCCGTTCCAGAACACCGTTCCGGCGCGCTCGATGACGTCGGCGTAGGCCTCGCGCGTCCGCGGCCCGATGTCCATTCCCCCCCAGCCCGCCTCGATGCCGTCGGCGTCGACCACGCGCGTCTGCGCGTCGACCGCGAAGTGATCGGCGACGACGAGGTCGACGGGCAGGCGCAGGCGGCCACCGGTGTCCTCGAGCAGGCGCCGCGCGATCGCCACGCTGTCGGCGTCGCACAGCGAGTCGCCCACGCCATGGCCCTGCGCGGCGAGAAACGGATAGCTCATCCCGCCACCGATCAGCAGCGTGTCGGCGAGCTCGAGCAGGCGCTCGATGACGCCGATCTTGTCGGTCACCTTCGCCCCTCCGAGCACGCCCACGAGCGGCCGCGCCGGGGATCGCAGGACCGACTCCAGCATCGTGATCTCGCGCTCGAACAGCCGCCCGGCCGCCGAGCGCGCGACGTGGTCGGCGACCCCCACCGTCGAGGCGTTGGCGCGATGCGCGCTGCCGAAGGCATCGTTGACATAGACGTCGGCGAGCGCGCCGAGCCGCGCGGCCAGCGCCGGATCGTTGTCGGTCTCCCCGGCCTCGTAGCGGATGTTCTCGAGCATCACGACGTCGCCGTCCGGGACGTGCTCGAGGTCGGGCGCGAACGCGACGTCCTCGCCGAGCAAGTGGGCGAGGCGTGTGGCCACCGGCCGCAGCGACAGCGACGGCTCACGTTCGCGCGGCCGGCCGAGGTGGGCGACGAGCAGCACCCGCGCGCCGCGCTCGCGCAGCTCGGCGATCGTCGGCAGCGTGAGGCGCAGGCGGGTGTCGTCGGCGACCTCGCCGACGGCGCTCATCGGCACGTTGAACTCGGCGCGCAGCAGGACGCGGGCGCCGGTGAGGTCGCCGAGGTCGTCGAGCGTGCGCAGGCGGCTTGGCACCGGACTGCGTCAAGTCGGCGTACTCACGCCCGTGCACTGTCGCCCCATCGCGCGCTACGGCGTGCGCTCGCGGGCGGCGGAGTACAGGTGGCTGTCGCAGAAGCCGGGCTCGCCGAGCGCCGGGCCGACGACGATGACCGCCGTGCGCTTGACGCCGCGCCGCCCGCACCTGGTCGGCGATCGTGGCGAGCGTGCCGCGCAGGACGACCTCGTCGGGGTGCGAGGCGCGGGCGACGACGGCGACCGGGCCGTCGTCGCCGTAGTGGACGGCGAGCCGGGGCGCGAGCTCGTCGATCGCCTGGACGGCGAGGTGCAGGACGAGCGTCGCGCCGTGGGCGGCGAGCGCGTCGAGCTCCTCGCCGGGCGGCATCGGCGTCGCGCGGCGGGCGTGCCTGGTGAGGATCACCGTCTGGGCGACGCCGGGCAGGGTCAGCTCGCGGCCGAGCGCGGCGGCGGCGGCGGCGAACGCGGGCACGCCGGGGGTGATGTCGTAGGGGATCGAGAGCGCGTCGAGGCGGCGCATCTGCTCGGCGGCGGCGCTCCAGATCGAGATGTCGCCGGAGTGCAGGCGGGCGACGTCCTCGCCGCGCTCGTGCGCCGCCACGTACTCGGCCACGATCGCGTCGAGGTCGAGGTGCTGGGTGTCGATGAGCGTCGCGTCCGGCCGGGGCGTGGGCGAGCACCTCGTCGGGCACGAGCGCGCCGGCGTAGAGCACGACCGGCGAGGCGGCGATGAGCGTCTGCGCGCGCAGCGTGATGAGGTCGGCGGCGCCCGGGCCGGCGCCGATGAAGTGGACGGTCACGGGACCCGCAGCTCGTACTGCGTGATCGTCCTGGCGGGGCGCCAGCCGGTGAACGCGCCGAGCGGCTCGGCGTGGGAGACGGCGATCCGCGTGAGCCGCCCGCCGTGCTCGGCGTGCGCGTCGGCGAGGATCCGTCTCGCCCTCGATCGTGACGACGTTCGCGACGAGCCGCCCGCCCGGCCGCGAGGTGCCCGCAGACAGCGCGTGAGCAGGCCGCTGCCGCTCAGCCCGCCGCCGAGGAAGATCGCGTCGGGATGCTCAGCGCCTAACTCGTCGAAGACATCCGGCGCCTCGCCCTGCACGACCCGCAACGTTGGCACGCCGAGCGTCAGCGCGTTGCGGGCGATCCGCTCGGCGCGGGCCGCGTCGCGCTCGATCGCCACCGCCCGCGACCCGGGCGCCGCGCGCAGCCACTCGATCGCCACCGAGCCGCTGCCGGCGCCCACGTCCCACAACAGCTGGCCGGGCACCGGCACGAGCGCCGCGAGCGTGATCGCGCGCACGTCGCGCTTGGTGATCTGGCCGTCGTGCTCGTAGGCGTCGTCGGGCAGGCCCGGCGCGCGGCCCAGCAGCGGCCCGTCGCCGCGGACCTCGAGCGCGACGAGGTGCAGCGCCGCCGCGTCGCGGTCCGGCGGCCAGGCGTCGGCGGTCGACTCCTCGATGCGCTCGTCGGCGGCGCCGAGCTCCTCGAGCACGACGAGCCGGCTGGCGCCGAAGCCGCGCTCGCGCACGACGCGGGCGATCTCCGCCGCGGTCCGCGGGCCGAAGCCGAGCACGACGATCCGCCGCCCGGGCTGCAGCGCGACCGCCACCGTCTCCGGGATGCGGCTCGTGGCCGACACGAGCTCGACGTCGCCGCGCGGCCAGTTCAGCCGCGCGCAGGCCAGCGCGAACGACGAGATCGCCGGGATGACCCGGACCTCCACCCGCTCGCCGATGCGGCGCAGGATCGTCGCGCCGACGCCGTGCAGCAGCGGGTCGCCGCTGGCCAGCACGGTCGACCGTGCGCCCGGCCGCGACGAGCTCGGGCAGCTCGTCGACGAGCGTCGTGAGCTGCCTGGGCCAGGCGCGCCGCTCGCCCGGCACGTCGTCGGGGACGAAGGCGAGCTGGCGCTCGCCGCCGAGCAGCAGGTCGGCGGCCAGCACCGCCTCGCGCCCCTCCGCGGTCAGGCTCGCCCAGCCGTCGGCGCCGATGCCGACGACGGTGATCACGGGCGCACCGCCTCGGCCAGCACGTCGGCGAGGCGCGCGTTGGCCCGCGGCTCGCGGGCGGTGATGCGCAGGTCGTCGGCGGTCAGGCCGGGGAACGAGCCGGCCGGGCCGCACCGCGATGCCCGCCTCGCGCAGGTGCGCGGCGACGCCCGCGCCGTCGCCGGGCGGCACGCGCACGAGGACGTAGTTCGCCGCCGCCGGCCAGAGCCGCAGCCCGGCGACCGCGCGCAGGCGCTGCTCGAGATCGACGCGCTCGTTCTGCGCGCGCACGGCGCCCTCGGCGAGCGCGGCGGGGCGCTCGGCCATCGCGCGCAGCGCGGCGAGCGCGAGCGCGTTGCACGACCACGGCGGGCGCACCGCGCGCAGCCGGTCGGCCAGCGGCTTGGGCGCGACGGCGTAGCCCGCGCGCAGGCCGGGGATCGCCAGCGCCTTCGTCAGCGAGCGCACGACGATGACGTCGGGCAGCGGCTCGCGCACGAGCGAGGCGGGCTCGCCGGGGACCATGTCCATGAACGCCTCGTCGACGACGATCGTGCGGCCGGGCCGGCGCAGCTGGAGGATCGTGGCGGCGGGATCGAGCGTGCCGCTCGGCGAGGCGGGGTTGCCGATGACGACGAGGTCGGCCGCCTCGGGCACCGCCCGCGGGCGCAGCGCGAAGCCGTCCTCCGGGTCGCGCAGGACGCGGGTCGTCGGGATGCCGTGGGCGCGCAGCGCCGCCTCGGTCTCGGTGAAGCCGGGGTGCACGCAGGCGGCCAGGCGCGGGCGCAGCGCGGCGGGCAGCAGCCACAGCGCCTGCGCCGCGCCGTTGGCCGGCACGATCTCCTCGGGCTGCGCGGCCGTGCAGCGCGGCGAGCGCGGCGACGGCCTCGGTCTCGCGCGGGTAGGCGGCGACGTCCTCCTCGAGCGCGCGCGCGAGCGCCTCGCGCAGCCAGGGCGGCGGGCCGCCGGCGAGGACGTTGACCGCGTGGTCGGCGTCGCCGGGGCGCACGAGCGTGTCGCCGTGGTGGCGCAGGGCCGCGTCGTCGTCGTGGGGTGCGCCGGCGGCTGTGACCGGCGGCAGCTCGATCGCGCGCCCGGCGACGACGACGAGCGCGCGCTCGGCGACGGCGCTGAGCGCCTGCGTCGCCTCGCCGAGCAGGTCCAGCCAGTCGCGCGAGAGCGGGTCGGGCGGCAGCAGCCCGGCGCCCGCCTGCTCGGCGACGACGATCACCGTCGAGCGCGTCGCCGCGATCGCCTGCACGAACCCGGCGACCCGCGCGCGGACGTCGCCGCCGCGGAACATGACGCCCGCGATCCACGTGCCGAGGCCGTCGAGCAGGACGCAGTGGTCCTTGCGCAGCGCGCCCGCGAGGTCGTCGCCGACGTCGATCGTCTCCCACTCCGGCGGGCGGCGCAGGACGTGGGCGGCGATCCGCGCGGCCATCGAGCCGTCGTCGGGGTCGGCGGTGGCGAGGTAGCGGACCGGCAGCCCGCTCGCCCGCGCCAGGCCCTCGGCGTGGGCGCTCTTGCCCGACCGCGTGCCGCCGAGGACGAGCGTCAGGCCCACGTCGGCTCCCGCGCCGCCGCCGCGACGAGCCGGCGCGCGACGTGCGGGAAGGCGGCCCAGTGGACGTGCATGTACGACGCGTGCACGCCGCCGGCGACGTAGCCCTCGGCCCGGGTCGTCCCGCGCGCGGTCAGCTCCCAGGCCGCGCGTGCCGTCGCCCGTCGACGGCGGAGTAGTGAAACTCGTGCCCGCGCACCGCCTCGCCGGCCTGCCACAGCGTCGAGTCGGTCTGCGCGACCGCCTCGCGGTAGCCGATCGACAGGCGGCCCGCCATCCGCCCGTGGGCCGGCAGCACGCCGCACATCGGCAGGTCGTCGAGCGTCTCGCAGAGGTAGAGCAGGCCGCCGCACTCGGCGAGCACGGGCCGGCCGGCGCGGGCGAACGCGGCGACCTGCTCGCGCAGCGGCGCGTTGGCCGACAGCTCGGCGCCGAAGATCTCGGGGAAGCCGCCGGCGAGGATGAGCGCGCCGGCACCCTCGGGCAGGGCGGTGTCGCGGGTCGGGTCGAAGGGCGCGAGCGTCGCGCCGGCGGCCTCGAGCAGCTCGAGGTTCTCCGCGTAGTGAAACGAGAACGCCGAGCCGCGGGCGATCGCGATCGTCGCGGTGGAGGGGGCGTCCGGCCCGCGCGGTGGGGTGTCTTTTTCGGGATGAGCAGCACCGGCTATCACCGCTGATAGCGGGGGCTGCTCAGGCTCGAGCAGGAAGGTGTCGTCGCGCGGATCGGGCGACCACGTGGGCCCGGTCAGCGGCGGCGCGCTGCGCGCGAGCGCGAGCACGGCGTCGAGGTCGACGTGCGCGAGCACCGCCGTCGCCGAGCGCCTCGATCGACGCCCGCGTGCGCGCCTCGCGCTCGCCGGCGGGCACGAGCCCGAGGTGGCGCTCGGGCGCCGCCACGCGGTCGTCGCGGCGCAGCGCGCCGACGACCGGCACGCCGAGCGGCTCGATCGCCTCGCGCAGCAGCTCGACGTGGTTCTCCGAGCCGACCTTGTTGACGATCACGCCGGCGATCATCGACGTCGGGGTCGAACGTCATGTAGCCGTGCACGATCGCGGCGGCGCTGCGCGCCATCGAGGCGGCGTCGATGACGAGCAGCACCGGCGCGTCGAGCAGCTTGGCGACGTGCGCGGTCGAGGCGAGCTCGCCGCGCCCGGACGCCCCGTCGAACAGCCCCATGACGCCCTCGATGACCGCGATGTCCGCGCCCGCCGCCCCGTGGCGCGCGAGCGGCGCGATGAGCTCCGGCCCGGACAGGAACGCGTCGAGGTTGCGCCCGGGCCGGCCGCTGGCCAGCGCGTGGTAGCTCGGGTCGATGTAGTCCGGCCCGACCTTGAAGCCCTGCACGACGAGGCCGCGCGCGCGCAGCGCCATGATCAGCCCGCAGGCGACCGACGTCTTGCCCGCGCCCGAGCTCGTCCCCGCGACGACGATCCGCGGGAGGTCCATCACCACTCGATCCCCTGCTGGGCGCGGATGCCCTCGTCCATCGGGTGCTTGACCTTCGTCACCTCGGACACGAGGTCGGCGACCGCGATGAGCTCGGCCGGCGCGTCGCGGCCGGTGACGACGATGTGCTGAAAGCCCGGCCGGTCGCGCAGCGTGGCGACGAACTCCTCGACGTCGATCCAGCCCCACTTCAGCGGATAGGTGATCTCGTCGAGGATGAGGAACTCGTAGCGCTGCTCGGCGATGAGCCGCTTGACCTCCGCCCAGCCGGCGCGCGCGAGGTCGGCCGACTCGTCGAGGTCCTTCGACAGCCACGACCAGCCGTCGCCCATCTTCTCCCAGTCGATCCCGCCCAGCGCGGCGGCGGCCTTCGCCTCGCCGACCTTCCACTTGCCGGACTTCACGAACTGAAAGACGCCGCACGTGTAGCCGCGCGCCCAGGAGCGCATGAGCATCCCGAAGGCCGACGGTCGACTTGCCCTTGCCGTGGCCGGTGATGACGATGAGCAGCGGCCGGTCGCGGCGCTTGCGGCGCTTGGGCTCGGCGCTGCCGATGTCGCCGGGGCGGTGCGGGACGTCGACGTCGTCGCCGCCGTGCTTGGCGAGCGGGTCGCTCTCGGTCATGCGGCTCTCCTTCTCGGCGTCGGGCGGTGGGCGCGCGCGGGCAGCGCGATGACGCTGCCGCCCGCGGCGGTCGCGAGCGAGCGCGCGAGGCCGAGCCGGACCGGCCCCTCCTCGGTGTCGACGACGTGGACGGCGTCCGCCGTGCGCCCCAGCCGCGCCGCGGCGCCGCCCGCCTCGGGCGCGCGCCCGTCGGTGAGGACGACGGCGATCGCGCGGGCGTTCGGGTCGCGGGCGCGGTCGCGGCGGATGAGCTCGGTGGCGGCGTCGAGGCCGGCGGCGAGCGGCGTGCGCCCGCCCGTGCGCAGCGCGAGCACCGCGGCGGCGGCGTGCTCGAGCGGCGCGCCCGGCAGGTGGACGACGTGCGCGCGGGCGTCGCGGAAGGCGACGATCGCGACGCGGTCGCGGCGCGCGTAGGCGTCGCGCAGCAGGCCGAGCAGCGCGCCCTTGACGCGCGCCATGCGGCGCCGCGCGGCCATCGAGCCGCTCGCGTCGACGACGAGGCACAGCAGCGCGCCCTCGCGGCCGGCGCGGACGTTGATGCGGCGGGCGGCGGCGTCGCCGGTGGCGAGGCGCTCGCGCAGGGTGGCGACGAGCGCGAGGTCGTCGTCGCCGGGCGGCCGGCCGCGGCGGCTGTCGATCGGCGCGCGGCGGCCCCGTGGGCGCGCGCGCTGCGGCCCTGCGGCGGCGCGGCCGCGCTGCAGCAGCGGCGCGAGGTGCGAGGCGCCTGCGGCGCGGCGCGTCGAGCCGGTCGCGCGGGGCGGGCGCGGCGAGGTCGGGGGCCTCGGGCCGCGGCTCGGTCCGTCGCGGCGGGCGCGGCGGCGCCGCCGTCGCGCCGCGCCCTCGGCGGCGGAGGCGGCGCGCCGCCACCGCGCGGCGGCGGGCGGCGGCTCGTCCGGCGCGGCGGCCGTCGTCCTCGCCCTGCCAGCGCACGGTCGATGTCGCCCGGGTCCGCCGCGCCGCCGCCGAGCGGGTCGCGCCGGCGGCGGTGCACGAGCGCGAGGTGCGCGGCGCGGCGCACGTGCTCGGCGTCGACCGCGTCGACGCCGTCGAGCGCGGCCAGCACGCGCGCCGTGCGCGCGGTCACGACGTCGCCGCGCATGCCGTCGACGCCGATCTCCGCGCAGGCGCGCACGATGCGGTCGAGCTCGCGCTCGGGCAGGCGGACGGACGGCAGCCGCTCGCGCGCCGCCACGATCGAGGCCGCGACGTCCGCGTCGTCGTCGGCGAAGCGCACGGCGAAGGCGACCGGGTCGGCCTCGTAGGCCAGCCGCCGGCGCACGATCTCCGCGCGCTCGGACGGCTGCACCGGCGCCGCCACCTCGACGCCGAGCCCGAAGCGGTCGAGCAGCTGCGGGCGCAGCTCGCCCTCCTCGGCGTTCATCGTGCCGACGAGCAGGAAGCGCGCGTCGTGGCGCACCGAGACCGCGTCGCGCTCGACGTGGCAGACGCCCATCGCGGCGGCGTCGAGCAGGACGTCGACGAGATGGTCGGGCAGCAGGTTGACCTCGTCGACGTAGAGCACGCCGCGGTGCGCGCGCGCCAAGCAGCCCGGCCTCGAAGGCGCGCTCGCCGGCCAGCGCGCGGCCGAGGTCCAGCGCGCCGACGAGCCGGTCGATCGTCGCGCCGACCGGCAGCTCGACGAGCGGCGCGGGGCGCTCCTCCAGCGGCGCGTCGGCCGTCGACGACGCCGTCCGGCGCGAGGTCGCCCGGCGCGAAGCAGAACGGCCGGCCGATCGAGACGCTCACGCCGTGCGGTGCCAGCTCCTGCTCGATCGCTTCGCTGAAGGCGATGACCGCGGCCTTGGAGGCGCAGTACGTCGAGCCGCCGGGGATGCCGGCCTTGCCCGCCGTCGAGGCGATGTTGACGATGTGCCCGGAGCCGCGGGGCGACCATGCGGCGGGCAGCCTCGCGGGCCGAGGTGATCAGGGCGCGCACGTTGAGGTCGAGGATCTTGCTGGTGACCGCGTCGTCCTCGTCGAGCAGCGCGGCCAGCGGCATGACGCCGGCGTTGTTGACCAGGACGTCGAGCGGCCCGACCTTCTCCTCCACCTCGTCGAGGAACGACGCGAAGCTCTTGGGGTCGGTGACGTCGAGGCGCGACGGCGACGGTGCCGCGGCCGATGCGGGCGGCGGTGGCCTCGGCGACGTCGAGGTCGAGGTCGCCGATCGCGACGCGGGCGCCGGCGTCGGCCAGGCGCGGTGGCTGTCGCGGCGCCGATGCCGCGGCCACCGCCGGTGATGGCGACGACCTTGCCGTTGAGGGATGTCATGGGGTGCCTTCCTGGGCGGGTGCGAGGGGGCGGAGGATGACGGGGAGGCCGTCGGCGGGGGTGGGGAGGGAGGTCATGTCCCAGCGGACCTCGTAGTCGTCGGGGATCTCGATGCGGTGGTTGAGCAGGATCCGGTGCACGAGGGCCTTCACCTCGGCGCGGCCGAAGTGCATGCCGATGCACTTGTGCACGCCGCCGCCGAAGGGCATCCCGGCGTAGCGGTGCTGCTTGTCCTCGCGCCGCGGCTCGTCGAACCGCGAGGGGTCGAAGTCGTCGGCCGCGGCCCACAGCGACGGCAGCAGGTGGGAGGCCCAGGAGCCGACGGACACCATCGTCCCGGCCGGGCACGTAGTGGCCGCAGATCTCGGTGTCCTCCATGGCCCGCCGCGCCATGCCGGGGACCGGGCGTCACCAGCCGCATCGCCTCCTGGAACACCAGGTCGAGCGACTCGAGCTTCTCGGTGCCGGGCAGGTCGATCGGCCCGTCGCCGTACGCCAGCGACTCCTGGCGGCAGCGCTCCTGCCACTCGGGGTGCCGGGCCAGGAAGTAGCAGACCGCCGTCGTGGTGATGGTCGAGGTGTCGTGCGCGGCCATGACCAGGAAGATCATGTGGCTGACGATGTCCTCGTCGGTGAACGAGTGTCCGTCGTCGGTCTCGATGTGGCACAGCGCCGCGAACAGGTCCTGGTCGTTGCTGGCGCGCTTGGCGGGGATGCGGGTGCGGAAGTACTCCTCGAGCACCTTGCGGCCCTGCAGCCCGCGGTGCCAGCGCAGCCCCGGCACCGGGAAGCGCACCATCGCCAGCCCGCGCGCACGCAGTCGACGAACGCGGTCGCGACCTTCGTCCGCGTCTCCTCGTCCTCGGCGTCGCGGGCCGCGCCCATGAAGACCGCCGTGGCGACCTCGAGGGTGAGGTCCTTCAGCGCCGGGTAGAGGAGGAACTCCTCGTCGGACGGCCACTGCGGCACGGTCTCGTCGATGATCGCGGTCAGCTGGTCGACGTAGCTCTCGAGCCGTGGCCGCGTGAACGCCTCCTGCATGATCCGGCGGTGGTAGTGGTGCTCGTCGCCGTCGAGCAACATCAAGCCCCGCTTGAAGAACGGGCCGATGAACCACTCCCAGCCGTTCTGCGAGAACTTCTTGTCCTTGTTGACCAGCACGGTCTGGCAGGCCTCCGGGCCGACCACGGTGACGATCTTCATCCCGAGGATCGACGACCACGACACCGCACCGAACTTCTCGTAGTGCTCGAGCGTCATGCGCGGGACCCCGGCGCATGAACGACAGCGTCTTGCCGATGCCGGGCAGGCCCTGCTCGCCCATGACCGGCTTCAGTCCCGACCCCGGCGGCGGGTCCGCGAGCGCCGAGGTCTTGCCGTGCACGCGCGAGACCGCCCCCTCGATCAGGGAGTCGCCGGGGTAGGAGGCGATGGTCGGGCGGCGCACGTCAGAAGAACCTCCGCGTCAGCTTCATCTTCCAGGGCTTGTACGGCGGTCGCAGCGCCGGCAGGTCCAGGTACCGCGTCGGCCGCTTGAGCACCGCCTTCGCGTGGCTGAACGTGTCGAAGCCCCACTTGCCGTGGTACGCGCCGTAGCCGCTCTGCCCGACGCCGCCGAACGGGCAGCGAGTTCACCGCGATGTGGATGATCACGTCGTTGATGCAGAGACCGCCCGAGGACGTCTCCGCCTTGACCCGCTCGGCGGTCTTGTCGCTGTCGGTGAAGACGTAGAGCGCCAGCGGCTTGTCGCCGGCGTTGATCGCGGCGATCGGCTCGTCGATCTCGTCGAAGCCGATGACCGGGAGGACGGGCCCGAAGATCTCGTCCTGCATGACGCCGGCGTCGGGCTCGACGGACCGGAGCACGGTCGGCGCGACGTACCGCTGCTCGACGTCGACCTGCCCACCGCAGACGAGCTGGTAGCCGCCCGCGTCGAGCATGTTCTTGATCCGCTGCGTGTGGCCGCTGTTGACGACGCGGCCGAAGTCGGCGCTGGTGCGCGGGTCGCTCCCGTAGCGGCGCTTGATCTCGGCCTGCACCGCCGAGACGAACTCGTCCTCGACGTCGCGGTGCACGTAGCACGTGGTCGACGGCGATGCACGTCTGCCCGGCGTTGAGCCACTTGGCGTAGGCGACGCGGCTCGCGGCGAGCTTCACGTTGGCGTCCGCGTCGACGATGACCGGGCTCTTCCCGCCGAGCTCGAGGGTGACCGGCGTCAGGTGCTTCGCGGCGGCCTCGGCGACGATGCGGCCGACGGTGCCGTTGCCGGTGTAGAGGATGTGGTCCCAGCGCTGCTCCAGCAGGGCCGTGGTCTCCGGGACGCCTCCCTCGACGACCGTGACGGCCGCCGGGTCGAGGTAGCGCGGGATCCACTTCGCGAGCGCCGCCGACGTGGCGGGGGCGACCTCGGAGGGCTTGCAGCACACGGTGTTGCCGGCCGCGAGGGCGGCGGCGAGCGGGGTCAGCATCAGGTAGACCGGGAAGTTCCACGGGGCGATGATCAGCACCGCGCCCAGCGGCTCGCGCTCCACCGTCGCCCGCGCCGGCCGGAAGATCCACGGGACCTTCGAGCGCTCCGGCTTCATCCACGAGCGCAGGTGCCGTCGCAGGTCGTCGATCTCGCGACCGCTGCCGCGCAGGTCCGCCGCGAACGCCTCCATCGCGGGGCGGCCCAGGTCCTGGGCCAGCGCCTCGATGAGCTCGGCCTCGGCGTCGACGAGCATCCGGTTCAGTGCGTCGAGCTGCTCCAGCCGCCACTCGACGGACCGGGTGCGTCCCGAGGCGAACGTGTCCCGGAGGCGTTGGACGACCAGGGCCGCGCCGGCGGACGTGGTCGGCGTACCGACGTCGAAGGTCTCCAGCTGGCTCACGCGTTCCCCTGACCTCGGCCGACCCTGCTCCTGACCATGACAGTGTCACTGTCATGGTTGGGTCAACAGTGCCCTCTGCCGACCGCCGCGGCAACCCCTTCCACCATGTGGCCGCCGTCACGACCGGATCACCCTTCACAGCACGGCCACAGCCGCGGCAGGGTGCGGACCCACCTCGGGACCCGACCGTGGGCGCATGACCACAGCGACCACGCCGCCTTCCCTCGTGCCCGCCTCCGCGCCCGACCCCGTGGCGGTCCCGCCGGAGCCGACTCCCGAGGCGCGGCCGCGTTGGGCCCGCCCCGCGACGGTGGCGCTCTTGTTGGCCACCGCTGCGCTCTACCTGTGGGACCTCAGCGCCTCCGGCTGGGGCAACTCCTTCTACGCCGCGGCGGCCCAGGCCGGCAGCGAGTCGTGGAAGGCCTTCTTCTTCGGCTCCTCCGACGCCGCCTCCTCGATCACCGTCGACAAGACGCCGATGTCGCTCTGGGTGATGTCGCTGTCGGTGCGGGTGTTCGGGCTCTCGTCGTGGAGCATCCTCGTGCCGCAGGCGCTCATGGGTGTCGCGTCGGTCGCGATCCTCGCCCGGTCGGTACGCCGCGTCACCGGCTCGCACGGAGCCGGGCTGCTCGCCGGAGCCGTGCTGGCCCTCACGCCGGTGGCCGCGCTGATGTTCCGGTTCGACAACCCCGACGCGCTGCTGACCCTGCTGCTCGTCGGCGCCGCCGCGCTCGTCGTCGAGGCGCCCAACCACCCGAAGGCCCTGCGCCTGCTGGTGATCGCGGGTGCCCTGGTCGGGTTCGCCTTCCTCACCAAGATGCTCCAGGCGTTCCTGGTGCTGCCGGCGTTCGCCCTGGTCTACCTGCTCGAGTCGCGACTGGCCTTCCGCCGCAACCTGGTCCACCTGCTCGCGGCGTTCGGCTCGATGATCGTCGCCGGCGGCTGGTGGATCGCGATCGTCGAGCTCTGGCCCGGCACCCGGCCCTACATCGGCGGCTCCCAGAACGACTCGATCCTCGAGCTCACCCTCGGCTACAACGGCCTCGGCCGGCTGACCGGCGACGAGACCGGGTCCGTCGGAGGCGGCGGCGGACCCGGCGGCGGGCAGTGGGGGTCGACCGGCCTGCTTCGGCTGTTCGGCTCCGAGATCGGCGGCCAGATCGCCTGGCTGCTCCCGGCGGCACTGCTGCTGCTCGTGGCCGGCCTGTGGCTCCGTCGGCGCGCGTCCCGCGGCGACGCGATGCGCACCGCGCTCTGGTCGTGTGGGGCGGCTGGCTGCTCGTCACCGGCCTGACCTTCAGCCTGATGGCCGGCATCTTCCACCCCTACTACACGATCGTCCTGGCCCCGGCCATCGCCGCCGTCGTCGCGATCGGGGCGCACCTGCTCTGGCAGCGCCGCACCCACCCGGTCGCGGCGGTCACGATGGCCGTGGTCGTCGCGGCCAGCACCGCGATGGCCCTGGTGCTGCTGGGCCGCTCCGACGGCTTCGTGCCGTGGCTCTCCTGGGTGGTCGGGATCCTCGGAGTCGGCTCCGCCCTGGCGCTCGCCGTCGGCCCGTGGCTCGTCGAGCGCGGCCGGGTCCTCGCCGCCACCGCCGCGGTGATCGCGGTGCTCGCCGGCCCCACGGCGTACACCCTCGACACGGTCACCACCGCCCACACCGGCTCCATCCCGAGCGCCGGCCCGACGGTCGCGGGCGGCCGCGGCGGCTTCGGGGGGCCTGGTGGCGGTCCGGGTGGGCAGGGCGGCCCGCCCGGCATGCAGGGCGGCTTCCCCGGCCAGACCCAGCAGGGCACCCAGGGCACCACCCAGGGCCAGATGCCGACCCCGCCTGCCCAGGGCCAGCAAGGTGGCGACCGGCGGGATGGGCGGTCTCCTCAACGGCAGCACCCCGTCCGACGAGATGGTCGCGATGCTCGACGAGGACGCCGGCTCCTACACCTGGGTGGCCGCGACGATCGGCGCGAACAACGCCTCCGGCTACCAGCTCGCCACCGAGCACTCGGTGATGCCGATCGGCGGCTTCAACGGCACCGACCCGAGCCCGACGCTGGCGCAGTTCCAGCAGTACGTCGAGGACGGCGACATCCACTACTTCATCGCCGAGCGGTGGCATGGGTGGTGGTGGCTTCGGCGGCCCGGGCGGTGACGACAGCACCAGCACGAGCGCCCAGATCACCAGCTGGGTCGAGGAGAGCTTCTCCTCGACGACCGTCGACGGCGTCACCGTCTACGACCTCACCCAGCCGGCGTCCTCGACCACCGCGAGCACCGACGGGACGGCACTGTGAGCGCCCAGCTCGTCCCGCTCCCGGTCGGCGACGACCTCCCGGAGCAGGCCGTCGCCCTGGACGTCGTGGTGCCGGTGCACAACGAGGAGGTCGCCCTCGGGCCGTCCGTCGACCGCCTCGTCGCGCACCTGCGCGACCTGCCGTGGACGGCCCGGGTGACGATCGCCGACAACGCCAGCACCGACCGGACCCGGCAGGTCGGGGAGGCACTCGCAGCGCGAGCACGACGTGGTCCGCTACGTCCGCCTCGACCGCAAGGGTCGCGGCCTCGCCCTCAAGCACGTCTGGTCGCGCAGCCCCGCGACCGTCCTGGTCTACATGGACGTCGACCTGTCCACCGACCTCAACGCCCTGCTGCCGTTGGTGGCCCCGCTGATGTCGGGCCACTCCGACCTCGCCATCGGCACCCGCCTGGCCCGCGGGTCGAGGACGGTGCGCGGGCCGAAGCGGGAGGTCATCTCCCGCTCGTACAACCTGCTCCTGCGCGGCACCCTCCGCACCCGCTTCAGCGACGCCCAGTGCGGCTTCAAGGCGATCCGGGCCGACGTCGCCGCCGACCTGGTGCCGCTGGTGCAGGACGACGCGTGGTTCTTCGACACCGAGCTGCTCGTGCTCGCCGAGCGCGCCGGGCTGCGGATCCACGAGGTGCCGGTCGACTGGGTCGACGACCCGGACAGCCGCGTCGACATCGTGCGCACCGCGCTCGACGACCTGCGCGGGATCGGTCGACTCTCCGTGGCCCTGCTCCGCGGTCAGGTCCCGCTGGAGGCGGTGCAGGCGCGGCTGGGACGTACGTCGGTGCAGGCCGGTGCCGGGCGGATCTCCAGCCAGCTCGGGATGTTCGTGGTGGTCGGGGTGCTCTCGACGGTGGCGTACGGCGTGCTCTACCTCGTCTTCCGCCAGGCGATGGCACCCCAGGCGGCCAACGCTCTCGCCCTCGTGTGCACGGCCATCGCGAACACGGCGGCCAACCGGCGATTCACCTTCGGCCACCGCGGCCCGGAGTCACGGTTGCGTCACCAGGTGCAGGGCCTGGTCGTCTTCGCGGTCGGCCTCGGCGTCACCAGCGGGACGCTCCTGGTCGTCGAGCCGGTGGCCGCCGGGATGACGCCTGCGGCCGGTCACCTGCTCGAGGTCGTCGCGCTGACGGTCGCCAACCTGCTCGTCACGGTCTCCCGCTTCGCCGCGATGCGCTGGTGGATCTTCCGAGGCTGAGGGGGCCGGCGGGATCAGGCAGCGGCGGGGACGGAGGTGAGGGCGGTCGCGAAGGACGAGAGGAGCGCGCGCTCCTTGCGCATCGCCGCGGCGATGGCGGGGTGGTCGGCGTGGGCCTCGAGGATCCGGCGCGCACCCTGGTGGCGCTGGCACATCTTCGAGAAGGCCTTCATGACGTCCTGCTGGAGGTCGCCCTCGCCGGCCTCGATGGCGACGTAGACGGCGCCGGCCAGCGCGGTGCGCCAGTCCAGCTGGAGCTCGCGGAGGATCTCGCCCTCGTCGCGGTAGTGCTCCCAGATGCCAGGGGTCGCGCGCCAAGGCGTCGTGTCGCCGGTCCGAAGCCCGGTGGCGACCAGGTCAGCGAGGGCGGCCTGGCGCCGCCTTCTCGCGATTCCGTTGCTTCCCCACATGGTGTCCTCCCACAGACATGCCGATGTGCTCTCCCAGTGAAAGAGGCCTCCCAACCTCCGGTGGATACACGACCCGAGTTGGTGCGCCGCCTGCTCGACCGGGTCCAGGACCCGAATCGGTCATCCACTGAACGCAATGTGCCCTGTGACCTGGCCCACAAACATGCGGAAGGCCGGCCCGAAAGTAAAATCTCGGGCCGGCCTGCAGAGCGGGGTACGACGGGTCAGAGCGACCCGATGAGCATCGGGCCGTCGCCGCCCTCGTCGTCCTTCTTCTCCTCGGGCTTGTCCTCGGACTCCGCGGTCGGCTTCGACTCGGTCTTGACCTCGGCGTCGGATTCCGGCTCGTCGGCCTCGGGCTCCTCGACGGCTGCCTCGGGCTCCGGCTCCTGGTCGAGCTTGTCGGCCCCGGCGGACGCCTCCTCGGACGCCTCGGCCTCTTCGGCGCTGGGCTCCTTCTCGGCCTCCGGCTCGGGCTCCGGCTCGCTCTCGGCCTCCGGCTCGGGCTTCTCCTCGGCGGGGGCAGAGGAGGTGGCCTCGGCCTTCACCGGCTCGGAGGTGCCCGACGGGGAGTTCAATGCGCCCTCGAGCTCTGCCTTGACCTCGGCGAGCACCTCCGCCTTGAGCTCCTCCTTGAGCGCTGCCTTGAACTCGCTGATGTCCACGTCGTCCCCTTCCAGGATCGATTCGACGTCTTGTCCGCCCCAGGTCTCCGCGACGGTGGCCACCCCGGCGGGCAGCGCTACCTCGATCACGGACGTCTTACCCGCGTCGGACCCGGGAGACTCTGCGGTCTGCGTCACGGGCTCGGGCTTGGCTCGCCCGGCTCGACAGGCTCCGTCCGGCGCGGGCTCGGGCTTGGTCGTCGACAGGCGTCGACGGGTAGCGCTCGTCGTCGCTCGCCGGCTCGGCCGCCACCGGCGGCCGCCTTGGCCGCCGGTCGCTTCACCGACTCGAGCAGCAGCTGCGCGACGTCGAGGACCTCGACCTCCTCGCGCGCCTCGCCGCTCGACTGCAGCGTGGTCAGACCGTCGGAGAGCATCACCCGGCAGAACGGGCAGCCGACCGCGATCGTGTCCGCGCCGGTGCCCACCGCCTCGGTCGTGCGGTTCATGTTGATCCGCGTGCCGATCTGCTCCTCCATCCACATCCGGGCGCCACCGGCACCGCAGCAGAAGGAGCGCTCCTGGTTGCGCTCCATCTCCTTGAACTCGGTGTCCGGGACGAGCGCGAGCAGCTCGCGCGGCGGGGAGTAGACCTTGTTGTGACGGCCGATGTAGCAGGGGTCGTGGTAGGTGATCGTCCGTGTCGGACCACCCGTCGAGGCCACCGGCGTCAGCTTGCCCTCGCGCACCAGGCGGTTGAGCAGCTGCGTGTGGTGGGCCACCTGGAGCTCCACGCCGAAGGCGGCGTACTCGTTCTTGAGGGTGTTGAAGCAGTGCGCGCAGGTCGAGACGACCTTCTTCGCCTTGGCCTCGGTGAGCACCTCGGCGTTCTGCATCGCGAGCTGCTGGAAGACGAACTCGTTGCCGGCGCGACGGGCGGAGTCGCCGGTGCAGGTCTCGCCGTTGCCCAGCACCGCGAAGGACACCCCGGCGATGTGGAGCAGCTCGGCCACGGCGCGGGCGGTCTTCTTGGCCCGGTCCTCGTAGGCGCCGGCGCAGCCGACCCAGAACAGCCACTCGACCTCGTCGAGGTCCTCGACGTCCTCACCGACGACCGGGACGTCGAAGTCGAGACCCTGCGCCCACTCCATGCGGGCGTTCGGGTTCATGTTCCAGGGGTTGCCCTTGGTCTCCAGGCCCTTGAAGAGGCCGTTGAGCTCCGCGGGGAAGTTCGACTCGATGAGCACCTGGTAGCGGCGCATGTCGACGATGTGGTCGACGTGCTCGATGTCGACCGGGCACTGCTGCACGCACGCGCCGCAGGTCACGCAGGACCACAGCACGTCGTTGTCGATGATCGCGCCGCCGGTGGGGTTCCAGGCCTCGCCCTCGGTCGCGCCGACGAGAGGACGCTCGGCCTCGGCGAGGACCTTCTCGGGCAGCTTCTCGCGGTCCTCCTCGGAGGCCAGCATGTACGGCGCCTTCGCGAACGCGTGGTCGCGGAGGTTCATGATCAGCATCTTCGGAGAGAGCGGCTTCTCCGTGTTCCACGCCGGGCACTGCGACTGGCAACGTCCGCACTCGGTGCAGGACGTGAAGTCGAGCATCCCCTTCCAGGTGAAGTCCTCGATCGAGCCGATGCCGAGCTTGGTGTCCTCGTCCATCTCCTCGACGTCCTCGAGGGTGAACTCCTTGCCGTTGGACACCAGCGGCTTCACCGCACCCAGCGCGATCGGGTCGCGCTTGAACATGACGTTGAGCGGCGCCAGGAAGATGTGCAGGTGCTTGCTGTTGAGCACGATGACCAGGAAGACCAGCATCACGCCGATGTGCAGCAGCAGGCCGACGCCCTCGACGGTCTCCAGCGCGTCGTGGCTCAGGCCGTCGAGCAGCCTTGCCGACGAGCTGCGACATGAAGGCGCCGTTGCCGTAGGGCAGGTTGCCCGTCGCGGCACCCGCGCCGCGGAACAGGAACATCGTCCAGATGACGTTGACGATCATGAAGAGCACGAGCCACGCGCCGCCGAGGTGCGAGCCCTTGAACCGCGACTTGCGGCCCAGCTTGGCCGGGTTGTTGCGCAGCCGGATCAGCGCGAACGTGCCGAGGCCGAACAGCGCCATGACGGCGATGAAGTCCTGGAGGAAGCCGAGCAGGTCCCAGTGGCCGACGATCGGGATCGCCCAGCCGTCGGGGTAGGTGAACAGCGAGCCGTAGGCCTCGAGGTAGACCGTCGCCAGGATGACGAAGGCCCAGAAGACGAAGAAGTGCGCGGCGCCGGGGACCGTCCACTTGAGCAGCCGTCGCTGCGCGAACACCTCGAGCAGCTGGTTGCGCATCGCCACCTGGGTGCGCTTGAGGACACCCTCGATGCGGTCCGGCGCGGGCTGCCCGTGCGTGATGAGGTTGAAGAGGAAGACCACACGGCGAGCCGCGATGGGGCAGCGCGACGACGTTGAGCAGGATGCCGGCGATCAGGACCCAGGACAAGAAGCTCTCCCTCGGACGTGGAGTGGGCTACGACGGACTGCGAGCCTATTGCTGGGGATGCTCGCACGCACCGGGATGTGAGGCAGATCGTACTCGTCGGTAACTCACGTGTCGGACGCGCCTGCCCTCCCGCGGTCCTGGGTCAGATCAGGCGACCACCCGCGGTGAACTGCCGGGTGACCTGGGTGGTGCCGCCCGACGGTGTCTTCGCGCAGTAGGTGAAGGTGCGGTCGAGGCGCTCGTGCGGCATGCCCGCCTTCATCAGCACCTCACGCACGGTGAGGCCGGACGGGAGCCCCCGGATCAGCGAGGCCTGCTTCGCGACGGAGGGCTGGCGGCAGGCGTCGTTGCTGACGCCGACGGTCCGCTCCCACATCTGCAGGTACGCCTCGGCGCCCCGGCTCATGTCGGTCATGATGTCGTCGCCGGCCTGCTTGCGGAGGTCCTCCATCCAGTCCGGGTAGAGGCCGTAGTGCGCGACGCCGTCGACGTTGATGTCGTACGTGCGCTCGCCGCTCACCTGCTTGTTCACCGTGACCCCGCCCATGCCCGTGAAGGGGTAGGTGACCTTGTTCGGGGCGTCGGCCCCACGGGGGTCGCCCTGGGCGCCGAGACCGTTGATGTCGGCGCCGTACCCGAAGCCGAAGTAGTAGCGCGGGTCCGCCCACTTCACGTGCTGCTCCCACTTCTCGACGAAGCCGTCGGAGTCGCCGGCGTAGGGGAACACCGCGCCACCGGCCTTGTAGATCCGCGGGTAGGCGTCCGGCGTCGACCACGAGTGGCTCGAGATGACGCCCGGGTAGTCGAGCTTCTCGATCAGGTCCATGCTGCTCTGCCGCGCCCGCACCGACATGTGGTCGGGGTCGAAGATCATCTTGCGCTTCGCCATGCCGCGGATCGTGTGCTCGCCGAGGGTGGTGAGGTCGCGCTTGTTGCAGTGCGGCGGCGGCCCGTACAGCGGGGTGGCCGGCAGGTTGAGCCCGAACTGGTCGAGGATCGCGCCGAAGAGGGCGTCCTGCTGCTCGGGGTCGATCGTCCCCGGTGCGGCGGGCTGCTCGTTGTCGGCCACGCCCTCGCCGTACTCCGGCGGGCAGAGGCGCATCTTCCAGAACGACCCGGTCTCCAGGAAGTTGGCGCTGTTGACCAGGGGGCCGATCGCGCCGGAGTCACCGGCGATGCCGGAGAGCGCGTTGTCGAACTTGTTGACCAGCTCCATCTGCCGCACGCCCCACTTGTGGACCATGTCGAGCTGCTGGTCGATCTGCTTCGCGTCGCACGCCGGTACGTCGCCCTGCAGCGGCACGGACTTGAACGTGCAGCCGAACGGCACGCTGGTCTCGATGCCCATGACGACCGCGAGCTTGCCCTGGTTGATCACCTCGCGGGCCTCGAAGGGGCTCTTCACGATGCGGTACCAGCCCTTGCCCGGACCGCCGTACTGCGCGTCGATGTAGTCCTGGAACTTGTACATGTCGTCCGCCTCCCACTTGGCGGTGACCATGTCGTCGCAGGTGGGGTTCTTCGTGAGGACCTTCTGGCTCTTCAGCGGGTAGATCTGGCAGAGCTTGTTGTTCTCGACGAGGAGGTTGACGAAGACGCGGAGGCCGCCCTTCCAGGCGCGCTCCATCCACTTGTAGTAGGTGCCCTCGTGGGTCAGCGAGTGCGCCGCCGGCCAGTCCACGAAGGTCGGCCAGCCGACCGGGTCGTGGGTGGGCTTGCCGCTGAGGAAGGCCTCCAGGATGGCGCCCTTGCCGTCGGTGGTCGCGTGGTCGGGGCAGTCGACGAGCGCCACGGTCACGCCGAAGGGCGACCAGGGCCGGCCGCAGTGGGTGTTGCCGCCGAGGAACTCGAACGCCATGCCGTGGGTGTGCGCGTCGGTGGTGCCGCGGACCTCCTGCATCGAGGAGATGCCGGCGAAGGTGCGACCGGTGATGTTGTCGGTGATCTCCGGCCACTCGGCGCAGCCGGTGGTGAGCCGCAGCGTGAACGTGCTGGCGCTGCCGAGGGACACCGGGTTGCCGCTGTGCAGACCGCCGTCGTCGGTGGTGAACGTGAACCCGCCGGGCTTCTTCACCGACCAGACCGCGTCGTTGCTCGGGCTGTCGGCGGAGGTGATCGCGGCACCGAGCGGGCTGCCGTCACTGGCGACGAACGTCTGGGTGTGGTCCCAGAGCAGGTAGCTGCCCAGGTCGGTCGCCTGGAAGTGGAACGGCTCGGCGGCGGCCTTGGTCGCCCCGGTGGTCGCGTACGTGTCGCCGCTCTTGACCAGCCAACCGTCGGGTCCCTTGACCGCGTAGCAGCCGCCGGCCATCACGTACCGGTCCTGCGGGGAGTCGGCGCGGGCCGGCGTCTTGGGGATCTTGGTCAGCGTCGGGTCCGGCTCGGCGCGCTGCTCCTCGACCGCCGCCTCGGCACGGGCCTCCTGCTCGGGGGTCGTGGGGTCTGTGGCGCCGGTGGGCTCACCGCCGCGGGAGATGGCGTTCTTGGTCTTGTCGATCGCCGCGTTGTACTGCCGCGACTTCGTCGCCTGCCGGTAGGCCTCGGCCAGGGTCCGGGTGTCGTGGTCACCGCTGCCTCCCCACGACGGCGCGATCAGCGCCGCGGAGACCAGGGCCCCGGTCGCGAGAGCAGTGGACCAGACGAGGCGCGCACGGAGGCGCCGGTTGCGGTCAGGCACGAGGGACTCCTTGGGTTACCGGTCGACGGAACCGGCTCGAAAATGAGCAACGATCACCTTCGGCCCCGGTTACGTCTGGCTCATCGTGCAACGTCTGCTGTCAGTCCGCAGGGGAACGGTCCTGCGGCGGATTCCCAGGTGATGTCGGGAAACTTGCCACTGACCACAGGAAACATCCTGTGGGGAGTGGCAAGAACCCGACATCGCCTGGGTTTCTGCCGGTCAGCCGCCGAGGCGGGTGCTGACCAGGCGAGCAGTGCGGGCGACGGCGCGGGGGTCGGCCGGCTCGGTGGGGTCGGTGTCGGTCGGCCAGGTGACGGCGACGGCGGCGACGGGGTGGCCGGTGTGGTCGGTGACCGGCGGCGGCGACGCTGGCGAAGCCGGGGGTGATCTCGTCCTCCTCGGTGGCGTGGCCGCGCTGCCGGGTGTCCTGGAGCAGGGCGCGGAGGGCGGTCGGCGACTGCGGGCCGAGGCCGCGGCGGTCCACGAAGGCGGCGCGGTCGGGGTAGAGCGCCCGGACCTGCGCGGCGGGCAGACCGGCGAGGATCGCCCGCCCGCTGGCAGTCAGGTGGGCGGGCAGGCGGACGCCGACGTCGGTGACGAGCGGCGGGCGGCCGGGGGCGCGCTCCTCGAGGACGTAGAGCACGTCGCGCCCGTGCAGCACCGCGAGGTGCGCGCTCTGCCCGAGCTCGTCGACGAGGGCGGCGAGCGGCCGGCGGGCGAGCCGGGCCAGCGGCTCCTGCCGCGCGTAGCCGGACCCCACCTCGAACGCCGCGACCCCGAGCCCGAAGCGACGCTCGTCCTCGAGGTGGGTCACGAAGCCCTCGTCGGCCATGGTGCGCAGCAGGTGGTAGGCCGAGGAGCGGGGCAGGTCGCAGGCCGCCGCGATCCGTTCGAGGGGAACCGGCCCCGGCTGGGTGGCCAGGAACCTCAGCACCCGGAGGGTGCGCGTCGCGGCGGGGACCTGGCTCACGACCGCATTGTCTCGTATCCGAGACAGGTTCAGGCACCTCCGCCTCGCGCCCGCACGGCGGAGGTAGTGGAATCGGAGCATGACCCACCACTCCCCGTCCGAGGTCGTCGTCGGCGTCGGTCCTGTCACCTTCGAGGACGTCGTCGCGGTCGCCCGCCACGACGCCCGGGTCCGGCTCGGCGAGGACGCGGTCGCGGCCCTCAAGCACGCCCGCACGGTCGTCGAGGAGCTCGCGGCCGCCCCCACCCCGGCCTACGGCATCTCCACCGGCTTCGGCGCCCTCGCCACCCGGCACATCCCGACCGAGATGCGCGCCCAGCTCCAGCGGTCGCTGGTCCGCTCGCACGCGGCCGGCAGCGGCCCCGAGGTCGAGCGCGAGGTCACCCGGGCGCTCATGCTCCTGCGGCTCTCGACCCTCGCCACCGGCCACACCGGCGTACGACCGGAGACGGCGCAGCTGCTCGCCGACCTGCTCAGCCACGGCATCACGCCCGTCGTGCACGAGTACGGCTCGCTCGGCTGCTCCGGCGACCTCGCGCCGCTCTCGCACTGCGCGCTCGCGCTCATGGGCGAGGGGCCGGTACGCCGCGCCGACGGCTCGCTCGTCGACGCTGCCACTGCTCTCGCCGAGGCCGGGTTGACGCCCGTCGAGCTGGCCGCGAAAGAAGGCCTGGCCCTCATCAACGGCACCGACGGCATGCTCGGGATGCTGGTCCTCGCGCTGCACGACCTGCGCAACCTGCTGGCCGTCGCTGACGTCGCCGCCGCGATGTCCGTCGAGTCGCAGCTCGCGACCGACCGGGTGTTCGCCGAGGACCTCCAGGCGCTCCGGCCGCACCCCGGCCAGGCCGCGTCGGCGAGCAACCTGCGCCGCATGCTCGCCGACTCCGGAGTCGTCGCGAGCCACCGAGGCCCCGACTGCAACCGCGTGCAGGACGCGTACTCGCTGCGCTGCTCGCCGCAGGTGCACGGTGCCGTGCGCGACACGTGCGACCACGCCGCCCTCGTCGCCGGCCGCGAGCTGGCCAGCGCGATCGACAACCCGGTGGTCGTCGACGGCCGCGTCGAGTCCAACGGCAACTTCCACGGGGCGCCCGTCGGCTACGTGCTCGACTTCCTCGCGATCGCGGCCGCCGACCTCGCGTCGATCAGCGAGCGGCGGACCGACCGCTTCCTCGACAAGGCGCGCAACCACGGCCTGCCGCCGTTCCTCGCTGCCGACCCCGGTGTCGACAGCGGCCACATGATCGCGCAGTACACCCAGGCCGCCATCGTCTCCGAGATGAAGCGGCTCGCGAACCCGGCGAGCGTCGACTCGATCCCGAGCTCGGCGATGCAGGAGGACCACGTGTCGATGGGCTGGTCCGCCGCCCGCAAGCTGCGACGCAGCGTCGACGGGCTCACCCGGGTGATCGCCGTCGAGGTGCTCACCGCAGCGCGGGCGCTCGACTTCCGGGCGCCGCTGGAGCCCTCGCCCGCCACCGGAGCCGTGCGTGCGCTGCTCCGGGAGACCGTCGAGGGGCCGGGACCGGACCGCCACCTCGCCCCCGAGATCGAAGCCACCGTCGTACTCGTCGCCTCCGGCGCCGTCCGCACCGCCGTCGAGAACACGATCGGAGACCTCGCATGAGCGCCGCCCACCGCCGGACGTCATACCGTGCGGTTGCTCTGGCGACCCCTCGGTATGACGTCGCTGGGGATGACGCGAGGACGTCATACCTAGCGGATGCCCAGACGACCTCTCGGTATGACGTCCCGGCGCTTGCCGGGGGAAGGAACCTGTGATGACGATCGACAACCCCCGCCTGCCCATCCATGCGGCGACCGGGACCACGCTCACCGCCCGCTCGTGGCAGACCGAGGCGCCGCTGCGGATGCTCATGAACAACCTCGACCCGGAGAACGCCGAGCGGCCCGAGGACCTCGTCGTCTACGGCGGCACGGGCAAGGCCGCGCGCGACTGGCCGTCGTACGACGCGCTCGTGCGCACCCTGACCACGCTCGCCGACGACGAGACGATGCTCGTGCAGAGCGGCCGGCCGGTCGGTGTCTTCCGCACCCACGAGTGGGCGCCGCGGGTGCTGATCGCGAACTCCAACCTGGTGGGCGACTGGGCCAACTGGGAGGAGTTCCGCCGGCTCGAGGAGCTCGGGCTCACGATGTACGGCCAGATGACGGCCGGCTCGTGGATCTACATCGGCACGCAGGGCATCCTCCAGGGCACCTTCGAGACGTTCGCGGCGGTGGCCGACAAGCGCTTCGGCGGAACGCTGGCCGGGACCATCACGCTGACCGCCGGCCTCGGCGGCATGGGTGGTGCGCAGCCGCTCGCGGTGACCATGAACGACGGCGTCGCGATCTGCGTCGACGTCGACCAGACGCGGATCACGCGGCGCATCGAGCACCGCTACCTCGACGTGCAGGCCGACTCGGTCGAGCACGCCGTCGAGCTGGCGATCGAGGCTCGCGACGCCCGGAAGCCACTCTCGATCGGCGTGCTCGGCAACGCGGCCGAGGTCTTCCCGGCCCTGCTCGAGAGCAAGGCGCCCATCGACGTGGTCACCGACCAGACGAGTGCGCACGACCCGCTGTCCTACCTCCCCGTCGGCGTCCCCTTCGAGGACTGGCACGACGCCGCGAAGCGCGACCCCGGGGGCTTCACCAAGGACGCCCAGGCGTCGATGGCCGCGCACGTGCGGGCGATGGTGGAGTTCCAGGACGGCGGCGCCGAGGTCTTCGACTACGGAAACTCGATCCGCGACGAGGCCCGCAAGGGCGGCTACGACAGGGCCTTCGAGTTCCCCGGCTTCGTGCCGGCGTACATCCGACCGCTCTTCTGCGAGGGCAAGGGCCCCTTCCGCTGGGCCGCGCTGTCGGGCAACCCGGAGGACATCCGCAAGACCGACCAGGCGATCCTCGAGCTGTTCCCGGACAACGAGCGGCTGCACAAGTGGATCACCATGGCCGGCGAGCGCGTGCACTTCCAGGGACTTCCGGCGCGCATCTGCTGGCTCGGGTACGGCGAGCGCGAGAAGGCCGGGCTGAAGTTCAACGAGATGGTGGCCAGCGGCGAGCTCGACGGTCCCGTCGTCATCGGCCGTGACCACCTCGACTGCGGGTCGGTGGCGAGCCCCTACCGCGAGACCGAGGCGATGGCCGACGGCTCCGACGCGATCGCGGACTGGCCGCTGCTCAACGCCCTGACCGCGACGTCGAGCGGCGCGACCTGGGTGTCGATCCACCACGGTGGCGGCGTCGGCATGGGTCGCTCGATCCACGCGGGCCAGGTCACCGTCGCCGACGGCACCGACCTGGCGGCGCAGAAGATCGAGCGGGTGCTGAGCAACGACCCGGGGATGGGCGTGATCCGTCACGTCGACGCCGGCTACGAGCGGGCCGCCGAGGTCGCGCAGGAGCGCGGCGTGCGGATCCCGATGAACGAGGGCTAGGGGTTCCGCGTCACCCAGACGGCGACCTGGGCGCGCGAGCCGAAGCCGAGCTTGCGCAGGATGTTCTCCATGTGGCCGTGCACGGTGCGCACGGAGATCACCAGGCGGTTGGCGATCTGCTGGTTGGTGAGTCCTTCGCCGACCAGGCCGGCGACCTCGCGTTCACGCGGCGTGAGCACCGCGGGGCGGCTGCTCTCGGGGACGGGCCGTGACGCGAGGAGCTCGGCGATCGTGAGGTCGCCGTCGGTGCCGCTGCTCTCCTCGAAGGCACGGGCGAACTGGTGGTCGAGGTCACCGCGCGCCACCTGTGCCGCCAGCTCCCGCTGGGCCTGCAGGTAGGGCGCCGCGAACGGTGTGAGGCCGACCCGACGCCACACCCGCGCAGCCGTGCCGAGCAGCTTCCCGGTGAGCGCTTGGTCCTGCCGCAGCGCGGTGATGCTCCCGAGCGCCTCCAGGACAAGCGCCAGCCCGAGGTGGTCGCGCAGCGGCCACTTCAGCGCGAGCGCCTCGAGCTCGAGGTCCATCGCGTGGTCGAGGTCGCCCGCGTCCCGCGCGTGCAGCCCGCTGATCCAGAGCGCGAAGGCCAGGTCGTAGGCGTCCCCGATCTCGGTCGCGCGCGCGATCGTCTCGGCCACGGCCTCCTCCGCGTCGTCCTGCCGCCCGAGGCCTTGGAGCAGCAGGGCGCGGAGCACCGCGAGGTTGAGCTCGAGGGACGTCAGCCCCTCCTCGCGGGCGAGCAGGTGCCCGTCGACCGAGGCGGACAAGGCCTTGTCCAGGTCGCCGGAGAAGAGGCGCGCGAGGCCCTCGGCCCAGGCGAGCCAGGCGGCGTCGGCAGGGCCGGCGACGTCCAGCCTCAGCTCGTCGACCTCGCGCTCCGCCGTCACCGGGTCCTGCAGCAGGCTCGCGAAGTACGACGCGATGGCGCGTGCCCGGAACCGGAGGGCAGGGTCGCCGGCATCCGAGTCGAGGACCCGCTCGAACCAGTGCCGCGCGGTGGCGAGGCAGCCGGAGGTCACCCAGTACATCTCCGCGTCGGCGAGGAGCGCGGAGTCGGTGCGGGTGCTCGAAGTCGAGGGCGGCGAGCAGGTTCCCGTGGTTGAGCCGCATCCGGTTCAGCCACCACGTCTGGCCGGGTCCGGTCCAGCCGGTGGCGAAGAGCCCGGCCAGGTCGGCGTACCACTGGCCGTGCCGGGCCCGCCAACGCGCCGGGTCGTCGTGCTCCGCCAGCTGCGCAGCGCCGTACTCCCGGATCGACTCGAGCATCCGGTGGTGCGCCGGGTCGACCTCCCGGTCGACGGAGACGATGCTCTTGCCGATCAGGCTCTCGAGCAGGCCGGGGACGGCCGTCGGCCGTCGATGCCGTCGCCGGTGCACACGTTCTCGACGGCGGGCTGCCCGAAGCCGCCGACGAAGACCGACAGCCGCGACCAGAGCAGCTGCTCCTCGGGGGAGCAGAGGTCGTGGCTCAGCGGCCACGGACGCCTCGAGCGACCCCAGCCGGTCGGGCACGTCGCGGAACCGCGAGCCGAGCAGCCGGTAGCGGTCGTGCAGCCGCTCGAGCAGTGCCTCGGGCGAGAGCTCCCGGGAGCGGGCGGCGGCGATCTCGATCGCGAGCGGCAGGCCGTCGAGGGCGCGGCACAACGACGCCACCGGCTCGACGTTGTCGGCGGTGAGGCGGAACCGGGGTTCACCGAGTGCGCGCGGTCGACGTACAGCCGGACGCTCTCGGAGCCGACCCGCCGTCTCCGGGGTGAGGTCCTCGTCCTCCGCCGGCACGCTGAGGGGAGGCGACGCGGAGCACCTGCTCGGCGTCGTGGCCGAGGGTCTCCCGGCTGGTGACGACGATGCGGAGGCGCGCGCAGCGGGCGAGCAGGTCGGCAACGAGCGAGCGGACGCCGCCGAGGGCGCGGTCGACGTCATCGAGCACGAGCAGACCGGGACGGTCGGCGAAGAACTCGGTGAGCGTCGGCGTCGCGGACGAGTGCCGCGCCGGCGTGCAGGCCGAGGCGGCGCGCTACCTCGAGGGCGACCTGGGCGGGCTCGAGGACGTCGCCGAGCGGGACCAGCCAGCCGTCGCCCGCCTGCTGCTCGAGGGATCGTCTGGCCAGGCGTGACTTGCCGACGCCCCCGGGCCCCGTCAGGGTCACGAGTCGCGCCGAGGCCAGCAGCTGTCCGGATCGAGGCGAGCTCGCGGTGCCTTCCGACGAACCGCGTCGTCCCGGGTTCCGACGAGGTCACGATGCTCCGAGACTGCGCCGATCGGCGCCTCGGCATCCAGGGACTATCCGCCCCCGGGCCACCGTCGTAGGGCTCGAAAACAGCACACAGTCCCGAACGGCCTCCCAGTGACCGTTCGGGACTGTCGCGAGGCGTACGGGGGACACAGCCTCTGTGCCGTCCAGTGTCCTGGACGCTTGACCAGACGGGTACGGGTGGAATTACCCGTTGCGGGTCAGTGCAGGCGGGGTACGCCGGGCTCGAGCTGCTCCCGCGAGGCGACCCACGCGGCCACCTGGGCCCGGGAGCTGAACTCGAGCTTGCGCAGGATGTTCTCGAGGTGCCCCTGGACGGTCCGCACCGAGATGACCAGGCGGCGCGGCGATGTCGGCGTTGGTGAGGCCCGCGGCGACCAGGCCGGCGACCTGCGCCTCGCGCGGGGTCAGCGGGGACCCGGTGGTGTCGGGAACGGGCTCGGGCCCGGAGGCCGAGATCATGGCGTAGGCCACGGCGTCGTCGAGGCCCATGACGCGTCCGCTCGCGAGACGGCCTGGGTAGGTGGCCTCACCGAGGGCGCGGAGGATCTCCGTGCGGGCGCGCTCGCGGCGGACGACCGCGAAGGGTGCGGCGAGCGGGTCGGACATCTCGAAGCGCCAGGTGGCCTCGGCGGCGCCGAGCAGCCGTGCGGCGCGTGCGGCGTGCCCGCGCCGGACCTCGGCGCCGGCCAGTCCCTCCAGGACGAGCGCCACGCCGGGCACGTCGCGCAGGGCCGACTTCATGACGAGGGCCCGGATGAGGAGACCGATCGCCTCGTCGTTGTTGCCGAGGGCGAGGGCCTCGTGGCCGAGCTGCCACAGCAGCAGCGAGCGGGTGTAGAGCTCGCCGGCGGACTCGGTCATGGCGAGCGCACTCGACCTTGGCCCGGCTGGCGGCGTCGTGGTGCCCCGAGGTGGTCGTGGCACATCGCGACGATGAGCAGCGCGGTCGGCACGTGGTTGACGTGGTCGACCGAGCGGAACAGCTCGATGCTGCGGGAGACCTCACGCAGCGCGGCCTCGGCGTCGCCCTGGAACAGGTGCATGCTGCCGGCGGCGAAGGCGTGGTAGCCGAGCACCAGCCCGTCCTGGCAGCCCTGGAGGATCTCGCCGGCGCGGTGGAACTGCCGGTGGGCGTAGGCCTCGTCGCCCTGGATCGCGCCGAGGTAGGCGCCCATGCTGAACGCCGCGCCGAGGTCGGTCTGCCCGCCCGTGCCGTGGACGAGCGCGGTGGTCAGCGCCCGGTCGAGCCAGTGGCGGGCCTCGGCGAACCGGCCGGTGACGAGCCAGTAGCCCTCGAGCGCCATCACCAGGACCATCGCCGACGGGGCGTCCTCGGGGTCCTCCGACATCGACTCGAGGACGATCCGGAGGTTGGCCTGGTTGCGGCGCCAGTGCTCGACCCAGCGCCCCTGGTGGGGGCCCATCCACTCGAGGCCGAGCACCATCGCCCTCGCCTCGAACCACTGGCGGTGTCGGCGTCGGGTCGTCTTGAGGGCGCCGCTCTCGGTGAGTCGCGCAGCGCCGTACCGCCGGATCGTCTCGAGCATCCGGTAGTGCATGACCTCGGGGTCACGGACGACGAGGGACTTGTCGATGAGGCCGGTCAGGGTGTCGAGCACCTCCTCGGTCTCCAGCCCCGGGCCCGAGCAGACGTGCTCGGCCGCGTCGAGGCCGAAGCCACCGGCGAAGACCGAGAGGCGTTGCCAGAGACAGCCGTTCCTTGGGGGTGCAGAGGTCGTAGCTCCAGGCGAGCGAGGCCTCGAGCGAGGAGTGGCGGGCACCGTCGTCCTGCAGGGGTACGCCGGCCGCCGGCTGCTGGTGGCCGCGCAACCGGCTGACGATGCTCTCGGGCGTCATGGCGGAGACTCGTGCCGCCGCGAGCTCCAGGGCGAGCGGCAGCCCCTCGAGCTCGGCGCACAGCTGGGCCACGGCCCAGGCGCCGGTCTCGGTCACCTCGAAGCCGGGCGACGCGGCCTCGGCCCGGTCGAGGAACAGCCGGACGCCGTCGAAGCCGGCCAGCTCGCTGAGCCGGACCGCTTGGCCGGGTGTGGGCACGGACAGCGGCGGGACGTCGTACACCTTCTCGCCGGAGAGGCCGAGCGTCTGGCGGCTCGTGGCCAGCACGGTCAGGCGCGGGCACTGGTCGAGCAGCGAGGACACCAACGACGCGCAGGCCTCGACGACCTGCTCGCAGTTGTCGAGGACGAGCAGCGCGTCCTGGCCGTCGAAGAGTGGAGCCAGAGCGTCGACGGGGGTCTGGTCGGACGCGATGGGGAGGCCCAGGGACTCGACCACCTCGAAGCCGACGAGCAGCGGGTCGGCGACGTCGCCGAGCCGCACGATCCACCCGGCGTCGAAGAGCGGGTCGGCCGGGTCGACGCTCTGCCGCGCGACCTCGGTAGCGAGCCTGGTCTTGCCCGCACCCCCGGCGCCCGTGAGCGTGACGATCCTCGCCGTGGCGAGGAGCTCTCGCACGGCGGAGATCTCACGGCGCCGACCGATGAAGGTGGGCGCCTCGACGGTGGGGGATGTCACTGTGAGGGAAGCGTAGTGTCCGATCTGTCCCGCTACCAATGACCCCGATGAATCACTTCGTCGAGGTCACGACGCCCGCGCGAGGCCGAACCCCTGGATCCCGGGTCCTCCGTGCGGTGGCCGATCGTCACCGCGCCGATGGGCGTGTGCGTCGCGGGCACGCCGAACGCGTCGCGGAAGGCGTCGATGCGGTCCGGCGGGATGCCGAAGAAGCAGGCGCCCAGGCCCTCGTCGACGGCAGCCAGCAAGGCGATCATCGAGGCCATGCCGGTGTCGATGTGCCAGTAGGGCACCGGCCAGCGCGCCTCGTCCCGGTCGGTCCATCCCTTGTCCGGCTCGGCGTAGCGGTCGAGGTAGGCGTCCTTGTGGCTCAACGGCACCACGACCACGGGAGCGCGGGTCATCCCCCGCAGCCAGGAGTCCATGTCGTCGAGCGAGTCGGTGGTCGACTGCCAGAAGCGATGGACGTCCTCGGGGGCGTCGAGCACGAGGAACGCGAAGCCCTGGCTGAACCCGGCGCTCGGCGCGCGCTGCGCCTGGGCGAGGATCCGTTGCACGACCTCCGGCGCCACCGGCTCGGACGAGTAGTTTCGGACCATCCGACGACGACGCACGACCTCCGTGAACTCCATGGGAAGAGCATGCAGGTGACCTTCGAGCAGATGTGGACCGACCTCGCGCCCGTGGGGCGGTCGTCCACGACGGGTGGCTACCACCGGCAGCCGTTCACGACGGCGGAGCGCGAGGCGCACGCGTGGTTCCTCGAGGAGTGTGCGCGCCGCGACCTGCGGGTCGAGAGCGACGGCTTCGGCAACGTCGTCGCGTGGTGGGACGCCGGCTCCGGGCCGGCCGTCTTGACCGGAAGCCACCTGGACTCCGTCCGCGAGGGTGGTGCGTACGACGGTCCGCTCGGCGTCGTGAGCGCGCTGGCCGCGGTCGACGTGCTCCGCGACCGTGGGTTCGTGCCGTCCCGACCGATCGGCGTCGGCGTCTTCGCAGAGGAGGAAGGATCACGGTTTCCCCTTGCCTGCTTGGGATCTCGGCTCGCGTCGGGTCGGCTCGACTGGGCTACCGCACGCGAGCTGCGCGACCGGGAGGGGGTCGCTCTGGGGGACGTCGTCGAGGGCGGGACCTCGGACCTGCTGCGTGACGTCGGTGTCTACGTCGAGCTCCACGTCGAGCAGGGCCGGGACCTCGTCGACCGAGGTGCTCCGGTGGGGGTGGCCTCGGCCATCTGGCCGCACGGCCGCTACCGGTTCGAGATGGACGGCAACGCCGACCACGCCGGGACGACGCGGATGGAGGACCGGCACGACCCGATGCTGACCTACGCGATGACCTGCCTCGCCGCGAACAAGCAGGCCAGGACGTCCGGGCAGCGCGCCACCTTCGGTCGCGTCGACGTCGACCCGGGGAGCACCAACGGCATCCCGTCCCGCGTCACCGCGTGGATGGACGCGCGCGCGAGCGACGAGGCCGCGCTGGAGTCGCTCGTCGGCGAGATCACCCGGCTCGCGAACGAGCGGGCGGGCCGCGACGGCACGTCGGTCTCGGTCGTAGCGGAGTCGACGACCCCGGAGGTGCGCTTCGACGCGTCGCTCGCTGCCCGCTTGGCCGGGCCCGACCGTCCGGTGATCCCGACCGCGGCCGGCCACGACGCCGGCATCCTGCAGACCGCGGGCATCCCGACCGCCATGCTGTTCGTCCGCAACCCGACCGGCGTCTCGCACTCGCCCGAGGAGCACGCCGAGACGGCCGACTGCCTCGCCGGTGTCGACGCTCTCGCGGACGTCCTCGCCGACCTGGCAGGTGCGTCGTGACCGACTACTGGCTCGAGCACGCCTGGCTGCCGTCGTCGTCCGGGGGCTCCGTGCGGTCCGGGGTGCACGTCCGGATCGAGGACGGACGCTTCACGAGGGTCGAGCCCGACCAGGAGGCGACGGACGTCGCGACCGCCGTACGCCTTGCAGGGTTGACGATTCCCGGTCTCGCCAACTGTCACAGCCACGCGTTCCACCGCGCACTTCGCGGCCACGTGCAGCGCGGTGGAGGGACGTTCTGGACCTGGCGCGAGGACATGTACGGACTGGCGCGGACGCTCGACCCGGACTCCTACCGCGACCTCGCCACCGCGGTGTTCGCGGAGATGGCGGCGACGGGGATCACGAGTGTCGGGGAGTTCCACTACCTGCACCACCAGGCCGACGGGTCGCCGTACGGCGAGCCCAACGCGATGGGGCTCGCGCTCGTCGAGGCGGCGCGCTCGGCCGGCGTGCGGATCGCCCTGCTCGACACCTGCTACCTCACCTCCGGGATCGGCGCGGGCAAGGAGCCGCAGGGCGTGCAGCTCCGCTTCTCCGACGGCAACGCCGCGGCGTGGCAGGAGCGGGCCGACGAGCTGACCGCCGAGGACGGCGGCGACGTCGTCGTGGGGGCGGCGATCCACTCCGTGCGCGCGGTGCCGCTCGACGACATGCGGATGGTCGCGGACTGGGCGGACCGGTTCGAGACGCCGCTGCACGTGCACCTCTCCGAGCAGGTCGCGGAGAACGAGGAGTGCCTCGCCGCCTACGGCCGCACCCCGACCGAGGTGCTGGCCGAGGTCGGCGCGCTCACCGACCACACCAGCGCGGTGCACGCGACGCACCTGACCGAGGCAGACATCGCGAGGCTCGGGGCAGCGGGAACCTACGCCTGCTTCTGTCCCACGACCGAGCGGGATCTTGGCGACGGCATCGGTCCCGCGCCCGCGCTGATCGCTGCGGGGTCGCCGTTGACACTGGGCAGCGACAGCCATGCGGTGGTCGACCTGTTCGAGGAGATGAAGGCGGTGGAGATGGACGAGCGGCTGTCCGCGCAGGCGCGGGGCCACTGGCAGGCGGGTTCGCTGATCCGTGCGGCCGCGCGCAGACGGGCACGTGTCGCTGGGCTTCGGTGACGCCGGTCGGATCGCGGTCGGTGCCCGTGCCGACCTGGTGACGGTCGACCTGACGTCGCCCCGGACCGCCGGGCTGTGGTGCGACGGCGGAGACGGTGGCGTTCGCCGCGACCTCGGCGGACGTGCGTCACGTGGTCAGCGGAGGCCGGGTCGTCTTCGAGGGCGACGCGGCCGCTGTCGGCGCCCGGCTCGACTCCGCGATCCGCCGCGTCCGGGAGGCCGTCCGATGAGCAGCGTGCTGGTCACCGGGATCGGTGAGCTCGTCACGCACGACGCCGACCATGGTCCGGACCTCGGGCTGGTGCGCGACGCGGCGGTGGTGCTGACGGACGGCGCGGTCGCGTGGACCGGGGTCTCTGCGTCGGCCCCTGCAGCCGACGAGGTCGTCGACGTCGGTGGTCGTGCGGTCATCCCCGGCTTCGTCGACTCGCACGCGCACCTGGTGTTCGCGGGGGACCGGGCCGAGGAGTTCGCCGCCCGGATGGCGGGGACGCCGTACGACGGGGGCGGGATCGCGAACACCGTCGCCGCCACCAGGGCCGCGACGGACGAGCAGCTCGAGGCGAACCTCGTGCGCCTGCTCGGCGAGATGCGGCGGCAGGGCACGACGACGGTCGAGGTGAAGAGCGGCTACGGCCTCACCGTCGCCGACGAGTCGCGGGCGCTCGCGATCGCGCGGCAGTTCACGCCGGAGACGACGTTCCTCGGCGCGCACAAGGTGCCGGCGGAGTACGCCGACAACCCGGCCGGCTACGTCGACCTGGTGACCGGGCCGATGCTCCAGGCCTGCGCCCCGCACGCGCGGTGGATCGACGTGTTCTGCGAGCGCGGCGCCTTCGACGCCGACCAGGCCCGCGCGGTGCTCACCGCCGGCTCGGCCGCCGGTCTCTCGGGTCGCCTGCACGCCAACCAGCTCGGCCCCGGCCCAGGGGTGCAGCTCGCCTGCGAGCTCGGTCTCACCGCGGTCGACCACTGCACCTTCCTCGAGCCCGACGACGTGTCCGCGCTCCGCGACTCGGGGACGGTCGCGACCCTGCTCCCCGGGGTCGAGTTCTCCACCCGGTCGCCGTACCCGGACGCCCGTGGCCTGCTCGACGCCGGCGTCTCCGTCGCGCTGGCCACCGACTGCAACCCGGGCTCCTGCTACACGTCCTCGATGCCCCTGTGCATCGCCCTGGCCGTGCGGGAGATGCGGATGACTCCCGACGAGGCCCTCACCGCCGCCACCCTCGGCGGCGCTCGCGCCCTCGACCGTGACGACGTCGGCCATCTCCGCCCCGGCTCCCGCGGCGGCCTCGTCGTCCTCGACGCCCCCTCCCACCTCCACCTCGCCTACCGCCCCGCCGTCCCCCTCGTCTCCCACGTCCTCTGACCGCCGCCTGCCCCAGCCACCGCCGAACCGCCCCGGAATCACGGTCGAACCGCCCCGGAATCACGGTCGAACCGCCCCGGAATCACGCCTACGGTGACCTCATGTCCGAGCGCCAGCGCTACCTCGCCGCCGCCCACACGTACGTCGAGCAGGTCGCCGCGATCCCGAGCGACGCCTGGAGCGGTCCCGGCCTGGGTGACTGGGACCTCCGTGCCCTCGTCGGGCACGCGTCGCGCTCGCTCGTCACGGTGCTGACCTATCTCGACCAGCCCGCTGAGGAGCCGACGGTCGGCTCGGCGGCGGAGTACTACCGGATCATCGGCGACGGCTCCTTCGACCCCGATGACGTCACCGCGCGTGGTGTCGCAGCCGGGGAGGCCATGGGCGACGACCCGGCCTCGTTCGTGAACGACCTCCTCGCGGAGGTGACAGCGAAGCTCGAGCGGTTCGCCGACGACTACGTGCTCACCACGATCGCCGGGCCGATGCGGCTCACGGCGTACCTCCCCACCCGCACCTTCGAGCTCGTCGTGCACGGCCTCGACATCGCCCGCGCCACGGGGCAACAGGTGACCCACCCGCCGGAGGCAGTGGCGGAGGCGGTCGCGCTCGCCGGCGCGGTCGCGGCCCGCTCCGGGCGGGGCCCGGACCTGCTGCTCGCCCTGACCGGCCGGGCTCCGCTCCCGGACGGTTTCAGCATCGTCTGAGCATGCGGGTCCCTTCGCCTGTACCCGAGCCCCGGCTCGCCCGTACCCAAGCCGCGGTTCGGCCGTACCTAAGCCGCGGTTCGGCGGTACCTAGGCCGCGGTTCGGCGGAAATAGGGAGGTCTTCCGATGTAGGGGGGTACCTCAGAGGACGAGTCTTGTGGTCATCAGGAAGCGATGAGGCAGCCACAGGAGGCACCGAGATGTACAGCAACGACCTTTACTACCTGCAGTCCGAGATCGAGTACCGCCGCGAGCGCTACCCGCGGAAGTTCCCGCTGCGTCGTCGGCAGCGCCGGCTGGAGACCCACGCCACGCAGCCGCGGTCGCAGAACACCTGAGCGGGACGCGGGTGACCGCGACCCTGGACGGGATCGTCGGTCCTGGGGTCGAGAATGGGCACGTGCCCACTCCGATCCTCGGCCGCGCCGGCGAGCTCGCCCAGCTCACGCAGCACCTCGGCCTGGCCGCACCGGACGGCACCACCCCTCCGCCCGGCGCCGGCCAGGCCGCCGTGCTGCTCGGGGGTGACGCCGGAGTCGGCAAGACCCGGATCCTCCTCGAGCTGGCCGACAAGGCCAAGGCCGCCGGCTGGCGGGTCCTCGTGGGTCACTGCCTCGACCTCGCGGACTCGCTGCTGCCCTACCTGCCGTTCACCGAGCTGGTGGGGCGGTACGTCGACGAGGATCCCGACGGGGCCCAGCGGATCGCGTCGGCGTACCCGGCCCTGGCCGCCCTGGCCCCGGGCCGCCGTCTCATGTCCGGCGGGACAGGCGGCACGGGTGGGTCCGCCGGCGCCAGCGGGTCCGGCGCCGACAAGGAGACGTCCGTCGGCCGGGCCGAGGTGTTCGACGCGATGCACGCCTTCGTCGACTCGGTGGCCGCGGAGACCCCGGTCCTCCTTGTCGTGGAGGACCTCCACTGGGCGGACCAGTCGACCCGTGACCTGCTGAGCTTCCTGTTCGCCCGGCCGTTCCGGCACCAGGTCGCGATCATCGGCTCGTACCGCACCGAGGACCTGCACCGCCGGCACCCGCTGCGCACCGCCGTCGCCGGCTGGGCCAGGCTGCCCGGGGTGCTCCGGCTGGCCGTGCCGCCGCTCGGCGACCCCGACGTGCGCAAGCTGGTCCGCCGGCTCCGCACCGGCACGGTCCCCGAGCGCGACGTCGCCTGGATCGTGGCGCGGGCCGACGGCAACGCGTTCTTCGCCGAGGAGCTGGTCGGCGCGTCCGAGTTCGGCGAGCGCGGCGGCCTGCCCGAGGACCTGGCCGACCTCCTCCTGGTCCGGCTCGACCGCCTCGACGACGACGCCCGCCTGGTCGTGCGAGCCGCCTCCTGCTCCGGGCGCCGGGTCTCCCACGAGCTGCTCGCCGCCGTGGTCGACCTCCCGGCCGACGACCTCGACCGGGCCCTGCGCAGCGCCGTCGAGCACAACGTGCTCGTCCAGGTCGGCGCCGACGGGTACTCCTTCCGCCACGCCCTCCTCGCCGAGGCCGTCCACGACGACCTGCTCCCGGGCGAGCGGGTGCGGCTGCACGGCCGCTTCGCGTCAGCGCTCCTTGCCGGCACCGTCGACGGCACCGCCGCCGAGCTGGCCACCCACGCCCGTGCCGCGCACGACACCGACACCGCGGTGCGCGCCTCGATCCAGGCCGGCGACGAGGCCATGACCGTCGGCGGTCCCGACGACGCGGCCACCCACTACGAAGCCGCCCTCGAGCTGGTCGCCCGTCCGGGCACGAAGCCGCCCGAGGACGTCGACGTCGTCGGTCTGATCTGGCGCACCAGCGAGGCCGTCATCGCCACCGGTCACCCGGCGCGCGCGCTGGCCATCGTGCGGGACCACCTCGCCTCGGCACCCGACGACCTCGCCACCAAGGACCGGGTGCGGCTGCTGCTGGCCCAGGCCGCCGCGGCGCTGCTCAACGAGACGACCGACGAGCCCACCGACCTCACCAGCGAGGCCCTCGAGCTGGTCGGCGACGAGCCCAGCCGGCTGCGTGCCGGCGCGCTGAGCATCCATGCCCGAGCCCTCCACAACGGCAACCACCACGAGGAGGCCGCTCGGTTCGCCAGCCAGGCGCTGGCCCTGGCCGAGCGGTTCGAGCTGCCCGAGATCGTGACCGAGGCGGCGACCACCCTGGCCGCGGTCGACGACAAGGTCGGCGACGCCGAGGCCGCTCTCCAGGCCCTCGAGGACACCGCCGACGCCGCGCGCAAGGCCGGCGACACGGTCGGCGAGATGCGCAGCCGGCACTACCAGGGCTTCATCAATCTCGAGCGCGGCCGGCTCGAGGAGGCCCAGGAGCTCTTCCGGGCCACCGCCGAGGCGGCGACGGCGGCGGGCCGGCCGTGGGCGCCGTACGGCTTCGACGCCCGCTACCACCAGGCCATGACCGCGATGATGCGCGGCCTGTGGGACGACGCGCTGGCGATCGCCGACACGGCGGGCCAGAGCCCACCGGCCGACCCCGAGGCGCTGCTCGTCACGGTCCGGATGCTCATCGGTGCGGGCCGCGGCGACGAGTCGATGCTCGCCCGCCACGAGCAGTTCCGCGCCTCGTGGGTCCGCGAGGGTGTGATCGCCCTCAACAGCGGCGCCTCCGCCATCGAGCTCCTCGGGCTCCGCGGTGACCTCGACGGCGTACGCCGGGTGCACCGGGAGGTCGTCGACTTCCTCAGCTCGCTGTGGTCGGCCCAGTTCCTGGGTCAGGTGAGGTTGGCGACCCTCGTGCTCGACCAGCTCTCCCGTGCCATGCCCACGGCGCCAGCCCACGAGCGTGACCAGCTGGTCGCGTTCGCCCGCGAGCTCGAGGGTGGCGTGCGCCAGTCGATCGAGCGAGCGAGCAAGCGGCGTCGGGCGTTCGGGCCAGAGGGACAGGCGTGGGCGGCCCGCTTCGACGCCGAGCTGCTCCGGATGCGCTGGCTGGCGGGTGGCGAGTCGCCCCCCGAGTCCGAGGAGCTGGTGAGCGCCTGGCAGTCGGCCGTCACGACGTTCGAGGAGCTCGGCCACGTCTTCGAGATCGCCCGGTCCCAGACCCGGCTCGCCGCCGTCCTCGTCGCGGCCGGTCGCACGCCCGAGGCCGAGCCGCTGGTGACCGCGGCCCGCGACGTCGCCTCGGGGTTGCGCGCCGAGCCGCTGCTCAAGGAGCTCCGAGCCGTCGGCGCCCGTCCCGCACGACGTACGACGGGCGGTCCGGCCACCACCGAGCTCACCGCTCGGGAGAAGGAGATCCTCGCGCTCGTCGCCCAGGGACGCACCAACGGCGACATCGGCAAGCAGCTCTTCATCAGCACCAAGACCGTCTCGGTGCACGTCTCCAACATCTTGGCCAAGCTGGGCGCCGGCGGACGAACCGAGGCGGCCGCGATCGCGCGCCGGACGGGCCTGCTCGACTGACCCCAGAGCGACCCAGCGGCGTACCCGCGGACGCGGTCGCTCGTTGGTCCGTCCATGCGCCTCTCCCGTCGTGCCTTCCCGCTGCTCGCCGCGCTCGGGACGGCCGGCCTCCTGCTGGCCGGCCCCGCCCTGCCCGCGGACGCTGCGCCGGGTGACCCGGTCGACCCCGCCTACGAAGCCGCGAACTTCCAGAAGCAGTCCGAGCGCGCTCCGGAGTACCTCAGCCCCGAGGGCGTCCAGGTCCTCGCCACCGATGGGCTCGCGAGCTTCGTCGACGCGCTCGCCGACCAGGCCGCCGACCCGGGACGCTTCTACCTCTCCGACGCCTGCTGGTCCGGATCGCTGACCTGCTCGGGCGACCCGCGCCTCGCGCGGTGGCAGGAGGACGGCCACGGCCGCGTCGACGAGGTGCTCTTCACCGCCCGCAACGGCGCGACGCTCAGCGGTCACGTGTGGGCCACCCGGTCCGGTCCGGCGTCCCGCCCGCTCGTCGTCATCACGAACGGCTCGGTGCAGGCGCCCGAGCAGCTCTACTGGTACGCCGCGCAGGTGCTCGCCAAGGCCGGCTACGTCGTCCTGACGTGGGACGCCCAGGGCCAGGGACGCTCCGACACCTTCGGCGAGGGCACCGACCTGTTCGACAGCGTGCCGTCGCAGTCGACCGGCGTGACGTTCTACGACGGCACCCAGGACGCCCTCGACTTCGCCCTCTCGAGGTCCGGCAGCGCCTACTGCCCGCGACCGAGCAGGACGGGCATCAGCCACTGCGCCAAGCAGCAGCTCCGGGTCAAGGCCGGCACCGCGACGGCGTACAACCCGCTCTGGCGACTCGTCGACCGCACCCGCGTCGGCCTCGCCGGCCACTCCTACGGCGCCTCGGGCGTGACCTGGGTCGGCAACCAGGACAAGCGCGTCGACGCCGTCGTGGCGTGGGACAACCTCTGCGACCTGTCCGCAGCGAGCTCGGCTGGGTCGAGCTCGAACGGCAGCGTCCCCCAGGGCTGCATGGCCGGCGGTCAGGGCACCTCGACGCCGCGGGTCCCCTCGCTCGGCCTCAGCGCGGACTACGGGCTCGCCCCGACGCCGTACCTCCAGCAGCCGGACCCGCTCTCCAAGTCGACAGGCTCCCGCGCCTTCTCCAAGGCCGGCGTCGACACCGGCGAGCTGGTGGTGCGTGGGGGCACGCACTACGAGTTCTCGTTCATCCCGACACCGGTGTTCGGGGCGACGCTGCGCGGCATCGATCTCACTTCCTGGTACACGACCGCGTGGATGGACCGCTACGTGAAGGGCGACCGGACCGCCACCGCGCGCCTGCTCACGACGCGATGGCGAGCGGACGCGCGTGAGGCCGCGGTCGACCCGTCCGGCGACGGGAACCTCTTCAGCGAGTACTTCCGGTCGCGGCTCGACCTCGGCCACGACGGTGGTCGGCGGGTGACGTGCGAGGACCTCCGCAAGGGCTGCACCGCGCTGGCGCCGGACGGCGGCGCGGCCGACTACTCCTACCTGAAGGTCGCCACGACGCCGGATCGCTGACGCGCACGACTTCCTGGTGCACGCTGGGACCGTGCTCGAAGCGGCGTGGTGGGGGTTCGTGGGCGGGTTCGCCCTCCTGGTCGGCGCCGTCGGCGGGCTCTACCTCCCGCAGTCGAAGCGCTTCATCGGCCTGGTCATGGGCTTCGGCACCGGCGTGCTCTTCAGCGCGGTCGCGTTCGAGCTCACGGTCGAGGCCTACGACAAGGCCGGCTCGGAGGCGGTCGTCCTCGGCCTGCTCGCGGGCGCCTTGACGTTCTTCGTCGGGGACTGGTTCATCGACAAGCGCGGCGGTGACCGCCGCAAGAGCCCGAACGGTCCGCCCGCCGACGCCGCCGGGGGAGCGCTGGTGCTCGGCGCCCTGCTCGACGGCATCCCCGAGTCTGCGGCCATCGGCGTCTCGCTGATCGGCGGGGGCGGTGTGGGTGTTGCGATGGTGGTCGCGGTGTTCCTCTCGAACATCCCCGAGTCGATGTCGGCCAGCGTCGGCCTCAAGACGGCCGGCCGTTCGACGAAGCAGATCCTGCTCCTCTGGGGCAGCGTCACGCTGGCCTCGACCCTGGCCGCGGCCCTGGGCTTCGGCCTCCTCGGCAGCGCCGGCCCCACCACCCTCGCCCTCGTCGACTGCTTCGCCGCCGGCGCCATCCTCACGATGCTCGCCGACACGATGGTCCCCGAGGCCGTCGAGCACGCCGGTGCCCTCGTCGGCCTCGTCACCGTCCTCGGCTTCACGTGCGCGTTCCTGCTGTCGGTGGCCGGCTGAAGAACCTCAAGGTATGCAGACGTTTTGTCACTTCCCACGGGTTACAACCCGTGGGAAGCGCCAGTTCCTCTGCATCCCATGGTGTTCTGCACCCCCTGGCCCACCAACTCGGATACCGGTAGTATCCGAATGGTGACGACGACCGAGGACCGCTTGGCGAAGATGAACCTGCGCCCGTCGAGCGGGGTGCCGCGACCGACGGGGGAGGGGCTGCCGCCGGGGCCGAGGACCCCGGCGCTGTACCAGTCGCTGCGGCTGATGCGCTTCCGGCACTCGTTCGTGCCCCAGCTCAAGAAGCGGTACGGCGACGTGTTCGCCGTGAGGCTCGTGCCGGAGGGCCGACCTCTCGTCCTCTTCGACCGGGCCGGCGCGACGAAGGAGATCTTCGCCAGCGACCCCGAGGTGTTCCACGCCGGCAAGGCCAACGCGGTCCTCGGCCCGATCATGGGCGAGCACTCGCTGCTCCTCGTCGACGGCGCCCAGCACAAGCGTGCTCGCAAGCTGCTGATGCCCGCCTTCCGTCCCTCGGCGATGACGGGCTACCGCAGCGTCGTCGAGCAGCTCGCCAAGGACGAGGTGGCGTCCTGGACGCCGCGCGAGGAGTTCCGCAGCCTGGAGCGGATGAACGCGCTGACCCTCGAGGTGATCCTCCGCGTCGTCTTCGGTGTCGCCGACGAGAGCCGGCTGGCCAAGCTGCGTCCGCTCGTCAACGCCACCGTCGACGTGAAGCCGTACATCCTGCTCGGCTGGGGCTACCCGCTGCTCCAGCGCTTCGGACCGTGGAAGAAGGTCGTCGACGTCCAACGCCGCCTCGACGACCTGCTCTACGCCGAGATCGCCGAGCGTCGCGGCGCGGACGACCTGCACGAGCGCACCGACGTGCTGTCGCAGCTGCTCGTCGTCGGCGAGTCCGAGGGCGAGGAGCCGCTCACCGACGCCGAGCTCCGCGACCAGCTGGTCACCCTGCTGCTCGCCGGCCACGAGACCACGGCCTCCGGTCTGTCGTGGGCGCTGTACGAGCTCGGCCGCCACCCCGAGCTCATGCGGCGCGCACAGCGGGCCGCCGACGAGGGCGACGACGACCACCTCGAGGCGGTCATGAAGGAGTCGCTCCGGCTGCACCCGATCATCCCGATGGTGGTCCGCTTCCTCATGAAGCCCGCCACCATCGGCGGCGTCGACCTGCCGGCCGGCATCTCCGTCGGCCCGTCGATCATCCTGTCCCACCAGGACGCCGAGCACTTCCCCGAGCCCGAGCGGTTCCGCCCCGAACGCTTCCTCGACGGCAACCCGACTCCGAACACCTGGATCCCGTTCGGCGGCGGCGTGCGTCGCTGCATCGGCGCGGGCTTCTCGCTCATGGAGGGGGTCGTGGTCCTGCGCGAGGTGCTCACGGCGTACGACGTGCGCGTGCTGCCCGGCCACGACGACACACCCCGGGTCCGCAACATCACGAGCGTCCCGGACAAGGGCGCGCGGATCGTGGTCAGCCCGCGCGCCTGATCGTCAAGCAGGGTTGGGCGGAACGGGTGGGCCCGACGGAGGCTGGGGCGTGTGCGGGTCGACCGGAAGGTCGCCCGGCGAGACGTCCTCGGGCGGGATCCACTGGTGCGCGTCGGCCATGAACGTGTGCACGTAGCCGCACCGCACACAGACCGCGCCGTCCGCCGACTTGTTGAGCCAGTCGAGGTCGAGGAAGGTCATCCCTGTCGTCGTCATCTTGATCTCGCGTTGCGCGAAGATCAGTCCCTCGCAGGCATGGCAGGACAGGAACTTCTGGGCCGGGCGGATGAAGACGTGCATCGGGCGAGCCTAGGGCCTCGAAGATCTCTCCAAGATCCGACGGGCACGCTCCGGGGACACCCACACGAGGAGCGCCCATGCCCGAGACCGTCTTCGGCCTCCCGGTCCATCCCCTGATCGTGCACGCGACCGTCGTCGTCGTGCCCACGGCCGCCGTGGTGGTCGCGCTCTGGTTTCTGTCCGCGCGCTTCCGCGCCTGGTCCGGCGTGCTGCCGCTGCTCCTGGCGGCCGCGTCCGTCGTCCTGGCCCCGCTCTCGACGAGCAGCGGCGAGAACCTCGAGCACCAGGTCGGGGAGTCGCACCTCGTCGAGGAGCATGCCGAGCTCGGCGACATGCTCGTCTGGTGGTGCCTCGGCCTGCTCGTCGTCGCGGCTGCGGGCTGGCTGCTGCGCAACCGGCAGGGACTCGCCAAGGCCGTGTCCGTCGGCCTGGTGGTCGTTGCGGTCGCCGTGTCCGCCGGCACCCTCGTCCAGACCGTGCTCATCGGCCACAGCGGCGCGAAGGCGGCGTGGAGCGACGTCGCCCAGGACTCGACGAGCGGTTCCGACTCCGGGGACGGTGACTGAGCCGACCGCCTCCCTATCCTGACGACATGGCAGCCGAGGTCGCCGTCCTCGTCGTCGAGGACGACGTGCAGCTGGCCGGGATGTTGGCCGAGCTCCTCGAGAGCGAGGGGTACCTCGTCGACCTCGCCCACGACGGCCAGCGTGGCCTGCACCTCGGCCTGACCCGCTCGTACGACGTGATCGTCCTCGACCGCGGACTCCCCGCCGTCGAGGGGCTCGACCTGCTGGGCCGGCTCCGGTCCCGCGGGGTCCAGGCCCCCGTGCTCGTGCTCTCCGCCCTGGCGTTCCCCCGTGACAGGGTCGAGGGTCTCGACGCGGGGGCCGAGGACTACCTCGGGAAGCCCTTCGACGTCGACGAGCTGCTCGCACGGGTGCGCGCCCTGCTCCGGCGTCACACCGACAGCGCGGTGCGGCTCGCCGTCCCCGGCGGCGCCCTCGAGGTCGACTCGCGCACCGTCGTCCTCGAGGACGGCGAGGTGTCGCTCTCCGGTCGCGAGACGGCTCTGCTCGAGGCGCTGGCGCGCCACCCGCGCCGGGTGTTCAGCCGCGACGACCTGCTCGGCGGCGCCTTCTCCGGGGCGACGGAGCCGGGGGCCGTCGACACTTACGTGCACTACCTGCGCCGCAAGCTCGGCAGGGACGTCGTCGAGACCGTCCACGGGCTCGGCTACCGGTTGGGCCGGCTGTGACGAGCCCACGCGTCGGCGTACGCCTCGGTCTGCAGATCGGGTCCCTCGTCGTCACGCTGCTCGTCGTGGTCGGGGCGTTGGCGCTGGTGCTGTTCGAGAGGTCGGAGCACGCCGACGCCGAGGTGACCCTGCGCCAGGCCGCCGAGCAGCTCACGCCGGCCGAGACGCCCCCGGGCTTCTGGGTGGTCCAGCGGACGGAGGGCGGCTCGGTCACCACCTCGCCGGACCTGCCCTCCGCGCTTCCGCTCCAGCCCGACCTCGACCGCGTCGTCGCCGATGGTCGCGCCCGCCAGCGAGAGGTCGACGCCGGGGACCTGGAGCTCTTCGTACGCACGCAGGTGCGCGGCGACGACGTCGTGCAGGTCGCGATGGACCGCACCGCGGCGGAGAAGTCGAGCGGCCGGCTCGTGCGGGCCCTGCTCGTGGCCGGCGTCCTCGGGGTGCTCCTCGCCGCCGGCCTCGCTGTGCTGCTGGCCCGCCGTTCCCTGGTGCCGCTCACCCAGGCGCTCGCCCTGCAAAGGCGCTTCGTCGCCGACGCGAGCCACGAGCTGCGCACCCCGCTGACGTTGCTCAGCACCCGCGTGCAGATGCTGCGCCGCAAGGTACGCCGCGGCGACGCCCGTCCGGACGACCTCGACGAGGCGCTGGACGGCGTGCTCGCCGACACCCACGCGCTGGCCGACATCGTGGACGACCTGCTCGTGGCCGCGGACGGCGGTGGGCCGCGTGCAGCCGTCGACCTGGCCGCCGTGGCCCGTGCGGTCGTCGCCGCCACAGCCGCGGACGCGGAGCGTCGTGGGGTCTCCCTCGACCTCCCACCGTCGTCCGCCGCCGTCGTGGACGGATCCGAGTCGGCGCTGCGTCGTGCCCTCACTGCGCTCGTCGACAACGCGCTCGACCACGCGCGCTCGCGCGTGGAGGTTCGCGTGGTGACGGCCGCCCGCCACGTCGACGTCGTCGTCGGCGACGACGGTCCGGGCATTCCCGAGGCGCAGGCAGCCCGGCTCTTCGAACGCTTCTCGTCCTCCCGGTCCGGCGTCCCCGACGAGTGGGGACGGCGCCACTACGGCCTGGGTCTCGCGCTCGTCTCCGACGTGGCGCGCGCCCACGGTGGCGACATCCGGGTGGAGCCGGTCGCGAGCGGGAGTCGTTTCGTCGTCTCGCTCCCGCTCCGTCGCTAGCCGCCCTCCTCGAAGGCGCGGACCGCCTTCTTCGTCGCGGTCATCCGCCACGCCTCCTCGATCAGCTCGTCGACCTCGTCGGGGTCGGCAAGGTCGAGGTGCACGGCCACCCAGGCGCTGCTGCCCGAGGCCCAACCCTCCTCGTAGACCTCCGGCGCCGTGGCCAGGAGCGCCTCCCGCTCGGCGTGGCTGGACTTGATCATGGCGCGGTTGTCCGGGTGGTTGACCCACGCGAACCCCCTGCCCTTGAAGGTGATGTTCGTGTAGTTGTCGCTCTCCTTGAGCACCACCTCGGGCAGCCGCTTCGACCTCTCGACGACGCCCTCCGACGTCAGCACCTGCTTCCGACCCACGACCCGATCCTGCCAGCCGCCACCGACAGAGTCGATGGGCGAGCGAGCGGAGCAGTCGACGCTCACTCCGGGGTGTCGGCCTCGAAGCCCAGCAGCCAGTGCAGGCCGTAGCGGTCGACGACCTGCCCGTCCGAGGCACCCCACGGCCGCACCTGCAGGTCGTCCACGACGCGACCGCCGTCGGCGAGGGCCGCGAACCACGCGCGCGTCGTCGACTGCGACCCCGCGCCCAGCAGGGAGAACATCAGACCCTCGGTCCGCACCGACGGTTCGTCCCCCGTCACATCGGCACCGAACATCGCCACCGGTCCCTGCAGCATCCCGTGCGCGACCGCGTCACCGGGGCCGTCGTCGCGGCCGAAGTCCGCGAACGTGTTGAGCACGACGGTGCACCCGAAGACGTCGGCGTAGAACGCCAACGCCTCGCGTGCCGTCCCCGGAAAGTGGACGTAGGGAGAAGGCCAGGTCATGGTCACGACCCTAGGCCGGGCCTGATCAGCCCTCGTCGCCGAAGAACTCCCGCAGGTCCGCGACGATCGCGTCCGGGTTCTCCAGGGCCGCGAAGTGCCCGCCACCGTCGAGCTCCGACCAGTGCTGGATGTTCGCGTTGTCACGCTCGGCCAGCGACCTGATCGTCTGGAAGTCGTGGCGGAACACCGCGACCCCGATCCGGCCGGTGCTGACCACGGGCTCGCGCTCGGCGTGCGCCTCCTCGTAGTGGTAGCGGACCGATCCGGCGGAGGTGTTGGTCAGCCAGTACAGCGTGACCTGCTCGAGCACCTGCTCCGGAGTCACGAGCGAGGTGCCGTTGCCGAAGCTCTCGAACAGCTCCGAGTAGGCGAGCTGCCCGACCGGGCTGTCCGACAGTCCGGCGGCGATCGTCTGCGGACGCGAGCCGTTCATCGCGTTGTAGCCGCCGACGGACTGGAACCACTGCATGTGCTCGAGCGCGGCGTACTCCTTCGGGCCGAAGCCCTCGAACTCGCTCGGGTCGCCGGAGGGGAACGAGAACAGCTGCAGCACGTGCGCGCCCAGGAAGCCCTCGGGGTCGAGGATCGCCAGCTCGCGGCCGACCATCGCGCCACCGTCGGACCCGTGCACGCCGTACGACGAGTAGCCGAGCCGGCGCATGAGCGAGTCGTACGCGCGGGCGACCCGCGCCATGGTCCAGCCACCGTCGACCACGGGCGTGGAGAAGCCGAAGCCGGGCATCGACGGGATGACGACGTCGAAGGCGTCCTCCGCGCGCCCGCCGTGGCTCTCGGGGTCGGTGAGGGGACCGATCATCGGCAGGAGCTCGAGGAACGAGCCCGGGTAGGTGTGCGCGAGCAGCAGCGGCGTCGCCCCGGGGACGGCGGACCGCACGTGCACGAAGTGGATCGTCTGCCCGTCGACCGCGGTGAGGAACGCCGGGTGCTCGTTGATCCGCGCCTCGACCTCGCGCCAGTCGAGCTGCTTCCAGCGCTCGACCATGTCGCGCAGGTAGGCGCTCGGGGTGCCGTACTCCCAGCCGTCGCCGGGCGCTGCCGGGGCGAAGCGGGTGTGCTCCAGCCGGCTGGCGAGGTCGTCGAGGTCGGCCTGGTCGAGGTGGACGGTGAACGGGGTGATCTCGGTGTTGGTCATGGTGCTGACGCTAGGAGCCATTCCGGACGATATGATTCCGGAAATCGGAGGAGGCGAGCAGGAAGTTGGGGGACACCGCGACCCGGACGTTGGCGTTGCTCTCCCTGCTGCAGAGCCGCTCCGACTGGTCGGGCGCGGCGCTCGCGGATCGGCTCGGCGTCTCCGACAGGACCATCCGTCACGACGTCACCCGCCTGCGCGAGCTCGGCTATCCCGTCGGCGCCGTGCGGGGCCCGGGCGGTCGCTACCGCCTCGGGGTCGGCGCGAAGCTGCCGCCGCTGCTGCTCGACGACGAGGAGGCCGTCGCGGTCGCGGTCGGGCTCCGTGCGGCCACCGGGGTGACGGGCGTCGAGGAGACCAGCGCCCGGGCGCTGGCCAAGCTCGAGCAGGTCCTCCCGGACCGGCTGCGTCGCAAGCTCGACGCCCTCGTGAAGGCGACCAGCGCGGGGCCGGTCAACACCGACAGCAACGTCGAGGACCCGGAGGTCGACGCCGTCGTCCTCGAGACGGTCTCCCTCGCGATCCGCGACCACGACGGCCTCCGTTGCGACTACCAGGGGGAGCCGCTCGAGATCGAGCCGTACCACCTCGTCGCCTGGCAACGACGGTGGTACCTCGTCGCCCGCGACCCGCGCCACGACACCTGGGAGCCCTACCGCGTCGACTGGCTCCGGCTCAAGACGCCTGGAGGTCGGCGGTTCACACCTCGCGACCTTCCCGAGGACCTGACCGAGTTCGTGGTCCGCGAGGTCGCGCGCACCGGTTGGGCGGTGCACGCGCGGATCCTCGTCGACGCGCCGGTCGAGGAGGTGGTCGCACGGATCAACCCGGCCGTCGGCACCGTCGAGGCACGCCCCGACGGTGGCAGTGTCCTGGTCACCGGCGGCGACAGCCTCGAGGTGGTCGCGGTCTGGATCTCGATGCTCGGCATCCCCTTCCGCGTCACCGAGCCGCCGGCCCTCGTCGAGCACGTGCGCGAGCTGGCGGAAAGGTACGCCGCGGCACTGCCGTGACCCGCCTGCTCGACCACCGGGTGCTCGACGGACGGCGTCCTCGGCACGAGACTGGTCCGGCTCGTCGATCGAAGGAGTGCCGATGTCCGACGGCCGCCCGCCGTACCCCCCGTTCACCGCCGAGACCGCGGCCCAGAAGGTGCAGGCCGCCGAGGACGCCTGGAACTCCCGCGACCCGGAGCGCGTCTCGCTCGCCTACACGCCGGAGTCGGTGTGGCGGAACCGCGACCAGTTCCTCCAGGGCCGCGAGGCGATCGTCGCCTTCCTGGCCGCGAAGTGGGAGCGAGAGCACGACTACGCGCTGCGCAAGAGCCTCTGGGCGTTCGCCGGGAACCGGATCGCGGTGCGTTTCCAGTACGAGTGCCGGGACGACGCAGGGCGGTGGTGGCGCAGCTACGGCAACGAGAACTGGGAGTTCGCAGACAACGGACTCATGGCGCGCCGGGAGGCGAGCATCAACGACGTCGAGATCGCCGAATCCGCCCGTCGCATCCTCGGTCCGCGACCCGAGGACGAGCGCGGCCTCGAGATCCCGCTGCAGTAGGCCTAGAAGGCTGCGCGGACCTGGTCCTCGGTGAGGCCGTGGTCCGCGAGGGCGTAGCTGTGCTTCGGTGCGCGTGGGCCGGACCGGGACGCGTCGCGCTCCGCGATGACGGCCGCCTCGTCCGCGTCGGTCCAGGGCAGCGCGAAGCGCTCGTGGATGTCCCGGGTGACCGCCAGCGGGTCGGCCACGAGGGCGTCGTAGGAGACGTCGACGAACTGCGCCGCGTCGTACCGCGACCTCGCCTCGGCGAAGACCCGCGCTTCCGTGGAGAGCATGTCGAGCACGTCCAGGCCCAGCTGCTCCCCGGTGAAGACCGTCGACCAGCCGGGCGTCGTCGACGCGGCGAGCGAGCACGCGGACGCGACGCACACGACGGGGTCGCGGTGGGTCTGCACGACGAGCGCGTCGGGGAAGACCGTCATGAGCGCGTCCAGGGCGTCGAGGTGGCTGGGGTTCTTGAGCACCCACCGCTTGCCGACGTCGTTGAGCCCGATCAGCTGGAGATTGCTCCGGTACCGCGCGTACGCCGGCACCCAGTCTGCCGTGCGAAGCCAGGCCTTGTACTCGGGCACGTGTGCCAGCGCCGGGTACGCCGCGGTGGTGAGCGACTGACGGAGCAGCTGCCAGCACTCCTCGACGGTGTCGGCGGTCATCCAGTGGATGCCGGCGTACTCCGGGTTGTCGGCGTGGTGCTGCTCGAAGCCGGCCTTGAGCAGTCCGAAGATCGGGTCGTCGTCCCACGTGTCGCGCGGCGGCCGGGGCTGGGGCACCTGCGTCAGCCACATCTCGAGACCTTGCGCGTCGGGCACCGCGTGCAGAAGCCGCTGCACCAGCGTCGTGCCGCTGCGTTGGATGCCGGTCACGAAGATCGGCCGCTCGACGGGCACCTCGGCGTGGTCGGGGTAGTCGCGGAACGCCTTCTGCGACATCAGGCGGGCGGCCAGGGCGCCGCGCAGGAACGAGCGCTGCATCGTGTTGCCGACGCCCGTCAGTCCCGCCGACGTCGCGAACGAGTCGAGGAGCACCCGCAGCGGCTCGTGGTACTCGTCGTCGCCGAAGTCGTCGAGCCCGGTCATCCGGGTCGCCGCCTCGTGCAGGTCCTCGAAGGTGCCGACGGAGTCGCGCTCGCGTACGCCGCCGGTCGCCGCGGTCATCGGTGGAACTCGCCGAGCGACGCGTCGAGGCACACGCCGGTCACGGCGGAGGCGAGCGGGGAGGCCAGCAGCAGAGCGGCGTTCGCGACCTCCTCGGGTGAACCGAGCCGCTTGAGGTCGTTGAGGTCGGCCTTCTCGTCGTAGATGTCCTGGTGGGTCACGCCGCGCTCCGACGCGAGCCAGTCGAAGTACATCTTGTTGACGTCCTCGTAGATGTAGCTCGGCGCCACGGAGTTCACCCGGATGCCGCGCGGGCCGAGCTCGGTGGCCAGGCTCTGCGCCATGTGGAGCATCGCGCCCTTGGTGAGCTTGTAGGCGGCGTACTCCGGCTGCGACTGCCACAGCACCCCGGAGTTGATCATCACGATGTTGCCGTCGGACTCCGCGAGCGCATCGGCGAAGACGCCGGACAACCTCAACGGGGCAAGGACGTTCGTGGCGATCGCGGCCTCGATCTTGTGCTGCTTGACCTTGGTCAACGGGTCCATCGGCGGCATCCGGAAGGCGTTGTTGACGAGCACGTCGACGCGGCCGAAAGCCTCCAACGTCTTGTCCAGCAAGGCCTGGCAGGCCTCCGGGTCGTCCACGTCGGTCGGCACGACGAGGACCTCGGCACCGCCGACGCGCAGCTCCTTCGCGGCCGCCTCCAGCTTCTCGGCCGTCCTCGATGCGAGGACGAGCCGCGCGCCCTCCTCCACCGCGCGGCTCGCCAGGGCGGCACCGAGTCCGGGGCCGTAGCCGGCGAGCACGACGACCAGGCCGTCGAGCAGGCCGTAGCTGGGCTTGGGGTCCGTCATCCGATCATCCTTCCGGCGACCCCCTGCTGCCGCGCGGCGATGCGCGCAGCCCACTGCTCGGGCGTCACCCGGTTGTCCTCGAAGAAGGGCAGCGCGTCGGCCACCTCGTCGGTGCGCACCTTCGTCAGCGTCGGCCCGTCCGCGGCGGTCAACGCTGCGTCGAGCCGCTGCCACCGGAACTGCAGGTAGCCGCGGTCGTGCCCCACGCCGCTCCACCCAGTTGGCGACGCCCGGATCGTGCTCCGCGACCACGATGCGGATCCGGCCGTCGGGGTCGACCTGCGCCTGGTGGCCGTTGAGCGAGGTCTGGTGCTGGACGTAGTCGAGCGAGGTGTACCAGACGGTGCCGAGCTGGAAGCCGAGGTACGGCGCGGTGCCGCGCGGGACGGTCCAGCACCAGCGCCTCGTCGTCGGCCAGGTCGTAGTGACCGACCGAGGAGTACTGCGACACCAGGCCACCCGGCGTCGGGCGCGGCTCGGTGAGCGTGTTGACCGGCTCGTTGAGGTAGAACCACTCGGGGAACACGAACCACGTCTTGATCCGGCCGATGAGCATCTTGGCCGCGACGGCGTAGCGCTTGTCGGCCGCCTCGGGCGTCGGTCGCTTCGAGGACGCGACACCCAGGGTGTCGGCCCGGTGGATCGTGACCGTGCCCCGGTCGGCCGCCCAGTCGTCGTACACCTCCCGCACGGCGAGCATCGCCGCCGTCTCCGGCAGCACGACGTGGTGCCTCCCGTTGGTCGAGCCCGTCGAGACCTCCGCGGGACCGAAGCTCAGCTCGAACTCGCCATCCGGCCCGATCTCCAGGTCGCGGTCGTCGAAGGCGGTCGAGCCGTCCGGGGTCGACGACGGCGTGTAGTCGCCGCCGAGCACCTGGAAGGACAGGTCCACCGTCGAGCCGCGCCGGCCGCGGACGACGTACGTGGAGTCCGGGCGCAGGTTCGCGTGGTAGTAGATCGTGTCCGGGTTGTCGAGGCCCATCTTCGTGTGCTGGCTGGTGCTGTTGACGAAGAACGGGTGCTCGGGTTGATAGGCCCACGCCATCTGCAGCGACGCCCGGATCGACCCGGCGAGGTAGTCGAGGCCGTCGGCCAGGTCCTGCTCGGTCTTCACGAACGACGCGCCGCGGACCAGCTCCTCCGCCTCCGCGACGGCGGCCTGGAAGACGTTGGTCGAGCCCGTCGAGACCATCACCCGTTGACCTTCGCGATCACGCCCTCGGCGAACCGCTCGAGGTGCTCCACCTTCTTCTCGAGCGGCTCGGTGTCGGGGCCCTTGACGTAGGGGATGCGGAAGCCGACGATCACGTCGGTGACGCCGCGGTCCTCGAGGCGCCTCACGCCGTCGACCGAGTAGGCGTCCATGGAGATGACGTGCTTCTCGAAGGGCTGGTCGTCGACGCCCTCCTCCTTGCGGATCTCGTCGATCCGGTCGAGGAGGGTGTCGAGCTCCTCGTGCGGGCCGCCGCCGTGCATCCACCCGTCACCGCGCACGACGGCGCGACGCAGGGCTGCGTCGGCGTGCCCGCCGACGAGGATGGGGATCGGCTCGGTCGGCGCCGGGGTCTGCGTGATCGGTTGGATGTCGTAGAAATCGCCGTGGAACTCGAACTCACCGCCGCGGGTGAGGCCCTTGAGGATGTCGATGCACTCGTCGAACCGCTTGCCGCGCTTCTCCCACGGCACGCCCATCACGGAGTAGTCCTCCTTCCACGGGCTCAGGCCGACGCCGAGCCCGAGGCGGTTGCCGGTCAGGTAGGCGATCGACGCGGCCTGCTTGGCCACGAGCACCGGAGGCCGGATCGGCAGCTTGAGCACGAACGGCGTGAACCGCAGCGTCGTGGTCACCGCGCCGAGCGCGGCGCAGAGCGTCATCGTCTCGATGAACTCCTTGCCCTCGAGGAACTCCCGGTTGCCGTCCTCGGTGTAGGGGTACGTCGAGTCGCTGTGCGTCGGGTAGATCAGGCTGTCCGCCACCGTCATCGAGGCGTACCCCGCCGCCTCCGCCGCCTGGGCGAGGGGGACGTAGTAGTGGGCGTCGGTCATCGCCTCGGCGTAGGTGAACCGCATGGCGGAATACTAGAACGTGTTTCAGTTTTCGGCTAGGGACGGTTCTCCGGGCGAGGGCGGGTGACGAAGCCGGAGTCGTAGGCCAGGACCACGGCCTGCACGCGGTCGCGGACGCCGAGCTTGGTGAGGATGCGGGCGACGTGGGTCTTCACGGTCGTCTCCGCGATCACCTTCTCCGCAGCGATCTCCGCGTTGGAGAGCCCCCGGGCCACGAGCCGCAGGATCTCGAGCTCCCTGTCGGTGAGCTCGCGCACGATCGCAGGCAGCTCGGTCGGGTCCTCCTCCGGCTCCGCGAAACGCTCGACGAGACGTCGGGTGATCGCCGGCTCGATGAGGGCGTCCCCGCCGGCCGCGGCCCGCACGGCGGCGACCAGACGCGACGAGGGGGCGTCCTTGAGGAGGAAGCCTGAGGCGCCTGCCCGGAGCGCGCGCACGACGTACTCGTTCTGGTCGAACGTGGTCAGCACCACGATCCGGGGCGGGTCCTGCATCCCCATCAGCTGTTCGGTGGCGGCGAGGCCGTCGAGCTCCGGCATCCGGATGTCCATGAGCACGACGTCGGGCCGGAGGAGCTGGACCTGCCGGACGGCCTCCTTGCCGTCGTGCGCCTCGCCCACCACCTCGAGGTCCGGCTCGGAGTCGAGGATCACCCGGAACCCGTCGCGCAGCATCTGCTGGTCGTCGGCGATGAGCACGCGGATCGGGTTCCCCACGCCGCCATCATGGCCCGCCGCCTGTCGTCGGCGGGTCATCCCCCAGGAGTACGTCGCGCGCAAACGTCGTCCTGGGAGAGGACGAGGACGACGGCCCCGGATTCCTACCTTGATCGAGCCGGAGCAACCGGCAGGGGTTCACGGGCAGCAGCGGAAGGAAACCAGCTATGAAGATCTTCGACGGGGTGCGACTGGGCGACGTGGCTCTCGGCATCCTCCTCACCGGCCTCGGCGTGCTCCTCATGGTCGGCAACATCACCGGCCAGGAGGACGGCGTCCGGATCGACTCGACGTCCTGGACGATGATCCCGGTGTTCGCCCTGGCGACACTGCCGATCATCTGGCGGCGGCGCGGCATCCTCGCGGTCACGCTCGTCTCCGCGGCGGCGATGGCGGTGCACGTCGTCGCGTTCGACTGGGTGGTCCGCTGCGGCGCGGGTCTGCCCCTGGCGTTCGCGCTGGCGTACGGCGCCGGCCGGCTCGTCGGGCGTCGCGACGGCCTCGTGGCCTTCGTCGCCAGCCTGGGCCTTCAGGTCCTTGTCCTGGTCAAGGACTCGGCCGCAGGCTTGGAGATCCTCCCGTTCACGGCCGTGATCGCGGCGGCGTTCTGGGGCGTGGGCTACGTGCTCCAGCAGCGTTCGACCCGGGAGCAGTCCGTGCCCGAGTCCCCTGTGGGCTCGTACGTCTGAGAGAGCAGCAGTGAGCATCACATCTGAAGTGCGGTCGAGGACCCGTCCGGTGGACGTGGTCCTCGCCGTCGTGCTCAGCGGCCTCGGGGCGTTCGCCATGGTCATGAACATGGGCGGGGAGGGCCAGGACGTCCGCATCGACTCGACGTCGTGGCTGCTGGTCCCGGTCTGGCTCGCCGCCACGGTCCCGGTGCTCTGGTGGCGTCGCAACCTGGACGTCGTCATCGGCGTCTCTGTCGTCGCGATGGCCGTGCACGTGCTGGCCTTCGGCTGGCTGGTCCGCTGCGGGCCCGGCCTGCCGCTCGTGTTCGTGCTCGGCTTCCTCGCCGGCGTCGCCCACCCGTGGCGCAAGGCCTGGTGGTCGATCGCCGGGGTCGTGGCGCTGATGGTGCTGGTGCTCGTCGAGGACTCCGCAGCCGGGCCCGAGCTGATCCCGGCCGCGCTGCTCATCGTCGCGGTCATGGCCGGCATCGGGTCCGTCGTGCGGCAGCGCTCGGCCCTCGCCGTCGAGCTGGAGGAGCGCAACGAGGAGCTGCACGCCTTGCGCGACGAGCGGGCCGCCCTGTCGGTCTCGGTACGACCGCGCGCAGCTGTCGCAACAGCTCGGCACGCTGCTCGACGAGCGGCTCACCCAGCTCGCGGTGGCGGCGGACGAGGTGTCCGCGACCGGCGACCCCGAGTCGCAGCGCGCGGCGCTGTTGCGGATCGAGGAGGAAGGCCGCCGCACCCTGGGGGACATGCGCGAGGTGGTCGGCCTGCTGCGTGGGGGTGAGGCCGGCATGGCGCCCGCCCCGTCGGTGGCGCACCTCGACGCCCTCCTCGCCAAGCACCTCGGCTCGGACGCCCGGCTCCGGATCGTCGGCGACCCGCGCGTGCTCCCGGCAAGCGTGGAGCTGTCGGCGTACCGCATCGTCGAGCACCTGGTCACCGCGCTCGCCCGCGACCCCTCCGCGCCGCTCGACGTGGCGATGGCGTTCGGCGACGACGCGCTCGAGGTGATGGTCGCCGGTCCGGTGCCGCGAGGCGCCGACCTGCGCGGTGCCGTCGGGCGTGCACGGGAGCGCGCCGACCTCCACCAGGGCTCCCTCGACGTCACGGTGACCAAGGGACGTGCGAACGTCGTCGCCCACCTGCCGGTGCTCACCGGAGCCTGATGCCATGACCGAGCGCCCCGGCCGCCTCCGCACCCTCGACGTCCTCGTGGGTGCTCTGGCCGTGCTCGGTGTGCTCGCCCCCATGGTGGTGGACCACGTCCCCCGAGGCGTCGTCGAGAACCTCGGCGCCCTGTGCCTGCTCGCGGCGGCGGCGACCCTCGCCTGGTGGCGCGTGGAGCCGCTGGTGCCGGTCCTCGGCGGCTCGGCCCTGGGGCTGGTCCCTCTCGTGACCGGCTACGACCCGCCGGACTTCGTGCTCATCGTCATCCTCGCGATCGCCGCCCTGGCCGCGGAGCGCTTCTCGGGGCGGGCCGCGTGGGTGGTGGCCGGGGTGTTCGCCGGCTACCTCGCGCTGATCTACGTCGTGACCGGGGACACGAGCATCGGTCTGTTCATGCTCACGGTCCCGGGCTGGGTGGCCGGCACGGTGCTGCGGCTGCGCCGGGAGACCGCGGAGCAGCTCACCGAACGAGGACGTGAGCTCGAGGCGGAGCGCGCCTTGCTCACCGACCTCTCGGTCCGCAACGAGCGGGCCCGCATCGCCTCCGAGCTGCACGACATCGTCGGTCACTCGCTCAGCGCGATCGTCGTCCAGGCTGCCGCCGGTCAGCGGCTCGTCGACCGCGGGCCCGGGGCGGCCGCGGGCTCCGTCGCCGCGATCGCCGAGTCGGCCCGCCAGGGCCGCGCGGACCTGCAGCGCCTCGTCGACCTGCTCGGCGGCACCGAGGTGCGCAGCCCCGACCTCTCGCTGGTCGACGAGATCGTCGCCTCGGCCGGGCGGGCCGGGCTGCACGTCACCTGCCGCCTCGAGGGCGACCGCGACGGCGTCGCCTCGGCGACCGCGCACGTCGCGTTCCGCCTGGTCCAGGAGAGCCTGACCAACGCGATGCGGCACGCGCCGGGCGCTCCGGTGCGGGTGCTGCTCCGCGGGGAGCCCGGAGGCCGGGCCCTCACCGTCCGCGTCGAGAACGACCCTGCCGCTCCCGCGCCGCCGTTCGTGGGCTCGGGACGCGGGCTGAGCGGACTGCGCGAGAGGGTGCTCGCCCTCGGCGGCAGCTTCGCAGCCGGCCCCGCCCCCTCCGGCGGCTGGAGCGTCGAGGCCCACCTTCCCCCCGCCTGACCCCGATTCGTCTGCGCCTGGATCAAGTTTCCAGGCGAGGTGACCGCAGACGAATCGGTGTTCTAGCCTCATCGGCCATGGACCTGGGGACAGTGGCGGACCGGATCGCGATCGACGACCTGCTCACGTCGTACACGGTGGCGATCGACACGCACGACTGGGACCGGCTGGACACGGTGTTCACGCCGGACGCGCACATCGACTACTCCGCGTCGGGCGGGCACGTCGGGGCGTTCCCCGAGGTGAAGGCGTGGCTGAGCGAGACGCTGCCGATGTTCACGGGCATGCAGCACTACGTGACCCAGAAGGACGTGCGCCTCGACGGCGACGCGGCCACGGTCCGCGCGTACTTCCTCAACCCGCTCGTGATCGAGCGCGAGGACGGGACCCGCTGGCAGATGGACATCGGCGGGATCTACGCCCACACGCTCGTACGCACGGCCGACGGCTGGCGCAGCACGCGCCTCGTCGAGGAGATGGTCTGGAACCGACAGGAGGGGTGACCACCCCTCGCACCCGCGTTTTCCCCGGTTGTCGAGGTGGGTGACACTAGACGCATGGCCGACCTCCCCGACGAGCGCCCCGGGCGCGCGCTGCTCACCGCCCTCGCGGCGATGGCCGGCGTGTCCTTGCTCGTCGGCCTGACGGTCGGCGCCGTGCTCCTCGGCGTGGTCAAGGCCAGCGGGATCGAGGACGCGCGGGCGGAGGAGGAGGCGGCGCCGCAGTCGCTGTTCATCCCGAAGTACGAACCCACCAAGGCGGCCCAGGAGGACCTCGGGCTGCCGAGCATCAGGCCGTCGAAGTCGCCGAGCCTGGACGGCGAGCCCAGCGAGTCCTCGACGCCTCAGCAGGGCGAGATCACGCTCTACGTCGCCCCGCAGGCGGTCTCGCCGGGCGAGCGGATCAACTTCAACGGGGTGTACGTCGACGGGGAGGGCGTGCAGCTCCAGATCCAGCGCCGTGAGGGCGCGGTCTGGGCCGACTTCCCGGTGCTGGCCACCGTGCAGGGCGGGTCCTTCGAGACCTGGATCATGACCAGCCACACGGGCCGGCAGCTGTTCCGGGTGTTCGACCCGCAGGCCAACCGGGCCTCGAGGCCGGTCGCCGTCACCGTCGGCTGACCTGCAGGAACGCCCGCGGAAATCTCCCCGACCGGGCGGGAACAACGGCTGCGTCGTGCCCGTTGAACCGGTGTCGGCAGAGTTGAGTTGAACCGACTCAACTTGTTTGACAGCATGGCCACGGCCCGCGAGGGCCCCCAAAGCCGAAGAACACACACAAGCAGAACCAGCCCGGAGGTACACAACCATGGCTCGTGCGGTCGGAATCGACCTCGGAACGACGAACTCGGTCGTCTCGGTCCTCGAAGGCGGTGAGCCCACCGTCATCGCCAACGCGGAGGGCGCCCGCACCACCCCGTCGGTGGTGGCCTTCGCCAAGAACGGCGAGGTGCTCGTCGGCGAGGTCGCCAAGCGTCAGGCCGTGACCAACATCGACCGGACCATCCGGTCGGTGAAGCGTCACATGGGCACCGACTGGAAGCAGCAGATCGACGACAAGTCGTTCACGCCCCAGCAGATCAGCGCGTTCGTGCTGCAGAAGCTCAAGAGGGACGCCGAGGCCTACCTCGGTGAGCCCGTCACCGACGCGGTCATCACCGTGCCGGCGTACTTCTCCGACGCCCAGCGCCAGGCCACCAAGGAGGCCGGCGAGATCGCAGGCCTCAACGTCTCGCGCATCGTCAACGAGCCGACCGCGGCCGCCCTGGCCTACGGCCTCGACAAGGGTGACGACCAGACGATCCTCGTCTTCGACCTCGGTGGCGGCACGTTCGACGTGTCCCTGCTCGAGATCGGCGACGGTGTCGTCGAGGTCAAGGCGACCTCCGGTGACAACCACCTCGGTGGTGACGACTGGGACAGCCGGATCGTCGACTGGATGGTCAAGAAGTTCAAGGACAGCAACGGCGTCGACCTCGCCGCCGACAAGATCGCCAAGCAGCGTCTCCAGGAGGCTGCCGAGAAGGCGAAGATCGAGCTGAGCTCCTCGACCGAGACCACCGTCCACCTGCCGTACATCACGCACGGCGAGAACGGCCCGCTGCACTTCGAGGAGAAGCTGAGCCGCTCGGAGTTCCAGCGCCTCACCGTCGACCTGCTCGAGCGCACCAAGGCTCCGTTCAAGTCGGTCATCAAGGACGCCGGCGTCGACGTGGCCAAGATCGACCACGTCATCCTCGTCGGCGGCTCCACCCGGATGCCCGCCGTGAGCGACGTCGTCAAGGAGCTCACCGGCGGCCGCGAGCCCAACAAGGGCGTCAACCCCGACGAGGTCGTCGCGGTCGGCGCGGCCCTCCAGGCCGGCGTCCTCAAGGGCGAGGTCAAGGACGTGCTGCTCCTCGACGTCACCCCGCTGTCCCTCGGCATCGAGACCAAGGGCGGCGTGATGACCAAGCTCATCGAGCGCAACACGACGATCCCGACCAAGAAGTCCGAGGTCTTCACCACCGCTGACGACAACCAGCCGTCGGTGATGATCCAGGTCTTCCAGGGCGAGCGTCAGATGGCCGCGCAGAACCAGCCGCTCGGCAACTTCGAGCTGACCGGTCTCCCGCCGGCGCCGCGTGGCGTCCCGCAGATCGAGGTCACCTTCGACATCGACGCCAACGGCATCGTGCACGTGTCCGCCAAGGACCGCGGCACGGGTCGCGAGCAGTCGATGACGATCACCGGTGGCTCCGCGCTGTCGAAGGACGACATCGACCGCATGGTCCGCGAGGCCGAGCAGTACGCCGAGGAGGACGCGAAGCGCCGTGAGGGTGTCGAGGCCCGCAACCAGGCCGAGACCCTCGCCTACGGCACCGAGAAGTTCCTCGCCGACAACGCCGAGAAGATCCCGGCCGAGGTGAAGACCGAGGTCGAGGCCGACCTGGAGTCGCTCAAGAAGACCCTCGAGGACACCTCGGACGAGTCCGGCGAGGCGATCAGTGCGGCCGCGGCCAAGCTCGCCGAGTCCAGCCAGAAGATGGGGGCGGCGATGTACGCCGCCGGAGAGTCCGAGGCAGGCGAGGGCGGTCCCACCTCCGAGGAGGGTGCTCCCGAGGACAGCGACGACGACGTGGTCGACGCCGAGATCGTCGAGGACGACACCACCGAGGATGACGCGAAGTGACCCCTGACGGGTCGCAGACCGAGCAGCCGGTCGACGAGCAGGCTCCCTCCTCCGGGCCCAGTTTCGAGCATGGCCCGGAGGAGGGGCAGGTCGACTTCGACCCGGAGACCGTCGACGAGCAGGGCGCCGACCCCGCCGTGCCCGTCGACACCCGCGTCGAGGAGCTCACGACCGACCTGAAGCGGCTGCAGGCCGAGTACGTCAACTACAAGCGACGGGTCGACCGCGACCGTGACCTGGTGCTGCAGAACGCCAAGTTCTCGATCCTGTCGGCGCTGCTGCCGGTGCTCGACGACGTCGACCGGGCCCGTGAGCACGAGGAGATCAGCGGTGGCTTCAAGGCCGTGGCCGACTCCCTCGAGCGGATCGTGGCGGGCGAGGGGCTGATGAAGTTCGGCACCACCGGCGACGAGTTCGACCCCCGGGTCCACGAGGCGCTCATGCACTCGCTGTCCCCGGACGTCGACACCACGAGCGTCGACAAGGTGGTCCAGGCGGGCTACCAGTTCGGCGACCGCGTCGTACGCCCGGCACTGGTGACCGTCGTCGACCCCGACCCGTCGGGCGGCGACCAACCGGGCCAGGCCGACGAGGCCGCCACGCAGGACTGAGCACGACAAGACACAGCAGGAGGGAGGTGCTCCGGTGACCAACGCCGACTGGGCGAACAAGGACTTCTACAAGGTCCTCGGCGTCGAGAAGGACGCGAGCCAGGCCGAGATCAAGAAGGCCTACCGCAAGCTGGCCCGCGAGCACCACCCGGACTCCAAGCCCGGCGACAAGGCCGCCGAGGACCGCTTCAAGGCGGTCGCGGAGGCCTACGACGTCGTCGGTGACACCGAGAAGCGTCCGAAGTACGACGAGATGCGCTCGATGTTCTCCGGTGGGTTCGGCCCCTTCGCGGGCGGCTCCGGCGGCCAGTACGGCGGCACCACGACGTTCGACCTCGGCGACCTCTTCGCGGGGCAGCCCGGGGCCGGCGGTGGCTTCGGCGACGTCCTCAACGACATGTTCGGCCGTGGCGGCGCCCGACGGGGTCCCCGCACCGCGCCCCGGCGAGGCCAGGACCTCGAGACGACCACGACCCTCGGGTTCGTCGACGCGCTGGAGGGCGCGACCGTCGCGTTGCGCCTGGCCAGCGACGCCCCCTGCTCGCAGTGCCACGGCACCGGTGCCAAGGCCGGCACCATGCCGCGGGTCTGCCCCGAGTGCGACGGCGTCGGCATGGTCGCGGCGTCGGTCGGCGGCGGCTTCTCGCTCAACGAGACCTGCCCGGCATGCCGGGGCCGCGGCATGGTCGTCGACGACGCCTGCCCCGCGTGCCGCGGCTCGGGCCGCGGACTGTCCGACCGCAGCGTCCAGGCGCGCATCCCGGCCGGGGTCAAGGACGGCCAGAAGATCCGGCTCCGCGGCAAGGGCGGCGCGGGCGAGCACGGCGGCTCCCGCGGCGACCTCTTCGTCGTCGTCAAGGTGACCCCGCACCCGCTCTTCGGCCGGTCCGCCGACAACCTCACGCTCAAGGTCCCGGTGACCTTCGCGGAGGCGGCCCTCGGTGCCGAGATCAAGGTGCCCACGCTGACCGGCGGCCAGGTGACCATGAAGATCCCTGCGGGCACCCCGAACGGCCGGACCTTCAACGTCCGTGGGCGCGGCGCCCCGCACAAGGACGGCACGAAGGGCGACCTGCTCGTCACCATCGAGGTCCAGGTGCCGACCTCGCTGACGCCGGAGGCCCAGGCCGCGGTGGAGACACTGCGTGAGGCCACCCCCGGTGCGGAGATCCGCAGCGGGCTGTTCGAGGCGGGAGGGGTCCGATGACCACGTCCGACAACCGCCCGGGTCCCGAGGTCCCGGTCTACGTCATCTCGGTGGCCGCCGAGCTCACCGGGCTGCACCCCCAGACGCTGCGCACGTACGACCGGATGGGCCTGGTCTCACCCGGCCGCACCGGCGGCGGTGGACGCCGCTACTCCTGGCGCGACATCGAGCTCCTCCGGGAGGTTGCGGAGCTCACCGGGGCCGGGATCGGCCTCGCCGGAGTGGCCCGGATCCTGGAGCTGGAGCAAGCGGTTGCGCTTCTGGAGGCCAGACTGCGAGAACGTGAGGACCAGCTGGCCGCCGCAGAGTACGCTCTCCACGTCACGCTGGCGGACCGAGGTAGCAGCCGGAACCTTCCGGCTATTCCGTCAGGACCTACGCAATCCGTCGTCGTCTGGCGCCGACATCGGAAGAATCCCTGACTTTTCGCCCATTATCCCGATAGCATCGTTGAACCGGCTCAGGGGTGGGCTGCTCGCGTGGGGTGACGCGAAACGTAGTTGGGGTGTGCCCGAGTGACAGTTGTTCTTGCCGAAGATGACGTCGATATCCGCGACCTCGTCCAGATCGTCCTGGAGGGGCTGGATCTCAGCGTGACCGCTGTGGGCAACGGCGAGGAGGCCCTGCAGGCCTGCCGCGACGTCAGTCCGCAGCTGCTCCTGCTCGACATCACGATGCCGGGCATGAACGGTCTCGAGGTCTGCCGCGCGATCCGCGCCGACGAGAACCTCGGCGACCTCCCGATCATCCTCATGACCGCCCGCGCGCAGGCCAGCGACGTGGCGGCGGGCATGGAGGCCGGGGCGGACACCTACATCATCAAGCCCTTCGGGCCGATCGAGCTGCGGGAGCACGTCGAGGCGATCCTCAACAGGGGCTCCTAGCCGGGCGACCCGGCGTCCCGCCCGGGCCTCTGTGCGACGGGCGTGCGGACTTCCGCACTACCCCGGCAGGGACATGTCGCCGTGTCGGCCGGTCGCTCCCTGCCTGGTTGCGTCGGGCGACGCCGTCCACGCCTCTTTTAGCCCTGCCGGGGCAGCGCTCCAGCCCGCCCACCCGTCGTGCGGGCCCGCGCGCGACGCTCGGGCCGCTCGACGTCGCTAGTCCTGGAGGAGGGGGAGCCTCACGGTGAAGCGGGAGCCCTGGCCGAGGACGGACTCGATGTCGATGGTGCCGTCGTGGCCGGTGACGATGGAGTTGGCGATCGAGAGGCCGAGGCCGGCGCCCTGGATGGCGCGGGCGGTGGCGTCGGCGCCGCGGAAGAAGCGGTCGAAGAGGTGGGCCTGGTCCTCGAGGCCGATGCCGACGCCGGTGTCGATGACGCTGACCAGGGCGTGGCCGTCGGTGACCTCGAGGCGGACGACGACGGCGTCGCCGGCGTGGCTGAACTTCACCGCGTTGCTGAGCAGGTTGGCGAAGGCGCGCTCGAGCTTGTCGAGGTCGCCGGAGACCTTGACGGCCTCCTCGGGGATCTCCTGCACCAGGTCGATCTGGTGGATGGGCATGGACGTCGTGACCGACTCGATGGCCTGCTGGATCGGTTCGCGGACGTCGAGCGGCACGCGGTGGAAGTGCATGGTGCCGACCTCGATCTGGGACATCGTCAGCATGTCCTCGATGAGGCCCATGAGGCGGCGGCCGTTGCGCTCGATGCGGCCGATGATCTGCTGGTGCATCGCGGGTATCTGGCGGCTGTCGTCGGACAGCAGCAGCTGGGAGTACCCGATGATGCTGGTGATCGGGGTCCGCAGCTCGTGGCTGACCGTGGACATGAAGTCGTTCTTGGCCTGGTCGACCTGGGCGAGCCGGTCCACGAGCTGCTTCTCGGCCGCCAGGGCGCTCTCGGTGGCCTGCTCGTGGCGGCGGCGGTCGGTGACGTCGTCGGCCACGCCGAGGTAGCCGATCGGGACGCCCTCGCCGTCGACGCGGCGCGTGATCGCGACGGAGATGGTGCGGAGCTCGCCGTCGCGGCGGCGGAACTTCCAGTCCATCGTGAACATGCCGCCGGTGGCGTCGAGCATCGGGTCGACGAGGCCGTCGAGGGCCTCCATGTCCGGGTCCTGGCCGAGCCCGATCCCGAGCAGCGGTGACCCGTCCTCGGTCTGGGCGACCGTGATCGCGGAGGCACCGACCACCTCGGCCGCGGGGTAGCCGGTGACACGTTCGGCTCCGACGTTGAAGAACTCGATGCGGCCGTCGAGGGTCGTGCCGAGGATCGCCGTACCGGCGGTCGAGGCGAGGATGTTGCTCACCATGTCGTGGCTGACGGTGAGGTCGTCGAAGGTCACCAGGCTCTGCGTGTGGATCAGCGCGAGCGGCAACGTCACGACGGCCGCGGCCAGCAGGCTGGACTGGAGCAGGGTTCCGATGACCTCGGGCGGGTAGCCCTGGTTCTCGACGGCGGTCACGAAGGGGCCCTGCCCGATCGTGGTGAGGAACGAGATGAGCCCGCCGGTGGCGACGAGCTGCCAGCTGACCTCGCGGAGCGTCAGCCGCATCGCGCCCCAGATGAGCATCGGGTAGGGCAGGAAGCCGAGCGGCAGCTGTTGCCCGGGCCGGAAGACCACGGCGATGGTGACGCCGAGGAGCGCCCACTGCATGAACACCTCGCTCTTCGGCGCGAGCCGGCGCACGGGCGGCATCTGCATGCAGAGCGGGGCGATGAGGAGCAGGGCGGCGCTGTGCGAGGCGAGGACGGCCCGCGCGGTGACCCAGGCGTCGCCGTTCTCGAGGAACGCGACTGCGAACCCGGCGATCACACCCGCCACGGCCGACCCGGCGAGGGCGGCGATGACGAGCCGGAAGAAGTCCTCCAGCCGGTCCAGCCGGGGCCGGGACCGCCCGTCCTGGGTCAGGATCCAGATCGCGAGCGCGGCCTCGCTGACGTTGACCAGGCCGAAGGCGAAGGAGATGTCGGTGGAGCGGCCGCCCCAGAAGTTCGCGAGCACGGACGCGACGAAGATGCCGACCAGGGTCAGTGGCCGGTAGCGCGGCAGCGCGATGGTCAGCGCGATGATCGAGACGCCGGCGCCGGGCCAGTACGCCGCGACCTTCGACCCGGGAGGCGCGAACTGCACCGAGGTCAGGCCGAGGACGACCTCGAGGCCCAGGAGACCGAGCACACCGAGGACACGCATCGTGCGTTCGGAGGGAAGCACGAAGCGTCTTTCCTGGAGCGCGAGGGTGCTCACGGTCTCCTCGAGACTCACGCCGGGTGGGGGGTCGAAACGGGGGTGGGTCCGGATCCGGTCCCACCCGTCACGTCACGGTATCCGTCCTGACGGGTTCGTGAGGCACACTCAGTAATTTCCGAAGTTGAGCGGAACACACTCAACTTTGCGAGCGTTGTGACAGGTGTGGGCCGGCCGCTGCCGGCCTGCTGCCTGCCACACTCATCGACACGAAGGGACGAAGAGGACAGCGCCGATGGAGATCTCGAAGTTCACCACCCGGAGCCAGGAGGCGATCGCCGCGGCGATCCAGGCCGCGACCGCTGCGGGTCACACCCAGCTCGAGGCCCTGCACCTCCTCGCTGCGCTGCTCGACCAGCGCGAGACGCTGGTGCGTCCGCTGCTCGAGGCCGCGGGCGTCGACGCCGAGGCGGTGGCTGCCGCCACGCGCACCGAGGTGGGCCGGCTCCCGTCCGCGGCGGGCTCGACGGTCAGCGGACCGTCGTACTCCCGCGCCGGGTTGCAGGTCCTCGACACCTCGCAGAGCATCGCCGCGGAGATGAAGGACGACTTCACCTCCGGGGAGCACCTCCTCGTCGCCCTGGGGACCGTCGACAGCACGGCCCGGCGGCTGCTCGCCGACGCGGGCGCCAGCGCCGAGGCACTCCGCGGGGCGCTGCCGCAGGTCCGCAAGCAGCGGATCACCACGCAGGACCCGGAGGCGACGTTCGAGGCGCTCGAGAAGTACGCCGTCGACCTCACCGCCCGGGCCAACGAGGGCCTCATCGACCCCGTGATCGGCCGCGACGCCGAGATCCGGCGCGTCGTGCAGGTGCTGTCGCGGCGTACCAAGAACAACCCCGTCCTCATCGGTGAGCCCGGCGTCGGCAAGACCGCCGTCGTCGAGGGTCTTGCCCAGCGCATCGTCGACGGCGACGTGCCGGACTCCCTCAAGGGCCGGCGGCTGCTCAGCCTCGACCTCAGCGCGATGGTCGCGGGTGCGAAGTACCGCGGCGAGTTCGAGGAGCGCCTCAAGGCCGTGCTCAACGAGATCAAGGAGTCCGACGGCCAGGTCATCACCTTCATCGACGAGCTGCACACGGTCGTCGGTGCGGGTGCCGGCGGCGACTCCGCGATGGACGCCGGGAACATGCTCAAGCCGATGCTGGCCCGTGGGGAGCTGCGGATGATCGGCGCCACCACCCTCGACGAGTACCGCGAGCGGATCGAGAAGGACCCCGCGTTCGAGCGCAGGTTCCAGCAGGTGTTCGTCGGCGAGCCCTCGGTCGAGGACACGGTCGCGATCCTGCGCGGGCTCCAGGAGAAGTACGAAGCCCACCACGGCGTGAAGATCACCGACGCGGCCCTGGTCGCGGCAGCGATGCTGTCCGACCGCTACATCAGCGGCCGCAAGCTCCCCGACAAGGCGATCGACCTCGTCGACGAGGCGGGCTCGCGGCTCCGCATGGAGATCGAGTCCTCGCCCGTCGAGATCGACGAGCTCCGGCGCGCCGTCGACCGGATGAAGATGGAGGAGCTCGCGCTCGAGCGGGAGACCGACGACGCGTCCAAGGACCGGCTCGCCAAGCTGCAGAAGGACCTCGGCGACCGGCAGGAGGAGCTCCGCGTGCTCGATGCCCGCTGGGACCGCGAGAAGGCCGGGCTCGAGGGCGCCGGCGAGCTGCGCAAGCAGATCGACCAGCTCCGGGTCGAGGCCGACCGGTTCCAGCGCGAGGGCGACCTGGCGAAGGCCAGCGAGATCCTCTACGGCCGCATCCCCGCGCTGGAGAAGCAGATCGAGGCCGCGGAGGACGCCGAGCGCTCGGTGCAGGACGAGGAGCCGATGGTTCGCGAGGCCGTCGGGCCGGAGGAGATCGCCGAGGTCGTCGAGGCCTGGACCGGCATCCCGACCGGGCGGCTGCTCGAGGGCGAGACGGCGAAGCTGCTGCACATGGAGGACGTCATCGGCGAGCGTCTGATCGGCCAGCGGGCCGCGGTCACCGCCGTGTCCGACGCCGTGCGCCGCTCGCGGGCCGGCATCTCCGACCCGGACCGGCCGACCGGCTCGTTCCTCTTCCTCGGCCCGACCGGTGTCGGCAAGACCGAGCTGGCCAAGTCGCTCGCCGACTTCCTCTTCGACGACGACCGGGCGATCGTCCGCATCGACATGAGCGAGTACTCCGAGAAGCACTCGGTGGCCCGCCTCGTAGGAGCGCCTCCCGGCTACGTCGGCTACGAGGAGGGCGGCCAGCTGACCGAGGCGGTACGCCGCCGCCCGTACTCCGTCGTGCTCCTCGACGAGGTCGAGAAGGCCCACCCCGAGGTCTTCGACATCCTGCTCCAGGTGCTCGACGACGGCCGGCTCACCGACGGGCAGGGCCGCACGGTCGACTTCCGCAACGTGGTGCTGATCCTGACCTCGAACCTCGGCTCGATGTTCCTCGTCGACCCGACGCTCGACCGGGAGAAGAAGCACGACGCGGTGATGTCGGTGGTGCGGCAGTCGTTCAAGCCGGAGTTCCTCAACCGGCTCGACGAGATCGTGCTGTTCGACGCCCTGACCCAGGACGAGCTGAGCCACATCGTCGACCTCCAGGTCGCCGCGCTGGCCGGGCGGCTGTCCGTCCGCCGGATCGGGCTCGAGGTGACCGAGGCCGCGAAGCAGTGGCTGGCGGCCACCGGCTACGACCCGTCCTACGGTGCCCGTCCGCTCCGCCGCCTCGTGCAGAGCGCCATCGGCGACCCGCTCGGCCCGGATGCTCCTGTCCGGCCAGGTCCTCGACGGCTCCTCCGTCACCGTCGACACCACCCCCGACGCCACCGCCCTCACCCTCACCACCGCCTGACCACCGCCTGACCGCCGAGACGGAGAAACACCGGAGAAGGCGGCCGAGACGGGAGAAAAGCAACGGCGTTTTCTCCGACTCGGCACGTGTCTTGTTTGCTTATCTCCCGACTCGACCTTGTCCTCAGGAGACTCTGGGGCGGACATGGTGCAATGGATGCATGGGTGACGAGAAGCCGCCGAAGCCGACGGAGTCGAGCGCGTCCACGTTGGTGCGGCCGCGTCAGGTGACGACCGGGGTGATGCTCGCGACGGTGGGCAGCGTGGTGCTCGTCCTGAGCCTGTACGACACGCTCGGCCGGCTGCGCTCCTCGGACACCCGCTCGGAGATCGACGACCTGCTCTCCGGGGGCACCGGCTCGACGCTCGGCCTCGACACCAACCAGGTCCTCGAGATGCTGCGGGTGCTCAGCCTGGCCAGCGGGGCGATGGCGGCTGCCGCACTCGTCTGCGCGATCTTCGTCTTCCAGCGACATCGTGGAGCACGGGTCGGTCTCACCGTCAGCTCCGCGCTCCTCGTGGTCACCGTGCCCGTCGCAGGCGTGATGCCGCTGCTGCTCCTCGCGGCTGTGTTCATGGTCTGGACCCGACCCGCCCGCGACTGGTTCGACGGGCGTCAGCCCGCGCCGGTCAAGGCCTCGGCCACCTCCAGCACCTCCTCCGGCGGGTCCACGACCGCCTGGTCCGAGCAGGGGCCGGGCCCGTCGCCGTATCCCTTCGGCCAGACGCCAGGGCAGACGCCCGGACAGGCGCCCGGGCAGGCCCCGAGCCAGCAGCCGCCCGCGGCACCGTCGTACCCGCAGGGCCCTTACGGCCAACAGCCCCAGCAGCAGCCCCCACCGCAGCAACAGGCTCCGAGCTACGCGCAGCACTACCCCCAGTACGCCCAGCAGTACGGCCAGCAGTACGGCTCGTCGTACGGGCAGCCGACCCGGTCACCCGACAAGCGCCCAGGCACGGTGACGGCGGCTGCCGTGATCACCTGGATCAGCGCGGGCGGGGTGCTGCTCCTCATGCTCCTCGTCGCGTTGGTGCTGAGCACCTCCAGCGAGCGCTTCTTCGACGAGTTCGACAAGGCGGCGCAGGACTCGGAGCTGACCCTGACCCACTCGGACATCCTCGCCGTCGGGTGGGGCGCGGTCGTGATCAGCGTGATCTGGTGCGTGTCAGCGATCGTGCTCGCGTTCTTCGCGGCCCGCAGGAGCCAGGGGGCGCGGATCGCCCTGGTCATCTCGTCGGTGATGGTGTCGCTGCTGAGCCTGCTGCTCATCCTGAGCATCTTCTCCGCCGTCACCCTGATCCTCGGGGTCGTGGTGACGATCCTGCTGTTCACCGGCGGCGCGAACCCGTGGTACTCCCGCAAGCCCGCCACCAGCGGCTACGCCCAGCAGGGCTACGGGCAGGGTTACGGCCAGCAGGGCTACTCCGACGAGTACGCCCGGTGGTACGCGCAGTACGGACAGCAGTACTACGAGCAGCAGGGCCAGCAACCGGTGCAGCAGCCCGAGCAGCCGGCCCAGCCGACGTACCCGCCGCAGGAGGAGGACCACAAGGGTCCCTGGTGAGCCCTGGTGGGTCCTGGGGTCAGGCGCTGAGGTCGGCCTTCGCGAGGAGCCCGAGCGCCTCGTCGAGCACCGAGGTCTGCTTGCAGAACGCCCAACGGACCTGGTGGTCGCCGAGGTCCGAGTCGTAGAACCCCTGCGCCGGGACGGCGACCACGCCGGCTCGCTCCGGCAGCGCGAGGCAGAACTCCATGCCGTCCTTCCAGCCGAGGTGGCTGACGTCGCTGAGGGTGAAGTACGTGCCCTCGGGGGTGACCGGGTCGAGGCCGAGGTCGCGCAGGCCGCCCACGAGGAGGTCGCGCTTGGCCTGCAGCTCGGCGGCGAGCTCGTCGACGAAGCCCATCTCGTGGTCGAGCGCGTGCGCGACCGCCGGTTGGAGCGGGGCCGCGTTGGTGAAGGTCAGCCACTGCTTCGCGGACAGCACGGTGCGGCACAGGTCGGCGCTCCCGGTCACCCAGCCGACCTTCCAGCCGGTGAAGGAGAACGTCTTCCCTGCGCTGGAGATCGAGATCGTCCGGTCGGCCATCCCGGGCAGCGTGGAGATCGGCAGGTGGGCGCGGCCGTCGTACAACAGGTGCTCGTACACCTCGTCCACGATGACGACCGCGTCGTGCCGGACCGCCGCCTCGGCGATCGCGGTGAGCTCAGTGAGGTCGAGCACCGCCCCGGTCGGGTTGTGCGGGGTGTTGAACAGGATCGCGACCGTGTCGTCGGTGACGGCTGCCGCGAGGGCGTCGAGGTCGAGCCGGAACGCGTCGCCGGTACGCCGGAGCGGGACCGGTCGTCGGACCCCGCCGGCCATCTCGATGCACGCGACGTAGGAGTCGTAGTAGGGCTCGACCACCACGACCTCGTCACCGGGGTCGACGAGCGCGAGGACGGCCGCGGCGATCGCCTCGGTCGCGCCCGCGGTGACGACGACCTCGGAGTCGGGGTCGAGGTCGATGCCGTAGCGCTGCTGCTGGTGGCGCACGATCGCCTGCCGGAGCTCGGGGACGCCGGGCCCGGGGGCGTACTGGTTGCGGCCCTCGTGCAGTGCCTTCGTCGCCGCCTCGATCACCGAGACGGGGCCGTCGGCGTCCGGGAACCCCTGGCCGAGGTTCACCGCGCCGGTCCGCACGGCGAGCGCGGACATGGTGGTGAAGATCGTGGGCGGGACGTCGGCCAGCCGTCGGGCGAGTCGCTGGGTCACGCCCGCGACGCTACCCCGGACAGGAGCGGCGCCGGCCCTGGCTAGGGTCGGCGCATGAACCTGCCCGACCCGGACCTCGCTCGCGACATCGACGCCATCTGCCGACTCACCGGGGAGTTCACCCTGCGCTCGGGCACGGTCGCGTCGGAGTACTTCGACAAGTACCTGTTCGAGGCGCAGCCGGACCTGCTGGCCCGGGTCGTCGAGCAGATGCTGCCGCTGGTGCCGGAGGGCACCGAGCTCCTCGGCGGTCTCGAGCTCGGCGGTGTGCCGATCGCGACCGTGCTCAGCGCACGCACGGGGCTGCCGGCGCTGTTCGTGCGCAAGCAGGCGAAGGAGTACGGCACCTGCAAGCTCGCCGAGGGCCCCGACGTGGCGGGTCGCCGGATCACCCTGGTCGAGGACGTCATCACGACCGGGGGCGCGGTGCGTGACGCGACGAGCGCCCTGCGGGCCGCCGGGGGCGTGGTCGAGACCGTCGTGTGCGCGATCGACCGCAGCCCGGAGGACCAGAACCCGTTGGAGGACGTGGGTCTCGACGTCCGGCCGGTGCTGACCAAGGCGCTGCTCGACGCCGTCCGCGGCTGAGCGGGTCGGCAGCGACGTGAGCGACTTCGTCCGGCTCGAGCGGCCCGAGACGGGACTCGCCGTCCTCACCCTCGACCGTCCCGAGCGGATGAACTCCATGTCGTTCGACGTCATGGTGCCGTTGCGCGAGGCGATCCGTGAGGTCCACGAGGACAACACGGTCCGGGTGCTCGTGCTGACCGGTGCCGGGCGCGGCTTCTGCTCCGGCGCCGACCAGAGCGGCGAGCGAGGACGCATGCCGGGTGTCGACGGGCTCACCCAGCCGACGGTGGCGCTGCGCGCGATGGAGCTGCTCGACGAGGTGGTGCTGGCGCTGCGCGGCCTGCACCAGCCCGTGGTCGCCGCGGTGAACGGAGCCGCGATCGGCGGCGGGCTCTGCCTCGCGCTGGCCTGCGACATCCGGGTCGCCTCGGACCAGGCCTACTTCCGGGCAGCGGGCATCAACAACGGTCTCACCGCGAGCGAGCTCGGACTCAGCTACCTGCTCCCGCGCGCGATCGGCTCCTCGCGAGCGGCGGAGATCATGCTCACCGGCCGCGACGTGCACGCGGAGGAGGCCGAGCGCATCGGCCTGGTCTCCAGGGTCGTCGCGCCCGAGGGACTCCTCGAGGCGGCGCTGGAGATCGGTCGGGGCATCCGCGCCTGGAGCCGCCCGGGTGTGGAGCTCACCAAGCGCACCCTCTGGTCCGGCCTGGACGCCGGCAGCCTGGCCGGCCACATGCAGGCCGAGGGCCTCGGCCAGCTCTACGTGCGCCTGCTCACTGGCAACTTCGAGGAGGCCGTCGCGGCCCGTCAGGAGGGCCGAGCGCCGGCCTTCACCGACGATCGCAGCCGCGACGAGCGCTGACCTTCAGCCGCGCTCGGTGGTGTCCTGGCCGACGGCGTCGAGGTCGGGCGCGCCGTCGCTGTCGTTGTCGTCACCGCGGTGCCCCGACGTACGGCGGTGCCGCCACCACTCGTAGGCGATCGGGATCACCGAGAAGGCCAGGATCACGAGGATCGCCTTGTCGATGTTCTCGCCGAGGGCCGGGAACGTGGAACCCAGGAAGTAGCCGAGCAGCGTGATGGAGAAGACCCACATCGCCGCTCCGACGAGGCTCCAGAGGATGAAGCGGCGGCGCTCCATCCGGGTCACCCCGGCCACGACCGTGATGAACGTGCGCACGAAGGGCACGAAGCGACCGATCACGAGCGCCTTGTTGCCGTGCTTGTCGAAGAAGGCGTCGGTCTGGTCGAAGTACTTCTTCTTGAGGATCCGGCCGTCGCGCTCGTAGAGGGGTGGCCCGATGGCCCTGCCTATCTCGTAGCCCACGATGTTGCCGGCGATGCCCGCGACCGTCATCAGCACCAGGGCGAACGACAGCTCGGCCAGCGGGCTGGTCGCGTCGAAGAGGTCGATCTTCTCGGTCGCGATGAACAGGCCCAGCGCGAACAGCAGCGTGTCGCCCGGCAGGAACGGGAAGAACAGCCCGCACTCGATGAAGACGATGATCATGCTGATCCAGAACAGCTCGGTGCCGAAGCGGTCGAGCAGCCAGTTCGGGTCCATCCAGTCCATCCCGAGCAGCATCGGGACGGTGGTCAGGATCTCGGGCACGCGCCGATCGTATCGAGGCCATGTGAACGCCACCTGACAGCCGCGTGGCTCGCGCGTGCGACGGATAGCCTGCCGGGATGGCGATCCAGGACTGGGAGCACGTCACGCAGGCCGCGCGGGTGGTGGCCGACCTCGTCGACACCGAGGAGGTCGTGGCCCGATGGAACGACGAGAGCTCGTGCGAGGGCATGACCGTGGGCGGGCTCGCCCGGCACACCGCCGGGCAGATCGACAACGTGGCACGGCTGCTGTCACAGGAGCCGTCGGGCGAGGAGCCGATCGCGCTGCTCGAGCACTACCGCCGGGCCGCGTGGTCCAACACCGCGCTCGACGAGGAGGTCAACGTCTCCATCCGCGACACGTCCAACGCGGAGGCTGCGGTCGGGCACGCGTCGGTCGTCTCCCAGATCGGGGACTGGAGCGTCGCCCTGGCCGCGGCGCTCTCGGGTGAGGTGCCGCCGACCACGCTGATCCCCTGGCAGGGCTGGGTCCTGAGCACCGACGACTTCCTCGCCACCCGCTTCATGGAGATGGTGGTGCACGCCGATGACCTCGCGGTCAGCGTCGGGCTGCCCACGCCCGAGTTCCCCGACCAGGTGGTCTCGGAGACGATGCGGCTGCTCACCGCGGTCGCCGTGGACCGGCACGGACAGGCCGCCGTGGTCCGTGCGCTGAGCCGACCACAGCGTGCGCCGGCCTCGGTCTCGGCGTTCTGACCTCGTGACGGAACCTCACGTGGGCGACGAGGAGCGGCGGGCGCCGTACGACCCGATGCCGCACGGGCCGACCGAGGTCGGCGTCGGCCCGTGGCAGGGCCCGCAGCCCGAGGGCGAGCAGTACGACGTGCAGCTGCTCGCCGAGGGCGACCGTCGCAACGTCGTCGACCGCTACCGGTACTGGACGATGGACGCGATCGTCGCCGACCTCGACGCCCGGCGTCACGACTTCCACGTGGCGATCGAGAACTGGGAGCACGACTTCAACATCGGCACGATCGTGCGGACGGCCAACGCCTTCTTGGCGCGCGAGGTGCACATCGTCGGCCGGCGGCGCTGGAACCGGCGGGGTGCGATGGTGACCGACCGCTACCAGCACGTCCGCCACCACGAGACGGTCGGCGACCTCGCGGAGGGGATGGCAGCGGACGGGGTTGCCCTCTACGGGATCGACAACCTCCCCGGCTCGGTGCCGATCGAGACCCTGGCCCTGCCTCGCCGGGTCTGCCTGCTGTTCGGGCAGGAGGGGCCCGGACTGTCCGAGGCGGCGCGCGACGCCTGTGAGGGCACCTTCTCGATCACGCAGTTCGGGTCGACCCGGTCGATCAACGCCTCAGCCGCGGCCGCCATCGCGATGCACACGTGGGTCCGGCAGCACGCCCTGCCGCTGGTCGAGCCCGTCGAGACCTCCGTCCGCGGACCGGTCTCTCCCGATTCGGCTACTCGCGGGTCACCCCTAGAGTGAGAAGGGTCCGTGCACCTCGGACCCGACCGACTCTTCGATCAGCCTCAGGAGACTCCTCCGATGCCCATCGCCACTCCCGACGCCTACGCCGAGATGCTCGACAAGGCCAAGCGTGAGTCCTTCGCCTTCCCCGCCATCAACGTCTCGTCGTCGCAGACCCTCAACGCCGCCCTCGCCGGCTTCGCCGAGGCCGAGAGCGACGGCATCATCCAGGTCTCGACCGGTGGTGCCGAGTACCTCTCCGGCCCGACCGTGAAGAACATGGTGACCGGGTCCCTGGCCTTCGCGGCGTTCGCCCGCGAGGTCGCCGCGAAGTACCCCGTCAACATCGCGCTGCACACCGACCACTGCCCCAAGGACAAGCTCGACGGCTTCGTCCGCCCGCTCCTCGAGGCCTCGGTCGAGGCCGTGAAGAACGGCCAGGACCCGATCTTCCAGTCGCACATGTGGGACGGCAGCGCCGTACCCCTGGACGAGAACCTGCAGATCGCGCAGGAGCTGCTCGCCAAGGCAGCCGCGGCCCACATCGTCCTCGAGATCGAGGTCGGGGTCGTCGGCGGCGAGGAGGACGGCGTCGAGGGCGGCTCGGGCGACAAGCTCTACTCCACCCAGGAGGACGCGCTCGCCACCGTCGAGGCGCTCGGCACCGGCGAGAACGGTCGCTACATGACCGCGCTGACCTTCGGCAACGTGCACGGCGTCTACAAGCCCGGCAACGTCAAGCTCCGTCCGGAGATCCTCCAGCAGGCCCAGGAGGCGGTCGTGGCGAAGCTCGGCCTCGACGCCGGCTCGAAGCCCTTCGACCTCGTGTTCCACGGCGGCTCCGGCTCGCTGCCCGAGGAGATCGCGGCCGCGGTGTCGTACGGCGTCATCAAGATGAACGTCGACACGGACACCCAGTACGCCTTCACCCGGCCCATCGCCGGGCACATGCTGGCCAACTACGACGGCGTGCTCAAGGTGGACGGCGAGGTGGGCAACAAGAAGGCCTACGACCCGCGCGCCTGGGGCAAGACCGGTGAGGCCGGCATGGCCGCCCGGGTCGTCGAGGCCTGCGCCAACCTCAGCAGCACCGGCAACAAGATCTGAACGCCGAGTCGGCAGAAACGCGAACGCGTCGCACCGTCGAGTTTCTGCCTCGCGCACTCGCGCCGATCGCTGTCTTGTCGGCACGTTTGTGCCGACTCGGCGCTAGGCGGTGGCGGCGTGGTGCTGCTGCCAGAGGGCGGCGACGGCGGTGCGGGTGGTGACGCCCCAGCGGACGAAGACGTCGCGCACGTGCTTCTCGACGGTCTTCACGCTCATCTCGAGCGCCTCGGCGATGCGGGCGTTGGTCCAGCCGGCGGCGACGAGGGCGACGACCTCGGCCTGGCGCGGGGTGAGGGGAGCCGGGGGCTCCTCCTTCAACGGGTCGGTGAGCCCGCCGATGACGAGCGGCAGCATCGTGCGTGAGCGGATCCCGAGCGCACGGAAGACCGTCTCGAGGTGCGTCTGCACGGTGCGCTCGGACATGTAGAGCTGGTCGGCGACCTGCCGGTTGGTCAGGCCCTTGCCCGCCAGCTCGGCGACGTCGCGCTCGCGGTCCGACAGGGCGGACCAACCGGTGTCGCCACGGTAGCGACGGCCCAGCCGCCGCATCTCCCGGATCGCCTGGGCCCGCATCGCCATCGCGCCGACCTCGCCGGACAGCCTGGCGACGTCCTCGAGCTCGTCGAGCGCCGACTTGCGCTGACCGCTCCGCGCGAGCGCCGTCGCGTGCAGGACCCGGGCGCGCAGAGCGTCGAGCGTGACGCCCTCGCGCTGGCTGGACCGGCGTGCTCGCTGCGCCGTCGTGGCGGAGTCGTGGTCGCCCCGGGCCGCGGCGACCATGGCCTGGGTGCGCTCCGTCGCGGCCACGACGAGCGGCGCTCCGCCCATCCGGCGCAGCGCCGCGACCCACGCGTCCGCCTCGTCGGTGCGGCCCTGGGCCAGGGCGGCGGTGACGAGGAGCTCGAACGCCATCGCGCGGTCCGTCCAGCGCAGCCGCGGCATCGCGGGGCCGCCGGCGGCCTTGAGGAGCAGGTCGGTCGCCTCGGCGTAGCGCTGCTGGATGCCGCGCGCGTGGGCCACCCACACGACGGTCGCGGTGTCGAGCAGGCTGCGCTCGGAGGGCGAGGCGAGCTCGATCGCGCGCTGGCCCGCCCGGCGGGAGCTCGCGGCGTCGCCGGCCACGGCGGTCACGAACGCGACGAGCCCCTGGCCGAGGCCCTCGAGGGTCGCCAGGGAGCCGTTGGCGGCGCGGCGGGTGAGCCTCTCGGCGGCGCCGGCGGCCTCGACGAGCTTGCCGCGGCGTACGAGCGCCCGGGTCAGCACCTGCTCGCCCAGCAGCACGGCGATGCCGTCGGCGGGCTCGCTCCCCGAACCGAGGGCGACGGCGAGGGCCCGGCGGGCCACGGCCTCCGCGGCCGGTACGTGCCCCGAGGTGAGCTCGGCCTCGGCGAGGAAGTAGTGAGCCATCGGTGCGTGCTCGTCGTGCGGGTCGAGCGCGCCGACGAGGCCGCGTGCGCGGGCCACGGCCTCGCCCAGCTCCCGGAACTCGGTGGCGTCGGAGGCACCCCGGCTGAGGTGGGCCAGCGACAACATCGCCGTGGCCAGCGCCCGGGGTCCCGGGGCGGTGCATGAGGGCTGCGCTGCCTCCTCGACGGCCCGGCGGGCGGTGAGGAGGCCGGCAGCGAAGTCGTGGGCGAGGACCTCGGCGAACGCGATCTCGACGAGGAGGGCGACGCGGTCGTGGGTGCGTCGGGAGGAGGCGGCGTCGGCTCCGGAGTCCGTGAGCATGGCGCGGAGCAGGAGGGCGGCCTGGGCGGGAGCACCGTCGACAGCGAGCGGGCGAAGGGTCGCCCACGCGCGGAGATGCTGCATGCGACGAGTATCCCCACGTCCGGGCCCCGCTGCGAAGGGCCGGTCCGTACTACCCCTACTGGTGCCCCTCCGGCCGGGCGGGAAGGTCAGGGGTCGTCCGGGGCGTCGCCGCCCGTCCGGATTCGCCGCGATGCACCGGGGGCCGATCGCTGCCCGGGCTCGTGGAGAATCGGCTCCATGAGCTTTCCCGACCTGATGGCAGGCCCCCCGCCGACCCTCCTCCCCGCCGACCCGGCGGCAGCCGAGCTGGACGGCGGCGCGGACCCCGCCGACGTCGCGCGCGCCCACCCCGAGTCGCCGGTCGCCTGGGCCACGCTCGCCGAGCAGGCGCGTGACTCGGGCGCCGACGACCTCACCGTCTACGCCTACGCCCGGGTGGGCTACCACCGCTCCCTCGACCTGCTCCGCCGCAACGGGTGGAAGGGCCACGGACCGGTCCCGTGGGAGCACGAGCCCAACCGCGGCTTCCTCCGGGCCCTGGCTGCGCTCTCGCGGGCCGCCGACGCCATCGGTGAGACCCCCGAGGCCGAGCGGTGCGCCCAGTTCCTCCGCGACAGCAGCCCGGCAGCGGCGGACGCCCTGCTCTAGTCCGCCTGAGCCTTGCCGCAGCGGGCAGCCACATCTCGACGGCGCCCTCGCGCATCTCCCAGGTACGGCGACGGTGCGGGCCGGAGAGCTCGCCGTCGGCGGTGACGTAGAAGTCGTCGCCCTCGACCTCGACGTGGCGACCGTCGACGTGCACGACCTCCTTCATGAGGTGGTGAGCCGGCGCCCGGAGGCGGGCGACGTAGACCAGGCGGCTCAGCGCCTGCACGGCGTGCGACACGATCACGTCGAGCCGGCCGTCGCTGGGGTCGGCGTCGGGGATCAGCTCGGTGCCGCCGCCGACGGTGGAGCCGTTGCCGATCGCGACCTGGACGACCCGCTGGCGACGCAGCAGGTCCTGCCGTCGACGCTGACCCGCACCCGGATGAAGTCGGGCGGACGGCCGGCCTCGACGGCGCCCGACGGCGTAGCCGAAGCGGCCGAGCCTGGCCTTCCACTTCTTCGCCTTGTGGCTGGCCTGGGCGCCGACGCCGAGGTGGACGTTGTTGACGACCACCAGGCTCTCGTCGTCGACGATGAGGTCGATGCGGCGGGTCGCGCCCGCGGTGATCACCGCGGCGGCCTCGCGCGGGCTCGAGGGGGATGTCGACCCCCCGGGCGAAGTCGTTGCCGGTGCCCAGCGGGACCAGGCCGAGCCGGGTGGTCGCCGAGCAGCTCCAGCGTGCCACAGCGCGTTGACGACCGCGTGCAGGCTGCCGTCGCCCCCGGCCACGACCACGCTGCGCTCGCCCAGGTCGGCTCAGGACGTCGTCGAGCTCCTCCGGTTGCTGGTCTCGGCGACGTCGACGTGCGTCGAGGCGCGCAGCACCTCGAGCGCCGCGTCGACGGCTCCTGCTCGTTGGTGCCGGCGGCCGAGTTCGTGATGAGCAGGAGGTCGTCCACGCCCGGAACGCTACCGGCGCACGTCGGCGGGGTTCACCGAACGGACACGGCGCACCCCACGCGAGCACGTTTTGGTAGCGTTGCGTCGCAAGAGCCCCGGTGCTGTTGCACTCAGGGGCTCGTTGTCTGTCCGAGGGAGGACTCACATGCCCGCCATCGTCGTGCTCGGCGCCCAGTGGGGCGACGAGGGCAAGGGGAAGGCGACCGACCTGCTCGGGTCGGACATCGACTACTGCGTCCGCTACCAGGGCGGCAACAACGCCGGCCACACCATCGTGGTCGACGGCGAGAAGTTCGCCACCCACCTGCTGCCCAGCGGTGTGCTGACGCCGGGCTGCACCCCGGTGATCGCCAACGGTGTCGTGATGGACGCCCGGGTGCTGTTCACCGAGATCGACGGCCTCGAGGCGCGCGGCGTCGACACCTCGAGGCTCCTGGTCTCGGGCAGCGCCCACCTGATCACGTCGTACCACACGGCGATCGACAAGGTGACCGAGCGCTTCCTCGGCAAGAACCAGATCGGGACGACCGGTCGCGGGATCGGGCCGGCGTACGCCGACAAGATCAACCGCATCGGCGTGCGCGTCGCGGACGTCTTCGACGAGAAGATCCTCCAGGCCAAGGTCGAGGCCGCGCTGGAGATGAAGAACCACCTGCTGGTGAAGGTCTACAACCGCCGCGCGATCACCGTCGACGAGATCCTCGAGGAGATCGGGGAGTACGCCGACCGCCTCAAGCCGCTGACCGCCGACACGTCGCTGGTGCTCAACCGAGCCCTCGACGACGGCCAGACGGTGCTCTTCGAGGGCGCCCAGGCGACGATGCTCGACGTCGACCACGGCACCTATCCGTTCGTCACGTCCAGCAACCCGATCGCGGGCGGCGTCGGCGCCGGCGCCGGGATCGGCCCGAAGCGCATCGACCGCGTCATCGGCGTGATCAAGGCCTACACGACGCGGGTCGGGTCGGGGCCGTTCCCGACCGAGCTGCTCGACGAGGACGGCGACCAGCTGCGCGAGATCGGTGCCGAGTTCGGCACCACGACCGGCCGTCCCCGCAGGTGCGGCTGGTACGACGCGGTGATCGCCCGCTACGCCGCGCGCATCAACGGCCTCACCGAGTTCTTCCTGACCAAGCTCGACTGCCTCGGGGCGTGGGAGAAGATCCCGGTCTGCGTCGCCTACGAGATCGACGGCGAGCGCGTCGAGGAGATGCCGATGACGCAGACCGACTTCCACCACGCCAAGCCCGTCTACGAGATGCTCCCGGGCTGGAACAGCGACGTCTCCGACTGCCGCTCCTTCGGTGACCTGCCGGAGAACGCGAAGGCCTACGTCCGCCGGCTCGAGGAGCTCTCGGGTGCGCCCTTCTGGGGCATCGGCGTCGGCCCGGGGCGCGAGCAGACGGTCGTCGTCCCGGACTGACGGCCGGACCGGGTCAGACCTGCGGCAGCAGCCGGCGCAGGATCTCCGGGAGCCGCGGCGCGTCCATCTTCGAGACGCACGCGGCGACGCCGATGCGCCCTCGCCTGCTCCTCGACGTCGACGTCGAGGTGGGCGGAGAACAGGATGATCACCTGGTCGGGGTTGTAGCCGGAGCATCTCCTCCGCGACCTCGAGGCCGGTGAGCCCGGGCATGCGGTTGTCGAGGAGCACGACGGTCGGGACGGGCGGCGGGTCGAGCTGCGACGAAGAGCTCCAGCGCCTGGGTGCCGTCCTCCGCCTCGTCGACGACGTGGAAGCCGCCCATCTCGAGGATGGCGCGGGCGAGGTCGCGGATGTCCGGCTCGTCGTCGACGACGAGGACCGAGTGGCGTCGTCCGGCTCTGGATCGTGGCTGTCATGGTGTCGGCATCCTAGTCGTGACGGGGGCCTCGCACGGCAGTTCGACGACGAACCTCGTCGACTCCCCGGGCGTGCTCTCGGCCCAGATCCGGCCGTCGTGCGCATCGACGATGCGACGGGAGATGTAGAGGCCCAGACCGGTCCCGGTGACGGTGCCCGCCCGCCCTCTGACGAACTTGTCGAAGATGCGTTCCAGCTGGTCGGTGTCGATGCCGCTGCCCTGGTCCTCGACGGTGATCCGCGCCGTCCCGCCCAGGTCCTCGAGGGCGACCGAGATCGGGCTGTCCGGCGGGGAGCTCTTGTAGGCGTTGTCGATCAGGTTCGACAGCACCTGCTGGATCCGGTCCGCGTCGCCGTTGACGAGCAGCGGTGTCTCGGGCAGCTCCACCTCGAGCTGGTCGGCGGTGTCGGTGCTGAAGGCCTCCACCGCCGTCCGGACCTCCTCGGTGAGGTCGACCTCGTGCTTGACGTAGCCGAAGCGTCCGGACTCGATGCTCTCGGTGTCCAGCACGTCCCGGGTCATGGCCTGGAGCCTGCGCGCGTTGGTGAAGGCACGGCGTACGGCGTTGTGGCGGTCCGAGTCGCTCATGACCTCCCAGTGGTCGAGGCTGGTCTGGAGGAAGCCGAGCACACCGGACACCGGGGTGCGCAGCTCGTGGGAGACCACCGAGATGAACTCCTCCTGCGACCGGTTGAGCTCGACGAGCCGACGCTCCTCCTCGCGGGCCTGGCGCAGCCGCCGGGCGAGCACGATCGTCAGGGTGAGCCCGACGGCGAGCAGCACGAGCACGAGGATCAGGCCGGCGGACTGCAGGGGACCGGCGAGCGGAGCCACGAACTCGTCATGGTTCTGGGTGAAGATCACCGTCCAGCCCACGCTGGGCACGTCGGCGCTGGCGACCATGTCGTCGCCGACCCGGTGCAGGCCCGGGCTCAGGCCGGCGAGCTTCATGTCGCTCACCGGTTCGCCGAGACCGCTGGCCAGCGTCGTCGCCACGACCGCGCCGTTGCTGTCCAGGAAGCGCCAGGCGTCGGTCGAGGCGGAGTCGTCGGCCAGGCCGGCGATCTCCTGGCTGAACGCCGAGTCGCTCGGTCAGGGCGGCCTCGAAGATGAACGCGCCGCGCACGCTGGTCGCGTCCTCGCCGCGGATGGCGACCGCGAAGGCGTAGGTCGGGAGCTCCGTGGTGACGCCGGTCGGCGCGACCGGCAGGACGATCGCCGGGGTGTTCGCGAGCTCCTCGAGGGCCTCGGTCCAGCCGGGGGCGTCGTACGTCGACCCGAGCATGTCCGGGCGGAGCAACGTGCCGTTCGTGATCGTGCCGTCGGCGTCGACCAGGAAGCTGCCCGACTCCGCCTCGGGGTCGATGGCGAAGGTGTCGAGGGTCTCCTTGTCCGCCTTGCTCTTGAGCGTCAGCTCCCACGGACGGGCACCGAGGCCGGCGAGCGACTGGATGCTGGAGTCCACGCGGTCGTTGAAGCTCGTCGCCGTGGTGCGCACCTGCGCCACCTTGGCGTCCTCGAGAGCCTGGGTGCCGTCGTCGGCGGCGGAGCGCAGGAGCACCACCACCACGACGGCGACGGCCAGCACGGCCAGTCCCGCGAGCGCAGGTACGAGTCGGTCACGAAGCCACATCTGACTCTCCTTCCGAGGAGTCCGCCTCGGCGAGGGGGTAGGAGACGATGAAGCGCGCTCCTCCGCTGTCGGCGGCGGCCACCTTGACGTGCCCGCCCATCGATGCCGCGAACTCGCTCACGATCGCGAGACCGAGACCGGCACCTCGTGTGTTGACCACCGCGTCGCCGCGGCCACGGAAGAAGCGGCTGAACACCTGCTCCCGCTCTGCGGCCGGCACGCCCGGGCCCTCGTCGTCGACGACGAGCTCCACCCGGCCCTTCCGCTGCCGCACGGAGACGGTGATCCCGGTCTCCTCGGGGGAGTACTTCGCGGCGTTCCCCACCAGGTTGGTGACCACGCGCTCGACCGCCTGCGCGGAGCCGCGCACCTTGAGTCCGGGCTCGGCCTCGACGTGGAGCTTGTGGTGGGGCGTCATCTCGGAGTCGACGAGCCTGCGGATCTCGACGCCGAGGTCGAGCACCGAGTCGTCAGCCGCCGCGAGACCGACCCCGCGCTCGAGCCGGGAGAAGTCGAGCAGGTCCTCGACGAGGGAGCGCAGTCGCTGGGCGTTCATGTCGACGCGCTCGGCGTACGTGCGGCCCTGCTCCTCGCTGAGCTGGTCCCAGTTGTTGCTGAGGATCCGGGCGTAGCCGGTGATGACGCCGACCGGCGTGCGCAGCTCGTGCGACGCCGTCGCGAGGAAGACGGTCTTCAGCTCGTCGACCGACCGCATCCGCTGGAGGAGCTCGCGCTGCTGGGTGAAGGCGTCGGCGTTGGCGATCGCCGAGGTGAGGCTGTCGGCGACCGCGGAGAGGGTGAGCACGTCGAGCCGGTCCAGGGGACGTCCCGCCACGATCGTGAGGCGGGCGACGGTGCGGCCCCCTCGCGACAGGACGGTCGAGACGGTCTCGCCGGGTGCGACCGACTGCGGCAGCCCCGCGGACCTCTTGGGGATCTTCGGGCTCTCGCCCCACGCGAAGAACAGCCGGTCGCCGGACGGCGAGGGCGAGCTCAGGGTGAGCCCGCGCAGCTCGAGCGCCTCGGTGATCTCGGTGGTGATCGCCGGCAGCACATCGGCCAGGTCGAGGCTGTTCTGCGCGACGCTGGCCATCGCTGCGACGGTGGCGCTCTGCTCGCGGAGCCGCTGGAGCTCGCCACGAGCGCGAGCGGCGCGGTTCTCGCGCACCAGCAGCCAGCCGGACGCGACGCCACCGGCGAGGAGCAGGATCAGGGCCGTGACCCAGGCGGAGAAGGGGATCCCGGGCTCTGCGGTCCAGACGGTCAGCGTCCAGCCGGGTGCGATGCGTGCGGAGAGGACCACGGTGTAGGGCGATGCGTCGCTCGGGATCGCGCTCGGCAGCGTGACGACGGTGCGGTCGGTTCCCGAGACCGCGATGCCGCCCCCGCGGGGCCGCCGGGCCTCGAGCACGGAGGTCAGGTCGAGCGGCACCATGCGGTACGCCGTGACCATGGCGCGGCGCTCGGCGACGCTCGCCGGGACCACGCCGCCCTGGAAGACCGCGACCACGATGACCCCGGAGCCTGCGTCGTCGATGACGGGGGTGCCGGTGTCGCGGGCACGGACCGCCGCCGCGACCGGGACGTCGGAGGAGTCCAGCTGGTCGGCCGCGACCTGGGTGGCGTCCGGTGCCGAGCCGGCCGCCGCGGCGTCGACCGCGGTGCGCAGGGAGCCGGCGACGGGGATGATCGCCTCGGCCGCGACCGAGCGGGTCTCGCTCTCGGCGCGCAGGTCGGCGGACCTGTCGGCGGTGAGGAGCACGGCCCCGCAGGCGAGCAGGGCGACGACCGCGACGATGGCGGCAGCGACCCAGCCCGGCGGCACCCTCTTGGCCTGCCCGAGGACCGAGCCTTCGATGCTCATGGGCCGACCACCGCCGCCCGCAGCGCCGTGAGGTTCCCCTTGGCCAGGAACGGCACCCCGATGCTGTCGGCACGAGCGCGCAGCTCGAGGGCCTGGTAGTTGGAGTAGATGACGATCCGCACCGGCGTCCGCTCCGCGACGAGCTGCTCGGCCAGCTCGAGACCGGTGGCCCCGGGCGGCATCCGGTGGTCGAGGACCACGACGTCGGGGACCAGGGTCGAGACCAGGTCGTGGGCCGAGGCGGCGTCGTGCGCGCCGTACACCTCGTGGCCCTCGAGCCTCAGGTCCGTCAGGGCGAGGTCGAGGGCATCGGGGTCGTTGTCCGCGACGACGATCCGCATCTTGCGCCCACCTCCCCTGTCCCGTGGGTCACACCGGCCGGCTTCTCGAGGTCACTCAACTACGGCGCAGTCCTGCAGGGGCGGAAATGCCGAGAAGTCGGACCAAAGGCCGTGAAGTATGGGCGCTGCTGTCCGGGTTGTCCGCGCTCAGGCGGGGCCGGTAGGACGTCCCCCGTCCCAGGACGGGGTGCCCAGGGCCCTGGGTACAGGGCCGGGACGTCTGGTGCGTGGGCGGCAGGTGGGCACCGTGGCAGCGGACCTCGCGTTCGGCACTACCCTTGCTGCACGTGAAGACCCTCGTGATCGGCACCGGCGGCCGTGAGCACGCCCTGGCCCTCGCGCTCGCGCACGACCCGAGCGTCACCGAGGTCCACGTGGCCCCGGGCAACCCGGGGATGGCGGGCGTGGCGACGTTGCACGCGGTCGATCCGCTCGACGGCTCGTCGGTCGCGGGCCTGGCGCGCGAGCTCGGGGCGGACCTGGTGGTGGTCGGTCCCGAGGCTCCCCTGGTCGCGGGGGTCGCCGACGCGGTGCGCGCGGCGGGCATCGACTGCTTCGGACCGAGCGGGGAGGCGGCGCAGCTCGAGGGCTCGAAGGCCTTCGCCAAGGAGGTCATGGCCGCCGCCGAGGTGCCGACCGCGATGGCCCGGGTCTGCGAGACGGACGACGAGGTCGGCGACGCCCTCGACGCGTTCGGGGCGCCGTACGTCGTCAAGGAGGACGGGCTGGCGGGCGGCAAGGGCGTCGTGGTCACCGAGGACCGCGAGGCCGCGGTGCAGCACGCGAAGGCCTGCGAACGGGTCGTGATCGAGGAGTACCTCGACGGCCCCGAGGTCTCGCTCTTCGCGATCACCGACGGCGAGACGGTCTACCCGCTCCAGCCCGCGCAGGACTTCAAGCGCGTCCACGACGGCGACCAGGGGCCGAACACCGGCGGCATGGGCGCCTACACGCCGCTGCCGTGGGCGCCCGAGGGCCTGGTCCAGGAGATCAACGACCGGGTGCTCGTCCCGACGGTGCGGGAGATGGCGCGGAGGGGCACCCCCTTCGCGGGCCTGCTGTACGCCGGTCTGGCACTGACCAAGCGAGGCCTGCGGGTCGTCGAGTTCAACGCCCGCTTCGGCGACCCGGAGACCCAGCCGCTGCTCCAGGTCCTGGACTCGCCGCTCGGGGTGCTGCTCCGGGCCGCCGCGCAGGGCCGGCTCGACGAGGTCGACCCACCGCGCTGGAAGGACGGTGCCGCGGTCTCGGTCGTCGTCGCCGCCTCGGGCTACCCGGGCACCCCACGCAACGGCGACCTCATCGAGGGCGTCGAGGAGGCCGAGGCGCTCGAGGGCGTCGCTGTCCTCCAGGCCGGCACCGCCGCGGGTGAGCGGGGCCTCGTCACCGCCGGAGGCCGGGTGCTCGCGGTGACCGCCGTGGGCTCGTCGGTCGCCGACGCCCGCGCCCGCGCGTACGAAGGCGTCGACCGGATCCGCATCGACGGCAGCCACCACCGCACCGACATCGCCGCAGGAGTCTGAGGTGTCCCACCCCAACGTGCTCGCCACCCGCTACGCGGGAGCCGACCTCGCGGCGATCTGGTCGCCCGAGCACAAGATCGTGCTCGAGCGGCAGCTCTGGATCGCCGTGCTCAAGGCCCAGCGGGACCTCGGGGTGGACGTGCCCGAGGGCGTCGTCGAGGCCTACGAGGCCGTCGTCGACCAGGTCGACCTGGACTCGATCGCGGCGCGCGAGCGGGTGACCCGGCACGACGTGAAGGCGCGCATCGAGGAGTTCTCCGCGCTCGCCGGGCACGAGCACGTCCACAAGGGCATGACCTCGCGCGACCTGACCGAGAACGTCGAGCAGCTGCAGGTGCTGTCGTCGCTCCGTCTCATCCGGGTCCGTGCTGTCGCGACCCTGGCCCGGCTGGGCCGGCTCGCCTCCGAGCACGAGGCGGTCGTCATGGCGGGCCGCTCCCACAACGTCGCGGCCCAGGCGACCACGCTGGGCAAGCGGTTCGCCACCGTGGCCGACGAGATGCTCGTCGGCCTGGAGCGGCTCGAGGAGCTGGTCTCGCGCTACCCGCTGCGCGGCATCAAGGGGCCGATGGGCACCTCCCAGGACATGCTCGACCTGCTCGACGGCGACACCGCCCGGCTCGCCGAGCTCGAGGAGCGCGTCGCCGCGCACCTCGGCTTCGAGTCGGTGCTGACCAGCGTCGGCCAGGTCTACCCGAGGTCGTTGGACTTCGACGTCGTCTCCGCGCTGGTCCAGCTCGTCGCCGGGCCGTCGAACCTGGCCACGACGATCCGGCTGATGGCCGGCATCGAGCTGGTGACCGAGGGCTTCCAGGAGGGCCAGGTCGGCTCGTCCGCGATGCCGCACAAGATGAACACCCGCTCGTGCGAGCGCGTCAACGGCCTTGCGGTGGTGCTGCGCGGCTACCTCTCGATGGTCGGCGAGCTCGCCGGCGACCAGTGGAACGAGGGCGACGTCTCCTGCTCGGTGGTCCGCCGGGTCGCGCTGCCCGACGCGTTCTACGCCGCCGACGGGCTGTTCCAGACCTTCCTCACGGTGCTCGACGAGTTCGGGGCGTTCCCGGCGGTGATCCAGCGCGAGCTCGACCGCTACCTGCCGTTCCTGGCCACCACCAAGGTGCTCATGGCCGCGGTCCGCAACGGCGTCGGCCGGGAGACCGCCCACGAGGCGATCAAGAAGGCCGCCGTCGGCACCGCGCTGGAGATGCGCCGTGGTCAGACGGAGAACGACGTCTTCGCCAAGCTCGCCGCCGACCCCGACCTCGGGCTCACCTCCGACCAGCTCGCCACCCTCGTGGCCGAGCCGATCACCTTCACCGGCGCGGCCGTCGACCAGGTCCGCGCCGTGGTCCACAAGATCGAGCAGATCGTGGCCGCCGACCCCGACGACGCGGCGTACACCCCCGGCGCCATCCTCTGACCCCACCCCGATTCGTCTGCGGTGGTCACGCTCAGGTTCTTGATCCTCCGCTAGACGAATCGGTGTTGTCGGCGAGCCACTGGTCGATGAGGGGCATGAGCCGCTCGATCTCGTGGCTGATGCCGAGGAGCTCGGCCTGGTTGACGAGCATGCTGCGGAACATCGCGGCGCTCTGGATGATCCGCGGGTCGCAGTGGCCGAAGACCTCGAGGGTGACCGTGCCGTAGAGCTGCGCCCAGGACTGCATGAACACCCAGACCAGGGGCCGCGCCGAGTCCGGGAGGTCGTCGACCTTCGCCGGGATCATCGGGTCCTCGAGGGCCTCGACGACGAGCGGGTCGAGGTCCTCGAGGCGGGGGAGCGGGAAGTCGTACTTCATCCAGAGCTTCACGAGCAGCTCGGTGAAGACGAAGCCGGTGGCGTGCTCCTCCATCAGCGTCTGCGGGTCGTCGACCTCCGTGCCCGGGTTGGCGAAGACGAGAGCGAACTCGGCCTTGCTGGTCAGCGCCCAGCGCCGGAAGGCCACGGCGGCCTTGATGATCTGCGCGGCCGGGTCGTCCTCGGGCTCGCTGTCCCGCGCGGCCTCCAGGAGCCTCGCCGTCTCCGCCTCGATGTCGACGGCGAGCAGGTGGACCAGGGCCTGGTAGTCGTCGACGTACCGGTAGAGCGCGGGCGGCGTCATCCCCACCCGCTGGGCGACGGCCCGGAGCGACAGGCCGCCGGGCTCGGTCAGCAGGCTGCGCCCGGCCGCGACGATCTCGTCGACGGTCGCCTGGCGCTGACGCTCACGACGCGTCCCGACCTGCTCGGCACTGGCGGGCAACGGGGACCTCCATCTCGGGGAACGGCTTGACGAGCTGTCAGTTTACAGTGTTCACTGTTTACACCGTTAACGTTCGTGAAAGAAGTTCACGGAACTGGCTGTGGAGGTCGTCATGCTGGATCGTTGGGGACGCGTCGTCGCCCGTCACGCACTGGTCGTGGTGCTGCTCGGCATCGTGGCGCTCGTGGGCGCCGGTGCCTACGGCTCGAAGGTCTTCGACTCGCTCTCGCAGGGCGGCTTCGACGACGCGAGGAGCCAGTCGGCACAAGAGCTCGCCGCCGAGCGCGACCTCTTCGGCAACCGGAGCGTCGACGTCGTGGCGATCTACTCCGACCCCGAGCGGCAGGCCGACTCGAGGGCCTTCGAGCGCGAGGTGCGCTCGACGCTCGCGGCGATTCCCGAGGGCACGACCACCCGCGTCGTCAGCTACTACGACACCGGCGACAAGAGCCTGCTCAGCGAGGACGGCCACAGCACGCAGGTCCTCGTCTCGCTCGAGGGCGACGGGCAGAACGCGCTCCTCGACAGCTGGGACGAGCTGAAGCCGGCGCTCGAGGCGCCGTCGTCGACGGGGCTCACCACGCACCTCGCCGGGTCGTTCGCGGTGTACGGCGACGTCAACCACTTCTCCGAGACCGACCTCCGCAAGGCCGAGACGCTCTCGATGCCCGTCGTGCTCCTGCTGTCGCTGCTGATCTTCGGCAGCCTCGTCGCGGCCGCCATGCCTGTGCTCGTCGGGGTGTTCGCGGTGATCGGGGCGCTCGCCGTCATCAGGCTGCTCTCGATGTTCACCGACGTGTCGGTGTTCTCGGTCAACGTCATCACGCTGATCGGGCTCGGCCTCGCCATCGACTACGCCCTCTTCGTGATCAGCCGCTTCCGTGAGGAGCTGGCCAAGCTGCCCGAGGAGGACCCCACGGCGGTCTCCTCCGCGCTGCGCGTCACGATGCGCACGGCAGGACGCACGGTCCTCTTCTCCGGCCTGACGGTCGCGGCCGCACTCTCGTCGCTGCTCGTCTTCCCGCAGACCTTCCTCAAGTCGATGGGGTACGGCGGCATGGCCGCCGTCGTGGTCGCGATGGTGTCCGCCCTGACCGTCCTCCCGGCCGCGCTTCGCCTGCTCGGCCGACGCATCGACGCCGGCCGCGTGCCCTTCCTCAACCGCCGCCGGCCTCGTGACATCGGGTCGGACGACGGGGCATGGGCACGCCTCGCGCACAGCGTGATGCGGCGGCCGGCGACGTACCTCGTCGTCGTGCTCGGAGCGCTCATGCTCGTGGCGTCCCCGTTCCTCAACGTGGTCTGGGGAAGCGTGGACTACCGGGTGCTCCCGTCCGACGCCCCGTCGCACGTCGCGGCGGACAAGCTCAACAGCGACTTCGGCCCCGAGACCTCGTCGGCGAACCTCCTGGTGCGCGACGCCTCGCCGTCCGCGATCCGCGCGTACTCGCAGGACGTCGCCGACGTCCCAGGTGTGCTCGCCGTCGACCAGGTCGCCCAGGAGGGTGACGCGACGCTGCTGCGCGCGAGCTGGGAGGGCAACAGCCAGAGCCAGACCTCGCAGGACACCGTCGCGGACATCCGGTCCGTCGACGCGGCGGACGGCGACGTCCTCGTCGGAGGTCTCGCGGCTGCCACCGTCGACCTGCTCGACTCGATCGGCAGCCACCTGCCGTGGATGGGCCTGATCGTCGTCGGCGTCATGCTCGTGCTGCTGTTCCTCGCCTTCGGCTCTCTGGTGCTGCCGATCAAGGCGGTGCTCATGAACGCCGTCTCCATCACCGCGTCCTTCGGGGTCGTGACGTGGATCTTCGCGGACGGCCACCTCGAGAGCCTGCTCGGTTTCGAGTCGCAGGGCTTCCTCGACGCGACGCAGCCGATCCTCATGCTGGCGATCCTGTTCGGGCTGTCGATGGACTACGAGGTCTTCCTGCTCTCCCGCGTCCGCGAGGAGTGGGACCGCTCGCACGACAACACCCGCGCCGTGGCCGTCGGTCTGCAGAAGACCGGCCGGATCATCACCAGCGCGGCTCTGCTCCTCGCCGTCGTCATCGGCGCCTTCAGCACCAGCGGCATCATCTTCATGAAGCTGATCGGGGTCGGCATGCTGGTCGCCCTCCTCGTCGACGCGACGATCGTCCGGGCGCTGCTGGTGCCGGCGACCATGAAGCTGCTCGGATCCCTGAACTGGTGGGCCCCCGGCCCGCTCCGTCGCTGGTGGGACCGGCACGGCTTCCGCGAGGAGGAGCCCGTGATCGAGGACCGCGGCCTAGTTTTGGCTGGTGCGGATGTTCGTGGCGGTGGTGCCGCCGGCTGACGTCCTCGAGGACCTCGAGGAGTTCGTCGGTCCACGACGGGACGCCTCGCCGTTCCGCTGGACGCGGCCGGAGGGCTGGCACCTGACGATGGCCTTCATGGCCGACGTCCCGGACCGCTCGGTCGACGACCTCCTCGAGCGGCTCGGCCGGGCCGCCGCGAAGCGGAGGCCGATGACGCTCGCCCTCGCCGGTGCGGGTGCCTTCCCGTCGGTCCCGCGGGCCAAGGTGCTGTACGCCGCCGTCGAGGGAGCCCCGGACGACCTCGAGGAGCTACGTCGGCTGTCCGTCGGAGCCAGGGCCGCCGCGACGAAGGCAGGCGCCCCGTCCGACGGTGCGAGGTTCAGGGCCCACCTGACCCTGGCCCGGATCAACCGCCCGGTCGAGGCCACCCGCTGGCTCCGGGCGCTCTCGACGTACCGCAGCCGCGCCTTCACCGTCGACGAGGTCCGGCTCGTCGAGTCCCACCTCGGCGAGGGCCCCGGCAACCGTCCCCGCTACGTCGTCGCCGAGACGTTCCCGCTGGGCCGGTGAAGAACACCATGGGATGCAGAGAAACTGGCACTTCCCACGAGCCGTAACCCGTGGGAAGCGCCAGTTCTTCTGCATCCCATGGGAAACCGACACGCCCGCCCGGTCCGCCCAATGTCAACTGATTCGCTACAGTTTGACGCATGACCCTGGTCGACTCGCTGCTCTCGTTCGACGACGCGACCGTCGTCGTGCCCGCGCCCGGGCCTGGCCCGGGGAACTGGGCGGGTGCTGCGAGCGCGGTGCTGGTCGACGGCGTGTACTGGCTGACCTACCGCGTGCGCCGGCCGCTCGTCGAGGGTCGCGGCGTCAGCGTCGTGGTCGCGCGGTCTGATGACGGGCTCAGCTTCGTGACGGTGGCCGAGGTCCGCCGTGAGGAGTTCGGCGCCGAGTCGTTCGAGCGGCCGGTGCTGCTCAAGAGGCCCGACGGCGGCTGGCGCCTGTACCTCTCGTGCGCGACCCCGGGCACCAAGCACTGGTGGATCGAGGCGGTCGACGCCGACGAGCCGGAGCACCTCGAGCACGGCACCCGCACCCTCGTCCTCCCGGGCGACGACGCCGTCGCGGTCAAGGACCCGGTCGTCCTCGCCGACGAGGGCGGCTGGCGCATGTGGGTCTGCGTGCACCCCTTGACCGACCCGGGCCACGAGGACCGGATGACCACGGCGTACGCCACCTCCGCCGACGGCCTCGCCTGGGACTGGCAGGGCACCGTGCTCGCGCCGACACCCGGGTCGTGGGACCAGCGCGGCACCCGCGTCAGCGCGGTCCTCCAGGAGGACCCCCTCGTCGTGCTGTACGACGGTCGCGCCCGTGCCGAGGACAACTGGCACGAGGTCACCGGGGTGGCCCGTGAGGTGGACGGGCACCTCGAGGCGACCTCCGACCCGGTGATGCGCTCACCCCACAGCGACGGCGCCCTGCGCTACGCCAGCGTCGTGCCCCTGCCCGACGGCCGGAAGCGCGTCTACTTCGAGGGCGCCCGTCCCGACGGGGCCCACGACCTGATGACCGCCGTCATCTGAGTCCGACCGCTCAGGAGAGCACGACCCGGCGCTGCCGGGCGTTCGACCGGAGCGCCAGCATCCGCTGGCCGCGCGGGGTGTCGAGCATCTTGGTCGCGACCCGCTCGCAGTCGGCCATCGTCGTCCCGGGTGCGATCTCGAAGTGCATCCCGTCGACGTTCTCGGGGCGCCAGTTGCCTCCCCAGTCGATGACGCCCTCGTAGTACCTCAGGCGCTTGCGTATCGCTGCGGTCTGGGCCGACGTGAACGTGCGAGTGATCGGCACGTGGTGAGGGTGCCGCGTCGCGTTGATGTCGATCGCCGTGCCCGAGGCGTGGTTCGAGGTGACGGTGCCGTCACGGATCGGCCTCGACGCCCAGCCCCAGTCGTCCCAGATCCCGAGGTCGAGCCGCTCCACGTCGTCGTGGAACCACGTCGTGAGGTGGATGAGCAGGAAGCCGACCGACCCGCGACGGATGGTGAAGGCACGGTCCGGAGTCCCGTCCCCGAGCTCGGGGACGGCCCAGCGGTGCAGGAGCCTGCTCCCGGCAGAGAGTGCCGTCCACCCGTTGGCGCTGGTGCCCATCGCGACTCCTCGGGTCAGCCCCGAGACGTCGATCGAAGTCCCCCGACGTGCTCAGGCTAGGCCTGCCGCAGGGGTGCTGGAGGGGAGGTCTAGCGCGCCCTCACACGGGAGCAGGAGCCGGCTGAGCCTGGTGCTTCCGCGAGTGGAACGTCCCGCCGTCACGGTGGACGAGCCAGTCGGCGTAGGACAGCCCGGTGACCTCCTCGAGCTGGGCGATGTCCTCGATGAAGGGCTCGCGCAGCGCGGCCCGCTGCTCCTCGGTCAGCTTGGGCCGGTCCGGGTTGCCGCGCTGGTGCAGCTGCCCGACGAGCGGTTTGCTCGCCGCCCGCCACGCCTGGGGCGGCAGGAAGGCGCCGACCCGGGCGCCGGCTCGCACGACCGGCCCGAGCACCGCGGTCCGCACGGACGGGTTCACGAACGGCCGTGAGTTCCCCGAGGGGATGTCGGTGACCACGTCCTCGGCGACCCCGAGGAAGCGGCACACCCGGTTGAGGGCCTGGTGCGGGTCGGTCACCACCTCGGCGTACCGGAGGAGGAGCACCCGCTCACGGTCGACGTGCTGGAAGAGGTCCTCGAGCTGCCGCCCGTACATCCCGAGGGAGCGGTAGTGCCAGAACGGCGCCCACCCCGCGTCGATCCGGTCCTTCTCCCGCGCCATCGCCTGCACCACGTCGCTGCACGGCTCGAGGCCGTCGACCCAGAGGTGCTGCCAGTTGGAGTACGCGCGGTCGACCGGGTCGCGGAGCACCGCGACGAGCTTGGCGTGCGGCAGGTCGGCGGCGAGACGACGGCGGGCGTCGCGGTGGTACAGGTAGAACGGCGTGCTCTCGCCGGTCAGCTGGTCGTCCTGCGCGTCGGCGAAGAGGTCGAGGTAGCGCTGCCGCTGCCAGATCCACTCCTGGTTGCTGTGTGCGTCACCCGGGCCTCGGTACGCCGGCGGCGGGGAGTCCCCGCAGAGGTAGTACTTCGGCTCCTTGACGCTGCTGAGAGACAGCTGGGGGTGCTCCGCGAGCGCGGAGTGCAGGGCCGTCGTCCCGCACTTCGGGGCACCGATGAGGAGGAAGTCGGGGAGCCGGCCGCCACGGCCGGCCTGGGAGGAGCGGGGTACGTGCACGGGCATGCCGCGAGCGTACCCAATGACTAGTGAATTACTAGACTTTGGGCCCCGATCATCTGGACAACTGACAAGAAAATCGCGGTTCCGGACGAGGCAACGTGGAGGTAACCCAAGCGGGTTATGGTCGTGCCACCCATCGAGGGTCGGCGGACGAAAGAGGGTGAGTCGTGCCGTACCTACTGCGCGTCGAGCTGCCCGACGTCCCGGGTTCCTTGGGCCGGGTCGCGACGGCGATCGGTGAGGCGGGCGGCGACATCGAGGCGATCGAGATCGTCGAGCACCGGCACGACGGCACCGCGGTCGACGACGTGTTCCTCGAGATGGCGCACGGGATCATGCCCGACTCCGTCGTCTCGGCCTGCAACATCCTCGACGGCGTCCACGTCCTCTGGGTCTCGCGGTACGCCGCGGGCGGCAACGTGTTCCTCGACCTCGAGGTGGTCGAGCAGATCACCGGGAACCCCGCAGGGGCGCTGGACGAGCTCGTGGACCTGCTCCCGGTGACCTTCCGGGCCGACTGGGCGGTGCGTCTGTGCCGCACCGACTCCGGCGTGAAGCAGGTGCACGCGACCTCGGCGGCGCCCGACCTGGGCGACGACCAGAGCGGCTGGCTCCCCCTGCGCCGAGCCGCACGGCTGCCGGTCGACGAGGCCTGGCACCAGCTCGCCGGCAACGTGGTCGCCGGGGCCCCGCTCGAGGAGGACGAGATCATCGTGCTCGGCCGCCGCGGCGGTCCGGACATCCTCGACTCCGAGGTGGCCCGCCTGCAGCACCTGGCCGCCCTCGCGGTGACCATCCGCCGGTCATGACGGACGGCCCGGACGCGTGTCCGTTTCGGGACGACCGGGCCGAGAGTCCCGAACCTCGAGTTACAGGCGGAAGGTTGTGCCAGGGTATGAGGCGATTCTCGGAAGGACCCGCGTGACAGCCACAGTGCCCTCCCCGCGCGTAGCCCTGGTCGTGGACGACGACCCCGACCTGGCACTGCTGTGCGCCCTGCACCTGCAGGGCGTCGGCTACCAGGTCGTGGAGGCGTACTCCGGCGCCCAGGCGCTCGAGCTCGCCCGCACGTCCGTGCCCACCGTCGTCGTGCTCGACCGCATGCTCACCGACTGCGACGGCTTCGAGGTGCTCGCGGCCCTCCGTGCCGACGAGCGGACCTCGGCCGTCCCGGTCGTCATGGCCTCCGCCCGCGCCTATGACCAGGACCGGATCGACGCGATCGAGGCCGGGGTCCAGGACTACGTCGTCAAGCCCTTCGACGCCGAGGACCTCGTCAGCGCGGTCGACAGGGCCGTCGAGGCCACGATCCTCAGCCGCGTCGAGGTCGAGCTCGCCGCGACCGGCCCCGCCGACCTGTCCCACGGCGACGAGGAGGTCGCCGCCCTGGAGGGCGAGCTCGAGCGCCTCCACGAGGCCGACCGGCTGCGCACCCAGTTCCTCGCCAACGTCAGCCACGAGCTCCGCACGCCGCTCACCGCGGTGAAGGGCTTCGGGGAGTGGCTGGCGATCAACTGGGACACGACCCCGGACGACCGCAAGCTCGAGCTCCTCCAGCGCATCCTCGACGCCGGCGGCCGCCTCGACGAGATGGTGCAGTCCCTGCTCGACTACTCGCGCCTCGAGCGCGGCAAGGTCCAGGTCGACCTGGCGCCGCACCGGATCTCCGACCTTCTCGACGAGACGCTGCAGCACCTCTCGACCGCGCTCGCGCACCACGCCGTCGACGTCCAGCTCGGCGCCGACGCGACGGTCCTCGTCGACCGCGTCGCCATGGTGCGCGTCATCGAGAACCTGCTCAGCAACGCCGCGAAGTTCAGCCCGCCCGGCTCGACGGTGCACATCACCGGCACGGACACGGGAGCCGACTCCGGCACCGTGCTGCTCTCCGTGCGCGACGAGGGGAGGGGCATCGCCGAGACCGAGCAGGGTCGCGTGTTCGACCGCTTCTACCGCGTGCCCTGCGACGAGCCGCAGCCCGGCTCGGGCATCGGGCTGGCCATCGTCAAGCAGTACGTCGAGGCTCAGGACTGCTCCGTCGAGCTCTCGTCGACGCCGGGGGAGGGCAGCGACTTCACGCTGCGGCTCCGCACGGTCCCCGCGCAGCGGTGACCGAGCACCCGGAGGAACACCCCGCCGAGCTCTGGCGCAAGGTCGCTCGCGCGATGGGCGACGACTACGCCGACCGCTACGCCGACCGGTTCGAGGCCCTCGCCGCGCGTGGTGACGACACCCATGGCGAGGCTGCGTTCGTGGACTCCCTGCTCGCACCCGGGAGCCGGGTTCTCGATGCGGGCTGCGGCACCGGTCGGGTGGGGCTTCGACTGCACGACCTCGGGCACCAGGTCGTCGGTGTGGACGCCGACGAGTCGATGGTGGACGCCGCCCGGCGACGCGCCCCCGGACCGCGCTGGGAGGTCGCCGACCTGGCGACGCTCGACCGCGGGGAGACCTTCGACCTCGTGGTCATGGCAGGCAACATCGTGCCGTTCCTCTCGCACGGGCGGCTGGGACCCACCATGGAGCGGCTCGCCGCCCACCTCGTCGCCGGTGGTGCCGTGGTGTGCGGCTACGGCCTCGACGCGGATCACCTCCCCACCGGTGGGCTTCTCGTGCCGCTGGAGGAGTACGACGCGGCCTGCGCAGGGGCCGGACTCGAGCTCCGCGAGAGGTTCGACGGGTGGGACGGCGCGGCGTACTCCGGACGTGGTTACGCCGTCTCGTTGCACCGGACCTGAGACTCCTGTCTCAAATCCTGGCTGGGGTGGGGGAGGTCGCTTAGTGTCCGCAACGTGAAGATTGCTGTCGCGAGGGAGACCCGGTCGGGCGAGTCGCGCGTGGCCATGGTGCCCGAGCTGGTCGGAAAGCTGACCGTGCTGGGCTACGAGGTCGCCGTCGAGCCCGGGGCCGGAGCCGGCGCCCAGCTGACCGACGAGGAGTACGTCGAGGCGGGCGCGGTGGTGGCCGCCGACGCCCTGGAGGGCGCCGACGTCATCGTGTCGGTGAACCCGCTGGACAGCGCCGTGGTGCGCCGGCTGCCCGAGGGCACGGCGACGGTCTCCTTCCTGCCGGTGAACAACGTGCCCGAGCTCGTCGCCGACCTGCGCGACTGCGGCATCACGTCGTTCGCGATGGAGCTGGTGCCGCGCATCAGCCGGGCGCAGTCGATGGACGCGCTGTCGTCCCAGGCGCTCGTCTCGGGCTACCGCTGCGCCATCGTCGCGGCCGGCATGCTCCGCCGCTTCTTCCCCCTCAACATGACCGCCGCGGGCACGGTCCCCCCGGCGGAGGTCGTCGTCCTCGGCGCCGGCGTCGCCGGTCTGCAGGCGATCGCGACCGCCCGTCGTCTCGGTGCGGTGGTGAAGGCGTACGACGTTCGCGCTGCCGCGGCGGAGGAGATCCGCTCGCTCGGCGCGCAGGCCATCGAGCTCGAGCTCGAGACCCTCGAGGGCAGCGGCGGCTACGCCCGCGAGATGACCGAGGACCGTGCGGCTCGGCAGCGGGAGATGCTCACGCCGTACATCGCCGCGGCCGACGCCCTGATCACCACCGCCGCCGTCCCCGGGCGCACCGCCCCGGTGCTCGTCACCTCCGAGATGGTCGAGCAGATGAAGGCCGGCTCGGTCGTCGTCGACCTCGCCGCCGAGTCGGGCGGCAACGTCGAGGGCTCGGTTGCCGGCGAGGTCGTCCGCGTCGGCCGTGCGCAGGTGTGGGGCGGCAACAACGTGCCGTCGCAGCTTCCGCTCCCGGCGTCGAAGCTCTACGCCCAGAACATCGTCAACATCGTCACGCTCATGACCCGCGGCGAGGAGGGGACGAAGGCGTTCGACCCCGACTTCGAGGACGAGATCGTGATCGGTTCCTGCGTCACCCGCGGCGGCGCGATCCTCCACGAGCCGACCCGCGCTGCGATCGAAGGAGAGCAGGAATGAACGAAGGCGTCGTCTGGCTGACCATCTTCGTGCTCAGCGTCTTCGTGGGCATCGAGGTGATCTCCAAGGTGTCCTCGACCCTGCACACCCCGCTGATGTCCGGCGCCAACGCCATCCACGGCGTGATCCTGCTCGGCGCGATCATCACGACCGGGCTCACCGACTCGACGGTGGCGCTCGTGGTCGGGCTCGTCGCGATCGTGCTCGCCACGGTGAACATGGTGGGCGGCTTCGTGGTGACCGACCGGATGCTCCAGATGTTCTCGCGCCGCAAGCCGGCCCGCACCCGTGACGGGGAGTCCCGCTGATGCCTACCTGGGTGCAGGTCGTCTACCTGCTCTGTGCCGTCGGCTTCATCCTGGCGCTCAAGGGGCTCTCGGGCCCGAAGACCGCCCGCGCCGGCAACCTGATCGGCGCGGTCGCCGCCGTGGTCGCGTGCACGCTGCCGTTCATCTACGAGGACCTGGGCCACGTGCCGCTGATCCTGCTGGCCATCGCGGTCGGCACAGCAGGCGGGGTCATCGGTGCCCAGCGGGTCCAGATGACGCAGATGCCGCAGATGGTGGCGCTGTTCAACGGCGTCGGTGGCGGTGCCGCGTCGCTGGTCGCGCTCATCGAGCTGCACGAGATCACCGCGTTCCAGGACTCGCTCGACGCCCAGGGCGGGGGACCGGACGTCGTCGGCTGGTTCGTCCTCGCGGCGACGGCGTTCACGATCTTCGTCGGCGCGGTGTCCTTCGCCGGCTCGCTCGTCACGTTCGCGAAGCTCCAGGAGCTCATGACGTCACGGCCGGTCACCTTCCCGGGCCTGCCCGTCGTCTTCGGCGTGCTGCTGATCTCGGCGATCGGCCTCGCGGTGGCCACGGTCACCGACGCGACCATGACGCTGGGCATCGTGCTGGGCCTGGTGGGTCTCGCCTTCGGCGTGCTCCTGGTGCTGCCGGTCGGCGGCGCGGACGTCCCCATCGTCATCTCGCTGCTCAACGCGTTCACCGGCCTGACGGTGGCGGCGGGCGGCTACGTCCTCTCCAACACCGTGCTGCTCGTCGGCGGCACCCTGGTCGGCGCCTCGGGTACCTTCCTCACCCTGCTGATGGCGAAGGCGATGGGCCGCTCGGTCGCGAACATCATGTTCGGCGCGCTGAAGGGCGGCTCCACCCTCGGAGGCGGCGAGATCTCGGACCGTCCGGTGCGCTCCGCCGGTCCCGAGGACATCGGCATCGTGCTGGCCTACGCCCACCGCGTGATCATCGTCCCCGGCTACGGCCTCGCGGTCGCCCAGGCGCAGCACACCCTCCGCGAGCTCGTCGAGGTGCTGATCGCCAGGGGCATCAAGGTCGACTACGCCATCCACCCGGTCGCCGGCCGTATGCCCGGCCACATGAACGTCCTGCTCGCCGAGGCCCAGGTGCCCTACGAGCAGCTCGTCGAGATGGACGACATCAACAGCGAGTTCAAGCACACCGACGTCGTGCTCGTCGTCGGCGCGAACGACGTCGTCAACCCGGCCGCCAAGACCACCCCCGGCGCCCCGATCTACGGCATGCCGATCCTCAACGCCGACGAGGCCGAGCAGATCGTCTTCATGAAGCGCTCCATGCGCCCCGGCTTCGCCGGCATCGAGAACGAGCTGCTCTTCGACCCCAAGACCACCCTGCTCTTCGGCGACGCCAAGGACTCCCTCAGCAAGCTGTTGAAGGCCGTCGAGGCGCTGTAGGCGCGCGCCCCGCGTCACAGCGGCGTGCGGGCGGTGCCGTACTGGGCCAGGCCGTAGCAGGCGGTCGCCGGCGTCGCCGAGGCCGGGGACGATGTAGCCCTTCTCGTTGAGCTTCTCGTCCATCGCCGCGGTCACGATCTGCACGGGGACGTCGACTCCGGCGAGCTCGCGCTCGAGCCGCTCGCAGCCCTCGGGGGCCGAGAGCAGGCAGATCGCGGTGATGTCGTCGGCGCCGCGCTCGACGAGGTACTGGATCGCCGCCGCGAGCGTGCCACCCGTCGCGAGCATCGGGTCGAGCACGTAGCACTGGCGACCGGACAGGTCCTCGGGCAGCCGCTCGGCGTACGTCGTCGCCTGCAGCGTCTCCTCGTTGCGCGCCATGCCGAGGAAGCCGACCTCGGCGCTCGGCAGCAGCCGCACCATGCCCTCGAGCATGCCGAGACCTGCGCGGAGGATCGGTACGACGAGCGGGCGCTGGGCAAGGCGCACGCCCTCGGCAGGAGCGACCGGGGTCTGCACGGTGGTCTTCTCGACGCGCACGTCGCGGGTGGCCTCGTAGGCCAGCAGGGTCACGAGCTCGTCGACGAGACGGCGGAACGTCGGGGAGTCAGTCCCCTCGTCCCGCAGGGTGGTGAGCTTGTGGGACACGAGCGGGTGGTCGACGACGTGAACGCGCATGGGCGTCACCGTAGCCAACGGGCGACGAGTCGCGCTCCACGGCTCCGCGCGCGGTCCGGACACTGGCCGCCCACCCAGAGGGGTGCCATGATCGAGTTCCGGCAGGCAAGGAGCTCGACATGGCGCAGGACCCCGACATCGAGGGTGTCGACTTCGCGCTCGTCGTCTACCGCGAGGAGAACGTCTGGCGGGTCGAGGAGATCGGCGAGGACCGGCTCCACGACATCGACGCCTTGGCCGCCGAGCTGCGCCGCTGGCCCGGCGACTTCGGGTCGCTGGGACTGATCAGCATCGACGAGGACTTCTTCGTCCTCGGCCGCGTGGCCGGGAGCAGCTCGCGCTGGCTGCTCTCCGACGTCACCGCGGCGACGGAGTGGCCGCTGGCCCGCTCGGTCGTCGAGGCGCTGGAGATCCCGATGCCCGAGGACGACGACGACCAGCTGCCCGCGGGCGACCTCTCGATCGTGGCCGACCTCGGCCTGGCTGCGATGGACATGGGCGCGATGCTCGACGACTACGACCTCTACCCCGACGAGATCCTCGGCAACATCGCCGACAAGCTGGGCTTCGGTGCGCAGTTCGAGGACGCGGTCGGCGTTCCCGCCCAGTGACGGCCCAGTGACGTCCCAGTGACGCCGGCACCCTCCCAGCTCGACCGTTGGGCTGGGCCGATGCGGCTCGCCCTCGACGAGGCACGCGCCGCCCTCGCCACCGGCGACGTGCCGATCGGCGCGGTCGTCCTGGACTCCGACGGCAACGTCGTCGGACGCGGTCGCAACGTCCGCGAGGCCCACGCCGACCCCACCGGTCACGCCGAGGTGGTGGCCCTGCGTGAGGCCGCCGGCACCCTTGGCCGCTGGCGGCTGGACGACTGCACCCTTGTCGTCACTCTCGAGCCGTGCACGATGTGCGCGGGCGCGATCGGGCTCTCCCGCCTGCGCACGTTGGTGTTCGGCGCCTTCGACGAGAAGGCCGGTGCGGTTGGCTCGCTCTGGGACGTCGTGCGCGACCGCCGGCTCAACCACCGGCCCGAGGTGCTCAGCGGCGTGCTCGAGGACGAGTGCGCCGCCCTGCTCCTCGACTTCTTCGACGGACAGCGGAAGCCCGACTGATTTCGGGACGAACCCCGGTCTCTTGTACCCTCGTCCGCGGTGGCGTGTCCGAGCGGCCTAAGGAGCACGCCTCGAAAGCGTGTGTGGGGGTAACTCCACCGTGGGTTCAAATCCCACCGCCACCGCCAGTCACGGACCGGACCCGCAGGGGTCCGGTCCGTCGTCGTTTTCAGGTTGGATGTCGTCATGAACGACATCCCGATGGGCGGCAGCGTCCAGCCCGGTTTCGAGAAGGTCCGGGACGTGCTCGCGGACGTGCTCGCGCACCGGACCGGCACAGGAGCCGCCGTCGCGGCCTGGCACGCGGGCGCGTGGGTGGTCGACCTGTGGGGCGGCTGGGCGGACGAGGCGCGCACGACGCCATGGGCGGAGGACACCCTCGTCATGCCCTACTCGGTCACGAAGCCGTTCGCCGCGATGCCGGCACTGCTGCTGGCCGACCGCGGCGATCTCGACCTGGACGCCCCCGTGCAGGAGGTGTGGCCCGAGATGGTGGCGCGCACGACCACCCGCCAGCTGCTCAGCCACCACGCCGGGCTCGTCGCGCTCGACGCCGACCTGCCCCGGGAAGCCTTTCTCGACTGGGACCTGCTGTGTGGGCAGCTGGCCGCGCAGGAGCCGACCTGGGAGCCGGGCACGTCGTCAGGGGAGTCGGCCCTGTTCTACGGCCACCTGGTCGGCGAGGTCGTCCGCAGGGTCGACGGCCGGTCGCCGGGGCAGTACCTCAGGGACGAGGTCTGCGGACCGCTCGGTCTCGACTTCCACGTCGGGCTGACCGACGCCGAGCTGCCTCGCGTCGCGGAGCTGACCGGGTTCGGGGACGAGCTCGACGCGACCATGGCCGACCGCGGCGACCTCCTCGACCGCGCCCTGGGCAACCCGGAGGGCGTCCTCGACCGCGCGTTCGTCAACAGCGAGGCCTGGCGTCGGGCCGAGGTGCCGGCCGTCAACGGACACGGCACCGCACGCGCCGTCGCCGGTCTCTACGCCGCGCTCCAGCAGGGCGAGCTGCTCAGCCCCGGCGTCCTGGACGAGGCGACCCGGGGCGAGGGTGCCGGCCCGGACCTCGTCATGGGTGACGAGCGCGAGTGGGGGCTGGGGTTCGTCACCGACCCCGACGGGTTCGGCATGGCCGGCGTCGGCGGCAGCTTCGGCTGGTGGAGCGAGGCCGGGCAGTACGCCTTCGGGTTCGTGACCGGCTTCGTCGGGGGGTACGACGCGGGCGACCGGCTGGAGAACGCCGTTCGTGAGGCGCTCGGGCTGCCCCCGGTGTGACGTGACCGGGAGCTCCGAGCGCCCGCTCGTCGTCACGCTCGCACTCGACGAGGAGGCCGCTCCGGTCGCAGCCCCTGGCGGACCTCCAGGGGTTCTCGTTCAGCGGGTGAGCCCGGCGCGCTCGTTCCCGTGCACGCGGCCACTGACCCGATCGAGGCAGCCGCGTGCGCTGCCGAGCTTCCGCAGGCCGGCCAGGTCCCCGGCGCCCCAGCGCGCCTTGCGCCGGGTCATCTCCGGGTACATCATCTGGCTCCCGCTCTTCGCGTGCCCGAGGCCGAGCACGTGCCCGAACTCGTGCAGGATCACGTCGCCCCAGGTGTAGCCGCGCCCGAAGCCCGACCTCAGGTCGTCGTCGTAGCGCGCGTTGAGGATCAGCCGTCCCGCGTAGGCCCGGTTGACCTTGGTGCCGTCGGCCTCCTGGTAGCCGCTGTGCCACGAGGCGCCCCCGACGCCGACCCGGCCCGGGTGGTTTCCGAAGTAGGCGAAGGACCGCGGCGTCCGCCAGCCGATGATGACCTTGTACCTCCCCGAGTGCGGCGTGAGCTTCGGCCGCTCCTTGGTGCGCCCGACGTACTCGAAGTCGAGGCCGGTTGCCTGGTGGGCCTTCCGGATCGTCGTGCGGATCTGGTCGAGGGCCTTCCGTGGCGCGTGGTCGGGGTTGAACGCCCACGTGACGGGGCGGCACGAGTTCCAGCGGAAACGGCGGCTGCCGAGGAAGACGTGGTCCGAGCCCTTTCCAGCCGGGTCGTACGACGGTCGGACGCGCACGTCCCTCCTGTCGGAGACGGAGCGGACCACGGGGCCGGACTTGGCGGCGACCCGGAAGCGGAACCGGCCGAGCTGGTCGGTCGGGACGCGCAGCACGATCCCGCGGTCGGTCTCCTTGGCCTCGTCGTCGACGGTGTGCCAGCCGTCGAGGTCCTTGCGCTCGAGCTCCAGCCGGGTGCCTCTCGGGCGGGAAGCGGGGGCGACGACGGCTCGGACCTTGTCGCCGAGGGCGACCGAGGTGTCGGTCCAGCGCACGCGTGGGGCGGCGGAGGCCGAGGGGCTGCCGAGCACGAGCAGGCTGCTGGCAGCCAGTGCGAAGGCGCTGAGCAGGGCACCCGCGTGCACGGGTCGGGGAAGTGAGGTCACGGGGGCTGTCCTTGGAAGGGGAAGGCGGGCAGTCGACGTGCGGTGCGGCCTCACGATGGCACAGCGACGGGCCGGTCTCCGGGACCTCTGTGGGTGGCGTCGGCGCGTCGAGCGCACGCGGGTCCGGCCACGCAGAGCGCCCCGGACCTGTGCAGGTCCAGGGCGCTCTGCCGCTCACACGACGTTCCGCCGCTGCGTTCCGCCGGCCCCCTCGGCTCGGGTTGCACGCGCGTCGTGTGCCGCAGGCCCGACCCAACGACTCTCACGCCGGGGCGCAAGTTCTGGGAGATGGGACGTGCTCGCGGTGGGATTCGGACAGGACAAGTGTGGCCGGACCAGAGTCTTCGAACATCCCTTTTGTCCGATTTACCCCGTTAGGAGGATGGTCTTGACCGAACGGAGGAGGGCAACCAGTCGGCAAGCCTGTCCAGGCCGGTCCCGATCTCCTCGCGGGATCCCGCGAAGGACAGCCGGAGGAACCTCGGTCCCGCGACCGTGTCGAAGTCGATGCCCGGAGCGGTGGCCACTCCAGTCTCCGCGAGGAGTCGGCGGGCGAAGGCCATCGAGTCGTCGGTGAGGTGACCGACGTCGGCATAGACGTAGAACGCACCGTCTGCTGGGGCCAGCCGGTCGATCCCCAGCTCCGGCAGCCTGGACAGCAGCAGCGCGCGGTTCCCGGCGTACCTCTCGACGTGGCCGTCGCACTCGGCGTACGCCTCGTCGATGAACGCCGCCACCGCCGCGTGCTGCGCCAGCGCCGGCGGGCAGATCGTGAAGTTGCCGGTGAGCACGTCCACGGCCCGACGCAGCCGCTCCGGCACGAGCATCCAGCCGATCCGCCACCCGGTCATCGAGAAGTACTTCGAGAAGGAGTCGAAGACGACCGCCTCCCGCGAGGTCTCCCAGGCGGAGGCCTGCTGGTGGGTCCGGTCGTAGGTGATGCCGTGGTAGATCTCGTCGCTGATCAGCTGCACCCCGTGCTCGTCGCACCAGCGGGCCAGGGCCGCGAGCTCGTCAGGGGCGAGCATCGTGCCGGTCGGGTTCGCCGGGCTCGCCACCACCAGGCCCTGCACGGGACGCTCGAGCGCCTCGAGCATCGCCACCGTCGGCTGGAAGCGGGACTCCGGTCCGCTGGGCAGCTCGACGACCTCGCACCCGAGCGCCGCGAGGACGTTGCGGTAGCAGGGGTAGCCCGGCCGTGCGATCGCCACCCGGTCGCCGGCCTCGAAGGCCGCCAGGAACGCCAGCAGGAAGCCGCCGCTCGAGCCCGTCGTCACCACGACGTCGTCGGCGTCGACCTCGATCCCGTGCGTACGGAGGTGGTGGCCGGCGATCGCCTCCCGGAGCTCGCGGATCCCGGTGGCCACGGTGTAGCCGAGCAGCTCGTCGTCGAGCGCCTTCCGCGCCGCTGCCCGCACCGGACGCGGCGCCGGCGTGGACGGCTGGCCGGCGACGAGGTTCACCAGGTCCCCGTGGCTGCGCCGGCGCGCGTCGGCGGCGGTGAGGAGATCCATCACGTGGAACGGCGGTACGTTCGCCCGCGAGGCGACCGCGAGCCGCGACGCGAGGGAGTCGGCCATGGTGCCCACCCTAGGAGCGACGACGCCCGGCCGGCCGTCCGCGGCCCTAGAATGAGCCCTCCCGTCACCCACGACCCCCCGAAGAGGAGCCGTGACCTTCGACGCCGAGCAGCTGGACCACGTGCTGCTGCTGGGGTCCGCGGTCGTGCTGGTGGCGATCCTCGCGGTCCGGCTCTCCGTCCTGATCGGCCTCCCGAGCCTCCTGGTGTACCTCTTCCTCGGTGTCCTCCTCGGGGAGGCGGGCTTCGGGATCGGCTTCGAGGACGCCAACCTGGCGCACGCGCTGGGCTTCGGGGCCTTGGTCATCATCTTGACCGAGGGCGGTCTCACGACCGCCTGGTCGGACATCAGACCCGTGGTCCGGACGGGGGCTCTGCTGGCGACCGTCGGGGTCGCCGTGGGCATCGGCGTGATGACGCTGCTCGCCCACTACGTGCTCGGCTTCGAGTGGGAGCTCGCTGTCCTGCTGGGCGCGATCACCGCCCCGACCGACGCCGCCGCGGTGTTCTCGGTGCTGCGCCGCGTGCCGCTCCCGAGGCGGCTGACCGGTGCGCTCGAGGCGGAGTCCGGCCTCAACGACGCCCCCACGGTGCTGCTCGTGACCCTCGCCAGCACCGGCGACGCGCTGGCCCACGGCGTGGGCGGCTTCATCGGCATCGTCGTCGTCGAGCTGGCCGGCGGTGTGCTGGTCGGCGTCGCGATGGGGTTCGGGGGCGCCTGGCTGATGCGGAGGGCGGCGCTGCCGTCGTCCGGCCTCTACCCGTTGGCCGTGCTCAGCATCTGCGTGCTCACCTACGCCGGCGGGGCCGCGATCCACACGTCCGGCTTCGCCGCCGTCTACACGGCCGCGCTGATCCTCGGCAACAGCGAGCTCCCGCACCGGTCCGCCACCCGGTCGTTCACGGAGGGCCTCGGCTGGCTCTCGCAGATCGGGCTCTTCGTGATGCTCGGCCTGCTGCTCTCGCCGAGCCGGATCGGCTGGGACGACGTGTGGAAGGCGGTGCTGGCCGGCGCGCTGCTCTCGCTGGTCGCCCGCCCGATCTCGGTGCTGGCGAGCGCGGCGTGGGATCGGATGTCGTGGCCCGACCTGGCGTTCCTGTCGTGGGCCGGGCTGCGCGGCGCGGTCCCGATCGTCCTGGCCACCATCCCGCTGGCCGAGGAGGTTCCCGGCGCGGAGACGCTGTTCGACATCGTCTTCGTGATCGTCGTGATCGACACCCTGGTCACCGGCCCGACGCTGCCGTGGGTCGCGCGACGTCTCGGCGTCACCGTGGCGGGGACGGTCCGCGACCTCGACATCGAGTCCGCGCCGCTCGAACGGATCGCGGCCGACCTGCTCCAGATCCGGATCACCCGGCGCTCCCGCATGCACGGGGTCGAGGTCGGCGAGCTCCGTCTTCCCCCAGGAGCCTCCGTGGCGCTGATCGTGCGTGGCGAGGAGTCCGAGGTGCCGGACGGGAGGACCGTGCTCCGCCGGGGTGACGACCTCCTCGTGGTGACCCCCCGCCGGCTCAAGGAGCAGACCGAGGAGCGCCTGCGGGTGGTGTCCGAGCGTGGCCGGCTGGCCCACTGGCTCGACTGAGCCGGAGCAGCCGGGACCAGCCCCTGCAGCCTCAGCAGCCGGAGCCGCGGGCGGTGGCCCGCACGCGGTCGGTCGCCTTCACGAGCCCGACGTAGTCGTTGCCGACCACCACGTCGACCCCGGCTCCGAGGTCGTTCCTGGTGGCCTGCACGATCGTGTGCCTGCCGAACTGGAGGGCGACGAGCCGCGCCGCCGGGTCGTTCACCGTGGGCGCGAGCACGCGGACCTGGCGCACCCCGGAGAAGCCGGCAGGCGCGTTGCCGATGTCGCCGCGGATGAAGTTGCGTGCGACCAGCTGGTCCTGCGTCTCCGCCGCCAGGCCGGAGCGGCTGCCGGCGTTGAAGACGCTGACCGTGACCTCCCGGGTCGTGACCTGGTCGCCCTTCTTGAGGCCCGGGTCGCAGCCCTTGCCGGCCTTGGGGCGTTCGGAGGCGGTGGTGTCGTCGCCGGACGAGGAGATGGCGCGCCACCCGTAGAGCCCTGCGAACGCGAGCAGGGCGATCAGCACCACCATCGTGGCGGCGGTCAGCGTGCGTCGTCCCACGTCAGCCCTCCATCACGTGCACGCGGGCGTGCAGGACGTGGCGCTGCTGGAGCGCCGCACGGAGTGCCCGGTGCAGCCCGTCCTCGAGGTAGTCGTCGCCCTGCCAGCGCACCACGTGCGCGAACAGGTCGCCGAAGAACGTCGAGTCCTCGTCGAGCAGGGTGGCCAGGTGGAGCGTGTCCTTCGTGGTGACCAGGTCGTCGAGACGGACCTGTTCCGGGGAGATCGCAGCCCAGTCCCGCCCCCGGAGCCCGTGCTCGGGGTAGGGGCGATCGCTGCCCACCCTCTTGAAGATCACGGACCCACAATAGTTAGGTTCGACCCATGACCGAGCCTTCCCCCGAGCAGGACGCCCAGCAGGGGGGCACGCCGGCCGCGGCCGCCGACCCCGCCGTCGAAGAGATCCGCGCGGGCTACGCCTTCGCCGGTCCGGCGCTCGACCTCGGCGGCCTGATGCGCGACGCGACCACGCTGACCGACGTGCCGGTGCGCATCCCGCTCGGGATGCTGAACCGTCACGGCCTCGTCGCGGGAGCCACCGGCACCGGCAAGACGAAGACGCTCCAGCTGCTCGCCGAGCAGCTGTCCGCGCAGGGGGTGCCCGTCTTCGCCGCCGACATCAAGGGCGACCTGAGCGGCATCTCCACCCCGGGTGAGGGCGGCGAGAAGATCACCGCGCGCGCCGCGTCCGTGGGCCAGACCTGGGCAGCGACGGGCTTCCCGGTCGAGTTCTTCGCGATCGGCGGCGAGGGCACGGGCATCCCGCTGCGCGCGACGATGTCCTCCTTCGGGCCGACCCTGCTGTCGAAGGTGCTCGGGCTCAACGAGACCCAGGAGTCGTCGCTGGGACTGGTGTTCCACTACGCCGACAAGGCGGGGCTGCCGCTGCTCGACCTGGCCGACCTGCGCTCGGTGGTCCAGCACCTCACGTCCGACGAGGGCAAGGCGGACCTCAAGGACCTCGGCGGTCTCTCCTCCGCCACCGCGGGCGTCATCCTGCGCGAGCTCATCGGCTTCTCCGACCAGGGCGCTGACTCCTTCTTCGGCGAGCCCGAGTTCGACACCAAGGACCTGCTCCGCACGACTGCTGACGGCAAGGGCCTGATCAGCCTCGTCGAGCTGCCGAACCTCCAGGACCGCCCGGCGGTCTTCTCGACCTTCCTCATGTGGCTGCTCGCGGACCTCTTCCACGACCTCCCGGAGCTCGGCGACCCGGAGAAGCCGAGCCTGGTCTTCTTCTTCGACGAGGCGCACCTGCTGTTCAACGACGCCTCGAAGGACTTCCTGTCCGCGATCACCCAGACGGTGCGCCTGATCCGCTCCAAGGGCGTGGGTGTCTTCTTCGTGACCCAGTCGCCGACCGACGTACCGGACGACGTGCTGGCGCAGCTCGGGTCCCGCGTCCAGCACCAGCTCCGCGCGCACACCCCCAACGACGCCAAGGCGCTCAAGGCGACGGTGAACACCTACCCGAAGTCGTCCTACGACGACCTCGGCGAGGTGATCACGACCCTCGGCATCGGCGAGGCGATCGTGACGGTGATGAACGAGCGCGGCGCCCCGACGCCGGTCGCGTGGACGCGCCTGCGCGCTCCGGAGTCGCGCATGGGTCCCGCGGACGCCGCCGCGATGGAGGCGGCGGTGACGGCGTCACCCCTGCACCCGAAGTACGCCGCGGCGATCGATCGTGAGTCGGCCCGGGAGATGCTCGCGAAGCGGCTGGAGGCCGGTGCCGCCAAGGCGGAGGCCGAGCAGGCCGGGACGCCGGCCCCCGCCCCGAGCGGCGACCACGCGTCGTACCCGAAGACGACCTCGAAGCCCAAGACCACCTCCACGTCGACCGCGTCGAAGGACTCGGTGGTCGGCGAGGTGCTCAAGTCGCAGGCCGCCAAGGAGTTCATGCGCACCGCGGCGCGTGAGATCGCCCGGGGAGTGTTCGGGATCGGCCGCCGGTGACGGACCGGCTCGAGATCGAGCAGCTGAAGTACGCCTACCTCAGGACGCTCGACCTCAAGCGGTGGGACGAGTTCGAGGACCTGCTCGTGCCCGACGTCACCGGGAGGTACGGCGACCTGTCCTTCGACAGCCGCGACGAGCTCGTCGACTACATGCGCACCCAGCTCACCGACGACATGACGACCTTCCACCAGGTGCACCACCCGGAGATCACCGTCGACGGTGACACGGCGCGAGGCCGGTGGTACCTCCACGACAAGGTGTTCGTCCCGGCCTTCGACCTGGCGCTCGAGGGCGCGGCGTTCTACGACGACACGCTGGTGCGGACCGATGCCGGCTGGCGGTTCAGCCGGGTCGCCTACCACCGCACCTTCGAGGCCACCTGGACCATGTCGGCGGTGCCGGGCTGGACGCTGCGCCGAGGCACGGCGTACGAGCAGGCCTGAGCCGTCCGAGCGGACTCAGACCGCCCAGCGCACCGAGTCGGCGAAGAAGTCGGCGACCAGGCTCACGCCCTGGATGTCGTCGCGGGCGTCGTAGAGCCTGGTCAGGCCCTGGAGGTTGCGCGCCTGGCGGCGCTCCCTGCTGTTGCCGCGGACCTCGTCGAAGTCGTGGGTGCTGGTGCGGGTTGGCCCCGAAGCCGTCTCCATCGCGTGTGCTCCTCCCGTGTGATGGTGGAGCACCAGTGCAGCAAACGATTGCGGCGCGGATGTGGCGTGCAGGTTACGAGCACGCATCACCCCGCCCCACTAGCCTCCCGGTGTGAGCGAGGCCGAGGTCTTCACGTCCCTCGCGTGGATCGTGGGTGCCGCTGCCCTCGCTCCGATCCTCGTGGGACTGCTGCCGCGCCCACGACTGCCCGAGGTCGTGCTGCTCCTCGCGCTCGGCATGGCGCTCGGTCCCTACGGTCTCGCCCTGGCCGAGCGCTCACCCCAGGTCGGCATCCTGTCCGAGATGGGCCTCGGGATGCTCTTCCTCATGGCCGGGATGGAGGTCGTCCCCCGGGAGCTGAGGTCACGCGACGGCGCCCGGGCCCTGACCGCGTGGCTCGTGTCCCTCGCCCTCGCGATGGCCTGGACCTGGTCGCTCTCGCTGCTCGTCGGCATCAGCGCCTGGGCGGCCGTCGGCATCGCCATGACGTCCACCGCCCTGGGTACGCTGCTGCCGCTGCTGCGCGACACCGGCCTGCAGAACCAGCGGCTCGGGCGGCTCGTGCTGGCCAACGGTGCCGTGGGCGAGTTCGGTCCGATCCTCGCCATGAGCCTGCTGCTCACCCAGGGCAGCGCGTTCGGCGCACTCGGCTCGCTCGCCGCGTTCGGGGCGATCGCCGCGCTGCTCGGCTTCCTCGTCGTCCGGCACACGCCACGGGCGCAACGCGTCGTCGCGGTCGTCCGGCGCGGCTCCGACACCACGGCCCAGGCGCCTGTCCGGCTCGTGCTCCTGCTGCTCGTCGTGATGCTCGCACTGTCCGCGGGACTCGGGCTCGACGTGATCCTCGGCGCCTTCGCCGCCGGTGCGATCGTCCGGCTGCTGCTGGCGACGCCGGGTCACGAGGCCTTCCTGGCCCGGCTCGACGGGATCGGCTACGGCTTCCTGATCCCCGTCTTCTTCGTCGTCTCCGGGATGGGCATCGACTTCCGTGTCCTGCTCGACCGGGCCGGCGTCACGCTGGTCATGTTCGTCAGCATCCTCGTCGTGCGCGGGGTTCCCGTGCTCCTCCTCTTCCGGCACCTCCCGACACGGCAACGGCTCCAGCTCGGGCTCTTCAGCGCCACGGGCCTGCCGATCATCGTGGCGGTGTCGACGGTGGCCGTGGAGGCAGGGCAGATGACGCGCGAGGGACAGTCGATCGTGGTGGCAGCGGGGATGCTCACGGTCCTGGCGTTGCCGATGTTCGCCTTCGCCCTGCACCGTGCGGAGGAGCGCGAGCTCGACGAGGCGTGACCCAGGGCGTCAGTCGAGCACGAAGTAGACGCCGCGAGCGAGAAAGAAGCCCTTGCGGATGTCTGTGTTGACGCAGGTCATGCCTGTGCGTGCGCTGTGGCAGGTGATGAAGCCCTCGGTGCGTGCCGTGGTGCCGTACTCCAGGACCGGCGCCGACGGGTTCACTATCGTGTCGGTGTTGCAGACCGGCACCACCTCACCGCCCTGGATCGCGATGCGACCGACCGTCGGCTCACCGGCGCCCCCGGTGCAGACCTCCGGGTCCTCGATGCGGCCTTCGAGGACCTCGCACGCGCCGTCGAAGCCGTTGTCGTCGAGCAGGCAGTGGAGGTTGCCCGACGGGCTCTGCCAGGCCTGCAGGACCCGGAGCGACTGAGGTCCGGTGTTGATCACGCGCAAGGCCTGGCGGTACGACGTCGGGCCGGCGAACGAGTCGTCATCGTCTCCCGGGTCGGCCTCCTCGGTGACCTCGTCGGTCGGCTCGTCGGTGGGCGACGCCTCCTCGGTGACCGTCGCCGTGGCGGTGACGGTCGCGGTCTCGGCCGGAGCAGCGTCCGGCGCGTCCTCACCGCCGCAGCCCGACACCAGCAGGACGAGGGCGCACGCGAGCGCCACGACTGTTCTCGATTCCCCCATGGCGGAAGTCTGGCAGCGGCCAGCCGCTCGGGGACAGGGACTGACGCCCTACCTCTGCCGGGCCCGGTAGGCCGCGACCGCGTTGCGGTTGCCGCACGTCGTCGAGCAGAAGCGCCGCGAGCGGTTGCGGGAGAGGTCCAGCACCACGCCCTCGCAGGTGTCGTCGGCGCACAGGGAGAGCCGGGACAGCTCGTCGCCGCGGATCACGTCGACCATCGCCATCGCGGTCTCGACCACGATCCGCGTGTCCAGGCGTGCCTCCTGGTCGATCGCGTGGATGTGCCAGCCGAGGCCGCCGTGCTCGACGAGCTGCGGGACCGCCTGCGCCTCCTCGAGCATCGCGTTGAGCAGCTCGACGGCCCGCTCGCGGTCGGCGGTGAGCAGCTCGCGCAGCCTCGGTCGGATCTGCCGGACGGCCTCGAGCTCGGCCGCCGTGCGGTCGTGCCGGCCGGAGTAGCTGAAGGTCGCCCACACCTGGTCGAGGTCCTCGACGGTCTCGAGGGTGTCCGGAGCGAGCGCGCTGTTGGCCAGGGTGACCGCGGCGCCGAGCGCCAGCTCGGTGTCATGGGTGAATACCACGTTGACACATTACAGGAAGCACGCCTAATGTCATGCGCCATGAGCGCGTTGACCCATGACAGCGAGACGGCGACGGTGCCGGCAGGCCCCAGGCGGCTCGGCGCGGGGCTGACGTTCGCGGTGCTCTCGGCGGTCTCGTTCGGCCTCTCGGGAGCCCTGGCCCGTGGGCTGCTCGACGGTGGCTGGACCCCCGGCGCGGTCACCCTGATCCGGGTCGGCCTGGGTGCGCTGGTCCTCGCGCCGCTCGGGCTCGTGTCGCTCCGTGGCCGGTGGTCGCTCCTCCGTCGCCACGCTCGCATGGTCGTCGTGTACGGCGTCCTGGCCGTCGCCGGAGCCCAGTTCTGCTACTTCGCGGCCATCCAGCACATGCAGGTGGGACCGGCGATCCTGGTCGAGTACACCGCTCCAGCCGCGGTCGTGATCTGGCTGTGGGCCCGTCACGGCCAACGTCCCAGCCGACTCACCTTCGCCGGCGCCTCCCTCGCCGCCGTCGGACTGGTGCTGGTGCTCGACCTGGTCACCGGTGCCGAGCTGTCCCTCGTCGGCGTGCTCTGGGCCTCCGGAGCCATGGTCGGCTGCGCCTCCCACTTCGTGATCTCGGCGAACGAGGACGGCCTGCCGCCGCTGGCCCTGGCCGGCGGGGGCCTCGTGGTCGGATCCGTCGCGCTCGGCGTCCTGGCGCTGGTCGGGGTGCTGCCCATGGCCGCCACGACTGCGCCCGCGTCGTACACGGGGATGGAGGTGGCCTGGTGGCAGCCGGTGCTGGCCCTCGGTCTGGTGACGGCGGCGGTGGCGTACGCGACCGGCGTGGCCGCCAACCGACGGCTCGGGTCGCGGCTGGGCTCGTTCGTCGCCCTGCTCGAGGTGCTGGCCAGCGTGTGCTGGGCCTGGCTGCTGCTCGACGAGCTGCCCGGCTCGGTGCAGCTGCTCGGCGGGCTGCTGATCCTGGGTGGCGTGGTCGCCGTCCAGCTCGGCGAGCGCTCGGTCGTCGCCGGATCAGACGATTGGCGGAGGATAGGGGATTCGAACCCCTGAGGGCGTTAACCCAACCCGCTTTCCAAGCGAGCGCCATAGGCCACTAGGCGAATCCTCCGTCGCAGAGGGTACCGGCCGTGCTCGGGCCCCGGAAATCGAGTGCGCTTTGGTCGGCACCTCGGCCCTCACCTAGACTCCGGGGCAACCCCCCGTGCGGCGGTATCTCGCTGAACTCCCCCAGGGCCGGAAGGCAGCAAGGGCAGGTGAGCTCTTCCGGGTGCGCGGGGGGCCTCTGCCTTTTCGGGGTCGTCCCGACGGGGGCCGACAGCAGTCGGTGACCCCGGTTAGGGTCGGGGCGTGGACGCACCCCTGGCCCTCTACCGCCGCTACCGGCCGGACACCTTCGCCCAGGTGATCGGGCAGGACCACGTCACCGAGCCGCTGCGGGCCGCGCTCCGCAACAACCGGGTCAACCACGCGTACCTCTTCTCGGGCCCCCGTGGCTGCGGCAAGACCACCAGTGCCCGGATCCTGGCCCGCGCACTCAACTGCGCCGAGGGGCCGACCGAGGAGCCCTGCGGGAAGTGCGACTCCTGCATCGAGCTCGCCACCGGCGGGCCCGGCTCGGTCGACGTGATCGAGATCGACGCGGCATCGCACGGCGGTGTCGACGATGCCCGTGAGCTGCGTGAGCAGGCGACGTTCCAGCCGATGCGCGACCGCTACAAGATCTACATCATCGACGAGGCCCACATGGTCACGACGCAGGGCTTCAACGCCCTGCTCAAGATCGTCGAGGAGCCGCCGGAGCACGTCCGCTTCATCTTCGCCACGACCGAGCCCGACAAGGTCATCGGCACCGTGCGGTCGCGGACCCACCACTACCCGTTCCGGCTCATCCCGCCGCGGGTGCTCTCGGCGTACCTCGGCGAGCTCTGCGAGCGCGAAGGCGTCACCGTGGAGCCCGCCGCGCTGCCGCTGATCGTCCGCGCCGGCGGTGGCTCCGCGCGGGACACGCTGTCGGTGCTCGACCAGCTCATCGGGGGCGCCGGCGGCGAGGGCGTCACCTACGTGCTCACGGCGGCGTTGCTCGGCTTCACCCCCGACTCGCTGCTCGACGACGTCGTCGACGCCTTCGCGGCGCACGACGCGGCCGCGGTCTTCGGCGTCGTCGACAAGGTCATCGAGACCGGCCAGGACCCGCGCCGGTTCACCGAGGACCTCCTCCAGCGGCTGCGCGACCTGCTCATCATCAGCGCGGTGCCGGACGCCTCCGCCTCGGGCCTCATCGACGTGCCCGAGGACCAGGCCGAGCGGCTCGTGGCGCAGGCGGCGCGCTTCGGCCGGCACGACCTGTCCCGGTCGGCCGACGTGGTCGCCGAGGCGCTCACCGAGCTCAAGGGCACGACCGCACCGCGGCTGCTGCTCGAGCTGCTGTGCGCCCGGCTCCTGCTGCCCGGCGCCGACGACCAGGCGCGCGGGCTCGCATCCCGGATCGACCGCCTCGAGAAGCGGATGTCGATGGCACCCGCCGAGGATTCCGCGGGACCCCCGCCCGTCGGGTCACCACGAAGGCCTGAGCCTGCGCCGGTGACACCGACACCGACACCGACACCTGAGCCGACGCCGGAGCCGGTCGAGGCGGCCGCGCCGCCGCCGGCACCTGGGGAGACCGCCGACGCGCCCGCGTCCCCCGAGCCTCCTGCGGCCACTGAGGCCCCTGCCGCCCCCGCTGCCGCCCCCGGCCGCGTGCCGCCCCCGCTGCCGCCCGCCCGCGCCGAGCAGTGGCGCGTCCGGTGGCCTGACCCTGGTCGACATCCGCCGCCTCTGGCCCGAGGTCGTCGAGGGCGTCAAGTCCCGTCGTCGCGTGACCTGGATCCAGCTCAGCCAGCACGCCCAGGTCGTCGGCGTCGACGCCAGCACCCTGACGCTCGGCTTCAACAACCCCGGGGCACGCGAGTCGTTCGTCAACGGACGCAGCGACCTCATCGTCCAGCAGGTGCTCATCGACCTCGTCGGCCAGGAGTTCCGGGTCGACGCCATCGTCGACCCCGCCGCGCAGCCGGGGACCGAGCCGCCGATCCGGACGACGGGCCCGGCCCGGTCGACCCCGTCCGCGGATCCCGCGGCACCTCCGCCGGCCGAGGCTCCCGCCGCGTCCGAGCGGGCGCCCGCCAACCGACAGCCCTCCGGACAGCCCTCCGGACTGGGCGACCTCGGGCCCGGAGCCCGAGCCGACGCCGCGGCCCTCGGCGCGCGAGGCGGCCTTCGCCGCCGAACCGGAGGCCTCCGCTCCCGACCAGGGGCCTGCCGACGACAGCGCGGCCCACCGCGACGACCCCGACATCGAGGACGGCCTCGACGGACCGGGACTTCTGACCGAGCGACTCGGCGCCCAGGTGATCGAGGAGATCCCCAACCGCTGACTACGCTCGACCACGACGAGAGGTGACGAGCATGAGCGACACGAACCCCTTCGGCGGAGGCGGCTTCGACATGAACGCCCTGCTCCAGCAGGCCCAGGCCATGCAGGAGCAGATGATGGCCGCGCAGCAGGAGCTGGCGGAGACCGAGGTCGACGGGACCGTGGCCGACGGGCTGGTGACGGTGACCGTCAACGGCACCGGGGAGCTGGTGAAGGTCAAGATCCGCGCCGACTCCTTCGACCCGTCTGACACCGAGGACCTCGAGGACCTCATCGTCGCCGCCTACCGCGACGCCCGCGGTCGTGCCGACGCGATGGCGGCCGACACCTTCGCCCCGCTCGCCGGTGGCCTGCCCGGTGGTCTGGGCCTGCCCGGGGGTGAGACCGGGGGCAGCGACAAGCCGCTCGGCTTCTGATGTACGAAGGCGTCGTCCAGGACCTCATCGACGAGCTCGGTCGGCTGCCCGGCGTCGGTCCCAAGAGCGCCCAGCGCATCGCGTTCCACCTGCTCCAGGCCGACCCCGTCGACGTGAAGCGTCTCGCCGAGGTCCTGGTCATCGTCAAGGAGAAGGTCCGGTTCTGCGCGGTCTGCGGCAACGTGGCCGAGGAGGAGACCTGCCGCATCTGCCGTGACCCCCGGCGTGACCTGAGCGTGCTCTGCGTCGTGGAGGAGCCCAAGGACGTCGTCGCGATCGAGCGCACCCGTGAGTTCAAGGGCCGCTACCACGTGCTGGGCGGCGCGATCTCGCCCATCGAGGGGATCGGGCCCGATCAGCTCCGGATCAAGGAGCTGATGACCCGCCTGGCCGACGGCGCGGTCACCGAGGTGATCATCGCGACCGACCCCAACCTGGAGGGGGAGGCGACTGCGACGTACCTCACCCGGTTCCTCGCGGACCTGGGCTTGCGCGTGACGCGACTTGCGAGTGGACTTCCCGTAGGCGGGGACCTGGAGTACGCCGACGAAGTGACTCTCGGGCGTGCTTTCGAAGGAAGGCGGTCGGTCCATGGCTGACACGAACGGCACCACGAAGGTCGAGGCGCGCCTCGACCCCGAGACCGAGGAGTTCGCGCAGCAGATCGCGGACCAGATCGAGTCCTACCTCATCGCCGTGCGGGCGCTGGCCCGTGGGGAGGCGCCCGAGAGCGAGGCCGTGTCGCTGCTGCTGCTCGTGGTCAGCCAGGTGCTGCTCGCGGGCGGACGCCTCGGCGTCCAGGCCGACTTCCCGCTCTCGGAGGAGTACGAACCCGACCCGGGTCCGGACCCCGACCTCGACACCATGCGCCACCGGCTCGCGGTGCTGCTCGACGGCGTGGACGCCTACACCGAGGTGTTCGACCCCTACGTCGACCCGCCGGAGCTGGTCTCGGGCCTGCTGTCGGACGACCTCACGTCGATCGCCTCCGCGCTCGCCCACGGCCTGCAGCACCACAAGTCGGGCCGGGTGGCCGAGGCCCTGTGGTGGTGGCAGTACTCCTACGTCGCCTCGTGGGGCCCCGAGGCGAGCGCGGTCCTGCGTGCGCTGCAGTCGGTGGTCGCGCACGACCGGCTCGACTCCGACTTCGAGAGCGAGCAGGACGACGTGGCCGCTGCGAGCGTGATGCTCGGCACCAGCGACGCCTGAGGGCTGTTCTCCCACTGAGAAAGCAGTCGGGGGCCTGCGCCGACCCTCGGTAGGATCGGGGCCGTTCGTCCGTCTTCCCCGAACCTGGAGTCACCCGTGGGCATTGTCGTGCAGAAGTACGGCGGATCCTCCGTCGCCGACGCCGAGGGTGTGAAGCGCGTCGCCCAGCGGATCGTCGACGCGAAACGGGGCGGCAACGACGTCGTCGTCGTGGTCTCCGCGATGGGCGACACCACCGACGAGCTGATCGACCTCGCCGAGCAGGTCTCCCCGATCCCGGCGCCGCGCGAGCTCGACATGCTGCTCACCGCGGGCGAGCGGATCTCGATGGCGCTGCTCGCGATGGCGGTCGGCAACCTCGGCCACGAGGCACGGTCGTTCACCGGCAGCCAGGCCGGCGTGATCACCGACAGCACCCACGGCCGGGCGAAGATCATCGACGTCACGCCGGGTCGCATCCAGCGCGCCCTCGACGAGGGTGCGATCGCGATCGTCGCCGGGTTCCAGGGCGTCAGCCAGGACACGAAGGACATCACCACGCTCGGCCGCGGCGGCTCCGACACCACCGCCGTCGCGCTCGCCGCCGCCCTGCACGCGGACGTCTGCGAGATCTACTCCGACGTCGACGGTGTCTTCACCGCCGACCCGCGGATCGTGTCCACGGCCCAGAAGCGCGACCGCATCTCCTACGAGGAGATGCTCGAGATGGCCGCCTGCGGGGCCAAGATCCTGCACCTGCGGTGCGTCGAGTACGCCCGCCGCTACGACATCCCCATCCACGTGCGCTCGTCGTTCAGCAAGCTGACGGGCACCTGGATCGCCGACATCACCGAGGACGAGGACATGGAACAAGCCATCATCGCCGGAGTCGCCCACGACCGGAGCGAAGCGAAGATCACCGTCGTCGGCGTGCCCGACAAGGTCGGCGAGGCGGCGCGCATCTTCGAGACGCTCGCCGGCGCCCAGATCAACCTCGACATGATCGTGCAGAACATCTCTGCTGCGGCGACGAACCTCACCGACATCTCGTTCACGCTGCCCCGCGCGGACGGCCAGACCGCGATGACCGCGCTGGCCAGGATCAAGACCGAGGTCGGCTTCGACTCGCTGCTCTACGACGACCAGATCGGCAAGGTGTCCCTCATCGGTGCGGGGATGCGCTCGCACCCGGGCATCACCGCGAAGTTCTTCTCGGCCCTGGCCTCGGCGGGCGTGAACATCGAGATGATCTCGACCTCGGAGATCCGGATCTCGGTCGTCGTCGACGAGATGCAGGTCAACGACGCGGTCACCGCGACGCACGCCGCCTTCGAGCTCGACGCCGACCAGGTCGAGGCCGTCGTCTACGGGGGGTCCGGCCGATGACCGTTCGACAAGCACAGGACGGCGCCGCCCATGTGGGCATCGTCGGGGCGACCGGCCAGGTCGGCACCGTCATGCGCGACATCCTGCTCGAGCGCGGCTTCCCGGTCGGCGACGTGCGGTTCTTCGCGTCCGCCCGCTCGGCCGGCTCGACCATCACCTGGGGCGACCGCGAGATCGTGGTCGAGGACGCCTCGACGGCCGACCCGACCGGCCTCGACATCGCACTGTTCTCCGCCGGCGGCGCGACCTCCCGCGCCCTGGCCCCACGCTTCGCCGAGGCGGGCGTCACCGTGGTCGACAACTCGTCGGCCTGGCGGATGGACCCCGACGTCCCGCTCGTCGTCAGCGAGGTCAACCCCGACGCGATCCGCGAGGCACGCAAGGGGATCATCGCCAACCCCAACTGCACGACGATGGCCTTCATGCCGGTGCTCAAGCCGTTGCACGACGAGGCGGGCCTCGTCCGGTTCGTGGCCAGCACCTACCAGGCCGTCTCCGGCAGCGGCCTCGCCGGCGTGGACGAGCTGGCCACCCAGGTCGAGGCTGCCGGCGACCCGCGTGGTCTGGCCTTCGACGGCGCCTCGGTGGCGCTCCCGGAGCCGGTGAAGTACGCCCGTCCGATCGCCTTCAACGTCCTCCCGCTCGCCGGCTCGATCGTCGACGACGGCTCGGAGGAGACCGACGAGGAGCAGAAGCTCCGCAACGAGTCCCGCAAGATCCTCGGCATCCCCGAGCTCCGGGTCTCCGGCACCTGCGTGCGCGTCCCGGTCTTCACAGGTCACTCCCTGTCGATCAACGCGGAGTTCGCCTCGCCGCTCCCGGCCAAGCGGGCCCTCGAGCTCCTCGCCGAGGCTCCCGGCGTCGTCGTCACCGACATCCCGACCCCGCTCCAGGCCGCCGGCCAGGACCCGTCGTACGTCGGCCGCGTCCGCCAGGACCAGGGCGTCGAGGGTGAGCACGGCCTCGTCCTCTTCGTCAGCAACGACAACCTCCGCAAGGGCGCCGCCCTCAACGCCGTCCAGATCGCCGAGCTCCTCCTCCGCTAGCGGACGTCGTGGGGTTCGGGGCCGGTGTCCTCGAGGACGTCCTCGCTGATCTGGGCGCTCACCCACTGGGCGATGCTGAAGCAGACCGCGGTGAGACCGACGACGACGAGCATCATCCAGGCGTCGTAGAGGTGGTCGAGCAGGAAGAGCAGCACCACCACGACCATCAGGCCGACGCCGAGGAAGCTGATGTTGCCCGCCTCGGCGACGCCGAACGCCTTGAGCAGGGCCGCACCCGCCAGGATCATCACGACGAAGATCACGATGAGGACGAGCAGGCCGGGGCCGCCGCAGGAGTCGGTGCTCGTGACGATCTCGCAGCCCTGGAGGCCCAGGAACGTCAGGCCGGCACCGAGGACGCCGATGATCGCGCCGACCACGAACACCGCGGTCGAGGCGGCCAGGGCCGGGAGCTGGCGGGGCGCCTTCGGCTCGCGCACGGGCTCAGGCGTCGTCTCCTGCACCGGTGCGGGTGCTGGCTCGGGGACGGGCTCGGGCTCGGGGACAGGTGACGGCTCCGGCTCGGGAACCGGCTCCGGCACGGGTTGCGGGACGGGAGCCGGCGTCGGCGGCTCCTCGACAGGCGGGAGCACCGCCGTCTGCTCGACGGGCGCCTCGGGCTCAGGCTCGGGTGCAGGTTCAGGCTCGGGTGCCGGCTCAGGCTCGGGTGCCGGCTCCGGCACGGGGGCAGGCTTGCCCTTGTCCTTCGTCTTCCGACCGAACAGGGACGGCAGCTCCAGCGACGGACCTGCGTCCGAGGGGTCCTTGTCGGCCATGTGCGGCAGTCTGCCACCCGCGTCGGGGCGGCATCGGCAAGTCCGGCCGACACGTCGGCAGCCCGGGTCCTCCGTCCGGTGGAGCGCCCCGTCAGGCGACCAGGTCGCCGGTCTGCACGCGCCACAACGCCGCGTAGGTGCCGTCGAGGTCGAGCAGCTCGTCGTGCGTCCCGTGCTCGACGATCCGGCCGCGGTCCATGACCCAGATCCGGTGCGCGTGCCGCACCGTGGACAGGCGGTGCGCGACCACGAGGGCGGTGCAGTCCGTCGTCGCCACCCGGAGGGACCGCTGGATCGCCGCCTCGGTCTCGTTGTCGACGGCGCTGGTCGCCTCGTCGAGCACCAGCACCGCGGGCGACCGCAGGAGGGCACGGGCAAGGGCCAGTCGCTGCCGCTGGCCACCCGAGAGCGTGACGCCCCGCTCGCCCACCCATGCGTCGAAACCGTCCGGGAGCTCCTCGACGAAGTCGCGGGCAGCGGCGGCCTCCGCGGCCGCGCGCACCTCCTCGCGGGTGGCGTCGGGCGCCCGTAGGCGATGTTGTCGGCCACCGATCCCGCGAACATGTAGACGTCCTGTGCGACGTAGCCGATCGACCCGCGCAGCGAGTCCCAGTCGAGGTCGCGGACGTCCTGGCCGTCGAACAGCACCTCCCCCGCGCGGGCGTCGTCGAAGCGCAGCACCAGGCGCAGCAGCGTGGACTTGCCGGATCCGGTGGGGCCGACGATGGCGTGCGTCTCTCCCGCGGGTACGACGAGGTCGATCCCGTGGAGCACGTCCGGGCCGTCGGCGTAGCCGGCCCGCACCTCACGGAGCTCGATCCGCCCGGTGACGGGCCGCTGGAGCGACGTCGAGCCGGCGGGCACGGTCACGGGCACCGCCAGCAGGCCGAGGATGCGGGAGGTGGACGCCCGGCCGCGCTGGTAGAGGTCGAGCACCTGCGCGACCTCCGTGAGCGGCCACAGCAGGCGCTGGGTCATGAACACGAGCACGGAGTAGAGGCCGAGCGCGAGGTCGCCGCGCAGGGTCGCCCACCCGCCGATGAGAAGCGTGCAGGTGAAGCCGGCCAGGATCGCCATCCGCACCAGCGGCACGAACGCGGCCGAGGATCGGATCGCGTCGGTGTTGGCCTTGCGGTAGGCCAGCGACGTCGTGGTGATCCGGTCGCGCTCCCGGGCCTCCGCGGTGAACGCCTTGATCGTGGCGATCCCTGCGAGGTTCGCGGAGAGGGCGGCCGACAGGTCGGCGACGCTGAGCCGGACCTGGTCGTAGAGCGGCTCGAGCCGGCGCTGGAAGACCAGAGACCCGACCACGATCACCGGGATCGGCAGGAACGCCAGCACGAGCAGCTGCCAGGACGCGATCGCGAACACGCCGCCGACGAGCACCACGTTGAGGACCGTCTGCAGGATCCTCGGTGCCCCGATGTCGAGGAAGCGCTCCAGCTGGTTGACGTCGTCGTTGAGGGTGGCCAGCGTCGAGCCGACAGGCCGCGACTCGTGCCATCCCATGTCGAGGTGCTGGACGTGGTCGTAGGCCTCGACCCGCAGGTCGTGCTCGATGCCCTGCGCGAGGCCGCGCCACAGGACGTCGGCGACGTACTCCGAGGCGGACTCGATGATCCAGATGACGACGTTGACGGCCGCGATCCAGCCCAGCTGGGCGTAGCGGGAGTCGACGCCGATCACCTGGGCCACGAACGAGTCGTTCCCCTGCACCACGACGTCGACGGCGGCACCGATGAGGAGCTCGGGCATGACGTCGGCGACCTTGTTGACGGTGGAGGCCGCCACGGCCGCCACGAAGCGGCCTCGGAAGCCCCGGTAGCGCTGCCAGAGCGCGCGCAGCGGCCGCTCGACCTGGGGTTCTGCTGTGGTCGTCACGTCGGTCACCCTCGCTCCTCCTGCACGCACGAAGGGCCCCCGCACACGGCGGAAGCCCTTCGAGACGCGTTCCCCACCTGGTCGGGCTGACAGGATTTGAACCTGCGGCCTCCTCGTCCCGAACGAGGCGCGCTACCAAACTGCGCCACAGCCCGTGGAGCGGTGGCGAGTCTAACCGAGCGGTCGACGGCTTCCGAAATCGGTTCCGACCAGCGTCAGCAAGGTGGCCTCGGGGCGGCAGCAGAAGCGCAGCGGGACGTACGGCGAGGTGCCGGCGCCGGCCGACACGTGCAGCCACGAGCTCCCCGGGTCGCCGGGTGCCGAGGCCGCCGGGTGCCGGTGCAGGCCGGAGGCGCGGGCTCTCTCCAGGTCGCAGTTGGTCACCAGCGCCCGGTTGAACGGCAGGCACAGCTGGCCGCCGTGGGTGTGGCCGCAGAGGATCGCGTCGTAGCCGTCGGCGGCGTACTGGTCGAGCACCCGGAGGTACGGCGCGTGCGCGACGCCGAGGCGCAGGTCGGCGTCCTGGTCCGCGGGACCGGCGACGGAGTCGAGGTCGTCGTAGCGCAGGTGTGGGTCGTCGACCCCGGCGAACGCCAGGCGCACACCCTTGACGGTCAGTGACGCCCGGGTGTTGGTCAAGGACGTCCAGCCGCGCCCCTCGAAGCGCCGGACCATGTCCTTCCAGGGCAGCTGCGCGCTGCCGGTGTGCCGCACGCCCCTGTCCGGGACCGCGTAGCGGAGCGGGTTGCGCACCGTCGGCTCGAAGTAGTCGTTGGACCCCAGCACGAACACCCCAGGCAGGTCGAGCAACGGGCCGAGCGCGTCGACCAGGGGGTCCACCGCGTCGCGGTGGGCCAGGTTGTCGCCGGTGTCGACCACGAGGTCGGGCTCCAACGCGGCGAGCGAGGCGATCCAGTCGCGCTTGCGCTGCTGGTGCGGCGTCAGGTGCAGATCGGTGACGTGCAGGACGCGGAGCTCCGGGGCTCCCGCCGGGAGGACCGGCACGGTGACCCGGCGGAGCGTGAACCAGCGGGCCTCCCACCACGCGTACCCGAGGCCCGCGGCACCCGCCGCTGCGAGGCCGCCGACGGCCTTCAGCGCGGGCGTGGTCATGGATCCAGCCTGACACAATGGCGCCCATGGCTGAGCTGAAGGACCGTCTCCGCGCCGACCTCACCACCGCGATCAAGGCGCGGGACGAGGTCCGCTCCTCGACGATCCGGATGGTGCTGACCGCGATCACGAACGCCGAGGTGTCCGGCAAGGAGGCGCGAGAGCTCAGCGACGACGACGTCATCGGGGTGCTCAGCTCCGAGGGGAAGAAGCGGCGTGAGGCCGCCGAGGCCTTCGCCGAGGCGGGCCGCGCCGAGAGCGCCGACAAGGAGCGGGCCGAGGCCGCGGTGATCGCGGACTACCTCCCCGAGCAGCTCGGGGCCGACGAGATCGCCGCGCTGGTGACCGAGGCGATCGCGAGCACCGGCGCCGCCGGTGAGGGGATGCGCGCCATGGGCAAGGTCATGGGCGCGCTCCAGCCGCAGGTCAAGGGCCGCGCCGACGGCGGTGCCGTCGCGGCCGAGGTGCGCAAGCAGCTCGGCTGACGCGCCACCCTCAGCGAGGGTCAGCCCCGCCCGTTGCCGCCGTTGCCGCCGCCGTTGCCCCGGCCACCGCCGTTGCCGCGCCCGCCGTGGCCGCGCCCGTTGTTCTTGCGCCCGCCGTTGTCGCCGCCGTTGGTCTTCGGGGGCGTGCCGTCGGAGACGTAGATCGTGACCGGTGAGCCGGTGCCGAGCGGAGCGCCGCCGCTCGGGCTCGTGTAGGCGACGGTGCCCTCGGCGTACGAGGAGTCGACGTAGGGGCCGATGGACGGTTCGAAGCCGGCGGCACGCATCCGCGCGGCCGCGTCCGCGAGGCCGAGGCCGTTGACGCTCGGCACGGTGACCATCCGGCCCTCGACGGCGTTGGGGTCCGGCGGCACGAAGTCGACGTCGGGCAGCATGCCCTGGATCGCGTGCATGGCGTCGCCCCAGATCGGTCCCGCCTGGGTCGAGCCGAAGGCACGGCTGATGCCGACCCCGCCGACGACCTGGCCGTTGAGGGTGATCCAGTGCCCCAGCGAGTTGGCACCCGCCAGCATCGCCGCCGTCGCGAGGTTGGGCGTGTAGCCCACGAACCACACGGCGCGGTTGCCGTCGATGGTGCCGGTCTTGCCTGCCGAGGGCTGCTCGAGCCCGAGGCCGTTGTCGTAGCCGAAGCCGCCGGGCTCCTGCACGCCCCGCAGGATGTCGTTGACCGCGTCCGCGACCGCCTCCGGCATGAGCCGCTTGCAGTCCGGGAGGTACTCCTTGATCAGCTTCCCGGTCGAGCTCAGGATCCGGGTGACGGGGCGCGGCGCGCAGTAGTTGCCGCGGGCGGCGAAGGTGGCGTACGCCGACGACATGGTCAGCGGGTCGGTGCTCGTGACGCCCAGCGTGAACGGGCCGACGACGTCGCGCTCGGGAACGTCGACGCCCATGTCGCGCGCCATCGTGACCGGGTCGCAGAGGCCGGTGATGGCCTCGAGCTGCGCGAAGAAGGTGTTCACCGAGTGCTGGGTGCCGGTGTAGAGGTCGAAGGTGCCGTCGCCGGTGGAGTTCGACGGCGACCAGACGTCGGTGCTGGCCAGGGTGCCGGAGCAGGTCTTCAGCTGGCTCGGCTGGATGTGCACGGGGGACGGTGCGTAGATCGTCTTGTCGAGCGGGACGCCCTGCTTGATGGCGGCCGCGAGGACGAAGACCTTGAACGTCGACCCGGCCTGGAACCCGTTGGCGTCGCCGTACTCCCGTGGCACGACGTAGTTGAGGTACGTCTCGCCCTTGCGCGCGGCGGCGCCCATCGGGCGCGACTGGGCCAGCGCCTTCACCTCACCCGTGCCGGGCTTGACCATCGCGAGCCCGCCGATCGCCTGGTCCGTCGGACGCACGTGGGCGTGCACGGAGCGGTCGGCCGCGCCCTGCATCCGCTGGTCCAGGGTGGTCTCGATGGTGAGGCCGCCCGCCTGGAGCAGGCGCTTGCGGTCCTCCACCGTCCGGCCGAGCGCGGGGTCCTGGAGGAGGTAGTTGCGCAGGTAGTCGCAGAAGAACTCGCCGGTGACGCCCACGCAGCCGTTCTGCTGCGGCTGGACGTGCAGGCCGAGAGGCTTCTTCGGGTCCGAGGCCTGCCTCGCCTCGCTCCGCGAGATCACGTTGAGCTGCGCCATCCGGGCCAGCACGATGTTGCGTCGCGCCCGGGCGTCGCGCGGGTGCTCGGTCGGGTCGAACCTGCTCGGGTTCTGCACCAGGCCGGCGAGCAGGGCCGCCTCCGGGAGCCTCAGCTTGGCAGCGGGCTTCCCGAAGTAGTGCCGGGCGGCGGCCTCGATGCCGTAGGCGCCGTCACCGAAGTAGGAGACGTTGAGGTAGCGCTCGAGGATCCAGTCCTTGCTGTACTTCTGCTCGAAGGCGACCGCGTAGCGCAGCTCCTTGAACTTGCGGGCGTAGGTGTCGTCCTGGGCCGCCGCGATCTGCTTGTCGTTCTTCGCCTGGTTGATCAGCGTCTGCTTGACCATCTGCTGGGTGATCGACGAGCCACCCTGCACGACACCGGCGTTCGCCTGGTTGGTGACGAAGGCGCGGAGCGTGCCCTTCATGTCCAGCGCCCCGTGCTCGTAGAAGCGGTAGTCCTCGATCGCGACGATCGCCTTGCGCATGATCAGCGAGACCTTGTCGAGGCTGACGTTGACGCGGTTCTGGTCGTACCAGGTGGCGAGCAGGCTGCCGTCGGCGGCGAGCACGCGGGTGCGCTGCGCGAGCGGATCGGTGGTGAGGTCCTCCGGCAGGTTGTCCATCCCGTCGGCGACGCTGCGGGCGCCGAACCCGGCGACCGCGGCGAAGGGGAGGGCGAGGCCCGCGACGAGTGCTCCGACCAGCGCGGCCACGGCGACCATGACCCCGAGGTGAGAGACGACGCGCGACGCAGTGACCTGGTCGGGGCGGGACGGCATGCGCTCTAGCGTACGGGACCAGCCCTGGCCGGCTTACCTACACCATTTCCGCGGAATTACAAGCATGTCATTAAAAGCGGCTCTGGAGGGGGATGATCTCTTTCTAGTCACGAAGGACTAGGGACGGTCCCAATTTCCGCACCACATGCGTAACATCAGCCCCGTCAGGCTCAAACGGTCGGGCAAATCGGGCCCATAGGTCCGCTAAACAGGTAGGACCCCTAGTGCTTACTGACTATTTCGATTTAGTCGCTCTGTGTCTGTCCTGGACAGATGACCGTCTTTACCTTTGATGGCGGAGGGAATCCTCCGAAGCCCGTTTGGGAGAGCGGGTCTGGGATGAAAAGGGATACGCATATGACGTGGAATGACGACTGGGCGTCTCAAGCAACATGCAAGGAAGCTCGACCGGACGAGCTCTTCGTCCGGGGAGCGGCGCAGAACCGCGCCAAGCAGATGTGCGCCGGCTGCCCCGTGCGCAGCGAGTGCCTCGCCGAGGCCCTCGACAACCAGATCGAGTGGGGCGTCTGGGGAGGGATGACGGAGCGTGAGCGCCGTGCCATCCTCCGCAAGCGGCCCAACGTGGTCTCGTGGCGTCGTGTCCTCGAGGCTGCGCAGGTCGAGACGCTGACCGCGACCAAGGTCGCCAGCGCCTGACACGACACCCCCCCGCGGAGACAAGGAACTGTCGGCGGCGACGCCCGGCCACGGCCGGGCTCGCCGCCGGTCTCGTTCTCGGTGTACGGCGGTGCGCTCAGCCGGCGAGCAGCGAGCCCACCGAGCGCAGCCCGTCGAGGTCGTGCACGTCGGTGGACAGCGCAGGGACGACCACGGTCGGGACGTGCGGGTGCGCAGCCTGGAAGCGTGACCGCATCCGGTTCTCGCGGGTGACCCGGGCCGTGCGATCGGCATGCAGCCGGAGCAGGCCGGCGGTCACGCCGGGCACCTCGGCCCCGCCGGTCTCGAGGCGTTCCGCCGCTGCGACGGCCTGCTCGGCGGACAGCCCCTCGAGCCTGTGCGTGGCCCGGTTGACCACGAGCCCGGCGAGAGGCATCGCCTCGGAGTCGAGCCGCTCCACGAAGTAGGCCGCCTCGCGCAGCGCGTCGGCCTCGGGCGCCGCGACGACGAGGAACGCGGTCTCCTTGGTCTGCAGCAGCTCGAAGGTCTGCTGGGCGCGGTTGCGGAAGCCGCCGAACAGGGTGTCGAAGGCGGCCACGAACATCTGCAGGTCCTTGAGCACCTGCGCCCCGACGATCTTGGCCATCGTGCCGGTGACGGCGCCGACCCCGGCCGTCATGAGACGGGCGGGTCCCTTGGCGGGTGCCAGGAGGAGACGGATGAACCGGCCGTCGAGGAAGCCCGACAGCCGCTCGGGTGCGTCGAGGAAGTCCAGGGCGGACCGCGCCGGCGGGGTGTCCACGACGATGAGGTCCCAGTGGCCGCTCTTCTTCGCGTCCTGGCGCAGCTGGCCCAGCTTCTCCATCGCCATGTACTCCTGCGTGCCCGCGAACGAGCTCGACAAGGTGACGTAGAAGGGGTTGCCCAGGATCGCCTTGGCCTTCTCCGGGCTGGCCTGGGACTCGACGACCTCGTCGAAGGTCCGCTTCATGTCGAGCATCATCGCGTCGAGCGACCCGCCGGCTGCGCCGTCGACGCCCGGCACCGGTCGCGGCACGTTGTCGAGCTTCTCGATGCCCATCGACTGGGCGAGGCGACGTGCGGGGTCGATCGTGAGCACGACGACCTTGCGGCCGCGCTCGGCGGCACGGAGCGCCAGGGCGGCCGAGGTGGTGGTCTTCCCGACGCCGCCGGAGCCGCAGCACACGATCACCTGGGTGCCGCGGTCGTCGAGGAGGGCGTCGACGTCCAGCACGGGGGAGGTGCCGGGCCGGGAGGCCAGCGGTCCCACACGGGCGCCGGTGCGCGACTGGTCGGATCGGGCGGCGTTCATCAGCAGGTCACCCCAGTCCCTGCTCGCGCAGGTCGGCGGCGAGCTCGTAGAGCCCGCCGAGGTCGATGCCGTCGGCCAGCCGGGCCAGCTCGTACGTCGGGGCGTCCAGCTCCCCGATCCGCAGGCGCTGATCGTCCTCGAGGGCCCGCCGCTCGGCATGGTCGCGGGCCTCCTCGAGCAGTCCGTCGAGCAGCTCCGGGGACACGTCGACGCCGGCCTTGCGCAGGTCGTCCTCGATCGCCCCGCGCGGGAGCTCGCCGGCGAGGGCCCGGTCGCGGTCCTCGCCCTCCAGCTCCTTGGGCCGGGTGAGGTTCACGACCACGCCTCCGACGGGGAGCCCGTGCCGACGCAGCTCCTCGATGCCGTCCGCGGTCTCCTGCACGGGCATGTCCTCGAGCACGGTCACCAGGTGCACCGCCGTACGCCGGGACTTGAGGAGGTTCATGACCCGCTCGGTCTGGCCCTTGACGGTGCCCACCCTCGCCAGGTCGCCGAACTCGCCGTTGACGTTGAGGAACTGCACGATCCGGCCGGTCGGGGGCGCGTCGAGCACCACCGCGTCGTACCGGCGCGCGTTCTTGTTCCGGGAGTTGCGCTCGACGGCCTCGTAGACCTTGCCGGTCAGCAGCACGTCGCGCAGGCCGGGCGCGATCGTCGTCGCGAAGTCGATGACCCCGAACTTGTCGAGCATCCGGCCGGTGCGGTTGCCGAGCCGGTAGTAGAGGGCGAGGTACTCGAGCATCGCGGACTCGGCGTCGATGGCCAGTGCGTAGACGTCTCCGCCGTCGTCCGGGCCCTGGGCGATGCGACGCTCCTCGTAGGGGAGCGGCGGCACGTCGAAGAGCTGGGCCAGTCCCTGCCGGCCCTCGACCTCGCACAGCAGGACGTGCTTCCCGCGGGATGCCAGCGCCAGGGCGAGCGCTGCGGCCACCGTGGTCTTGCCGGTGCCGCCCTTGCCGCTGACGATGTGCAGGTTCACGCGGGACCAGTCGCCGGACGCCTGCCCCGTGTGCTGCTCTGTCACGCCTCAAACGTACCGATGAGTAGGTCGGGA
>CAVXBM010000022.1:0-27650 GCA_963759965.1 uncultured Actinomycetota bacterium
TGCCGCGGAGAAGGAGATCCTCGGTGGCGTCGACTCGGTGCTCCAGAAGCGGCTCAACCGGATCGGCTCGGGTCCGCACCGCTACGGCCTGATCCACGCCGACCTACGGCTCGCGAACCTGCTCGCGCACGACGGCGAGGTGGCCGTCATCGACTTCGACGACTGCGGCTGGGGCTGGTACCTCTACGACTTCGGCACCGCGGTGAGCTTCTTCGAGCACGACCCGCGGGTGCCCGAGCTCACCGACGCGTGGGTCCGCGGCTACCGGAGCGTGCGCAAGCTGCCGGCCGAGGACGAGGCCGAGATCCCCACGTTCGTGATGATGCGGCGGCTCCTGCTGGTCGCGTGGATCGGCTCGCACTCCGGCACGGACCTGGCCAAGAACATGGGAGCGGAGTTCACGGCGACCAGCTGTGAGCTCGCGGAGCGTTACCTGACGACGTACGGCTGACACAGGAGGACGGATGTTCACATCGCTGCAGGGGCGCTCGGTCATCGTGACCGGCGGCAGCAAGGGGATCGGCAAGGGCATCGCGCGCGTGTTCGCGCGCCAGGGTGCGCGGGTGATGATCGCCGCGCGTGACGAGACCACGCTGGCCGCTGCGGCCGACGAGCTCGCGCGCGAGCACGAGGCGTGCCAGATCGCCACGGTCATCGCCGACGTGGCCAAGGTCGAGGACTGCAAGCGGATCGCGGCCGAGACGATCGAGGCCTTCGGCGGCATCGACGTGCTCTGCGCCAACGCCGGCGTCTTCCCCGACACCAAGCTCGTCGACATGACCGAGGCGGACTGGGACGCGATCTTCGCCACCAACGTCAAGGGCAACATGTTCACGGTGCAGGCCTGCCTGCCCGCTCTCGAGGCCAGCGGGCACGGGCGCGTGATCCTGACGTCGTCGATCACCGGACCGATCACCGGCTTCCCCGGCTGGTCGCACTACGGGGCCACCAAGGCCGCACAGCTCGGCTTCCTGAGGACAGCCGCGATCGAGCTCGCGCCCCTCGGCATCACCGTCAACGCCGTACTGCCGGGGAACATCGCGACGGAGGGCCTCGACGAGCTCGGCGCGGACTACATTCGCGGCATGGAGGCCGCCATCCCGCAGAAGCGACTCGGGACGGTGGAGGACATCGGCTACGCCGCGCTGTTCTTCGCGACCGACGAGGCGGGCTACATCACGGGCCAGCAGATGGTCGTCGACGGCGGACAGGTGCTGCCGGAGTCGCCGGAGGCCATGGCTGCGATGGAGGGCTGATTGGCTTCCTCACCCGCCGTCGGTCCTGCTGCGGAACGGGTGCTGGCCCGGCTGCAGGAGCAGATCGGCAGCGGCCAGCTCCGTCCGGGCGCGCGCCTCGGCGCTGAGCGCGACCTCGCGATCGAGCTGGGCGTGAGCCGGTCGACGGTCCGGCAGGCCCTCGCCGCCCTGGAGTCGGCGGGGGCGGTACGCCGCGTGCCGGGCCGAGGTGGCGGCACCTTCGTGAGCGGCCGCAAGGTCGAGCGCGACCTGTCGCGGGTGGTGGGCGTGCCCGCGTTGCTGCGGGCTCAGGGGATGACCTCCGGTTCCCGCGTCGTGGGCACCGGCATCGTGGCCGCTGACGACGGGACACGGGCGGCGCTGGGCCTGCCCGCCGATGCCTACGTCCTCGACGTGGTGCGGATCCGGCTGGCCGACGGCATCCCGATCTCCTTGGAGCACGCGCAGTTCCCGGCGTCCCGCTTTCCGGGGCTCCTGGAGCGGCCGCTCGGCGGTTCGCTCTACGACCTCCTCGCCGAGCACTACGACACGCACCCGGGTGAGGCTGAGGAGCACATCGAGGTCTCCGCGGCCTCCGCCGACGAGGCCGCCATCCTGGCCGTCGAGCCCGGTGCCCCGCTCCTCGCGATCTCCCGGGTCACCTGCGACCGGGCCGGGGTGCCCTTCGAGTCCTCGCACGACCTCTTCCGGGCCGACCGCACGATGATCACCGTGCACACCCCCGCCACCGAGGAGGGCTCGGCCTCCCCACCCGGCCGCCTCGTCGAGCTCCGACCCCGCCTCACCGTGGTCGAGTAGCCGCCGGCGATTCAGTTCGAATCTGCTCGTTTCCGGCCTCCGACCCGACGAACTCGAACTGAATCGCCGTCGCCCCGGCGATGGACCCGTGCGAGGCTCGCACCAGGAGGGCTCATGACCGACGCCGACGACGTCATCTGGCTGGTGCGAGGCACGTGGGTGTCGATGTGTGTCCGCGCCACGTGCGAGCTGGGCGTGTTGGACGCGCTCGACGAGCCGCGCGAGGTGGCGGACCTGGCCGCGCGTACGTCGTCCGACCCGGCCACCCTGGCCCGGCTGCTGCGGGTCCTGGCTGACCTCGGTCTCGTCGCCATCGACGGCGACCGGTTCCACGCGACGTCGAGGGGACTGCTCCTTCGACGCGACCACCCGAGCGGCCTGCGCAACCTGGCACTGATGCAGGGGGTCGCTCCGAACATCGTGGCCTGGCAGCACCTGCCGGACGCCGTGCGCCGGGGCGTCGCCGTCTACGAGGAGCAGAACGGCGTGACCCTCTGGGAGTGGTTGGCAGCCCACCCCCACGAGGAGGCGGTGTTCAACGCGTCGATGGCGCGCCGGGCCTCGGCCCAGGTCGAGGCGATCCGCGCCGCCTGCGACCTCTCCGGCGCCGGCCTCCTGGTCGACGTCGGCGGAGGCAAGGGCGCCATGCTCGCCGCGCTCCTCGAGGGGGAGCCCGCGCTGCGGGGCATCTCCGCCGACCGTCCCGAGGTCGCCGCCGAGGCCACTGAGGCATTGGCCGCGGCCGGACTCGGAGAGCGGGCGCGGGGCGAGGCGTCCGACTTCTTCGACGCCGTCCCGGCCGGAGGCGACGTCTACCTGATGTCCAACGTGCTGCACGACTGGGACGACGACGAGTGCGTGGCGATCCTGCGCACCGTCCGCGCCGCCATGGGCGAGGGCGCGCGCTTGCTGGTCGTCGAGAACGTCCTCGACGCCCCCGGTCGATCGCCCGAGCAGCAGCGAGACGTGCACCTGGTCGACCTGCACATGCTGGTCATGTTCGGCGCACGCGAGCGGACCAAGGAGGAGTACGACGGGCTCCTGGTCGCGGCCGGCTTCGCGTCGTCGACGCTCCACCGCTCCCCGAACACCTGGAACGTGCTGGAGACGAAGCCGGTTCCTTGACCGCTCAGGCGACCCCGCCGTGCGGGATCGCAGGGAACAGCCGGTCGACCTGGAAGGCCAGCCACGGCTTGCGGCCGCTGGGTCGCACCTTGAACGTGAGCGCCGCCTTCGTCTGCGAGACCACACCGATGCCGACCCGGAGGAAGGTCTGCACGTCCGAGGTGAGCGTGCAGTCGGTGCGCCCGGCCACGTCCATGAGCAGCTCGCCGTCGTGCACGGCGTACGGCACCGGGGTGACGCCCTTGAGGGCGAGCGTGTACGAGCCGGTGAAGCCGCGCGCGGCGTCGGGGTCGAAGGCGTAGGGCACCGTGGTCGCCAGCGGCCCGTGCAGGTCGGCGACGTCGCCGGCCCACGTCGAGCCGGCGGTCTCGCAGAACTGGCCGCCGTGCAGGTGGTGGTCGAGCGCGAGGAGCGCGACGACGAGGCCGACGGTGCCGCGCGGCATCGTGACGTCCTGCTCGCCGGGCTTGCTCCGCGCGAGGGCTACGAGAGCCGCGGTGCGCTGCTCGAGGTCGTCGGCGATGACGGCCGGGTCGCGCTCGGAGATGCTGGCCACCATGCGCTCGTCCATCTCGGCGCTGATCCCGGCGTCGTACTGCGACGGCTCGCCCCGCAGCCCCTTCTCCGACTCGATGACCGAGGCGAGCATGTGCGCCGCGATCTCGCCGTTGGTCCATCGCATCTTCGCCGGCCGCACGTCGCCCGGAGCGCGGCGCATCGCCTCCGCCAGGAGGGGCGTGCTGCGCTCGAGCGCGTCGCACGAGGGCTGGTGGTGGTCGACGGCTGTGGGCGTGGTGGTCATGCGTCCTCCCGGAGTGGCTGCGGCTACTGTGCTGGCGGTCGCTGGTGGTCGCAAGGGCCGTCAGGCCCACGCCATCCCGAGAAGGCCGTAGGCCACGGCGTAGCGGTGCCCGAACTCCCCACCGACGTCACCGCGGGCGACGGCCACGCCGCTCGGCAGCGCGCCGGCGACCGCGGCGAGGACCTCCTCGTCCGCGGCCGGCCCGCCGACCAGCAGGATCGTGCCGGCGAGCTCCTGGTCGAGGGTGCGCAGGGCGCGGGTGATGTTGCCGCCCACGAGGTCGGTCTTGAGGTCGAGGCGGAGCGCGCGCCACTCGGACGGGGCGAGGTCGGCTCCGAAGGCGAGCCAGCCGGCCGGCCCGTCGACGACCAGCGAGCCGAGGACGTCGGAGGGGAGCGGGGCGTCGAGGAACGTACGCCGCCCGTCCTCGCCGAGCACCACCTGTGGTGCCTCCGCCCGGCGGCTCGGTCCGCGCTTCACGTGCTCGGCGGCCGCGGCGGTCGTGCCGGTGAGCTCGGCGACGCAGAGGGTGAGCAGGTCGCCGGCGCCGGCGGAGACGACGGCGCGCTCCTTGGTCACCACGTCGATGGTGCCGCCGCCGAGGTCGACCACCACGGCGTCGTCGGGTGCGCGCGGCGTCGAGAGTGCTCCGAGGCGGGCAGCCTCCGCTTCGGTCCCGACGACACGGACCGGCACGCCCAGGCCGTCCGCGAGAGCCGCCGTCGGGTCGACGAGCGCACCGGCCGCGGTCAGACCGGCCACGCCGAGCGCCTTGGTCCCGCCGATCCCGTGCGAGCGCGGACCCGACCGCCCACCTCGGACAGGTCGACGGTCCAGAGGTCGTCGACGTCGACGGGTGTCTCGTCGGGAGGGAGCGCGTACCCGTCCACCGCTCCGACCTCGCCCCGGCGCAGGTCGGTGTGCGCCTCGGCCAGGGCGACGCGGCCACGACCGGGGAAGGACGCCCATCCCGCCGGGCCTCCTCCGCCGGGGCCGTGGTCTCCGAGGAGGACGACGCCGTGCGAGGAGTCGAAGAGCTGGGCCGCGACGAGCGACGCCAGGTCGGCTTGCGCGGACTCGAGGTCCAGAGCCTGTGAGAGCTTGAGCGGGTCGGTCAGCGTGCGCAGCGGGTGTCCGCCCGGCGCCACCTCGACGGCTGCGACGTCAGCGGCGAGCACGTCGTCGACCGGCACCTCGTCGAGCACCGGCACCGGTCCGGACGGTCCGTCCGGGAGCCGGTTCGCGATGAGCACCGCTTCGTCGGCCTCGACGAGGACGGCCACCACGGCGCCGCTCCGGACGCCTTCGGCCAGTCGAGTCGCAGCCTCGGCGTACCCGACGGAGCGAGGCACCAACACCACGCCGGAGGGGTTTTCGCCAAGCAGTGTGAGGGATCCGGCCCCGAAGCCCGGCGCGCCGGCGGTGCGCGCACCTTGGCCGACGACCCGCAGTCGTCCCGTGTCAGGACCGGGAAGCGGCACCGCGGCGCGACTGCTGATGACGGGCCGGAGCGGTACGGCGAGCGCCTCCGTCACCGTCAACCCGTGGCGCCGCTCGAGGTTGCGGACCAGGGCCACGGCGCCGGCGATCGACTCGGGTGAGCCCTTCATCCGTCGCGTCGGCCGGCGTCCGGACGCCAGCACCTCGACCCCGTGATCGGTCAGACGGCCGAGCAGCACCTCGGTCGTCGCGTTGCCGATGTCGATGGCTGCGACCACCTCGGGGTTCATGCGCCTCGTCCGATCGGGAGGGGGAAATACGCCGCCCTCATCCGGACGAGGCGGGGCCGTGGGCTCACTTGAGCAGGCCGCGCCGCTCGTACACCGCGGCCGCCTCGCGCACGATCGCGGCGGTGAGCGGGGCCGGCGTCGAGTCCAACGTGTCCGCGAGAGCGGAGAGCTCGGCCGCCGTCGAACGGTGTGGACGCAGCGCCTCGTAGAGCGCCATCACCTCGTCCTCGGAGAGCAGCGCCAGCTCGGCAGCGCGGCGGAGGTTGCCGGCGAGCTGCGGGTTGTGGTTCTCCTCGGCGACCTTCGCCTGCGCCTCCAACGTGTCCGGGTGGATGCGTACGTCGTCGGCGCTGAGCTCGTCGAGGGCGAGCCGGTCCGGGGTGAGCTCGGCCGAGTCGCGGCCGGAGAACGCCTTGGTCACCGGACCACCTCCAGCTCTTCGGGGGCGACTCCTCGGGACACGTGCTCCCGCTCCAACGCCACGAGCGCGATGACACTGGTGTGGTAGCGAGCCTCGATGGCCTCGTCGGTGTACGGGTTCCTCGCCGGCACCGGCGTCGCACCCTTGGCGTGACGGCCGGCATTGGTGCCGAGGATGCGGTAGAGGTCGGGCGTGATGATCGGCGCCATGGAGTAGAGCTCGAGGTTCGCCAGCGGCGGCAGGTCGCGGCGGTGGATGAGCGCAGTTCCCTTGCCCTGCAGGCCGATCCCGATGCCCGAGCCCGCGAGACGAGCCGCGGTGAGACCGACCATGCCGAGGTCGAGGGTGCTGTTCACCCGCACGATGCGCGCGGTGCAGCCCTCCTCCTCCAACCCCGCCAGCAGCTCGTCGAGCACGTCGTCGACGGTCATGCCCGAGAGGGTCCGCCACACGTTGCGGCCGACGCCGGGGGAGACGCCGATGACGACCTCGCGCGGGTCGCTGCCCTGCTCGGCCGAGCCGACGACCTTCAACGCGTCGCTCGCGAACTCCGCCTGGTCGTGCCGCAGGTCCTCGACGCCCTTGGCCTGCCGGATCATGTCGATCTCGCGCTGCCGCTCGGGCGAAGGCTCGTAGCCGGTGCCGGGACCCGCGTAGTCGTTGGGATCAGTGACCAGGCTGAGCACGTTCATCTGCTCGTCGAAGATCGCCGCAGTCTGCAGGTGGTCACCGTGCACCCGCGCCTCGAGCATCTGCAGCACGCGCGTCGCGGCGTCGTCGTACCCGCACTCCTGCAACGCCTTGGCCACCTCGAGCGAGCCGAGGCCGGACGACCGCACCGTCTGCGCGGCGCTCAGCACGACCATCGGGTCGGGGTCGCCGAGGTCCTTCGAGCCGACCGCGTCGATGGCGAGCTCGACGTGCTCGTCGGAGAAGTCGGCGAGTCCGAGGTACCGGTAGACGTCGCGGCACGCCTCCGCCGCCTCGCGTCGCAGCCGCCCGACCTCGTCGGGGTCCGCGGTGCGCAGGCCGCCGTCCACGCCCCAGTCGCGCTGCATCGCGAGCCAGTCGTCGATGTCCTCGGCGTTCCACTGCGACGGGCCGAACATGTTGTCGTAGCGCTGGATGCTGCCGAAGCCGCTGCAGACGTAGTCGCTGCCGGCGAGCAGGATCGGCAGCGTGCGGGAGGTACGCCGGACGTCGGACTCGCTCATGAGCGCGTCGTTTCCGGTGCAGGCCTCGAGGTTGCGAGCCATCACCATCACGTTCTCGGCCATCAGCTCGCGGACGCCCTTGGGGACAGCGCCGGCGACGCTCGCGCCGTCGATGCCGCCGTTCTGCACGCCCTGCACGCCGAGGGCCCGGGCCAGCGAGACGCAGCGGGACTCGAGGTAGAGCATCGAGCGGTACGCCGCACCGCCCATGAGCACCTCGGCGCCCGCGCCCGAGGAGACGCGCATCTTCACGCCCCGGCTGGCGTAGCCGGCGGCGAGGATCGCCTTGCTGTACGGGGTGTCGTCGCCGTCGACGAAGACGTCCTCGGTGCCGTAGAGGCTGACCGTCTCGGCGTACGACACGAGACCGCGGATGCCCATCTCGAGCTCCATCGCCTCCTCGACCGAGCACTGCACGAGGATCCCCGGCGAGCCGATGCACGAGCCGATGGTCACGGCGACCGCGTTGGACGGGGCGTCGGCGAGGACGGGCACCGTCGTCTCGATCTCGCGGAAGCCGAAGGCGGCTGCGGTCGCGGCGTCGGCGGCCAGGAGGAGCGGGTCGTCGAGGCGGTTGGTGACGTGCGCCTGGTTGGAGGGGGTACGCCGCGCGCGCATCTTCGTCATGGCCAGGGTGAGCTCGGCGGGCCGCAGCAGCGACATGACCTTGGCGAGCTTGGCGGGCGTGGTGCCGGCACTCAGGCGGACCAGCTCGGCGCGCGGCACGGCCGGGTCGACGAACAGCCGCGCGAAGGAGATGTCGTCGAGGGCCATCGCCTCCTCGGCCACGTCGACGTCGATGCCGTGGGTGGCGATGAAGGAGTCCAGGGAGTCGAAGTCGGCCTCCGCGGTGCCGTCCATCTCGACGACCCGGCCGTCCTCGATCCTGATCGACGGCTCAGGATCGTCCGGCGCGTTCATCGCGATCAGACCGAGCCCGGCGTCCTCGTGGGCGAACCCGTCGAGATTGACCCGCTGCTGGTCCATGAACCGGATCCGCCCGACGTGCTCCTCTCCCATAGATGCGGAGCCTAGACCCACCGATTCGTCTAGCGGAGGATCAAGATCTACGACTCAGCCACCGCAGACGAATCGGTGTGGACGGCGAGCCCGGCTGCGGCGGAGGCGGCGTCCTCCTCGGCCGACCCACCACTGACCCCGATCCCACCGACCACCCGGTCGGCCTCCCAGCAGGGAAGGCCACCGGCGAACACGACGTACCGCCCGCCGCCGTTGGCCTGCATCCCTTGGAGGGGGCCGCCGTCGACGGTGAGCGGGCCCAGCTCGGCGGTGGCGATCCGGTGGGCGACGGCGGTGAAGGCCTTGTCGGTCGCGAGGGTGGGGCCGGCGATCTCGGCCCCGTCCATCCGCTCGAAGACGACCAGGTGGCCGCCGGCGTCGACGACCGCGACGGAGACGAGGGCGCCGAGCGACTCGGCCTGGGCCAGGGCGGCCCGGGCCATCGCGCGGGCCAGGTCGAGCGTGATCACGGCTCGACCGTACTCAGTGAACCGGGTCCCGGCAGCCCCCACTCCCCATGGAAAACAGGCACTCCCCATGGGTTACAACCCGTGGGGAGTGCCAGAAACCCGACATCACCTGGGAATCTGCCCCAGGCGAGCCTCGATCAGAAGGCGCTCTCGGGGACGTCCATGAGCGAGAGGTCCATGGCCTCGGCGATCTGGCGCTCGGCGGAGAGCTTCGGGAGGACGTTGCGGGCGAAGAACTGGGCCGCGGCGACCTTGCCCTCGTAGAAGTCCTTGTCCTTGCCGGCGTCGCCGCCGAGCTTCTCCAGGGCGACCTCGGCCTGGCGGAGCAGCAGCCAGGAGCAGACGATGTCGCCGATGACCATGAGCAGGCGGCTGGTGTTGAGGCCGACCTTGTAGATGTTGCGCAGGTCGCCGCCCTCGGCGTTGGCGTCGGCGGACATCAGCTGGCTGATCATCGTGGCGACGATCGCGTTGCCGTCCTCGAGGGCCGTGGCGAGCAGCTCGCGCTCGACCTTGAGGCGACCGTTGCCGGCCTCGCTCTTCGCGAAGCTCTCGATCTCGCCCGCGAGGTGGCCGAGCGCCTGCGCCTGGTCCTTGACGATCTTCCGGAAGAAGAAGTCCTGGCCCTGGATGGCGGTCGTGCCCTCGTAGAGGGTGTCGATCTTGGCGTCGCGGACGTACTGCTCGATCGGGTACTCCTGCAGGAAGCCGGAGCCGCCGAACGTCTGGAGCGACTCGGTGCCGAGCAGCACCCAGGAGCGCTCCGAGCCGTAGCCCTTCACGATCGGGAGCAGCAGGTCGTTGACCCGCTCGGCCAGCTCGTTCTTCTCGCCGTTGTGCTCGGCGATCATCACGTCGTCCTGCCAGGATGCGGTGTAGAGCACCAGCGCGCGGAGCGCCTCGGCGTACGACTTCTGCGTCATCAGGCTGCGGCGTACGTCGGGGTGGTGGGTGATCGTGACCCGCGGGGCCGTCTTGTCGGCGGCCTGCGAGAGGTCCGGGCCCTGCACGCGGCTCTTGGCGAACTCCAGCGCGTTGAGGTAGCCCGTCGACAGCGTGGCGATGGCCTTGCTGCCGACCATCATCCGGGCGTTCTCGATGACCTGGAACATCTGCGCGATGCCGTCGTGGACCTCGCCGAGGAGCCAGCCGACGGCGGGTTCACCTCCACCAACAGCACTGTCGCCGAAGGTGACCTCGCAGGTGTTGGACACCTTGATGCCCATCTTGTGCTCGACGTTGGTGACGTAGGCGCCGTTGCGCTCCCCGGTCATCTCGCCGGTCTCGGGGTCGAAGTGCCACTTCGGGACGATGAAGAGCGAGAGGCCCTTGGTGCCCGGGCCACCGGCGCCCTCGACGCCGACCGGGCGCGCGAGCACCATGTGCACGACGTTGTCGGACAGGTCGGACTCGGCCGAGGTGATGAAGCGCTTGACCCCGGTGATGTTCCAGGTGCCGTCCTCGTTGGCGGTGGCCTTGGTGCGGCCGGCGCCGACGTCCGAGCCGGCGTCGGGCTCGGTCAGGACCATCGTGGTGACCCAGCCGTTGTCGACGACGTGCTGGGCGATCTTCTTGTCGCGCTCGTTGCCGTTGCGGTGCAGCACGCCGGCGAACATCGGGCCGGCGCCGTACATCCAGATCGCGGGGTTCGCGCCGAGCACCATCTCGCCCATCGCCCAGTTGATGCTGGAGGGGGCCGGGGTGCCGCCGAGCTCCGCGAAGGTGCCGAGACGCCAGTACTCGGCGTCCATCCAGGTCTGGTAGCTCTTCTTGAACGACGCCGGGACCGGCGCCTCGCCGGTGGCCGGGTCGAACACCGGCGGGTTGCGGTCGGAGTCCTCGAAGGACTCCGCGAGCTCCTCGCGGGACATGCGGTCGACCTCGGACAGGATCGACTTCGCGGTGTCGAGGTCGATCTCGCCGAACGGACCCTCGCCGAGGACCTTGTCGCGCCCGAGGACCTCGAAGAGGTTGAACTCGATGTCGCGGAGGTTGCTCTTGTAGTGGCTCACATCAGCACCTTTGCGGTATCTACTCGTGGGTAACATCAATGATAGAACTTGTTACCGGTCAGTCACAAGCGATTGGCCCGGTTCTTCACCCGAGGCGGACGTCACACTTCTCGCCCCCTGAAAAACGGGAAGACCCCCGACCGGTGGTCGGGGGTCGTCGCGCAGGCTGTAGGCCCGAGGTCAGTGCTTGAACGCGTCCTTGACCTTCTCGCCGGCCTGCTTGATGTCGCTCTTGGCCTGGTCCTTCTTGCCCTGGTTCTTGAGCTCGTCGTCGCCGGTCGCCTTGCCGGCGGCCTCCTTGCCCTTGCCCACCAGGTCGTCGACCTTGTTGCTGGTCTTGTCTCCGTCACCCATGATCCGAGATCTCCTTCGTGTTGAGGACTCTTCCTTCATACCCGCGGTACGTCGCCTCAATCGCGGCTGTGACCCGGGACTCGTTTAACCGGTGTCTGTTTGACCGATAAATACGAGTGACTAACTCTAGATAGACGGTCCCCCAGGACCACGCACCCGATCCACCGGAGGCATCCACCCATGCGCAACCTGATCCTGCTCGGCCTCGTCGGGCTCTTCGCCCAGCTCGTCGACGGCTCTCTCGGGATGGCCTACGGCGTCACGTCGTCGACGCTGCTGCTCGCCACCGGCGTCGCGCCGGCCGCCGCGAGCGCAGCCGTCCACCTCGCCGAGATCGGCACCACGCTGGTGTCCGGCGTCTCCCACTACAAGCTGGGCAACGTCGACTGGCGCACCGTGGGGATCATCGCGGTGCCGGGCGGCATCGGCGCCTTCGCGGGCGCCACCCTGCTCTCGAGCGTCGACGGCGAGACCGCCGCGCCGTACGTCGGTGTGCTGCTGCTCTCCCTCGGCATCTACGTGCTCTACCGCTTCCTCGCGCTGGGTGGGAAGCGCCCGACGTTCAAGGGCACGCTGTCCAAGCGGTTCCTCGCACCGCTCGGCCTCGTCGCCGGCGCTGTCGACGCGATCGGTGGTGGAGGCTGGGGTCCCGTCGGCACCACGTCGCTGCTGTCCAGCGGCCGGCTCGAGCCGCGCAAGGTGATCGGCTCGATCGACACCTCGGAGTTCGTCGTCGCGATCGGCGGCTCGCTGGGCTTCCTCTTCGCGCTCGGCAGCCAGGGCATCCCGTTCGACTACGCGATCGCCCTGCTCGCGGGCGGCGTCATCGCCGCCCCGGTCGCCGCGTGGCTGGTGAAGCACCTCGCGGCCCGCGTGCTCGGCGTCGCCGCCGGTGGCCTGATCGTGGTCACCAACGCGGACACGATCCTCGAGGCGATCGGCCTGTCCGGCACCTCGCTGTACGTCGTCCTGGGCGTGCTCGCCGCTGCCTGGGTCTCGCTCATCGTCTGGGCGGTGCGCCAGGAGCGTCGCTCCCTCGCGGAGGTCGAGGCGCACGCCGACGACGCGGTACCGGCCTGACCCGGCGACCAGTCCACGCGCGGTGAAGGACCGCTACTCCGATCAGATCGATCATTCTGAGAGACTTATGCCGTGCGCGTCTCTGCGAAGTCCGACTACGCCCTCCGGGCCCTGATCGAGCTGGCTGTCCGTCCGGACGGTGAGCCGGTCAGCGCCGAGGAGATCGGGCGCCTGCAGACCATCCCGCACGGCTTCCTCCAGGCGATCCTGGCGGACCTGCGTCGAGCCGGGGTCGTGCTCAGCCAGCGTGGGCAGTCCGGCGGCTGGCGTCTCGCGAAGGCCGCGTCCGAGGTGACCGTCGCCGACGTGATCCGTGCGGTCGACGGCCCGCTGGTGAGCGTGCACGGCGAGCGCCCCGAGGCCGTGTCGTACAACGAGTCCGCCGAGGTGCTCCAGCACGTCTGGATCGCCGCGCGCAGCAGCCTGCGCGAGGTCTGCGAGCAGGTGACCATCCAGTCCCTCGCCGACCGCAAGCTCCCGCGCGCCGTGGCAGCGCGCACCAAGGACGAGGACGCCTGGCAGCCGCACTGACACCCTTCGCCCGTCGAGACCGTGCGGGGTTCCCGGCGAAACTAGAACTTGTTACAGTTCTGCGATGGACGAGACGCTGCCCGAAGCCATCAACTGGCTCGCACCCGACGGCGACAACCCGGCCCGGCGAGCCTCGCAGCGCTCGTACTCCGCGGTCGCGCGCAAGGCCAAGGACGAGTGGCTGGCGCTGTTCTCGGAGGACGCCGTCCTCGAGGACCCGGTCGGGCCGTCGTTCTTCGACCCGCAGGGCCACGGCCACCACGGGCACGAGGGCATCAGCGCCTTCTGGGACATCGCGATAGCGCCGGTCGTGGAGTTCGAGTTCACGATCCGCGACTCGTTCGCGAACGGTGACGCGTGCGCCAACATCGGCACCTTCAGCACGCTGCTGGAGGACGGCACCCGGGCCGACACGGACCTGATCGCGGTCTACCGCCTCGACGACCGCGGCCTGATCGCCTCGATGTCCGCGCACTGGGAGGTCGAGCGGACCATGGCCACGCTCCGCAAGGACGGCGAGGACTGACGCAGGGGTAGCCTCCGGCGCATGCGCCTCGGAGTCCACCTGGTCGACGTCGGCTTCGCCGGCGGACCCGCGGCCTCCGCGCCGACGCTCGCCGCGCTCGGTCGTGCCTGCGACGAGGTGGGCGTCGCCGTCCTGTCCCTGCAGGACCACGCGCTGCGCCCGTCCTACCTCGGCCGGGTCGACGAGCCCGTCCTCGAGGGCTTCACGGCGCTCGGCTTCCTCGCCGCGCACACCCGCAGCGTCGAGCTCCAGCTCATCGAGACGGCCGTCACCCTGCGCAACCCGGCGCTGCTCGCGAAGACGGTCGCGACGCTCGACGTGCTGAGCGGCGGTCGCGCGCGGCTCGGCATCGGCGCCGGGTGGTACGAGCGCGAGCACGCTGCCCTGGGCCTCCCCTTCCCTCCCCTGCGCGACCGGTTCGAGCTGCTCGACGAGGCGCTCCGGGTGGTCCGCCAGGTGTGGTCGGACGACGACGGGCCGTTCGTCGGGGAGCACCTCCGGCTGACCGAGACCCGCTGCTCGCCCCGACCGCTCCGTCGGGTGCCGGTGATGGTGGGCGGCACGGACGAGCGCAAGGCCCTGCGCCTCGTCGCCCGGCACGCCGACGCCTGCCACGTCTTCGCCGGTGGCGACCTCGGGGCCGACTGGGTCGCGGGCAAGCTCGCGTCCCTGCGGGAGCACTGCGAGACCGAGGGCACGTCGTACGACGCGATCGCGCGGACCGTCATGTGGACCGACGTCGTCGGCCCGGGCTTCGTGGACCGGATGGCGGAGCTCGCCGCCGTCGGCGTCGACGAGGTGCACGTCCAGGCCCGCGGTGCCGACCCCGTCCCCTGGGTCGAGGGTCTCGCCGACGTCGTCGGGGCGCTGCGCGGGCTCGGGCAGAAACCCAGGTTCTGACTCCACGAGAGTTTCTTGATGCGTGACCACCTGGGATTCCGTCAGTCCGCGGCCCGGGCCACCCACTCGACGAGGGGGCGGGCGGCCCGCCAGTCCTTGCGGACCTCGTCGAGCAGCTTCGGGGTGTGGACGAGCTTCTCGAAGCCGTACGACCGCCGCATGACGAGGCTCTTGTGGCGGAGCAGGTCGATGCGGGGGTGGTCGGCGTCGTACCCGCGGGGCGTGGTCTTGAGGGTGTCGCCGCCGCGCTCCCAGCCGCGTCGCCCCAGGGCCTTGAGGATCTTCTCGAGCTCGGCGCCCTTCAGGTCGTCGTCGATGGCGGCCCGGATCCGTCCGAGCCGTTCGCTGTCCGCGTGGTAGTAGCCGGCGGCGACGAAGACGCCGGGTGCGCCGACCTGGACGTACCACCCGGTGGCCGGGCCCGACGCGACGAAGGCGCCCTGGTGGTCCTTGTACGGCGTCTTGTCCTTGGCGAAGCGCACGTCGCGGTAGGGCCGGAACACCTTGGCCTCGCCGAACTCGCGGGCGAGGGCCGCGGTCATCGCGAGCATCGGGTCGCGGACCGACTCCTCCCAGACGTGCTTGTGCTTGGTCCAGAAGGACTTGGTGTTGTCGACCTCGAGGTCGTCGTAGAAGTCGAGCGCAGCGACGGGGAAGCCGGCGAAGTCGCTCATGCTCGCGACGATACTGGCCGGATACTTGCCCCGTGAGAGCGCCCGACCACCTCCTCGTGCACCTACGCCGGGCGCGCGACCGCATGGACCGGGAGTACGCCGAGCCGCTCGACCTCGAGGCCGTCGCGGCGACGGCCGGGGTGTCGAAGTACCACTTCCTCCGCAGCTTCTCGGCGGAGTACGGCGTCACGCCCGCCCTCTACCTGGGCAGGCGGCGGATCGAGCGGGCCCAGGACCTGCTGCGGACCTCCAACCTGACGGTCACCGAGGTCTGCCACCTCGTCGGCTTCAGCAGCCTCGGGTCGTTCAGTGCGCGGTTCTCGGAGCTCGTCGGCGAGTCGCCGTCGGCGTACCAGCGCCGTTGGGCGGCGGTCGGTGCGCCCCGGATCCCCGGCTGCTACGTGTTCATGCACGGCCTCTCGGACGTCATGGGTTCAGCAACACAGGAGAAGCGCGAGGACGGGTTGCCGACCTAGGTTCGTCGCAACGACGACGGAAGGCACCGACATGACGATCAGCAACGTCTCCCTGGTCACGCTCTACTGCACCGACCAGGACGCGGCCAAGAAGTTCTACGTCGAGGAGCTCGGCTTCGTCGAGAACACCGACGTCTCGATGGGCAACGGCTTCCGGTGGGTCACCATCAACCACCCCTCGCAGCCGGAGCTCGAGATCACGCTGATGACCCCGGGCCCGCCGCTCGACGAGGACATGGCCGCAGCGGTGAGCCGGGCGCTGGCGAAGGGGTCGATGGGCGGGATCGGGCTGACCGTCGAGGACTGCCGCAAGACCTACGAGGAGCTGAGCGCGCGGGGGATCGAGTTCCCGCAGCCGCCGGCGGACCGGCCCTACGGCGTCGAGGCCGTGATGCGCGACATCAGCGGCAACTGGATGGTGCTGGTCGAGCCCAAGGAGTTCGACCCCACTCAGATGGAGGACTTCGGGCCCGGCGCCTGAGTCAGCCGCGGCTGGTCCGCGCCTCGACGACCCGCACCCGGTCGGCGCCGGCGGCGCGCATGCCGGGCAAGACGTCGGCGTACTCCTCGGGTGCGTGCAGCCGCGCCTCCGAGAAGCCGCTGCGGACGAGCGTCGCCTCGGCCTGCGCCGCGTCCTCGTAGTGGAAGTGCACCCGACCGCGCACGAACGCGCCCAGCGCCGTCGCGAACGCGCGGTCGACGAGCGGGGCGCCGCCGGCGAGGTGCAGGTCGGAGAGGTAGAGCCCCGACGGGAAGGTGCTGAGAGCCCCGGCGATCCGGGCCCAGAGCAGCTCGACCCGCTCGGTCGGGAAGTAGTTGAGCAGTCCCTCGGTGACCACGGCGACCCCCTGCTCGGGGTCGAGCCCGGCGAAGAGCGCCTCGAAGCCGGCGCCGAAGACGTCCACGGCCGCGACCCGGTGCTGCTCCGAGAGGGCACCTCGTCGGCCGAGGGCCCGCCGCTTCTCCTCGGCCATCGCCGGCAGGTCCACCTCGACGTAGGTCACCGCGGGGTGGTCCTGGCGCACCCGCAGCCCGCGGGGGCTCATCCCCGCGGCCAGCTCGACGACCTGGCCGACGCGGCCGGTGCGGATCTCGTGGTCGAGCAGCCTGTCGATGATGCGGTGCCGGGCGAGGAGGAAGTGCTCCAGGGTCGGGCCGCCGAGACGATCGACCGTGGCGAGCAGTGGCTGGCCGAGCATGAACAGTGCACGGCCGGCGGTCGGGGCGAGGTCGCGGTCACCGAGACCGTTCCGCTCCCACACGTAGCCCGTGTAGTACGCCGTGGGCGAGATCGTGGCGGATCCACCGCGCAGCCGGTCGGTCCAGCGACGGGGCGACGAGCTCATCGGCCGATCGTCCCACCGGCCGGAAAACGGCGCTCGACCCGGTCCGGGGCTTTCGCTCCGTCCGGGTCGAGCTGTGTCCGCTCCGCGAACAAGCACGATCCGAGAGCCGTCGTCCGCGGCGACGGTGCGTGCTCAATGCTTCCGGTCGGCGAAGGTATCCCCTCGACCGCCTCCCGGTGCCGTTCGCATGGTCACGCGACGTATCCCTAGATCCCGAGACCATGCCACCCCCGTGACATGCTCGAGCCTAGTGACGACAGGGTGTGCTTCTCATCGTCCGATCGGTCAACCTGCGCCGTCGAACGGACGACCCGGCCCTCGTGAGGTGTGACCACGGGTGCGAGAGTGACGGCAGTGACGGACATCTGCGGACGAGAGGGAGATCCGTGACCGGTCAGGTGCTCGAGGTCCAGGGCCTCAGCAAGTACTTCGGCTCGACGCAGGCCGTGGACAGCCTCACCTTCGAGGTGGCGCCGGGGCGGGTCACCGGCTTCCTCGGGCCGAACGGTGCCGGGAAGACCACCACGCTGCGCTGCCTGCTCGGGCTCGTCGCGCCGACCTCCGGCCAGGTGCTCGTCGGCGGACGGGCCTACCGCGACCTCGAGAAGCCCCTGCACGTCGTCGGCGCCGTCCTCGAGTCGTCGAGCTTCCACCCCGGGCGCTCCGCCCGGAACCACCTGCGCTTCCTCGCGGAGGTACTCGGCGAAGGACGGCAGCGGGTCGACGAGGTCATCGCGATGGTCGGGATGCAGGAGTACGCCGACCGCCGCGTCGGCGGCTACTCGCTCGGCATGCGGCAGCGGCTCGGCCTCGCCCAGGCCATGATCGGCAACCCCGGGGTCCTCGTGCTCGACGAGCCCTCCAACGGCCTCGACCCCGGCGGCGTGGCCTGGCTGCGCGGCTTCCTTCGCGCCCTGGCGGCCGAGGGGAGGACCGTGCTGATCTCCAGCCACGTGCTCGGCGAGGTGCAGCAGATCGCCGACGACATCGTGCTGCTCGCCCGCGGACGGCTGGTCACCCGCGGGCCGCTGGCCGAGCTCGAGGCGGCGCAGAGCTCGGTCCTCGTGCGCAGCTCGGACCGCGACAGGCTGGCCACGGCGCTGGGTGCCTCGGCACCGGTGGGCGGCTGGGCCGGGCAGCCCGGTGTCGAGCCGTTCGGCCCGGACGGCCTGCACGTCTCCGGGTGGACCACCGACGACGTCGGGCGGCTCGCGCACCGGGAGGGCATCGAGCTCCTCGAGCTCAGCAAGCAGCCGGGCGCGCTCGAACGGCTCTTCCTCCAGCTCACGGGGGAGGCAGCGGCCCCACCTCCCGTTGACCCGTCTGCCGCCGGCCCCACCGACGTACCTCCCGCGGCGCCCGCCGCGGACGGGGAGGTGCAGGCATGACCGGGCTGCTGCGCTCCGAGCTCACCAAGATCCTGACCACGCGGCTGTGGTGGGGACTGCTGATCGGTGTGGTGATCTACACCGGGCTGTCGGCAGGGCTCACCGCCGGCTTCGCGGGCGTCGACCCGGGCGCGGGCCAGGAGCCGTCCCCGGGGCTGGACAGCTCCTCGACGATCCGGTCGGTGTACGCGGGGGCCGCCTTCGGCGGCGCCTACATCTTCGCGCTGGTCCTGGGCGTGACGGGGATGACGGGGGAGTACCGCTACCAGACGATCACGCCCACCTTCCTGGCCACGCCGCGTCGTGCGCTGGTGGTGATCGGCAAGGCGGGCGCCAGCCTGGTCGTCGGGGTCGGGTACGGCGTCGTGGCGTTCCTCGTGGCCCTGGTGCTCGGGGCGGCAGTGATCGCGCTGCGAGGCTTCGACATCGGACTGACCACGCCGGGCCTCTGGCGCGCCGTGCCGTTGGCGATCCTCGCGGTCGGGCTGTGGACGCTGTTCGGGCTGGGCATCGGCACCCTGATCCGCAACCAGGTGGCGGCGATCCTCGTCGCAGTGGCGATGGCATTCATCATCGAGCCGCTCGTCGGACTGGCGCTGTCCGCCGCGGACCTCGACGCCGTCGCGAAGTTCCTGCCGTCGAACGCCTCTTCGGCCATGACGAGCCCGGTCTCGGGCTTCGTCGACCTGCTGCCCTGGTGGGCGGGAGCCCTGGTGATGGTCGGCTACGCCGCGGCGTTCGCCGGCCTCGGCGTGCTGCTGACCACCCGCCGCGACATCACCTGAGCCGACCAGCGCTCCGGACGCGACTCGACCCCCTGCCCTCGAGGGGCAGGGGGTCGAGTCCTGGTGTTCGTGAGGCTCAGGCCTGGAAGCGGCCGCGCTGACGGCGGGGCATCATCTCGAGGAACGCGCCGGCGAGAGCCAGGCCGCCGCCGAAGAGCAGCAGGCCCAGGCCGTGCTCGCCCTGCTGGCCGGTGGTGCCGCCGAGGCCGGCGTCGACCGCGGTCGGGACCGCGACCGGGTAGACAGTGCGCCGCTACCGCCGCCGCCGAGCCGGTTCGCGCCGGGAGCGTGGTTGCCGCCGTCCGAACCGTTGCCCGGGGTCGGCGCGAAGCTCTCCTCGGGGAGGACGGTCGGCGTCGTGGTCGGGTACTCGGTGGGGTCGTCGGTGCCCTCGTCGGTGCCGGTGCCCTCGTCGGTGCCGGTGCCCTCGTCGGTGCCGGTCGCCCTCGTCGGTGCCGGTGCCCTCGTCGGTGCCGGTGCCCTCGTCGGTGCCGGTGCCCTCGTCGGTGCCGGTGCCCTCGTCGTCGCCACCCGGGTCGGTCGGGGTCGGACGTCCTCGCCCTGGTCGCCCTGGTCGGTCGCCCTGGTCGCCCTGGTCGCCCTGGTCGCCCTGGTCGGTCGCCCTGGTCGCCCTGGTCGTCGCCCTGGTCGTCGCCCTGGTCGTCGCCCTGGTCGCCCTGGTCGGTCGCCCTGGTCGCCCTGGTCGTCGCCCTGGTCGCCCTGGTTGTCGCCCTGGTCGCCCTGGTCGTCGCCCTGGTGTCGCCCTGGTCGCCCTGGTCGTCGCCCTGGTCGCCCTGGTCGCCCTGGTCGCCCTGGTCGCCCTGGTCGCCCTGGTCGCCCTGGTCGCCCTGGTCGCCCTGGTCGCCGTTGTCGGCGGGCTGCTCGGGAGCGGTCGAGGGCTCCTCGCTCGGGGTGTCGGTGGGGGTGTCGGTGCGGCACCCGTCGACCCAGAAGACCTTGCTCTTGGAGCCGCTCGGGCTGTCCACGGTCAGCTTCACGTGGTAGCCCTGCTTCTCCTGCGGCTCGCCGGTGAACGCCAGCTTGTAGACGGCCTCGGCGTCGAGGTCCTTGTCCGCACCGCCGGCAGCGTCCTCGCCGACGAAGACCGAGTCGGGTCCGTCGACCTTGAGGGTCACGTCCTTGAGGGTCGGCGCCTGCAGGTCGAAGGAGACCTTCGAGGTGAGGTCCTTGCCCTCGTCGAAGTTGAACCACTGCACCTTGAAGGTGCAGCCGACGTGCGGGTCGTTCTGCGGCTTGCCGTCGAGGTCGCCGAGCTCGGCCACCTTCACGGTGCCGTTGTTGCCCTTGGGGGCCGGTGCCGCAGCGGCCGCGCCGGCGGTGACGAACATGCCGGCGGTGGCGGTCGTGACGCCCAGGGCGACGAGTGTCGCGCTGGTGGCGGTCCGGGTCTTGCGGATCATCGGGTGCCCCTTGATTCAGTCGCCGTCTTTCGGCGATGGCTTCACCGTAAGGGCGGATATAGGGCCAAATCGTCCTGAAACGGTCTAGTCAGGACCTCCCAGACCAAGGTGGTGACGCCCGTCCTGTCCCGATTGCGCACCTAGGGCCCTATGGGCTCATGACCTAGGTCCCATCACCCGACACGGCCGGTTCGAGCGGCCGGGGGACGACCCCATGAAGCGGGTCGGAGCGTGGTGGGAGATCTGGAGCGGATGACGGGGATCGAACCCGCATTCTGAGCTTGGGAAGCTCATGTTCTGCCATTGAACTACATCCGCGAGAGGCCTTCGGCGGCCCCCGCCAGAGGGGCTCGGGCCGAAGCCGGTCAGATGTTACCCGACCTCCGCAGGCCCTCCTGGCCGGTCGCCGTCAGGGCGCCGAAGCGGGGCTCGAGCCCGTCGCCCGACGACTTCCCGGTCAACCGCCTCTGCACCCAGGGAGCGGCGTGCGCGCGCGCCCATGCCAGGTCGGCCTCGCGCTTGGCGGCCCCGGTCAGCGGCTCCAGCGTGGGCAGCGGGTCGAGCGCCAGGTCATGGGGCACGCCGAGCACGTCGAGCACCTTCGCGGCCATGTGCCGGTGTCCCAGGGTCGACATGTGGATCCGGTCGACCGCCCACAGCCTCGGGTCGCGGTACTCCCGCATCCGCCAGAAGTCGACCACGGTCGCGTCGAGGTCGTCGGCGACCTCCCGGACCAGCTCGTTGTAGAGCGCGAACCGACCCCGCAGCCGTCCCATCACCGGAGCGCGTCCGACGTCGTAGCCGGTGAACACCACCAGGTGGGCGCCGGCGGCGCGGAGCCGGCCGAGCGCTGCGCCGTACGACGCGACGAGGACGTCGAGGTCGACCTTGGGCCGCATGATGTCGTTGCCGCCGGCGTACACGCTCACCAGGTCGGGGCGCAGCGCGATCGCCGGCTCGACCTGCTGCGCGAGGACCGCCGGGAGCTTGCGGCCGCGGATCGCGAGGTTGGCGTAGCGGAACTCCGGGTCCCGTGCCCCCAGCACCTCGGCGACGCGGTCCGCCCAGCCGCGGACCCCGTTCGGGCGGGTGTCGTCGACGTCGCCGACGCCCTCGGTGAAGGAGTCGCCGATCGCGACGTACCTGCGGTAGGGCGAGGTCGGGTCCGGCACCCGGACATCGTGCACCCCGGTGGGCCGCGGGCCGCAGGTAGGGTCTCGCCTGTGCTGCTCTCAGACCGGGACATCAAGATCGAGCTCGACAAGGGCCGCGTCGTCGTCGAGCCCTACGACGCTTCGATGCTGCAGCCGTCGAGCATCGACTTCCGGCTCGACAAGTTCTTCCGGGTCTTCGAGAACCACCGCTACCCGCACATCGACCCCGCCGCCGACCAGAGCGACCTCACGCGGATGGTCGAGACAGAGGGTGAGGAGCCGTTCATCCTGCACCCGGGGGAGTTCGTGCTCGGCTCGACGCTCGAGGTGGTCTCGCTGCCCGACGACCTCGCCGCGAGGGTCGAGGGCAAGTCCTCGCTCGGCCGCCTCGGCCTGCTCACCCACGCGACCGCCGGCTTCGTCGATCCCGGCTTCTCCGGGCACGTCACGCTCGAGCTCGCCAACGTGGCGACCCTGCCGATCAAGCTCTACCCGGGGATGAAGATCGGCCAGCTCTGCTTCTTCCGGCTGTCCTCGCCGGCGGAGCACCCCTACGGCTCGGCGAAGTACGGCTCGCGCTACCAGGGCCAGCGCGGCCCCACCCCCTCACGCTCCTTCCAGAGCTTCCACCGCACCGTCATCGACTGACCAGAGCACGCCTCGTCCGATTGGGAGTGCGCCATGGTGCACTCCCAATCGGACGAGGCGGGTCCGGCGACCGATGAGTCCGGGCGCCGAGCCCGGTCGGTACCTGCATGACCACAGGAAAGGTGAACCCGGACTACGGCGACGCCACCGCCTCCGCACCAGCCTGGAGCGAGATCGACCGCCGGCTCACCGAGGCCCAGCTGTACTGGATCGTGACCGTGCGTTCGGACGGCCGCCCGCACGCCGTACCCCTCTGCGGGGTGTGGCACGACGGCGCCTTCTACTTCTGCACCGGTGACGACGAGCAGAAGATGCGCAACCTCGAGCACGACCCGCACGTGGTCATCACCGCCGGCCCTCTCGGCGCCGACGGCTGGAAGACCGGCAAGGACATCGCGGTCGAGGGCGTCGCTGAGGAGGTCACCGACGACGCGGTGCTCGAGGCGCTGGTCGGGGAGTGGCGGACGAAGTACGACGGTGACTGGCTGTTCGAGGTCCGGGAGCACCGGTTCTTCGAGCTCAGCGAACAGGGCGCCGGCGGGGGTGGCGGAGCACGGGTGTTCCGGGTGCCGCCGGCCAAGGTGCTGGCCTTCGGGGACGAGCACGGCCAGACCCGCTACCGCCCCTGATCGTCAGCCGGTGACGGAGCGGGCGAACTCGTCGACGGCCCGGCTGTAGCGGTCGCGGTCGCTGTTGAACGACTCGACGTGGCCGGCCTCGAACTCCTCGAGCGTCACGAGGTCGGGCTCGGCGGCGGCCAGCGCCTTGCTCACCGCGAAGGGCACGGTGTCGTCGGCGTCGCCGTGCAGCACGAGCGTCGGGGCCACCACCCACGAGGTGTCGTCGACGTAGTCGACCGCGTCCCAGTCGACCCCGAACCGCATACCCGCGAGCCACTCGGCCGACGAGGTCAGGAAGCCGGGCAGCCCTTTCCTCTCGGCGCCGTGGTCGACGACGGCGTCGAGGTCGAGCATCGGGGCGTCCAGGACGATGCCGCGCACGAACCCGGAGGGCGCGTTCGCGTGCTCGAGGTACGACGCGACCACCGCGCCGCCCATCGAGGCGCCGCCGAGCACGACGTGATTCGCGCCGTGCCGCTGGGCGTAGGCGACGGCCGATGCGAGGTCGCGCCACTCGGTGGCGCCGTAGCCGTAGCGGCCCGAGGAGCCGGCGGTCGTGCCCGGGTCGTTGCGGTAGCCGATCATCATGGTCGGCAGCTCGGCGTCGTGGAGGCCGTAGGCCATCCGCACCATCTCGGCGGGCGACCCGCCCTTTCCGTGCACGAGGATCGCCCAGGTGTCGGCGTCCGCGTCGCGGTCGGCGAACCAGGCAGGGAGGGTGCCGTCGCCGGCCGGGAACTCGATCTGCTCCAGCTCGTCGTCGTCCTCGGGGAAGGCCGAGACGAGGTCGCGGTTGAGAGCCACCTCGTCCCCGGCCTGAGGGGCCGAGCCGTCGGTCACCTGGAGCATGCGGGTGACCTCGTCACCGTCGACCTCGGCCGGCCCGCCGACCGAGCCTTCGCCTCCCTCCCAGCGGATGCCGTAGGTCCACCGCTCGTCACGGAGGACCGGGTGCGGGTGGGCCGAGTCGTCGAGGGTGATGTGCTCGCCGTCGACGTCGGTCACGGTGACGTCGTACGTCGGCTCGGAGGTGGTGACGTCGAGGGCGCTGGCGCGGATCTGGTCGGAGAAGTACCAGGTCGCCACGGCATAGAGGAGCACGAGAGGCGGCCAGCGCGGCCAGGGCGGCCAGGACGACGAGGACGCGAGGCCGGCGCCGGGGAGCCGTGGGGGTGCCGTCCATGGGACCAGTGAAGAGGTCCGGGCTCCCCGGCGCATGCGTCGTCGTACTCAGATCTGCTTGCGCCACATCCGCTTCGTCGTGCGCTGCTCCGCCTTGCGGGGCCGGCGCAGGCGGCTCACCGTCTGCTGACGCTCGCGGATCGTGTCCAGGGCGTTCATCTCTGCGAGGGGGTTCGACTCGTGCATCGTGGCTCCTTCAAATCGATTCGAGGTAGACGTCGCCGCTGACGGTGCGGGCCGTGACCTCGACGTGGTCCTGGCCCTCCTGCGGCGCGCCGGTGGGGGTGAGGGACGAGCGGACGTGGCCGCTCACGCTGCTGACGTCGGTCCACACGGGCGTGCCCGCGGGGACCCCGACCTTGATGTCGCCGGACGCGTTCTTCAGCTGGGCGACGCCGCTGGTCATCCGGGCCACGTGGAGCTGGCCGGAGCCCGCGGAGAGCTGGGCCTGACGACCCTGCGCGTCACGGACGACGATGTCGCCGGACCCGGTCTTGAAGCTGATCGGGCCGTCGCTGCGGCCGACCTCGATGTCGCCGGACCCGGTGGTGAGCCGGGACGGGCCACCGAGGTGGCCGACGCCGATGTCACCGGAGCCGGTCTTGATGTGGGCCTCGGCGCCGATCGCGCGGACCGCGACCCCGCCCGACCCGGTCTTGACCAGGGCGTCGTCGGTGACCTCGTCGAGGGTGACCTCGCCGGACCCGGTCTGGATCTGCACGGTCTCGAGCACCCCCTCGACGGTGACGGCGGCGGACCCGAGCTTCGTGCTGAGGCTGCTGCCGCGCGGCGTGGTCACGTGGACGCGGGTGCCCTGGAAGCCGGAGAGGAAGCCGGTGCGGAGCCGGGTGACGACCCGGACCCGGGCGCCGTCCTGCTCGACCTGGACCTCGTCGGCGTCGCGGCCCTCGACCTGGACGACCACCTGGTCGGTGTCCGTCGCGACGACCTGCACGTCGCCCGAGCCGATCTCGACGTAGATCTCCTGCGCATAGGGGGCGGGGAAGGTGTGCTGCATGGTTCTGCTCCTTGGTGTCGTGGGCCGGGACTCAGGCCCAGCCGGTCATCCGGCGGTTGCCGCGACCTGGCCGGGGGCCGCGGTCGTCGAAGAAGGGAAGGCTCGACAGGTCGATGTCGACGTTGACCGCGCGCTGGGACGTCGCCGCGCGGAGCACGGTGACGATCCAGCCGTTGAGCGAGTGGCCGCTGCGGCCGGCGAGCTCCTCGGCCTTGTTCTTGACCGTCTCGGGGATGCGCAGGGTGACCCGCGCGATGGTGCCGTCGTCGCCGACCTCGTCGTCGGCGTCCTGGCCGGACGTCGGCGCGGAGGCCTGGATCGGCTGGGTCGGCTCGGCCTGGTCGACCACCAGCTCGGGGTCGCGGCCGCGGAGGCGCACCTCGACGACCGCGTCGGAGAGCTCGGCGGTGATCTCGGCAGCGGCCTGGGAGAGCGCCTCCATCAGGGCGAGGCGCAGTGCCGGCTCGAGGGCCAGCAGCATCCGGTCGGCGGCCGCCCGCCCGTCCGGTCCCGCAGCGTCCGCGGCGGAACCGAGGTCCCGGCGGAGGCTCTCGAGGAAGGGTGTGAGGTCCATGCGCACCACCTTGACATCATGGTGACGTCATGTCAACACCAAACAGCGTCAGACGTGACGCCATGCGACGTCGTACGAGGTCAGAGGTGGTGTCACTCGCGGGAGTTCCGCCGGGCGACGTCATGCGGAGCGGGTCGCCATGACGACCGGAACGTATGACGTCCCAGGAGGGGCGTGGAGACGGGTCAGGCGAGGGCGGCGTACGACGCGGCAGCGTGGCCGCGGACGGGGCGGACCGAGGCGGCGACGGCCTCGGTCACGAAGCCGACGATCACGTCGACGGCCTCTCGGCTCTGCGGGGAGAGCTCGCTGAGCACCGGGAAGGCGTGCACCTGGCCCTCCCAGATCGACAGGGCGCAGGGGACCCCGGCCTCCTCGAGGCGCTCGGTCATCAGCTCGGCGTCGACGCGGAGGACCTCCGACTCGCCGCACATGATGAGCGACGGCGGGAGCCCGGCGAGGTCGGCGTTGACCGGGCTGTGGTGCGGCTGCGGCGTGCCGCCGACGACCATCTTGGCGACGCGGCGGAGCCGGCGGGCCGGGATGTAGGCGTCGCGACGGACGTTGTGGTGGCGCCACTTGGCCTGGTGGTCGAAGTCGAGCCAGGGCGAGATGCCGATGACGCCGGCGGGCCGGGGCAGTCCCGCGTCGCGGAGCCGGAGGGCGGTCGCGAAGGCGAGGTGGCCGCCGGCGGAGTCGCCCGCGAGGACGATCCGGTGGGCCGGGTGCCCGTGCCGGACCAGCCAGCGGTGGGCCTCCTCGCAGTCGGCGAGGCTGTCCGCGAGCCGGCCGTCGGGGAGCTGGCGGTAGGCCACCGAGAGCACGGCCATCCCGGTGAGCTTGGCCAGCCGCTCCACGATCCGGCGGTGCGTGTTGAGCCCGCAGAGCAGGAAGGCGCCGCCGTGCATGTAGAGGATCGCGCCGTTGGAGGTGGTGCCGTCGATCGGCTCCACGAGCTCGCCCGTCCAGGTGCGGCCCTCGACGGGGCGGTGCACGGTGCCCGCGAGGCGAGGGATGAGGCGGGCGCTGCGGTCGACGAGCGGCATCAGCCGGGCCGCGGGGCCGCGCAGCGGGTAGTACTTCAGCGTCGGCCGGAACACGGCCTTGGCGGCGAGGTGGACGGCGCCGGCGCGCCGGCTCGTGCCGACCCGGTGCTCGATCATGCCCAGCCCCTTCCACCCGTGGCCACGCGTGCGGCCCCCGTCCGGGGGCGACAAGGTCCTCCGTCCGAGGAGGAGGACCGGCTGACAACGTAGACCCACCACACCGCCTCCGCCATGGATTGAACGGTCAATTCCTTGCACCGCAAGGGAATTGAGATCGTTGGATCGTAAAACCTGAACATTCGGCCGGTGCTCACCCCGATTCGTCTGCGTCAGGATCAAGATCTTGAGCGGGACCACCGCAGACGAATCGGGGTTGGCGGCTCGTAGGCTCTGCGCCATGACGGTCGCGCAGCTGCCAGAGGCCACCCACGTGCACTCCGGGAAGGTCCGTGACCTCTACCGGCTCGACGACGGCACGCTGCTCATGGTCGCGAGCGACCGGATCTCGGCGTTCGACTTCGTGCTCGACAGCCCGATCCCCGACAAGGGCCGGATCCTCACGCGGATGTCGCTGTGGTGGTTCGAGCGGCTGGCCGACCTGGTCCCGAACCACATCCTGTCCACCGACGTGCCGGACGCGGTCGCGGGCCGGGCGGTGGTCTGCGAGTCGTTGTCGATGTATCCCGTCGAGTGCGTCGCCCGCGGCTACCTCACCGGCTCCGGGCTCCTCGACTACGACGCCACCGGCGAGGTCTGCGGCGTGCCGCTCCCGCCCGGGCTCGTCGACGCCAGCCGCCTCGAGCACCCGATCTTCACGCCCGCGACGAAGGCCGCCCTGGGTGAGCACGACGAGAACGTGTCGTTCGCCGTCGTGGCGGGGCAGATCGGCGACGAGCGGGCCGCGGAGCTTCGTGACCTGACCCTCACGGTCTACGCCCGCGCCGAGGAGATCGCCCGGGAGCGCGGCATCGTGCTCGCCGACACCAAGCTCGAGTTCGGGGCCCGCCCCGACGGCACCACCGTGCTCGGCGACGAGGTGCTCACCCCCGACTCGAGCCGCTTCTGGCCGGCCGACACCT
>CAVXBM010000023.1:0-5260 GCA_963759965.1 uncultured Actinomycetota bacterium
CGACGAGCTGACCGAGGTCACCAAGCAGGGCTTCGCGTTCTTCGAGGACGCCTTCGACTTCCCCTACCCGTTCGGCAAGTACGACCAGGCGTACGTGCCGGAGTACAACATGGGCGCGATGGAGAACGCCGGCTGCGTGACGTTCCGCGACGAGTACCTCCCGCGGTCCCGCCAGACCCACGCGTTCTACGAGCAGCGCGCCAACACGATCCTCCACGAGATGGCGCACATGTGGTTCGGCGACCTCGTGACGATGCGCTGGTGGGACGACCTGTGGCTCAACGAGTCCTTCGCCGAGTGGGCCGCGCACCACGCGTCGGTCAAGGCCACGAAGTACACCGATGCCTGGACCGGCTTCACCAACGCCCGCAAGGTCTGGGCCTACCGCCAGGACCAGCTGCCCTCGACGCACCCGGTCGCCGCGGACAACCACGACCTCGAGGCCGTGGAGGTCAACTTCGACGGCATCACCTACGCCAAGGGCGCCTCGGTGCTCAAGCAGCTCGTCGCGTGGGTCGGTGAGGACGAGTTCCTCGCAGGCCTGCGGGACTACTTCAAGAAGCACGCCTTCGCGAACAGCGAGTTCGTCGACCTGCTGCGCTCCCTCGAGGCCTCCTCCGGGCGCGACCTCGGCTCGTGGGGCGAGGAGTGGCTGCAGACCTCGGGCGTCAACACCCTCAGCCCCGACTTCGACGTCGACGGCGACGACGTGTTCACCGGCTTCCGCGTGCAGCAGTCGGCACACCCCGGCTTCCCGACGCTGAGGCGGCACCGCATCGCGATCGGCCTGTACGACGAGCGGGACGGCCGTCTGGTGCTGCGCCGCACCCTCGAGGTCGACGTGCACGGCCAGTCCACCGAGGTGGACGCCCTGGTCGGCGAGAAGCGACCCGACCTGGTCCTGCTCAACGACGGCGACCTCGCCTACGCCAAGATCCGACTCGACGACCAGTCGCAGCAGACGCTGGTCGACAGCATCGACACCCTCGAGGACTCCCTGGCCCGCGCCCTGTGCTGGGGGGCCGCCTGGGACATGACGCGCGACGCCGAGATGCCCGCCTCGGACTTCGCAGCCCTCGTGCTGCGCGGCGTCGGCGCCGAGAGCGACCTGACCGCCGTGGGGGCCCTGCTCCGCTACGCCAAGCAGGCCGTCGACACCTACTCCGCTCCGGCCAACCGGTCCGCGCTCAAGGCGCGCTGGGAGGAGGGCCTGTCCGAGCTCGTGGACGGCGCCGAGGCGGGCAGCGACCACCAGCTCGCGTTCGTGCGTGCCTTCTGCGCCGCGGCGCGCGGCGACGCCCAGGTCGACCGCATCGAGGCCTGGTACGCCGGTGACGACGTGCCCGACGGTCTCGTCGTCGACACGGACCTCCGCTGGTCGCTTCTGAACTGCCTCTCGGCCAACGGCCGCGCCGGCGAGGACGAGATCGCCCGTCAGCTCGGGGACGACAACACGATCTCCGGGCAGGAGCGGGCCGCGGCAGCGCGCGCCGTACGCCCCGACCCCGAGGCCAAGGAGGCGGCGTGGGACGCCGCCGTGGTGCGCGACAACACCCCGAACGAGACACAGCGCCAGATCGCGGCGGCCTTCCAGGTCTCCGGCCAGGACGACGTGCTGGCACCGTTCGTCGACCGCTACCTCGAGGCCGCGGAGACGGTGTGGGAGTCGAAGGGCGTCTACTCGGCCAGCGTCGTCCTGCAGTACCTCTTCCCGCGGGCGCTGGCCACGCGGGAGACGCTCGACCGCGTGCAGTCGTGGCTCGACGGCACCTCGGCCAACCCGGCTGCGGTCCGCTACGTCCGTGAGGGCGCGTCGGACCTCGAGCGAGCGCTAGCGGCGCAGGAGCGCGACGCGGCCTGACGCGTCAGGCGTGCAGCGTCGGCGGGCGCCGCGCGTGCTCGGCGAGCGTGCCGATGCCGCGGACGATCGCGCCGACGAAGTCGCCCACGCCCAGCTGGGACTGCATCTCGACGAGCGCGAGCCTGACCTCGTGGTCCTCGAGCTCGCGACGGGCGACGTCGCCGGTCACGACCTCGAGCGCGCGTGACGTCGGGTCGACGAGCAGGAGCACCGAGCGGGACGGGGCGACGAGCGCGGCGTGCAGGCGGCGCGCGAACGCGCGGGCGTCGTCGCCCTCCACGGCACCGACGTAGACCGAGAACTCGTAGCGGCACACCTGCTCGGCATCGCGGATGGCCTTGTCGATCTGGTGCCGCTCCGCCGAGGTGAACCCATCACCAGCGGGCACCGGCACCCCCGGTGTCGTCGGCGTCCTCGGCCACGGAGTCGTCGAGGCCCTTGCGCGGACCCCCGAACCACTCGCTGTCCTTGTGGAACGCGAGCGCCGGCTCGGTGGAGCCGCGCTTCGTCATCGAGGGCAGGTAGACCAGCAGGAACAGGACCGCGGCGATGGCGAGCGGGAAGCCGAAGAAGAGCAGCAGGTAGTGCAGCGGCGACTCGTCCGTCGTCTCCGGCCAGTCCGTCGGCGGGGCCGCGACCGCGGGGGCCGCGAGCGACCCGAGGACGAGCCCGACGGCGATGGTCGTGCCACGGGTGACGCGTCTCACGATGGGCTGGCGCATGTCGATCCTCACATGCCGAAGCCTAGCGCCAGCCGGGGTTCGCGCCGTCAGTTCCCCTAGCCTGCGGGGATGACTCCCTTCACGACTCCCCCGGACTGTCAGACCGGAGACTCGCTGTGCAGGTGGGTCGAGGACGCCACGGGCAACGACTGGCTCGCGGCCGGTGCGGACTGGCTGATCGCCAAGCCCGCCGTGATCGCGCTGATCATCGTCCTGGCGCTCGTCGCACGCTGGTTGATCTACAAGGTCATCGGCCGCCTGGTGAACCGAGCCGCTGTCGGCGTCCTCCCCGCCGTGGCGCAGGGCAGCCTGAGCGAGCCGGACGAGACAGCGCGCATCACCCACCGCGTCGCCGAGATGCGACGCAAGCAGCGTGCCGAGACGATGGGCGCGGTCCTGCGCAGTGTCGCGTCGTTCACGATCTTCGCGTTCGTCGTGGTGATGGTGCTCGCGGAGTTCGACGTGAACATCGGCCCGATCATCGCCGGCGCCGGCATCGTCGGCCTCGCGCTCGGCTTCGGCGCCCAGTCCCTGGTCAGCGACTTCCTGTCCGGCATGTTCATGCTCTTCGAGGACCAGTACGGCATCGGCGACGTCGTCGACGTCGGCGACGCGACCGGCACGGTCGAGGCGGTGACCCTGCGGGTGACGCGGCTCCGCGACGTCAACGGCACCGTCTGGTACGTCCGCAACGGGGAGATCAACCGCGTCGGCAACATGAGCCAGAACTGGGCCCGGGCCGTGCTCGACCTCAAGGTCGGCTACGGCGAGGACCTCGACCATGTCCGTCGTGCGCTCAAGGAGCTGTTCCACGACCTGTGGCTGCACCCCGACTTCCGCACCAAGGTGATGGAGGAGCCGGAGGTCTGGGGCGTCGAGCGGCTCGACCCCGACGCCGTCGTGGTCCGGGTCGCCATCAAGACCGTGCCCCTCGAGCAGTGGGAGGTCGCCCGCGACCTCCGCGCCCAGATCCGCGAGCGCTTCCGCAACGAGGGGATCGAGATCCCGCTCCCCCAGCGCGTCGTGTGGCACCGGGACTCCCCGGCGGGCACCGACCCGGGCGCGGCGACCTAGGCGAGCTTCGCCTCGAGCGTGATGGTGGTGCCGGTCAGGGCCTGGGACACCGGGCAGTTCGCCTTGGCGTCCTCGGCAGCGGCGAGGAAGTCCTCCTCGCTCATGCCCTCGACCGTGCCGGTCACCGTGAGGTGGATGCCGGTGATGCCGGTGCCGGGCTGGAAGGTCACCGCGGCGGAGGTGTCCAGCGAGGTGGGCGCCGTGCCGGCCTTCGCGAGGCCGTTCGACAGGGCCATCGAGAAGCAGGACGAGTGGGCCGCGGCGATCAGCTCCTCGGGGCTGGTCTTGCCGTTGGCCTCCTCGGCCCGGGCGGGCCACGACACGTCGTAGGTGCCGATGCCGCTCGACTCGAGGGTCACCTTGCCGGAGCCCTCGAACAGGGACCCCTCCCAGTGGGTCGTCGCGTTGCGTGTGGTCGCCATGGGCGTCTCCTGGTGTGGTCGGTGGGGTTGCGTCAGCAAACCTATCGGCGGCCTCCTACCCGCCGTCCCCGGCCTTGATGCCGGTTGCGAGACTGGCCTGGTGAGTGACGCGACGACCACCCCGACGACGGAGCCGGAGGTCTCGTTCTACGACGAGATCGGCGGCATGCCCGTGATCGAGAAGATCGTCGCCCGGTTCTACGAAGGTGTGGCGGGCGACCCGGTCCTCGGCCCGCTGTACCCGCAGGAGGACCTCGCCGACGGTTCCGCCGAGCGACGCCTCCGGCTGTTCCTCGCCCAGTACTGGGGCGGCCCGACGACGTACTCCCAGGAGCGTGGCCACCCCCGTCTCCGGATGCGGCACGCGCCCTTCGCGGTGAACAGCGAGGCACAGCAGCACTGGCTCGGCCACTTCCGCGCCGGGCTCGACGAAGCCGGGCTGGATCCCGAGCAAGACGCGAAGTTCTGGGGCTACGTGACGTACGCCGCGGAGTTCATGCGCAACACTGAGGGCTGACGGCCACCCGGCCGTGGTCGGAGGCTTTGGATGGTCGAGCAGGGTGTCGTGCGTGTCTTTCTCCTCGACGACCACGAGGTGGTCCGGCGCGGGTTGAAGGACCTGTTCGAGTCCGACGGCGGTTTCGAGGTGGTCGGCGAGTCCGGGTCCGCCAGGGACGCGGAGGCGCGCATCCCGGCGCTCCGGCCCCACGTGGCCGTGCTGGACGGACGTCTCCCCGACGGCAGCGGTGTCGAGGTGTGCCGGTCGGTGCGGTCGGTGGACCCCTCGATCCGGGCGGTCATCCTGACGTCGTACGACGACGACGAGGGGCTCTTCGCCGCGATCATGGCCGGCGCGGCGGCGTACATGCTCAAGCAGATCCTGGGCAACGACCTGCTGGACGTGGTCCGCAAGGTCGCCGCCGGCCAGTCGATGATCGACCCTGCCGTCACCCAGAGGGTGCTCGACCGGCTCCGCGACGGTGGCGGCGCGTCCGAGCCCTCCGAGCTGCGCTCCCTCTCCCCGCAGGAGCGGCGCGTCCTGGAGCTGGTGACCGAGGGCCTGACCAACCGCCAGGTCGGCGAGCGCATGTTCCTCGCCGAGAAGACCGTGAAGAACTACGTCACGAGCATCCTGACCAAGCTCGGCCTGCAGAGCCGGACCCAGGCCGCCGTGCTCGCCT
>CAVXBM010000024.1:0-16264 GCA_963759965.1 uncultured Actinomycetota bacterium
GACGTCGAGGTAGGGCACCACCGACTGGCGGCAGTAGTGCCCCAGCGGGATGTCGCCGTGCTTGCCCTCGTAGACGTCGCGGACCTCGTGGTACTCGCCCGCCACGATCGCGGTGATGTACGTCGAGATGCGCTGGGTCTCCGGGAAGGCCCACGTCGCCGCACCGCTGCCGGCCGCCTCCGGGGTGGGCGTGGCGGCGTTCGAGAGGACCTTCCAGTCCTCCGGCGCGGTGACGGTGAACGAGAAGACCGACTTGAGGTCGGGCTGCTCGAAGGTCGTGTAGACGCGGCGGGCGTCGGGGACCTCGAACTGCGTGTAGTGGTAGACCCGGCCGTCAGCAGGGTCGACGAAGCGGTGCAGGCCCTCACCGGTGTGGCTGAACGGCATCTGCGCGTCGACCCGGAGCTCGTTGGTCTCCTGGAGCCCGTCGAGCCTGATGCGTGAGTCGCGTAGACCTCGAAGGGGTCCAGCGTCTCGCCGTTGAGCGTGATCTCGCGGATGTCGGCCTGCACGAGGTCGGCGAAGGTGGACGCTCCGGCCTCGCGGCACGTGAACCGGATGACGGTCGTGCTGCGGAAGACCTTGTCGGAGACGGTGAGGTCGAGGTCGACCGCGTAGGACTCGACGTCGAGGAGCCCGGCGCGGGTCCGCGCCTCCTCACGGGTCAGGTTCGTTCCAGGCATGCTGCATTGCTACACCACGCCTGCGGGCGCGCCCAAGTCGGCGCAGGGACGGGCCCGGGGGAGAGGCTCAGGAAGCGCCGTCGATGAGGAACCCGTCGCCGTTCTGCACGAGCTCGAGGGTGACGTCGTCCTCGAGGGTCTTGCCGCCCCTCTCGGTGTACGTGACGTGGTAGCTGACCGTCATCGCCTCGGGGTCGGCGACCACGTCTCTGATCGCTGCCGTGTCGATGCGGCCCCAGAAGCTGCGGTAGCCGCCGTAGCCTCCGCTCTCGGCCTGGTACGCCGGAGTCAGCTGGTCGAAGCCGGCGCGGGTGTCGGAGGTGGCCGTCGAGAGGTAGCCCTGCGCGAAGCTCGTCATCGCGTCCTGGCTCGGCAACGACTCCGACGAGCTCGGCGAGGGCGTCCTCGACGCGGCCGGCGACTCGCCCCCCGCGGCGCTGCCGCCGCTCGGCTGCCCGCCGTCGGAGAGCAGCCGCCACCCGAGCACCAGGACCACCACGAGCGCCAGCACGCCCAGGAGGGGGAGCAGCCACGACCCGACGCGACGGCGGGGAGCTGCCGGCGGCACGGCGCTTGCTGGCCGCGGGGGAGCGGACCCGACCTCGGTGAGCACCTGTGTCGCCTCGGCCCCGGCACCCTGCTCCTTGCCCAGGGTGGCGAGCACCTCGCGCATCGCCCAACGGTCCTCGGGGGCCTTGGTCATCGTGGCCTCGAGGAGGGGTGCGAGCCAGCCGGCCCGGGTCGAGCGTGGCGGGTCCTCGTGCACGATCTGGTAGAGCGTGCCCATCACGTTGCCGCCGGTCTCGTAGGGCGGCCGGCCCTCGAGCGCGTGGAAGAGCGTGGCGCCGATGGCCCAGACGTCGCTCGCGGTGGTCGCGGGCGCTCCGGCCGCCACCTCGGGCGCGAGGTAGGCCGGTGAGCCGCTGACCAGGCCCGTCTTCGTCAGCGTGGCGTCGGCGTTGGCGCGGGCGATGCCGAAGTCGGTCAGCTTCACCTGGCCGGTGGGCGTCACCAGGATGTTCGAGGGCTTCACGTCGCGGTGCACGATGCCCGCGCCGTGGGCGGCAGCGAGCGCGTCGGCGGCCTGGGCGAGGAGGGCCGCGGCCTGGTCCGGGCCGAGCGGCCCGTGGTCGCGCAGCAGCTCGGCGAGGTTGCGGCTCTCGACGTACTCCATGACCAGCCACTGCTCGTCGCCGTCGGTCGCGAGGTCGAAGACGGCGACCACGTGCGGGTGGTTCAGCCGCGCAGCCAGCCGGGCCTCGCGCTCGGCGCGCTGCAGGTCCGGGGACGCGCCGCCCGGGGACATCCCGACCTTCTTCAGGGCGACGGTCCGGCCGAGGACCTCGTCCTCGCCGCGCCAGACGATGCCCATGCCGCCGCGACCGATCTCGTCGAGGAGCGCGTACCTGCCCGCGATCACGTGGCCTTCCTTCGTCGTCGAGGTGCTGGTGGTCCGACCCATCCCGTAGGCATGCCCAGCCCCGCTCCGGGCATGCCCTCTCCGACTGTCGCATGAGCCACACCGCCCGCAGTCGCGGCCGGGCTGGACCGCTAGTGCACACTCGAAGGGTGACTGCACCCACCGCGTCCCGACGTCCGAAGCCCCCGCCGCCGCCACGGACCCCTTGTCGCAGGGCACTCCGCTCGACTTCTGGTTCGACCCCGCCTGCCCCTGGGCATGGCTGACGTCGCGCTGGGTGATCGAGGCCGCGAAGGTGCGCCCGATCGCCCCGCGGTTCCGGGTGATGAGCCTGTCGGTCCTCAACGAGGGCCGCGACGGGCTCTCGGAGTCCTACCAGGAGGCGTTGAAGCGCAACTGGGGCCCGGTCCGCACGTGCATCGCCGCTGCCGAGGCGCACGGCGACGAGGTGCTGCTGCCGCTCTACACGGCGCTGGGCAACCGGATCCACGTGGAGAAGCGCACGGCCGACCGAGCCCTGGTCGAGGAGGCGCTGGCCGAGGTCGGGCTGCCGACGGAGCTGGCGGAGGCGATGACCAGCGAGGAGTACGACGAGAAGCTCCGGGCGTCCCACCAGGAGGCGATGGACCTCGTCGGCGACGACGTCGGCACCCCGGTGCTGTCCCTCGACGGTGTCGCGATCTTCGGCCCGGTCGTGACGCCGGCGCCGAAGGGCGAGGCCGCCGGGAAGCTCTGGGACGGCGTGCAGCTCGTGATGGCGACGCCGGGCTTCTACGAGCTCAAGCGGAGCCGGATCAACCCGCCGGTCTTCGACTGACCGGGAGCTGCGCGAGCAGCTCCTCGTCGTCGGGTCGCCGGTAGCGGCTCGAGGCAGCGGCCAGGCCCGAGACGAGGACGTCGATGCCGAACTCGAAGCGCTCCTCGCCGTCGCCGGTGGCCATCACCGCAGCGAGCACCGTCATGAACGGGAAGCGCTCGGGCGACAGCGAGGCGAAGTGGTCGGTCAGCTGCTGGTCGAGCGCCTCGTGGTCGGGCGCCTCGCCGGGGCCGGTGTTGTTGTCGCGGGACGACCAGATCTCCTCCTCGTAGGCGATCGCGCCGACGTAGAGCGCCATCAGGTCGCAGAACCAGGCCGCTGCCTGCGGCGTGACGCCGCCTGCGATGCAGAGCGCGACCATGGCGTCGGCCGCCCGCACGCCGCCCTCGCCGAGGGGGATGACGCCCATCGCGGCGCGGGCCGACCCGGGGTGCGCGCGGTAGAGCGCCAAGGCGTCGCGCATCATCTGCTTGAGCTGGTCCTGCCACTGCTCGGGGTCGGGCTCGGGGACCGGGAACAGCAAGGAGATCCGGTCGGTGACGAGCTGGTCGACCTCCTCACGGTTGGCGACGTGGGCGTACAGCGAGGCGGGAGCCGTGTCGAGAGCGCGGGCCAGCGAGCGCATGGAGACGGCGTCGTACCCGTCGGTCGCCATCACGTGGAGCGCCGCGTCGACGATCCGCTCGCGCGTGAGCCGCGGCTTCACCGGGCGCTCCTCGCGAGCCTCGGTGGTGACCCGCACCCGCAACGGACCCGCCCGGTAGGTCCGCTCCTTCTTCTCCGCCATGACCTCACCCTACTTGACGACGAACACCGTTCGAGAGTAGAACACTGTTCGCCAAGAACGAACAGTGTTCGTGCACGCGAGCGAGGAGGGGCCCATGGACACAGCAGACGGCGACCGAGAGTGTCGTCTCCACTGCGTACCGCTACCGGTGGATGGTGATGGTCGTCGTGATCGTGGCGGACGTGATGGACCTCCTCGACGCCACCATCGCCAACCTCGCCGGCCCCTCGATCCGCGAGGAGCTCGGCGGCGGGGCGACGACCCTGCAGTGGGTGCTCGCGGCGTACACCCTCGCTTTCGCGGTGGGGCTGGTGACCTCCGCGCGCGCCGGCGACATCGTCGGTCGGCGCAGGATGTTCATCGTCGGCATGGCCGGCTTCACGCTCGCGTCGCTGCTGTGCGGTCTCGCCCCGACCGCCGGCTGGCTGATCGCCTTCCGCGTCCTGCAGGGCCTCTTCGGCGCCGTGATGATCCCGCAGGGGCTCGCCATGGTGAAGCAGTCGTTCCCGCCGGAGGACCTGCAGAAGGCGTTCATCCCGTTCGGCCCGGTCATGGGGCTGGCCGCCGTGCTCGGCCCGATCATCGCCGGGGTGCTGCTCGACGCCGACCTCTTCGGCACCGGGTGGCGGATGATCTTCCTGATCAACGTGCCCGTGGGAGTCGTGGGCACCTGCCTCGCCTGGCGCTACCTGCCGGACGTCCCCAAGGACGCGCAGGCTCGCCTCGACCCGGTCGGTGCGTTCCTGCTCACCGCGGCGTCGGCCGCCCTGATCTACCCGCTCGTGCAGGGCCGCGAGCTCGGCTGGCCGGCGTGGACCTTCGCGCTGATGGTGCTCTCGGCCGTGCTCTTCGGGCTCTTCGTCCTCAGCGAGCGTCGGAGCAGCCACCCGGTGGTGGAGCCGACGCTGTTCCGCAACCGCGGGTTCGTCGCCGGCCTGATCTTCCTCGGCACCTTCTTCGTGTCGATGAGCGGGATGATGCTCGTCATCAACCTGTTCCTCCAGCTGGGGCTGGGGTTCACGCCGATGCACACCGGTCTCGCGATGACTCCGCTCGCCTTCGGCATCGCGGTCGGGGCGGCCGCTGTCCGGCGCAGCGCTCGGTCCGAGGTTCGGCCGTCACGTGCTGCACGGAGGGCTTGTTCTCGTGCTCCTCGGGGTGGGCTGGTTCGCGCTGGCTGTCGGGAGCGGTACGCACCTGCCGACCGGGTGGTCGCTCGCGCCGTCGCTGTTCGTCTCGGGCGTCGGCACCGGCATGGTGTTCGCGCCGCTCTTCGACATCATCCTGGCCGACCTCGACGACCGGCAGGTGGGCACCGGCTCCGGGCTGCTCAACGCCGTCCAGCAGTTCTCGGGCGCGCTCGGCGTCGCGATCCTCGGCACCGTCTTCTTCCACTGGGTGCCCGTCGACGGCTGGTTCGACGCGACGAAGCAGCTCGTCCTGGTGTCCATCGCCTGCTACGTCGTCAGCTTCCTGGCGGTGTTCCTGCTGCCGCTGAAGGCACGCGAGGACGCTGCCGCGCACTGATCCGTCAACGGGATCTTCACCGCTCGACATCGGGCACGGGAGTCGTGTGCGCGCTGCCTAGACTGCGCGCATGACCCACGTGCTCGCTGCCGTTGCCTGGCCCTACGCCAACGGCCCCCGACACATCGGCCACGTGGCCGGGTTCGGGGTGCCGTCCGACGTCTTCGCCCGGTACATGCGGATGGCCGGGCACGACGTGCTGATGGTCTCGGGCACCGACGAGCACGGCACGCCGCTCCTCATCGCTGCCGACGAGGTCGGCGTCACCCCGCAGGAGCTGGCCGACCAGAACCACCGGGTCATCGCCGAGGACCTGTGCGCGCTGGGGGTGTCGTACGACCTCTACACCCGCACGACCGCGCGCAACCACCACGCCGTCGTGCAGCAGATGTTCCTGGGCGTCCACCAGAACGGCTACTTCTTCGAGCAGACGACGAAGGGCGCGATCTCGCCGTCGACCGGCCGGACGCTCCCCGACCGCTACATCGAGGGCACCTGCCCGATCTGCGGGTACGCCGAGGCGCGCGGCGACCAGTGCGACAACTGCGGCAACCAGCTCGACCCGGCCGACCTGCTCGAGCCGCGCTCGAAGATCAACGGCGAGACCCCGGAGTTCGTCGAGACCCAGCACTTCTTCCTCGACCTGCCGGCGCTCGCCGAGGCGTTGAGCGAGTGGCTCGACGAGCGCGAGGCGACCGGGCTCTGGCGGCCCAACGTCATCCGCTTCAGCCAGAACATCCTCAAGGAGATCAAGCCTCGGTCGATGACCCGCGACATCGACTGGGGGATCGCCGTCCCCCTCGACGGGTGGCGCGAGAACCCGACGAAGAAGCTCTACGTCTGGTTCGACGCGGTCATCGGCTACCTCTCGGCCTCCATCGAGTGGGCGCGGCGGCTGGGGGAGCCGGAGCGCTGGCGCGACTGGTGGAACAACGGCGACGCGCGGTCGTACTACTTCATGGGCAAGGACAACATCACCTTCCACAGCCAGATCTGGCCGGCCGAGCTGCTCGCCTACAGCGGGATCGGTGCGAAGGGCGGCACGCCCGGCGAGCTCGGCGTCCTCCAGCTGCCGACGGAGGTCGTGAGCTCGGAGTTCCTCACCATGGAGGGCCGGAAGTTCTCGTCCTCGAAGCGCGTCGTCATCTACGTGCGCGACATGCTCGCGCGCTACCAGGTCGACGCGTTCCGCTACTTCGTCGCGGCCGCGGGTCCGGAGAACCAGGACGCCGACTTCACGTGGTCGGAGTTCGTGCGGCGCACCAACGACGAGCTCGTGGCCGGGTGGGGCAACCTGGTCAACCGCACCGCGACCCTGATCGCGAAGAACTTCGGCGAGATCCCGCCGTGCGGCGACCTCAGTCCCGCGGACGAGGACCTGCTCGCGAAGGTGCACGCGTCGTTCGCAGACATCGGCGACCTGATCGAGCGGCACCGGCAGAAGCAGGCGATCGGCGAGGCCATGAGGACCGTCGCCGAGGTGAACAAGTACGTCTCGGAGTCCGAGCCCTGGAAGCTCAAGGGCGAGGACGAGAGGGAGCGGCTCGGCACGATCCTGCACGTCACCGCCCAGGCGGTGAGCGACTGCAACACGATGCTGTCGCCGTTCCTGCCGCACTCCGCCAACGCCGTGCACGCAGCGTTCGGCGGCAAGGGCGAGCTGCAGCCGATGCCGCGGATCGACGAGGTCGACGACCTCGACGGCGGCGCCGGCTACCCGATCATCACCGGGGAGTACTCCTCGGTGCCGGCCTGGTCGCGCGTGCCGCTGGTGCCGGGGACAGCGGTCGCCAAGCCGACGCCGATCTTCACCAAGCTGGACCCGAGCATCGTCGACGAGGAGCTCGCCCTCCTCGACGCCCAGGGCTGACGCGTGTCGCTCCATCCGCAGGCGGTGGCCGCCCTGGCCGAGGCGCAGCGTCGTGGGAGCCCGTGGGACGACGGCGTCGACATCGAGGCCGAGCGGGTCCGCGCTCGTGAGGAGGCGGCCATGGAGCCGCGGGAGCAGGTGGCGCACGTGGAGGACGTCGACGCCGGTGGCGTGGCCTGCCGGGCGTACGTGCCCGCGGGCGCTCGCCCGGGCGTCGTCGTGCACGTCCACGGCGGTGGGTTCGTCTTCAACGACGTCGACGTCCACGACGCGGTCGCGCGCGCCCTGGCCAACCGGACCGGGCTCGCGGTCCTGAGCGTCGACTACCGGCGCCCGCCCGAGCACCGGTTCCCCGCGGCGGTCGAGGACGTCGACGCCGTCCTCGCCTGGGTGCTCGACGAGACATCCGAGCGTCCGGCGTGGGTCGGCGCACCGACGTACCTCCACGGGGACAGCGCCGGCGCGAACCTGGCGCTCGTCGGGGCCCTGCACCACCCGGGCCGGATCGCGGCGCTGGCCCTGACCTACCCGTTCCTCGACCCCACGCAGGAGCACGAGTCCTACCGCGACGTGACCGTGGGCATGACGCCCGAGGACTGCACGTGGGCGTGGGAGCAGTACGCACGCGACGAGACCGACCTGAGCGACCCGGACCTCGCGCCCCTGCGCTCGGACCTGCTCGGCACCCTGCCCCCGACGCTCGTCGTCACCGCCGAGTACGACGTGCTGCGCGACGAAGGCGAGGCCCTCGCCGAGCGCCTGGCGGAGCTCGGTGTGCCCGTCACCGCGACCCGCTACCTCGGCCTGACCCACGGTTTCTGGAGACATCCCCAAGCATTCGACGCCTCCGAGACGCTGACCGGGCAGATCGCGGGCTTCGTCGCGACCCACGCCGGAGCCCGTCAAACGTGAACGATGGCCGGTAGGTCTCTGGTCAAGCGTCCAGATTTACGGTGAAAAGCACGTCGACGCGTCTGGCCTCTCCCGCAGGTCAGGGTGACCTGTAAAGATCGGCGCATGCGCGTGCATCTAGGGTCGGACCACGCCGGACTTGATGTCAAGGAACACTTGCTCTCGTGGCTCGCCGAGCACGGCTACGAACCGGTCGACCACGGGCCGTTCGTCTTCGACGCGCTGGACGACTACCCGGTGTTCTGCCTGCGAGCGGCGAAGGGTGTCGTCGCCGACCAGGAGGCCGGTGTCGAGGCGCTGGGCGTCGTGATCGGAGGCTCCGGCAACGGTGAGCAGATCGCGGCGAACAAGGTGCGCGGGGTCCGGTCGGCCCTGGCCTGGAGCGACGAGACCGCGCGGCTGGCCCGTGAGCACAACGACTCGAACGTGATCTCGGTCGGCGGGCGGATGCACTCGGTCGATGAGATGACCCGGTTTGTCGGGATCTTTCTTTCCACTGACTTCAGCCAGGACGAGCGGCACGTGCGTCGGATCGGGATGCTGGCCGACTACGAGAGGACCGGCGACCTCCCGCCGCTGCCCGACTCCGCGCTCGGCGGTCCGGCTGACCGGGGAAGCGATGCCTGAGGGCCACACCCTCCGCCGCCTCGCGGACGACGTCACGGAGACCTTCGGCGGTCGGTCCACCCGGGTCAGCAGTCCCCAGGGCCGCTTCGCGCCTGAGGCCGCCCTGCTCGACGGTGCGGTGCTCGACCTCGCCGACGCGGCGGGCAAGCACCTCTTCCTGCAGTTCGCCGGCGACCGCGTCGTCCACATCCACCTCGGCCTGATCGGCAGGCTCGACCTCGGCCGCACCGACGACGGGGGAGACCACCCCCTCCGGTGGGCCAGGTGCGGTTGCGGCTCGCGGCCGGCCCGGCGTACGCCGACCTGCGCGGTGCCACCCAGTGCGCCCTCGTGACGCCGGCCGAGCGCGACGCCGTGGTGGCCAAGCTGGGACCCGACCCGCTGCGAACCGACGCCGACCCGCTGCGTGCGTGGGCTCGGATCAGCCGGAGCCCGCGGGCGATCGGCGACCTGCTCATGGACCAGGAGGTGCTTGCCGGAGTGGGCAACGTCTACCGCGCCGAGGTCTTGTTCCGGCACCGGATCCATCCGCTCCGACCGGGGAAGACGCTGCGGCGCCGGCAGTTCGAGCACATCTGGGAGGACCTCGTGGTCCTCATGGGCGAGGGCGTGAAGCTCAACCGCATCGACACGGTCCGGACCGAGCACCTGCCGGAGGCGATGGGACGCCCACCCCGACAGGACGACCACGGAGGAGAGGTCTACGTGTACCGGCGCAACGGCATGCCCTGCCACGTCTGTGGGTCGACGGTCCGCACCGAGGTGCTCGTGGGCCGCAACTCGTTCTGGTGCCCGAAGTGCCAGCCCCGCTTCCGGTCGCGAGCCGCGCGATGAGCGACGACGAGCTCCCGGTCGACGGACGGTCCGCCCGCCGGGCGCGCAACCGGAACGCGGTGCTCGACGCCGTGCACGAGCTGTTCACGGAGATCCGGACCTTTCCGACGCTGGAGAGCGTCGCGGCCAGGTCTGGCGTCTCGTTGCGCTCCATCCACCGCTACTTCCCGGACAGCCAGGGGTTGATGCTCGAGGCGCTGGCGCGCAGGGTCGGGCTGACCGCCACGCTCTACGACCTCGAGGTCGGGGAGGGGCCGCTCGAGGAGCGGATCGAGAGCCTGGTGGAGCAGCGGCTGACCATCTACGCCGAGGCCCACTCGACGATCCGCGTCGCGTTCGCGGTCCAGGACTCCATGCCGCGCATCGCCGAGCAGGTCCGGGCGCGCGAGGCCCAGCTGGTCACCCAGCTCGAGAAGCAGTTCGCCCCCGAGCTCGAGGCGCTCGGCCCGTCACACGCGCAGACGGTGCTCGCCTGCGTGGAGGTCCTGACCCACTTCGAGGGGCTCGACCGGCTCCACGAGGCGAAGGGCCTGCCGCGCGAGGAGGTCCACCGGGTCCTGGTCGACGGCCTCCACCGGCTCCTCGACGCCGGCTCGACCGCCTGATTCGGGACGCAGGTCCCCGTCGGACGGACGCTGGTCCGAGCCTGAACCGGCATTCAATGCGCGAAGATCCCCTTCTGACATCCGAAGTGCCACAAAGGGGAGGGGCCGGTCATGTCGGTGTTTCTCTACCGGCTGGGAGCTGCGCTGGCCCGGCGACGGGGACTCGTGGTCGGCGCCTGGCTGCTCGTGCTCGTCGGGGTCATGGGCAGCTCGGTGGTCATCGGCGACAAGTACGACGACTCGTTCTCGATCCCGGGGACCCAGTCACAGGAGGGGCAGGACATCCTCCTGGACCGCTTCGACCAGAGCGGCACCACCGCGTCCGTGGTCTTCACCGCGGACTCCGGCCGGATCACCGACTCGGCCAACGCGGCCGCGGCGAAGAAGGTCGCGAAGGCGATCGACGCCGTCTCCGGTGTCTCGATGCCCGACCCGCTCGGCCCACCCCCGGGGCAGAAGCAGCCGATCCTCTCGAAGGACGGCGCATCCACCCTCGGGACAGCCTCGTTCGCCCGGGCGCTCCCGTCCGAGAAGACGCTCGACGCCGTGCTCGAGGCCGGCAAGGCCCCGGCCGGGTCCGGCATCAAGACCTCCGTGGGCGGCGACGCCTACAAGGACACGCCCTCGGAGAGCAAGCTGCCGGAGCTGCTCGGACTCATGGTGTCCTTCCTGATCCTGGCGCTCACGTTCGGTTCGTTCGTCGCGGCGGGCATGCCCATCATCACGTCCCTCATCGGCGTCCTGACCACGCTCAGCGCGGTGGTGCTGGTCTCGCACGTGATGACGGTCTCGAGCACGTCCCCGACGCTGGCGGAGATGCTCGGTCTCGCGGTGGGGATCGACTACGCGCTGTTCATCCTGTCGCGCTACCGACGCCAGCTGCTCGATCCCGAGGTGTCCACGGGTGTCGCGATGTCGCGTGCCCTGGCGACCGCGGGCAGCGCCGTCGTGTTCGCGGGCACGACGGTCATCATCGCGTTGTGCGGTCTCCTGGTCGCGCAGATCCCGGTCCTCACGGTCATGGGCCTGGCAGCCGCGGTCGCCGTGGCGGTGGCGGTGGTCGTGGCGCTGACGCTCCTCCCCGCCACCGCGCTGCTCCTGGGCGAACGGCTGCGGCCCCGCCCGAAGAAGCCGAAGCGCCGCCGTCGGGCCTCGCAGAAGGCGCCGAAGGAGAAGGTGCCGTTCTCGAGCCGGTGGGTGCACCTCTGCACGGCGAAGCCCCTCGTGACGGTGGCGGCCGTGGTCGGCGTGCTGCTGCTCGCCGCGGTCCCTGCCACCGACCTCGAGCTCGCGCTGCCCGACAACAGCACCGCGCCCGAGGACACGCCGCAGCGACAGACCTACGACGACATCACGGCCGCGTTCGGTGAGGGCTACAACGCGCCCCTCGCGGTGACCGCGAACGTCATCACGAGCACGTCCCCGGGCGACACGGTCGACAGCCTGGCCAAGGCCATGGGCAAGCTGCCGGGCGTCGTCGCGGTGCCCCAGGCGACCCCCAACCAGAGCGCGGACACGGCGCTGATCCAGGTGATCCCGGAGAAGGGTCAGATCGCTCCGTCGACCGCCGCCTTGGTCAACGAGCTCCGTGACCAGGCGCCCTCCCTCGAGAAGAAGTACGGCGTCACCGACATCCTCGTGACCGGCCCCACCGCCATCAACATCGACGTCTCCGACCGGCTGGGTGCTGCGCTCCTGCCCTTCGCCGCGATCGTGATCGGCCTGTCGCTGGTGCTGCTGATGATCGTGTTCCGGTCGGTCGCCGTGCCGTTCAAGGCCACGCTCGGCTACCTGCTCTCCGTCGGGGCCGCCATGGGCGCGGTCGTCCTGGTGTTCCAGAACGGCGTGCTGGAGGGGATCCTGCCCGGGCTGGCCGACGGCCCCATCGTGAGCTTCCTCCCGATCTTCCTCATGGGCGTTCTCTTCGGTCTCGCGATGGACTACGAGATGTTCCTCGTGTCCGCGATGCGGGAGGAGTACGTCGAGCACGCCGACCCGACCGACGCCGTGCTGCAAGGGTTCAAGGCCTCCTCGAGAGTCGTGACCGCAGCGGCCCTGATCATGACCTCGGTGTTCGTCGCGTTCATCCCGAACGGCTCGAGCACGATCCAGCCGATCGCCTTCGGACTGGCGGTCGGCGTGTTCGTCGACGCGTTCATCGTCCGCATGACGCTCGTGCCTGCGGTGCTGGTGCTCCTCGGCCACAAGGCCTGGTGGCTGCCGACCCTGCTCGAGAAGAAGCTGCCGGCCGTCGACGTCGAGGGCGCCGCCATGCACCGCAAGGTGCAGTACGAGGACTGGGAGCGGACCCACGGCACCGCGGCGCTCGTCGGCCGCCACGTCGTCGTGGCGCCCGGGGGCCCCACGGTCGAGGTGGAGGCCGCGCCCGGGGTGGTCACGCTGGTCGACGTGCCCGACGGCCTCGTGCCGTCGGACCTCGCCGACGTCCTGGTGGGGCGCCGCCGCCCGGCCGACGGCGAGCTCGTCGTCGGCGGCCTCCTGCTCCCGGAGCAGGCCGCTGCCGTGCACCGGAGGACGGCGTACGTCGAGGTGGGCAGACCCGGTGACGACACCCGCAGCCACGCCGAGCAGGTGGCCGACCGGGCCCGGCTGACCGCTACGACGCGTGGCCATCGCGAGGCCTTCGTCGCCCGGGCCGGCGAGCTGCTCGACACGCTGCACGCAGCCGCGGGAGCGTGAACGGGCACTCCGGACCGGTGGGACGCGCGGTGACGGGAGCCGCGGTGCTGGAGGCGGCCCTGGCGGTCGCGGGCGGGGTGTCGCTCCTCGTCCTCACCGAGGAAGGGCCGGAGAGCAACGTCCCCGCCGGCACCGCCGCGGTCCTCGCGGCGGCGCTGGCCCAGGAGGGCGTGACCGCGGTCCTGCTCCGCCCCGCACGCGAACCAGCACCGGGCGGGCGGCCAGAGGCGGACCCCGAGGCCCGCCACCGCTCGCTCACCGACGCGACTCCCGAGGAGGCCCGCTCATGACGCGCCGGCTCATGCTGGTCGGACTGCTCCTGCCGCTGGTCGCGGCCACCGTCCTCGTGTGGTCGACGACGGGTCGGGAGCAGAACCTCGACAAGGTCCCCGTGGCGGTCGTCAACAACGACCAGATCATCACCTCGCCGCAGCCGATGGCCGCCGGCCGTGCGCTGGCCGGCGCGTTGACGCAGCCGAGCTCGGACCAGACCAACCTCGACTGGACGCTCGCCGACAGCAAGGACGCGAAGGCGGGGCTCGACGACGGCGACTACTACGCCGTGCTCACGATCCCGCAGGACTTCTCCAAGGCGATCCTGTCGTCGGGGAGCACCAAGCCGTTCCAGGGGAAGCTGACCCTGGTCAGCAACGGAGCCGCCAGCACCACGGTGCCCTACATCAGCCACGCCATCGCGTCGGCCGCCGCGACCTCGCTCGGCACCCAGGCCACCCAGGGCTACCTCGGCCAGGTCTACGACGGCTTCAACCAGATCGCCTCCTCGAACCAGAAGGCCGCGTCCAGCGCCGGCCAGCTCGCCGACGGGACCAGCCAGGTCTCGGTGGGTGCCAAGAACCTCGACGCAGGGGCCGACAACCTCGCCAAGGGGCTGGGCCAGCTCGCCGACGGCGCGGGGCAGCTCCAGGGCGGCACCGGTTCGCTCGCCTCGGGTGCGGACGACCTCGCGTCAGGCGCACGGGGCCTGGCGCAGGGCGCCCAGCAGCTCGACTCGGGTGCCACGAAGCTGGCGGGCAGCGCCCGGACCCTCGCCCGCAAGGACACCCAGCTGGCCGGGAGGTCACGGGAGCTCGCTCGCGGTGCCGTGAAGACCTCGGTGGGTGCGCACGCGGTCGCGGCCCGGACCCGGGCGATGGCCCGCAGGATCGAGGCGCTCCACGCGGCCTGCATCGACCGCGGGGCGCCGCAGGTCCTCTGCGACGCGATCGGACGAGCCCAGGACCGGGCCGGCTCCTTGGCCGACGCCACCGGCAAGGTCGCCCAGGGCACCGGGCAGGTGGCCCGCGGCAACGTGCGCCTGGCGGCCGGCTCCGCCGGTCTCGCCGCCGGCTCCCGTCGCCTCGCCGGCGGGGCCGGAGCGCTGGCACGCGCCAGCGGCAAGGTCAGCTCCGGGGCGCGCGACGTCTCCGGGGGCGCGTCGTCACTCGCGCGGGGCGCCGGCGAGACCGACCAGGCTGCCGGACGGCTGGCCTCCGGAGCGGCGTCGTCCTCGGTGGCCGGCGAGGAGCTGGCCTCGGGCAGCAAGTCCCTGTCCAGCGGCGCCGACTCCACGAACGACGGCGCCCAGCAGCTCAGCCAGGGCCTGGCCAAGGGCGCGAAGGAGTCACCGACGTACGACAAGGACCAGAAGAAGGCGCTCGAGACCGCGGTGGCCGAGCCGGTCCTGCTCACCAACAGCGTCGACAACACCGACCACGGCAACGGCTGGCTGCTCGGCCTCGTGCTCGGTGTCGTGCTGTGGCTGGCCGCGCTCCTGGGCGTGCTGGTCCGCGACATCGCCCGGGCACTGCGCGGCGCATCCGCGCCGCTGTCGTCGGGGCGGCTGACCTCGATCGAGCTCCGTCCGGCGACCGGGCTCGCGGTGCTCCAGGGGGTCGCGGTCCTGGTGGCACTACCCCTGGTCCAGGTGAGCCTCGCGAAGCCGGTGCACCTGGCCCTGCTCACGCTGCTCGCCGCGGTCACGTTCACCCTGCTCGGCGTCGCCCTGCGCTGGGCGATGGGCGGCGCAGGCGTGGTCGCGTTCGTGCTGCTCCTGCTGCTCCAGGCGGCCGCGCTCGGCAACGTCGTCCCGCTCGAGACGGCCCCGGCGCCCCTCCAGGCGCTGAACGGGATCCTGCCCCTCCCGGCCTACGTCGACGGCGCCAGCCAGCTGGTCAGTGGGGGATCGGTCGGCTCGCTCGGCGGGGTCGTCACGGTGCTCCTCTTCTGGGCCGGCCTGTCCTGGCTGCTCGCGGTGATGGTGGTGCGGCGTCGGCGGGTCGGCCGGGTGCCGGCGCTCGCCACCGCCTGAGCGCCCTCCCGGTATCGTTCGTGCGTGGCCACCGTCCGTCCCGGCCAGTCAGACAGCACGCTCTCGGCTACGCGCGCACGTCTCCTCGCCGGGCGCCGCAACGTCGGCCAGGACGGGGCCGTGTTCCTGGTCCTGATCGCGTTGACGGCGGCTCTCTGCGTGGCGATCTACGAGTGGGACGCGGTCACCGCCACGGCACTCCTGATGCCCCTGCTCGTGGCGGTGGTGCTGCTCAGCCCGCGGCGGCTGCCGTCGTACATCCTCATCCTCCTGTTGCTGCTTCTTGTCGAGACCATCGCGGAGTACAACGACGGTGACCTGCCCGCCCGCAGGTGGGTCGCGATCACCCTGCTGGTCGCCACGACCGCGTTCACGTTCTACGCGACCGCCAGCCGCGCCAAGCTCGGCGTCACGGGCTTCCGGGGCGACGCGATCCTGCTCGACGCGAGCGAGCGGATGAACGCGCAGGGGCGCATCCCGGCCCTCCCGGTCGGCTGGTACGCCGACGTGGCGCTGCGCGCGTCCGGGGGCACGTCCTTCGCCGGCGACTTCCTGGTCGCGCACCGCAGCGACGACGGCCGGGACTTCTGGTCGTGCTCGTCGACATCTCCGGCAAGGGCGTCGACGCCGAGCAGCACGAATGAGTCAGTCAATAAACGCATTGTCTATTGCCACACTAGACTATACCTACAACAACAACCATCAACTCACATATCTCCACCAAACTGGCACGGGAGTAATCACCCAAGATCTTGACTTTACCTATGATAAGTTGAATCAACTGCGGCAGATCGACAGAAATAGTGCCCAAGATCCCGGTCATCTGATTACTGACTATCAATATACTGCTGCGGGGTTACTAAAAGATATTAATAATTACTTTAATACCACTGCTAATCCCATAAGTCTTTACCACTATGGCTATGATGCGGGGAATCGGTTAATCCTCACCACTGGTACTGATGGCAATAGTGCGGTTGACTACGGCGATGATAATCAACTGAAGAGCATCACTAATACTACCCGTCCCGACGAAGCTTATACCTTTAATGCTTTAGGGATTCGGACTGACAAATGGAGTACTGTTACTGGTGATTCGCGTCAGGTGCTCAATGATGGTAAGTATGAGTATACCTATGATTTAGAGGGGAATCTGACTCAGAAGAAGGAACTC
>CAVXBM010000025.1:0-18438 GCA_963759965.1 uncultured Actinomycetota bacterium
GCTTGCCACGCCTGGCCGGATTGGTCGAGATCGGGACCAATCGCCTGTCTGTTCTTGTCTAGGTGACAATCACGCTGACGCTGTCCCAGCCGGTCGAGCCGTTGGGAGCGATGGGGGCACGCTTGGAGGTCTGGGTGTAGCCCGTCGCGTCGGTGGCGCGGACCTCGATCTGGTGCGTGCCGGCAGCCGGGTCGTCCCAGTACCAGACCCACTGGCGCCAGGTGTCGACGCCGTCGGCCTCGGCCAGGGTCACGTTCTGCCAGTCGCCCTGGTCGACGCGGAGCTCGACCTTGTCGACCCCGCGGTCCTGCGACCACGCGACGCCCGCGACGGGCGTCCGCTGACCCGACTTCACCTTCGCGAAGGAACGGGGCACGTCGATCCGGCTCGAGGTCTTGATCGGAGCCTCGGCCGAGTAGCCCCGGGTCGTCCAGTAGGCCTTGAAGTCCGCGAACCCCGTGACCTCGAGGTCGACCAGCCGCTTGGTCGCCGAGACGTAGCCGTAGAGGCCGGGCGTCACCATCCGTGCCGGGAAGCCGTGCTCGAGGGGCAGCGGCTGGCCGTTCATTCCGACACAACCATCTCGCCGCGCTTCTCGTCCAAGAGGGCCGAGAGCGGCGTGCCCGAGGTGAAGTCGTCGGCGCTCGTCGACTTCACGGCGTCGGCGCCGTCCTCCACGCCGGCCTCGTTGAGCAGCTCGTGCATGGGCACGCCCAGCCAGGTCGCGTTGCCGAGGTCGTCGCCGCCCACCAGGTTGGACACGCAGGTGAGGGTGATCCGCGTCTCGACGAGGCCGCGGTCGAGGAGGTCCTGGAAGGAGAGGTTCAGCTCCTTGTCGACCATGCCGTGGATGCGCAGCGTCCAGCCGTCGACCGGCACGTCCGGCACCCGGAGCGCGGTGTCGACGCGGTTGAAGTCCGCGTTGTCCGTCAGGAACGGCGTGATGCCGTCGACGTCGAGGACGGTTCCCTTCGGCACGGCCGCGGCCTTCGTCTTCGCGCCGGGAAGGTTGATGCCCGCACGGGACGCCGAGGCGGCGAGACCGCCGTACAGACGGGAGACCACGGCACCGACGGCGGCGACGCCGGCCACGGCCGCGGCGCCGACGAGGAACCCGCGCCGGCTGGTCGGGGTGCCCTGGGCGGACAGCATCGGGTGCGGTGCCGCCTGCTTCTCCGGGGCGCTCGCCTGGGCCCTCTCCTGGCTGTCGCGCCCAGCCCCCGACCCCCGTACGGGGACCGAGAGGCGCAGGAGCCAGGACAGGGCCAGGAGGCCGACGACGACGAGCGCGAGCACGGGAAGCAGGCGGGGCAGCACGGAGGCGGTGGCGGCGCGGTCCGTGACCGCGGCCGCCCCGGCGACGACGGAGAGTCCGAGGAAGCCGCCGATCGCCAGCCGGGGTCGCCGGGACCCCAGGGCCCCCGCCAGGATGGCGAGGACGGTCACGGTGCCGACGACGCCGCCGATGAGGACCGGCTTGTCGTTGGTGCCGAACGTCTCGATGGCCCACTCCTTGACGGGCCGCGGGGCCGCGTCGACCGCGCGGTTCCCGACCGCGAGCAGCGGGCTGGTCACCCCGTCGAGCACGGCAGCGACGCCCTCGCTCACGGCGACGGCAGCGGCTCCGGCGAGCAGGCCGGCCAGGGCCCCGCGCAGGAGCGATCCACGCTCGACGGGCTGGGTGTCCTGGTTGTCCGACATGGTGGGGGTTCGCGTGGACCCCCCTGACCGGATGGGTCAGCCGCCGTCGATGCCCTGCTGCGCGAAGGTCTTCGGCCGGTCGAGGACGTCGAACCGGTCGAGCGGCCAGACGATCGCCCAGACCTTGCCGACCACGTCGTCGACGGAGATCGTGCCGCCGCCGGGGAGGCGCTGGTGGTAGCGCGAGTCCTCGCTGTTGCCGCGGTTGTCACCCATCACCCAGAGCCGGCCGTCGGGGATCTTGACGTCGAACTTCCGGTCCGACGGGGAGGACCCCTTCTTGACGTAGCTCGTCTCCTGGAGCGGCACGCCGTTGACCGTGACGTGGCCCTCGGCGTCGCAGCAGCGGACCTCGTCGCCGCCGACGCCGATCACGCGCTTCACCAGGTGGCCGCCGGTGGGGTAGAGACCCACGGTCGACAGCGCCTTCTGGAGCGGGTTCAGCGGAGGCTGCGGCCCGAGCCAGCCGCCGGGATCGCGGAACACGATGACGTCGCCCCGCTGCACCTCGCCCCTCCAGTAGCTGAGCTTCTGCACGAGGATCCGGTCGTCCTTGACGAGCAGCGGCTCCATCGACTCCGACGGCACGAAGAACATCTGGACGAAGAACGTCTTGATGAGCAGCGACAGGCCCAGGGCGGTCACCAGCAGGAGGACAAGCTCGAGCCAGCCCGGGATGCGCCGCTGCTTGCTGGTCTCCTCCGCGGCCGTGGTCGTCGCCATGAACCGGACTGTAACCGGGGGACCCGCACGGTCAGGCAGCAACGTGCGAGGTGACGACCCGGTGACGGTTTCGGAGGTTCCCGGGCGGCAGTTGGGGGTAAAAGCGACGATGGGACGGAAGGGCACCTCGTCGCGTCTTCGGACGCTCGGCGGTGGTGGACGGGGAAGAGGACTGGGAGAGCGTCATGCGGCGTCGAGCCGGTGCGTCCCGCGCCTTGCGCGGGATCGCTGCAGCAGCGACCCTGGCCGCGCTGTGCGCGAGCCTGGCCGGCTGCCGCGGTGACGGCATCATCGACGACGACGCGAGCCCCGCCGCCGACGGCTCCACGAGCGCCGACCCGGACGGCTCGGACGACCCGGGCGACGTCGCCGGCGACGGCGGCACCACGGCGTACGCCGTCGACGCACCAGGCCCGCTGAACGACCGGCTCTACCGCGCCGACGTCCTCATCCGCTCGGCCGACACCCTTCCGCAGTCCCTCGTCGACCGGGTCAAGAAGATCAAGGACGTCCAGGCCGCGCTGCCGATCTCCCTCGCGTCCGCCTCCATCGAGGGCCGCACGCTCCAGGTCGCCGCCGTCGACCCCGCGCAGTTCCGCAGGTTCACCCCCGACGCCTCGGCCCGCGCCGGCTTCGTCTGGAAGCGGCTCGCCGGCGGCGAGGTCGTCGTGGACCCCGGGGTCGACAAGAAGCTGGTCGGCAAGGACGACACGATGCAGCTCGGCACCCGTGAGGACAGCCCGACCGTGCACGTCGGCGCCTACGCGCCGCTGATCTCGAAGAGCAAGGGACTGCAGACCTTCCCCGCCGTGTCCGCGGCCGTGAACGTCAAGCGCGGCGAGCAGCTCGGGATCCCGAAGAACAACGCGATGCTGGTCTCCACCGGGTCGACGACGCCGTCGCAGCTGAAGAAGGCCTTCGAGAAGGCGCTCGGGAAGAAGGCGACCTACGACGTCCTCGCCCTCGAGCTCAAGAACGTCACCGAGCAGGCCGTGCTGACCGGGATGAGCGTCACCGACGCGGTCGGCACGTTCAAGTACCGCGACAACGGCGACGGCACCATCACGCCTGAGTCCGGCTGGGTCAACTCCTACATCCGCACCGAGGAGGTCCCCATCCTCGGCACCGTCACCTGCAACAAGGGCATGCTTCCGCAGCTGCGGGGGGCCCTGACCGAGGTCGTGCAGATGGGGCTGTCCAGCTCGATCCACGCCGACGAGTACGCCGGCTGCTACTACCCGCGCTACATCAACCGGAACCCGGCGGACGGCCTCTCGCTGCACTCGTGGGGCATCGCGGTCGACCTCAACGTTCCTGGGAACCAGCGGGGGACGGCGGGGGAGATGGATCGCCGGGTCGTGGCGATCTTCAAGAGCTGGGGGTTTGCGTGGGGTGGGGACTGGAACTACACCGACCCCATGCACTTCGAGATGGATCGCGTCGTTCGCTGACACCGCTCCTCCTGTGGGGCAGGTCTGCGACCTCCGCACTACTCCGGCGAGGGCATGTCGCCGTGTCGCCCGGTGGCTGCCTGTCTGGTTGCGTCCGGCGACGGCGTCCACGCCTCTTCTAGCCTCGCCGGAGCAGGGCTCCGGCCGCCGCCCGGATCCAGGAGCTCGACCTCAACACTCCTGAAGACCAGCGGCGTACTGTTCTTGGCATGAGCAGAGCGCACGGCATCGATCCGGAGCGGTTTCGCGTCTTGCCGGAGGCGGTGGCTCTGGAGAACACGATCACGTCGCAGGACACGGTGGTGGTCGAGTCGGCTGACGATGAGCTGCGCGAGGTGAACTGGGTGCTGCGCTCGGCCGGCTGAGCGTCTGCCCGACGACCCCGGCATACTCGCTGGGCATGCGCTCGATCCAGGTGACTTCCCTCGACGGTCCTCGTTCTGCGGCTGTGGCGGAGGTGCCGGAGCCTGTTGCCGAGGCCGACCAGGTCCTGGTCGAGGTGAAGGCGGTGGGTGTGTCGTGGCCGGACCTGCTGCAGACGCGGGGGGAGTACCAGCTCAAGCCGGAGCTGCCGTTCCAGCTCGGGGTCGACTTCGCCGGGACCGTGCGGTCGGCTCCCGACGGCGCTCCTGTCTCGGCCGGGCAGCGGGTCGCCTGCGTCCTGCCGTACGGCGGTGGGGCCGACCTCGTGGCGCTCGGCCCGGACTCGGTGTTCCCGCTGCCGGACCGGGTGAGCTTCGAGAAGGGCGCCGCGCTGCCCATGAACTACCTGACGGCCGACTTCGCCTTGGCCGAGCGCGGCCGGCTCCAGGAGGGCGAGACCGTGCTCGTGCACGGGGCCGCCGGTGGCGTCGGCACCGCGACCATCCAGGTCGCGAAGGGCATGGGCGCCCGGGTCATCGCCGTGACGTCCACCGAGGCGAAGGCCCAGGTCGCGCGTGACGCCGGGGCGGACGAGGCGGTGCTGGTCGACGGCTTCCGCGACGCGGTGCAGGAGCTCACCGGCGGCCAGGGCGTCGACGTGGTCATGGACGTGGTCGGGGGTGACCTGATGACCGACTCGCTGCGCTCGCTCGGCACCCAGGGCAGGCTGCTGGTCGTCGGCTTCACCGGCGGCACCATCCCCGAGGTCAAGGTCAACCGGCTGCTGCTCAACAACGTCGACGTGCGCGGGGTGGGCTGGGGCGCGTTCGCCATGACCCGCGCCGGCTACATGCAGCAGCAGTGGCAGCGGATCCTGCCGATGCTCGAGTCGGGGGTCGTCGACCCGCCGATCGGCCGCACGTACCCCGTCGAGCAGGTGGCCGACGCGCTCGCCGAGATGGAGGACCGCAAGACCCTCGGGAAGTCCGTCCTCACGCTCTGACGACGACGTCCTCCGCCTCCGGGTGGCGGGCCAGCCACGCCTGGAGGAACTCGCAGTCGGGGCGGAGCTTCTCGCCCGTCTCGCGGACCAGCGCCACGACGCCCTCGGCGATCTGACCACCGATGCCCTGGCCCTCGAACGCGGGGTCCACCTCGGTGTGGACCGCGACGAGGACCCCGCCACCGATGCGGACGTGGTCGAGCCACCCGGCGACGGTGCCGTCCTCGGTCACGGCCTCCAGCGCGTGCTGGTCGACGTTCTCGCGGAGGGTGACCTGGGTGCGCGCCATGGCGCCGATGCTGCCAGGGACGAAAATCCCTCGCCGGAACGGGCTCGGCCGGGGTTCACTTCCGCCCATGCCACACGTGATCACGGGGTTGCCCGACGGCTTGTCCCAGCGTCCGCTCGCCATGACCGATGCCACGGCCGTCTACGAGGTCATGGCCGCCGACGAGCTCGACTTCCTCGGGACGGTCGAGATCGAGGAGGCCGACATCGTCGGCGACTGGCAGCAGCCCAGCTTCGACGTCAGTGAGAACGACGTCGGCGTCTTCGACGGTGAGCGGCTGGTCGCCTACGCCGAGGTCGCCTCGGGCATCCGCGGCGACGCCGCGGTGCACCCCGACTGGCGCGGTCGCGGCATCGGCACCGCTCTCGCCGGCTGGATGCAGGACGTCGCACGCAGCCGCGGGATGACCGAGATCGGGATGCCCGTGCCCGAGGGGTCGCCGGGCGACCTGCTGCTCCAGGCGCTCGGCTACCACGTGCGCTGGACGTCGTGGGTCCTGCAGATGCCGCCCGGCACGGCGATCGAGGCGCAGCCCGTGGCGGACGGGTACGCCGTGCGGGAGGCCCTGCCGGAGGAGTACCTCGCCGTCCACGACGTCATCGAGGACGCCTTCCTCGAGTGGTCGGTCCGTGAGCGTCGCAGCTTCGAGGACTGGGAGGCGGCCACCATCAGGCGGCCGGGGTTCGCCCCGTGGCACCTCCGCGTCGCGCTCGACCCGGAGGGCACCGTCGTCGGCGTCTCCTCGATGTCCATCGGGGGCGAGTGCGCCTACGTCAACCAGCTCGCCGTACGCCGGGACCAGCGTCACCGCGGCCTCGCCCGTGCCCTGCTCGTCGACTCCTTCGAGGTCGCGCGAGGGCACGGTGCCACGGTCTCCGAGCTGTCGACGGACTCGCGGACGGGTGCCCTGGGGCTCTACGAGCGGGTCGGCATGGTCACCACCAGCGTGTGGGTCAACCGGGGGATCGCCGTCTCATCCCTTGCGTAGGCTGCGGGCATGACGATGCTCGACGACGCTCGCGCGGGGATGGACGACGGCACCCGCCCGCAGGACGACCTGTTCGGCCACGTGAACGGCCACTGGCTCGCGACCGAGGAGATCCCCTCCGACCGCTCTGCCTGGGGCGCCGGCTCCAAGCTCGCGGTCGTCGCCGAGGAACAGGTGCGCACGATCATCGAGGAGGCCGCCGAGTCCGGCGGCGACAAGGGCTCGCCGTCGCAGCAGATCGGTGACCTGTGGGCGTCCTTCATGGACGAGGCCGCGATCGAGGCTCGCGGTGCCGAGCCGCTCGAGGAGGACCTGGCTGCCCTCGCCGCGGTCACGAGCAAGGACGAGCTCGTCGCCTTCGTCGGCCGTCTCGAGCGCGCCGGCATGCCCGGCTTCTTCCGGTCCTACGTCGACACCGACGACCGCAACAGCGACCGCTACCTCGTCAACATGCTCCAGGGCGGCATCGGCCTGCCCGACGAGTCGTACTGGCGCGAGGAGAAGTTCGCCGCCATCCGCGACGCCTACCGCGCGCACCTCGAGCGGTTCCTCGGGCTGGCCGGCTACCCCGACCCCGCGTCGGCCGCGGACCGCGTGGTGGCCGTCGAGTCCCGCATCGCCGAGGGCCACTGGGAGCGCGCGGAGACCCGCGACGTCCACAAGGCCTACAACCTGACCACCTTCGACGGCCTGAAGAACCTCGTGCCGGCCTTCGACTGGACCGGCTACGTCACCGCGATCGGTGGCACCGAGGAGACCCTCGCCGAGTCCGTCGTCCGCCAGCCCAGCGCGCTGGAGCACCTCGGGGTCGTCCTCGACGAGCTGTCCCTCGACGACTGGAAGGCCTGGGCGGCGGTCCGCGTCGTGCGCGCGGCTGCGCCGTACCTCTCCTCCGGCTTCGTCGAGGAGAACTTCGACTTCTGGGGTCGCACCCTCTCCGGCACCCCCGAGCTGCGGGCCCGATGGAAGCGGGGCGTCGCCTTCGTCGAGGGGAGCGTCGGCGAGGCGGTCGGCAAGCTGTACGTCGAGCGGCACTTCCCGCCGGCGAGCAAGGCGCTGATGGACGACCTGGTCGCCAACCTCATCGAGGCCTACCGGCAGAGCATCACCGCGCTCGACTGGATGACCGAGGAGACCAAGGACCGCGCGTTCCGCAAGCTCGGGACGTTCCGACCGAAGATCGGCTACCCGGAGAAGTTCCGCGACTACTCCTCGATCGACGTGCGGGCCGACGACCTGTGGCACAACGCCAAGGCCGCCTCGGCGTTCGAGCACGACCGGCAGCTCGGGAAGATCGGCGCGCCCGTCGACCGCGACGAGTGGCTGATGACGCCGCAGACGGTCAACGCCTACTACAACCCGGGCACCAACGAGATCTGCTTCCCGGCCGCGATCCTGCAGGCACCGTTCTTCTCGGCCGACGCGGACGTCGCGGAGAACTACGGCGGCATCGGCGCGGTCATCGGTCACGAGATCGGTCACGGCTTCGACGACCAAGGCTCGGAGTACGACGAGAACGGCAACCTCAACGAGTGGTGGACCGAGTCCGACAAGGCGGCCTTCAAGACGCGGTCCGACAAGCTCGTCGAGCAGTACAACGGCTTCAGCCCGCGCAACCTCCCGGATGAGCACGTCAACGGGTCGCTCACCGTCGGCGAGAACATCGGCGACCTCGGCGGCCTCACCATCGGGCACAAGGCGTACCTCATCGCGCAGGGCGGCGACGAGGGTGCCGACGAGCACGGCCTGACCGGCAGCCAGCGGCTGTTCATGAACTGGGCCTACGCGTGGCGCTCCAAGCAGCGCAACGAGCTGGCCCAGCAGATGCTCACCGTCGACCCGCACAGCCCGGCCGAGTTCCGCGCCAACATCGTGCGCAACCTCGACGAGTTCCACCAGAGCTTCAGCACCGCCCCCGGCGACGGCCTCTGGCTCGACCCCGAGGACCGCGTCCGCATCTGGTAGACGCCGAGACGGGAGATTCTCGACGGACGACGAGGCCGAGACGGGAGAAAGTCGACGACGCGCGTCGAGTTTCTCCGTCTCGGCCTCGTTCTTTCTCGAGTTTCTCCCGTCTCGGCGTTAAAGCTCGAGGGGGGTGAGGGTGAGGCCGTGCTCGTTGCCCTCGACGAGGACGGCCTCGGGGACCTCGCGCCAGTCGGGGTCGTCGTCGTAGGGCTCGCTGGCCACGCTGATCCCGCTGTCCTTCTCGAGGACGAACAGCTGCTCGCCGTACGTCGTGCCGGCGATGCTCGAGCCGTCGACGGCGAGCATGTTGAGGTGGCCACCGCCGACCTTGTCGACCTCGCGGATCACCTCGACCAGCGCCTTGCCGAGCGGGGTGCCGGCCGTCCAGCGTGACGCCGCGAGCCCGAACATGAGGGCGGAGTCCACCGGCGCCGCGGCCTCGGGGATGTCGAGGGTGCGGTCGTAGAGCGTGCGGCGCGCGTTGCGCCAGTCCGCGACCACGCCGTTGTGGCTGAACAGCCAGCGGCCCTGCGCGAACGGCGCGACCACCGACTCGTCGTGGGCGAAGGCGGTGGTGTCGGAACGCACCGCGCCGAGGATGCAGCCGCTCGAGATCGTCGGGGCGAGCGAGGCGAAGGACGCGTCGGTCCAGATCGGCTGGGCCCGGCGGTAGCGGACCGGCTCGGGCCGCCCGAAGGCGTACCACCCGGCCCCGAACCCGTCGGCGTTGACGACGCCGTGCAGCTGCATGTTCGGGGTGGCCGACTGCGCCGCCAGCGAGTGCGACGGCTCCAGCAGGAGCGACTGGAGGGTCCTCGGCTCGCCGACGTACGCGAGGTGTCGCGAGCTCATGCGCCTCAGGCTAGGCGAGTCACCCCTCCTGACCTGGGACGTCATGCGTTCCGGTCGCTATGGCGACCAGTTCGCATGACGTCCCGAGGAGACCTCGTCAGGCGAGGCCGAGTGCGCCGGCGGCCATCTCCTCGAGGAGGGACGACATCGCGGGCTCGTCGAGGAAGGTGCTGTGCGGGGTGGAGTTGATCAGCCCGAAGGCGGCGTGCGCCATCGTCCGGCCGTGGGCGGCGTCGAGGTCGGGGTGCACCTGGCACAGGGAGCCGACCCAGAGCTCGACGTACTCCCGCTGCAGCGCGCGCACGCGTTCGCGCGCCTCCTCGGGCAGCGACGACCAGTCGCGGTCCTGGACGATGATGAGCGACTTGTTGTGCAGCGCGAAGTCGATGTGCCAGCGGACCAGGGCGGCGAGCGCGTCGACCGCGGTGGTCGAGGCCTGCGCACGGGTCCGCCCGACGCTGAGGAGCTCCTCGCTGATCGAGACGAGCATCTCGGCGAGCATCGCGTCCTTCGACGCGAAGTGCCGGTAGAGCGCCGGGCCGCTGATCCCGCAGGCTGCACCGACGTCGCCGACGGAGACGCCGTGGAAGCCTCGCGCCGCGAAGAGCTCCGCTGCCGCGGCGAGGATCTGCTGCCGGCGCTCCATCGACCAAGTTAACCATCGTTAACAGGGCCCGCGGTTGAGAGAGTGGCGCCATGGTGACGGCAGCGACGCGGCGGACGGGCTTCGTCTGCGACGAGCGGTACTTCGCGCACCGGACCGACGAGGGCCTCGGTCCGTGGGTCGCTCCGGGACCGGCTCTCGAGACCCCGGCCGGCAAGCGCCGCATCCGCGACCTGGTCCGCGACACCGGGCTGATCGCCGAGCTCGTCGAGCTCGAGCCGTTGCCGTTGACGCGTGAGGACGCGCTCCGCTTCCACACCGCGGAGTACCTCGACTCCCTCGTTGCCATGTCCGCGGCCGAGGGAGGCGATGCCGGCGAGGGCACCTGGTTCGGTCCGGGGTCCTGGGAGATCGCGCTGCTCGCCGCGGGCGGAGCGGCCACCGCGGTGCGGGCGGTCGTGACCGGCGAGGTCGACAACGCCTACGCACTCGTCCGGCCGCCGGGCCACCACGCCGAGGCGCACTGGGGCCGCGGCTACTGCATGCTCGGCAACCTCGCCCTTGCCGTGATGAAGGCCCGCGACGAGCTGGGCGTCGGCAGGGTCGCCGTCGTCGACTGGGACGTCCACCACGGCAACGGCACCGAGCGCGCCTTCGTCGACGATCCGGAGACGCTCGCGATCTCGCTGCACCAGGACAAGCTCTACCCACGGGACTCCGGCTGGCTCGAGCACACCGGCGAGGGTGCGGGCGAGGGGACGACGATCAACGTGCCCCTGCCCTCGGGCTCCGGGTGGGGTGCGTACCTCGACGCGTTCGACCGCGTCGTCGATCCGGCGGTACGCCGGTTCCGGCCGGACCTCGTCGTCGTGGCCAGCGGCTTCGACGCGGGAGGCCTCGACCCGCTGGGCCGGATGATGCTGTCGGCGGGTGCCTTCGCCGCGATGACGCGACGCGTGCGTGCGCTGGCCGAGGAGCTCTGCGAGGGCAGGCTGGCGATGACGCACGAGGGCGGGTACTCCGAGCTGCACGCACCCTTCTGCGGGCTCGCCGTGCTCGAGGAGATGTCCGGGGCGTCGGCGGAGGTCGAGGACCCGTTCGCCTTCATCGACGAGTACGGCGCCCAGGTCATCACGCCCCACCAGCGCGACGTCGTCGACGCGGTCGTCGCCAGGCACGGGCTGTGACGGGGTGGGCACCCGGCGGGCGTGGGCCGGAGCAGCGCTGGCGGCGGTGCTCGTGACGGGCTGCTCGGGGGAGCCCGAGATCGGCACCGGGCCGGACCCGACCGACCAGCCCGCGGGTCAGCCGACCGAGGACGGCGCGTCCTTCCACGACGTGCTGCCGGAGTTCACGTCGGCGGTGCAGCCGGTGGGCCCGGCGGTGCGGGCCAGGATGACCGGCAGCCACCGTGCCGGGTGCCCGGTCGCGCTGGAGCAGCTGCGCTACGTCACCGTGCGGTTCGTCGGCTTCGACGGACAGGCACACCTGGGCGAGCTCGTGGTCCACCGCCGCTACGCCGACGACGTGGCGAGTGTCTTCGCGACGCTCTACGAGGCCCGCTTCCCGATCGAGCGGATGCAGCTCGTCGACGAGTACGGCGGTGACGACGACGCGTCGATGGCGGCCAACAACACCTCGGCGTACAACTGTCGTCCCGTCGCCGGCACCGACCGTTGGTCGAACCACGCCTACGGCTCGGCGATCGACATCAATCCGCTCCAGAACCCCTATGTGCAAGGGGATCGGGTCGATCCGCCGGCCGGATCGGAGTTCGCCGGGATCGACCGGTCGGCAGGAGCCGAGGTGCCTCGCGGCGTGATCGCGGACGACGACGTGGTGGTCCGCGCGTTCGCGTCGGTGGGGTGGGAGTGGGGCGGCCACTGGCGGTCGTCCCAGGACTACCAGCACTTCTCCGCAGCCGGGAGCTGACGCCGCCCGCTCAACGGGGTGCGTCGGTGAGGCCGGTGCATGCCCGCAGCCGCTCCCACGACCTCAGCGCGGCATCGCGCGCCGGACCACGCACCAGGAACGGGCGACCGAAGGTCGAGAGCTGCGCCGGGGCGAACCTGTCGCCGACGACCTCGCCGTCCTCGATGTCGACCCGCAGCACGCCGGTGCTGCTCACGCGGTTGTGGTACCAGAGGAAGTTGCCCAGCCCGTAGGCGACGTAGGTGTCCCCGCGGAACCCAGCACCTTGCAACGTGTGCGCGTGCGACCCGACGACCACGTCCGCCCCGGCACGCGTGAGGGCAGCCGAGAGACGGCGCTGGGTCGGGTCGGGGCATGCCCGGTTCTCGGTCCCCCAGTGCAGGTAGACGACCACGACGTCGGCGGTCCGCCCGGCCGCCCGCACCGCGGCCACGAGCGCGCTCGGGTCCTCGCGCGCCCGGACGATGCCCGGGTTGGACGGGCCCGCTGACCAGACGCTGCTCGAGCCCTCGCGAGGGGAGGCATCCGCAGCCAGGAACGCGATCCGCGTCCCCCGCACGTTCACGCGGTACGGCGCCAGCGCGCTGCTCCTGTCGCGGCCGATCCCGATCACTCCCACCGGGCTGCTCCGGACCGCCCGGAGGGTGTCGGCCAGGCCGGTCGGGCCGTAGTCGGCTCCGTGGTTGTTCGCCATCGTCACGACGTCGATGCCCGCGAGGCGCAGGAGGTCGAACGCGGCGGGAGAGGTGCGGAACCAGTAGCGCTCTCCCGGGTTCTCGAGCTCCTTCGCCTCGAGCGTGCCTCCGTCAGTGACGGCCGACTCGAGGTTCGCCATCGTGACGTCCGCGGCGCCGAGCGTGCGCGCGATTCGTCCGAGGGCGCCGCGCGGGCGGGCGAGGAGACCGGCCAGCTGGATCTGGAAGTGCATGTCCCCGACGAAGGCGAGGGTGACGCGGCCGCGGGGCTGCCGGTCGTGACCGGCGGGCTCCGTGGGGTCCGGCGTCTCGGTGTCCTCCTCGGCCGCGGTCGTCTCCGGGCCGGTGCTTCCCTGAGCGGTGCAACCGAGGCAGAGGAGCGCTGCGAGTGCGGCCGCGCAGGCCCGGGACCCGCGATGCCGAGAGGCCGAGGCTCTTCGCATGCTGCCCTCCTCCGGCCGGGACGGTCTCCCGCTCTCCATGACGAACCCCGAGAGGGGCGTGCGGTTCCCTCCAGGAGGTCCTGTTCTCCCTACGCACGAGGGGAGGCGGAAGGTTGCATCGCGGGTCCGGTGCCCCTGGCGGGGTCCAGCCCAGTGGGGCGAATCTGGGGACCGGGACAACCTTTCGGGGCCTCCGACGCGTAGGGGCCCACGAGGCGTCGCACCCGCGGCGCCGTCCCGAAGGGGTCGTGGAGCCGATGGCGGACCATGCGGAGTTCGATGCCTTTGTCCTGGCCTGCACGCCCAGGCTCGTGCGCACGGCGTACCTCCTGGTGCACGACCGCCAGCTCGCCGAGGACCTGGTGCAGACCGCGTTGACCAAGACCTGGTTCGCATGGGGTCGGGTCGAGGGCAACCCGGAGCCGTACGTGCGCAAGGTCATGGTGACCACTGCGGTCTCGTGGTGGCGCCGGCGCTGGACCGGGGAGGTGCCGAGCGAGCGCCTCCCGGAGCGGGCCGGCGCTCCGGCGGAAGGCCCCGACCACGACGTGTGGCAGGCGCTGGGACGGCTGCCCGCGCGCCAGCGAGCCGTGGTCGTGCTGCGGTTCTACGAGGACCTGTCCGAGGCGGACACCGCCGACCTGCTCGGGTGCTCGGTCGGCACCGTGAAGAGCCAGTGTGCGAGAGCGCTCGCGAAGCTGCGCGTCGACGACGCGCTTCGGCCCCTCCAGGACCAGACCCCCGACCAGCGGAAGGCGATGCCGTGAACAGCGACGACCTCAGGCTGCTGCTCGCAGAGCGCGCCACGGACATCGACACCGACCTGGCGCACACGGTCACGGCCGTGCACCGTCGGGTCCACTCCGCGCGCCGCCTGCGCGCCGTGGGAGCCGGCGCCGCAGCCCTCGCCCTGGTCGCCGGTACGGCGGTCGCGGTGGGTGTCGGTGGCGACGACGAACGGAGCGACGGGCCGGCCACGCCCCCGGACACCTCGGCTGAGGGGCTGGACCAGTTCCGGACCGTGACCGATGGCGGCCCCGTCGACCTTCGCCCGGGCACCTGGCGGGTGCGAGCAACTGGCGCAGCCTCGACACCGATGGTGGTGCTCGACGTCCCGAGCGGCTTCACGGGGAACGGGAACACCCTCGAGGCGGCCGGCGCGGGGCCGCGACGTGCCGTCTCTGTCTGGGGTCCGGACCACGTCCTCGACGATCCCTGCGGGAGCAACGACGCCAGCGGGCGTGCTCGGCTCAAGGACGTCGAGGGGATGGCAGCGGCCCTGGCCGCCCTGCCGCGGGGGCGGACGACCGACCCGAGACCGGTCACCCTCGGTGGCTACGACGGCGTGACCCTGCGGTTCACCACCGCCATCGACCCTCGGACCTGTGGGGACACGGTGTACTACGTCTTCGGCACGTCGATGTTCGACCACTGGATGAGCGGTCCCGGCGAGACCGACCGCTACTGGATCCTCGACGTCGAGGGCGACCTGCTGCTCCTCAGCACGACCGTGGAGCCGGGAGCCTCGGCCGACCAGGTCGCCGAGCTGGAATCGATCGTCGAGTCCGCGCGCGTGGTGCCGACCGACTGAGCAGTCACAGCACTGCGGTCGTCAGCCCGCTCGCGGGCAGCCACTCCTCGACGGTCGCCCAGGAACCCCGGCGGAGCTCGACGGGGTAGACCACCCTGCCCTCCCACTCGTCGCCGGGACGCCGGCGCCACTCGAGGAGGAGCCCGGGTCGGGGCGGACCGCCGTCGACGGGCCGGGACACCCAGCAGTGCTTCGCCGGACAGGGATCGACCGGGGCGGCCTCGGCCACCGGCTCGGTCGACCGGCGCGGCGGAGGGGCCAGCGACGGCTCGTGGCCGGGGTCCGGTCCCCGGCTCCGGGCGTGGAGTGGCAGCCCCTGACCGCCGTACCCACCACGTGCCACCAACCGATCATACGTTCGACACGAGAGCGGAGTCAGGGTTGACCGAACTTCGCGACGGGTATCTCTCTTCTTGCGGAGCGAGTCCAGCGCCCCGCCTACGCACCTGGAGGAATCGGCTCATGACCGTCCGACTCGGCATCGTCCTGCTCGTGATCGGGGCGATCTGCACCTTCGCCCTCACCGTCGTCGTCCCGGGCGTCGCCCTCCAGACCGTCGGCTGGATCCTCATGGTCGCCGGCCTCCTCGTCGCCGTCCTGGCCTACGTGCGGGACAACCAGACGCGGCGCACGGCCCACGTGGCCCGCACCGAGCACCCGGACGGCACCGAGACCGTCACCGAGCGCCGCTCGGCACGCCGCGGCGGACCGGCCGTCTGACCCCTACGTTGGGCGCGTGACCCGACGCGCCGTGACGCCGCGAGCCCTGGTGGGTGTCGCGGTGGCGCTGGCCCTCGGGGCCGGTGGCACGGCGTGGCTCGTGCTGCGTGGAGGTGACGTCGACTGTGCGCTGCCCACGCAGGCCCGTGACGACGACGTGCCCGCCTTCGTCGGCCGCAGCTCCCTGGTGCCCAGCGGGTCCGTCGGAGACGAGCGCGCGCCGGTGGTCGAGGCGGCGGACGACCTGCCTGCGCCCTTCGGCGACGTGGTGGCCGGTCGCTTCTACGGCAGCGAGGAGCGGGTACCGCAGCTGGTCGGCGACGGCGGCTCCGTGGTGCTCGCGGTGCCACCCCGGTCGCCCGGAGGGCCGACCACCCTGCAGGAGGTCGTGCCACCCGAGGGCGAGCCGACATGGACGCGGACGTACGCCGGGGGCGGTGCCTCGGGCGGCCCGGTCGGCGACCTCTTCGTCACGGCCGTGAGCGGGTCGCGCCCGACGCTGCTGAGCATCGACGCGGGGTCCGGCGAGCTGGTCGGGTGCCGTCCGGTCCCGGTCGCGAAGGGCACCGGCGACGTCACCGTGCTGACCGACCAAGCCGCGAGCGACGTGGTGCTGGCGGCGACGCGGCCCGGTTCTCCATCGACGCTGAGCGTGGTCGACCCGGCCGACGGCACCGTGCGGCTCGAGTCGACGCTCGAGGGTCCGGGCGAGGTCGGCAGCGTCTCCGCGATCCCGGGACAGGCCGTGGTCAGTCGGGTGACCCGTGACCCGGTCCGGCTCGCGGAGATGGCAGAGGCGGGAGGCATCGAGCGGCCGATGGTCACGGCGTACTCCCTCGACGACGGGTCGCCGACCTGGACCTACCCCCGTGGCAAGCGGGCGCCGCTGACAGCGGCGGCGGTGCTCGACTCGGACCCGGCGACCGGGGAGACCTACGTGCTCGCGGTGAGCGGCCCCGGCCGCGCGGGCACGGCGAGCTCGCTGGTCGCTCTCGACGCCGACGGCCGGGTGCGGTGGAGCCAGTTCCTCGGAGCGGGGTACTGGGACGCGAGCATCGCGGACGACCTGCTCCTCGTGCAGGGTCCGGCGTCGGGCGGAGGCGCTCTGCTCAGAGCCCTTCACCGTGAGGACGGGGCGCGAGCGTGGACGCTGTTCAGCCGTGACTACCCGGCAGGGAAGCAGGCGCTGCAGCGGTTCGGCCCCGCCACGTCCATCGACGGCAGCCTGGTGATGACCGCGCCGGGTGGACTCGCGGTCGTCGACCCGGCGTCCGGCGACACGACCCGCGTGCGCACGCCGTTGCGCGTCGACCAGGTGCTGCCGGTCGGCGGCCACGTGCTGCTCAAGGCGGGTGCCGCCCTGCTCGTGCTGGAGGGTGCCGGCTGAGCCAGGTCACCCGGAGGAGGCGGTGCCGATCCGTCGGCGGTTGCGTGTAGGAAGGAGCCCATGGCTCTCGCGACCTACAAGGACCTCGTCATCGACGCCGCCGACCCGGCGGTGCTCGGCCGTTTCTGGGCGTCGGCGCTGCACCTGCGCTTCGAGCGTCTCGACGACGGCGACGCGGTGCTGCGCGGCACCCGCTCCGAGCACACCGTGTGGGTCAACAAGGTGCCCGAGCCGCAGAGCGTGAAGCAGCGCATGCACCTCGACATCCGGGCCGAGTCGGTCGCCGCGATCGAGGAGCTCGGGGCGACGATGGTCGATCCGGACACCTTCCCCTGGGCGGTGATGAAGGACCCCGAGGGTGGTGAGCTCTGCGTCTTCGGCACCCACACCAACGACGGTGTCGACCACGGTGTCGGCTTCATGGAGATCGTCGTCGACACGACCGAGGACCACGCCGCCATCGCCGGGTGGTGGGGCGACCTGCTCGGGATGCAGGCCAAGACCCACGAGCACGGCTTCTCCTACCTCGAGAACCCACCGCACTGCCCGTGGGACGACATCGTCTTCGTGCCGGTCCCCGAGCCGAAGACGGTCAAGAACCGCATCCACATCGACGTCACCACCGCCGACCTGCAGGCCGTGGTCGACCACGGAGCCACCCTGCTCCGCGCGCAGGACGACACGATCGGGTGGACGGTGCTGGCCGACCCGGAGGGCAACGAGTTCTGCGCCTTCGTCTCGGGTTCCGCCTAGGTGACCACCCGACGGGACCACCATGAGTCTTGACTTGCACCACGGGCCGGGGACCGGGCCTCTCGCCGACGCCCTGGGTCGGCTGCTCGCCGAGCCGCTCGACGACCCCTTCGCCGAGGAGGTCGTGGTGGTGCCCGCGAAGGGCGTGGAGCGCTGGCTCACCCAGCGGCTGTCGCACCACCTCGGTGCGGGTCCGCGCGGAGGGGACGGGATCTGCGCGGGGGTGCGTTTCCTCAACCCCCGGTCGCTCGTCGCGCTCCTGACCGGCACCGAGGACGACGACCCGTGGGACCCCGACCGGATGGTGTGGCCGCTGCTCGAGGTCATCGACGAGTCCCTCGGCGAGCCCTGGTGCAAGACCCTGGCCTGGCACCTCGGTCACGGGGAGGACACCGAGGACGGCGCGCTCCGGCGCGACCGGCGCTGGTCGGTCGCCCGTCGCCTCGCCGGTCTCCTCGCGTCGTACGCCGTGCAGCGACCGACCGTGCTCACCGACTGGCGAGAAGGTCGGGCCACCGACGGTGCCGGCGGCACGCTCGCGGACGACCTGGCCTGGCAGCCCCACCTGTGGCGAGCCCTGGTCGAGCGTGTGCCCGCGCCTCCGCCCGACGTGCGCCACACCCAGACGGTGCAGGCGATCCGGGACGGCAAGCCGCTCGCCCTGCCGGCCAGGCTGTCGATGTTCGGCCACACCCGGCTGCCGGTCACCGAGCTGGAGCTGCTGCGCGCGGTCGGCGAGGTCCGCGACGTCCACCTCTGGCTGCCGCAGGTCTCCGAGGCCGCGTGGTCGCAGCTGCGGGAGGTCGTGGCGAACGGGCCGGTGCGACGACTCGACGACGACTCCGCGCGTGTCGTCGAGCACCCGCTGCTCGCCTCGCTCGGACGTGACTCGCGTGAGCTCCAGCGGTCCCTGACGTTGCTGGGGTCGTTCGAGGAGGACGTGGTCGAGGAGGGCTCGGCCGGCGGATCACTTCT
>CAVXBM010000026.1:0-30722 GCA_963759965.1 uncultured Actinomycetota bacterium
CATCACCGGAGGGGTCGGGCACCGAGCCGGGCTTGAGCTGTTTCTCGAACCACGCCCGGCCGCCGCCGGCGGCCTTGATCGCGGCCGTGAGGTCGGGGCTGATGCCGCCGCTGAAGCGGCGCGCGAGGTGTCGGTCTGCCGGGGCGAGTGTCGCCCGGCGCAGAGCGGTCCCGGACAAAAGGGTCTCCCATTCGTGCACCTCAGGAAAGGTGGGGGGTGCGAGGTGCGCACTTCCGAGGCTAGCGCCGAGCCGCCGCTCGCAGTCAGAGTTGGCCCAACTGACCAGAGGAGCTCCCATGAACGACCAGGCACCACCCCCGCTCAAGCCGCTGCCCGAGGACTGGTCGACGGCGGTGGCGATCGTGGCCCACCCCGATGACATGGAGTTCGGGGCCGCCGCGGCGATCGCCCGGTGGACCGGTCAGGGCAAGACGATCACCTACGTCATGGTGACCAGCGGCGAGGCCGGCATCGACGGTCTCGACCCGGTCGAGTGCAAGCGGGTCCGCGAGCAGGAGCAGATCGACTCCGCGAGGATCGTCGGCGTCGACACGGTCGAGTTCCTCGGCTTCCCCGACGGCGTGGTCGAGTACGGCCTGACGCTGCGAGCGGCCATCGCCGACGTCGTACGCCGGCACCAGCCGGAGATCGTCATGACCGGCAACTTCCGGGACCGCTTCGGGCCCGGTGCGCTCAACCAGGCCGACCACATCGCCGTCGGCCGTGCCGTCCTCGACGGGGTGCGCGACGCCGGCAACCGGTGGATCTTCCCCGAGCAGCTGACCGACGGGCTCGAGAAGTGGGGCGGGGTGCGTGCCGTCTGGGCGACCGGGTCCCCCGAGGCGCGGCACGGCGTCGACACCACCGACACCTTCGACCTCGGCGTCGACTCGCTCAAGGCGCACCGCGCCTACATCGACGGCCTCGGGTGGGAGGACTTCGACGAGCGCGAGATGCTCGAGAACTTCGGCCGGATGACGGGCTTCCGCATGGGCGTCACGTTCGCCGCCGCCTTCGAGGTCTACTCCCTGACCTGGGGCGGAGGAGACGAGGACTGACGTCGAGACGGGAGAAGCTTCTCCCGTCTCGGCAAGAACCGATCCCGCGCAGGGTGCGTCTTGAGGGGTGAGGGGACGGGCCCCTCGACGACGGGAGACACATGAGCGGGCCGCGCGGGACAGCCGCCGAGGCGGAGTTCGAGCAGTTCGCGGCTGCTGCCTGGCCGCGGCTGCGGTGGTCGGCGTACCTCCTGTGCGGTGACCACCACCTCGCGGAGGACCTGACCCAGACGGCGTTGGCGCGCACGTACTCCGCCTGGCGGCGGATCCGCCGCGACGACCCCACGGCCTACACGCGCAAGGTGCTGGTCAACCTCAACATCGACCGGGTCCGGCGCCGCCGGGTCCTCGAGGTCGGCGTCGAGCAGCCACCCGAGCGGGCCGTCGACGGCGGCACCGGCTCCCTCGAAGCGCGCGAGCAGGTCGTCGCGCTGCTGCAGGGCCTCGGCGAGCGCGAACGCGCCGTGGTCGTGCTCCGGCACTACTACGACCTGTCCGAGGCACAGGTGGCCGACGAGCTCGGCATCCCGCGCGGCACGGTGAAGAGCACGCTGTCGCGCGCCCTGTCGAAGCTGCGGATCACCGCCGACGCCGTCGGCACCATGAGCGGAGGGAACTGACATGCCCGACATCGAGGAGCTCGAGCGCAGCCTCCAGCCGCCCGACGACGCGCGGTACGGCGCACCCGACCTCGCCCGGATCCGGCAGGAGGGCGCCCGTCTCCGGCGCCGAAGGCAGCTGGCCGTCGGCGGAGCGGGACTGGCTCTGGCCGCCTGCGTCACGACGACGGCGCTGGTCGTCCCCGGGATGCTCCGGGACGAGGCGCGCCAGCCCGCACGGCCCGACCCGGCCGACGTCGCCACGTCGCCGTCGGGACTGGTCGACGCCTGCCGCGACGGGGAGAACAGCACAGAGACCACGTCGCTCGTCTTCGGCGGCGGGGACCCGACCGTGAAGTCGATGGCCACCACCCGGCACCGGGTCTCGCTCGCCCTCGAGTCGGCCGACGGCCGCTACTGGGCGGACTGCTTCGTCTCGCTCGACAACCAGGAGTTCCGCGCCGGCATGACGGTCTACCCGGTGCAGGGGACGGCGACGGACTTCAGCTCGTACGCCGGTCCCGGTTGCGGGCTCGTCGACGGCGAGGTCGACGCGGACTGCCACACGTTCGCGACCGGGTTCGTGGACCGCCGGCCGCCGGAGGTGGTCGCCGCGCAGGTGACGACCGGCGACGGGGAGACCACGACGATCCGCAGCCGCGACGGATTCCTGGTCTTCGAGCATCTCGGCAGGCTGCCCGAGGGAGTCGAGACGGACGAGATGGGGCTCCCCACGGACTTCGTGGCCATCCGACGGGTCGTCTTCCTGGACTCCGACGCCCAGCCGATCGCCGCGCAGGCGATGGACGGCACCGGCGACGGGCCCGACGGCGAACGGATCGGCGACCTGCCGACGCTCACGGCCTTCCCGGCGCTGCGAGGCGACCCGGTCTACTGAACGTACAGTCAGGGGAGACCGGGCGTGGGTCCACGGTCTAGGTTCTAGGGAGATCAGCAACCCTGAGGACCGAGAGAGGGACCCATGAGTGACGCCACCGCGACCGGACCCGAGTACCGGGTGGTGAACCCGGCGACCGGAGAGGTCGTCCAGACCTTCGACCACGCCACCGACGCCGAGATCGAGGCCGCCCTGGCCTCGGCACAGTCGGCGTACGAGACCTGGCGCGACGTGCCGATCACCGAGCGCGCGAAGGTCGTGAAGCGGGTCGGCGAGCTGTTCGCCGAGAGGCAGGACGAGCTGGCCGCGATCGCCACGGAGGAGATGGGCAAGCCGCTGAGCGAGTCCGCCGAGGAGGCGGAGTACTGCCGCGACATCTTCGACTACTTCGCCGAGGAAGGCCCCGACCTCGCCGCCGACCAGCCCATCAAGACGTTCTCCGGCGGCAAGGCGGTCGTGCAGAAGCTGCCGATCGGGGTGCTGCTCGGGATCATGCCGTGGAACTATCCCTTCTACCAGATCGCCCGGTTCGCAGCCCCGAACCTGATGCTGGGCAACACGGTGCTGCTCAAGCACGCGGAGTCGGTGCCCAAGTCGGCGCTCGCGGTGCAGCAGATCATGGACGACGCCGGAGTCCCGAAGGGCGCCTACGTCAACGTGTTCGCCAGCCACTCGCAGGTCGAGACGATCATCGCGGACCCCCGCCTCGTCGGCGTCTCGCTGACCGGGTCGGAGCGTGCCGGTGCCGTGGTCGCCGCGCTCGCGGGCAAGAACCTGAAGAAGTGCGTGCTCGAGCTCGGCGGCTCCGACCCCTACGTCATCCTCGACACGGACGACGCCAAGGCCGCCGCGGACCTGGCCTGGGACATCCGGATCGGCAACACCGGCCAGGCCTGCAACTCGAACAAGCGGATGATCGTGATGGAGGACGTCTTCGGCGACTTCGTCGCCCAGCTGACGGAGCGGGCCTCGGGGCTGACCCCGGGCAACCCCGCCGAGGGAGCGGACGGCACCTTCGCCCCGCTGTCGTCACGCGCTGCGGCCGAGCTGCTCGACGAGCAGGTCCAGGACGCAGTCAGCAAGGGCGCGACCCTGCACGCCGGCGGCGTGCTCGGCGAAGGCCCCGCGGCGTACTACTCCCCCGCGGTCCTCACCGGCATCACCAAGGAGATGCGGGCCTACCGCGAGGAGCTCTTCGGACCGGTCGCGGTGGTCTACCCGGTCACGAGCGACGAGGAGGCCCTCGAGCTCGCGAACGACACCACCTACGGCCTCGGCGGCGCGGTCTTCAGCAAGGACCCGGAGCGTGCGCGCAAGGTGGCCGAGCGGCTCGAGGTCGGCATGTCCAACGTGAACACCCCTGCCGGCGAGGGCGCCGAGGTGCCCTTCGGCGGCGTCAAGCGCAGCGGCTTCGGCCGTGAGCTCGGGCCGCTGGGCATGGACGAGTTCGTGAACAAGCGGATGTTCTACGTCGCCGACTGACGCGTGGACCAGCCGTTGCGGGTGCTCGTGAGCGCGGGCGCCGCCGGGATCGGAGCAGCGATCGTCGATCGCTTCCGCTCGGACGGCGCCCGCGTGAGCATCTGCGACCAGGACGAGGACGCGCTCGGGGCCGCGTTGCACCGCGATCCGAGCCTGCACGGTGTGGCGGGCGACGTGTCCGACGCCGGCGACGCCCAGCGCTGGGTGGGCGGGGTCGTCCAGGAGTGGGGCGGCGTCGACGTCCTGGTCAACAACGCCGGCATCGCCGGACCCACCGCGCTCGTCGAGGACGTCGAGCCGGACGACTGGCGGGCCTGCCTCGCGGTCAACCTCGACAGCCACTTCCTCCTCGCCCGGCTCGTGGTCCCGCACCTCAAGGCGCAGCGGTCCGGATCGATCGTGACGATCTCCTCGACGGCCGGTCTCCACGGCTACGGCCTGCGCACGCCGTACGCCGCCTCCAAGTGGGCGGTCATCGGGTTCACCAAGTCGCTGGCCGTCGAGCTCGGGCCGTACGGCGTGCGCGCCAACGTCGTCGCGCCGGGCACCGTCGAAGGTCCCCGCATGACCCGGGTGATCGCAGCCGAGGCGGCCCAACGGGGCGTCCCGCACGAGGTCGTGGAGCGGGAGTACCTCGCCGGCCAGTCGCTCGCGCGCTACGTGCAGCCGGCCGAGATCGCGGAGATGTGCGCGTTCCTCGCCTCCCCCGGGGCGTCCATGGTCAACGGCCAGGTGGTCGCCGTAGACGGTCACACCGAGACCTTCCACCTCTGAGTCCCCGTGGCCCCAGGTGTCCCCCCAAGGACGGATCCGTGAACAGAGGGCTGCCGCTCGTGGCTGAATGAGCCCGAGGCCACCTGCCCTGTAACCAGGGGCGGGCCGCTTCGTTGATCGGTCACCGACAGCACGAATGACCGGCCCACGAGGCCACCAAGGCAGGCAGCATGAACAGGATCCAGCGACGGCTGAGTGCGGGCACGGTCCTCGCGCTCGGCGCGAGCCTCGTCCTCATCCCCACGCAGAGCATCCCGGTCGCCACGGCGGCCACGCCGAGCGAGTCGACGCTCGGCGCCCCGCCCGGGAGCTCGCACGAGCCGGTGACCCAGGAGGCCACCTGGACGGGCACCCTCGCCGGGACCGGCGCGCTGGACCCGTCGGCGTGCGTCGAGGGGGTCACGTGCGACTCCGAGACCCTGCACCTGACGATCCCGGCGGACTTCTGGGAGACGCACAGCGGATCGCTGGAGGCGTCGATCTCGTGGACCGACGCCACCGCCGACCTGGACCTCTACGTCTACGACTCCGACGGCTCGGTGGTCGCGCAGTCGGCCTCCGACGGACAGGAGAAGGCGGAGCTCGGCCAGCTGGCTCCCGGTGACTACACGGTCACCGCGCTCAGCTTCGCGGCCGCCCCCGGCACGACGTACTCCGGCAAGGTCTCGCTGACCAGCCAGGCGTTGTCGAGCTCGATGATCCTGCCCGAGGACCGTGACTCGCTCATGGACGACCTCACCGTGACGTACCCCCTGCGCGTCATCTTCGTGGGACGCACCCCGACGAAGCAGCAGGTGGCCGAGCTCAAGAAGTGGATCCCGGCGCAGTACCAGCCGACCGTCGCGAACGTCGCCGGCTCACCGAGCCCCGACGGCGTGCTCGGCACCGTCTCGGGCCTGCTCAACTGGACACGCGGGACGTTCAGCACCGACCCCGCCTTCCTCGGCACGCGGTTCAAGTACGACGTGCACGTCTACTCCGCGACCAAGGCCTACAGCCAGGCGCTGTTCGACACGGCCAAGGCACACACGGCGAAGAACCAGACCTTCCACGACCCGACCATGACCGCACAGCTCGTGAAGTACGACCAGAGCTTCGGGAAGTACCGCCTCGTCGAGAAGTCGGGAGTCGACTACCAGGTCGCCGACCCGAGCAAGGTCGACATGGTCGACTCCTACGCCGTCGAGGACTGGATGTGGCGCTCGAGGACCCAGGCGAAGTGGAACTGCGCCTTCCGCGAGGTCGGCACGCAGAAGTGCGCCCCGGCCCGCATCCTGCAGGACACCAGCGGCTACCACGACCCCTACTACGACAAGAACGGGCTGAACCTCGACCGCATGCCCGAGGGCGTGAACAAGGGCACCAGCTACCTGTTCCTCGACACCTTCACCCCGCAGTGGGCGGCCGACGACTTCCGGCCGACCAGCTACCACACGTGGACGACGGACAAGGTCGTCGACGGCAAGATCATCGCCAAGCCGGTCGAGGACGGCGGGTCCTGGCGGGTGACCGACCCGGACACCGACGGGTGGGCCGGCGTCGACTTCGCCCGGACCTGGGGCGGCCGCTACCGGTGGCACTTCTTCGACATGGGCGCCGCTCCGAACAACTACGAGAGCGCGGCGTGGCTGAGCAAGGGCCTGGACGCGATGTCGAGCGACTTCCCGATGGGCGACCCGCCGGTCTGGCAGTACGAGAACGACCCGCAGTGGCAGCAGGACCCCTGCCCGGCGACCGTGAACGAGTACGTCGGCGACCCGACCCCGTGCACGATGTTCCCGCGCCTGGCGCGTGACGTCGCCTACGGCCTGTTCTTCCGCTCGACGGCCGGGTACCTCTACCGCCCGATCCCGCAGGGCGACGTCTACTGGCTGGCGACGACGAACTTCACCGACTTCTACTCACGCCCCCAGTGGGTGGGCGGGGTCCCGGTGTCCGCGGACTACGGGAGCTGGTGGACCGACCCGCGCAAGCTCTACAAGATCGACTCGGTCGACGCCAAGAAGCACGACGACACCCTGCGGTGGCTGTCCTCCGCGATGCCGTACGTGCGTTGGGTCGGCCGCAAGGGCGAGGTCATCCCCGTCTACGACGAGCAGACCGGCAAGAAGACCGGCACGCTGGACACCTCGCCGAAGTACGCGGACCTGCCCGCGCCGGAGTACCACGTGCGGCAGGCCGGGGCCGACGTCGACCTGCTCCCTGAGCCGTTGTACGGCGGTGAGCACATCATCAAGCACAACAGCGACGGCTCCACGATCGACCTGACCGAGTTCCAGAACCAGATCGAGAAGGCGAAGGCGTCCGGCCTCACCGGCGCCACCTTCGACGACTCGGTCAACACCGACATCATCCGGGACTACATCGACGCGCACCGCAAGGGCATGGCCGACATCGTCCCCGGCGTCGGCACGGTGCCGTCGCTGAACATGACCTTCGAGAAGGCCTACACCTGGGCACTGCCTGCGATCGTCGGCGGCATCGCGCTCGCCGGGGCCGACGGCAACGCCTGGGGCGTCTTCAACAACGTCAACGACCGGTTCAAGTCGTGCGCGGCGAACTACCCGGTCTACGACCCGACGAAGAACCAGGACGGCGACAAGGTCTCGACCGCGCCCTGCACCCCGACCCAGGAGTCCGGCACCGGGTTCAGCTACACCATCGAGCACGAGGCGGCCCACAACCTCGGCCTCTCGCACCCGCACGACGGCTCCTACGGCGTCGAGAAGTGCCCGACCGGTGACCCGAACGCCGGGAAGTGGCAGTGCTACTGGGCCGGCCTCGGCTGGGTCATGGACGTCTCCGCGGCGCCGACGACGTACGCGATGGACTACCGGCCCTACGAGGTCGAGGACCAGGACCAGCTCCAACGCGGCCACGTCGCGGAGTACCTGCTGGCCGGGCAGGAGGCGCTGAGCAGGCGCCTGGGCACGGAGAGCGCGGACGGCCGAACGACGCCGTCCACGACGTTCGAGAAGCGCTACACGCGCTACAAGGACTTCAAGGCTCTCGCGGTCCGGCTCTTCAAGCGTGGCGACTACCTCCACGCGGAGTACGCCGCCCGCAACGCTGCCCTCGCGGCCCGCGGCGTGCCGCAGACCGCGGCGAACACCGTGAGCCCCAGGCTCGTGCAGGCCGGCCAGGTCTTCTACTGGAAGGTCCAGCCGCAGTCGACCGCGGGGCTGCCCTGACAGGGATGTCTGCCCGGGGCCCGGTCCGGAGGAGCGTCGTGGTCGCCGCCGCGGCGGCCATGATGGCGCTCCTCCCGTCGGGTCTGGCCGCTGCCCACTCGACCGCCGTGGCGAGCTGGCCCGCACCCGGACAGGTGGTGACCTCAGCGCCCGACAGCGTCACGGTGAAGTTCAGCACCGACGTGATGCCCCAGGTCGACATCGCCGTCGTCGGCCCGGACGGCAGCTCGCTCGCTCTCGGGAAGCCGTTGACCGTCGGCCCCTACGTCACCCAGCAGCTCCGACCATCCGACGAGGCGGGGACGTACGTCGCCGCCTTCCACGTCGTGGCCTCGGACCTCCACCCGATCCTGACCCGGGTCGAGTTCGCGGTGGATCCCGACGGCACAGCGACCGCCAACCCCGCGGGGGCGGCCCCGGAGCTGGACGTCGCCGCCGAGGAGACGCCGGCCTCGCGGACGAGCGAGCCGTCCTCCTCGGGTCAGCTGGTCCTGCTGGCCGGGATCATCGGGGTGGTCGCCCTGACCGTCGCCTTGCGGGTGGCCGTGGCTCGGAGGTCGGCGCCGGACGGATGAGTCCGGTCGCCGCTCAGGTGACTCTCGTTGGCTCCCCCGGTTGGACTCGAACCAACAACCCTCCGGTTAACAGCCGAATGCTCTGCCAATTGAGCTACAGGGGAATGGCGCGGACTCGGGTCCGCAGCCCGGACAGGTTAGCAAGGCACCCGGGCCGGATGCACATCGACCGGCGTCACAGGCCGAGGGACTCCTGGGCCTCGCGGAGGGCGGTCTCGGCGGCTGCTGCGACAGCGGGGTCCGCGGGGTCGACGCCGGCGTCGAGCTCGTAGGCCCAGGTCACCTCCCCAGGACGTGAGGGTGGCCGGCGGGCGATGATCGAGAAGCCACGCCGCTTCTCGAGGTCGATGCGTCGCTGCATGAGCACGCTCGCGGTCACCCGCTCCCTGAGCACGTCGACGAGGGGGCCCGGCTCGGGGACGGTCCAGGTCCGGGCGGCCACCGGGTCGCCGTACGCCTGGACGCTCTCGACACGCAGCGCAGCCGAGTCCTGGTCCCAGTCGGCGCGGTGCACCTGCTCCCACGGGAGGGCGTCACCGCTGTCTCCCACGGCCCAGAGGGCGTCGCGGGTGGCCACCAGCCAGGTGCCGTCGTCGGCCTCGGCCGCGGCGAGCACCCTGCCGGAGACGGCACGCGTCACGTGGTCCGGCAGGCCCGGACCGCGTCGGAGCAGGCCCATCAGTCGACCACGCCCATCGCGCGGTCACGCAGCGCGCGTCTCTTGTTCTCCAGGCGCATCAGCTCGCTGAACATCCGGTTGTGCTCCTCGGCCTCCGGGTCGGTGCGCTGCAGCCGGGACTTGAGGTCGGCGATCCCGCGGGCGGCCGTCAGCTCCTGGAGCCGGAACACGTTGGCAGCGACGTACGACGGGCTGGGCACCCCGGACGAGCGGGGTGGCTCGACGGCGAGCGCGTTGAACACCTGGCTCGGCGTCGGAGTGCCGGGCACCGGACCCGAGTCGAGGGACTCGCGGAGCTTGCCGACCCAGACCTCGGCGTCGGCTGCGGCCTCCGGGCCACCCAAGCGCCGAGACCGTCTGCCAGATCACCCGGTAGGTCGGGTGCGTGAAGTCGTGCTCCCCGAGGTCACCGGGAGTAGCGGGCGACCAGCGCGGGCTGCTGGACGACGAGCTTCAGCGTCTCGCGCTCGAGCCCGAACCGCGGGTTGCGCAGGTCGGGCAGGGGAGGCAGTGCCCCCACCGCCGGCGCGTCCGGTGCTCCCTGCTGCGGGCGTGCGTGCTGCGGGCCGCGCGACGCCGGGGCAGGACCACGCTTCGACGCGCGGCTGACCTCCCGGCGGGCCTCCTCCATGTCGACCCCGACGATCCGGGCGAGCTCGCGCGAGAAGGCCTCGACCTTCGACCGGTCGCGGATCGACGACACGAGCGTCGCGCCCTGGCGGAGCGCGTCGACGCGTCCGTCGGCCCGCTCGAGGTCGTAGCGCTTGACGACGTTGTCGAGCACGAAGCGGTAGAGCGGGGTCCGGCCGCCCACGAGGTCGCGCACCGCCTCGTCGCCCTTCTGCAGCCGCAGGTCGCAGGGGTCGAGGCCGTCGGGCTCCACCGCGACGTACGTCTGCGCGGCGAACTGCTGGTCCCCGGAGAACGCGCGCAGCGCGGCCTTCTGCCCGGCCTCGTCGCCGTCGAAGGTGAAGATGATCTCGCCGCGCGTGCCCTCGTCGTGCAGCAGCCGGCGCAGCACCCGGCCGTGGTCCTCGCCGAACGCCGTGCCGCACGTCGCGACCGCGGTCGGCACACCCGAGAGGTGGCAGGCCATCACGTCGGTGTAGCCCTCGACGATCACCGCCTGGGAGGTCTTGGCGATCTCGCGACGGGCCAGGTCGACGCCGTACAAGACGTGGCTCTTCTTGTAGATCGGGGACTCGGGAGTGTTGAGGTACTTCGCCTCGATCCGGTCGTCGTCGAAGATCCGGCGGGCGCCGAAGCCGATGGTCTCCCCCGACGTCTCGCGGATGGGCCACAGCAGGCGGCCGCGGAACCGGTCGTAGTGCCCTCGCTGCCCGACGGCGACCAGTCCGGCGGTCACCAGCTCGCTGTCGGTGAAGCTCTTCTGCCGCAGGTGCTTGTAGAGCGCGTCTCCGTCGCGCGGCGCGAAGCCGAGCCCGAAGGTGGCCGCCGACTCCTGGTGGAAGCCGCGCTCGGACAGGAACTGACGGGCAGCCATCGCCTCCGGGCCGGCGAGGTGCTCGGCGTACCACTCCTGCGCGACCTTGTGCGCCTCGATCAACCGCTGCCGCGGGATCCCGCTCCGCTTCGGCTGCGGCGTCCCGCCGTCGTCCTGGTAGCGCACCTGCACGCCGGTGCGGTCGGCGAGGTACTCGACGCTCTGCTGGAAGGTCAGGCCGTCGTGCTTCATGAGGTACGAGATGACGTCGCCGCCTTCTCCGCAGCCGAAGCAGTTGCCCGTGAGGATGTTGTCCTCGAGCACGAAGGCGTGCCCCTCTTCGACCTCAGCGCAGAACACTTCCTCGACGCGATCCGTCTCCTCGACGGACTGCACGACCCAGCCGCGCCGGGCGAACCTCTTCGAGGCCGCCGCGAAGCGGTCCCGGTGGTCCGGGAGGAGGAAGAACTCGGGAGGGAGGTCGTCGTTGACGAGGTGGATGCGATGGAGGGCGCTGGGCTCCCGTCCGGGGAAGCCCTCGCGCATCTGCGTCGTGATGCCGTAGGTGCCGATGCCGAGGCGGGTGCACAGGTGGCGCACGAACTCCAGGTTGTCTTGGTCGGCGGAGTTGAGGATCACGGTGCCGTCCGCGGCGACGCAGCCGTCGGCCGCGAAGTAGCCGGCGAGCCAGCCGAAGAGGTACGACGTCGTCTCGTCGATGTCCGGGAGGTCCTTGAAGAACCCGGGGAGGTGGTGCACCAGGAGGTTCGGCCCGGAGGCGGAGGTGACGCTGTTGGGGAACCACTTGAGCATCGCCAGGTCTTTCGGCGGGCACAGCAACGCCATCGACCCGCGGTGGCGCGTCCGCGTGCCGTCGCCGAACGTGAACCCGTGGGCGATCCCGAACGGCGACGGTGTCGTGCTGTGGATCCGGGAGCCGGGGTGGACGTGGCACAGCCGATCGCCCGGCTTGAGATTCGCGGTGAGGACCACCCGCCGCGACGTACGTTCCTTGCCGCTCCGGACGTACCACCGGTGCCCGTCGGTCGCGAAGAGCTCCTTGACCTGTCGGTTGCGCGTCAGGGTCAGCTTCCAGAGCTTCTGGACGCCGTACGACCGGAAGGGTGCGTCGTGCCACCGCGCGTCGATGCCGAGGATCCGGTGGATCCCACCGGCCAGCTCGCTGATCGGCCGGACGCCCTCCCAGGTCACCACACGCGTCTCGGCCGCCAGGCAGTGAAAACCGCGGCCGGGGCGCACGGTGAACGACGGGCTCTTCTCGTCGTGGAAGGGGCACAGCCCCTTGAAGGCGCCGCCGCCGGCGGGCTTGAGGGTGACGTGCTGCTTCACGATCTCGACGATGTCGGCCCGCTCGCGCACGAGCGCGATGTCCTCCTCGCGGATCAGGCCAGCCACGCGCGCAGTCTATGTCCGGGCACCCACGCTCCCGGATGCCCTCCGAAGGGGCTGTGGACGACTCAGACCAGGGCCCGGCGCCAGGTCATGATCGAGGCGTCGGTGAGGCTGGCGACCTGGTCGACGACGACCCGCAGCCGGGCGCCGTCGCCGTCGGCAGCAGCCCAGTCGTCCTGGAACTGCCGCTCGAGGCCGTGCGGCGCGCGTTCGAGCAGCGCGGCCAGCACCTCGCCGATGACCTGCCGCTGCTCGTCGAGCAGCCCGACCCGGTCCTCGGCCCGCATCACGAGGTGCGCGGCGACGCCCTTGAGCACCACGATCTCCAGCTCCGTCTCCGCAGGGACCACCAGGTCCGCGGCGTAGCGGACGTGCGGCCCGACCCCGAACGCCTCCTCGGTGGCCTCCGTGGCCGCCGCGCAGAAGCGCCCGATCAACCGCGACGTGAGGTTCTTGAGCGCGCCGAGGGAGGCCCTGCTCCCGTCGTACGCCGTGTCGGGCCAGCCGTCCGCGGCGCGCATCCTGTCGAGGGCCGTGCCGAGGAGGTCGTCGCCGGCCTCGGGGAGGTACCACGCACGCACGGTGTCGAAGACGTCCCGCCGCAAGCCCGGGTCCGCGAGCCTGGCGAGGTCGATGCGCCCCGCGACCACGCCGTCCTCGATGTCGTGCACGGAGTAGGCGACGTCGTCGGACAGGTCCATCACCTGCGCCTCGAGGCAGCGTCGACCGGTGGCGGCCCCCTCCCGGGCCCACGCGAACACAGGGAGGTCGTCGTCGTAGACCCCGAACTTCCGGATCGCCCGGGGCGTCCCGTCGCCGTGCGCGCCCGAGGGCGGTGGGGCGTCGTCGCGGGACCAGGGGTACTTCGTGCTCGCGTCCAACGAGGCGCGGGTGAGGTTGAGCCCGACCCCGCGGCCGTCGGCGCCGACGGCCTTGGACTCCAGGCGGGTCAGGATCCGCAGCGTCTGCGCGTTGCCCTCGAAGCCGCCCGCGGCGTCGCAGAGCTCGTCGAGGGCGCGCTCCCCGTTGTGGCCGAAGGGCGGGTGCCCCAGGTCGTGGGCGAGCGCGGCGGTCTCCACCAGGTCGGGGTCGCAGCCGAGCCGCCGGGCGAGGTCACGCCCCACCTGGGCGACCTCGAGGGTGTGTGTCAGTCGGTTGCGGACGAAGTCGTCGTCCTGGGGGCCGACCACCTGGGTCTTGGCGGCCAGCCTCCGGAGGGCGGCGCTGTGCAGGACGCGGGCACGGTCGCGCTCGAAGGGGGTCCGGTACGGAGCCTTGTGCGCCTCGGCGGCCCAGCGCGCGCGAGCGTCGTCGTCGTACTGCGGCGCCGCGGGAGTCACGGCGCGACGCTAGCGCAGGCCCCGGACGCACCGGACCGCCCGTTCCACCGGGGGCAGGTGGAAGGGCGGTCCGGCTTCACGGGACCAGGCTGGGGGAGCCGGCCCGTGCCGCGGTCCGAGGACCGTCGGGGAGGAGTTGTCCGTGTCGCCTCGGAGTCTGGACCGGGGACGGCTCAGTAGACGGCCACGTGGACGTGGTCGTAGTGGTTGGCGGTCGCGCTGCCCCGGTCGGACATGTAGCGCCAGCCCTCGGAGGAACGCTCCGGGGTCCAGATGTGCTGCGACCAGATGACGTCGTAGACGTGCAGGGTGGACGCGTTGGCGCGCACCCACTCGGCGACGGCCTGGCCGGTCGCGGAGTCGCTGATCATGAAGTCGATCGCGTGACCGTCGGCGTGCTCACCGTGGGCGTCGTAGCCGCCGTAGGTGGTCAGCTGCGGGAAGGCGTTGCACACCGCGCGGTAGAGGATGACCGCGTTGGACACGATGCCGGCCTCGGTTCCCGAGCCGTCGGCGCACGGGGCCGTGGAGATGCCGCCGGTGGCGGCTCCGGTCGAGGTCTCCGGGCGCGGCTTCTTCTTCGCGAGGTACGCCGCGTTGACCCAGCGCACACGGTCGCCCTCGACGAGCACCTCGGCCCAGTGGCCCTGGCGCTGGCCGGTGACGGCGAGCTTGGTGGCGACGTCGACGACCCGGAACTTGGGTGCCTGCTCGCCGGGACCTGCCCACACGTTGAGCGGCGCGGTGGCGTAGAGGTGGCGCACCGGCTGCGGCTCGAGGGTGACCCGCGGGAGGGTGCGCTCGGAGGAGCGGTTGCTCCGGTCCTCTCGCGCAGCCTCGAGGGCGGAGAGGTCGGACTGGCTCAGGGCAGCCCCGGCCCGGTGCAGGTCGAGATCGTCGTTGCCCGAGACCGCCGCGGCGCCGGTGCCGGCGATGCCGGCCGCGACGACGCCCGTCGTCACGGTGGCCGCGAGCGCGGTCGGCGTGACGATGCGACGGAAGATCGACCGTGCGCGGGAGCGGGCAACCGCCCGATGGCGCGCATAAGTCATGAAAACCACCAATTTGCGTAGATTGCGTTTCCGAATCAGCCACCGAGTGAAGCACAGTGCCTCCGAGGCGGTCACCTCCAGGACCCTGTTTGTGCCCCGTTTCACAAGCAGGGCTGCCCACCCCTAGGGGTGTGACCCGGACAGGCGTCCTCAAACCGACAACTGGTGTGGTCCCGGCAACGCCGACCGGTTCGGTCAGCAAGGAGAGTGACCTATCCCCCCGAGCCGGCGTCCAGGTCCTCCTGGCAGGCGACGCCGTCGGTGTCGTCGAGCCAGCCCTCGGGGAGCACCACCCGCCGGGGGCTGCCCTGACGGCCGCGCGGGGTGCCCAGCGCGTCGAGCGGGAACGGCTCGTGCCGGTCGAGCTCCGCGAGCCGTGCGTCCAGCTCCGTCAGGCTGCTGACCAGCGCCAGGGCGCGTCGACGCTCGCCACCGACGCCGAACCCCTTGAGGTACCAGGACACGTGCTTGCGGAACTCCCGGCAACCCCGCTCCTCGCCCATGATCCCGCTGAGCAGCTCGGCGTGCCGGCGCATCATGGCGGCGACCTCGCCCAGGGACGGCAGCGCGGTGGCGGACTCACCCGAGAACGCGGCGGACAGGTCGCGGAAGAGCCACGGGCGGCCGAGGCAGCCGCGACCGACCACCACGCCGGCGGCACCGGTCTGCTCGACCATGCGCAGGGCGTCGGACGCCTCCCAGATGTCGCCGTTGCCCAGCACCGGGATGTCGACGTGCGCCGCGAGCTCACCGATGGCGTCCCAGTCGGCGACGCCGGAGTACGACTGCACCACCGTGCGGCCGTGCAGCGCGATCGCCGCGCACCCGGTCTCCTCGGCGATGCGACCGGCGTCGAGGTAGGTGAGGTGGTCGTCGTCGATGCCCTTGCGGGTCTTCATCGTGACCGGGACGCCGTACGGCTCGGTCGCCGCGACGGCGGCGGTCAGGATCTCGCCGAGCAGGCCGCGCTTCCACGGCAACGCTCCTCCGCCACCCTTGCGGGTCACCTTCGGGACCGGGCAGCCGAAGTTCAGGTCGACGTGCGTCACGCCGTGCTCGGCACAGAGGATCTCCGCCGCCTTGCCGACGTAGACGGGGTCGGTGCCGTAGAGCTGCACCGATCGCACGCTCTCCGCAGGGTCGAACGCCAGCATGCTCAGGGTCACCGCGTCGCGCTCGACAAGCCCGCGGGAGGTGATCATCTCGCACACGAAGAGCCCGGGAGTTCGCGTCGTGCTCGTGGGCAGCCCGGCGACGGCCTGCTCGCGGCAGAGGGCGCGGTACGCCGCGTTGGTCACTCCGGCCATCGGCGCGAGGACCACGGGGACCGCGAGCTCCAGGGGACCGAGGACGAGGGGGTTCACCCGACGATTGTCCCAGGCCCGGGTCACTGCTTCTTCTTGTCGTCCTTCTTGGTGCCCTTGCCGCTCTTGTCGTCCTTCTTGCCCTTGTCGTCCTTGAGCAGCTGCACGTCGCCGCTCCACTGGATCGGGACGTAGTCCTCGGTGGGCCGGTAGCTCACGCCCGACAGCTTGCCCTTGTCGGGCGAGAGGAAGACCAGGCAGGTGTTGAACTTGTCGCCGGGCTCGAACTTCTTCGGCAGCGCCTCGGTCGGGCACTGCGCGAACGCCGAGGTGAACTTCACCGGCGGGAGCAGCGTGTTGTTGCCGCTCACCCCCCACAGCGGCACGTCGGCGGCGCCGAAGTCCTCCTCACCGACGTTCTTCACGGTGACGCGCACGTAGTAGTAGTTCGCCTTGCGCTGGTAGGCGTCCTCGAGGTTGAACCCCGCGAAGTCGGAGAGCGAGCCCTGTCTCGCGTTGGTGACCGAGAGGTCGAGCACCGTGCCGGCGTCCTTGAGCTCGTAGGCCACGGTCGCGGTGTCGCCGAAGGTCAGGTCGGTCCCGGGCGCCGTGACGTTCGTGTCGTCGGGGACGGCCACCGTGGTCGACGGGGTCGGCAGCGGGGTCGAGCTGTCGGCGGTGTCGCCGTCATCGCCCTCGGTGCCACCACTGTCGCTGCAACCGCCGAGCACCAGGGCAGCGGCCGTGGTCAGGGCAGCGATGCCCAGGACGGACGAGCGACGGAGGGGGGCGAGCATGCGGTCATTGTGCATGGCGAAGCCTCAGCACCCGAGGAGACGCTCCGCGAAGTACGCCTGCACCTTGTCCACCGCCACGCGCTCCTGGCTCATCGAGTCGCGGTCGCGGATCGTCACGGCCTGGTCCTCCAGGGTGTCGAAGTCGACGGTGAGGCAGTACGGCGTGCCGATCTCGTCCTGGCGGCGGTAGCGGCGACCGATCGCGCCGGCGTCGTCGAACTCGACGTTCCAGTGCGCCCGCAGCTCGGTGGCGACGGCCTTGGCCTTGGGCGTGAGGTCGGAGTTGCGCGACAGCGGCAGCACCGCGACCTTGACCGGCGCGAGCCGCGGGTCGAGCCGCAGCACGGTGCGCTTGTCCACGCCGCCCTTCGTGTTCGGCGCCTCGTCCTCGGCATACGCGTCGACGAGGAACGTCATCAGGCTGCGGGAGAGCCCGGCCGCCGGCTCGATGACGTACGGCGTGTAGCGCTCGTTGGCGGCCTGGTCGAAGTACGACAGGTCCTGGCCGCTGTGCTTGCTGTGCGTCGTCAGGTCGAAGTCGGTGCGGTTGGCGATGCCCTCGAGCTCGCCCCACTCCGAGCCCGCGAAGTTGAAGCGGTACTCGATGTCGACAGTGCGCTTCGAGTAGTGCGAGAGCTTGGCCTCGGGGTGCTCGTAGTGGCGCAGGTTGTCGGCGTCGATGCCCAGGTCGACGTACCAGCGCGTGCGCTCGTCGATCCAGTACTGGTGCCAGTCCTCGTCGGTGCCGGGCACGACGAAGAACTCCATCTCCATCTGCTCGAACTCGCGGGTGCGGAAGATGAAGTTGCCCGGGGTGATCTCGTTGCGGAAGCTCTTGCCGATCTGCGCGATGCCGAAGGGCGGCTTCCGGCGGCTGCTCGTCACGACGTTGAGGAAGTTGAGGAAGATGCCCTGCGCGGTCTCAGGGCGCAGGTAGTGCAGCCCCGACTCGTCCTCGAGCACGCCGAGGTAGGTCTTGAGCAGGCCGGAGAACTGTCGCGGCTCGGTCCAGGCACCCCGGGTGCCGCAGTGCGGGCACGCGATCGTCGCCAGGTCGATGTCGTCCGGCGTCGCGGCGTCGCCGGGCTTCTTCTCGAAGACCGCCTCCTGGAGGTGGTCGGCACGGAAGCGCTTGTGGCACGACTGGCACTCGGTCAGCGGGTCGGAGAACGTGTCGACGTGACCGCTCGCCTCCCACGTCTGGCGCGGGAGGATCACGCTCGAGTCGAGGCCGACGACGTCCTCGCGGGACTGCACCGTCGAGCGCCACCACTGGCGCTTGATGTTCTCCTTGAGCTCGACCCCGAGCGGGCCGTAGTCCCAGGCGGACCTCGTGCCGCCGTAGATCTCGCCGCACGGGTAGACGAAACCGCGTCGCTTGGCGAGGCTCACGACGTTGTCGACAGTGGCACCGGGCTTGGGCTTGGTGGTCACTCACAGCTCCTGGGATGGCTTCCGCCGGCTGGCTGACGGCGAAGGGTCAATGCTAGCCGCCGCTGGTGGCGCCGGTCCCACGAGGCCTTGCCTGGTTGGGCTCCTGGCCCGTCTCGAGCACTTCGTACGCCGACGCCTCGTCGATGGCGCGGCCGAGGACGGCCCACGCGTGGACCTTCACCTCGTACGCCGAGAGGGCCCGCCGGTAGGCACCGGGACCGGCCCACCGTGTCTCCAGGACCCAGAGCTCCGGGTCGTCCACGTTGCGCCCGACGGCGCCGGACTCGAAGCCGGGTCGCTCGGCGAGGACGGCCAGGGCGCCGTCGATCTCGGCCCGGAAGGCGGCGGCGAGCGGCTCGGCGACGCGGAAGCGGTGGAGGACCAGCACGACCCCATTCCACACCTCGAACCCCTACGGTGATCCCCGTGACCCACTTCGTCCTCGTGCACGGCGCCTGGCACGGCAGCTGGTGCTGGGAGCGCCTGGTCCCCGAGCTCACCTCACGCGGCCACCGTGCGACGGCGGTCGACGTGGCCTGGGACGACGGCGACCTGGCCTTCACCGACCACGCCGAGGCCCTCGCGGCGGCCTGCCCCGACGAGGAGTTCGTCCTGGTCGGCCACTCGCTGGCGGCCTGCGTGGTCCCGCTCGTGCCGTTCCTGCGGCCTGAGGCACGCGCCGTGGTCATGCTCTGCGGGATCGTGCCGAACCTCGCGGGCATGCCCTGGGACGACGCACCGGAGATGGGACGGCCCGGGATCTACACCACCTTCGAGGAGCCGGACGGGTCCACGCGCTGGCCCTCGCGGGAGGCCGCCGAGTCGGCCTTCTACGCCGAGTGCACGTCGGCCGACGTCGCCTGGGCGTTCTCCCTGCTGACCTCGCTCGACGCCCGCTCGCTCTGGGACCGGCCCTACCCGCTGCGCGAGTGGCCCGAGGTCCCGATCGCCGCGGTCGCCGCCTCCAACGACGCCGCGGTCACCCTCGCGTTCCAGCAGGACGTCCTGCCCCGCCGGCTCGGCATCGACCCGCTGGTCGTCCCCGGAGACCACTCGCCGTTCCTCTCGCACCCCGCGCACACCGCCGTCGCCCTGGAGTCCGCCACCGGTCTGGCACCCTGACGAGTTGACAATGATTCTCATTTGAATTGAGAATCATTCCCATGAAGTCGCTCGCGGTCCCCGCCGCCGTGCTCGCGCTCGCCGCGGGCACGCTCTCGGCCTGCGCGAGCGACGACGACGCCGGCTTCACGGTCGCCACCGCGTCGTACCCCCTGGCCTGGACGGTGGAGCAGGTCGCCGGCGACGACGCCACCGTGGTCGACGTGGTCAAGCCCGGCGTGGAGCCGCACGACGCCGAGCTGACCGTGCAGCAGACCGCCGACCTCACCGACGCCGACCTCGTGGTCTACGAGACCGGCCTCTCCCCCGCCGTCGACGAGGTGGCGGCCGACCTCGACCAGGACCAGCAGCTCGAGGTGTCCGACACCGCACGTCGGATGGGCGACGACCCGCACTTCTGGCTCGACCCGACCCGCCTCGGGAGCGTGGCCGGCGAGGTCGGTGAGGCCCTCGGCAAGGCCGACCCCGCCCACGCGGACGCCTACCAGCAGCGCGCCCGCGCCCTCCAGGCGAAGCTGGCCACTCTCGACGACGAGTTCGAGAAGGGCCTGGCCGACTGCCGGATCACCACGGTGGTGGTGAGCCACGAGGCCTTCGACTACCTCGGCGCGCGCTACGGCCTGCAGATGGAGGCGGTCAACGGCCTGAGCCCGGACGCGGAGCCGTCACCCCAGCACCTGCTCGAGCTGCGCGACCTCGCGGAGAGGGAGGGCATCACCACCGTGTTCGCGGAGCGGCTCGGGTCCCCGGAGCTGGCCGACACCCTCGCGGACGAGCTCGGGATCGACGTTGCGGTGCTCGACCCGGTCGAGGGCCTGAGCGACGAGACTGCCGGCGAGGACTACCTCTCCCTCATGCGGGAGAACCTGGCAGCGCTGAGGAAGGCCGACGACTGCACGTGAGCACCACGACCGTGATCGAGTCCCGGGGCGCCAGCGTCGAGCTGGGCGGCCGACCGGTGCTGCGCGGCGTCGACCTGGTGGTCGGTGCCGGCGAGATGGTCGCCGTGCTCGGTGCCAACGGCTCCGGCAAGTCCACGCTGGTCCGCTCCGTGCTCGGCCTGGTTCCGCTCCGTCGCGGCACCACGGCGTTGTTCGGCACCCCGGTCGACGCCTTCTCCGACTGGCGCAGGGTCGGCTTCGTCCCGCAGCGCACCTCCACCACCGGCGGGGTGCCGGCGTCCGTGCGGGAGGTCGTCGCCTCGGGTCGCCTCGCGAGACGCCGTCCGCTGGTGCCGATGCGGCGCAGCGACAAGGAGGCCGTGCAGCGCGCGCTCGCGGCCGTCGACCTCACCGACCGCGCCGGCGACCGGGTGTCCCAGCTGTCCGGCGGCCAGCACCAGCGGGTGCTCATCGCGCGGGCGCTGGCCGGCGAGCCCGACCTGCTCGTCCTCGACGAGCCGACCGCCGGCGTCGACCTGACCACCCAGCAGGCGCTCGCCGAGCTGCTCGGCCGGCTGGTCGGCGCCGGCACCGCGGTCGTGATGGTCGCCCACGAGCTCGGGCCTCTCGACCCCCTGGTCGACCGGACGGTCGTCCTGCGCGACGGCCGCAAGGTGTACGACGGTGCACCGCTGCCGTCCTTCCACGACGTCCCGCACGCGCACGCCCACCACCACCCTCCCGTGGTCGGCCCGCACGACCACCGGCCCGACCTCGAAGGTCCCTTCGACCGCGCGCCCGGAGGTGGGACGTGAGCCTCCTCGCCGTCGACTTCGTGCAACGTGCGCTCTTCGCCGCGCTGGTGACCGGCCTGGCCGCCCCGGCCGTCGGCACCTACCTCGTGCAGCGCCGGCAGGCCCTCATGGGCGACGGCATCGGCCACGTGGCGGTGACCGGCGTCGCCGTCGGCCTGATGACCCACACCTCGCCGACGTTCACCGCCGTGGTCGTGGCCGTGCTTGCCGCCGTCGCGATCGAGCTGATCCGGCTGCGGGGCAGCGCCAGCGGCGACGTGGCGCTCGCGGTGCTGTTCTACGGCGGCATCGCCGGTGGTGTCCTGCTCACCGGGCTGGCCGGCCAGAGCGCGACGACGCTCAACCGCTACCTGTTCGGCTCGATCACCACCGTCGACACGACCGACCTGGTGGTGACCACCGCCCTGGCCGTCGTCGTGGTCGCCGTCACCATCGGCCTGTCCCCGCAACTGTTCGCGGTCACCCACGACCCGGAGTTCGCCCGGGTCGCCGGCCTCCAGGTCCGGGCCTACAACCTGCTCGTCTCCGTGCTCGCCGCCGTCACCGTGACCGTGGCGATGCGGACTGTCGGCCTCCTTCTCGTCAGTGCGCTCATGGTCGTCCCGGTGGCGACCGCCCAGCAGTTCGCGCGCACCTTCCGCTCGACGCTGTTCAGCGCGATGACGGTCGGCACCCTCGCCTCGGTCGGCGGCCTGCTCATCTCGGTCGAGGCCCCGGTCGCGCCGGGGGCCACGATCGTGCTGCTGGCCATCCTCGGCTTCGGGCTGTCCTTCCCGGTCGGCCTCTGGCTCCGGCAACGACGGCTCGCCGGCGCCCCCTTCGAGGAGGAGCACGACCCCTTCGCCGTCGACGACCCCCACACCGCCGTACCGGAGGAGCACGGGCACGTGCACGGACCCGACTGCGGCCACCCCGCGATCCCCCACGGCGACCACGTCGACTACGTCCACGACGGCCACCGGCACGCCCCGCACGGAGAGCACTATGACGAGCACTGAGCCCACCAGCGGGGGTCGGACCACGCGGCAGCGGCGTGCGGTCGCCGCCTGCCTCCAGGACCTCGACGACTTCCGGTCCGCGCAGGAGATCCACGACCTGCTGCGCCACAGCGGGGAGCACGTCGGCCTCTCGACCGTCTACCGCACCCTCCAGGCGATGGTCGACAGCGACGAGGTCGACGTCCTGCGGTCCGAGGACGGCGAGGCACGCTACCGACGCTGCTCCACCACGCACCACCACCACCTGGTCTGCCGCGTCTGCGGGCGCACCGTCGAGGTCGAGGGACCCACGGTCGAGCGCTGGGCGACGTCGGTCGCGGCCGAGCACGACTTCGCCGACGTGAGCCACACGCTCGAGGTCTTCGGGGTCTGCGCGACCTGCCGCTGAGGGCAGTGTCGGTTTCGGGACCGAAGGCCTGTCTTCGCCGATCCGGCACCTTGTGTCAGGCAGCGGACAGTGACGAGGACCCGAGGCTGCCTACGATCCTCTCGTCTTCGAACGGCTCGGGGACACACACAAGGGAGGTCGACATGAACGACCAGGAGAACCTGCCCCGCGAGGACGAGGACGTCGAAGCCCACCGCATGCGCGTCGCGGTCGAGGACGAGCAGAACGAGGACGTCGAGGCGCACCGCATGCGTGTCGCCCTCGAGGACGACGACACCGACGAGGTCGAGGGTCACCGCATGCGCGTCGCGGTTGCCGACGACGACGGCGACGACGACGTCGAGGCCCACCGCCTCAAGGTCGGCGGCCCCTGACCTGAAGAACCGGGGGTAGCGGGGATACGAGAGGCCGGGTCGGCCCTGGGTGGCCGGCCCGGCCCTCCCTGTGAGCAGGGAGCGGGTCCCGTCCGCGGCGTCAGGTGGCGTTGTCGGACACCGCGTGCAGCACCGCCTTGACCTGGAACGGCGTCAGGTGCGGGTGCTTGCCCAGGATCCGGGCGATGAGACCGGCCACGTGGGGCGTCGCGAACGAGTTGCCGCTCGCGGTGATCGTGGATCCTTCGGACCAGGCGACCTCGACGTCGAGGCCGCGAGCACCGAACTCCACCGGGGGCGACGGGTTGTAGGCCAGTGCCTCCGGGTCGTCGGTGGGCCGCGCTGCGACGGAGAAGACCGACGCGAACTGCGACGGGTACGTCGGGCCCGGCATGTTGTTGGCGGCACAGACCAGCATCGTGTTCTGGAAGTAGGCGTCGTCTGCGATCTCGTGCAGCGGGGCGAACCACTGGTCGCTCTTGCTGGACAGGCTCATGTTGACGACGTGGATGCCGTGGTCGAGGGCCCACTCGATGCCGGCGTAGAACGCCGTGCCACGGCCCTTCATGTTGGCGCCGAGCACGCGGACGCTGTAGATCTCCGCATCCGGCGCCAGCGAGCGGATGATCGCGGCGCAGGCCGTCCCGTGGCCGACCACGTCGGTGTGCGGACCGTCGACGAAGCGCACGCCGTGGGGCGCCTCGGCGTCGAGCTCCACGGCCACCGCGCCGGCGATGCCGCCGACGAGCGGGTGCTCGGCGTCGATCCCGCTGTCGACGACCGCGACCTTCACCCCGGCTCCGGTCGAGCCGCCCCACGCCCACTCCCGGGACGGGGCGGGGATCGGCAGGCCGATGACGTGGTCCGGCCCGGTGCCGGCGAAGGCAGCCGACCACTCGGGAAGGGTCATCGACGCCCACCGGCCGCGTAGGCGGCCACGTCGCGCAGGATCTGCCGGGCCAGGCGAGCGGCGCGCGGGCCGGCCGCCGCCACGGAGCGGAAGGCCTCGGCCAGCTCGCCCAGGGAGTCGTCCTCACCCGCGATGCCGTCGAGGGCCGCGTCGAAGGCTCCGGAGTCGTCGGGGTCGACGAGGGTGCGGAGCAGGCCGGTCCCGAGACCGTCGTACAACGAGGACAGCCGGACCACGGTGCCCAGCATCCGCCCGACCAGCCCCAGCACCACCAGGTCCTGCGTGCCGTCGCCCGCCAGGACCGTCGGGTCGAGGACCTCGACGACGCCCACCGTCTCGCCGCTGTCGTCGACGACCGGGGCGGCGAGGATGTCGTTCGGGACGTAGTGCGTCGACTCCGCGACGTCGCGGGCGAAGCGGCTGTCGGTCGCGACGTTGGCGATGCGCAGCGGCTCGCCCGACATCGTGACCCAGCCGGCGATGCCCCGGCTGATCGGCAGCGTGACCCCGAGGATCTCGGAAGCGCCCGCGCCGTCCGCCGCCACGAAGCGCAACGACGCGCCGTCCGGCTCGACCTGGGCGAACGAGCACGCTGCCGCGCCGAAGACCGTCCGCACCTGGGCCACGACCTCGTGCAGCAGAGCCGGACCGGTGCTGGGAGCGACCGCGGACCCGAGGGCGTCGCCGAGCCGGGCCACGAGCGCGGCCGTCTGCGCGGCCTGGTCCGGGGCCTGGTCCGAGGGCTGGTCCGAGGGCTGCGGAGGGTCAGTCGTCATGTCACGGGAGTGTGCCAGGTCACACCTGTGGTAGACCTCCGGGAATGGACTGGCCGCTGCTGCGCCCCTTGGCCCCGCAAGAGCGCGACGCCGTGCTGCAGGCGGCACGCGAACGCAGCTTCGACAAGGGCGAGGTCGTCTTCCACGAGGGCGATCCCGCGGACGCGATGCACCTGCTGGTCTCCGGTCGGCTCGTCGTGCAGGTGGCCACCCCGGACGGCGAGCGCGCGAGCCTCAACGTCCTCGGCCCCGGCGACCACGTCGGGGAGCTGGCACTGCTTCCCCACGGCGGGCGACGCTCGGCCAGCGTGACCGCGCTCGAGAACGCCACCACCCGCGTGCTGACCGCGCACGCGTTCCAGGACCTCTGCCAGCAGCACCCCGCCGTGCAGGGCCTGCTCGTCGACCTGCTCGCCGAGCGCGTCAAGGAGCTGAGCAACCGGCTGCTCGAGACGATGTACCTCCCGCTCGACAGGCGGCTCTACCGCTCGCTCTCCCAGCTCGGACGGTCGTACGCCGAGGCGGGGCACACCCCGGTGGTGCCGCTGACCCAGGAGCAGCTCGCGGACCTGGTCGGCGGGACCCGACCGACCGTCAACCAGATCCTCCAGCGCCTCGGCGACGAAGGCATCATCGAGCTGGGCCGGGGCCGGGTCGTGATCAAGGACATCGAGGCGCTGCGGCGCAAGGGTGGCCTGGTGTGAGCGCGGAGTCCTCGGGGATGCTCGCTGCCCTCAAGCACCGCGACTACGCCTACTTCACCGGCGCGTTCACCACGTCGTCGATCGGGAGCTGGGCCTACAACGTCGCCCTGGTCGTCTGGCTGATCGACACCACGCACTCGCCCGGCTGGGTCGCCGCAGCGACGACGGGCCGGTTCGTGCCGTCGCTCGTCATGAGCGCCTACGGCGGCGTGATCGCCGAGCGCTTCGAACGCGTCCGGCTCATGGTGCTGACCGACCTGCTCAACGTCGCACTCATGGTCGCGCTCGCCGTGGAGATGGCGGTCGGGGCGCACCCCGCCTGGGTGGTGCTCACCGCCGCGGCCACCACCACGGTGAGCACGGTCTACTCCCCGGCCGCAGCAGCGCTGACTCCTCAGCTCGTCCCGGAGAAGGCCCTCGGTGGAGCGAACGCTCTCCGCAACGCCATCGACAACATCTGCGTGATCGCCGGGCCGGCGCTGGGGGCGCTGCTGCTCCTCGTCGCGTCGGAGAGCACGACGGTCCTCGTCAACGCCGGCACCTACCTCGTCTCCGCCCTGCTGACCGCCAGGATCTCCGTGCGCAGCACCCCGGTCGACGTGACCGAGGGCGGCGAGGTGGGCCCGGTCAAGCAGATGCTGGTGGGCCTCCGCACGATCACCGAGTCGTCGTCGGTCGCCACCCTGGTGGCGTTCAGCGTCATCGCCACGTTCGTGTTCGGCATAGACAGCGTCCTGTTCGTGGTGGTGTCCGAGGACGTGCTCGGCACGGGGTCCGAGGGCTACGGGTACCTCCTCACCGGTCTCGGCATCGGCGGCGTCGCCGCCGCCGGACTCGTGACCCGCCTCGAGCGCCTGCCTCGGCTGGGCACGGTGATCCTCCTCGGGATGATGGGCTACTGCCTGCCCACCCTTCTCTTCCTCTTCGTCGACCAGCCGGCCGTCGCGTTCGTCGCACAGGTCGTCCGGGGCGCGAGCACCCTCGTCGTCGACGTGCTCGCCATCACGGCGCTCCAGCGGTCGATCCCCTCGGACCGGCTGGGCCGGGTCTTCGGTGCCTTCGACGGCCTCTGCCTGCTCGCGATCGTGATCGGCTCGGCCCTCGTCCCCCTCGCGCTCGACGCCGTCGGTCTCGACGCGGTGCTGTGGGCCAGCGGCCTCGGCATCCCGGTCCTCTGCCTGCTGGGTCTTCCGTGGCTCCAGCGCATGGACGGCGAGGCGGTCGCCCGCCGCAACGCCCTCCGACCCAAGACCGACCTGCTTCGCCGGTGCGGCATCTTCGGCGCCGTCTCCGAGGGTGCCCTCGAGCAGCTCGCCGGCGACGCCGGGGCCATGGGGACGACAGACGGCCAGGTGGTCGTGAGCCAGGGCGACCCGGCCGACAGCTTCTACGTCATCGTGGACGGCACGTTCACGGCGTCCGCGCGAGGCGACGACGGGTCCACCCTCGAGCTCACGGCGATGGGACCGGGCAGCTACTTCGGTGAGATCGGCCTGCTCGAGCAGATCCCCCGCACCGCGACCGTCGTCTCGTCCGGACCTGGGCAGCTGCTCCGCATCGACGGCTCGGCGTTCCTGGCCGCGCTCACCCAGGAGGGGCCGTCGGCGGCCTTCCTCGACGGCGCGTCCCTCCGCCTCAGCCGGACGCACCCCTCACAGCGCCTCACGCGCGCCGCCCTCGCCGACGACGCCTGACCCAGGACGCGACCTTCGTCCTGCCGCTTGTGTCAGGCGGCCGACAGACCGGGGCGCGTCGTCGGGGCGAGGATGACCGTGCCGGACCGATCGGGCCGGCCTGTCTCAGGAGGACACATGGACGAGGACCGCATCCCGAGCGAGTACGACGCCGACGACGTCGAGGGCCACCGCATCCACCAGGCCACGACGGACGACGACTCCGTCGAGGGCCACCGCATGCGCCCGGCGACCGCCGAGGACGAGGACGACGTGGAGGGCCACCGGATCCACCAGGCCTCCCCCGCGGTGCACGACGACGGCACCGGCGAGGGCATCTCCTCCCTCTGACCCCGCCCCCGAGGGTCGTCGGGGCCAGCCGTGACGACGGCCCCGACGACCCCTCACCTGTCACAGGGACGGCGGCTCCGCACCGCCGTACCGACGATCGCGACGGGCGTAGGTGTCGATGGCCTGCCAGAGGTGCCGGCGGTCGACGTCCGGCCACAGGACGTCGGTGAACACCATCTCGGAGTACGCCGCCTGCCAGAGCATGAAGTTCGACAGCCGCTGCTCCCCCGACGTGCGCCACACGAGGTCCGCGTCGGCGAGCTCCGGCACGTAGAGGTAACGGGCGAACGTCTTCTCGTCGACCCGGTCCGCCTTGACCTTGCCCGCGGCCACGTCCTGCGCGAGCCCGCGCGCCGCGTCGGCGATCTCCGCGCGGCCGCCGTAGTTCACGCACATCGTCAACGTCAGCACGTCGTTGTCGCGGGTCATCTCCTCGGCGACCTGGAGCTCCTTGATCACCGAGCGCCACAGCCGCGGCGCCCGCCCCGCCCACCGGACCCGCACGCCCAGCTCGTGCATCTCGTCTCGCCGACGGCGGATCACGTCGCGGTTGAAGCCCATGAGGAAGCGGACCTCCTCCGGCGAGCGGGACCAGTTCTCCGTGGAGAACGCGTACGCCGAGACCGCTTTCACCCCGATCTCGATGGCGCCCTCGACGACGTCGAAGAGCGAGTGCTCCCCTCGCTCGTGACCTGCCGTGCGGGGCAGCCCGCGCTCCTTCGCCCAGCGGCCGTTGCCGTCCATCACGATCGCGACGTGGCGCGGCACCAGGTCGGCCGGCACCTCGGGCGGTCGCGCTCCGGACGGGTGCGGCGTCGGCGCTCGTACGGGGGTCGGACGCGGCTGCGCCCTCCCCCGTCCCCTGCGGACCCGGTCCATCCCACCTCCGCGCTCGCGTTGCTCGTCCACCTGGCGCTTCCCACCAGGCAGGTCTCTCAGTGCGCTCTCACGATGCGCGTCTAGAATGCCCGAACGCCGGTGAGTGCGAGGGGACGGGCTTTGCAGACCACGCAGATCGAGCAGCAGCTGACCATCCTGCTGCGACGCACGCAGCGGATCCACTTCCGCACGACCGCGGGCGAGGTCGACCTGGATCGCTCGGCCTACGGCATCCTGTGCTGGCTGGCCGACGAGGGTCCGCAGCGCGTCGGCTCGCTCGCCCAGGCCTTCGGCCTCGACCCGTCCACGATCACCCGTCAGGTGCAGGCCCTCGAGGCCGCCGCGATGGTCATGCGCCAGAGCGACCCGAGCGACCGGCGGGCCTCGATCGTGGACCTCACACCCGAGGGCGCCACCGTGCTGGCCGAGAGCCGCGACCGGCGACGAGCCCGGCTCCAGGAGGCCCTGGCCCAGTGGTCCGACGACGACCTGGCCACCTTCGGACGCCTGCTCGAGGGCTTCAACCTCTCCATCGACGAGATGGTCCAACGCCACGCCAACGAGCCGCAGCACGCGGGGTGAGCGTCAGCGCTGGAGGTGCGTGAGCGACTTCAGCCCGCGCTCCAGGTGCCAGGCGAGGTACGCCGCCACCAGGGTGCTCGCCTCACGGAGGTGACGAGCGTCGGTCGCGAGCACGACGTCCCAGTCGCCGGAGAGCAGTGCGGCGAGCGCGGCGACGGTCTCGGCCGCCGGGCGCGCCGAGCCGGGGAGGCGGCAGACGGGACAGAGCATCCCGCCGGCCGAGGGGTTGAACGCGACGTGCGGACCCGGGGCCCCGCACCGGGTGCACTCGTCGAACGACGGTGCCCAGCCGGCGACGGCGAGCGAGCGCAGCAGGAAGGCGTCGAGCACCTGCGCCGGTGGCCGGCCGCTCTCGCACATGGCACGGAGCGCACCGACGAGCAGGAGGTACTGCTGGAGGGCAGGCTCCCTCTCCTCGGTCACCAGCCGCTCGGCGGTCTCCAGCATCACGGTGCCGGCGGTGTACGCGGCGTAGTCGCCGCCCATCCGCCCCGCGAACGGCTGCAACGTCTCGACCTGGGTCACCACGTCGAGGGAACGTGCCTCCGCGAGCTGGAGGTCGACGTGGCTGAACGGTTCGAGCCGCGCCCCGAACCTCGACGTGGTGCGGCGTACGCCCTTCGCCACGGCACGGACCCGGCCGTGGGACCGGGTCAGGAGGGTGACGATGCGGTCGGCCTCGCCCAGCTTCTGGGTGCGCAGGACGATCGCCTCGTCGCGGTAGAGCGGCACCTGCCCATTCTGCCTGTCAGGAGGTGGCGGGAGGGCCTGCGGCGCGCGCCCTGCCCGGCTCGTCCCACACGTCGACCGCGAACGCGATGGCCTCGCCGTCCAGGCGCTCGGGGCGTCGGCGCCACTCCAGGATGCTGGTGGCCGCGACGTGGTGCGCGTTCGGCAGCTCCTCGGCGACCATCAGCGCGTCGGCGGCCACGTGGATCGGGTCGTGCGGGTGTCCGATGACCAGGGCCGGCGCCTGGATCCGCGCCCGGGCCTTGCTCGACGGCGCGACCCGCCCGAAGAACAGGCCGTGCACCGTCGCGGCCATGGGTCGGGGCCGCTGGTCGAGGGTGTCCAGGGCGACGCCCACCCAGTGCGGCGCCGGACCGCGCGGCACCAGCCGGGTCGCGGCGGCCACCGTGGAGATCGTCCACGGCGCGAACCTGGCCAGGAACAGCAACGGGGCGAACGCCAGGATGCCCGCCTCCACCGCGTTGTCGAGGACCGGCATCTCGAGCACGAGCCCGCGCACCCGCTCGGGGGCGAGGTCGGCGACCTCGAGGCTGACGTTGGCGCCCAGCGACGTGCCGCCGATGACGGCCTGCTCGGCTCCCAGGTGGTCGAGGAGTCCCACCACCTGCTCGGCGAAGGCGGACATCGAGTAGCCGCGTGGGTCCTCGGGACGGTCGGAGCGCCCGTGACCGAGAAGGTCGAGCGTCACGACGTGCAGGCCCTCGGACGCCAGGACACGGGCGAGCCGGTCGTGCATCGTGCGCGGCATCAGCTGGCCGTGGAGCAGCACCACCCACCGGTCCCCGCCGCCGAACTCGGTGTACTCCAGGCGGTCGTCACCCAGGACGAGCTGGCCGATCCGCTCGGAGACCAGGGGTGCGCTCATGGCCCTCACTCTGGCAGATCCGGTAGAAGGGTCTCGTGACCGACAACCTGCTCCAGGATCTCGAGCGCTACTACGACGAGGTGCCGCGCGCCTTCGCCACCACCGAGGAGATCGGACCCTTCACCCTCTTCGTCGCCCGCGACCCCGCCGGGTGGGCGTACTACGCCCGTCCACGCCTGGGGTACGCCGGTGGGGCCACCGTCGAGGACGTGCAGGCCGTGCGCGCACGCCAGCGGGAGCTCGGCGTCGCGGAGGCGTTCGAGTGGGTCGTCGAGAACGCTCCGGACCTGGGGGCGGTGATCGCCGCGGCCGGCATCGAGCCCGGCGACTACCCGCTCATGGTGCTCGGTGATCGCGAGCAGTCGGCCACCGTCCCGCCCGGCATCCGGATCGAGCTGCTGACCTCCGAGCACCCCGACGTCGCCACGGTGCACGGCGCCGTGGGTGCCGCGTTCGGCGAGACCGACGTCGTCGCAGAAGCCAGTGCTCCGGCGGTGCTCAGGGAGAGGGTGGCGACCGGCCTGCTCCGGATGCTCGGGGCCTTCGATGCCGACGGCCCGGTGGGAGGTGGCTCGCACTCCCCGCGTGAGGGCATCAGCGAGCTCATGGGCATC